>NZ_FNWZ01000007.1:0-183620 GCF_900108575.1 Tardiphaga sp. OK245 | reverse complement strand
GTCGTGTCCAATCTGTCGGACATCATTACCGTTCTGACTCGCGGAAAGGTTCTTGCGGAAGGCAGCTATGCCGATCTGACCAAGGACGAGCGCGTCAAGGAAGCTTATCTGGGAGCCGGGCATGGCTGAGATCACAATGGCCGCACCGGCAACGACTGCAGCAACTGGCAATCCAATTCTCAGCATCGAGAATCTCGAAGCCTGGTATGGCGAGTCGCACATTCTTCACGGCATCAATTTCAACGTGAAGCCGGGCGAAGTCGTCACGCTGCTCGGTCGCAACGGCGCCGGCAAGACCACGACGCTGAAGTCCATCATGGGCATCATCGGGAAGCGCACCGGCTCGATAAAGTTCGAAGGCAACGAGATCATCAAGACCTCGTCGGACAAGATCGCGAAGCAGGGCATCGCATTCTGTCCGGAAGAACGCGGCATCTTCTCCAGCCTCGACGTGAAAGAGAATCTGATGCTGCCGCCGACGATCCGGCCGGGCGGGTTGTCTCTGGATCAGATCTTCGAGCTGTTTCCAAATCTGAAAGAGCGTCTCAACAGCCAAGGGACAAAACTCTCCGGCGGTGAGCAGCAGATGCTGGCGATCGGGCGCATTTTGCGCACCGGCGCGCGCTTCCTGATGCTGGACGAGCCAACCGAGGGGCTGGCGCCCGTCATCATCCAGCAGATCGGCCACACCATTGCGCGGCTGAAGTCGGAGGGCTTCACCATCCTGCTGGTCGAGCAGAACTTCCGTTTCGCGGCCACGGTAGCGGATCGCTACTACATCGTTGAGCACGGCAAGATCATCGATGGCTTTGCCAATTCGGAACTGTCGGCGAATATGGACAAGCTCCACGTCTATCTTGGCGTCTAGTGCAAAACGCTCCGCATTCTCCCAAAAATCAGAGTTGAACGGGCCATGTCCATCAATCTTCAAGCCTTGTCTGCGCAATTGCTGGTCGGACTCATCAACGGCTCGTTCTATGCGCTGTTGAGTCTCGGCCTCGCCGTGATCTTCGGCATGCTGAACATCATCAATTTCGCCCATGGCGCCGTCTATATGATGGGCGCGTTTGCGGCATACTTCCTGCTCAATCTGGCTGGCATCGGCTACTGGCCGGCGCTGATCCTGGCGCCGCTGGCGGTCGGCCTGTTCGGCATGGTGATGGAACGCACCATGCTGAAATGGATCGCCAATCTCGACCATCTCTATGGCCTGCTGCTGACCTTCGGTCTGGCGCTGATCATCCAGGGCGTGTTCCAGAACTATTTCGGCTCGTCGGGTCTGCCTTACGCGATCCCGGATGCGCTGAAGGGCGGCATGAATCTCGGCTTCATGTTCCTGCCGATCTATCGTGGCTGGGTGGTGATCTTCTCGCTCATCGTCTGTATCGCGACCTGGTTCCTGATCGAGCGCACACGGCTCGGCGCCTATCTGCGCGCCGCCACCGAAAACCCCACGCTTGTCCGCGCCTTCGGCATCAACGTGCCGCTGATGATCACGCTGACCTACGGTCTCGGTGTCGGTCTCGCGGCACTCGCCGGCGTGCTGTCGGCGCCGATCAACCAGGTTCGCCCGCTGATGGGCGCGGACCTGATCATCGTCGTGTTCGCGGTCGTCGTGATCGGCGGCATGGGCTCGATCATGGGCTCCATCATCACCGGTTTCGCCCTCGGCATCATCGAGGGTCTGACCAAGTATTTTTACCCCGAGGCCTCCAACACCGTCGTCTTCGTGCTGATGGTGCTGGTGCTTCTTGTGAAACCTTCCGGACTGACGGGACGGGCTGCCTGATATGACAACGATCACTGAAAACGCCATTCCGTCACCCCGCCGCACAGTCAAAGACGAGATGGTCGCCTTTGCGATCATGACCGCACTGTTGCTGGTCGTGCCGCTCACTGGCGTCTATCCGTTCTTCGTGATGCAGGCGCTCTGCTTCGCGCTACTCGCCTGTGCCTTCAACCTTTTGATCGGCTATGGCGGTCTGCTGTCCTTCGGCCACGCGATGTTCCTGGGCACCGCCGGCTACTGCACGGCGCATGCGCTGAAAGTGTGGGGCCTGACGCCCGAACTCGGCATCGTCGTCGGTGTCGTCGCGGCCGCTGCGCTCAGCGTCGTCACCGGCCTGATCGCCATTCGTCGTCAGGGCATCTACTTCGCCATGATCACGCTGGCGCTGTCGCAGCTCCTGTACTTCGTTTATCTGCAGACGCCGTTCACCCATGGTGAAGACGGTATCCAGGGCATTCCGCAGGGCACACTGTTCGGCCTGTTCAATCTCTCGAAGCCGATCACGCTGTATTACGTGGTCCTGGCCGGCTTCACGCTGGGCTTCCTGATCATCTACCGCGCCATCAACTCGCCATTCGGCGAGGTGCTCAAGGCGATCCGTGAGAACGAGCCGCGTGCGGTGTCGCTGGGCTACAAGACCGATCAATACAAGCTGCTGGCCTATATCCTGTCCGGCACGCTGGCGGGCTTCGCCGGCGCGCTGAAGGTGTTCGTGGCGCAGAACGCTTCGCTCACCGACGTGCATTGGAGCATGTCCGGTGAAATCGTGCTGATCACGCTGGTCGGCGGCCTCGGCACGCTGTTCGGGCCGGTGGTGGGCGCCTTCGTCATCATCGCCATGCAGCAATATCTCGCCGGTTTCGGCCAGTGGGTGACGGTGATCCAGGGCGTGATCTTTGTGGTCTGCGTGCTGACCTTCCGCCGCGGCGTCATCGGGGAGATCGGCCACCTCTTCAAACGCTCCCTGTAAGGAGATCTTCGGTTTATGCCGTGTGTTTCAGCATCGCTGATCCACCAAGCGTCACCTCCGGCCGCGCGGTATCCGAGGCAGATTGCCGGCGCCGTCCTTTTGACCACGAACAGTTGCCGGATCGCGGCCTGGTTCTTAGCAGGCGGTTGACTTGGCGGAATCTATCCTTCGCATTCAGCAACTGGGATTTCGCTGCTTATGGGCGACACTATTTCTTCTGCGCCGTGCTCTTCTCGCTGCGCGATGATCCAGACACCTATATCGTGATCGCGGCGTGGTCCGGCTCTTGTGGGTTATACGGTGAGGCAGGAGATATCGAAGGCGCCTCGCATCTTGGCATCAAGCGCTCTGCACGCCGCTGCGCTGTGGCCGTGGTGCTCGCAGCGGGCCATTGGATCGCAGACTTCATCGCGCGGAGTTTCACGTGGCAAGGGCAGTGGTGGGAATTCTGGGCATGGCTTGCGCTGCTGGCCGTCCAGACCGTTCGAGTCGGCTCTCATGTCGGAAGCACCTTGTTCGGACAGAATATGCTGATCACCTGCCGCTCGCTTCGCATGGATCGCAATGACGCCTTCAGCACATTGCGCATCGGGGCTTAAAATAATTTTCTCCGCATCAGACCCGGTAAAGACGGCTGTGACATATTGCGATCAGCCTAAACGAGGTGCTTCGTAGAAACGACTGGATTGCGAACAAGGATCACAAAAAAGATAACCGGATCCAGAGATTCCAGTGTTCGTTGCGAAATCCGAACTCGCCCCACACCTGATTGAGAAAGTCTCAGTCAGGCTTGGATCATCGAAAGACGACGGGGCGGTCCGAAGCGAGAAAGCGTCTTTGCCTGCGGTCGATCCGTAGTAGAAATAAGTTTAGGGGAGATTACAAATCAGCGGACCAGTCCGAAACAAGTGCGGTTGGGAATGCGAACTGTCCATCAGCGTCACCTGAGCTGGTTGGCGATATACAGTTCCAGTCGTTGTCCTACCTTTCGCGGCATCAGTGATTGCGGTCGTTTACCGACTATCCATGAAGGGCTAATAGATCCACGCGCCGGGGCTTTCAGCGTCGAAGAAGGGTACCTGTTCGACACCCGCCTTTCGAAGCATGGTCGAAGCTCTATGGATCAGGTCTTGATCCTCTTGAATACGCTCACCGCGGCGATGTTTGCGTTCAATTCTGGCGTTTGATGAGAGGCTCATCCTGTGGCGAGAAACCCAACCCATAAAAGGCGACAGCATTGCCTATTAAACCGAGAGCCTCGATGTAGACCCTAGACAAATAGGTCGATCGCCTAATCGCGACCTGCTTCTGTTGTGCGTCGCCTTCACTCACAAATAGCGGAGTGAATCTCACCTTGCTGCCCTTGACGTGTCTTCGCGTGCCGACGTAATGCGGATGCTGGCAGAAGACCGTTCGGCTGATTGGGACAGCGTCGAAGCAGCTATTCAGCTCGCCGTGCGAGACCTCTCGGAGAGGGGGACTGGTTGGCGGATACAACTTGGCGGCGCAACATGCTTGGCATCGCAGCTCCTCTCGTTTTGCGTGACGGGCGCACCAGGATGTCGATCAATTGCGTTACGACGACCTCTGCGATGCAGGCCGAAATCATGGTCCGGAAATGGGGCTTGCGCTCGCCGCCACCGCACAGGCACTGTCTGCTCACCTACGGTCATGCAGATACTGCCTGAACGCGTCGAAGTATCGCTGCGTCAGTGCAGAGCGGGCCAACCGCTGCCATCTGCATTTTGATCCAATGTTAATGGCCACGGCGCCAACATCTACTCGGTTAACTTCCTTCCATCCAAATTTCGGGTTCGTCGCGCTTACCGACGAAACGGCCGAATACGTGAACAAGGGTTTGATTTAGGCTATCTACCAGCAAGAAGACCGTCGGCACGAATACGAGAGAGAGTAGGGTGGACACGATCAGGCCACCTATCACAGCGACTGCCATAGGCGCTCGAAATTCACCGCCTACGCCAAGCGCCATTGCGGAAGGCACCATGCCTGCAGCCATTGCGATCGTTGTCATGACGATGGGGCGTGCTCTCTTACGCCCGGCTTTTACGATGGCAGTCGTTCGATCGATGCCCCTACGCATCTCTTCGACCGCGAAATCCACTAGCATGATTGCATTCTTTGTGACCAATCCCATGAGCATCAGGAGTCCAATTACGACCGGCAATGAAATTGGCATATTCATCAGTAGGAGGCCGAGGATAGCCCCGCCAATCGACAGCGGAAGAGAAAAGAGAATAGTCAGAGGCTGCAGGAACGATCCGAACAGCAGCACCAAGACGGCATAGACCATCATGATTCCCGCGCCGATCGCGAGCATGAACCCCTCGAAGACCTCCGCCATAACCTCTGCATCCCCGCTCTGCTTTATACTCACGCCAGGCGGAAGATCGTGTGCGGTCGGTGTGGCCATCACCTGTTGAAGCAGCGAGCCCAACGCGTCCGAACCCTCCATATTTGCTTCTACGGCAATGCGAATCGTGCGGTCGTATCGTTCGATCGCTCCCGGGCCCTCATCGAGTTCTATGTCGGCTACGGTAGCCAATGGGAGTGCGGTCCCGTCCTTTGCCGGTATCTTAAGGTTTGCCAAACCGGAGATTGATCCTCGCGCGCTGATAGGTAGTTGAACGCGGATCGGAATTTGCCGACCTTCAGTAGTGAATTTTGCTAAGTTCATGCCCACGTCGCCGATCGTCCCTACGCGGACAGTTTCGGCGATTGCATCGGTCGAAACACCGAGGTCTGCTGCCAAACCCTCTCTTGGTCGGATGCGAATCTCTGTGCGGTTCAGGGGGGCTGTCGACATTACCGCGATGAGATGAGGGATCGCAGACATATCCCGCTGTAGACGTGAAGCGATGTCGGTCACCACCTCGGTGTCTGGACCGGCGACGACCACAGAAAGATCGCGCTGGCCACTGTCACGGAGCTTCCAAGACCGGATGTCCGGCTCTCTCGCGATGAGAGCTGATATTTCTTTCTCGATTTCATTCTGTTTGAGAGAGCGCTCGTTCTTGGGCGTCAGATTGATCGTGAGTGTCGCGAGCCGCGTCTCTTTTTTGCCACCCGCTTGCCTCCCGCCTTCGACAAATACGGATGTAACTTCCGGGAGTGATCTTACGCGAGCGACGATACGATCCGTGACAGCGACGGTGTCGGCAAGTCTCGCGCCGGGTGCGAGTTCGACCATGAAGAGCGTTCGTGCGTCGTCTTGTCTAGGCACAAAGCCGGACGGCAACAACTTGGTCGCCGCGAGTGAGGCGGCAAACAGTCCAAGCCCGACGAAGAGTGTGATGAGACGATGCCGCACGGACCAACTGACGAGCATTCCGTAAACATGCATCAGCCAACCGTCCCGCTCTTGACGGTGCGGCTGATCGCATAAAAAGAAAGCGGCGAGCATTGGTGTGATAAGCCGTGCAACGAGAAGCGACATGAACACCGATATAGCGATCGTCAGACCGAACTGAACAAAGTATCGTCCGGCTATGCCACTCATGAAGGAAACAGGTGCAAATACCGCGATGAGTGTAGCGGTGATGGCAATTACGGCGAGGCCGATCTCATCGGCCCCTTCCAATGCCGCTCGATAGGGTGACTTTCCCAGTCGTATATGTCGGACGATGTTCTCGATCTCTACGATGGCATCATCAACCAGTATTCCCGTAACCAGTGTAATCGCAAGGAGGCTCACGCTGTTGAGCGTAAAGCCCAGCAAGTCCATGGCCCAGAACGTCGGGAATACGGAGAGTGGCAGCGCGATGGCGGCGATAGCTGTAGCTCGCCAGTCGCGCAGGAACAGAAAGACCACTAGGACGGCAAGGATCGCACCTTCGATCAGGGTGTGCATGGCAGATTCATAGCTACCGGTGGTCGCAGAAACCGACGAATCGATCCTTTGAAACGTCATCTCAGGATGTTCAGATTGAAATTCGGCCACACGCATTTCGACGTCTGCGGCGACCTCTGCATCGCTAGCACCGCTACCGCGAGATACGGCGAACGCAACGACCGGTTCCCCGTTGAATCGAGCGAAGGTGCGCGGTTCCTCTATGGCGTCCTCTACCTCGGCAAGGTCTTCGAGACGGACTTTGCGGCCGCCTGGCAGTACGATGGACGTAGCCGTCAGATCGCCGATGGTGCGCGCGGAAGCGAGCGTCCGGATCGATTGCTCGCGTCCGCCGACTTCCCCCCGTCCGCCCGCCATATCCGCTGATGTGAGGCGCAGTTGTCTGTTAACGTCGGCGGCAGTAATCGCGAGCGCCAGCAGCCTGTCGGGCTTGAGGGCAACGCGGATTTCGCGGGAGGCGCCGCCAACGCGTTCCACGCTACCTACGCCATTCACTCCCTGCAAATTGCGGGCAATGTTGTCCTCGACGAACCATGACAGCTCGGCTGGGGTCATCGCGGGCGCCTTCACCGCGTACACCAAAATTGGTAGTCCTCTGATCTCGACGCGACTGATCACAGGTTCATCAATGGTGCGTGGGAGATTGATGCGGACTCTAGATATCGCATCCTTTACATCGTTGACCGCACGGTCCGCATTTACCTCCAAACGAAATTCGACGGTGGTGACCGAAGATCCTTCGGTGATTATGGAGGTGAGATGTTTAACGCCGCGGACGCCGGCAATTGAATCTTCCACCCACTTAGTTACCTGGGTTTGAAGTTCGGATGGCGCGGTACCAGGCTGGGTGATTGCCACTGATACGATCGGTACATCGACGTTCGGCATACGGGTGACGGCCAGCCCCCGAAAGCTAACGAGGCCCAGTACCATCAATACGACGAAGAGGACGAGCGGTGCGATTGGGTTACGTATCGCCCAGGCAGAAATGTTCAGGCGCATCGGCGCAGCCCCGTGCTAATATGAAAGGAGACAAAAAAGGAGAAGCGCCTTTAGGGTGCGATAGTCTCATCTGCCGATCTCGCCCCGTTCGCTGCCGTGGCGGTTCGTTTGGCGAGAATGGCACGCACGCGATCCCCATCACGAAGGAAGCTACCGGCGCGCATGACGACCGCTTCACCCTCCGCAAGCCCAGCACGGATTTCGAGGTCGTGGTCGTCGGCCAAGCCGCTGCGTACTTCGCGTCTCTGCACGATTCCGTTGGATACAACGAGGACGCTAGCATTTCGGTTGCCGCGACGGACGACAGATGACTGAGGAATGGTTACTCCGCGAGCACGTGCAATTTCAACGTCGCCCTTTGCGAAACTGCCAATTCGAAGGCGTGCATCTGCGTCCAGTCTGATCCGAACTTTTCCTAACCTGGAGGCCTTCTCGACTTCTGGATACACCACGCGCACGCTACCTTGTATGCGGTCTCCGTCTCCGAGCTCTATCCAGGCGGGATTGCCAACGTTAAGCAAAGGCAATTTTGTTTCGATCACTTCTCCTTCGAGCTCGATTTCTCCGCGCGCGATTAGCCGGAACAGAGGCTCGGCGGATGGAGATGCAGACAATCCAACGCGGGCTGTACGGCGGCTGATGATGCCCGCCTCAGGAGCTCGGATCTCGGTCCGAGCGAGTCGTAAAATTAGCTCATCGCGAACGGCCTTGGCTTGCTCCAGATCGGCCTTAGCGCTGACCAAACCATTTCGAGCAAACGCCAATTTTCCTGCAGCTTGTCGCTGGGCCGATGTGCGTGCTTCAATTGTCACCGCAGTTGTATTGCCGGTCTGCATGAGTTGCTTTGCACGCTCAAATCCGAGACGCGCCTCGATCTCTGCAGCTTCGGCCTGCTCGATACTATTTTCAGCCTGTGGCACCGCGGCCGCGGCCTTGTCAACGAGTGCTTCTTGCTGAGCAAGTTGCCGATCGACAAGGTCACGAGCTAGACGGGCGAGAACCTGTCCGCGCTCGACGTGCATGCCCTCTTCGGCGAGAACTTCGACGACGCGATAGCCATCGATCTCTGGTGTTACCAGAATTTCGTCTCTGGGAACCAGAGTGCCGGTGATCACCAAGTTCTCCACGATTTCGCGTTTGACAGCTTCAACGACACTAACCACTGGAACAAGAGGTGACTTAACTGGCGTACGCGCTTCTTCGGCCATGACCGGCGATCGGAGCAGGCCGTAGCCTAGAATCATAACGAGGACGCTAGTTGATCTGAGAACGGCGTTCATTAACTTGGCTTTCTGTCGAGCAGGCAATGGTTTATTCATCAGATTTGTGGTCGTTCGCTGCGCTTTGAACAGAAGAGGGTGAACACGCATCGGCGTGAGCGTAATAGCAATGTCAGTATGCTTGCTAAGTATGCAGGATGCTTGTTTGAAAACCGGCCCTCGACCTGCGCAGATCCGATATCGACAAATAGATTTGACTTCATGGTCGGCGATACGCGCGCTCCGGCAGGGTTCGCTGGAGGCCTGACGAGTCTCGCTCGCTGCTAGAATTTTCACTGCTTCTCTCCGAGCATGCCATCAACAGGCTAGCGGAAGAGGGCGGCGCATAGATTGCAGAAAATGACAGATAGGGTCGTGAATGTTGCTGAGTATTGCAGCCGCGCGTTACGGGAAGTCGCGCAGTAATCTATAAGAGCCATATAGAAGGTTTGAGAGCCTGGGGACGCATCAAATTCAGTTGGTACGCTCGCTCTGTGACAAAATGGCTAGCAGGTCACCGCCCACTCATATTAATAAACGCTGAGGTCATTGCAACATTCGGTAATATTTCCAACCAATTCTGAAATTTGTTCGACAATCTGTTCCGCTAATTGTTCCCCATCTGATTTTGGGGGCATGTTATGAACATCCGAATGATCCGCTTGGCAGCAAAGGTGTGCGGGCCACTTGGACTATGGATTACGCTATCGGGTTGTGCGACGGCGCCGCTCGAGACGTCCGGCTCGCTGGTCGCGTACAACAATCTCAAGCCGGAAGATGGTGTGACGACGAAATCGAAGCTTTACGTTGACAAAGCAGGTGTTTTGACCGCGAGGAGCATTCGTATCGTGCCGACGACCTTCTCTAGCTTAGCCTTAAAAGCTGAATTGTCAGATAAGCAGCGGCGAGTGATCGCAAACGCAGTTGATCGATCGTTGTGCTTTGGATTGAGTGATCGATTTCAAGTGGTGCCGATGGGGGAGGCCGCCGACCTAAGTGTCCATGTGACGATTACTCACCTAACGGTAACCGACGCCGGTTTGGCCGGCGCTTCGAAAGTTGCATCCATCGCACCAAATTTCATCAGCGGGGGCATGCCAATTCCTGTGCCGCGAATACCTTTTGGCATGGGCAGCTTATCCGTCGAAGGCGAGGCAAAGGACACCAACGGACGACAGAAGGCGGCGTTCGTTTGGGCTCGAGGTGCGGACTTCATAACCAGTACCCCTCGAGTTGCCGCGTCGGGCGATGCTTACGATCTTGCGAGTGAGTTTGGCACAGACTTCAGTAAGCTACTGGTCACCGCTGAGAGTCCGTTCAAGAAGACCCTATCACTCCCTAGTGCGCAGCGAATGCAATCGTCGCTCGGTGGAAAACCGAAGTATGCGGCGTGTGACGCTTTTGGGCGAAGTGGACTGCCCGCGCTTGTCGGCGGTAAAATGGGAGCACCGCCAGAATGGAACGATGACGCGAAGCCGGTTGCCTCGACGCAGTAAGCATAACTTTGACGACGTACGCTGTCACTTCTCCCGTTTTGTATCTCCGAGACAATTTGGCTATGTTTATATGATGGAGGATACATCTCATATTCTCATTGTCGATGATGATTTGGAGACGCGAAAGCTCTTGGGGCGCTATCTAACGGAGCAGGGATTCCGGGTATCGATTGCATCAGATCAGCGGACGATGAGGGAGGTGCTTCTAAGTCACGACTTCGACTTAATCGTGCTCGACGTCCTTCTTCCGGATGGGTCTGGTTTGGATATTTGTCGAAATTTGCGGCGAGATGAAGCGAGGACGCCCATCATTCTGCTCACTGCCCTGAAGGAAGACGTTGATCGAATAATTGGTCTTGAGATCGGTGCGGATGACTATTTAGGCAAACCGTTCAATCCCAGAGAGCTCCTCGCGAGAATTCGCGCGATTCTCCGCAGGAAGATGAGTCAGGACGTCGAAATATCCCGCGTTCTTGAGTATCGATTTTTCGGATTCAAGCTTCAACCAGCGAGGCGATTGGTTCTGGACGGGATAGGAAGGCCATTGGAGCTCACATCCTCAGAGTTTGAGTTGCTTCTCATTTTGGTGCGCCGGCCAGGTCGATTGCTATCGCGAGACCAGTTAATCGAACTTACGAAACGTCGCGCGAACGATAGCCTCGATCGCTCTATTGATGTTCTGATGAGTAGACTTCGCAAGAAGCTCGGCGACAATGAAAAAAATAAAATTATCAGTACAGTGAGAAATGGTGGCTATCTTTTCTGCGCGCGAGTAGAGACCGTCGGAGTTGGGCCATGAACTACATTAGAGTTCGTGTCGCAGTTATGTTGGCGGCCTCGATGCTGTGCGTCGTGTTCATTTCAACGTTGGTGATGTCTTACTTGGTTGCAGATCTTGTGGACAAAAACTTTCGATCCGAGTTCACGTATCGTATTAGTAGGCTTGCGTCTTCGTTAACATTCGACGGGGCTTCTGCCGTTTTTCATTTGAGTAAGGAGCCAATTAAAGGCGCTCCGATTGAAAGGGAGACTATCGAGCTTCAAGATTCATTCAATAAGGCTGGTGTTCCGTACGAAGTCGCTGTCGTTGATTCGCCATCCGGAACGAGAGTTGCTTCGGTCGATTTCGGGGCGGGTCATATCACTTGGCCATTTCCCGATAATACACTACCTGCACACGTCTGGTACGGAGTGGCTGGATACATTGGTCTAATCACAGCGGGTGTGTTGGTCGTAGCGTTTTTCGCGGCTTATCAAGCGACGAAGCAGCTCAGATTTTTAGAAGCAATGGCGCAGGCCGTGTTGGCGGATGGAACCCTTTCGCGGGTTCCGGAAGAGGGGGCTGCCGAAATCAAGGCCACGGCCCGTGCCCTGAATAGAATGGGCGATAGCTTCAAAAGGCTAATTGATAGCAAGATGAGGCTTGTCGCCGCGGCGAGTCATGATTTTCGAACGCCCATGACCCGAATGCGAATCCGCGCGGAGTTCTTGGGCGAAGATGAACGCGCCGACTGGTTACACGATTTAGATGAATTGGATCGGATCGCGGATAGCGCCATTCAACTTGTCCGCGAAGAGACGGTCAGCAAAGGCAATGAGTTGGTTCGGGTTGACGAGCTTGTGAGGAAGGTATGCGGCGACGTTATCTCGATCAAGCTGCCGGTGGAGGTGAAGACCGTTTCCAATGCAATCGTCCAGGCCTCTCCGCTTGCTCTTACAAGAGCACTGAGGAACTTGGTTATTAACGCCGCGACGCACGGAGGCGGCGCGATGGTCGAAGCCCGTCTGGAAGAAGGTGTCGTTCAAATAATAATAGACGATAATGGGCCGGGCATACCCGAAGAGAGTTTGTCCGGCGCTTTCGAGCCATTCTTTCGCGTCGATCCAGCGCGCCGTCAACTTATCCCCGGCGCTGGTCTTGGCCTCGCCATTGCGAAGGAAATCATCGAACGGCAAGGCGGCACGCTGGCAATTAGCAATAGGCTGCCCACCGGACTTCGGCAGATAGTAACATTGAAGTTGCCGTCAAAGGAGGCGGCGCTTGAGCTGGCCGTTCAGTCGCAGTCTGCCTGAAGAGACGATACGCTGCAGTATATTGACGCTCCAAGGACGGTACGAACGCCGTTCAGTTCATGAATTTGATATGCGATAATGAGATAATAATCCTTAAACGTTTCGAGCGTGTGAGACCGCCCAGTGCGGGACCGCTGCTGTCGCAGGGGACGATCCAAAATATCAAAGACCGGGCAGATCCCAATGGATCAATGGAGCGTATAATCTCCAAAGAGCGCTGGTAGCCAAAGCCTTATGGGTATGGCTGCTCGCAAATGCCGGCAGCCATAGGCTCCTACCGGTATGCCCGATTTGACGACCGAAGTGATCTGCTTCTTCGACGACCTTTGGTTGGCCACCGACAGAAAGAGCTTGCTGGCTCAGTAACCCGCAGCGCTGTCGCTCCAAAGCGGGGCGTGTTTTTCAGGCGGTGCCGAACTTAATTGCTTGGATGATCCAGTTCGCAGACGCAGCAAAATGCTCTTTTGTTCCCTTAGAGCGCCATGCGAGATAGTAGCTGAATACGCCTGGAACGGAGAGATCAAATAGGCGAACGAGTTCGCCGCGCCGAAGATAATCTTCGACCAGCAGCGAGCGGGCCATAGCTACTCCCTGGCCATTGAGCGCGCCCCGTATGGTGAGAGCGATGTCGTCCAACAAAATGGATTGACGCGGATAGACGATCGGCAAATCTGCCTTCTCAAGCCACAGGTTCCAGGTCACGCGTGAATGCAACAGCAGCGGCACCTCATTCATGCGCTGCAGCGAAAAATTCGGATGCTGTGCGAGAAACGCAGGACTGCAAACGGGAAAGACTTCCTCGTCTTTGATCTTTTCCGAGATCATGCCTGGCACATCACCGGTGCCGTAAACCAGCGCCATATCCACCTCGTCCGAACAATTCTCGGAAAGATCGGAGAGGCTGGAAAGGCGCAGGCCGATATCGCCGAGGGCAGCCCGGAAGTTTGCGAGACGTGGCAACAGCCAGTGCTCGATCAACCCGGTTTGTGCAGCCAAATTGAGCGTTTGTGGGCGTGCGGCCGTCTCGACGTGGGCAACTGAGTAGGCTTGACTGAGATAGTCCAATGCCCGCCGCGTCTCTATGGCGAGCGCGCGCCCGACGTCAGTGAGAGCCATCCGGTTGCCCTGTCGCACGAACAGTGGCTGCCCGATCATTTCCTCCAAACCGCGTATCTGGTGGCTGATCGCGCTATGCGTGATGCACATCTCATCGGCCGCGAGGGTGAAGCTGCCGACGCGTGCGGCAGTCTCAAAGCAGCGTAACGCCTGAATGGACGGAAGTGATCGGTACGAGGCGGTCATGTCCCAACCGAGCCTTGTACGACAATGCCGTTTTGCTGATCGGGGCGTTTGTACGCTGGCATGTCAACGTTGCTCACAGAGCACTTGAGAATTGGTCAATTGCGGTCACGGCGGCACCTTCCTATGAAATCGGTAACGTTGGACGTATGCACCGCTGCCTTGCCGCGGACATATGACGCTTCGGCGTTGCAAAAAAAAAGCCCGCACTCAGCGGTGCAATGAAGAACAAACATAAAATGGGGAGGATTGCCATGAGTGTAGAAACAATTGGGGCTCCAGCTGCGTCTTCGGGCGGCCGGTGGTATGTCGGCGCGACAAAGGCCCAGTGGCAAACGTTTTGGTCCTCTTATCTCGGCTGGGCGCTGGATATCATGGACCTGCTTCTCTTTGCGATGCTGCTTAGCCATATCAGCGCCGAACTGGGCATGGACCGCTCGACTGCGGGAATGATCGCCTCGGCCAGTCTGGTCGCAACGGCAGTTGGCGGACTGGTCTTTGGTTTTCTGGCTGATCGGATCGGTCGCACCCGTTCCATGGTGCTGTCTATCCTGTGTTACTCGATCGGCACGTTGCTCTGCGGCCTGTCACAGAGTGTCACCCAGCTTCTCCTGTTCCGTATCGTCGTCGGCCTTGGTGTCGGCGGTGAGTGGTCGGCGGGGGCGGCGCTGATCACGGAGACATGGCCGGCTCATCACCGTGGTAAGGTTATGGCTTGGGTCCAGAGCGCCTTTGCGTCCGGTTACGCTTTGG
This sequence comes from Tardiphaga sp. OK245, assembly GCF_900108575.1. Lineage (NCBI taxonomy): Bacteria > Pseudomonadati > Pseudomonadota > Alphaproteobacteria > Hyphomicrobiales > Nitrobacteraceae > Tardiphaga > Tardiphaga sp. OK245. The sequence continues at coordinate 169,111 of NZ_FNWZ01000007.1, read as the reverse complement.
CAGCCCTGGTGTCTGCCATATTCCTTCCGTTGGTCGGATGGCGCGGCGTGTTCTTCTTCGGTATTGCGCCCGCAATGCTTGCGTTCTGGATCCGCCGTCACACGCCGGAGCCGGAAATTTGGAAACAGCAGTCTGAGCGATTGTCGATCGGCGCCACCTTTCGGATGCTGTTCGGCGAGCACGGTCGCAGCACGCTCGTCGGCTTCGCGTTCACGTCCGCGGCCATGTGCGGATACTGGGGACTGTTCACCTGGATTCCGACCTGGCTCGCGACGCCTGTTGCCAACGGCGGCCCCGGACTGGATCTGGTCAAATCGACGACGTGGATCATTGTCATGCAGGTTGGTGCTGCACTTGGCTTTGTCTCTTTCGGATATGTCGCGGATTGGCTTGGCCGCAAGGCGGCCTTCATCCTTTACTTTATGCTCTCTGCGCTTGCAGTGCCGTTCTACACACAGATGACGACACCGACCGCGTTGCTGATTTTCGGTCCGATCGTCGCCTTTGTCGGGACCGGCTTTTACAGCGGTTTCGCGCCGACCTTCGCCGAACTGTTTCCGACCAATGTCCGGGCGACAGCACAAGGCTTTATCTACAATTCCGGCCGCGCTGTCAGCGCTCTGGCGCCAGCCGCGGTTGGCTTCCTCGCGACAAGTTTTGGCTTGGGCGGAGCGCTTGCCTGCACGGCGGGGTTTTACGTGCTGGCCGGACTTATAGTTCTGTTTTTCCTGCGTGAGACAAAAGGAGCTGCGCTTCAATGAATATAGCGACCCCACTTCATGCAACGGAGTTCCGCGTCGATTCCTGGTTGCGCTCCACCGCTCAGGCCCGACAGCTCGACCTCAGTCACCCAATGCAAAAGGGCATGCCGATTCATCCGGCGCACCCGCCGTTTCACATCACGCTGAACAACCGTCATGGGGACGTGCTGCGTGGCTGCGGGCACTCCTCCTCCAACGAGTTGATGGTCACGAGCACGCATTCATCGACGCATATCGACGCGCTCTGCCACGTTTCCGAACATGGTGCCCTCTACGGCAAGCACATTGCCGCAGACGAGCAGGCCGGCACTGATCTGTTCAAGATTCATGGCGCCGAGACAATCGATCCGATCTTCCGACGTGGCGTTTTACTGGATGTTGCGCGCACGCGCGGCGTGGATGCTCTTGAACCAGCCTATGAAATCACGGTGGCAGATCTGGAAGCGGCTCAGGCTGCTTCGGGCGCGTCAGTGATGGCAGGCGACGTCGTGCTCGTCCGGACGGGCTGGGCCGCTTACTGGTCGGATTCTCCTCGTTACCTCGGGTTGAATTCAGCCGGCGCTCCGGGGCCGGGCGTCGCCGCGGGGCGTTGGCTGGCCGAGCGTTGCCCGTTCTCCGTCGGCTCGGATACCTCGGCGTTCGAAGTGATGAATCACCACAATATCACGCTTGAAGTGCATATGATCCTCATTGCCCAGAACGGCATTCACATCATCGAAAACCTCGAACTGGAAGAGCTGGGCCGTCAGGCTCGGGGAGCTTTCGCATTCGTCGCATTGCCGGTCCGAATCAGCGGAGCCACCGGCTCTCCGGTCCGGCCGGTAGCGCTGCTATAACTTCAATTACAACCGAGGAACGACCAGATGTTGAACGAAGACGAGCGCCGCCGGGGCGCCGAAGAAATTTTGCGCGCCGAACGGGAAGGCAAACCTGTGCCGCAACTCAGCAAAACCTTTCCCGCCATGGAGATAGCGGACGCTTACCGTGTCCAGGATCTCTGGGCGGAGCAACGGATCGCAAAGGGGGCGCGTGTTGTCGGTCACAAGATCGGGCTGACCTCGCGCGCGATGCAGCTTGCGTCAAAGATGACCGAGCCGGACTATGGTCGCATTCTTGACGATGCACTTTTCAATGATGGAGCGAAAATCCCGACGAGTCGCTTCATCAAGCCGAGGCTCGAAGTGGAACTCGCATTCGTCATGGGCGAGGACCTCGGCGGCCCCGGCGTCCGTATTCACGACGTTCTCCGCGCGACAGAGTTTGTCGTTCCGGCCCTCGAGATCATCGACTACCGGACAGAGGTGCCTCGCGCCATTGTCGATACGATCGCTGACAATGCGGCCTTCGGCGCCATCGTCCTCGGCGGTCGCACGATCCGGCCGTTCGATGTCGATATCCGTTGGGTTGGTGCGACTCTTTCGCAGAATGGGATCATCGAGGAATCCGGGGTCTCGGCCGCCATCATGGGACACCCTGCCGCGGGAATCGCGTGGCTGGTGAACAAGCTTCACGACGTCGATGCGAAACTATTGAAGGGGCAGATTGTTCTCGCAGGGTCTTTCACGAGGCCGGTCGATATTGCCCGCGGTGATGTGATTTCAGCCGATTATGGCCCGCTCGGTACGATTGGTGTTTCGTTTATCTGATTACTCGTTCGGAAGAGCGGAGCTAAGAGCTCCGCACTTCGTTGCAAAGGCAAATGTGGTTGGCCTTTATCGTTAAGGTCGAGAGGTCAGCGCGCGTGAGTGATACGGAGATTTCGAAAGTGCGCAATTGTTCCGGACTCAAGCCAAACGCCGACACCACCGCGCTGGTTGGGCCCGAGCTTTAGGTCGCTAACGAGAAGGGCAGGCTGGAGTTTCCCGTCGAGATAGAGGCTTGCGTGGTTGCCTTCGACCACAAGTCGCATATGGATCCAGCGACCAGTCCCGATGTCCGCATAGGTTTCATACTTCTCTGGAAACTCCTTTCGCAATCGATCGAAACGGAAGTCGGGATAAGCGACATACTGGACGCTGTGATTGCGTCGAACCTGGTCGCTGGCGACGCTATTCGTTGGACGAAGGTAAATGCTTTCAAAGCGCCCTTCGGTGTCTATGCGGAAAGTCAGGCCGACAAAGCCTCTCGCATAATCTGGTGCATCTTGTGCGAGTTCGCTTGCAACCTCTACATCAATTTCTCCATTCTGAAAATCAACCGGCAGCCATGCCATGAAGTTGCGGTCGCTGAGTTTCTCTTTTGCTGGATCTTGGTAAGCCGAGGACGGCATCTTTAGTTCAAATGCAGCTTGCCCCCGATAGGTGCTTTGCTGCAACCACACGCCCGATAGGCGGAAATCGCCCAGGCGAGGCTCGGGATTGGCTGCCACCGGAACTATAACTCCGAGCAGTGCGCTCGCGACCGTCGCCAGTCCGCCGATGGAGAGTATTTTCATTTCAATGCTCCAAGAATGTACGAAGTTTAGGGGTGAATATTAGTGAGGTCTTGAATGCAGAGAATTATTGTCTTGTTTGATTGTAGAGCGCCGCACCAAGGCATCTTGAAGCTGCTCAGTGTTGGCTGAGCAGCTTACTCCCTCACCGAAGAACGGCTTGGCTAATACGTCGATCTTGCCAATGCTGAGATCAGCGAGTGAGTACGACAATCTTTCCGCCCGCCTCATTGTTTTCCATCACGCGATGCGCTTGAACGATGTCATCCAACTGAAACACGCGGCCGATCGCCACTGGCAGCGATCCAGCAGCGACCTGATCGATCAAATTTTGCAGCGGCATCGCCATGAAGTCTTCGACGCCACCCGAATAGGTCGTGAGCGCGACGGCCGTGGGGATCACATCCATCGGTGCGAAGTTTTGAAACGACCACTGGTTGCCAACCATCCCCGCCATGCAGACGGTGCCCGGTTCGCGTATTGCTGCGATGGAATCGGCGAGTGTTGTCGTGCCAATGAGCTCTAGAACCTTATCGGCTCCGCCATCCCAATCACGTCTGACACGTTCGGCAATCGTCCCATCGTCGAGAAAGAAGCGATCGGCGCCATTCTTCCTGATCAAACGCTCGCCCGCGACCTGGCGCGAGGTTCCTGCCACCTCAACTCCGTGAGCCTTGGCGATCGTCGCAGCCGCGAGGCCGACCGATGTGCTGCCGCCTCGGATCAGCAGCCGTTCGCCGGGCCGGATTCGGAGCGAACGAAATAGAGCGCCCCAAGCCGTTTGGAGCATCTCCGGTAATGCCCCCAGTTGCATCCAAGGCATGTCGCTGACGAAGGCCCTTACATTTTCGACCGGGACTAGCGAGTATTCTGCGTAGCTGCCGTCGAAGGCGCGGCCGAGTCCTCCCATGACGGTGGCAACTTTTTCTCCCACGGTGAACTCACCACCGGGGGCGTCCGCAACGGTACCGGTCGCCTCGATGCCAAGGATTCGGGGAAAGCGCACGTTTGGTGAATGACCCTGTCGGGTAAACAATTCAGAGCGATTAAGTCCAAACGCTTCCACTCTGATCAACACTTGGCCAGCACCAGCAATCGGGACTGGCCGTTCCTCGATCTTCAGTACCTCTGGCCCCCCTGGCGCGTACATCACGACCGCCTTCATCGTTCTGTTCATCTCAATCTTTCATGCGCGTTAAGCGAGCGAACGTCATGCACGCGAATCCGGAGACGGTTCCGTTGAGAGATGGATCCCACAAGCTTTAGTTGCGGGTGAAGCCTTCGAAGGGATGCAGATAGACGGCACCGAAGCCATCGAGCTTTGTCCGCATTTCCGTCGTCGGCTCGCCATAGACGTAGAGCTTTTCGATCTTGGCAAGTGACAGGAAGGTCTCTGCGAAAGGCGAGAAGGTCTTGTCAATATGCGGAAGCAAGCCGGCGGCGCGATAGCGCTCGACGATATGGACGGCGGTCTTATCCTCGTTGGCGACATATTCATAAGTGAGCGTGTCCGGCTCCTCGCGCGTAGCAGCGACAATTCTCGCAATCAACGCCTGGAATGCCGGAAATTTCGATGGCTCAACGGACAGGTGATAGATGGAGTAGATTTCGCCGCGCATAGTTTCGTCCTCTCCTGGAGATGTAGATGCTGTGCCTGTGACGTCGATTGCGACGCTCGCTGATTAGCGCTCCAGGAACGAGCGAAGGTCCTGGGTAAATTTCAATGGATTCTTGAACATCAGAAAGTGATCGCCCTGTTCAGCCGAGGTGTAGACGTAGAGCGTCGCATTCGGAATTACTGATGCAGCCCATCGCTGGCTGGGTAGGTTGTTGCTTTCCACACCTGAGAACAGCGCGGCCGGGATGTCGATCTTTCGGCGGACCACATCGCGCCAGTCGTTGATGAGGTGGTTGAAGAGGACCCGTCCCATAGCTATCGGGTCATCATGGACAACCGCTTTGGAAAAGCTCTCGGAATTGACGAAGTAGGGCGAGTCGGTCAGTTGAGCGCGCTCGAACGGCTTCATATCGGTGACGAGCTGGTTGATCGGCCCCATGCCGGTAAAACCAGCGACAGTACGCTCCGGCGATGTAGTGGTGCCGCCAGCCTCAAGTCGCTCCTGCTCTGACCAGTCGCTATGGGAATAAATAGAGATCGGTTCGTCGACGAACGCGATCTTGCGTATCTTGGTGGTGCCAAAGAGGTCGATGTAGCTCCACAGGATAGCGGATCCCATCGAGTGCCCAACGTAGTAGGCTGACTTAAGCCCGAGATGATCACCGAACTCTTTGAGGTCCATCGAAAAGCGGGCAATTCGACTTCCATAGTCGACATGCTGCGAGAGCCCCTGATTGCGGGGGTCCAGCACATAGACGTGATAGTTCTGGGAGAGCAGGTAAAGCACGTTGATGTATTGGGCACCGTTCGCCGACCAGCCGGGGACGAAGACGAGTGGACGGCCTGCGCCCATCTCCCAGTAGGATAATCTCACTCCGTCTGTCGTGACGAAGGCATTGATTTCCAAACCTTGGAAGTCTGACAGCTTGGACGGAAGGGGAGTGATCTTGTTTGGGAAAGTAAAATCCTTACCAAGCACCTGCAATGCGGCTTCAGCTGTGGCCTGAGCTGGCACCGCACCAAGAACGAAGGCGCATAACGTCCTTATCAAAGTCTTGCGCGACATCTCGCCTTCCCGCTTTCGGTGTTTTCTCTCTTGTAACAATCTATAGTTGCGTATGTTGGGACGTGGCCTTATCCGCAGGGCTGCCGAACAATTTACCGGCGCCGGCCCAGTCGCTGGGCTTCACGTCTTCGAAGATGACGTAGATATAGCTCGGATCTGTGCCGGTGTTACGGGCGATGCTGTCCGTGATTTCTGCAGCAACCGTCTCTTTCTGAGTATGGTTCTTACCTTCGAACCAGCTGACGCGAACGACGGGCATGGTGTGCTCCTTTTGAGATCCACGGCACGCCCGATGAAGGTTTTACCGGCGCGCTGATCTTGTGAGCGGTGATACACTGTAGAATGTTTGATGATAAACAGGCCATCGGGCGACTCTAAGTAGACTAGGATGCTACAAATGATAGGCCATGATCCCTTATCTGGGGTCTCCATTTTCGTGTCAGCTGCTCGTTTGGGCAGCTTCACCCAAGCAGCCGAGCGGCTGGGCATCACCAAATCTGCCGTCGGTAAGAGCATTGCGCGGCTGGAGGAGCGGCTGGGCTTCAAGCTATTCCACAGGACTACGCGCCTGATGCGTCTCACGGGCGATGGTGAGGCCTATCTGGCCGCTTGTGCTGCAGCGATGGACGAAATTACCGCGGCTCAGGCAGCGCTGTCATCGAGCAACCGGGTACTCAGTGGCCGCCTGCATATTAACATGCCGGTTGCATTCGGTCGGCGCGTCCTACTGCCCATTCTCATCGAGATCTCACGGCCACATCCTGGCCTCAGCCTTACCCTTACGTTCACGGATGCGACGAGTGATCTGTTGCAAGAAGATGTCGATCTTGCAGTTCGATTTGGCGCCCTGAAAGACAGCGGCAACTTGATCGCGCGACATCTTGTTACCCAGGAGCGGGTGATCTGTGCAGCGCCGTCCTATCTGCAGGGGCATGGCGAGCCCATGACACTTGAGGACATTCGGTCTCATCGCTGCATCGTCGGATCACCAAAAGGACCGCCGCTCACTTGGCAGGTGCGCGATGGCGAATTGGAAAAGCGCATCACGCCTCCTTCCACACATCAGGTGGGGGACGGGGAGGCGATGGTTGATGCCGCTATCGGCGGGTTGGGAATATGCCAGGTTCCGATCTCGCTCGTCCGCGACCATCTTGAGCGCGGCACGTTGCAAAGGGTACTGAAGGACCTCTCTACCGTTTCGGTCGACATCCATGCCGTGTGGCCGCGACAAGCCCAACTCAGCCCCCGTGTACGCTATGTCGTGGATCAACTCGTCGCTGCTGCTGCAACGGGCAGACTGAGTTGATTGGATACTGCCCGTGTTGCCCGACCACTCGGGCTTTTCCAACACAACGCAATATGCGAAAATGCAGACTCGGTTCACGATTTTGACGAATGGATAAACGATATCGCATGGGCAACATGGGGAGCAGCACAGCCACAGGTGATTTATGCTTCCGTCTCTTTTCGTATCCCACGGTGCGCCGTCCTTTCCCCTAACCGATGCACCAGCGCGCGCCTTTCTTGAGCAACTGGCCAGTCGTTTGCCTGAGCGTCCGCGCGCTATCCTCGTTATCTCCGCCCATTGGGAAACCGCGACGCCCCAGGTTACCGCTGGCGCGATTAACGACACCATCCACGACTTCCACGGCTTTCCTCGAGAGCTTTACGATATTCGCTATCCCGCACCGGGCTCCACGTGGTTGGTCGATCGTGTCGCTGATATTATAGAGGGAGCGGGTCAAACAGTTCGGCGTGACGCTGCCCGCGGCCTCGATCATGGGGCGTGGGTGCCTTTAAGACTCGTCTATCCGGATGCGGATATCCCCGTGGTGCAGCTGTCTGTGCAAACGGCGCTTGGCCCCGATTATCACTTTCAAATTGGACGGTTACTTGCGCCCCTACGCGACCAAGGCGTCCTGATCGTCGGCTCGGGGAGCTTCACGCACGACCTGTCGAGCTTCAGAGAATATTTTCATGCACTGAATGCAGCTGCGCCCGACTGGGTCGACCAGTTCGCTGAGTGGATGAGCGATGCGATCGAGCAGGGGCGCGTGAGTGACTTGATCGCTTACCGCAACCGTGCGCCGCACGCGCGCCGCAACCACCCGACAGAGGAGCATTTGCTGCCGCTATTTGTGGCGATGGGAGCGGGTAACGACGAGCGCTCCAAGCATCTTCATCGGAGTACTACGCACGGTGTGCTACGGATGGATGCGTTTGCATTTGGCGGTGAAGCATGAGCCGGCCCTTAATTGTGGCGCTGCATGGTGTCGGTTCCTCGGCACGTGATATGGCAGTCGCGCTGGCACCGCTCGAGCGTTTTGCCGAAGTATTGGCGCTCGACGGCCTCGATCCGTTCGATGGTGGTGGGGCCGGACGGCAGTGGTTTTCTGTCGCTGGTGTGACCGAGGCTGATCGACCGCTTCGTGTCGCTGAGGCTCTGCCGTCGCTAGTGGATCGACTCGACCGATTAGCCAAGGACCGCAGCTTGAAGCGCGATGATCTGGTTCTGCTCGGCTTTAGCCAAGGGGCGATCATGACGCTCGCTATGGTGGCGCAGGGACTACACCCTGGCCGCGCGGTGGCGATTGCCGGTCGACTGGCTGCGCCGGTCGTGCCGACCGAGGAGCGTCTCGCTTCTCTTCTTCTTGTTCACGACCGTGCCGACCGGGTGATGCCTTCGGCGCTGTCCGCCGAGGCCGCCGCGCGACTTTCCGCCGCCGGTCATCTCGTGGACCTTCTTCTGACCGATGGCATCGGCCACGGCATAGGTTTTCCAACGACCTCTGCAGTCGCCGACTGGCTCACCACTACCGACTCCTCCCGAAACGAATTCCACTCTGATAAAAGGATAATGATGTGACCTCTACAACAACGAATGCTAGCCCTTTCTCCACCGCAACTGCATGGGCTCCACGCCTGCTATCCGTACTCCGGATCGTCATGGCCCTTTTGTTTCTGACGCACGGCCTCGTGAAATTGTTTGGCTTTCCCGCCGGCGCGCAGCCAGGCCAAGTCCCGCTGATGGGTCTGTTCGGCGTTGCCGGTGTGCTTGAACTCGTCGGCGGTCTCGCCGTGCTGATTGGGCTATATACGCGTCCGGTCGCGTTCATACTCTCCGGTCAGATGGCGGTTGCCTATTTCATGGTGCATGCACCACAGAGCTTCTTTCCGGCAGTGAACGGTGGTGAGCTGGCGATCCTTTACTGCTTCGGTTTCCTCTATCTCGCCGCCGTTGGCGCCGGGCCATGGAGTATCGATGAGGGGCGCGCCGCCTGAGGCCTTCAATGCTCGACTGGGACGATCTCAAGACTTTCCTCGCCATCGCGCGCCACGGTTCGTTGTCGGCTGCGGCGCGGGCGCTGAAGGTCAGTCAGACGACCATGGGCCGCCGGCTCGACCATCTTCATGGTCGGGCCGGTGCTGTCTTGTTGGAGCGCACACCATCGGGCTTTCGCTTGACGGCTACGGGGTCTGCGATCCTCGGCGAGGTCGAGCGTATGGAAGACGCGGCGCTGTCGCTCGAACGCACGATCTCCGGCGAGGACCGTCGGCTGGAGGGTATCGTGCGGGTCACCAGCGTGGATGCGCTGGCTGCGCACGTCCTCACACGTGGCCTGCCAACGCTCCATGCATTGCATCCTGGAATCATTATCGAATTCATTACTGATAACCGCGCGCTCAGCTTGGCAAGGCGCGAAGCCGACATTGCGGTTCGGCTTGGCCGCTTCCAGGCGCACGAAACAGTTGTCCGAAAGGTCGGCGAGATGGCCTTCGCGGTCTATGCCTCCCGCAGCTATTTGGAGGAGAGTGGCATCCCGGACCTCGCTTCCGGCGCTACTGGGCATCGTATCGTACGGGTACAAGACGACCTTCTGGACACTCCAGACGCGCGCTGGTTTGCGGACCGCACGGCTGGGACCAGGCCGGTTTTGTTGGCAAACAATCGCGATGTTCAACTGCGTGGCGTATTGGCCGGACTGGGGATCGGCCACCTGCCGCGTTATCTCGCCGAAGGCCACCCATCGCTCGTGCGGGTCGGCGAGCCTCCCCATCTGACGCGCGAAATCTGGATGGGCGTCCATCAGGACAGTCGGCATGCGCCGAGGATCGTGGCGGTTCAGAATGCAATCTCGGGAGCTATCGAGCAGAGCAGAGCCTTGCTGCAACCTCCGTAACTCCTCCGTGTTGCAGCGAGTTCAGCTGGCGCGACGATTGCGGTTCGCTGCGTCTCTGCCGTGGCGCGGCGATGGTGTCGGGGTGAACGGTCCGGGCTGTGCCGCCTTCATCATGGCAACCAGAAGCAGGGCTCCGATGGCGGCCCAGAACGACAGCCAAAAACCGTCGATATAAGCGAGGGTATACGCCTCCTTCTGGATTGTCGTAGCGAGAGCGGAGAGGCTTCGTTTGGCGGCGGCTCCGGTGAAATCGGGCGCGAAATGGGCCTTCAGTTGTGCCAGCCTCTTCACCACGACTGAATCACCTGACGCGACGTGCTGACCAAGATAATGCGAATGGATCTGTTCGCGTATGCGCAGCCAGGTGCTCAGCAGAGCCAGGCCGAGTTCGGCACTACCGAGTCGCAAGACCTGGATGTAGGCAGCGGCAGCCACGGCCTTGGTCCGGTCGACATTGGCGAAGGTGAAAACGATGATCGAGATGAACGTGAATGCATGGCCGATCGCCTGGAACAAGGCCAGAACCTCGAAATCGACCAACCGCCATTGCTGGGTCAGAGTCGTGCCGAGCAGCGCCGCGCACGCGAATGCCGTCAACCCCATGGCCAATACGATCCGGGCATCGATCCGGCGCAGTAGCAAGACGGCGATTATTGTGAGGACAAACAGCGGTATGGCGACATAATTGACGAAAAGAGGCCCCATTTGCTCCGGCCGCAGAGCCGCCACGACGGTGAGGAAATTCGGCAGCAGCAGCGAGTTAGACTGACTGCTGAGCAGGAATAGCGTCGTCGTGGCAAACAGAAGGATCAGGTTGCGCGACATGAGGACTCGCGCACTGGCCCACGGCTCGGCAATGACGGATTCGTTGATGAAGAACGCAACGATCAATGCGAGGCCGCCTGCGAGCGTCGCCATGACGATACCGGAGGAACTCCAGTCGAGCCGGTTGCCCTGGTCAAGGCCGACATAGACGAGCGCCAGCCCGCTGCCGAGTAGGATCATTCCGCCCCAGTCGGCGCGGGTCAATGCATCCCGGCTGACCGGCTCGTCCGGGGCTCCGAAATAGGCGAACAGGCCCATGATCGGTGCAAGGATGGTGCCCTGCCAGTACAGCCATTCCCATCCGAGATTCTGGACGTAGGATCCGACAAGCGACACGCCGAAATTCGACGTGAATGCAGAACGGAACGCATAGATCGCGAGCGCCGGTAGCCACCAGCGCTGCGGAAGATTGCGGAGAATCACGATAATGGTCGCCGGAATGAACAGTCCGAGCAGCAGCGCCTGCAGCACATGGAGCACCAGGAGGGTCTCGAAGTCGCGCACGAATGGAATGATTGTGCAGATCAGCGCGAAGACGAGGCTCGGCAAGCAGAGGATACGGCGGACTCCGAACGTGACCGCGAGCCAGACCACGGCAGGCGCGATCAGGATCTGGGGCGCATTTGCCGCCGTGCTGAGCCAGGCTCCCTCATCGAAACTTAGCGAGAAGTGACCCTTCAGGTCGGCGAGGCCGATCGAGAACAACCTGGTCTGAAAGCCGACGAGGAACGAGCCTATCAGTACTGCTCCCACCGCACACAGGGGATGATGAGACCGGCGGCCGGACGCCGTGACGCTGTCCATATTGGCGGTCGCCACGTTATCGCCCCGCGATGTCGGTGGCCGGTGTTACGGTATCTATACGGGACGTCACCGACATTCCGGGGCGTAACTTCGCGCGCGCGACCTCATCGACGTCGAGCCTGATCCGCACAGGAATGCGCTGGACGACCTTGGTGAAATTCCCCGTCGCATTGTCTGGCGGCAGTAGTGAGAATTGGGAGCCGCTCGCCGGCGATATGCGTTCGACATGACCGCGGAACGTCTCGCCGGGAAATGTATCGACGCTGATATCGACATGCTGGCCCGGCAGCACGCGCGTCAGCTGCGTCTCCTTGTAATTCGCAACGATATAGACGTCGGGCAGCGGCACCACTGAAATGAGGCTGCTGCCGATCGTCACATAGTCACCGCGTTGCACTTGCCGTTCGCTGACCACGCCATCGGTCGGCGCGACGATCCGCGTGTAGCTCAGGCGAAGCTTTGCCGCGTCGAGCAACGCCTCGTCTGCGGCAACTTCGGCTGCACGTTGCTCCCGGTTGCCCGAGAGTACATCGAGCTGCCGCCGTTGAACCTGAACGGCAGCCGCACTGGCTTTCAGGTCTGATTGCGCCGCTTCGTGCTGGGCGACCACCTGTTCCACCTTTTGCTGGGTGCCGAACGTCGTCCTGAGCAGGGCTTCCTGTCGTTCCCGCTCCTGGCGCGACTGTAGTTCACGGGCGGTGGCGGCAGTCTGCTGGGCTTCCACCTGGGATATCGTCGCACGTTGCAGCGCAATCTGGTTCTCCAGGTTCAGCAGTGCCGCGCGTGCCCCGTTGACGGTCGCTTCCGCTTGGGTGACCTGCGCCTTGAAGTCGCGTGGATCGATCTGCACCAGGACGTCGCCGGCCTTGACCCGTTGAAAGTCGCTGATCTCGATCCTTTGCACCTGGCCGGCCACTTGGCTCGAAAGCCTAGTGATCTCCGCCCGGATATATGCGTCGTCGGTTACCTGAATGGCAGCCTGACCCATCCGCTTTTCCCATCCGCCAATAGCGACGCCGATCAGTACTGCAACGATAGCAAGAATGAAAAGCGGAACCAGGAGACGCGCCATGGCGCCCGACAGCGCCTTTCCAATGCGTCGATAACGTCGGCGACGCCGGGCCGGTGGGGTGTGTGTTGCTGGCTGGGATTTGGTGACGTCGAGCATGAGACCGGATGGAAAGGTTGACCAAGGTCGATGATTTATGTTGTATCGCTGAAATTCAGTACTGCAACTAAATTGAAGCGTCAAGGGAGCATTCCGTGAGCAGACGACAGTCGCAACGCCAATGGCGGTCAGAGGACATCACGCAGATGCCGGGATTTCTCATCCGTCGATGTAATCAGGTGGCGATGGCAATCTTCATCGAAGAGACGGCCGAGTATGATCTCAGCCCAGCCCAATATGGTGCCCTGGGACTCATCGCTGCAGAACCTGGTCTCGATCAGACGCGACTGACACATCGCTCCGGCCTCGACCGTTCGTCGGTTACCAAATGCGTCGAGCGGCTTGAAACTCGCGGAGCGATACGGCGCGAGGCCGATCTTGACGACCGCCGGGCGCGCCGCCTCTATCCGACCGAGAATGGCCTCAAACTCCTTGGAGCGATCGAGGCCTCGGTGGTGCGGGCGCAAGAGCGTGTTCTCGCTCCTCTCGGCAAGGAGCGCGCAGAACAATTCCTGTCGATGCTTGTTGAGATTGCCTCCTCCAACAACGCGACCAGCAGAGTGCCGATGCGCGCTGTCTATGAAGATATCTGAATTGCGCCGATCGACCCATCTCATCGCTCCATCGCGCTACCCTTGACCGCTGATCGACGAGCATATGCGTTAAGCGGCTCGACGATTGCGGCGCAATCCGAAGCGATGCCGCTATCGATGATCGGCGCGCGCGTCGCCGCTACTCGGCGGAAAGGCCCAAAGACATAATGATGATGCATCCTGGGTCTACAACAAGTCCAGGTCTCGAGGCAGATGCAGCCGAAGCATCTCGACCAACTTGCGCACCTTCGGCAGCAGATGGCGCCGCTGGGGGGAGATGGCCCAGATTTGCTTCATCGCTCGGTCTGAATGGGGTTAGTACCGGAATGAGACGTCCGTCATTCAGCGCGTACGCACGTAAAAGTCAGGCAACTGGCAGATGCCAATGCCGGAGATCGCGGCCTCTAGCACGACGCCGCCATTGTTGCATCGCCAGCGGCCTTGTGGATGATAAATGACATCGTCGGAGCTCTCTGTAAAATGCCACGTCGCACTCGACCCGATAAGGCATTCGTAGTTGCCGAGATCGGCAACAAGCTGAGGAGTGCCCCGTGCCTCCAGATATGAAGGTGACGCGCAGGTATGGAGACCGCGAGATGCTATGCGCGTTGCCGTTAGACGGGAGTCGACAAGCTGCCCGGTGCGGATGGCGAGATCATATCACTCTCCAATCAGATCGACGACGCGATTTGCCAGGTCGAGGAAAACGCTGATGCGCAGGTGATCAATGGCGAACTGTCGGATGATGGGAGCCACGGAGCGTTCTCCCAGCGCAGTCGAGCAAGTGACCTTGATAGAACCCTGAGGCTCGCCGCGCTTCCGAGCGTCACGTGGTCGCTGTCGAAGGCGTAGGTTGATCGGCTATTTGACACTGGGTCCGCCCAGCGTCAGACGCTGCCTCGAACCACAAGACGGTAGCCGACGTCGATAATCATATCCGACGTGTCGCCGCCGTTAATGCGGCGCAGAATCATGTCGGCGGCAGCTTCACCGATCTTGTCGCCCGGCGTGTGGATCGTGGTCAGCCCGGGAGGTACTTCCGCAGCGATTTCGTAATCGCCATATCCAGCAATGGCAAATCGACCCGGCACGTCCCAGCCTCGCCGCATGCATTCGAACAGTGCGCCGGTTGCCAGAACGTCGGTGAAGCAGAACATGCCTTCCAGCAGCGGCTCACGCCCAAGGAGCTCGTCCATCGCAAGACGACCGCCCGAGAAACCCGACCAGTCCGGAACGAATGCCGTGAGGTTGGGGCTTAGCCCGGCCTCCATCATCGCCTCCTCGAAGCCGATAACCCGCTCCTGGAAGCGACGGTTGTTGCTGACTTCGTAACCCGCCAGCCCGATGCGCCGCTTGCCGCTGGCGATCATCAGGCGCGTAATGTCCTTGGCAGCTTTTCGGGCCGAGAAGCCGACACCCATGTCGATAAATGGCCCCTCGAGATCCCAGGTCTCGACAAGGGGAATGCCGGCATTAACAAGCATTGTCCGCGTCGCATCATCACGATTCACTCCCGTGAGAACAATACCATCGACCCGGCGCCCGATCAGCGCGCGTACGGCTTCGAATTCCCTCTCGATCTTATCCACCACGGAAATGATGAGATGGTAGCCGCGGGCCCGCAGTGCGTTCTCGAGCCCGATGATCATGCCGGCAAAGTTGGAGTTCTGGATCGACGGCGCGATGGCGGCGACGATGTTGCTGCGACCCGATGCCAGATTTCCTGCCATCAGATTTGGCACATAGCCGAGCCGGGCCGCGACCGAGAATACCCGCTCGCGCGTTTCCGCAACGACCTTTGCCGGATGCTTGAACGCGTTCGAGACGGTCATGGGAGAGACGCCGGCTTCCCGCGCGACATCGGACATCTTGATGGAGCGCTTTGGGCTCTTCTGGTCGTTCAAAATGTCATCCACCTTCTGCCGTCGGAAAGTTGCATAGATTGCCCGATTTTGGTCACGATGCCCCAATTTCAGACATTGCTGCAATCTGCTGCTTTTTTAAGTTGACGAGCGAAACCCTTACCATATTTTAGCGCTAAAATAACATGTTCGAACGGTATTGGAGAGAGTTTTGACGTTTTCCATCATGGCACGGGATCCAAAGTCAGGAATGTTCGGCATTGGCATCGCCACATCCGCGGTTGCGGTCGGCAATCGCTGTCCCTGGGTGAAGGCCGGGGTCGGGGCCGTCACGACACAGCACCGTACCGATACGCGGGCAGGCCCGCTCGGTATCGACCTGCTGTCTCGCGGGTGTTCTGCGCAGGAAACGGTCAACCTGCTGGCCGCGACAAACGACTTTCCTCAGGAGCGCCAATTCGCAGCGGTCGACAAGGAGGGGCGTGTCGCCTTCTTCAACGGTCCAGAGATCGAGTGCATCAATGCGGGCTTCACCGGGAAATCTTGCGTTTCGACCGGCAACTTCATTGCGAATACAGACGTGCCGCGCGCGATGGTCGAGACGTTCGAGGCGAGCGAGCACCTGGTCTTTGCGGAGCGGCTGCTGGCCGCGGTCGATGCAGGGCTGGCTGCGGGTGGCGAGACCAAGCCCATCATGTCGTCTGCGCTGCTGATTGCCGATCGTGAAACCTGGCCGCTTGTCGATCTGCGGATTGACTGGGCTGAAAATCCGCATCTCGAACTGCGCCGGTTGTGGGATTTCTACAAGCCGCACCAGGAGCGCTTCATCAAGCAGGTCCTGACGCCCGGTGAACTGACGTTGCTCGAAAACTCGCCCATGAACGTCTAGGGCAAATTGCCGGTGTCTTGCGCGATACTCCGGCAAAACTCCGAGGGGTCTTGAAGCGCGGCTACGCGCTTCAATCGAGGCAATATCCGCAAGCATTGATCAGACATTGAAAGGTGAAGTGCAGTGAAAGCAAATCAGACCGTTCTGGCGCTCCTAACGTCTTTCCTTATCATGCCTTCCGTCTCCGGTGCCGTTGCGCAGGAGACGCTCGTCGTCAATTCGTGGGGCGGCGCCTATGAGAAGCTGCACAAGCAGCTCGTGTTCGAACCCTTCGAGAAGGCCAACAACGTCAAGATCAAGGTCGTGACGGTTTACTCCGCCGACACGCTGGCGCAGCTGCGTGCCCAGAAGGGCGCTCCGCAATATGACGTGGTACATTTCTCGGGCGGCCAGGAAGTGGTTGCGGCACGGGAAGGCCTGATCTCGCCGATCAAGCCCGAGGAACTGCCGAATGCCGCCGATCTTTATCCGTTCGCCACCGAAGGCATGGCGCGCGGCGAAGGCCCTGTCCATTTGGTGACGGCAATCGGCCTGCTGTACAACGAGAAGAAGGTTCCGAACGCTCCGAAAGCCTGGAAGGATCTCTGGAAGAGCGAGTACGGCGACCATCTGGTCTTGACCGACCTGTCCAATTCCTACGGCTTGCTCGGCTTCCTGATGATGAACAAGGTGTGGGGCGGTGCTCTCAACGACCCGAAGCCTGGCCTTCAGAAGGTCGGCGAGTTGCTCAACCGTTCGGTGATCATCTCGTCATCGCCGGAAGTGCAACAGAACTTTGCCCAGAATGATGCATGGGTTGCCGCGTTCTCGCAGGACTACGCCCATGTCATCCGTCAAGCCGGCCAGCCGGTGAAGTTCGTGATGGCCGAAGAAGGCGCGCCGGCGGTGTTCTTTACCGCCAATCTCGTCGCCGGTCGTCCCAACCAGGCGCTTGCCAAGAAGCTGATCGACTTCGAACTGTCTCCGGACGTTCAGGCGGCATTTGCCCGCGAGATGCGATACTCGCCCACCAACCGCAAGACCAAGCTTGATGATGCCGTCGCATCCGAAGTGGTGTTCGGCGACGGCGTGAAGTCTCTGATCCGCTTCGACCCGGCTCAGGTCGACAGCAACAGGGCGGCACTGATCGAGAGCTGGAAGAAGCTGATCGCACGCTGACCGCTGCAATAGACGAATACCGAGGGCGCGATGAACAGGCACTATGACGATTGGATCATTGCCGCTCCCGGGATTCTTCTTCTGTGTCTGGCGTTTCTGGTTCCTGTCGCCGGCATCATGGTGCTCGGCGTCAAGAACCCGGACGGATCCTTTACGCTTTCCTATATCGAACGTTTTCTGACGGATGCCTATTACCTCGGCGTTGCCTGGCGAACCATCAAACTATCCTGCATCATCACACTGGTTTGCGCGATCGCGGGCTTCCCGTTCGCCTATGTCATGGCCCGCGCCAGGCCCCGCCTGCGGGTCTGGCTGATGATCTTCATCACGCTGCCCTTGATGACCAGCGTCGTCGTCCGGACATTCGGTTGGATGGTGCTGCTGGGGCGGGGCGGGCTATTGCCCGAGGCGCTGTATGCGATGGGTTTTGTCCGGCGCAACTATTCGATGATGCATACCGAGGCCGCCATCGTGATCGGCATGATCCAGATCCTCTTTCCATTCATGGTCCTGTCCGTCCTCGGTGTCATCCTGAGACTCGATCCGCGCCTCGAAGAAGCATCGCGCGTCATGGGGTGCAGCTTTCTCGCTTCCGTCAGGCGCGTGGTGCTTCCGCTGTCCGTGCCGGGAATCGTTGCCGGGTCGCTGCTGGTGTTCACGCTGTCGGTGAGCTACTTCATCACACCGTCACTACTCGGCGGCGCTCGCCTGCCGGTGCTCGCCGGGTCGATCTACGAAACCGCGACCAAATCACAGGACTGGCCCTTCGCTGCTGCCCAGTCACTGATCCTCTTCGTGGGGGTGCTGATCCTCCTCATCCCCTATATTCGGCTGACGAGGAAATCCCATGGTTAGGTCCATTCCTTCCTGGGTTCGTATCGTCACCGCGCTCTTCGTTGCGGTCATGCTCGTCTTTATTCTCGGACCGATCGTCGTTGTGGCGGGCGTATCCTTCACGGCAGGAGACTACATTGCATTTCCGCCGCAGGGCTTCAGTCTGAAATGGTATCACACGGTCCTCGACTCGAATGTCTATGTCCATTCAGCCTGGAACAGCTTGCAACTCGCCGCGGTCGTGACGGCGTCTGCGACGGTCGTCGGAACGGGAATGGCCATCGCACTTCATCGCGGGCGCATTCCGGGTACCGGCATCCTATCGGCGCTGGTGCTGTCTCCGCTGGTGCTGCCAACCATCGTGTTCGCGCTCGGACTTCTGATGTTCTGGAGTGCGCAGATCGGCCGGACGTCCTTCGTATCCCTTTGGATCGGTCATACCGTGATCGCGGTGCCTTACGTCATCCGCACCACGCTTGCGGTGCTATCGACGTCCGACAAGTTTTTGGAAGAAGCGGCGCGCACCATGGGGGCAGGCCGCTGGAAGACACTGCTCTACGTGATTCTTCCGCAGTGCCTTCCCGGCATCGCTGCAGGCGCCTTTTTCGCCTTCAACATATCGTTCGATGAGGCCATCGTCTCGTTATTCCTGCGCTCGCCGGAGATCATGACCCTGCCCATTCAAATTTATACGCAACTGGAGTTCAGCCCCGATCCGTCGATCGCGGCCGTCTCCACCCTGATGATCGGGTTGACCATTGTGATGCTGCTGGCAATCGACCGGCTGCTCGGCGTGCAGAAGGTAGCAGCTTGATGGCCGCGGTTGAGCTTATCGATATCACGAAGCGCTTCGGTGATGCCGCCGTCATCAAGGGCGTTTCCATGTCGATCGCCAAGGGCGAATTCGTCAGCCTGCTCGGACCGAGTGGTTGCGGAAAAACAACACTGTTGCGCATGATCGCCGGTCTTGAGCAGACGACCAGCGGATCGATTGTCATCGGCGGCAAGGATTCGACCGCGCTTCCCCCGGAGAAGCGCGACATCGCCATGGTGTTCCAGTCCTATGCGCTGCTGCCGCATCTCAGCGTGTTCGACAACGTGATGTTTCCGCTCCGGATGCGCAGCATCGGGACGAGACAGGAACAGGCCAGGCGGGTGAAAGACGTGCTGGAGATGGTTCAGCTCAGTCATCTCGCCGCGCGCAGGCCGCGTGAGCTGTCCGGTGGCCAGCAGCAGCGCGTCGCGGTCGCGCGGGCCGTTGTCTCGCGGCCGCAGGTGCTGCTGCTCGACGAGCCGCTGTCCAACCTGGATGCCCGCCTGCGCGAAAGCATGCAGGAGGAACTGATCCAGCTGCATCGGCAGACCGGGCTGACCACCATCTTCGTGACGCATGACCAGGAAGAGGCGCTCAGTTTGTCGGATCGCATCATTCTCCTGAATGAAGGGAAGATCGAACAGCAGGGCACGCCGTCCGAACTCTACGGCGCACCGGCGACGCGGTTCTCTGCGGCCTTCATGGGCTCTTCCAATATTCTTGATGTAAATCTGGAAACGGATGGCGCCACTTGTCATGCCCGACTCTCTGCCGAGGGAGCGCTTCTATTGGCGGATGGCTATGGTCGCGACGGCGCGGCGACCATCACCTTTCGGCAGGAAGAAGTACAATTAGCTCCGGCGGGCCAAACGGGATGCAGTGCGCGGGTAGAAACGGCAATCTTTCTGGGATCGCGTGTCCGCTACGTGGTCTCGGTGGGTGCCCATCACATTCGATGCCTCGCAACCGACAGCAAGAATTTCAGGGCAGGTGACACGGTTACAGTACGTGTCGCGCCAAACCGCATTCGAGTTCTCGATTGAATTTGGGTCGAGATTTCACATCACACAGGAGACGAAGATGATTGGACGCGTATGGCGTGGCTGGGCGAAGCCGGAACAGGCGGGCGCCTATGAAAAACTTTTGACGACGGAAACCCTGCCTGCGCTGCATCGGGTGCCCGGCTACAAGGGCTCGTACTTCATGCGCAGCAACGAAGCGGACGAAGTCGCCATCGTCGAGATCACGTTCTGGGAATCGATGGCCGCGATTGAAGCCTTCGCGGGGAAGGACAGCACCAAGGCGGTCGTGCCGCCGGAAACGCAGGTTTTCCTGACGCGGTGGGATGACAGGTCGGCGCATTTCGAAGCGACCTGGTGCCCGTGACCATCCGGCAATCGTCGGCTGTCTAGCGCGTGTGCTGGTGTCGCGTTCAAAGCGTCGAAGGGGCGAAGCGCGCTCGCAAGGTAACCGCGTCGCGCTTTGTGCCCTCGGGAAGATATTGTTGATGTCGATCTGCCGGCATGTCTAGGTCGAGCCGAATTTGCCAAAGTACCCGCGGGAGATCGGCTGACTACCAATTAGCGCTGTCAACATCGAGCCAGTCAGCGTACTATCAAGGCGTCGCTCTGCCGCTCTACATGATACTCTGGATCACGACATTCACGGCGATCACGTTAGTTCTGCCACAGTATTCAAGTGTCGAGAGGACCGTGCGCCGCTGGAAGCGAGACTGGTCTTGATCTTCATTATTCTGCTGTTCGTCGCACTCACTGTGCTCCCGGCGGTCGCAGTGAGCTACGCTGCGCAGCGCCTCCCGAGGGGCATCAGGTGGCTCAAGGTCGCGGTGGCCGGGGTGCTTCTAGCCGTGTTCGTGACGAGCTTCTTGCAGTCTCAGTCGGCAAGCGAGGCTGATGGCAAGGGTTACGCGGTGCTAATGCAGTTGCTCGTGTCGCCCCTGTCAATGATCGGAATGCCGATATGCGTCGGTGTCATCTTTGGAGCGCTCGTCGGACTGAACCGAAGGTCTGTCGCTGGCCGTTAGAGGGCGTGCGTGCTGGGGGCTGGACCCAGAATGCTACTCCGAATGCCGTGCTAGTCTTCATCACCACGAACAACCGCACCCGAGCGCCGCATGGCGGCGTCAGTATCGAGGGTGGGCAAGTGGGATAGGCAGGTGCCGTTGACCAGAGACAGCAGGCATTCGGAGTAGCTCAAACCGCAATCGCGCGTGCAACCCGCGCGACGTAGCCCTTCCGTGTCATGGTGTTGACGAGCCAATGGACATCGGGAGGCAGGTAGGCGATGGTGTATCGGAAAAGTGCATCTCGCCTCCGGTCGCGCACCAAGTAGGAGATGGGGACGCGATGGTCGATGCCGCCGTCGGCGGGCTGGGGCTTTGCCAGCTCCCGATGTGCTTGTCCGAGATCACCTTGGGCGTGGCACCTTGCAGAAGGTCCTTCAGGGGCATTCCACCATTCGGGTAGACGTCCGTGCGGTCTGGCCGCGTCAGGCCTAGCTCAGTCCTCGCGTACGTTATGTCGTGGGCCATCTCGTCGCCGCGACAACGGAGGGCAAACTGAGTTGAACGGATTCGTCGAGCCTTTCTTCGCCGTGCGGTCAGCTCACGGAGATCGTCTTGCGCGGCGCCGAGACCGGTGCTGGGTGACGCTAGTGGATGTGGCTGCCGCCATTCACATCGATGGTTGCGCCCGTGACGTAGGCGGATAGCTCGGAAATCAGAAATAGGCAGGCACCGGCGACATCGATGGGGTGCCCGGCGCGCCCTAGGGGGATCTGCCCAAGCAGCGAACTCATTTGTTGTTCGTTGATGTTGCCATCCAGCATGGCGGTTTCGATCAAGGATGGGCAAACCGTGTTTGCTCGCAAGCCGGTCGGGCCGAACTCCCGGGCGATCGAGCGCGTCAGGCTGATGACGCCTCCTTTCGATGCCGCGTAATGCGCGCCGCCTACCAGTCCGCCGCCCCGTTGCGCTGCCACGGAGGCAACATTCACGATCGATCCGCTGCCTTGCCTCGACATTACCTCGACGACGCTCTGGCAGACATTGAAGGCGCCCTTCAGGTTGATGTCGATCATTCGATCCAGCTCTGCCGCCGATATGCTCAACATCGAACGAGCTGTCACGATGCCCGCGCAATTCACCAGTCCGTCGATCCGGCCGAAGCGTTCGCACGTCCACCTAATAGCTTCGGCACAATCGTCGCGGTTGGTCACGTCACACCGTCGTCCTTCAATTCTACCTGCCGGTCCACGATCATGCCCTGCGACCCGATTGAGTGTGGCGACAATACTGCCTTCCATCTGAATATCGAGTGCGACGACAGATGCGCCGTGTTCGCGAAACAGTCTAGCTGTCGCGAATCCAATGCCTCGTTCGGATGCCGCGCCCACGATGAGGCATACCTTGTCATTGAGAAGCATATCGGCCTTCGCCTCTTCGTTTGATCCGCGATCGAGAGGAAGCTGCAGGTCAGCCTGCTTCCTTGTAATCCACCTGATGCACCTCGATGATCGTTCCATCAGGATCCTGAAGGAAAATCTGGTACCAGCCGCCGACGGCCCAGACGCCGTAGTCGGCGAACTGGATCCCTTTTTCGTTCAGCATGGTCTTGAACGCTTCGATATCATCGGTGCGGAATGCGATATGGCCGCGATCGAGGGGGTTGAGACTCTGCTTGGTGCGGAAGGCCACCCCAAGATCCTGCGGCGCGATGTGGAACTCGGTCGTTCCGTCGGTTAGAAACTCAACCTGACCGTCATAGCCCTGTGAGACAATTTGAGTGTGTGCGCCTGCATGAGCCGGCGTCAGATTGAAGAGCGATTTATAGAAGTCGGAGAGCGCTTTGACGTTTTTGGTCGAGTAGTTCACGTGATGTAATTTAAGGTCCATCGCGCGGTCCTTTCTTTCTGGGCGAATTTATTCGGGAAGGCCGCCATCGACCATCAGGGTCGCTGCCGTGACATAGGATGCCTCATCGGAAGCGAGCCACAACATTGGATAAGCCATCTCCATCGGATCGGCCCAACGTTTCATCACGCAAGGCGGCGTTATCTTCTCGACAGTCTCGACGCCGAGCCGTTGAATATGGAACGGCGTGCGGGTGAACCCCGGGCAGATAGCATTTGCCCGTACGCCGTGTGCGGCTTCCTCATAGGCTAGGGTTCGGGTGAGGGAGAGAACCGCCGATTTAGTTGCGTCATAGGCGCCCATGCCCTTTCGGCCATACACCGCATATGTCGAGGAGACATTGATGATGCTGCCCTTGCCGCTCTGGCGCAGGGCCGGCAGCGCGGCACGTGAGAGCGACGCCACGCTCAGCAAGTTGAGCCGGATGATGTCTTCCCATGCCTCCCAAGGAGCGTCCGCCAATGCTTCGTAACGTCGGATGCCTGCATTGTTCACCAGAACGCTGATACCGTCATATGCCTTCAGGACCTGTGAGACGATATCCTGGGCTGAACGCTCTTCACGAAGATCGGTGGCGATACACATCAACTCTGCTCCGTCGATCTCCGACCTCACGGTGTCCGCAACGGCGCGAAGGCTCGCGGCGTCGAGGTCAACGAGCGCGATCCGAGCGCCTTCTTTGCAGAACAGTCGTGCTGCCGCCGATCCAATGCCTCCAGCGCCGCCGGAAATGATCGCGACCTTGTTGGCCAGTCTTCCCTCACGCAACACTCCCGCCTTTCTGCCGGACATCAAGGTCCGTGCCGTTGTTGAGAAACAAAGAATGGCAATTTATATATGATGTCAAGTTTTTATATATGAAAAAGTCGGCAAATGGTGGCGGCCACTTTGGTTCAACTGAAGCGCAAGTGCCTATATTCTCCGTCACCCGGTGCCTCGGGTACCCGGTCCAACAGATCGGACCGACCAAGGCGTCTGATCGAGATGGAAATAGTATTGTTCATTTGCATTCCGGAAGGCGGGGAGGGGCGGCGTCTTCCCCGGAGATCTTGGACAGAAGCGTGTAGTAGTCCCACGGCCCCTTGGACTCGCTCGGTGTCTTGACGCGGAAAAGGTAGAGATCCCGCATCACCCACCCATCATCGCGAATGCGGGCGCCATGGGTCATCATGTCATCGACAGGCAGTTTTCGCATCGCCGTGGCCACAGCCGCACCGTCAGTTGTTCCAGCTTCTGCGATCCCTTTGATGTAGTGTAAAGTCGCACTGTAAACGCCGGCCTGGGCCATGGTCGGCATGCGACCGCCACTGAGGTTGGCGAAGCGTTTCGACCATGCGCGGGTCTTTGCGTCGAGATCCCAGTAAAACGCGGCGGTGAGCGTTAGTTTTTGGGCGATCGGTAAGCCAATGCTGTGAACATCCGAGATGAACGTCTGCAGCGAGACGATCTTCTGTCCGCCGGAGGCCAAGCCGAACTCGCTCGACTGTTTCATCACATTGATGAAGTCGGAACCGCCGCTCACGAGCGCGACGACCTGCGCGCCTGAGCCTTGGGCCTGCAGCAGATAGGATGCGAAATCAGATGTGCCGAGCGCGTGCCACGCGGTGCCCACAACTCGGCCTCCCTTTTGTGCGATAACGGCGCTCGCATCGCGCACCATCGCTTTTCCAAAGGCATAATCTGCAGCGATGAAGTACCAGGATTTCTCACCTTCATTGAAGACGGCGGTAGCCGTGCTTCGTGCTGCGGACAGCGTATTGAAGGTCCACTGGAACGACGTCAGGCTGCACGACTTCCCCAACAGGTCCGACGCGCTGGCGCTTGAGAATATCACGATCTTGCTTCGCTGGCGTGCAACTTCCTGGACAGCGAGCGCGATAGACGACACCGGCAAGTCAAGGATCGCAGTGACGCCATCGACGTCATACCACTTGCGCGCAATATTGGCGCCGATATCGGGCTTACCCTGGTGGTCGGCGACGGCAATTTCGATAGGTCTGCCGAGCACTTTGCCGCCTGCATCCTCGACGGCCAGACGCGCCGCGATGACAGAACCGGGGCCGGCCAAATCGGCATAAATGCCAGTCTGGTCATTCATGACGCCGATCTTGATTGAATCGTTTGTTTGAGCAGCGACGGTCCCGACGATCAACTGCAGCGCAAGTGAACCAAGAAGTGATCTCAGCATGAGCATTCCCTCCGAAGTGACAGTGGCGTTTCCCGATGCGTTTGTTTTTTATTTTCCGCTCTGGACGAAGAGGCTCCGGAGAGAGCGGGTGCTGCTGTTTCGCCATAGCGATCAGCCGTTGATGGGCAAGTAGTCCAGTTTTTATATATAAAGTCAAACTATTATATATGAAAATAACCTAAGGCGTTGCAGCATTCGGACGGAACAATCCATCCCACAGCGGTCTCGCAACTGCCGGATTGCCGTAGTGATGCGCGCGCCCTGCGCAGCGGGGTGGTCCACAGATCGCATTTTGCAGTGCAAATTTAGCGGCGAACTCGCGCCGATGAATCTATCGACGAGGGGGCGGTCTCACGTAGGATTGTCCAACCGAGCAACAGGGAATTCCGGAATGAAAAAGCCGACAATGAGCCGCAAACCAACAAAAAAATCAGATGTGGCGGATTCGTCGTCGGTTGCGACATATTCTGCGCCCGCCCTTGAGAAAGGGCTGGATATCCTCGAGTTGCTGTGCCGCAGCAACACGTCGATGACGCTAACCGAAATGGCGGACCGCCTGGGCCGGAGTGTCAGCGAGATTTATCGAATGCTCGCCTGTCTGGTCGGCCGGAATTATGTTGTCAGCTTGGGTGAAAGCTATGGGATTACGACGAAGCTCTTCGCCCTCGCTCATAGTAATCCTCCGACGAACCGGCTTCTATCGGAAGCGGGCCCGATCATGCAGGACCTCTCGTCGCGTCTGGAGCAGGCTTGTCATCTGACCGTCTACAGCGACGGCGCCCAGATCGTCATTGCAAAGGTCGATAATCCCAGCGGCCTCGGATTCAGTGTGCGGGTGGGCGCCGAACTGGACGTATTGGTTTCGGCGTCGGGCCGCGTGCTTCTGGCATTTCAGGATCCTGCCATAGCGCAGCAGCGGATCAAGGAGTCCGTTCGGCGACGTCCTGATCAGGTCAACGCCCAGATCGAGCAGGTCCTGCGAAAGGTCCGGAGCCGTGGTTACGAGTCGATTGTTAGTGTTCAGGTCAAAGGGCTGCACGCAGTCAGCTATCCGATTCTAGACACGCAAGGCTCGGCCATTGCCGCGCTCACCGTTCCTTATGCGGAGCGTCTCGATCTGACGAAGAGGAAAACGATCGCGGAAGTGGAAACTGCACTGAAGAAAGCTGCAAGCGATCTGTCCGAACGGATTGGCGGTCCCGTCAGCCGCTAGAGACGTGCCTTCAAGCAAATGGAGATTTTCCGGCGGGCAACTACTTCTTCGATGTTGCCCCGCTCATTCATGCCGATCGAGCGAATTCATGGGCTTAGTCTATCTCTATGTCGAATTGGACAATGCAAAGGCAGAATCAAAAAGGGCAGCGCCGTCAAATGAGCGACAAGTCCAGCTAGGCAGCGCCAAGTTTTGCAGTGAGAGATCTGCAGACCGCTTGGAGTTTCTTGATGATGGCCTCGTCGTCCGAGCGAGCGAATGCTGGCGTTGCCAAGACTGTCGCAACCAAGGCGGCTCGTCCCTGGATATCGAGGATTGGAACGGCGGTGGCCCGCAAACCCGGTATCAATAACTCGTCCACCGACGCGTACATGTTCGCGAGTATACGTTTTCGTATTGAGCCGACATCGATTTTGGCGGCGTCTGCATTTTCGGTCTTGGCTCGTTCGATCGCGCCTTCAAATTCCTCGGCTCCCATGAAGCTCAGAAACGTATGCCCCGTCGCTGAGCCGAGGAGGGGCAGGACGGATCCGACTGAGAGCGAGGTAATGACGGGGATTCGGCCCGCATGCCATCGAACGATGGTCGGTCCAAGGGGACCAAGCGCGGCGACCAGTGTAGTCCGCCCAGTTGAGCGCGTGAATTCTGCGATGGCGGGATCGGCCTCGAGGAAGATGTCGGTTCGTGCGAGAGCTGCGAGTCCGATCTGGATCGCCTGGTGCCCCAGCTCGTAAAGCCCTGAAGGTGAGCCCTGACGAGCCATGCCGATGGCGATGAGACTCGACAGGTAACGATGTGCTTGGGAGGCGGAAAGCTCCGATCGTTTGGCGATCGCGCTCAATGTTGAAGGTTGCGATTCCGCGGTGAGCGCGGCCAACACACGAAATCCGACCTCAACCGACTGGATGCCCCGGCGGATCGCGGGCTTTGCTTTGGCTTCCAATGAGTCTTTGGCTTCGGCAATTGATCGCGATGTCTTCCCGGTCGCCTTGCCGCGCTTGGGTGAAAATGTAGCGGCGGGTTTCGGTTGTTTCATATCGTGATTTCTAGGGTCAATTAGGGCTTATCGGATGCATTGCATATCGCAAGGAATTCCGGGTCGATTGGTCCACCTTTGATCGATCCGTCGGCTGCGACAAGTGCCCATGCGCGAATTTCGTGCGCGTTTGCGACGGGGGTTCCGTTCGAACTCAAATGGTAATCCACGCGGAAGCGCCGCTCGCTCTCCTGGCGGACAATCGCTCTGATGACCAGCGTGTCGTCGTATCGAATAGGCGCCTTGAAGTCTGAATGAGCCTGAATAATTGGCGTCACAGCGCCAAACCGCTTGCGGAGTTCGCGCTGGTTTAAGCCATGAGATCGCAGGAAGCGCTGGAAGGTGCAGTCCAGCCAATAGAAATAGTTTGGGTAGAAAACGATGCCTGCTTCATCGCAATCCCCCCATTCGACTGTAAAGCCGGTTTCGAACATCGCTTGCTGTTCCTTCATTTTTTGTCTAATAGGCAATCAATTGTATAATATAAAAGCGGCTCTGGGAGAGAAAAATGCGCATTGCCGTACTGGGAGGAGGTCCGGCCGGCCTCTATTTTGCCTACCTTTTTAAGGTCAAGCATCCCGCCGCCGAGGTCGAGGTGTTCGAGCAGAACCCCGCCGATGCGACGTGGGGTTTCGGTGTCGTCTTTTCCGAGCAGGCTCTTGATTTTTTACGTGCGGACGATCCCGAGACGGTCGACGCCATCGCGCCGCGGATGGAGAGCTGGAAGAACATCACGCTTAATCTTTGCGAACGCACGATCGATATAGATGGCGTAGGGTTTTCGTCGATCGGACGGCTCGAACTACTCAAACTGTTGCAGGAACGTGCGCGCGGTGCTCACGTCAAGCTGCATTACGACACCGTCGTGCCATCGCTTGACCGATTTGCCGGTTACGATCTGATTGTCGCCGCCGACGGGCTCAATTCGCTCGTTCGCCGGACCTTCGAGGGCGATTTTGGCAGTTCGCTCTCCTATTCCAGCAATAAATTCGCCTGGTATGGCACGACGAAGCGGTTCGAAACGTTGTCGCAGACCTTCATCTCCACCGAGCATGGCGCGTTCAATGCGCATCACTATCGGTTTTCGCCGACGATGAGCACGTTTCTAGTCGAGTGCGACCGCACGACCTGGCAGCGTTACGATTTTGCCAATAAGACGATCGAGGAGTCAAAATCAGTCTGCGAGCAGGTCTTTGCCGCTACGCTCGATGGCCATCCGCTTATTTCGAACAAGTCGGTTTGGCGAAACTTTCCGTGGGTTTGGAACGAGCACTGGTCCTTCAAGAATATGGTGCTCATCGGCGATGCGCTGCATTCGGCGCACTTCTCGATCGGATCCGGCACACGGCTGGCGATCGAGGATGCGATCGCGCTCGTCAAGGCGTTGGATGCGGAGTCGGATATCGCAGCGGGACTGGCGCGCTATGAGACCGAGCGCAAGCCGATCGTAAAAAAGCTCATCGCCGCTGCGCGCACCAGCTCCGATTGGTACGAGAAATTCCCCGAACACATGAAGCTTGGCATGATGGATTTTGCTTACAGCTACATCACGCGGTCCGGTCGTGTCGATGATGATCGGCTGCGAAAGATGTCGCCGTCATTCATGGCGCAATACGACGAGGCGCAACGGGGGGAGGGCACACGATGAGCAAGCCGCAGGACGGTCTCATCATCAACGATCAGGTGCCGCTTGACAGCGTCGGCGCCTGCGAAATCGGCTTTTCCATTCCCGCTCGCTACAATGCAAGCCAAATCCTGTTTGACAATCTCACCGCTGGACGAGGCGACCGGGTCGCTGTCATCGGGCTATCTGGTACGCGCACTTATCAGGAGCTGTGCGCAGACGCCTGCAAGTGGGGAAATGGATTTCGATCGCTTGGCCTGCAGCGAGGCGATCGGGTCTTGCTGTTTCTCGACGATACCCCGGCATATCCGGCGGCATTTTTCGGTGCCGTGCGTGCGGGATTCGTCCCATTGCTCATCAATACCCTTACGCCGCCTGACCTGCTGCAGTTCTACCTGTCGGACTCCGGGGCAAGCGTTGCCGTCACGGATGCTGCCTTCGGTGCCATATTCAATGAAACGGCTTGCCGCGACACCGCGCTACGCACGCTGATCGTAGTCAATGGAACGGCTGAGGCAGGGTCCGTTGCGACTCGGCTTGCGTCCGAGCAGTGGTTGGCAGGATTTTCGGATGAATTGGCTGAGGCGGACACGCATCGGAACGAGATGGCGTTCTGGATGTACTCATCCGGATCGACAGGTCGACCCAAGGGGATCGTTCACCTACAGCACGATATGGCGTACAGTGAAGCAGCCTTCGCCCGTGATATCCTCAAGCTGTCACAGGTCGATATCTGTTTCTCCGTGCCGAAGATGTTCTTCGCCTACGGGTTCGGCAACTCGGTGACGTTCCCGTTCTCGGTCGGCGCTGCCGCTCTGCTGCTGCCTGGGCAGCCGAAGCCGGATGCGATCTTTGCGGCGGTCGAGCAATTCCGTCCGACCGTTTTCTTCGGATTGCCGACGCTTTACACAGCGCTGACAAAAGCCGCGGGCGCGGCAAAGCATGATTTCTCCTCGCTGCGTCTGTCATTGTCTGCCGCCGAAGTCCTGTCGGCGGACGTCTTCAAGGAATGGAAGACATTGACGGGACTTGAGATCGTCGAGGGCCTTGGCTCGACGGAGGTGCTCCATATCTATCTGTCGAACCGCCCCGGCGCCAAGAAGCTGGGGTCGGCAGGTCAGCGCGTTCCCGGCTACGAGATCGCGCTGAAGGACAAGGACGGAGAGACGGTTGCTGATGGCGAGGAAGGCATTCTATGGGTGCGGGGCGACTCCAACACTCCACTATATTGGAACAGGCCGGATAAGACGGCGGAAACGATACGTGAGGGCGGCTGGATCTACACCGGCGACAGATTCGTGCGCGATAGCGAGGGATTTCACTTTTTCCGCGGTCGCGCGGATGATCTCATCAAGGTGTCGGGGCAGTGGGTCTACCCGTTGGAAGTCGAGCTGTGCTTGGCGGAACATCCCAACGTTCGTGAATGCGCAGTGCTTGCGGTCGAGCTCGCCGATCGTCGGATGAGCCTGAAGGCCGTTGTCGTGATGGATGTCAACGATTTCGACGCGGCTGAGGCGACCCAAATGCTGCAGAGTTTCGTCAAGGAGAGGCTGCTACCGTACAAATATCCGCGTGAAGTGCAGTTTGTGAGCGAGCTTCCGAAAACGGGGACAGGAAAGATCGATCGTCAGGCGCTTTTGAGACTATAGCGACGGATGAGACGAAACGGATCAGCTAACCGCAGGACTCAGCCCAGTTTGTTCAGATGTTGCATCACGTCATCTACGCGCATCGGAGCGCGTGACACGTCGTTGTTCAAGTCCACAAGCTGGGTCAGGAGTTTGAGCAAGGCCTGCCGGTCGGTCGGAGAGAGGGGCTTCAACATGCGGGTTTGCGCCTGTGCAACCAGCGGCTCGACGTTGCGAAGCTCGCTGGCTCCAGCTTTTGTCAGATGCAGCAGTTTGACGCGCTTGTCGTCGGGGCCCGATTTCCGCTCAAGAAAGCCCTTTGTTTCCAGGCGTTCGATGACACTTCCGAGTGTTGAACGATCGAACGCGATGAGTGCCGACAAACGCGTGGCGTCGATGCCCGGATGGGCCCGAATACCGACAAGCGCCGCGTATTGAACTGGCGTCAGATCAACCGCCTGGCACTCTTCCATGAAAGCGGCAACCGCAATTTGCTGCATGCGCCGAAACAGGTAGCCTGGCTTCTTGTAGACGTCATCCATCGCAGCGGATGACGGGGGGGATGCACCGCCGTTGAATACTGGCTTATTCAGCGTCGTGTTGTTTTTCTGGCGCGGCATCGGAGAAAGCCTTTAGTTCCGCGGCGGCGGATGCCACGGCTTTTAGACGAGGAAACCTAGCAAGGTCCACGCCAAAACGCTTGGCATTGGCGAGCTGTGGAATAAGGCAGATGTCGGCGAGCGTGGGAGATGCGCCAAAGCAGAACGGACCTGTCTCGCCTGCGATGAGAGCTTCGCATGCAGTGAGTCCCTCTTGGTTTGCCCACGCAGCCCACTCCGTGACGACCGTTTCAGTCAAACCAAGTTGTCGCAGGCGTGCAAGCACCTTGAGATTCTGCACTGGATGTGTGTCGCAGGCGAGCACCATGGCGAAGCTACGAACCCGCGCGCGTTGCAGCGGATCTTGCGGCAGCAGTGATGGATCGGGATAGGTCTCGTCGAGCCATTCGATGATGGCGATCGATTGGGTCAGTAGGTCGCCTGTTGCGTTGCGAAATGTCGGCACGAGGCCTTGCGGATTCATGGCGAGATAGGCGCTGCTGCGCTGCTCTCCGTTGCGCAAATGATACGAAAGATGCTGTGCGGTCAGCCCCTTGAGATTGAGGGCGATCCTGACGCGATATGAGGCGCTGCTGCGGAAATAGCCGTGTAGTTCCATCTAGCCCTCCCATTTTCGATATCACGCTTTTGAAAAGCTTGACTGACAGTATGCGTTTTGTCAGTATACTGTCAAATAAGTGAGAAGAACGACGGGAGGCTGTCTATGGACAACGCCATTCAAAAAACGCCGGAACGAGAATCGTTTTACCGCAAGATCGACGGTGAAAACCTGTCAGCGCTGTGGAATGTGATGGGCGATCTTATTACGCCCGAACCCAAGAGTGCTTGTCGGCCCCATCTTTGGAAGTTTGACGACATCCGCGCCTATATGATGGAGGCGGGAAAGCTCATCACGGCGAAGGAAGCGGAGCGCCGCGTTCTCGTTCTCGAGAATCCGGGTCTGCGTGGCCAATCCAAAGTCACGACCTCGCTTTACGCCGGCGTTCAGATGGTGATGCCGGGGGAGGTGGCGCCCGCCCATCGCCATAGTCAATCCGCACTGCGGTTCGTTCTGGAAGGCGAGGGCGCTCATACTGCCGTTGATGGCGAGCGAACCATGATGGCGCCGGGTGACTTCGTCATCACGCCCTCAATGAAGTGGCACGATCACGGCAATCAGGCGTCGGAGCCGATGTTCTGGCTCGATGGTCTGGATATCCCAATGGTGCAGTTCTTCGATGCCTCCTTCGCGGAGGGGCTCGAGGAGGACGAGCAGAAAGTCACTCGTCCTGTCGGGGACAGCTTCGCGCGTTATGGCCGCAACCTGCTGCCGGTCGATCTAAAGCGCACCGCGAAAGCCTCGCCGATCTTCAACTATCCATATTCATATACGCGCGAGGCGCTCGAAGCGGCGAAGGCTCACGATGAGTGGGATGCCTGCCACGGTCTCAAGCTGAGATTCTCGAATCCCGTGACGGGCGATTTCGCGATGCCGACCATCGGCACCTTCATTCAACTTCTGCCCAACGGCTTCAAGACCGCAAGATACCGTTCCACGGACGCCACAGTATTTGCGCCGATCGAAGGTCGGGGTCGTTCGCGGATCGGTGATCAAACCTTCGAGTGGGGGCCGCGAGATCTGTTCGTCGTGCCAAGTTGGCAGTGGGTGACTCACGAAAGCGACGAGGATGCAGTTCTCTTCAGCTTCTCGGATCGGCCGGTTCAGCAGAAGCTTGATCTGTTTCGCGAAGACCGCGGCAACGCGTGATTTAGGACGCCAATGATGACTGATTTTGTTTTTGCGCCTCCGGCGATTGCTTCCGTCGCGGTAGCCGGCGACTCCGCCCGCTTTCCGGTGCGACGCATCTTTTGCGTCGGCCGAAATTATGCCGCGCATGCCCGTGAAATGGGGAAAGATCCGGATCGCGAGCCGCCGTTCTTCTTCACCAAGCCCAGCGACGCGGTGGTGGATAACGGCGAGACGATTCCCTATCCGCCGGAAACCGCAAACCTGCACTACGAGATCGAACTGATCGTCGCGATCGGCAAGGGAGGCTTCAGTATTTCAGCCGCCTCCGCGCTTGATCACGTGTTCGGTTATGGCGTCGGCATCGATCTGACGCGGCGCGACCTGCAATTCGAAGCGCGTGATAAGGGTAGGCCGTGGGATTGGGGCAAAGCATTCGATCACTCGGCGCCTATCGCGCCGTTGCATCGCGTCGATGGCTCGTTCCGGCCCAATGCTGGCCGCATCTGGCTCGCCGTTAACGGCGATGTAAAGCAGGACGCTGACCTCGCCGAGCTGATCTGGCCGGTGCCAGACATCATTGCCGTTCTGTCGCGCTCGATGGTCCTCAAGCCCGGTGATCTGGTGATGACCGGAACGCCCGCCGGCGTGGGCGCCATCGTCACCGGCGACAAGGTCACCGGCGGTATTGCCGGTCTCGGCCAGATCGACATCACGATTGGAAAGCCGATCGCCTCGTAGGCCATCGTTGCCCGACAAGTTATTCATTTGGCAGTCGCCCGTTCAAAAAGAGGCGCTGCGGAGGGAGGGGACCATGAGAAAGACAACGCTCTTATTGTGTGCCGCGGGTTTCCTCGCAGGTGCAAACGCGCATGCCCAGCAGCCGATCAAGATCGGATTCATTTCGACATTTTCCGGTCCGTCGGGGCAGTTGGGACAGGAGCTGCTGGACGGGTTCAAGCTTGGCCTGAAGAGTTCTGGAGGCAAGCTCGGTGGCCGGTCGGTCGAAATTATCCAGGGCGACGATCAGGCAAAGCCTGACGTCGGTCGCCAGCTTGCCGACAAGATGGTCGAGAGCGATCGCGTGCAGATTGTCACAGGCATCACCTTCTCCAACGTGATGCTGGCGGTTGCCAAACCGGTCCTCGATGCAGGCGCCTTCGTGTTCAGCATCAATGCCGGGCCCTCGCAATATGCCGGCAAGCAGTGCAACGCGCGCTACTTCAATTCGGCATTCCAGAACGACACATTGCCCGAGGCGATGGGGCTTTATCTGTCCAACAAGGCCAAGCGCGTCTATCTGATGGCACCGAACTATCCGGCGGGCAAAGACTACCTCACGGGCTTCAAGCGCACTTTCAAGGGCGAGGTTGCCGGCGAGGTCTATACGGCATTCGGCCAGCTCGACTACGCCGCCGAAATCTCGCAATTGCGCTCGGTCAAGCCGGACGCCGTGTTCTTCTTCTATCCTGGCGGAATGGGTATCAATTTCGTCAAGCAGTATGCCCAGGCCGGCCTGGCCAATATCATCAAGCTCTACGGGCCATCGTTCTCGCTCGACCAGACCGTGCTGCCCGGTATGGGAGAGGCGGCCGTCGGCGCCTTTGCCTCCACGTTCTGGACGGAAGACTTCGACAACCCGGTGAGCAAGATGTTTACGGCGGATTTCGAGGCCGCGTATGGCCGTCTGCCGTCTCCCTACGCCGCCAATGCGTTTGATGGCGCGCGCCTGCTGAATGCCGCGCTGGCATCGATCGACGGCAAGATCGAGGACAAGGCTGCGTTCCAGAAAGCTCTGGAGGCGGTCACGTTCGACTCGCTACGCGGCAAGTTCAAGTTCAACACCAACCATTACCCGATCCAGGACGCCTACCTCGCCGAGATCGTCAAGGACGGCAAGGGCCGGCCGGTCATGAAGCGCGGCGAATTGATCAAGGCGGATCTGGCGGACTTCCATGTCTCCGATTGCGCCATGAAGCCGGCGCAGTAGCGGTCTTTGATCTGGAGTTTGACGCGATGGGGCTGACGCTGATTGTCGAACAGTCGCTCAATGGCGTTCAATTGGGCGTCCAGCTGTTCCTGATGGCGGCCGGGCTGACGCTGGTGTTCGGCATCATGAACATGATCAACCTGACTCATGGATCGTTGTTCATGATCGGCGCCTTCGCTGCCGCCACGATTCTGGCCCGCACGGGAAGCTTCGCGCTCGCCGTGGCGCTGGCCGTGCCGGCGACGGCGCTGGCCGGAGCCTTGCTCGAGGCGGTTGTGCTCAGGCGGTTCTATCACCGCGGCCATCTCGATCAGGTGCTGGTGACGTTCGGGCTGATCCTCGTTCTCAACGAACTGACCAAGATGGTGTGGGGGCCCGTTCCTGTCCCCATGCCGCTGCCGTCGGCCCTGGCATCGTCGGTGCAGTTGATGCCGGGCCTGATCTATCCGAGTTTCCGTCTCGTCATTCTCGCGGCCGGTCTGCTGGTCGCGGCGGGCTTGTATCTTGTGGTGTCGCACACGCGCGTCGGCATGTGGGTCCGCGCAGGCGCGAGCAACCGTGACATCGCGTCGGCCATGGGCGTTAATGTCGAGCTGATCTTCTCGCTGGTTTTCGCGGCCGGCGCCGCGCTGGCAGGCCTTGCGGGCATGATGGCGGGACCGATCAGTGCGGTTCAGGTCGGCATGGGCGAGCCCGTGCTGATCCTGGCGCTGGTCGTCACCGTGATCGGTGGCATCGGCTCGATCAAGGGCGCGTTAATTGCAGCCGTTTTGGTCGGGGTCGTCGACACGTTCGGCCGCGTGCTGCTGCCACCCGCGCTCGGCAGCATGCTGATTTTCGTGCTGATGGCGGTCATTCTGGCTTTGCGCCCACGGGGGTTGTTTCCGGTCCATGGCTGACAGTGCGCTCCATTCCGTCGTCGAAGCGACGCCGTCGCCGCGGTTCGCCGGCGTCACGCCGATAGCGATCCTGATTTTGTTGTTCGCGGCATTACCGCTAGTGGCATCGCTGACCGGCAATCCGTTCCTGCTCAAGATCGGCACCCGGGTCATCGTGTTCGCGCTGGCCGCGATCGCACTGAACATCGTTCTCGGATTCGGCGGACTTGTCAGCCTTCTGCATGCGGGTTTGTTCGGCATCGGCGGATATGTCGTCGGCATCCTCGCCTTCCAGGCCGAGGCCGGCGAACCGCTTTTCGGCTTCATTCCCGGCTCGACCGAACTTGCCGTCGTGCTGCCCGCGGCCATCTGCGTCTCGGCGCTGGCCGCCGCAGTCATGGGCGTGGTGTCGCTGCGGACCGGGGGGGCCTATTTCATCATGATCACGCTCGCTTTCAACCAGATGCTTTATTACTTCTTTGTCGCCTTGCAGAAGTATGGCGGCGAGGACGGGTTGCAGATCAACGGCGACATCACGCTGTTCGGATATCCTGCGATGGCACGGGTGCCGTTCTATCTCGGATGCGTTATCGCTCTCGGCGTTGTGCTGGTGGTGCTGCAGCGCCTGGTTGGGAGCAGGTTCGGCGTCGTCCTGCGCGCCTCGTCGCAGAATCAACGGCGACTGGCGGCGCTCGGCATCCCGCCGTTGCGCTATCAACTGGCGGCTTTTGCGATCTCCGGTGCCATCGCCGGCCTTGGTGGCGGTTTGTTGGCTGCCGGGCAGCAGTTCATCAGCCCGTCGGAAATGTCCTGGGTCCGCTCCGGCGACCTCGTAGTCATGTGCGTGCTGGGCGGCATGTCGACGGTCTGGGGTCCCTTGCTGGGCGCAGCGGTTTTCCTGGTGCTCGAAATCGTGCTTTCCGGATGGACGGTCTACTGGCAACTCGGCTTCGGCCTGATCATCATCGGCATCGTTGTCCTGTTACGCGGCGGTTTGACCGACCTGCTGCGCATGGCGTTCGAAACGGGGCGCCGGCCATGAGCGACGCGTTGCTGCAGGTGACCGGCCTGGTGAAGCGCTTCGGCGGACTGGTCGCGACCGACCATCTGGATCTGCATGTCGCCGATCGCGAGACGCTGGCGCTAATTGGTCCCAACGGTGCTGGCAAGACCTCGCTGATCTCGCAATTGCAGGGCGACCTGACGCCTGACGCGGGGTCGATCCTGTTCGATGGCCGCGATGTCACGCGCGAACCGTCTCACCGCCGCGCACATGCCGGCCTGGCGCGCTCGTTCCAGATTTCCTCGGTGTTCCCGCAGTTCAGCTTGCGCGACAATGTGGCCGTCTCGGTGCAGGCGCGACAGGGACATAGCTTCCGCTTCTGGCGCGGCACGCATACCGATCCGGCTCTGACCGGCCCGGCGCAAGAGATGCTCGACGCCGTCGGGCTCGGCAGAACCAATCGTTGCGCTGGCGATGTTTCGCATGGCGAGCGCCGCCAACTCGAATTGGCGATGGCGATGGCGATGCGGCCGAAACTTCTTTTGCTCGACGAACCGATGGCAGGCATGGGCCGCGAAGATAGCGCGCGCATGACGTCGCTGCTTCTGCGCCTGAAATCGCGCTATTCGATCCTGCTGGTCGAGCACGACATGGACGCCGTATTCAGGCTCGCAGACCGCGTCACCGTGCTGGTTGCCGGAAAAGCGATCGCGACAGGCGCGCCGGGTCACATCCGGTCGGATCCGGCCGTACGCGCGGCCTATCTCGGGCACAGGTAGTTCGTATGCTTCTCGATGTCGCCAACATTCACGCTGCCTATGGCCAAAGCCAAGTGCTGTTCGGCATATCGTTGTCCATTGCGGCAGGCGAGGTCGTCACATTGCTCGGCCGCAACGGCATGGGTAAGACGACGACGGTCCGGACGATCTGCGGTCTGCTGCCCATAACATCCGGGTCGATCGCGATCTCGGGCCAGGCTATAAGCCAGCTTCGACCGCACCGAATCGCGCGGCTCGGCGTCGGGCTCGTGCCGGAAGGGCGTCACATCTTTCCCAATCTATCGGTGCGAGAAAACCTGCTGATGGCCGAGGCTAATCCAGGTGGCCTACCGGATGCCTGGACGATGGCGAAGGTTATCGAGTTCTTTCCCAGGCTGGGCGAGCGGTTGTCCAATGGCGGCGGCCAATTGTCCGGCGGCGAGCAGCAGATGCTGGCGATCGGGCGCGCCTTGATGACGAATCCGCAATTGCTCGTACTCGATGAAGCCACCGAAGGGCTGGCCCCCGTGATCAGGGAAGAAATCTGGCGGCGGCTGATCGACCTGAAGGAGCTCGGGCTGGCAATGTTGATCATCGACAAAGAGGTTGATGCTTTGTCGACCTTCGCCGATCGGCATTACGTCGTCGAAAAAGGAACCGTCATCTGGAGCGGGAGCAATCAGGCGCTGGCCGACGACTCCGCGATCCGCGAGCGATTTCTTGGCATCGGATAGCCGGAAAGAGACTTGGCAGGCGCATAAACGGCTCGCAAGTACCGATGGCTCTATCATCGAAAGCGTGTGTTGGCATTGCACAATGAGAAATCCGTTTGACATTAGGCGAAACGCTATGGAAGGTTGAACATAACTAGACCGGCAAAAAATAGCTGGGAGTAGTTCAGGGAGGTGTCGCATGCGTGAAGTCGATACATCGCAACAGGCACTTGCAGGTCTGGAGCGAGCCTTTCTCAACCGCTCAATCGACCGCCGCGCTTTCCTCACTATGGCTGTCGCAGCGGGGTTGTCATCGGTCGGCTTGGCTGCGCTGGCCGATCAACTCGAGGATATTCGCGCCAATCAAAACGACCGCAGACGAAAACTCTCGTCGAGCTATGACTATATCGTCTGCGGTTCGGGAAGCGCTGGCTCGGCATTGGTCGGCCGCCTGGCAAGCGACAACTCCATCAGTATATTGCTCATCGAGGCTGGGGACTGGGATACGGCGCCGTCGGTCTCGAACCCCGCGCTCTGGTTTACGAACCTCGGCACCGAGCGCGATTGGGGCGTTATATCGGAGCCCTCCGACAGCGTGAACGGTCGGGCGATTCCCGAACACATGGGCCGGGTGGTTGGGGGTGGAAGCAGTATCAACGCGACGATCTGGGCGCGCCCCTTCAAGGCTGATCTCGATCATTGGGCTGACGTCACCGGCGACCCAGGCTGGAGCTACGAGCAAGGCCTCGCCATTTTTCGAAAGGCCGAAGACTGGCAGGGGGCGCCGGATGCCCGCTACCGCGGCAAGGGCGGCCCGGTCTGGTGCCAGTCAGCAGCCGATCCTTCGCCGCTCGCGCCGGCGTTGCTGGACGCAGCGCGTGAGCTCGGGCACGAGGTTCTGTCGGACCAAAACGGAGCCCGAGAAGAGGCGAGCGGTGGCTTCGCCCTGATGAACCAGATCATCCGCGACGGACAGCGCCAGAGCATGGCGCGTTCCTATCTCTATCCGGTGCTGGGTCAAAGCAACGTGACGCTGCTGACAAATGCGGAAGTCCACAGGCTGGTCCTGGTTGGCGACCGTGTCACCGGCGTCGAGGTCGAGTTCGACGGCAAAATCACGACTATCAGCGCTGGCAGGGAGGTCGTACTTTGCGCCGGTGGCATGAACAGCGCCAAAATCCTCATGCTCAGCGGCATCGGCAACGAAGATGATCTCAAGTCTCATGGAATCAAGACCGTCGCCAACCGAAAAGAAGTGGGACGAAACTTCCACGATCATATCCTGCACGGTGGTTGCCTGTGGGAGGCACCGCAGCAAATGGAGTTGCGCAATAGCGGCGCCGAAGTGGCCGGCTTCTGGAAAACGAGCGCAAGCCTTTCCTCGCCCAATATCAACATCGTCCAGATCGAACTGCCATATGCCAGTGAAGTCATCGCGAAACGATACGCGCCGCCGGCAACGACATGGGCCCTCTGCGCCGGGCTAGTCGCACCCAAGAGCCGTGGCACACTGCGCCTCAAATCAGCCAATCCTGCCGACAAGCCGATCGTCGAGGCAAACTTTCTCGGGCATCCCGATGACGTGGCAACGCTTGCAGCGGGCATCGAGCTTTGCCGCGAACTCGGCAACTCCGCGGCCATGAAGGCGTTCGCGAAACGCGAGGTCGCACCGGGCAAGAGACTTGCCGGCCGAGAAATGACCGATTTCATTCGCGATGGCGCCACGACCTATTTTCATGAGGTCGGCACTTGCCGGATGGGCAAGGACGAGGAAGCCGTGGTTGACTCAAAACTACGCGTCAATGGCGTGCGCAATCTTCGCATTGCCGACGCATCCGTGATGCCGCGTATTCCCGGAGTTGCGACAATGGCAACCTGCGTGTTGATTGGTGAGCGGATGGCGCAGATCCTTATTGAGAAGGCTTGAAACCCGACCATCGGCGTGGGAGCGGCGCTCGCGAATGCGATCTACAATGCGACGGGTGTCCGGGTGAGGGACTATCCCATTACGCTCGACAAGCTTCTCGACCGCATGCCGGTGGTGGGATGATCGTACGCAAGGGATACCTGCGATGAAGATTATCGCATTATCGCTCGCGGCGCACGGCCTGACCGCAGTGCCAGTTTCCGCGCAGGATAAGTCTCGTGCGGCGCCGCCGGACATGCAGGCGCTCGCGCTCGCTCTGGCGGACTACACCGATACACTGCTGTTCGGCGATGTCTGGAAGCGAACGGGACTGTCGTTCCGGGATCGCAGCCTCATCACCGTCTCAGCACTAATCGCCGGCGGCCGCATGGCGCGACGGCAGAACGCGACAATCATGCTATCAGAACCAGGCGTCTATTCGAGTTATTCAGCCTTTTCGAACAATTTGCCTCGCTTCGAAAGCAGGTCCAACTGAAGGATAAAGAAGGGCGACCGCTCGGCGACGGGCTCTACTGCCTGTCAGTACTTCGCAATCACAAGTTCCTCACCTTCATGCCGCAAGGCGAGGGCCACTGCTTCTCCGAATTTACGCCGCTCCCGCTCATAAGCAGCGATGAGGGCCTTTGTCCACAACGCCATACCTTCCGCCTTTAAATCGATCTTCTGCGAGCGGCTATAATGCTG
Organism: Tardiphaga sp. OK245; assembly: GCF_900108575.1. Lineage (NCBI taxonomy): Bacteria > Pseudomonadati > Pseudomonadota > Alphaproteobacteria > Hyphomicrobiales > Nitrobacteraceae > Tardiphaga > Tardiphaga sp. OK245. Next base: position 128,188 of record NZ_FNWZ01000007.1, on the reverse strand, counting down.
CTCTGTAACGGGAGCGAGCTTCTCGCGCTCATCCATTCGCGAAGTACTGCTCTTGTGCCCGAGGATAGCGGTGGCCGCCCCTCCCAACCTGCGGTCGTCTAGATACGTTGCCAAGGTTCGTCTGCAATCATGCAGCGTAAAGGGCCGGACTTCAAAATGTTCAAATAGGTTCGGCCTATGCTTCTTGGGACGGGGCTTGGGACCAGGTTTTCCTCCGCGAGGGGGCTTCTGCTTCACCGTGTGATCGTAGACGCGGCCCTGCAGCCTGTGCATAAGCAAGGTGAGGGCCGAAGGCGTGACGTGTTTAGCTGGCGTCCGAGCCGGAAACATCCACGGTGAGATGCCCCCAGCCTGCTTGTGGAATTTATTCAGTATCCGGAGAGTTTCTGGCGGCAGTGGTAGAGAGTGTGGGCGTCCGCCGTCGCGTCCACCCTTCATCTCCTGAGCAGTCCAGTTCGCAATCTGCCAGCCACGCAATTTCCTATGAAGTTTCGCGGCGTCGAACAGTCGATCGTTTCGCAGCTGCAGGAATGCGCCTGTTCGTTGCCCCGTCAGGGCTACTCCCCACAACGCGCCTAGTGTGCCGGGATAAGTGTCATGTTCGCCGTCAGCAAGGTGCGTATAGGTTTCCGCAATTGCCAGGGTGCGAGCGATCTCGTCCAGGGTCGGCTCGTGTGTTCGAGCGCGCGTCTTGTACTCGAATGACCACCTAAGCCACCATTCGTGTTGCACGTCATCTAGCCCCGCTCTGGTCGCATGGAAGCGCCACGCCCAGCTGAGCATCTTTTTTGATTGCGTTAGAGCGCGATGGACTGCGGAGGGAGCATGCGCAAGGAAGATCGCGTCGCGTAACTTTTCTAGATCGCGAAGTTTGATTTCGGATACGAGTTTTCCGTTTATCGTGCCGAATTCAGGTAGACGAAGGTAATGTTCATAGGCCTTGCGGTACTTCTCCTTTAGCTTCGGAAGCTTCTCCTGAAGAAACCGGTTGGTTAGCGTCGCCCAAGTCCAATTGGGCGCCTCTGGAATCGTCCTCGCTTTTTCGCGCTGCGCGATGCCGTGCTCGACAATCGTTTGCAATTGATCGGGCTTCAAATCTGGGCTGGAGACGAAACTGATGAGAACCTTCGCGAATTGCTTCAAGTCGACCTGTCGGTCCGCAGCAAGCCTAATCTGCTCGGCATAATAACGTGCGTCCTCTAGTGAAAGATAATGAGCTTCGCCGAGCCGCAGCGTCGTCTCCCTCCTGCGCACGTACCAGACTGCTTTTCCCGGGATGATCCGCAGCGTAAGTCCGACTGTTTTTGTGTCCCCCAGTTCAAGCGTTTGCCTGCGACACTCCTCACTCGCGCTGTAGGCGATCGCACTGTCTACGTCGGACTGGATCAGTCGTCGCGACTTCCTTGAGTAAGACATCAATGCTCCGTACAACGATCATACAAATGCAGCTAAAATGACTATCCAAAGTTCTGTATGTGTTCCAGACTAGCAAAATACACATTATCTCGTAAATACAATAGTTTAAGACAGGATAGGGGCAGGTTGGGACGGTAAATGAATCGTTTTCCCAAGCTGCATACGAGGGTTCGATTCCCTCCGTCCGCTCCAGCCCCTTCATTCATTCCAGATGATCGGTGCCGCATGGCGATTGAACGGTTTGGCATCCCCGCCGTTCTTCAAAGGCGCCCGTTGCTGTTCGCACAACACAAGGTTCTTGCATGACGTTTCCCCTCTCAGCTGCAACCGCCGGCAATGTGCCCGGTGTTGTCGCCTCCAGCGTCTATGCCAATGGCCGCCGTGTTGCTGATATCCCCGTCGAGGAGGCGGGCGTCTGGGCGCAGAAGCCGGGCCATGTCGTCTGGATCGGACTGTTTGAACCGTCGCTTGAACTGCTCGAGAAACTGCGCGCGCAATTCGATCTGCATCCGCTCGCCATCGAGGACGCGCTGAAGTCGCATCAGCACCCCAAGGTCGAGCAATATGGCGAGGCGCTCTTCATCGTCGCGCGAACGGCGCAACTGGTCGATCAGACTGTTGCTTTCGGCGAGACGCATATCTTCTTGGGTAAAGGCTACGTCGTGTCCGTGCGCCATGGCGCCTCGACGTCCTATGCGTCTGTCCGCGAGCGATGCGAGGCTTGCCCGACCAACCTGACGCACGGCGAAGACTACATCCTCTACGCAATTCTCGATTTCATCGTCGACAACTATCGTCCTGTCATCGAATCCATCTTGTCCGAGATCGACGAGCTCGAGGATGGCGTCCTGCATCGCATGCTGACGCGGGCCGAATTCGAGCGGCTCTACAAGCTGCGCCGCGAGCTGCTGCGGCTGCGTCGCGCGGTCGGGCCGCTGGTCGATGTCTGTCATCGCCTAGAACATATCGATATTCTGTTCATCGACGATGACATGAAACCTCTGTTCCGCGATGTGCTGGATCACGTCAAACGCGCCGAAGAAGATATCGACTCGCTGCGCGAAGTGCTGGCCTTTGCCTTTGAAGCCAGCTTGATGTCAGGGCAGTCGCAGCAGACCGAGATTACCCGCCGGCTTGCGGCCTGGGCGGCGATCTTGGCGGTGCCGACGGCGATTGCCGGAATCTACGGCATGAATTTCGAACACATGCCGGAGCTGAAATGGGCTTACGGCTATTACGTCGTGCTGGGCGGCATCGCCGCGATCTGCGGTTACCTGTATACCCGCTTCAAGCGCAATGGATGGCTGTGACCGGCGAAGCGATCACCCCACCGCCTTCGCCGCCGATCGTCCCGCCGTCCGACCTGTGAACAGACAGCCGCCGAGAAACGTGCCTTCCAGCGAGCGATAGCCGTGCATGCCGCCGCCGCCGAAGCCGGCGGCTTCGCCGACCGCGTAGAGGCCGGGCATGATCTGGCCGTTGCTGCCGAATACGCGCGAGTCCAGGTCAGTCTCGAAACCGCCCAGCGTCTTGCGCGTCAGGATGTTGAGCCGCACCGCGATCAGCGGGCCCTGCGCGGGATCGAGAATGCGATGCGGCTTCGCGGTGCGGATCAGGCGGTCGCCGATATATTTGCGCGCATTGTGGATGTTCATCACCTGCGCATCCTTGACGTAGGGATTGGCCATGGTGCGGTCACGCGCCTCGATCTGCATGCGGATCTCATCGAGCTTCAGCAGATTGTCGCCGGTCAGTGCATTCATTGCGCTGACGAGGTCGTCGAGATTGTCGCGCACCACGAAGTCGATGCCGTGATCCTTGAAGGCTTCAACCGGCGCCGGCGCGCCCTTGTTGGTGGCACGGCGCGCGGTCATCAGCCAGCTCTTGCCGGTGAGGTCCGGGTTCTGCTCGGAGCCCGAGAGCGCAAATTCTTTCTTGATAATCGCCTGCGTCAGCACGAACCATGAATAATCATAGCCGGTGGACTGGATATATTGCAGTTGGCCGAGCGTGTCGGAGCCCGGAAACAGCGGCGCCGGCAGCCGCTTGCCGGTGGCGTCGAACCACATCGACGATGGGCCGGGCAGGATGCGGATGCCGTGTTTCGGCCAGATCGGATTCCAGTTCTCGATGCCCTCGACATAGTGCCACATGCGATCGCGATTGATCAGCCGCGCACCGGCGGCTTCCGTGATGCCCATCATGCGGCCGTCGACATGGGCGGGCACGCCGGAGATCATGCGCTTCGGCGGTTCGCCGAGGCGCTTCGGCCAGTTCTGGCGCACCAGATCATGATTGCCGCCGATGCCGCCGGAGGCGACGATCACGGCTTGCGCACGCAACGAGAAGTCGCCGATCACGTCGCGCGAGCTGCTTTCGCCGCGCTCGGTGTTGGCCGGTTCGAGGATCGCGCCGGTGACGCCATCGACAGTTCCGTTGGTCACGCTGAGCGCATCGACGCGGTGGCGGAACCTGAAACTCAGCAGGCCCTTCTTCTGTGCCTCGCGCGCACGCCGCTCGAACGGTTCGACGATGCCCGGTCCGGTGCCCCAGGTGACATGGAAGCGCGGAACCGAATTGCCGTGGCCCATCGCGTCATAGCCGCCGCGCTCGGCCCAGCCGACCACGGGAAACACACGGTGGCCCATGGCGCGCAGCCAGTCGCGTTTCTCGCCGGCCGCGAAAGCGACATAGGCTTCGGCCCAGCGCCGTGGCCAGAGGTCCTCATCGCGATCGAAGCCGGCCGTGCCATGCCAGTCCTGCATCGCAAGGTCATAAGAGTCTTTGATGCCAAGGCGCCGCTGTTCCGGCGAGTCGACGAAGAACAAACCGCCGAACGACCAGAACGCCTGGCCGCCGAGATTCTGCTCGCCTTCCTGATCGACCACGACAACGCGCTTGCCGGCGTCGGCAATTTCCGTAGCCGCGACAAGGCCCGCGAGTCCGCCGCCGACGACGATGACATCCGCATCAACGGCCATACTGTTTCCCCCATTTTGTTAATGGAGATTGAAGTCGGCACGGGAACTTTGGTCAACGGAAATTGCGCGCGAAGGGCGGCGCTGTTTCAGATTGATACCGCAAGGGAACGAGGTGCATCCCGCGCGCAACACTCGATTTGAATCGCATTGGAAGCGTCATGCTCGTCTGGACAAAGCCACGATCTGGCAACACGCTGACGATGCCCTGCATCACCAGGGCGCTCAGATTCGGGATCGACAGGTTTTGGGGCTGGACATGAAGTTCGTTACGGGTTTGCTGGCGGCGGTCTTGCTGTTCGCGGGCGTCGGGGCAAGTCACGCGGTGGTTCGGATCGCGGATGATCGTGGCGGACGGATCGGAACCTATGTCGACAGATATCAGGGATTGCGCACTTCCGGCGAAACCGTGATCATCGATGGCCTGTGCGCCTCGGCCTGCACGATCGTGCTCGGCGCGGTTCCGCGTGACCGGATCTGCGTCACCTCCAATGCCAATCTCGGCTTTCATGCGGCCTGGGACATGGGCGCCAATGGTCGCGCGGTGACCAACCCGGAAGCCACCCAGATGTTGTATTCGATGTATCCGACGCAGATCCGGCGCTGGATCTCCAAACGCGGCGGACTGAAGACGCAGATGATCTTCCTGCGCGGTCGCCAGCTGATGGGCATGTACAAGCCCTGTTACATGGACGCCCACGCCTCCAGCGCGCGCTAGAGCGTTTTCGAGCGAAGTGGATGCCGGTTCGCGTCAAGAAAACGCGTCAGAACAAAAAGCTAAAGGCCGATCTGGGTTTTATTCCATCAGCATGACGTGATGCCCTGCGGCGCCGGGAGCGCTTGCCCGCGCCGTCATCTCAGCCTATCTGGAACCTGGATGGCAGGCTCCTGAATGATCTCGGGTCTTGGCCGTTCTGAGATCGTCTGATGGTGCAGCCTTTATCGACGCCCGAGAGCACGATGCCCGCGTCCGAGCGGCCGTCACGGCTTGCGTCGGTCATTGTTGCATCGGCCGCGGCATTCGTGGCGCTCCTTGTGGTGGGCGCCATCGGGCTGTGGGCACATTACGGCACGGCCGTATTTTTCGAGATGATCAAGACTGGCATCGCCGCCTGCATGTGATCGGCTGCCAAGGGTAATTCAGGGGACATTCCATGACTGATCGAACCACCCGGCCGCTGGTGATCATTGCTGCCTTTGCCGGCAGTCTCGCGGCGGGATTGCTGGTCGTGTTGTGGCTGACGGGTGGTTTTCGCAATGTCGCCGCACCGGCCTCGATCGGCGGTCCGTTCCAGCTCACCGATCAGTCCGGCCAGACCGTCACCGAGCAGAGCCTGAAGGGCAAGCCGACGCTGGTCTTCTTCGGCTTCACCCATTGTCCGGACATCTGCCCGACCTCGCTGTTCGAAATGTCGGAAGTGCTGCGCGCGATGGGCAAGGACGCCGATCGTATCAATACCTATTTCGTCTCCGTCGATCCCGAGCGCGATACGGCACCGATCATGAAGGAATATCTGTCGAGCTTCGATCCGCATCTGAAGGGTTTGACCGGTACGCCTGATGCGGTGGCGAAGGTGATTTCCGGCTACCGCGTCTATGCCAAGAAGGTGCCGACCAAGGACGGTGACTATACGATGGATCACACCGCGCTGATCTATCTGATGGACCGCGACGGCAATTTCGTCGCGCCGTTCAACCTCAAGCGCAAGCCGGAAGAAGCGGCCACGGATCTCAAGCGCTATCTCTAAGGTCGCCTGCGGTTCGCTGCCATCGTGCCGGTCCGATGCACGAGACCGTGCTCGGTCTTTTCCCAGTGATGGCGCCGGGTCCAGAATTGCCACAGCGCGCGCCAGGTCGCGATCGAGAGACATCCCCAATAAATCGGCGTCAGGGCCAGGATCCAGCCGTCGCGAAGACGGCCGCGGCGCATCAGGCCGGTGAGGCCCAGGATGCAGGTCGCGATGAAGCCGCAGGCGATGGCCAGCGCGTGCAGTGACGACAGCCGGTCGCCAAGCAGCAGGGTGCTATCGGCAAGCAGCAGGCAGGCGACAAGTTTGACGACCAGCACCGTAAAAGCCAGCGACGTCAGGATATTGCCGCCGAAGACGATGTTGAGTGCGAGGAATCCCCGCGCACCGGCTTCGTCCCACAGTTTTCGGGGATCGCGCATATGCACGGCCCAGGTCTGCATCCAGCCCTTCATCCAGCGTGAGCGTTGGCGCAGCCACGCGCCGAACGCGATCGGTGCTTCCTCAAGCGTGACCGATGGAATGGTCACCGAGCGATAGCCCAGCCGCGCCAGGCGGATCCCGAGGTCGGCATCTTCCGTGACGTTATAGGCATCCCAGCCGCCGATGCCGCGCAAGGTGTCGGTGCGGAAATGGTTCGAGGTGCCGCCAAGCGGCAGTGGCATGCCCAATGCGACCAGCCCGGGCAGGAAGACCGCGAACAGCCCGGCATATTCGACTGCCGCCATGCGTGACAGCAGGCTGTGCGTCAGATTGTCGAAATGCAGCCCGGCCTGAACGCAGGCGACGTCGTCGTTATGCTGGCGAAACATGCCGAGCGCGGCGCGCAATTGGCCGGGGTCGGGATCGTCTTCGGCATCGAACACGGTCAGAAAGCTGCCGCGCACGAAGGGAAGTGCAACATTCAGCGCCTTCGGCTTGGTTTTCGGACCCGTCGCCTGTGCGAACAGGACCTGAACCTGCGGCCCCGGCCGGGCTCTGGCAACCGCCGCGCGGGTCCGCAGATCGTCGGGCTCAAGCACCAGAATGATATCGAGTTTTTCGGGGGGATAGTCGAGCCTTTGCAGGGATCGCAACAGACCCGGAACGGACGCTTCCTCGCGATAGAGCGCGACGACCACCGAGTAGATTGGCAGTTGATCGTCGCGCAAGTGCGGAAACCGTTGCTCCGGCTGCGGCGGCACCAGCACGCAAGTCAGCCTGAGAAGCGAAAAGGCGAGAAACCAGATCGCCGCCAGGCCGCCGATCAGATCCATCATCAGCGCCGGATGCAGAAGCGCGAGAACCGCGCATATCAGCAGCAGAATAGCTGGCTGCAATCCTCTGCGCCAACCGATGATCGACTTGGCCGACATGGCAGGTCGCGTCTGCAGCAGGCCTTCGGCGGCGATATCCGAAAGCGCGTCGCCGGTCTGCTCGGTCAGATATTGATGCAGGTGACGCCGCGTGGTCAGCCGAATGCGCGCGATAAGTGATGGATATGTGGTGGAGAAACGCATCAGCCGCCGTGCCGTAAAGGCGCGCGGCGTGACGATCCAGTTGAGTGTGTCATCCTGCTGGAGGGGCAGGATGCCGAACTCTGCGATCTCCGGAAGATCGGCATTCGCCAGGGGGCAGTGAGCGCGCCCGACTGTCGATAGATCGTCGAAGCCGATGCCAAGGTGGCGGGCCAGATGCGCGACATACGTCTCTTCGGTGATCACGCCCCATTGGATCAGGATCTGATCGGCGCCGAGATTGAGCTCGCGACTCCGTCGCTCCGCGGCGTGCAGAAGCGGGACCGGGAGTATGCCGCGCAGGCAGTCGAGTTCGCTGGCTGGTTCCGCGCGCCGGTCCGACCCGTCTCGCTCCGGCATGGGGAAGGAGGTCATCCTGCCGATCGGCAGAGGAGGAGAGCGTAGCGCGGCGGCCGGCTGGCGCGAAACGCGCGGCCGATGACCCCGGGAAGATTGCTGCACCCCCATGCAACGCCCTCACACCACAAACGCTACTCGCGTCTCGCGCCGGATGGTCTATAAGACCGCGATCCGGACCCGCCTATATGCAACCACAGATGGTTAATTCCAGCAACCAAATACCGCTGAAGAAGTGTCGCGCAACTGCGCTGACGCTCAAGCTGACTCTTGGCCTGCTGCTGGGCGCGTGGATGTCGTTGTTTTCGGTGACGGTCGTCTCGGCACAGACGTCGACTCCGGCTGTGAACCAGCCCGGTCCGCAGGCTGTGCCGGGCTTCTGGGATCCGCGTCGCCGTCCGGACCGGCCGGACCTGTCGCGCATCACCGTGATCCGCTTTCTGACCGAGACCGACTACCCGCCGTTCAACTTCACCGGCCCCGACGGCAATCCGGCGGGCTTCAACGTCGATCTCGCACGTCTTCTCTGCGAGGAGATCAAGGTCACTTGCACCGTACAGATGCGCCGCTTCGAGACGTTGCTCGATGCCATTTCCAGCAACCGGGGCGACGCGATCATCGCCTCCATGGCGGTGACGCCGCAGATTCGCGCCCGCGTCGATTTCACCGATCCCTATTACCGTGCGCCGGCGCGCTTCGTGGCCCGCAAGAATGCGGTGATGCCGGAGATCCGCCCGGAATATCTCGAAGGCAAGAGGGTCGGCGTGATCGCGGGCTCGACCCATGAGGCCTATCTGAAGGCGATGTTCACCGATGCGGTGCTGGTGCCTTTTCCAAGCGACGATGCGCTACGCCAGGCGCTGAAACGCAGCGAGGTCGATTTCATCTTCGGCGATGCGATCTCGTTCGCCTTCTGGATCAATGGCAGCGATTCCGCCGATTGTTGCGCCTTCAGCGGCGGCCCCTTCATCGAAAGCCGCTTTTTCGGTGAGGGCATCGGCATAGCCGTCCGCAAAGGCAACGACACGCTGCGCCAGGCGCTGAACTGGGCCTTGTTCCGGGTCTGGGAGAAAGGCCGCTACACCGATTTGTGGCTGCGTTATTTCTCGGTCAGCCCGTTCTGAATTTTCTCATCCCGCGGTTTGGCATTTCGGTGCGGAGCCGCTAGGTTCCGCGGCCCGGAGGCCCAAAACACGATGTCCACGCTAGACCCCACCATGAGCCCGAGCGAGCTGCGCGCGCTCGCCGAGACTTCCAACGCCTGGCCGTTCGAGCAGGCGAAGGCGCTGGTGGCGCGTCTGAAGAAAACGCCGAAAGACGAAGTGCTGTTCGAGACCGGCTACGGTCCGTCGGGCCTGCCGCATATCGGCACTTTCGGCGAGGTCGCGCGCACGACCATGGTGCGCCATGCCTTTCGCGTACTCACCGAGGACAAGATCAAGACCCGGCTGATTGCCTTCTCCGACGACATGGACGGTCTGCGCAAGGTGCCGGACAATGTGCCGAACAAGGACATGCTGGCATCGCATCTCGGCAAGCCGCTGACGCGGGTGCCGGATCCGTTCTCGAACGAATATCCCTCCTTCGGCGCGGCCAACAATGCACGGCTGCGCGTCTTCCTGGATCAGTTCGGCTTCGACTACGAATTTGCTTCGTCGACCGACTACTACACATCCGGCCGGTTCGACGCGACGCTGCTGAAGATGCTCGCAGTCTATGACAAGATCATGGACATCATCCTGCCGACCCTGGGCCCGGATCGCCGTGCGACCTATTCACCGTTCCTGCCGATCAGCAAGGTGACGGGCGTCGTGTTGCAGGTGCCGATGATCCGGCGCGACGTGGCTGCCGGCACCGTCACCTATGTCGATCCTGACACTAACGAAGAAGTCACGACGCCGGTCACCGGCGGCAATGTGAAGTGCCAGTGGAAGGCCGACTGGGCGATGCGCTGGGCGGCGCTCGGCATCGACTATGAAATGGCCGGCAAGGATCTCATCGATTCCGTAAAGCTGTCGGGCAAGATCTGCGCGGCGCTCGGCGGGACATCGCCGGAAGGTTTCAACTATGAGCTCTTCCTCGACGACAAGGGCGGCAAGATCTCGAAGTCGAAGGGCAACGGCCTGACCATCGACGAATGGCTGCGCTATGCCTCGCCGGAATCGCTGTCACTGTTCATGTATCGCGAGCCGAAGGCGGCCAAGCGGCTGTTCTTCGACGTCATCCCGCGCAATGTCGACGAATATCAGCAGTTCGTCGAAGGTTACGCCAGGCAGGACGGCAAGCAGCGGCTGTCCAATCCGGCCTGGCACATCCATGCCGGCGATCCGCCGGTGGCGGATATGCCGGTTACGTTCCAGCTCCTGTTGACGCTGGTGTCGTCGTCGAATGCCGAGAATGCCGAAACCCTGTGGGGCTTCATCCGGCGTTATCGACCGGGCGTCTCCGCGGCGACGCATCCGCGGCTCGACGCGATGGTCGGCTATGCCATCAACTACTATCGCGACTTTGTGGCGCCGACCAAGACGTTCCGCGAGCCCACCGATATCGAGCGCGTGGCGCTGCAGGATCTGCGCGATGCGCTCTCGCAACTGCCGGCGGAGGCCACGCCGGAAGACATCCAGAACGCGGTCTATGAGATCGGCCGCCGCGAGCCGTTCCTTGATCACAAGAAGCTTGCCAAGGATGGCCGGCCCGGCGTCTCGCTCGACTGGTTCAACATGCTGTACCAGGTGCTGCTCGGCCAGGAGAAGGGCCCGCGCTTCGGGTCCTTCGTCGCGGTCTATGGCGTGCAGAATGCGATCAACATGATCGACGGCGCGCTGGCGCGCTCGGCCTGAGGCTCACGCTTTGCGAAACGTCAAAGGCGCGCTTCCTGACGGAGCGCGCCTTTTTCTTGACGCCTACTTCGGCGCTGCCGTCGCTGCCGCGGGCGTGACAGGTTCCGGCATTGCCGACGAGTGGTGATGCGCGATCAGCCATTTCTTGTCGCGGTAGACATAAACATAGCTGTAGCGGGCCTTGACGATTTGCGTATCGCTGGGGGACTTGCCGGACAGCGTGAAGGTGTAGGTGCCGACGTCGGATGCCATGTTGCAGCCGATCTTTACGGTCCGCGTGTCGATCTTGCCTTGCGGGTGCTTCTTCAGAAAATCCACGAAGTAGCTCTGGATCGACGCGCTGTCGGTGCGCGGCGTGTTCGACACCGTCGGCAGCAGCACCGCGTCCGAGGCGTAATTGGCGGTGACCTTGGCGGGGTCGAGCGTTGCGAGCGAGGCATTCCAGCGGTCGAATAGCGCTTCGATCTGCTTTGTCGTGACGACCGCGCAGGTCATGGGCTTCGCATGTGCGAGAGAACCTGCGCTAACGAGGGCCAGCGCTATCGCGCCGGCAACGATTGTTCTGGTTTTCATGGCGCCACCGAAGGTTGCGAGTTTCGGATAGGGAACTCGCATAGATCATTCGGTGGCCGGACGCCAGTCTAGAGTGTGTTCGGTTACTGGCTCGCCCAGACGATGCGCGCGATCCAGGCGATGTCGGCGGCCGGAAAGCTGCGGTCGACATGGTTCGGATTGAGCGACTGCAGCTCGATGATCTTCGTGGTTCGGCGCTTCAATTCCTTCGCCATCACCTCGCCGTCCTTGGTCTTGACCACGACGCGGTCGCCCTTGCGGATCTGCGCTTCCGGCGAGACGACGATGATGTCGCCGTCGCGATAAGCGGGCTTCATCGAGTCGCCAGAGATCTTCAGCGCATAAGCGTGCTCGTCATTCACCGACGGCAGGCCCACTTCGTCCCAGCCCTTGCTGCCGGCGGGAAAACCCGCGTCGTCGAAGTAACCGCCATGGCCGGCCTGTGCGAAGCCGAGCAGCGGCACCGACTGCACGATGCGCTTGGTGCCTTCGATCAGCGTGACGAAGCTGTCGATGGTCACGCCCGTCGCGGTCAGCGCCTTCGAGACCGACTCCGTCGACGGCCAGCGTTCGCGGCCGTCGTTGGTGATGCGCTTGGATTTGTTGAAGGTCGTGGCGTCGAGCCCCGCCTTCTTCGCAAGGCCGGAGGGTGACATGCCGTTGCGCTCTGCGAGGCGGTCGAGTGCGTTCCAGATCTGGGCGTGCGAGAGCATCATCGGTTTCGGTCCCTTGGCCCGGATTTCTGCGGGGCGGTGAATCGTGGCGAAATCTAGGAATTATTGCCGTGAATGCACGGATTTCGCAACAGGCATTTGAAAAAAATGTGCAGCCTTGAAGTGGAGGGGGGGCGCCGATACGGTCGACTGTCGGCTCCAGCCATCGAATCCCGCGACTGGGCGTCCACACCACATCGAAAACAGCTGATTCAACCAAATTGGAAGTCTGGGCGGTTGCGCACCATCTATAAAATCTGTCCGGCCTCGAGCTGGCGCGAGGCCGAGCGCCAGGGCACCTATCGCGGCAGCGCCGACGATGCCCGGGACGGCTTCATCCACTTCTCGACCGCGGCACAGCTTCCCGAGACGCTCCGGAAGTACTATTTCGGCCAGACCGGCCTGTTTCTGGTCGCTGTGGACGCAGACGCACTCGGTGACGACCTGCGCTGGGAGCCATCCCGCGGCGGCGATCTGTTCCCGCATCTCTACGGCGAACTCGATCTCGGCGCCGTCACGGCCGTCATGGATCTGCGTGCGCGCTCCGACGGCAACCACGACATTCCGGAGCTCAAATCGTGATCCGCGCTTTCGATGCCTTTTCTCTACCGATGCTGCGTATGCTCGATGCCGAAGACGCGCACCGCCTCGCGATCCGCGGGTTGCGCATGCTGCCTTACGCCCGCCCGCGGCCGGACGATCCGAAACTCGCAGTCCGCGCATTCGGCCTGGACTTCCCCAATCCGGTGGGGATCGCCGCCGGCTTCGACAAGAATGCCGAAGTGCCGGACGCGCTGCTCCGTCTCGGCTTCGGTTTTGCCGAGATCGGGTCAGTGACGCCGAAGCCACAATCCGGCAACCCACGCCCGCGCATCTTTCGGCTGGAGCGTGACGAAGCGGTCATCAACCGGCTCGGCTTCAACAATGACGGTGCAGAGGTCGTGCTGCGTCGGCTGGCTGCACGTGCGCAGAATGGCGGTATCGTCGGTGTCAATGTCGGTGCCAACAAGGATTCGCCCGATCGCACGCAGGATTATGTGCGGCTGATCGAGACCTTTGCGCCGGTGGCGAGCTATTTCACCGTCAACGTGTCATCGCCGAACACGCCGGGCCTGCGCAATCTGCAGCAGGCCGCCGAACTCGACGATCTGCTGGCGCGGGTGATCGATGCGCGTGAGCGCGTTCGCAAGAATGCGGGAGATTCTCCGGTGTTGCTGAAGATCGCGCCCGATCTCAGCCTCGCCGACCTCGACGATGTCGTCCATGTCGCGCGCTCGCGCGGCGTTGATGGCATGATCGTCGCGAACACCACCATCGGCCGTCCCTCGACCTTGCGCGAACAGGCACGCTCGAAAGAGCAGGGCGGATTGTCCGGGCGGCCCTTGTTCAGGCTGTCCACCCGCATGGTGGCAGAGACCTTCGTACGTGTCGAAGGTGCATTTCCGCTGATCGGCGCCGGCGGCATCGACAGCGGAGGTGCGGCGCTCACCAAGATTCGCGCGGGTGCGAGCCTGATCCAGCTCTATTCGGCGCTGGTCTATAAAGGCGTCGGCCTTGTCGACAGCATCAAGGCCGACCTGTCCTCGACGCTGCTGCGCACCGGCCGTGATTCACTGTCGGAAATCGTCGGCGCCGATGCGGCGACGATCACAGCGGAAGACTGGCCGGCGTAAGCCAGGCCTGCTGCGGAAACGACTGTCGCAGCAGGGCCGGATGACGCAGCGCTTGCAAAGCGCCGCGCGACAGCATGAACACCAGAAACGCGAGCCATAGTCCGGTATTGCCGAGGCTGGCCAGTGCGAACCATGCGGCGGTGTAAATCGCTAACGCCAGCAGCATCAGGTTGCGCATGTCGCGCGCCCACGATGCGCCGATATAGATGCCGTCATAGGCGTAAGCGAGGACGCCACAGGCGGGCGCCAGCGCTGCCAGCAGCATGTAATTCCGCGCAGCGAGCCGAACTTCGGGGCTGGTGGTGATGAAATCGATCAGCGCGCCGCCGAACAGCACGAATAGCAACGTGACAGCGATGCCGAATGCCGTGCTCCAGATCAGGACGAGCTTTACGGCCCGGGAAAACTGCTTGCGGTCGCGAGCGCCGGTGCCCTGACCGCAGAGTTGCTCGGCGGCGGTGGCGATGCCGTCGAGGAAGAACGAGCCGATCATGACGAAGTTGTTGAGCACTGCATTGGCAGCCAGGGTCAGGTCGCCTGCACGGGCGCCCTGCGCCGTGAAGAAGAGAAATGCAGCAATCAGTGCTGCCGTACGGATCATGATGTCGCGATTGACTGCGAACAACCGTAGTAGCCGGATGCGGTCGAACAGGATCGCGCGCGGCACATCGATGCGGCCGCCCAGGATTTTCCACATGGCGATGAGGCCGGCGAGAAAGCCCGCGGTTTCCGCGATCACCGTAGCCAGTGCTGCACCGCTGACGCCAAAGTCGAATTGCAGGACCAGCAGGGAGGTGAGTGCCATATTGGCGAGATTGATGCCGACCTGCAGTGCCAGAGCGATCCCGGTGCGCGCCTGGCCGACCAGCCAGCCGAGAATGACATAGTTGCCGAGCATCAGCGGCGCGGACCAGAGTCGGATGAAGAAATACTGGCGTGCGGCGGATGTGACGGCGTCGCTGCCGCCCATGATGCTGAACACCAGCGCCGCCAGCGGTGTCCGCAAGATAATCAGCGTCAGCCCGATCGCCGCTCCGAGCATCAACGCGCGCAGCAGGATCGCGCGCACCTCGATCCGGTCACCGGCGCCAAGCGCCTGTGCGGTGAAGGCAACCGTCGCCATGCGCAGAAATCCGAACAGCCAGAAAATGCAGTCGAATGCCACGGAGGCCAAAGCCACACCGCCGAGCAGGTGCGGGTCGCCAAGCCTGCCGATTGCCGCGGTCGAGACGATGCCGATCAGCGGCGTCGTCAGATTGGCCAGCATGGCCGGGCCGGCGATGGCAAAGACGCGCCTGTTGGTTACGGACAATCCCGACGACATCAATGCAGCCTGAAGCGGATGATGCGCGTCTCAGCGGCCGCGGGGCGCGCTGAACAGCCGCATGATCAGCCAGATCGGCACGACGATCACGGCGCCGAGCAGGAAGTAGCGCCAGAGGCCATTGATGGCATCGAAGCCGAGGTCATAGACCCACTGGAACAGGCGGCGGATGCTGGTGACGATGTTCCACGGATCGAAGCCGATGGCGGCGAGAACGACGCCGACCAGGATCGACAGCAGGATCAGCCGGCCGAGTACCGCCAGCGGCGAACCGCCGAGGAAGCGCGCCAGGCCGTCATCGTTGGCCGGCAAGTCCCGGGTCTCATTTGGCTGCATGATGGTCTCCTGCGCGCAAATCGCGCGCTGATCATAGGTGGTCCCACGCAAATGGGGAACCCGGCTCGTTCGTCAAGTATGGACCGTCAAGGCGTCGCAGGCTCGGGCGGCGCAATTGTGGTTTCCGCCTTCAGCATGCGCTCCAGCGTCTCCAGCCGGTCGGCCTCACGTGGCAGCTTGTCCCAGCGCAGCCGGCTGATGCGGGGAAACCGCATTGCGACCCCCGACTTGTGCCGGGGCGAGCGCGCCAGCCCTTCAAAGGCAACTTCCAGCACCAGCCCCTTGTCAGGTTCGTGGGTGACGTGGCGGACCGGGCCGAACTTCTCGGTGGTATTGCGGCGAACGAAGCGGTCGATTTGCAGCAGTTCCTCGTCGGTGAAGCCGAAATAGGCCTTGCCGACCGGCACCAGCTGGTCGCCGCTCTCGCCGGCGGTCCAGACGCCGAAGGTGTAATCCGAATAATAGGACGAGCGCTTGCCGTGGCCGCGTTGCGCATACATCAGCACCGCGTCGATGATATGCGGATCGCGCTTCCACTTCCACCACTGGCCTTTCGGTCGGCCCGGGAGATAGGCAGAATCGCGCCGCTTCAGCATCACGCCTTCGACGGCATCGGCATCTTCGCCGGCTCCGGCACTGACAGGATCGGCACGCGCGGCGGTGAGGGCATCCCATGTTGCGAACGGGATCTGGTCGGACAGATCGATCCTGTCGTCGTCGAGCTCCGCGATGAATCTTTCCAGTTTGGTTCGTCGCTGTTCGAATGGCAGTTCGCGCAAATCCGTCTCGCCATCGCCAAGCAGGTCATAGGCGCGCAGATGAATGGGATATTCCTTCATCAGCTTCGGCGTCACGCTTTTCCGGTTCAGCCGTTGTTGCAGCACGTTGAACGACTGCACGCGTCCCTCGCGCAGGACCAGCAACTCGCCATCGATCGCGCCGGGCAAACGCAGCGATGGCGTCAGGTCCGGGAAGCTTCCGGTGATGTCCTCGCCGGTTCGCGAATAGAGCCGCGTGACGATCCTGTCGTCATCGCCTTTGCCGCTGACCGCCTGAATCCGGATGCCATCCCATTTCCACTCCGCGACGAAATCGGACGCGTCGAGATTGGCGAAGTCGGAATCTTCGACGGCATGCGCGAGCATTACCGGGCGGAACGGCGCCGGATCGCGATTGACCGGCTTCTCCGCGCGGCCTTCAAGCCAGGCGAACAATTCGCCATAGGGCGGCGCGAGGCCGGGCCAGATCAGCTCGACGTCATGCGGATCCTTGTCGCCGAGCGCTGCCGCAGCGGTCTTGGCCAGTCGTGCGGAGACGCCGATCCGCATCGCGCCGGTGACGAGCTTCAGCAGCGCCCAGCGCCCGGTCTCGTCGAGTTCATCCAGCCAGCGCATCAGTTGCGCGGGCAATTCAGCCTTGCCGAGCGTGCGAAGTGTGGTGACGACTTCGGTGAGTGTCGGTGGTGGCGGGTTGTTGTGCGCGATGTCCTGAGCCTTCGGCCACATCAGCGCAACCGTCTCCGAGAGATCGCCGACATAGTCATAAGAGAGTTCAAACAACACCGGATCAGTTCGCGATGCGATGAGGTCGCGGATCAATCCAGCTTTCGCATGCTTGAACGACAGCGCACCTGTCAGTGCCGCCAGCGCGTAGCCGCGGTCGGGATCGGGCACTTCGCGGAAATAGCCCGTGACCAGCCGCAGCTTGTTGTTGCGGCCGGGTTCATAGGCCAGGCGATCGAGCAGTTCGGCGAAGCGGTTCATGCCTCGGCGCTTTCGCCAGGCGGAAGTGTCTCTTCCTCCTCGTCGCCATAGCCGATCAGCGCAAGAGGCCGCGCGGTCAGGCCTTGGCTCTGGCACCAATGCACCAGCGCGTCTTCCTGGCCATGGGTGACCCAGATTTCGCCGGCGCCGGTCGCGCCGATGGTCGCGATCAAACCATCCCAATCGGCGTGATCCGAAATCACCAGCGGCAGTTCGACGCCGCGTTGCCGCGCACGGGCACGCACGCGCATCCAGCCAGACGCGAAGGCGGTGACTGGATCGGGAAAGCGCCGCGTCCACACATCCGATGTGGCTGATGGCGGCGCCAGCGTGATGGTGCCGGCGAGATCAATTTTCTTGACGCCCTTCGCCGGGCGTAATTCGCCAAGATCGATACCGCGGCTCTGATAGTAGTGCGTGATCTTCTCCATCGCGCCATGCAGATAGATCGGCGCATCATAACCGGCCTGACGGATCAGCTTGATGACCCGCTGTGCCTTTCCCAGCGAATAGGCGCCGACCAGATGCGCACGCTCCGGAAACAGCGCGACCGAGGCCAGCAGCTTCTTTATTTCGTCGGCGGCATCGTCGTGGCGAAACACCGGAAGCCCGAACGTCGCTTCGGTGATGAACACGTCGCAGGGCACAACCTCGAACGGCGTGCAGGTCGGATCATGGGCGTCCTTGTAGTCGCCGGAGGCGACAATGCAGATGTCCTTGCAGGTCACCGCCATCTGCGCCGATCCCAGCACATGCCCGGCCGGATGGCAGGACACCGTGACATCGCCGAGCTTGACCGTCTCGCCATAGGCGATCGCCTGCGTGCTGCCGGCGAAATTATCGCCATAGCGCAGCCGCATCATATCGAGGGTCTCTTGCGTCGCCAGCACTGCGCCATGGCCGGGGCGGGCATGGTCAGAATGGCCGTGGGTGATCACGGCGCGCTCGACCGGTCTGACCGGGTCGATATGGAAGCCGCCCGGTTTGCAGCAAAGGCCGGCGGGAACCGGGATAAGGATGTCTTGCGGACGCATCTCGGTTATATAGGTCCGCCTTGGGTTGGTTCGAGTCATCCTGCGAACGCCCCGCCCTCCGATCGGTTCCCACCATGCCCGCGCGCTTGTTCATGTCATCCGGCGATATGAACGCCGACCGGCGTTTCGACTATGCGCGCGACCTGCAGGTGCAGGGAGATCTGGAGGCGGCGGCCGATCTGTTCGAGCAGGCCACTGATCTGGCGCCGGGCTTTGCCACCGCATGGTTCGTGCTCGGGGAGGTCCGGGAGCAGCTGGGTGACACCGCCGGCGCCATCGCCGCGTTTCGCCGCGCGCAGGCCAGCGATCCCGGTGATCGCAACGGTGCTGGTCTGCGGTTGATGCGGCTCGGCGCCGACGATCTCTCGGCCATGCCGGCGACCTATGTGACGGCGCTGTTCGATCAATACGCGCCCAAGTTCGACGCCGCTCTTGTCGATACGCTCGGTTATCGCGGACCAGCGGTCCTGTTGGGCGCCGTGCGTGCCGCGTGCGCTGCGACGGGTAGGGCGATGCTCTTCCCCCGCGCCATCGATCTCGGTTGCGGCACCGGGCTGGCGGCCGGCGCTTTTGCCGCCTGCACCGGCGCCATCATCGGCATCGACCTGTCGCCGCGCATGATCGAGCGCGCTCATGCCACCGGGCTTTACGCCGAGCTTGAAGTGGCCGAGATCGTCGAGGGTTTGTGCCGCCGGTCAGATAGCAGTGTCGAGCTGGTCATCGCAGCCGACGTGCTGATCTATCTGCACGACCTTGCGCCGGTTTTGCGAGAAGCTACGCGCGTGCTGGTTCCAGACGGGCTGCTTGCCTTCACGGCCGAGACCCATGACGGCGAAGGTGTCGCTCTCGGCGCGGGCTTGCGTTATGCGCAGAGCGAAGATCATCTCCGTGGCCTGATCGCAGCTGCCGGCCTGGCGCTCATTCATCTTGAACACGTTTCGTCTCGCACGGAACGCGGCCTTGCCGCGCCAGGACTGGTGGCCGTCGCGATCAAGCGTCGGCTTTAACGCCGTCGGGGTCAGCAAGGGCTCCTTGCAATGACAGCCGGGCAATAACGTCGGTGAGCGCCAAGCGTCATACCAATAAAAACCCCGGCCGCGAGGCCGGGGTTTTGCGTTTCGGCGATGTCGCCGTGATCAGTACTTCGCGACGACTGGGCTGTTGAAGTGATAGTTCAGCCCGGTGCGGAAGATGTGTTCGGAGACGTTGGTCGTGATGGTCGTGGTGTTGATCAGGTTCGAGGTCGAACCAAGGTCGACATAGAGATATTCCGTCTTCGAGGTCCAGTTCGGCCCGAACAGGCCGAGGAGGGTGAAAGGCGTCTCGATGCCGGCGCCCGCGGTCCAGCCGCTCCTCGTGGTCGATGCATTGAGCTGCACGACGCCGTCTTCGCTGGCCTTGGTCTTCACGCCGCCATAGGCGTAACCGCCGGTGGCATAGAACAGCGTCGAACCGACCGAGTAGCCGAGACGGCCGCGTACGGTGCCAAACCAGGGCAGCTTGGCGTCGAACGGGACGTCGCCGAGGCCAATGGCCGTCTTGTTGTCGCGCTGGCTGGAGGCCTGGATGTCGGTTTCCAGACCGTAGACCCAGTTCGCCATCTGCCAGTTGTAACCCAGCTGTACGCCGCCATTGATGCCATCGGGAGCGAGGTTGAAAGCATCGTAGGAAGGTAAGTCACCAAGGCCGTCACCGGCTTTGGAGACCGAGGTGCGGTCGCGTCCGATGCCGGAGCCGACATTGCCGCCGAGATACCAGCCGGTCCAGTTCGCTGCGGGCGCTGGCACATAGGTGCTGTTGTTGCCGCCAATGCGATAGTTCAGGCCGACGCGAAACAGATTCTCGCGCAGTTCAGTGGTGGTGGTCTGCGGAAACGTGCCGAGCACCATCACCTGATCGGTCTTGTTGCCGAGGTTGAGATAGAGGTACTCGATCTTGCCGGTCCAGTTGCCGCCGAGAGATGCCTCGACGCCGCTGCCAACGGTCCAGCCGCCCTGGACGCGGCTCGTAGCCAGGGCAGGAAAGCCCAGGGAGGTGGTGGTGGTGGTGACGTTGCCATAGGCATAGCCGCCGGTCACATAGCTGAGCACCGGACCCGTTGCCAGACCGACGCGGCCGCGCACCGTGCCGAACCAGTCGATTTTCTGGCTGTAGGTGTCCTGCGGCGCCAGCGGAAAGGCGCCGTTGTTCAGCAACGGATAGCTGTCCTTCAACTCGCCGCCCTGGATGTCCGCTTCGACGCCGTAGACCAGCGGGCCGAACATGGAGCCGGTCTGCCAGTTGTAGCCGATCTGGCCGCCGCCGAATCCGCCAGCGGGCTGCAGATAGGTCGAGGTGGCCGAGCCGGGAGTGATGGGGTCGTTGTTTTGCAGCCGATCCCGGCCGACGCCGTAGCCCGCGTTCACGCCCATGTAGAAGCCGGTCCAGTCATAAACCGCTGTTACCGGCACCTTGTAGTAGGGGGCCTTCACGGCCATGTCGGCGGCTTGCGCACCGGCGGTCAGGGACAGCAGCGTCGCGGTAGTGAGGCAGAGGCTTTTCATGAAGGGATCCAGTTCAGATTTCTGGTCGAACTATGAAGCGGTAACTAGATGCTGTCTGTAGCCGCGCGACCAGAAATTGCGGTACCTAGATATTGCCTCCCTCGTGGTTAATTTTTCCGAAACAGCATTACTTGAAGACGCAAACAAAAACCCCGGCCGCGAGGCCGGGGTTTTCGATTTTAGAGGATGTCGCTGAGATCAGTACTTCGCAACGACCGGGCTGTTGAAGTGATAGTTCAGGCCGGTGCGGAAGATGTGCTCGGTAACCTTGCTCTCGCTGACGACGCCCGGAAGGATCGTGGTCGAAGCCGAGCCGAGGTCGACATAGAGATATTCGGTCTTCGAGGTCCAGTTCGGTCCGAACAGGCCGAGCAGCTTGAAGGGGGTCTCGATGCCGGCGCCGGCGGTCCAGCCACTCTTGGTGGTCGAAGCGTTGGCAACTTCGACGCCCAGTGCGTTGATCTTGGTCTTCACGCCGCCGTAGGCGTAACCGCCGGTGGCGTAGAACAGGGTCGAACCGACCGAGTAGCCGAGGCGGCCACGAACCGTGCCGAACCAGGGCAGCTTCTGATCGTAGCTGACGAGGCCGAGAGCAACCGCAGTCTTGTTGTCGCGCTGGCTGGAAGCCTGGATGTCGGTTTCAAGACCGTAAACCCAGTTCGATGCCTGCCAATTGTAACCGATCTGGGCACCGCCGTTGATGCCGTCTGGAGCAAGGTTGAACTGCTCGGGAACCGGGGTGACGCCGGTAAGTGTGGTGCGATCGCGTCCGGTGCCGGAGCCGATGTTGCCGCCGAGATACCAGCCGGTCCAGTTCGCCGCAGCGACCGGGGTGTAAACGCTGTTGCCGCCGATGCGGTAGTTCAGACCGACGCGAAACAGGTTTTCACGCAGTTCGGTGTTGGTGAGCTGGGTGGGGGTGGCGAACGCGTCAGAGCGGTTGCCGAGGTTCAGGTAGAGATATTCGATCTTACCGGTCCAGTTGCCGCCGAGCGCTGCTTCCACGCCGCTGCCGATGGTCCAGCCGGTCGCCATGCGGCTGTCCGAGAACGTCGTCACGGCGCCTTCGGTGATCGTGGTCTTGACGTTGCCGTAAGCGAAACCGCCGGTGAAGTAGCTCAGGACCGGACCGGTTGCGAGACCGACGCGGCCACGAACGGTGCCGAACCAATCCGACTTCTGACCGTAGACGGTCTGCAGCGGGCCAACCACATTGGCGCCACCGCCGGTGAGGCCCGAACCCTGGATGTCGGCTTCGAAGCCGTAAACGATCGGGCCGAGCAGCGAGTCGCCCTGCCAGTTATAGCCGATCTGGCCGCCGCCGAAGCCGCCCTGCGGCGTGAGATACAGCGAGTCGCCGGTGTAGCTGTGGGTGACGCGGTCGCGGCCGATGCCGACGCCGGCGTTCACACCGATGTAGAAGCCGGTCCAGTTGTAGACGGCGACAATCGGCGCCTTGTAGTAAGGGGCCTTGACGGCCATGTCGGCGGCCTGCGCGCTCACAGCGGTTCCGAGCAGCGCGGCGCTCGCAAGAAGAATACGTTTCATGGTCGACCCCAATTCAGATTTGAACCGTTAGAATAGGGGAGTCGGGCCATATTGGCTGTATCCGGACGGCCACACTGTCCGACATTGCAACCGCTGCGGCGCCGGCCGAAAAAAGCCGGTTAAATAAACGTTTAGATGCTCTTGGCGCAGTGCGTATTTCGTCACGTTTGGGTGCGCGGAGACCTGTCGATAGCCAACCCGCGGAAAACATGAGGCAACCTGTGAGGGATTGCCAAGCCTGTCGCGCCCGCAGAGGATAAGGGCAAGCCCGTACAGCCGCGATCAACGCCGCGACGGGTCACAAAAACACGCCCGCACAAGCGGGTCTCGGGGAGAAAACACCAGATGCCTTCTCGCCACAGGTCCGTCTTCAGGACCGCAACACTCGCTGCAGTTGTCTCGATACTGGCCCATTCGGCCTCTGCGGCGGACAAGAAATACGACCCCGGTGCCAGCGATACCGAGATCAAGCTCGGTCAGACCATCCCCTATAGCGGCGCCGGTTCCCTGTATGGCGTGATCGGCCGGACACAGGCCGCCTATTTCCAGATGCTGAACGAAAAGGGCGGCATCAACGGCCGCAAGATCAATTTCATGTCGCTGGACGATGCCTACAGCGCGCCGAAGGCCGTCGAGGCCACCCGCCGGCTCGCGGAGCAGGACGAGGTGCTGGCGCTGTTCGGCTCGCTGGGCACTGCGCCGCAGTCGGCGGTGCAGAAGTTTCTCAACAGCAAGAAGATCCCGCAGCTCCTGCTCAACACCGGCGCGTCGCGCTGGAACAACCCGAAAGAGTTCAAATGGACTACGCCGGGCCTGCCGATCTATTCGACCGAGGGCCGGATCATCGCGCGCTACCTGATGCAGGCCAAGCCGAATGCCAAGGTCGCGATCCTCTACCAGAACGACGAGTTCGGAAAGGACTTCATGAATTCGTTCAAGGAGATTCTGGCCGAAGCGGGCGGCTCCGCGAAGGTGATCGCCGAGGCGTCCTATGACCTCACCGATCCGACCATCGATTCCCAACTGATCAATCTGGCGAAATCGGGCGCCGACACTTTCTTTAACATCTCTACCGGCAAGGCGACGTCGCAGTCGATCCGCAAGGTCGCGGAGCTCGGCTGGAAGCCGCTGCATCTCTTGGTATCGACATCAAGCGGCCGCTCGATCATCAACGCCGCCGGCGCCGAGAATGCCAAGGGCATCGTCGCGATGACCTACACCAAGGAAGTCGGCAGCGAGAAGTGGAAGGACGATCCGGACGTGATCGCCTTTCAGGAGCTGCGCAAGAAGTATCTGCCGAATGTCGATCCCGACAACACCATCGCGTTTCAGGGCTACTCGCAGGGCGTGACCATGGCGGAGATCCTGCGCCGCTGCGGCGACGATCTCACCCGCGAGAACGTGCTCAAGCATGCCACCAATCTGGAAGGCTACCGCGCACCGGTGTTCCTGCCGGGTATCACCTATGGCTTCACGCCGACCGACTACACCACCATCAAGGCGCTCTATGTGGGCACATTCAACGGCACCGACTGGGATCTGTCGGACAAGCCGGTGAGCCAGTAAGCGTGTATTCTAGAAGTAACAACCATCCCCGGCGTCGTGCCGGGGATGGAGACGACCAATCGGACTCACAAAGAGCCGGATCAAAAATCATCAGGGAGAAAACGCTATGAACAAGGGACTATTTGCGTCTGCGGCGCGGGTCGCCGTCGTCGTGTTGCCACTGACTGTGACGGCCGCTATCGGCGCCGACAAGAAATACGATCCAGGTGCCAGCGATACTGAAATCAAGATTGGACAAACCATTCCGCATAGCGGACCCGGTTCGCTCTATGGCGTGCTGGGCCGTGTCGGTGAAGCCTATTTCCAGAGCTTGAACGAGAAGGGCGGCATCAATGGCCGCAAGATCAAGTTTCTGACGATGGACGATTCCTACAGCGCACCGAAGGCGGTCGAGGCCACACGCCGTCTGGTGGAGCAGGAGGAGGTACTCGCACTCTATGGCTCGCTCGGCACCGCGCCGCAGACGGCCGTGCACAAATATCTCAATTCCAAGGGGGTGCCGCAGCTGCTGCTCAACACCGGCGCATCGAAGTGGAACGATCCGAAGAACAACAAATGGACCATGGCCGGCCTGCCACTCTATCCGACCGAGGCGCGTATTCTCGCCAAATATGCCGTCAGCGTGAATCCGAATGCGAAAGTCGGAATCCTCTATCAGAACGATGATTTCGGCCGGGATTTCCTCGGGCCGTTCAAGGATGAACTCGCGAAAGCCGGCGGGACCGCCAAGGTGATCGCCGAGGTGACCTACGATCTCACCGATCCCACGATCGACTCGCAGCTGATCAATCTCGCCAAATCCGGTGCCGATGTTTTCTATAATATCACCACCGGCAAGGCGACGTCACAGTCGATCCGCAAGGTGGTCGAGCTCGGCTGGAAGCCGCTGCAGTTGTTGTCGGCGGGCTCCACCGGTCGATCGATCCTGGAGGCGGCAGGGTTGGAGAATGCTAAGGGCATCGTCTCGATTGCCTATGGCAAGGACATCGGCTCGCCGCTTTATGCCAAGGATCCCGACATCGTGGCGTTCGAAGCTTTGCGCGCGAAATATCTGCCGACGGTCTCTGCCGATAATTCGATCGCCTTCTTCGGCTATGGTCAGGCCGTGTCCATGGCGGAGATCCTGCGCCGCTGCGGCGACGAGCTTACCCATGAGAATGTGCTGAAACAGGCCATCGGCCTGAACGGCTTCCGCGCTCCGCAAATGCTGCCGGGGGTGAGTTACAGCTATACCAATGACGCCTATGTTCCGATGGCGACGCTCTACACCCAGCGGTTCGACGGCAAGGACTGGATCATCTCCGACAAGTCGGTGACGCAATAAGACCACAGGTCTCTCCACGTCATTGCGAGCCCCGGCGAAAATTGGCGCAGCAAATTTCCTTTGGGCGAAGCAATCCAGTCCTCTCTTGCTGTTTTCTGGATTGCTTCGTCGCAAGGGCTTAGGGGAAAGTTGCACGGCAACTTTCCTTGACCTCGCAATGACGGCTGAGAGTGCCTAGTTCTAACGCGTGCCGCCCCGTAAATCCGTCGCCAAACCCGACCTGTTGCCCGATCACTTCCTGCGCTGGTTCGCCATGCGCGGCTGGTCGCCGCGCGAACATCAATTGGCGCTGCTGCAGAAGGCGAGGGACGATCGCTCGGCGCTGCTGATCGCGCCGACCGGCGCGGGCAAGACGCTGGCCGGCTTCCTGCCGACGCTGGTGGAACTGAGCGGTAACAAAAACGCGGCGGGGGCAGCTCCCTCCCCCCTTGCGGGGGAGGGCCGGGGAGGGGGGTCCACAAGCGAGGTCGGAGTTCGTGGCACCCCCACCCCCGACCCCTCCCCGCAAGGGGGAGGGGAGCACGTCGCTGTCGCTTCGCCTGCCGCCAAGAACAGTGCCCTCGTCTCCACCGGCCGCACCGTTCTGCGCACCGGTGGCCTGCACACGCTCTACATTTCCCCGCTGAAAGCCCTCGCCGTCGACATCGCGCGCAATCTGGAAACACCAATCGCGGAGATGCAGCTCCCGATCAAGGTCGAGACCCGCACCGGCGACACGCCGGTGTCGCGCCGTGCACGGCAGCGGCGCTATCCGCCGGACATTCTGCTGACCACGCCGGAACAGCTGGCCTTGCTGTTGTCGTCCGACGACGCGCCGTTTCTGTTCTCGTCACTCAAGCGCGTCGTGCTCGACGAGTTGCATGCGCTGGTGACGTCGAAGCGCGGCGATCTGCTGTCGCTCGGCCTTGCGCGGCTGTGGAAACTCGCGCCTGACATGCGGGCCATCGGCCTGTCGGCGACGGTGGCCGAGCCTGACTCGCTGGCGCGTTTCCTGGTGCCGCAGCCCGTCGACGAGAGCGTCTCTGCCGATATCGTCGTCGCCGGCGGCGCAGCCGAGCCGGTGGTCGAGATGCTCGACACCAAGGAACGCTTGCCCTGGGCGGGGCATTCCGCGCGCCATGCGCTTGGCGAGATCTACGATCTCATCAAGGCCAACAAGACGACGCTGGTTTTCGTCAACACCCGCAGTCAGGCCGAGATGCTGTTCCAGGATCTCTGGCGCATGAATGACGATGGCCTCGCCATCGCGCTTCATCATGGCTCTCTGGACGTCGCGCAGCGCCGCAAGGTCGAGGACGCGATGTCCGCCGGTAAGTTACGCGGCGTGGTCTGTACCTCGTCGCTCGATCTCGGCGTCGACTGGGGCGATGTCGATCTCGTCATCAATGTCGGCGCGCCGAAGGGCGCTTCGCGGCTGATGCAGCGCATCGGCCGCGCCAATCACCGCATCGACGAAGCCTCGCGCGCCGTGTTGGTCCCGGCCAATCGCTTCGAAGTTCTGGAATGCCACGTCGCCATCGATGCCGTTGCCGAAAATGCACAGGATACGCCGTCGCTGCGGATTGGTTCGCTCGATGTGCTGGCGCAGCACGTGCTCGGCTGCGCCTGCGGCGCACCGTTTCGTGCGGATGATCTGTATGACGAAGTGCGCTCGGCGGCGCCCTATGCCGAGCTGTCGCGTGTCGATTTCGACGATACCGTGGAGTTCGTGGCGTCCGGCGGCTATGCGCTGAAAATCTATGAGCGTTTCGCCCGCATCAAGCAGGACGCCTCCGGCAAGTGGCGCGTCACCAATCCCAAGGTGCGCCAGATGTATCGCATGAATGTCGGCACCATCGTCGAGGATACGATGCTGAAGGTGCGGCTGGTGCGCGGAGGCAGCGGAAAAGGCAAAAAGGGTGTCACTGGTGCGCTGGCGCGCGGGGGGCGTATGCTCGGCCAGATCGAGGAATATTTCATCGAAGGCCTCGTGGTCGGCGACACCTTTGTCTTTGGCGGGGAAGTCGTGCGCTATGAATCCCTGGTCGAGGACCAGGTCTATGTCTCGCGCGCCCATGACAAGGACGCCAAGGTGCCATCCTATATGGGCGGCAAGTTTCCGCTCTCGACCTACCTTGCCGAACGCGTGCGCAAGCTGCTGGACGATGAGCGGGCGTGGAAAGGCCTGCCCGACCAGGTGCGCGAATGGTTGTTACTGCAGGCCCATGTCTCGCATGTGCCCGGCGCGCGCGAGTTGATGGTTGAGACCTTTCCGCGCGCCGACAAGCATTACCTCGTCTGCTATCCGTTTGAAGGCCGTCTTGCGCATCAGACATTGGGCATGCTGCTGACGCGGCGGCTGGAACGCGCCCGAGCGCGGCCGCTGGGTTTCGTTGCCAATGAATATGCGCTGGCCATATGGGGCCTCGGCGACACGTCGCACATGATCAGGCAGGGCAGGCTCGATCTTGCCGCGCTGTTCGATCCCGACATGCTCGGCGACGATCTCGAAGCATGGCTCGCGGAATCGGCGCTGATGAAGCGGACGTTCCGCACCTGTGCGGTGATCTCGGGGCTGATCCACACGCGTTTCACCGGCGAGGAGAAATCGCGCCGCCAGGTGCTGTTCTCCACGGACTTGATCTACGACGTGCTGCGCAAGCATCAGCCCGATCATGTGTTGCTGCGCGCCGCGCGCGCCGACGCCGCGACGGGATTGCTGGACATTCGGCGATTGAGCGACATGCTGACGCGGATTCAGGGGCGTATCGTTCACCGGGAACTCGATCGCGTGTCGCCGCTGGCGGTGCCGGTGATGCTGGAAATCGGCCGTGAAGCGGTATACGGCGAAGCGTCGGACGAGCTCCTGGCGGAAGCCGCCGAGGAACTCGTGAAAGAGGCGACGGGATTCGAAGAGACGCGATCGTAAGGGTTTTGCGAATCTCGCATTCGTCTTAAAAGAGCACCATGCACGCCGATTCGACCATCACCGTCGATATGAGCACCGTCAGCATCGCCGGCGTCACGTTGGCTGCGGACCTGTCGGGTGCTTTGTATTGGGAAGAGCAGAAACTTCTGGTGGTGTCCGACCTGCATCTCGAAAAGGGCTCGAGCTATGCCAATCGCGGCGTGCTGCTGCCGCCCTACGATACGATCGCAACACTCGGTCGCCTCGGTGCGGTGATCGCGCGTCACGATCCGCGCATTGTGATTGCGCTCGGCGACAGTTTCCACGACCGTGACGCCCACGAGCGGTTGTCGCCGGCCAATCGCGAGGTGCTGTCCGCATTGCAGATGCGCCGTGACTGGATCTGGATATCAGGCAATCACGATCCCGCGCTGCCGCCAGATCTCGGCGGCACCGTCGCAGACGAGGTCGCCATCGGCCCGATCACCTTCCGTCATGAGCCGACTGGTGCTGCCGGCGAGATTGCCGGTCACTTGCATCCAAAGGCGCGCGTCAGCACGCGCGGGCGCGCCGTCGAACGTCGTTGCTTTGCGAGCGACGGCACCCGCGCGGTGATGCCGGCCTTCGGTGCCTATACCGGCGGGCTCAGCATCCGCGACGCGGCATTCGCCAGGATCTTCCAGACACTCGGCTTCGTCGCCCATGTGCTCGGCGACCGGCGCATGCACGCCATCGCTGCATCGCGCTGCTGCTAGAGCGGCATTTCATACATCGTCATTTTGCCCGTCCAGGAGAAGGCGAACCTGCGGGATTTCCAGGATGGCAGTCTCCTTTGCGGGCTGGCTGTTGACGAGATGGTCGATAAGATCCTCAGTCGTCGAGCCTCGGGTCAGCATCAGGCAGGTCGCATCGTCGGCGCGCGTTGCGTGCCAAACGCCGGGACGCATGCAGATTCCGACACCGGGAGACAAACGATAAGCTCGGAGTGTCGACAAATCCGGCCGCTGGTTTGCGTCACTCAAGCAAAGGATCTGAACGATCTCTTTCGTGAGAGGCACGACCGCCTGTTGGGTCAGGTGATGGACTTCGAGCTTTGAGACAAGCGGATTGTTGTCGCGATACTCGACCCACAAGACCTCGGTGTTGCCTCCCGTGCCGGGATCAAAGAAACGTTCGTGCCAGAAATCGCTCGCCGGGCTTCGAAAACCGACCGCGTCTTTTTTGAGTGGATCGGTTTTGCCGAGCACCCATCCGAAGGGCTCGAACGACGTGGGACTCAGAGCCTCGACAGTAACAGGGTTGGATGTCGGCATGGAGGGCTCCTTGGGGGCGTGTCCGAAGCATGGCTTCCATGGCCCTGCAAACCGACGAGTACTTAAAAGAAAGAGTGGCCTTACGCCGCCTTCGCCTGCACCGTATCGCAGAACTCGGCGAGGTGATCGGCAAGCCGCAGCGTTGCCGGGCTCGCATCGGGGGCGGCCATCAGCGCCACTTCAGTCTGGTCGATCGGCGCGAAGCCTTCTTTCGCCGTCAAGATGCGATGGTCGGTCTGGATAGCCATGTCGGACAGGATACTGAGGCCAAGTCCGGCGGCGACCGCGGCCTGGATCCCGGCGAGGCCGGAGCTCGTATAGGCCATGTGCCAACTGCGGCCTGCCGCCTCGATGGCATGGATCGCGCGGGTCCGGTAAAGGCAGCCGGCGGGAAAGCCGATCAACGGGACCGACCGAATGGCGGGGTCGATCGGATGCGCCTTGCTCGTGACCCAATGGATCCGCTCGGGCCACACCGCGATGCCACCTTTCTCACCGGCGGCGCGCTTGAACAGTGCCAGGTCGAGTTCGCCGCGTTCGAGATCGCGGCGCAAATACGTGCTCTGGTCGGCGCGCACGTCGAGCCGCAAGCCGGGCCGCGACCGCGAAAAATTCGCCAGCAATTCGGTCAGGCGATAGGCCGCGAAATCCTCGGGGATGCCGAGCCTGACAGCGCCTTCATTGGTCGGCCGGGCCAGCACGTCGCGGGCTTCCTCCGCTAGCGCAAGCAGCCGTCGCGCATAGGACAGGAGGCGCTCGCCGGCTTCGGTCGGGGTCACGTCCTTGCCGGTGCGGTTCAGCAGCGGCTGGCCGATATCCTCTTCCAGTCGCTTGATTTGCTGGCTGACGGTGGATTGGGTGCGGTGAACGCGCTCGCCGGCGCGGGTAAAGCCGCGGGCATCGACCACCGAGACGAAGCTGCGCAGGAGTTCGAGATCCAGCATCGGCTGTCCATTCGTTTTTCAACTGATAGCAAGTATATCATTTAATTTCCAAATGGGAAGGCGAGCGCATAGACCGGTGGCAAAGGAGATTTCCGATGTCCCTCGCGCCGTCAGTTGCGGTTCCCCGTGCCGCCTTCAATCCGCTGCCGATCTATATCGGCATCTTCTGTCTGCTCTGGAGTTTCTCCTTCGTGGCGGGGAAAATCGCTGTCACCGATTGCCCGCCGCTCATTTTGCTCGCCGCGCGGTTCTCGCTCGCTGGTGTTCTGATCCTTGGCATTTCCGCCCTGCGCCGCGGTGCCTGGTCGCTGTCCTGGCGCGATGTCGCGGCTTACGCCGTCATCGGCCTAGCCAATAACGCGCTGTATCTCGGCCTCGGTTATACCGGCCTGCAAACCATCTCCGCCGGTCTCGGTGGCCTGGTCGTCAGCGCAAACCCGGTGTTTACGGCCGTGTTCGCAGCGCTGTTGCTGAAGGAGCCGCTCACAGGGCGCAAGGTCGCCGGGCTCTTACTCGGCATCGCCGGCGTCACCTCGATCGTCTGGCACCGCATATCGGTGGGCACCGACAGCGCGCAGGGCATCGTATTCACGCTGGCATCGCTCGCGTCCATCGTGACCGGGACGATCCTGTTCAAGCTGCTGGCACCAAAGGGCAGCCTGTGGCTCGGCAACGGCGTGCAGAATCTTGTGGCCGGCGTGGTGCTGATCCCGGTGGCGCTCACGTTTTCCGATATCGGCGCGATCGTGCCGAGTGCGCGATTGATCGGTTCGTTTGCATTCCTGACATTGGGCGGTTCTATCCTCGGCTATCTGCTGTGGTTTCACCTGCTGAAGACCTGCGGCGCCACCGCTGCCAGCGCCTATCACTTCCTGATGCCGCCACTCGGCATGCTGTTCGCCTGGATGGTGCTCGGCGAGCATGTTGAAAGTCGTGATCTCCTGGGGATCGTCCCGGTCGCCCTCGGTATCTATCTCGTCACCAGACCGGCCGCTTCACCAGCCCCCCTGCGACAGGAGTAGTTCATGTCTCTCACCATCACTTTGATTGGCGGACCCACCGCGCTGATTGAATTCGACGGCTTCCGGCTGCTCACCGATCCGACTTTCGATCATCCGGGCGCTTACAAGCTGCCGCATGTCACGCTGGAAAAACTCGTCGGTCCCGCGATCTCCGCCGCGCAAGTCGGCGCGGTTGATGCGGTGTTGCTCAGTCACGATCAGCACTCCGACAACCTTGATAACTCCGGGCGCGATTTCCTGCGCCACGCGCCGCGCGCACTGACAACCATTGCGGGCGCCAAGCGCCTCGGTGGGGATGTCGAGGGTCTCGCGCCATGGGACAGCACCGAACTTACAGGCAAGGATGGTCACTCGCTGACGATCACCGCGACGCCCGCGCGTCATGGCCCGGCCGGCATCGAGCCGCTGTCGGGCGATGTCATCGGATTCGTGCTGAGCTCGAACGCGCCAGGGAGCAGGCCGATCTACATTACAGGCGACACCGTCTGGTTCGATGGTGTCGCCGAGGTCGCGCGGCGTTTTCCGGCCGGCGTTGTGCTACCCTTCGCCGGCGCGGCGCAAACCCGCGGGCCATTCCACCTCACCATGGACACCAACGACACGATCGAGACGGCGCGCGCGTTTCCCGATGCGACGATTGTGCCGGTGCACACCGACGGATGGGCGCATTTCAAACAGAGCGCCGGCGACCTGCGCGCATCCTTCGACACGCTCGGCTTCGGTGCCCGTCTGCGTATCCTCGAACCGGGTGTGCGGACTTTGATCTAGCCCATTGCCAGTCCCTGCTTCGGAACGTTAGCTGCGACGGCACGTTGCCGAGCGGTGAGATGGCAGGGATCAGATGTCGGACCAGTCCAGCGAGAAGCCTGATGATCAGGAGGGAGAAGCTACTAGTCCGAAAGGCTTTCTGAAACGGCTTGGTCCTGGTCTGATCACCGGCGCTTCCGACGACGATCCGTCCGGCATCGGCACCTATAGTCAGGCCGGGGCACAACTTGGTTACGGCATCGGCTGGACCATGCTGCTGACCTTTCCGCTGATGGTCGCAATCCAGGAAATTTCCGGACGCGTCGGCAGCGTGACCGGTCGTGGCATTTCCGGAAATGTCTGCCGGCACTATCCGGCGTCGCTGCTGCACCTCATCGTGTCGCTGCTGTTCATCGCTAACACGATCAACATCGCGGCCGATCTCGGCGCCATGGCCGATGCCACCAAGCTGCTCGTTGGAGGTCATGGCATCGTCTATGTCGTTCTGTTCGGCGCGCTCTCGGTAGGCGCGCAAATCTTCTTTGACTACAAGCGCTATGTTTCGGTGCTGAAATGGCTGACGCTCTGCCTGTTTTCCTATGTCGCCGCGCTTGCGGTGGTGAAGGTCGACTGGAGCGCGGCTCTCACAGGCATCCTGCTGCCGCAAATCACCTGGAGTGACTCGTATCTCACCACCATAGTCGCCATTCTCGGGACGACGATTTCGCCATATCTGTTCTTCTGGCAGGCCTCGCAGGAGGCGGAGGACGAACGTATCGATCCCGCCAAAGCTCCGTTGATCGAGAGGCCGATTGGTGCCGCGATGGAGTTTTCGCGCATTCGGGCCGACACGATCGTCGGCATGGCGTTCTCCAACCTGATCGCGCTGTCGATCATCATTACGGCTGCGGCCACGCTCAATGCCTCAGGCAAGACGGATATCGAGACCTCGGCGCAGGCGGCTGAAGCCTTGCGTCCGATCGCCGGAGTATTCGCGGAATGGATATTTGCGCTGGGCATCGTCGGCACGGGTCTGCTGGCGATCCCGGTGCTCGCAGGCTCGACTGCCTATGCTGTGGGCGAAGGTCAGCGCTGGCTGGTCGGCCTTGATCGCAAGCCGCGCGAGGCCGTGGCGTTCTACTCGGTTCTGGCACTGTCCGCGGTGATCGGGATCGCGCTGAATTTCACCTCGATTAACCCGATCTCGGCGCTGTACTGGAGCGCGGTCATCAACGGCGTGCTCGCCGTGCCGGTGATGGTGCTGCTGATGGTAATGTCGCGCCGCAAGGATGTGATGGGCGATTTTGTGATCAAGGGGCCGTTGCACTGGCTCGGTTGGCTGTCGACTGCAGCAATGGCCGTCAGTGTGGTGGCGATGGTGGTGGGGATATTTTTGTAGCGCGCAGAATCCTCAACCGTCATTGCGAGGAGCGAAGCGACGCGGCAATCCAGAAGGCCACAAGCGAAGGAAGATAGGATTGCTTCGTCGCAAGGGCTCCTCGCAATGACGGGGGCGAGAGTAGAGTTAATCCCGCCGGAACACGATCGATGCGGCCCAGCCGGACATCAGCGCCATCGCGGCGGTGAGCAGTCCGTAGATGAAACCATGATTGCGCGCGGCATTGGCGACGAACTGCTCGAAGCCGACCTTGACGATATCGAACGCCGTCTCCGCTTTCGAGATCAGCGCACCGTCGGCGAACAGTTTGATCTCGACATCGTAGGTTCCGATGGGCACTTCGGCGGGTAGCGGAATGCTGGTTCGGAACAGCGTCGGTGTCAGGAATGTCACCGCTGAGGTCTCCTCGCGATACAGTCCGTGTTCCTTGCGCAGTCGCACAAAGGCGCTGCGGAACGGGTCTGTCGTCACGACGTCCGCATAGTCGGTGCCGACGCGCTGGGTCAGCAGGACGTTATTGATTCCGAGCTGCTGGCGGCGCTGCACGTCGGCAGGCGCGATGGCGTCCATCGGACGGTTGGAAAACACGGCGAGATAGGACGGTACCTGCAGGAACTGGCGCGAATCCGTGTTGATCCAGATGCCGAAGCGGCGCTCCTTGCGCCGGGTCATGAGGTCGGTGCGCGGTCCGTTGACGGTGACGACGAGATTGTAGTTGTTGCGGCCGGGCGGTGTCTTGTCGTCTTTCTCGACAGCGCCGAACAGCACCAGTTCCTCGCCGGCATAATTCGGCGTCACGGTCACGCGATGGTTCGACACCGAAACGATCAGTTGTTCGGCGCGGGCCGGGGCGAGCATTCCGATGCCGAGTGCGGCGATGATCGGGAGCGCGCGTATCATGGAGCGACGCCTCCGGTATCGCGGATCGTGAACAGATCCGCGGGGCGAACGACCAGTTCCACCGCGAAGCGGACGCCGACCGCCAGGATCAGCAGGCCCAGCAGCAGGCGCAAATGCTCGCCGCGAATCTTCTGTCCGGCGCGGGCACCGAATTGTGCGCCGGTGACGCCGCCGACCATCAGGATGAGGGCCAGCACCGCATCGACCAGATGATTGGTGACGGCGTGCAGCAATGTTGCGATCACCATGGTGACCAGCGTCAGCACCATGGATGTGCCGATGACCGTCGAAGTCGGAATGCGCAGCCAGTAGATCAGGATCGGGATCAGGATAAAGCTGCCGCCGATGCCCATCACGGCGCCGATGAAGCCGATCAGGAGGCCGACGGCGATCACCGGGATCACCGAGAGATAGATCTTGGAGCGCTTGAACCGCATTTTGAGCGGTAGGCCGTGGACCCAGCTATGGCTGCCGGACCGGCGCAAGTTCACGGGATCACCGCGCCGTATGCGCAGCAGCGCGCGCAGGCCCTCCCAGAACATCAAGCTGCCGACGGCGGTGAGCAGGATCACATAGGACAGCGAGATGGTGAGGTCGAGCTGGCCGAGATTGCGCAGCTGCGTGAAGGCCCACACGCCGAGCGCCGTGCCGACCACGCCGCCGGTCAGAAGCACACTCGCAAGCGCAGGATCGATGGCGCGGCGTCGCCAGTAGGACAGCGCGCCGGAGAAAGACGAGGCCGCGATGTGGCTTGCCACTGACGCGACCGACACCGCGGGGGCGATGCCGACGAAAATCAGCAGCGGTGTCATCAGGAAGCCGCCGCCGATCCCGAACATGCCTGAGACGAAGCCGACCGCAGCGCCCATCGCCAGGATGAGCAACACATTGATCGGAATGTCGGCGATCGGGAGATACAGTTGCACGCGCGTTCGCTTCGGAATTCTGGCCCTGAGTTGGGCCGAAACCGCTCACGGCGTGGTTCTGGAGGCGGTGCGGATTGCGAGCCGCGTCCCCGTCTTAGACGATATCATCCGTTGATGGGATTAAAGAATTCGGTAAAGGCGCGGTTTTCCGCCTCTACCGATGAGGCACCTTTCAAGGTGGTAAATTTTGTTGGGCCAGGCGCGGGCCGGGGGTATCACGACTTCCTGGCCGGATCGGTGACGAGGTTCATGGCGGCGGCCTCGCTGGTGCCGAGCCAGCGAATTTTCTCGGTGGCTGACATGGCCTCTACGACCGACGAGGCTACGCCCATCTTGGTCATGTAGCTGAGCACATAGCCCATGGTGCGCTGCGCCGATGCGGTGGGGTCAGCGCCCGGCTTGGGAGATACAAAGCGGTGGACGCCCAGCCGCGAGCCCTCGACGCCTATGCGGGCCTTGCCGCCCGCATAGGTCATCACGCAGGCGCTGGCGCAGTAGGACGGTTTGATCCGGCCGGCCGAATCCACCGTGCCCACGGCGGTGGTCAGCCCGCGCGCACGGATGATCTCGCCCATGATGATGGCCTGGCCGACATTTCCGCCTGGAGACGACAGCAGCACGGTATCGCCGGGCGCGAGTTTGGCTTCATCGAGCTTTTCGCGAAACCAGCTCGCAGTGGCCGGGCCGATCTCGCCCGTGATCGCCAGCGCCGGGCGGCCGCGGCCCGAATTGTCCGGATCGAGCTTGGCAACCTCCGAAGACGCCATGCTCGGCGAGACATAGAGGTCTTTCCAATAGGCCCAGGCCTCCGGTTTGGAGAGCTCCTGATAGGCCTGCGCGCCGATGCCGCCGAATATCACGACCGCGAATGCGACCGAGGGCCAGTTGAACCATTTGCTGCGCGGTGCTTCGGGTGGTGGAGGCTGCGATGGAGCGGGCGGCTCGGCGGGACGTGCGGCCCAGGGGTTGACCGTAGGGATCCCTGACGGGCGTTCCGCGCACCCCGATGTGTCGTCATTCCGAAAAGACAAATCAATTTCCTCGTCGTTCAGTCCGGCCCGGCGCGCACTTCACCGTGCCGAGTCTGCTGAAGGTTTGTTGAGGAAATAAGACCGCCGGTTCGATCCGGCGGCCAGAAAAATCTGTCTTAGCGCGCAGCTCGCTTGCCCATCGATGCTTTCGCCCCGACCTGTGCCGGCGCAGCATCCCAACCGCCCGCGGGAGTGGCCACGTTAATGGCGTCATCGGGTTGGCCTTCCGGCGCGAAAGTCTGGACCGCCAGCCTGGCGGCGGCCAGCGACTGCGGATCGAGACGCTTGGCAATGTCATCGCGCTTGCGGCCTGCATCGACGTCGCCCTGGGCGGCGGCGAGGCTGAACCACTTGAAGCTCTCGGCGAGGTTCTGTTCGACGCCGATGCCGCGGGCATAGAGGATGCCGAGATTGAACTGGCTGTCGGCGACGCCGCGATCGGCGGCCTTGCGGAACCAGTACGACGCGCTCTTGTAGTTGGCGCCCTTGGTGCCGCCATCGGCATCGAGCACGGCGAGATTGTGCATCGCCTTGGCGTTACCACGGTCGGCGGCGAGCACGTAATAGCGGCGGGCGACGTCGAGATCCTTCTTCGCGCCGAGGCCCTTCTCGAACAGCGCGCCCAGGCGGAACATGGCCGGCACGACATTGGCCTGCGCCGCGCGGTCATACCACTTGGCGGCTTCGTCGTAGTTCTGCGCTACGCCCTTGCCCTCGGCATAGCGGACGCCGATTTCGAACGCGGCAGAGGCGTCGCCCTTGAGCGCCGCGTTGCGCAACGCGGTGCTGCCGATGGTCTCGGGCAGGCGCTCGCCGGCGGGGATCGAGGCTGTGGTGATCTTCTGGCCACTGGATGGCAGCACCGGGCCGGCGGCGCTGGCCTGCGGCGCGGCAATGCTGCCGGTCACGTCGGGTGACACATACGGCACGGGCGCGGCCTGTGGTACCGGCTGAGGCGCAGGCTCGACGGCGGCGGGCGGCGGTGCGATCAGCGACTGCTTGCCGATCGGGGTGGGCGATGTCATCGACGGCGTGGCCGGCACCGGCGCGACGGGCTTGGTCAGGACCTCGGCCGGCTCGGGCGCGTTCAGCTGCATCGGCGGTGCCGAGTGAATATTCTCGGCCACCGGCGCTGGCGAGCCGCTGTCCAGCAGCGTCATCGCCATCTTGAACGAGCCGAGCACGATCACGACCACGCTGGCGCCGACCAGCAGCGAGCGGATCTTCGAGCCGATTGTGGAGGATGACTTTTCGCTATCGGCGAGCTGCGGCCCGGGTCTGGTGGCCTTCGATTTGTCGGTCCTGGATTTGTCAGACCTCGATTTGTCGTTGCCGGTTGCGGCGGCAGCCTGTGCGGCGCGACGCGCGGCAGCAATGAAACTCGACGCGGTGGCCTGTTCGGGGGCATCGACGGCGATCTCGCTGATCGCGTCTTCCGACGCGGCGATGCGTTCGGATGGCGATGCGCCGCGGCCCTGCGGACGCGTGCCGGGTTCGAGCGGATGATCTGGTGGCAGCGCCGGGTCAACCATCGGGCGCGGCGACGGACGCTCAGCAGCGGATGCAGACTGCGCGACTGGCTTTGGCGCGGGCGGAGGATCGAGAATGTCGCTGATCGCCTTCGGCATCGGGAAGGCCGATGCCGGTTCATGCGAGATCGCAGTTGCCGCGAAGTCGCGCGGCGCGGCATCGAAGTGAACCTGCGGCGGACGCACCTCGACCTGCGACGGCGCAGCCTGTGGCTTCACCGGATTAGGCATCTGCGGGCGCGGCGGGGCCGGCACCGAAACGGCTGGTGCGGTCGCCGGGCGCGGGGTCGGAGCGGGTGTTGCAACGGGCGCGGATTGCTTGGCAGGCGCGGCGCTGACGGCGCGCAGATCGCCCTCGATCCTTGCGAGGCGATCGACCACATGGCCGAGCGTCGAGTGAACGACTTCCAGCGAATCCTGCGTGTGACGGTCGGTTTCCGACTGGCTGAAGCGCATGTCGGAGAGTTCGCGCTTGATCGTGTCGACCAGGCCGGGATCGATCGATGACGCCTTGCTGCGGGGATTGTCCAGCGCGGCGAACAGCGACTGCTGGCGTTCGAGATGGCGCAGGATGTCCTGCAGCCCGTCCTCGACACGGCCGAGATTGTTGCCGCGCGTATCGGTGATGCTCTCCATCCGCTCGAGCAGATAGGAGACGCGCTGTTCGAGATGCGCGAAGGCCGACGAGGAGTCGTTGCCGACCGGCATATGGTCGAGACGCTCGGACAGCGTCCGCAATGCGGTCTCCAGATGATCCGAGCTGGCCATGACAGCCGGGCGCTCCCGATTTTCCAGCGCTGCCGTCAGCGTCATGATGCGCGCCTCAAGCGCGGCAAAGGAATCGCTGTTGTCGGCGCGTGCAAGCTGATCGACCTTCGACGACAGCGTCTGCAGGTCGTCGCTGAGACGGCCGAGCGCTTCGTTGGAGGCGACGTTGGACACGATGGCGCGCAGCGCGGCGATCGCGCCCTGCAGCTGTTCCATGGTGCCGGGATCGTTGCTCGAGCGCACGATCAAGTCGATCTTGCCGCCGAGATTGCGGATCGCCTCGTCGAAGCCGGCGAGCTGTTCGGCTGGCGTCAGCGTGGTCAACGTCTTGTGGATGTCGGCGAGGGCGCGTTCGAGATTGGCCAGCACGTCGCCATCGATGCCGCTGTGGCGGTTGTCGTCGATGCGGCGGCCGAGTTCACGGATCTCGTTCTCGATTGATTCAATCGCGCGACGCGGCATCGCTTCGGTGATGACGTTGCGGATCTCGGCGAGCTCGCCGCGGAAAGCCGCGATCGACTGCTCGATATTGTTGTCCGGGCGCTGCAGCGCATCGATCTTTGTGGTGATCTGGAACAGCTGCCGTTCCAAACCAGACATATCCGGCATGAAGCTCTGCGGCGGCGCGGCGGGCTGCGCATAAGGCGGCTGTACGAAGGACGGCGCAATTGGCGGCGCGCTGCGCGGGGCCATCCGCGGCGTGCCGTCGAGTTCGCCCTGGCGGGCGGCGATCTCGGCGATGGCGAAATCCAGCGAAAACGGATCGATCGGCGGCGAGGCGCTATAGACCTGATTGGCAGCGCGCTCGACCATATCGATGCGCGGCTGTTGCGGCGGCGGCGCGGGGCGATATGCGGGCTCGCTGATCTGCGACAAACGCGCATCAAGCCGCGAAATCGCATCATTGAGCTGGCGCGCAACACCGGGCTCGCTGCTGCGCTGGGCAGGCTTCGAAAACAGTTCGATCTGCCGGGCAATGGCGTCAAGCCGCTCGTGGATTTCGACGACATCGGCAGCGTCGCGCTGCGGCAGCGCTGCACGTGGGGTGAGGGGGCGTTCCTGGTCGCGCGGGCGTGCATTGGGCGAGTTGTAGCGCGGGGGAGCTTCGCCGATGGTCGAGTTCAGCCAGTCGCCGAGCGACATGCCGGCACGGCGCGCCGCAGCTTCGGCCCGCTCGCGAACCGATGGCTCAATCCCGTCAACACTCCACGATACGCGCGAATTCATGCTTTGGTCCGGTTCCGAGCTTGACGCCCACCAGCGCCTGCAGCCTCCCCCGCGCGTCCCATTGTGAAGACAATCGTAACGTGCGCGGGTCGTCTGCCTCTGATCCGGACTTTTCAGGGTTAGGGTAAATAACGGGTTAAGGATCGGGCTCGGCCAGCCTTAAAAGTTAACTCGCTGATACACTTGCGCCGATTTGCAGGTAGGATCGGATGTCTCTGGCTTTGGCGTCAGCGCGTAAACAGCGCACTCAAATCGTCGACATCCAGTTCGGTGATGGCGCTGTGGCGCGGATCCATCACCGCGGACTGGCCGATATAGGCCCAATAGAGAAACTCGGCGCGGGGCAGTGCCCGCTGGCTTTCCACCCCGGCCTCAATCAACCATTTCGCCATATAGCCGACCCGCCTCGCATCCACCGAGGCGACCATTTTGGCGACGTCTGTGTCGGTCGAGGCCATGGCGCGGATGGCGCGGTCCAGGCTGCGATCTTCGTTGAAAGCGAGCTTCATCAGATGGGTCAGACGTGCGGCCCCCACGATCGACGTGTCGATCCCCTCGATCACCTGATCGGTCGTCCGCTCCTGCCAGCGCTGCAGAAGCTGTAGTCGAAATTCAGATATGTCTTTGAAATGCCAATAGAAACTTCCGCGTGACACGTTTAGGCCGGTGGCCAGTGCGCCGACCTTCAGCGCGTCGGCGCCTTGCCGCGCGAGGATCCTCAGCCCGTGGTCGAGCCAGGCCGAGCGCGTCAGGCGGTCTTTGGTCAGTTGGTCATCCATTTCCCGACCATACACATGTGTATTGACGAAATCCACGCTCTAGCGTTAACGTCCATGCAGAAGTGTATGGAGCGGCACTGGCCGAACAGTGCCCGATGCGGGAGGGAGAGCCGATGAGCGTGAGCGGCCTCGATAGATGGTACAGTTTCATGCGGTCTCATGATCGGGCGATGCTGTGGGACCTGCTGCATCCGGACGCCGTGTTCGAAAGCCCGGTCGTGCATGCGCCGCAGCGGGGCCGTGAGATCGTGTTCAAGTATCTGACGACTGCAGAGAAAGTGCTGGGTGGCCCCGGCTTCGCTTACAAAGGCGAATGGCGCAGCGACAACGGCGCGGTGCTCGAATTCGAGAACGAGATCGAGGGCATCAAAATCAACGGCGTCGACATGATCACCTTCGCCGCTGATGGCCGCATTACCCACTTCAAGGTGATGGTCAGGCCGCTCAAGGCCATCAACCTGTTGCACCGGTTGATGGGCGAGGAATTGGCGCGGCAATGAGCCGCCAGCTGCCTGCTTCATCTCCGATAACAATTGCGTAAATCTGACACGGCGGCGCCGTATCATCCGATCAATTGAATTCAAACCGAGAGAATTCCATGCCCAGCTATAAAGCCCCGCTCGAAGACGTCGGCTTCCTGCTCAACGACGTGTTTCAGTTCGATCGCTACAACAATCTGCCCGGCTTTGCT
This sequence comes from Tardiphaga sp. OK245, assembly GCF_900108575.1. NCBI lineage: Bacteria > Pseudomonadati > Pseudomonadota > Alphaproteobacteria > Hyphomicrobiales > Nitrobacteraceae > Tardiphaga > Tardiphaga sp. OK245. Next base: position 86,793 of record NZ_FNWZ01000007.1, on the reverse strand, counting down.
GACGCGTCCGCCGATGTGCGCGAGGCGATTCTGGGCGAAGCCGCCAAGCTCAGCGAAGAAGTGCTGCAGCCGCTGAATCGCGTCGGCGATCTCGAAGGCTGCAAGCGCAACGACGACGGCAGCGTGACGACGCCGAAAGGCTTCAAGGAAGCCTACAAGCAGGTCGCCGAGGGCGGCTGGCTCGGCCTCTCGGCTCCCGCTGAATTCGGTGGCCAGGGTCTGCCCGTGACACTGTCCCAGACCGTCGCCGAATTTCAGATCTCCGCCAATATGGCGTTCTCGATGTATGGCGGCCTCACCATGGGCGCGACCGCAGCACTCATCGTGCACGGCAAGCCCGAGCAGAAGTCGATGTTCCTGCCGAAGATGGTCGCCGGCGAATGGACCGGCACCATGAACCTCACCGAGCCGCATTGCGGCACGGATCTGGGTCTTTTGCGCACCAAGGCCGCGCCGCAGGCGGACGGCAGCTACAAGATTTCCGGCACCAAGATCTTCATCTCGGCCGGTGAGCACGACCTTGCCGACAATATCATCCATCTGGTGCTGGCCCGCATCGAGGGCGCACCAGCCGGCATCAAGGGCGTGTCGCTGTTCGTCGTGCCGAAGTTCATGGTCAATGCCGATGGATCGATCGGTGCGCGCAACGGCGTGATGTGCGGCTCGATCGAGCACAAGATGGGCATCCACGGCAATTCCACCTGTGTGATGAATTACGACGGCGCCACCGGCTGGCTGATCGGCGAAGAGAACAAGGGCATGCAGGGCATGTTCGTGATGATGAACGAAGCCCGTCTCGGCGTTGCCGTGCAGGGCCTCGCGCAGTCCGAAGTCGCCTATCAGAACGCGGTCGCTTATGCGAAGGACCGCCTGCAGGGCCGCTCGCTGACCGGGCCGAAGTCGCCGGACAAGCCGGCTGATTCGATCATGGTGCATCCGGACGTGCGCCGCACGCTGCTCACCATCCGCGCCTTCAACGAAGCCGCCCGCGCCATGGTCGTGTGGACCGCGCTGAAGAGCGACGTCGCGCATCGCTCGGACGATCCGAAGGAGCGTCAGGCCGCTGATGATCACATGGGCCTGATGACACCGGTGCTGAAGGGTGTTTTGACTGACGGCGGTTTTGCCAATGCGGTGTCGGCGCAGCAGATGTTTGGTGGTCACGGCTATATCGCCGAATGGGGCATGGAGCAGTTCGTGCGCGACGCGCGCATTGCCATGATCTATGAAGGCGCCAACGGCATCCAGGCACTCGATCTGGTCGGCCGCAAGCTGCCGCGCGATGGTGGCCGTGCAGCGATGGCGTTCTTCGGTGAGGTCGGCGCATTTGCGAAGGAGCATGGCGCTGACGAAGCCATGAAGCCTTACATCGATCCGCTCTCGAACGCGCTGGGTCATCTGCAGCAGGCGACCATGTGGCTGATGAACAATGCCATGATGAAGCCCGACAACGCCGGTGCCGGCGCCACCGATTACATGCAGCTGTTCGGCCTCACCGCCTTCGCCTATATGTGGGCGAAGATGGCCAAGGTGGCGCAGGACAAGATTGCCGCTGATGGCGCGACACCTTATCTGACCACCAAACTGGTCACCGGCCGCTTCTTCATGGAGCGGATGTTGCCCGAAACCGCACTCCATCTCGCCCGAATCCAGACCGGAAGCGCGACGACGATGGAGCTTCCTGCGGAAGCGTTCTGAGATTAATAAGTACTCCGTCATCACCAACACACGCCGTCATTGCGAGCGCAGCGAAGCAATCCAGAAAGCCACAAGCGAAGACTGGATTGCTTCGTCGCAAGTGCTCCTCGCAATGACGAGCCGATAGATCAACTATCCGACAACCGGGAGAGAATGAATGCCCGAGGCATATATCTACGATCACGTTCGCACGCCGCGCGGCCGCGGCAAGGCTGATGGCTCGCTGCATGAGGTGACCGCGCTGGCGCTCGCTACTGCACCGCTGAAGGCGCTCAAGGAGCGCAACAACCTGCAGCCGGGCACCATCGATGACGTCATCCTCGGCGTGGTCGATCCGGTCGGCGAGGCTGGCGGCGATATCGCGCGCATGGCTGCGCTGTCGGCCGGCTATGGCAACGACGTCCCGGGCATCCAGATCAACCGGTTCTGTGCTTCCGGCCTCGACGCTGTGAACTTTGCCGCGGCGCAGATCATGTCTGGCCAGCACGACATGACCATCGGCGGCGGCGCTGAATCCATGAGCCGCGTCGGCATTGGTGCCGCCGGTGGCGCATGGCCCGTCGATCCGTCGATCGCCGTTCCTGCCTATTTCATGCCCCAGGGCGTCTCGGCCGATCTGATCGCGACCAAATATGGGTTCTCGCGCGACGACGTCGATGCCTATTCGGTGCAGAGCCAGCAGCGCGCTGCCAAGGCCTGGGACGAAGGTCGCTTCAAGAAATCGGTCATTCCGGTGAAGGACATCAACGGCCTCACCATTCTGGCCAAGGACGAGCATATGCGTCCGTCCACGACGATGCAGTCACTGGCCGCGCTGCAGCCGTCCTTCGTGACCATGGCGCAGATGGGCGGCTTCGATGCCGTGGCGATCCAGTCGCATCCGGAAATCGAAGGCGTCAACTACGTCCATCACGCCGGCAACTCGTCGGGTATCGTCGATGGCGCCGGCGCCGTGCTCCTTGGCAGCGAGGCCGCCGGCAAGAAGGCGGGCCTCAAGCCACGCGCGAAGATTCGCGCCTTCGCCAATATCGGCTCCGAGCCGGCGATGATGCTCACCGGTCCGGTGGACGTCACCAAGAAAGTGCTGGAGCGTTCCGGCATGAAGCTGTCGGACATCGATCTGTTCGAGCTCAACGAAGCCTTCGCCTCGGTGGTGCTGCGCTTTATCCAGGCCTTCGATATCGACAATGAGAAAATCAATGTCTGTGGCGGCGCCATCGCCATGGGCCATCCGCTCGGCGCCACCGGCGCGATGATCCTCGGCACTGTGCTGGACGAACTCGAGCGCACCAACAAATCGACGGCCCTCGTCACCCTCTGCATCGGCGGCGGCATGGGCACCGCCACCATCATCGAACGCGTGTAAGGAGCGGCCAACATGACCTTCAAGAATTTCAAGGTTGAGACCGACGCCGATGGCATCGCGCTCGTCACCTGGGATATCTCCGGCCGTTCGATGAACGTGCTCGACGTAGCGACCATCGAGGAACTCGGCGCGATCGTCGATCAGATCACTGCGGATGCCGCCGTGAAGGGCGTCGTCATCACCTCCGGCAAGGAAGCTTTCTCGGCCGGTGCCGATCTGTCGATGCTCGAAGGCATGGGCAAGGTGTTTGCCGAGACCAGGGCTGCCAAGGGCGAGGAAGCCGCGCAGCAGATGCTGTTCGACGAGAGCCGCAAGCTGTCGCTGACACTGCGCAAGATCGAGACCTCGGGCAAGCCATGGGTCGCGGCCATCAACGGCCTCGCGCTCGGCGGCGCGTTCGAGCTGACGCTGGCCTGCCACTATCGCGTTGCTGCGGAAAATCCGAAGACGCGTCTGGGTCTGCCTGAAATCAAGGTCGGCTTGTTCCCAGGTGGCGGCGGCACCCAGCGCCTCGCGCGCATGCTGCAGCCGCAAGACACGATGCAGATGCTGCTCAAGGGCGAAGCGATCAATCTCGTCAAGGCGAAGGCGATGGGCATCGTCGGCGCGGTGGTGCCATCGGCCGATCTCATCACGGCTGCGAAAGAGTGGATCAAGGCCGGCGGCAAACCCGTCGCGCCGTGGGACGAGAAGGGCTTCAAGCTGCCCGGCGGCCCCGTCTATTCCAAGCAGGGCATGATGATGTTCCCGGCTGGTAATGCGATCTATCGCCGCGAGACCTTCGACAACTATCCGGCCGCCCGCGCGATCATGCAGTGCGTCTATGAAGGCCTGCAGTTGCCGATGGATGCGGCGCTGCGCGTCGAGTCCCGTCAGTTCGCGCATATCCTGCAGACCAAGGAAGCGGCGGCGATGATCCGCAGCCTGTTCCTGTCGATGCAAGAGCTCAACAAGGGTGCGCGTCGTCCGCAGAACGTGCCGCCGACCAAGGTCAAGAAGCTCGCCGTCATCGGCGCCGGTTTCATGGGCGCGTCAGTCGGCTTCGTCTCCGCACGCGGCGGCATGGATGTCGTGCTGATCGATCGCGATCAGGCCAGCGCCGACAAGGGCCTCGGTCATTGCATCGCCGCGATCGACGGTCTGATCGCCAAGGGCCGCGCCAAGGAAGCCGACAAGACGGCGCTGCTGGCAAAGATCACCGCGACTGCGGACTTCGACGTCATCAAGGACTGCGATCTCGTCATCGAGGCCGTGTTCGAGGATCGCGCCGTCAAGGCCGAGATCTACAAGAAGGTGCAGCCGCTGCTGAAGGAAGGCGCGATCATCGCGTCGAACACTTCGACGCTGCCGATCAACTCGCTGGCCGAAGAGTTCGCGGACCAGTCCAAGTTCATCGGTATCCATTTCTTCTCGCCGGTCGAGAAGATGATGCTGGTGGAAGTCATTGTCGGCAAGAACACCGGCGATGTCGCGCTCGCCACCGCATTGGACTACGTCCGCGTCATCGGCAAGACGCCGATTGTCGTGAATGACTCCCGCGGCTTCTTCGCCAATCGCTGCGTGTTGCGCTTCACGGCCGAAGGCCTTGAAATGCTGCTCGAGGGCGTGCCGCCGGCGATGATCGAGAACACCGCGAAGATGGCCGGCATGCCGGTCGGGCCGCTGTCGCTGTCGGACGAGATCGCGCTCGATCTGGTGCTGAAGATCATGAAGGCCACCGAAGCCGATTTGGGCTCGCAGGCAGTCGATCAGGCGCAGAAGAAGCTGATCGTCGAGATGGTGGAGAAGCAGGAGCGCTTCGGTCGCAAGAACGGCAAGGGCTTCTACGAGTATCCGCCGAAGGGCAAGGGTTCGAAAGCGCTCTGGAAGGGCATCGCTCCGCTGCTGCCGAAGCCGGTTGATCCCGATACGCTCGATGTGGAGGAGCTGAAACAGCGCTTCCTGGTGGTGCAGGCGGTGGAAGCCGCGCGCACCGTCGAGGATCACGTGATCGTCGATCCGCGCGAAGCCGATGTCGGCTCGATCCTCGGCTTCGGCTTCGCGCCGTTCACCGGCGGTACGCTGAGCTATATCGACTTCATGGGCACGAAGAAGTTCGTCGAGCTCTGCCACAAGCTTGAAGCTAAATACGGCTCCCGCTTCACGCCGCCGAAGCTGCTCGAAGAGATGGCCGCCAAGGGCGAGACGTTCTACGGCCGCTTCCCGCCGAAGAAACTCGCGGCGGCGTAGTCGATAGCACGGACCGTAATGCTCCCTCCCCCTTGCGGGGGAGGGCCGGGGAGAGGGGTGCCCAGAACTCGGGCGTCGCGATTTGCGGCCACCCCTCTCCCTAACCCTCCCCCGCAAGGGGAGAGGGGACGACAGCGCCAAGTCTATCATGTGGTGATCAACACGGCATCCAACACAAACAAAAAAGGGCCGGATCATTGATCCGGCCCTTTCGTATTTCAGCGCGATGCCAGCAGCTTACGCTGCCTTCATCAGGCCTTCCTTCTCCAGCGCGGCCTGCACTTGCGGACGGGCAGCGACGCGGTCCTTGTAGGTCATCAGGTTCTTGAATTCGGAGAGATCGATGCTCATCCGGTCGGCCCATTTCAGCATGACGAACAGATAGCCGTCAGCGACGCTGAAATCCTTACCCAGCAGGTAGTCTTTGCCTGCGAGCTGGCCATCGAGATATTTGAACTTGCCCATCAGGCGGGTCTTGAAGAAGCCCTTCACTTCGTCATCGAACACCGGCTGGAACAACGGGCTGAAGTTCTTGTGCAGCTCGCCGTTGATGAAGCCAAGATACTCCTGCAGCTGACGGCGCTCATCGCTACCATGGGCCGGCGCCAGATTTTTGGCAGCAGCCTTGTCGGCAATGTACTGCACGATGACCGGACCTTCGGTCACGAGCGCACCGCTGTCGAGGCCGAGGGCCGGCACCTGGCCCTTGGGGTTGATGGCGAGATAGTCGTCGCCGTTTTCCAGCTTCTTGGCTTTGAGGTCGACCTTCACGAGATCGTAAGGCAGGCCAGCTTCGAGAAGTGCGATATGAGGCGAGAGCGAACAGGCGCCTGGCGAATAATACAGCTTCATCGAAAATTCCTCCCTGAGGACATTGGTTTAACCACGCGGGTGACTAAATGCATATGCATGAAAGAGTCAAGATTGATGCAGCTGCATCAAGTGGGCTAGGGTGCCGCCACCATTTGGACTGAGCCATGAAACGTAAACCTTCCACCGAGGCGACAGCCGCCTGGATCCGCCTGATGCGAATCCAGAGCCGGGTGCTGGACGGCGTCGAGCAGGACCTCAAGCGCGCCGGTTTTCCGCCGCTCGCATGGTACGACGCGTTGGCCGAGTTGTCGCGCTCGCCGACCGGCGAGATGCGTCCGGTCGAGCTCGAAAAGCAGATGCTGATACCGCAATATTCGACATCGCGGCTGATCGATCGTCTGGTCGACGAAGGCCTGGCTGCACGCCGCGAATGCAAGATGGACAAGCGCGGCCTGTTCGTCGAAATCACGGCTGCCGGGCGCGAGTTGCACAAGAAGATGGGCTGCGCCTATTCAACGGCAATCGAGAAACATGTCGGCTCGAAACTGTCCGACGCAGATGCAGCAAAACTGTGCGGCCTGCTCGACCGGCTCGGCTGCGCGTGCCAAGAAGCGGCATCGACAGTGACATCGCCGGCCGCCAGAGACGCCGCGCCGGCGCGATGAACCTTAAATTTTTGCCTGCGTTCGCGACCCGCACGGGCCGCGGGCGTTCCCGACACCGCGCGCAACAGATTGCAGCGCCTTTCATTCGGAATTTCCATGGCGCGTGACCAAATCGATATGACGCCGCTGCAGTCGCGCGACGAACTCGTGGCGTGGCTGGCGGCGGGCGTGAAGCCGCCATCGGAATTCCGCATCGGCACCGAACACGAGAAGACGCCGTTTACGCTGAACGGTCACAATCCCGTGCCTTACGAAGGCCCGCGCGGCATCGGCGCGGTGCTTGACGGTATGAAGCATCTGCTCGGCTGGGAGCCGATCATGGAAGCCGGCAATATCATCGGCCTCTATGACGTCACCGGCGGCGGCGCAATCTCGCTTGAGCCCGGCGGCCAGTTTGAATTGTCGGGCGCGCCGGTGGAGACAGTCCACCAGACGCAGTCCGAACTGATGGCGCATCTGGCGCAGGTGCGCGAAGTGGCGACGCCGCTCGGCATCGGCTTTCTGGGTCTCGGTCTTACGCCGTCGTGGTCGCGCGCGCAGATTCCGGTGATGCCCAAGGGGCGCTACAAGATCATGACCAACTACATGCCCAAAGTGGGCCAGTACGGTCTGGACATGATGTACCGGACCTGCACGGTGCAGACCAATCTCGACTTCTCCTCGGAAGCGGACATGGTCAAGAAGCTGCGCGTTTCCGTTGCGCTGCAGCCGATCGCGACCGCCTTGTTCGCCAATTCGCCATTCACCGAAGGCAAGCCGAACGGCTTCCTGTCGTTCCGATCCGAAGTCTGGCGCGACACCGACAATGCCCGCTCCGGCATGATCCCGTGGGCGTTCGAAGACGGCATGGGCTTCGAACGCTGGGTCGATTACGCGCTGGATGTTCCGATGTATTTCGTCAAGCGCGGCGATACCTATATCGATGTGTCCGGCTCGTCGTTCCGCGACTTCTTCGCGGGCAAGAACGAAAAGATACCCGGCGAGCGTCCCACTCTCTCGGACTGGGCCAATCATCTCTCGACGATTTTCCCGGAAGTTCGCCTGAAGCGTTATCTCGAAATGCGCGGCGCCGATGGCGTGCCGTCGGATCGTTTGCCGGCACTGTCGGCGTTCTGGGTCGGATTGCTTTATGACGACAGCGCCCTCAATGCGGCCTGGGATATCGTCAAGAACTGGACTGCGGCGGAGCGACAGGCGTTGCGCGACGATGTGCCGAAGTTGGGCTTCAAGGCGAAGATCAAGGATCGGTATCTGTTCGAAATCGCCAAAGAGTGTCTGTTGCTCGCCCATGGCGGCCTGCGCCGGCGCGGCAAGCTCGACGCGCACGGCCGCGATGAGTCCCACCATCTGGAGGCACTCGATCGGATTCTGGATTCCGGAAAGACTCCGGCCGAGCAGATGCTCGACAGGTTCCATGGCGCCTGGGGTGGCTCGGTGGCGCCCGCCTATAAGGAATACTGCTTCTAGATCAGCGGCTTGGCGAAGCTGAAAATCCGTTCATCAGCGGTACAGGTGACCGGCGTTCCAATGGCGTCCTTCTTACGCCGTTTGCAAACCGCTGAAAGTCATCCTGCATGCCGAGGAACCTGTTCAGAGCGTGTCTGACAGCCCTCGCCATGCTGTTGGTCGCAGCCGTTGCACCTGCTCAGGCGCAAACCAATTTCGATCGTCCCGGCGGTGATTATTCGCGCTCGGTCTCACTGTCCGGCGATCCCGCCGAATGCGCACTGATCTGCGAGCGCGACAAGAAGTGCCGTGCCTGGAGCTTCAACTATCCGAGCGACAATTCCGAAAACGCGGTGTGCTGGCTGAAAGACAAGGTGCCGCCGCGGGTCGAGAGCTATTGCTGCGTCTCCGGCGTGCGTGGCGCCGGCGTCATCGAGCCGCGCACAGGTCCGGTGGAAACCTCGACAGATCGTTTTGGCGGCGACTATCGTTCGTTCGAGATCAAGAACGACGACAAGGCCGAACACGGCGATGCCTGCCGCGATGCCTGCCAGGGCGACAACAAATGCCGCGCCTGGACCTTTGCGCGGCCCGGTTATGCCGGCAAGAATGCGCGCTGCTTCCTGAAGAACGACATCAAGCCGCCGCGGCGAAAACCGGGTTTCATTTCGGGCGTTGTGAGGTAGCATTCCAGCAATAAAGGGAGTTGAGCCATGACGCGTCTCCTGCCCGCACTGACATGCGCTGGATTACTGATTGCTGTTACGACGGTCGCCGCCGTCGCCCATCACGGTTGGGGCAGCTACGACGCTGCCCATCCGGTCACCGTGAACGGTCCCGTCGAAAACAGCAAATTCGAGAATCCGCACGCGACGATCGTGATCAAGGGGTCCGACAAGGCCTGGACCGTCACTCTTGCGCCGACCTCGCGCATGACGGCGCGCGGGGCGTCTGCCGATATCGTGGCTGTCGGCAAGACCGTCTCGGCGTTTGGCTATCCATCCACCGTCGAGAAAGACGAGATGCGCGCCGAACGCATCACCGTGGACGGCAAGACCTACGAGCTGCGATAGCGCCGGCCCATGACCGAGGGCGCGCCCGCAATCTTCATGGCCATGGAAGCGTCCGCAATTGGCGCAGCGATCCGGCAATCGCGCTGGCTCTATATGTCCGCCAATATCGGCCACATCGTCGCGCTGATGTTCTTCGCCGGTGCCATCGCGGTGATGGATGTTCGGCTCGCAGGCGGGTTGGCTGCAACGGCGCCCGGTCCGCTGCTGCGCAGGGCGCGCCGCTTTGCCATTGCCGGATTTCTCGGCCTCGTGGTCACCGGCAGCATTCTGTTTACCGCCGAAGCGAGTCATGTCGTGCTGAACCGCGTGTTTCAGATCAAGGCGGCCCTGATCGCGCTGGGCCTACTCAATGTCGTCTGGGTCGAGGCGATCATCATGCCAAGGATCGCCGCGTTGCCGCCGCTGTCACCGATGCCTGCGGGCGCGCGGCAAGGCGCGCTGGCATCAATCGCCATCTGGTTCGCGGTCGCCATATGCGGCCGCGCAATTGCTTATTTCTGACGGGAAGAGCCTTCGGTCTCGAACGCCTTGCGCGCAGCTTTCGAGGCCAGCGCCAGCCACTGTCGCCGCAACAGCGGTTCGACCAGGGCGCGCTTCGCCTTGGAGAGGCGGATCAACACCATCGGATAATCGCGATAGTGATCGGTGAAATAGAAGATATTCGGTTCGTTCTCGACGAGCATGTCGCGCTCGTCCCGCGGAACACCGGGCATCACCAGCGAGTCGCCGTCTTCCTTTAGTCGGACCAGCAGTTTCTTGCGCACCTTGAGAGCCGGTGTGCCGTAGGAAGTGCCATCGTCGACTTCAGGCCAAACGCGCGCGAGTGTGCGGATATCTTCGAACGTCATAGCGGCCTTGCCTCGCCGGTCATGTCGAGATGCCAAGCTTCCGGAGCGTGAAGCTTGAGTTCAGGCCACGCCGTTTGCGTCAGACAACCGGCGACGATCCAGGCGTCCGGGAGACCGAGTTCATTCAGCCGGCAGAGGAGCGCGTCATGGATCGGATTGCACAGCACAGCGGAAATGAAATCTGCTGTGCGCATGCTGCTGTCGCGGCGCTCAATGCACCCCGGTGAAGAACCGCGCCATGCGGAAGCCCGATAGCCAGTTGGTCACCGGTTGGTTGCGCACGCCGAGATCCCATGAGCCGACGATGGCATCGACACGGCCGACGAGGTTGTCCATCGGCAGCAGGCCGACACCACCTTGCGACACCGGTACGCGGCTGTCGGCGGAGTTGTCGCGGTTGTCGCCCATCACGAACAGATGGTCGGGGGGAATGACGACTTCCGGCGTGTTGTCGAGGCGGCCGTTGTCACGCAGCTTGAAAATCGGATGCGACACGCCGCCGGGCAGCGTTTCGACATAACGATGCGCCGGTTCGAAGCCGCCGCTATCGTCTTCCGCGGCGCCGATGCCGTCGGCCTTCACCGACGTCGCGACGCCATTGAGCCAGACCTGACCGCCGCGCAGTTCGACGCGATCGCCGGGCAGGCCGATCACACGCTTGACCCAGACCTGGGAGCGGTCGCCGGGCCAGCGAAACACCACGACATCGCCGCGCTTCGGCGTGGTCGCGAAGACGCGGCCGGTCTCGGGAAGGGAGACATGGATCGGCAGCGAGGCTGTTGAATAGCCGTAGGGAAACTTGGTCGCCAGCAATGCATCGCCGATCAGCAGTGTTGGCTCCATGGAGGCCGACGGCACATAGAAGGGCTCGGCGAGAGCCCCCTTTGCCACGAAGACGACGCCGACGATCGCGACGATCTGTGCCAGCTGGCCGGACCAGCGTTTTGCGGTCGATGCGACGGTTGTGGTTTCCGTATCCGTGGTCACTGGCCCGTTCCTCCGATGGTCACCTTGTCCATGCGCAGCGTCGGCTGGCCAACGCCCACCGGCACGCCCTGGCCGTGCTTGCCGCAGGTCCCGATGCCATCATCGAGCGCGAGATCGTTGCCGATCATGCTGATGCGGTGCAGGTCGGTCGGACCGTTGCCGATCATCATCGCGCCCTTCAGCGGCGCGCCAATCTTGCCGTTCTCGATCTTGTAGGCCTCGGTGCACTGAAACACGTATTTGCCGGAGGTTATGTCGACCTGGCCGCCGCCGAAGTTCACCGCATAGATGCCGTTCTTCACCGAGGCGAGGATCTCGGCGGGATCGCGCTGGCCGGCCAGCATGTAGGTGTTGGTCATGCGCGGCATCGGCACATGGGCGTAACCCTGACGGCGGCCATTGCCGGTGGGTTTCATGCCCATCAAGCGGGCGTTCTGGCGGTCCTGCATGTAGCCGACGAGGATGCCGTCCTCGATCAGTGTGGTGCGGTTGGTGGGCGTGCCCTCGTCGTCGATGGAGAGCGAGCCGCGGCGCGACGAGATCGTGCCGTCATCGACCACGGTGACGCCCTTGGCGGCGACCTGCTGGCCCATCAGGCCTGCGAAAGCCGAGGTCTGCTTGCGATTGAAATCGCCTTCGAGCCCGTGGCCGACGGCTTCATGCAGCATCACGCCGGGCCAGCCGGGGCCGAGCACGACGTCCATTTCGCCGGCAGGGGCCGGGATCGATTCGAGATTGACCAGCGCCTCGCGCAGCGCGCCATCGGCAGCCGTGCGCCACGAACCGCTCTCGATGAAGCGGGCATAGCCCTCGCGGCCGCCATAGCCCTTGGAGCCGCTTTCCTGCCGGTCACCCTGACCGGCGACGACGGAGATGTTCACGCGCACCAGCGGACGGATGTCGCGGTAGCTCTCGCCATCCGGGCGCAGGATCTCGACCACCTGCCAGGTGGCGCCGAGGGAGACGGAGACCTGGCGGACGCGGGGGTCCTTGTCGCGCACATAGGCGTCGATCTCGGCCAGCAGCTTGACCTTGGCCTCGAAGCCCGGCGCGTCCAGCGGATTGTCGTCACTATAGAGCCGCACATTGGTATGCGAGGGCGCCGCCGCGAAGGTGCCGGCATAGCCGCCACGGACCGCATTGACCGCATCAGCCGCGCGGATCAGCGCCGGGATCGACACATCCGAGGAATGCGCATAGCCGACCGCATCGTCCTTGACGGCGCGGAGGCCGAAACCCTGCGCGGTGTCATAGGTCGCCTGCTTCAGCCGGCCGTTGTCGAAGCCGAGTGCCTCCGATTGGCTGTATTCGAGGAACAGCTCGCCATCGTCGGCGCCCTGAAGCCCCCGCATGAGCTCGCGGCGAACCTCGTCGCGGTCCAGATTGGCGCGGTCGATCAGGGAGGTGGTGGCTGGGCTGGTCATGCAGGCTCCAATGTCAGCGGCGCGGCCCCGGCGCCAGGCGCGGGGCCACGATTTCAATTTGTAGCGACAACCCGGGGATGGGTCGCCTTACAAAGGCGTAACCTGCGGCGAAACAGGCGATTCAAACCAAGATAAGTGCTGTTTTGACAAAAAGGGAGGCCTGCACATCGCCGGGGCGAGATCCTCTGGGGGCAACCGTGCCAGCCATGATGGGGCTACCTTGGAGCTATTACAAACTGCGCTCCGATGCGCCTCAGGCTGCGGTGCGGTAGACCTCCGAGCACCATCCTGTGTGAACGGTACTCCTTGCAGGACTAATCTCTTCTGGCAATTATCGCTTTTCATGGCCTCACGAACCAAATCCGCATTCCTGCAAGTCCATTCCATCATCGGCCTGGCGATCTCGCTGATCCTCGGCCTGATCGGTCTGACCGGCGCCATGCTGAGCTTCGAGGACGAAATCGTCGCTGCGCTGAATCGCGATGTGACGAAGGTGGATCCGCGCCCCGCACCTGTGCTCGGACCTGATGAGCTGGTGGCGCGGGTTCAGGCGGTGCCAGGAGCGGGCAAGGTTGGTCTCATTGTCTTTTCGAGCGAGCCCGGCACGGCGGTGCGGATGCGCTTTGCCCGCAGCGAGACTGGGGAGCGCTCGTCGGTCTATGTCGATCCCTATGACGGCCGCGTCGTCTCGGCGATGCAGGGGGAGGGCTTCTTCGCGACGCTGCGCAACCTGCATCGCTTTCTGCTGCTGCCGGGTAACGGCAATGGCTATGGCCGTCTGGTCACCGGCGTCGCCGTGCTCGGCCTGTTCGTGTTGCTGATCTCCGGGATGGTGCTGCGCTGGCCGCGCCGTGTCCGCAGCATCAAGGCCTGGATGAAGCCGAATCTGGCGATGCCCGGCCGTCCGTTTCACAGGTCGCTGCACAGCGTCGTCGGCACCTGGTTGCTGCCGGTCTATCTGGTGACCATTCTCACCGGCCTTTGGTGGTCGTTCGACTGGTACAAGGCCAGCGCGACTTGGCTTCTGTCGAGCAAGCCCGCTGCGAGTGCGCCGGCCATGCGCGCAGCAAAGGGGGGCGCCAAAGCAGCTGCCGCTGATACGCCTGCGACTCCGTCACTCGACAAGGTCTGGTCGACGTTTCTGGCTGATCAAGGCAGCCGCTATGCGATGGCGATCATGCAGGTGCCGAACGGACCGGGCAGTGTCGTGCGTATCCGCTCGGTGGCAAAGGATGCGTCATTCGATGAAGCGCGCGACGATTTCCGCATCGATGGCCTGACCGGCCGCATGGTGTCGGCAGAGCTCTACAACGACAAGACATTCGGTGAGCGCATTCTGGCCGCGGTGCTGCACATCCACACCGGTGCATTCCTGGGGCTGCCTGGTCGCATCGTGTTCTTGCTGGCCGCGGCCTTGATGCCGCTGTTCACCGTGACCGGCTTCATCCTGTATTTCTCGCGCCGCCGCCTGCGTGCGGCATCGAAGCCCGGGCGCCGTCATGCGGTCGGGCTGGTGCCCGGCGAGTAAGTCGCTCCATTTCTGGATCAAAGATGAGTCAGGGGCGCTGCGCTCTCGTCGGAGCCGGGTGAGGTCGTGGATCGGGCCTGCATCGCAGAGAAATGCGCCTGCGACCATCGGAACAGTTCCTCGAAGACCGGCCTGAGCGCTCTCGCCGATTCCGTGATTTCATATTCCACCCTCGGAGGGATCTCGGCGAAGACCGTGCGCTTGACGAGTCCGTTGCACTCGAGATCGCGCAGTTGTGTCGTCAGCATGTGTTGCGTCACATTCGGAATCGCGCGCTGCAGTTCTCCGAACCGGTGTTTGCTCTGGACCAGTTGCCAGAGGATCTCACATTTCCATTTGCCGGTAATCATCCCCAGCGCCCGATGAAAATCTTCTAGGTCCCGGCCCTGTTGGCATTCGGGCAGCGCGATATCGCCTGTTTTTCCATTAGTCATGTTTTTCATACTATCTCAGAAAAAGCATTCTACTTGTCTTTTTCATCTTACTGCCGAAATTTGTGCTTCGAAAGCGCGCCGTGGATCTGAAGCAGACTTTGTCGTCAGCCGCGCCGCCGAAACCGTTTTGACCATCTTCGGAGCTGCCCATGTCATCGTCTTCCGTCACCTCCTCAGCACCGCGGCGCTGGACCTCCATCAGTCTCTGGGCCGTCAGGGGCTTGCTCGCTCTTGCGTTTGCCGCTGCGGGGACTGCCAAGCTTTACGGCGTGCCGATGCTCGTTGAGGAGTTCGAACATATCGGTCTTGGGCAATGGTTCCGCTATCTGACCGGCACGCTCGAAATCCTCGGAGCGGTCCTGATCATCATTCCGTCAACGGTCGCGTTTGGCGCGGTCCTCCTGTGCTGCATCATGATCGGTGCGATTTTCACGCATGTGTTTGTCATTGGCGGTTCGCCGATTCCGGCGATCGTGCTGCTCGCATTGAGCGGTATCGTGGCTTACGCCAAGCGCAGCATGATCCTCAGGTAGCCAGCGCTCACGCTCTCATCCGGCCTCCACGGATTGCTGTTGAAAAAAGCCGAACCTTTCAGTGTGTTCGAGTGCAAGCGATGATTTCAATGCGGAGTTATAACGGCAAGGCTTTGGCCACGGTGGCGTTCGGTCTGGCGTTTGCGGCACCGTTATTCGTCACTCTGGCTTTGACGGATGCGGGGCCCGCCATTTCAAAGTCGTGGGCGCCGGAGACGAAGCCTGCGGCGGCCAAGGCACATCGTCTCGTACTGCAGATCAACACTGACGACCCGACCGTCATGAGAGCGCTGATTTCGACGTCGCTGAACCTGCCGAAATACTATCGGGAGACGAAGCAGGACTTCTCGATCGAAATCGTCGCTTACAACGCCGGTATTCATATGTTTCGAGTGGACACGTCGCCGGTCAAGGAACTGCTGAAGGTCGTGCAGGGTCTCACTCCTGACATTCGCTTCGTGGTCTGCGAAGCGACCAAGCTCGGCATGGAGCGCAGCGAGGGCCATCCGATTTCGTTTATCGACAATGTCCAGATGGTTCCGAGCGGGCCTGGACGGATCATCGAGCTACAGGAAGCGGGTTGGTCCTATATCCGATCCTGAGCGGCACGCTTCGCTACCCTATTTGATGCCCATCGGAGGCTGGACCGTGACAACACCGCACTGCGAACGGGCTGTCGCTCGCTCGCCAATCTCGCGACGTACGCTGCTCAAAGGGGCACTGGCCACGACGGCCGCATTGGTTGTGGGGGGCGCTGCCGCGGATGCGCGGCCTGATGGGCCGCCGCCCTTTGGCACCACCCGGCATCAGTTCACCGTCATCCGGGGAGCGCGGCCGATCCCGTCCGTTGCGGTGCCTCGCCTAGTTGGCAAGCCGGTTGATCTGACCGCGTTTCCAGGAAAGGTCGTTCTGGTCAATTTCTGGGCGACATGGTGCCCGGCCTGCAAGACCGAGTTGCCGATCCTTGATCGGCTGCAGGATGTTGAGACGCGCGCGAATCTGCAGGTCATCGCGATTGCCACTGATCGCGCAGACGTTGCTTCGTTCGTACGCAACCTGAAGCTGAGACATCTCGATGTCGGTATCGACCCTGGTGGACTGGTCGCGCGTGCCGGCGAGGTTGCTGCTCCGGATACTCCGTTCAGCCTCTACGCGATGCCTATCTCATATCTGATCGGGACGACGGGGCAGGTCGAGGGATATCTTGCTGGAGAGGCCGACTGGACATCTGAAGATGCCCGGCGATTGCTGGACCATTACAGAGGGCGTGGTTCCGGCTAATGCTGCCGGGTTCAAAGCCTATGGCAGCTTGTCGTAACCCTCGCCGATGCCGTTGAGGCTGAGCGGGAAGCCGATGCCTTCTTCGGGCGTTTCGAAGATGATGAAGGTGGCAGTCTTGGCGGTGCGGAGCTGGGCGAGCAGCTTGTCGTCCATCACGACTTCGGCAACACAGCCATTGGGCAGGCAGCGCACGAAGCCGGCGCGGCCGACGTCCTGATTGTCAAGCTTGAGGCCGAGGCCGGACGGCAGCAGCACACCGAGCGGCGCCACCACGCGCATCAGCTTGCTCTTCTGGTCGGCGGTCTTCAGCACGATCACGGTCAGGCCGGCATTGGAGCGGTCTTCCGCCACCACGCTCTGGATCAGGGCACATTGTTCGGCCTGGGCACCGGGCGGGGTGTCGCAGCGGATCTGCCAGTCGCCATGAACCGAGCGCACCGCACCCTGGGCGCTGGCGGTAGTCGGGACGGCGGCGATTGCCGCGAGGGCGAGACAACCGAGCGCCAGCCGGCGCCAGCCTGCGATCCCGCGGCTTGGGCGGTTCAGGGTCGGTTTATGTTGCAACTTCGAGTGCCCCATCCGGGTCGATTCCTTAGGCGGTGACGTGGTGGTCGTAGTCCAGGGCAGCACGCTTGACGCTGTCTGTCTGGAGGATTTTTCCAGACCACGGAATGATACGGCAATGACGGCGCCTTGAAGGCATCCACGGAGCCACGAAAGCGCTCGCAGGCGCGAATCAGCATCCTGCCGATCGCCTGATCTGTGCCTACATCGGACAATTCCGCTGTCAAGCGCCGTTCGGTTGCCGCACGCCTCTTTATGCCTGATTTCATGCAGCAATTGCGACCTTCGTTCAATACCGCCGAATGCATTACGGGATGCGCCACTCCTGCATTGCGACAGACCGCGAATTATGGTTTGAGAGGCTAGATTTCGACGCATTCTAACAACTGCCTCCAGGCCAATCACTTGGGCGTTTTGGCAAATTGGCAGGGTGCGGATCGGGCGGCATAATTCGGCGACAGGCCGAAATGCGACAGTAAATATGGGAGCGCGAGCGGCATGAGGATGTCGAGGGGCCAGATTGGCCGCCGGTTGCTGGGGTTAGCAGTTGTTGGGGCCGGGCTTGCTTTTGGCGGTGCTGCATTCGCAGAGGTGATGGGCCAGCCCGCGCCGTGGGAATTCAAGCTGCAGGAAGCCGCCACGCCGGTGATGGAGAACATCACCTGGTTTCATAATTTTCTGCTCTGGCTGATCACCGCCATCACACTGTTCGTGCTTGTACTTCTCGTCATCGTGGTGATGAAGTTCAACTCCAAGGCCAACCCGGTCGCATCCAAGACCACGCACAACACGCTGATCGAAGTGGCGTGGACGATCATCCCGGTTCTGATCCTGGTCGCAGTTGCGGTGCCGTCGTTCCGTCTGCTGTTTCTGGAACTCGATATTCCGAAAGCCGACCTGACCATCAAGGCAACCGGCAAGCAGTGGTTCTGGACCTACAGCTATCCCGACAACGGCCCGTTCGAATTCGACTCGCTGATGGCCACCGACAAGCAGCCGCGCCTGCTTGCCGTCGATAACGAAGTCGTCGTTCCCGTGAACAAGGTCGTGCGTGTGCAGACGACCGCTGCAGACGTCATCCATTCTTTCGCGATCCCGTCCTTCGGCATCAAGATCGACGCCGTTCCGGGTCGTCTGAACGAGACCTGGTTCAAGGCCACCAAGACCGGCATGTTCTACGGCCAGTGCTCGGAACTGTGCGGCAAGGATCACGCGTTCATGCCGATCGCGATCCGCGTCGTCAGCGATCAGGAATTCACCGCATGGATCGAGACAGCGAAGAAGAAGTTCGCGTCCAATCCGACGAATTCCTACGCTTCGGCCGGAACTGCTGTGGCGCAGTAAGCGGGTGGCGGAGCCGCGAGGCTCCGCACGCACTGTAAGAAATTAGGGCGAGGGGACCGCAAGGTCCAAAGACTGCCAGAAGAAGACAAAGCAGGATTTGAAAATGGCAACGACCGCGGCAACACCGGCTCACGACGATCACGCCCACGACGATCATGCGCATGCGCATCCGACGGGGTGGCGGCGCTACGTCTATTCGACGAACCATAAGGACATCGGCACGATGTACCTTATCTTCGCGATCGTGGCGGGCGTCATCGGCGGCATCATGTCGATCCTGATCCGCATCGAGTTGATGTATCCGGGCGTCCAGATCTTCCACGAAAGCCACACCTACAACGTCTTCGTCACCTCGCACGGTCTGATCATGATCTTCTTCATGGTGATGCCCGCGATGATCGGCGGTTTCGGCAACTGGATGGTGCCGCTGATGATCGGCGCACCGGACATGGCCTTCCCGCGCATGAACAACGTATCGTTCTGGCTGCTGCCAGCCGCTTTCGCGCTGCTCATCATCTCGACCTTTGTGGAAGGCGAGCCCGGCGCGAACGGCGTTGGCGCCGGCTGGACCATGTATGCGCCGCTCTCGACATCGGGCCATCCGGGTCCCGCCGTCGACTTCGCGATTCTGGCGCTGCATCTCGCCGGTGCATCGTCGATCCTCGGTGCCATCAACTTCATCACCACCATCTTCAACATGCGCGCGCCGGGCATGACCCTGCACAAGATGCCGCTGTTCGTGTGGTCGATCCTGGTCACCGTGTTCCTGCTGCTGCTGTCGCTGCCGGTTCTGGCGGGCGCCATCACCATGCTGCTGACGGACCGTAACTTCGGCACCACCTTCTTCGCCGCAGACGGCGGCGGCGATCCGATCCTGTTCCAGCATCTGTTCTGGTTCTTCGGTCACCCCGAAGTGTACATCCTGATCCTGCCCGGCTTCGGCATGATCTCGCAGATCATCTCGACCTTCTCGAAGAAGCCGGTGTTCGGCTATCTCGGCATGGCCTATGCGATGGTCGCGATCGGCGGCATCGGCTTCGTCGTCTGGGCGCACCACATGTACACCGTCGGCATGTCGTCGGCGACGCAGGCCTACTTCGTTGCCGCCACGATGGTCATCGCGGTGCCGACCGGCGTGAAGATCTTCTCCTGGATCGCCACGATGTGGGGCGGTTCCATCGAGTTCAAGGCGCCGATGCTGTGGGCCGTGGGCTTCATCTTCCTGTTCACCCTCGGCGGCGTCACCGGTGTCGTGCTGGCCAATGCCGGTGTCGATCGCGTGCTGCAGGATACCTATTACGTCGTCGCGCACTTCCACTACGTGCTGTCGCTAGGCGCCGTGTTCGCCATCTTCGCCGGCTGGTATTACTGGTTCCCGAAGATGTTCGGCTACATGTATTCGGAAACCATCGCCAAGGCGCATTTCTGGGTCACCTTCATTGGCGTGAATCTGGTGTTCTTCCCGCAGCACTTCCTGGGTCTGTCGGGCATGCCGCGCCGTTATGTCGATTATCCGGATGCCTTCGCCGGCTGGAACCTGGTCTCGTCGATCGGCTCCTACATCTCCGGCTTTGCCGTGCTGATCTTCATCTACGGCGTGATCGAAGCTTTCGTCCGCAAGGAACAGGCTGCGAACAATCCGTGGGGTTCGGGCGCGACCACGCTGGAATGGACCCTGAGCTCGCCACCGCCGTTCCATCAGTTCGAAGTGCTGCCGCGCGTTCAGTAAGTGGTTTTCGTGCGGCGCTCTTGGGTGCCGCACCGAGTTAATGCCTCCGCCGAACTCGCAAGAGTTTCGGCGGAGTGCTCGTAACAAAAGTGAGAATGATCTTGTCCGTCCTCGACCACCATACCATCGACCTGTCTGCCCCCCGCATCTCCGAAGCGGGTGTTGCCGACTACATCGCGCTGCTCAAGCCGCGGGTGATGTCGCTGGTCGTGTTCACGGCGATGGTCGGTTATTTCCTGGCGCCGGGCGATCATCACCCGGTGCTGGCGATCACCTCGATCCTCTGTATCGCTGTCGGCGGCGGCGCCTCCGGCGCGCTGAACATGTGGTACGAGGCCGATATCGACGCGCTGATGTCGCGCACCGCCAACCGCCCGATCCCGCGCGGTCGCATCACCCGGCCGGAAGCACTGACCTTCGGTCTGGTGCTGGCCTTCTTCTCGGTGATGACGCTCGGCATCCTCGTCAACTGGCTCGCCGGCGCGCTGCTCGCTTTCACCATTTTCTTCTATGTCGTGATCTACACCATCGCTCTGAAGCGCTGGACCGCGCAGAACATCGTCATCGGCGGTGCAGCCGGTGCGCTGCCGCCGGTCGTCGCCTGGGCTGCGGCGTCAGGAACGCTCTCGATGGAGCCGGTCCTGCTGTTCTTGATCATCTTCTTCTGGACCCCGCCGCATTTCTGGGCGCTGGCCCTGTTCCGCAACGACGATTACACCCGCGCCGGCGTGCCGATGCTGCCGGTGGTCGCTGGTCCCGACGCGACCCGGCTGCAGATCCTGCTCTACACTGTCGTGCTGGTTGCGACCGCCGTGGCCCCGTGGCCGCTCGGCTATTTCTCTGCCATCTACGGCACGGCTTCGCTGATCCTCGGCGCCGGCATGATGTATCTCGCCGTGCAGGTCTATCGTCTGCGCGAAGGCACGCCTGCCAATCGCGCGACGCGCAAGCTGTTTGCTTTCTCGATCGTCTATCTGTTCGCGCTGTTTGCCATTCTGTTGCTCGAGGTGGTCGTGAAGGCCATCCTCCCGATGGTTTGGTAGAGGGGCGCATGATCCGATGGACAATGAGCGCAAGCCTACCGAGCCAGAGGGCATCGTCCTCACCGAGGCGCAGAAGAAGAGCCGGCGCGAACGCTCGCTGGCCATCGCCTGGGTGCTCGGCATCCTCGTCGTGCTGTTCTTTGCCGTCACCATGGTCAAGGGGCCGGCCGTTCTCATCCGGCCCATGTAAATGACAGAAGCCGAGTGACATGACCGATCAGCCGCAGAACATCAAAGCCTCGAAGCCGCGCCTCGGTCGCGATGCGACGGTGGCTGCGGCTTGCGGTCTGCTGGTGGCTTTCATGGTCGGCGCGTCCTACGCGGCCGTGCCGCTGTATAACTGGTTCTGCCGCGCCACTGGCTTCAACGGCACCACGATGGTGGCCAGTTCGGCGCCCGCATCCGGGCCGATCGCGCGCAAGATCGCGGTGCGCTTCGATGCCAATGTGTCGGGCGGCCTGCCATGGAAATTCGTCCCGGAGCAGAGCGAGATCGAGGTCAAGATCGGCGAGGTCGTGACCGTGTTCTATACGGTGACCAACCAGTCCGCCCGTACCACCTCCGCACAGGCTGCCTATAATGTGGCGCCGCTGACGGTGGGTGCGTATTTCCAGAAGATCAATTGCTTCTGCTTCACCGACCAGACCCTGGCGCCCGGTGAGAAGCGCGAAATGCCCGTCGTATTCTATGTCGATCCTGCGCTGGCCGCGGATAGCGAGAATGACGGACTGAAGTCGATCACACTGTCCTACACGTTCTACCCCCTGCGCGATCCCGCGCCGAAGCCGCTGGCGGCGACGGAGACTGACAAGCGCAAGGGTAACCTCTAAGAGAAAGCTCTGAGAGAAATCCTGGAGCGTTCCGCGTTATAAAATTGAGAGAACTCGCACCGGCTTCAACCGGCGCAGCTGACGGAGAGAACCGCAATGGCTACGGCGCAAGCAAAGCACCACGACTATCACCTCGTCGATCCCTCGCCGTGGCCGGCGGTAGGCTCGCTGTTCGCCTTCATCATGGCGGTCGGTGCGGTCAGCTGGATGCATCACATGTATGCCGCGGCGCCCATCGTGTTCGGCGTCGGCACCATCGGCGTGCTCTACGTGTTCGCAAGCTGGTGGACCGACGTGGTTCGTGAAGCCCAGTACAAGGGCGATCACACCCGCGTGGTGCAGATCAGCCATCGCTACGGCATGATCCTGTTCATCGCTTCGGAAGTGATGTTCTTCGTTGCCTGGTTCTGGGCCTATTTCAATTCGTCGCTGTTCCCCGGCGATCCCGTCCATGCCACCCGCGAAGCACTGTTCGGTGGCGTTTGGCCGCCGAAGGGCATCCAGACCTTCGATCCCTGGCACCTGCCGCTGCTCAACACGCTGATCCTGCTGACCTCGGGCACGACCGTCACCTGGGCGCATCACGCGCTGCTGGAAGGCGACCGCAAGGCGGTGAAATACGCCCTGATCCTCACCGTACTGCTCGGCGCTGCCTTCTCCTGCGTGCAGGCCTTCGAATACGCCCACGCCGCTTTCGGCTTCAAGGGCAACATCTACGGTGCGACTTTCTTCATGGCGACCGGCTTCCACGGTTTCCACGTGCTGGTCGGCACCATCTTCCTCTTGGTCTGCCTGTTCCGCGTCTATGCCGGTCACTTCACGCCAAAGCAGCATCTCGGTTTCGAATTCGCCGCCTGGTACTGGCACTTCGTGGACGTGGTCTGGCTGTTCCTGTTCGTTACGATCTATGTCTGGGGCTATGGCGGCCCTATCGTCGGCGCAGCCGCGCACTGATCGCATTCGGGTGCTACAAGAGGGCGGCCGCAGGGCCGCCCTTTTTGTTTGGCGCTTGCGCCGTGAAAGAATTCGACTCGATGCCCGATCAAGCCGCTGTTCCCGTCAGTCTTGGCCAGACCGTCATCCGCGGCCTGACCTGCAAATGCCCACGTTGCGGCGCGGGCAAGCTCTATGCGGGCTTCATCAATCTGGCGCCGCGCTGTGAGCGTTGCGAACTGGACTATGCTTTCATCGACACCGGCGATGGTCCTGCGATCTTCATCATCATGATCGCAGGGGCCATCGTTGTCGGTTGCGCGCTGGTGGTGGAGGTCAAGTATCAGCCGCCATTCTGGCTGCATGCCGCGCTGTGGCTGCCGCTGATTCTCGCGACCACGCTGCTGCCGTTGCGCTCAATGAAGTCGCTGCTGATCGCCCTGCAATTCCACCACAAGGCCTCCGAAGGCCAGTTGATCGATCGCACGCCGAAATGAACACAGTTGCAGCGCGCCGGCGCAGTATCACCGGTCTCGGCATCGTCACGCTCATCATCGTCGGTGTGCTCCTCAGCCTCGGCTTCTGGCAGTTGCAGCGCCGTACCGAGAAACACGCGTTGATCGCCGCACTCACGGAGCGCCTTGCAGGTGCGCCCGGCACATTGCCCGCGCCGGCCACATGGGGCGTGCTGACCCCGGCGAAAGATGAATTCCGCCGCGTCAGCTTTTCGGCGGTCTACAAGCCGGTCCCTGACGGCATGGTCTACAGCTCCGGCTCCGGCGTGCGGCCCGATGTGCCGGGTCCGGTGACCTGGGCCTTCCTGCCGGCGCAGCTGGTATCCGGCGAGACTGTCGTGATCAATGCGGGCTTCGTGCAGAACACGATGCAGGATCGCGCCCAGCAGGACCGCGCCGTGCAGAAGCTCATCACCGGAGCGCCGGTGACCATGACCGGCTATCTGCGCTTTCCCGAAACCGCGGGCACGCTGACGCCCCATGACGACGTTACCAAGCGTCTCTGGTTCAACCGCGACCAGCGTGCCATGGCGCAGGCGCTCGGCTGGGGCCCTGTCGCGCCGTTCTATGTCGATCTGGAAAGTCCGGTGCCGGCCAACGCCATTCCGAAGGCCGGTCCGCTCGAAATCCATCTCAAGGATGACCACATGCAATATGCCATCACATGGTTTGGCCTCGCGGCCGCCGTGGTGATTGCTTTCGGGGTCTGGATCAGGGGCCAGCGGCGAGCCTGAACCCTGGCCAAAGTCGGTTTCCTCGCCCGGCGAAACCCATTATGGTGCCCTTCGATTTCACGCGGCGTGAAGTTTTAACCCCATTATTATCAAAGGCTTGGCGGTTTCCGCGCCTTTGGAGGACGCCTTGACGACCTATATCTCGACGCGGGGAGAGGCCCCGAAACTCGGTTTTTGCGATGTCATGCTGACCGGGCTTGCCCGCGACGGCGGCCTCTACATTCCCGAGGTCTGGCCCCAGTTGTCAGCCGAGACCATCGCGTCGCTGTTCGGCCGGCCCTATTGGGAAGTCGCCGTCGAGGTGCTCCGGCCGTTCGTGGCCGGCGAGATTTCCGACGAGGATCTCGGGCGCATGGCCAATGAGGCCTATGCCACCTTCCGCCATCCCGCCGTGGTGCCGCTCGACCAGACCGCGTCGAACCAGTTCGTGCTCGAGCTGTTTCACGGCCCGACGCTGGCGTTCAAGGACGTCGCCATGCAGCTCATCGCGCGGCTGATGGATCACGTCCTCGCCAAGCGCAATCAGCGTACCACGATCGTGGTCGCGACCTCCGGGGACACCGGTGGCGCTGCCGTCGATGCCTTCGCCGGTCGCGACAATGTCGATCTCGTCGTACTGTTCCCAAACGGCCGTATTTCCGACGTGCAGCGTCGCATGATGACCACGACCGGCGCGTCGAACGTCCATGCGCTCGCCGTCGAGGGCCATTTCGACGATTGCCAGGCGATCGTGAAGGGTCTGTTCAATCATCACAAGTTTCGTGACGCCGTGTCGCTGTCGGGTGTGAACTCGATCAACTGGGCACGTATCGTTGCGCAGGTGGTTTACTACTTCACCTCGGCCGTCGCGGTCGGTGCGCCTGCACGCAGCGTTGATTTCACGGTACCTACCGGCAATTTCGGTGACATCTTTGCCGGCTATGTGGCCAAGCGCATGGGTCTGCCGGTGCGCAAGCTGCGCGTCGCCGCCAACGTCAACGACATCCTCGATCGTACGCTCAAGACCGGCATCTACGAAGTGCGTGAGGTCCACGCCTCGTCGTCGCCGTCGATGGACATTCAGGTGTCGTCGAATTTCGAGCGCCTGCTGTTCGAAGCCTCCGGCCGCGATGCTGCGCTGGTGCGCGGCTTGATGGATTCGCTCAAGCAGTCCGGTCGTTTCGTGCTGCCCGAGAAAGTGCTGACCGCGATCCGTGCCGATTTCGAATCCGGCCGCGCCGATGAGGATGAGACATCGGCTGCCATTCGCGCGGCGTGGCGCGAAACCGGCGATCTGATCGATCCGCATACCGCCGTGGCATTGGCCGTCGCCGATCGCGACACCACCGAGATGCATGTGCCCAATGTCGTGCTGTCGACAGCGCATGCAGCGAAATTCCCCGATGCAGTCGAAGCCGCTTGCGGCGTCCGGCCGGCATTGCCGGTCTATCTGGAAGGGCTGATGACGAAGCCCGAGCATATTAAGGTCATGAAGAATGACCAAAGCGATATTGAGCAGTTCGTGCTGTCGGTCAGCCGCGCTGCGAAGCAAGGAGTTTCCTGATGACTGTCGAAGTTACCAAACTGCCTTCGGGCCTGACGGTCATCACCGATACCATGCCGCATCTGGAAACCGCCGCGCTCGGCGTCTGGACCGGCGTTGGTGGCCGCGATGAGAAGCCCAACGAGCACGGCATCTCGCATCTGCTCGAACACATGGCGTTCAAGGGCACCAAGAAGCGTTCGTCGCGCGAGATCGTCGAGGAGATCGAGGCGGTCGGCGGCGATCTCAATGCCGCGACCTCGACCGAAACCACGGCCTATTACGCCCGCGTGATGAAGGCCGATGTGCCGCTGGCGCTCGATGTGCTCTCGGACATTCTCGCCAATCCCACTTTCGTGCCGGATGAACTGGAGCGCGAGAAGAGCGTGATCGTGCAGGAGATCGGTGCGGCACAGGACACGCCGGACGATGTCGTGTTCGAACATCTCAACGAGCTCTGTTATCCCGACCAGCCGATGGGCCGTTCGCTTCTGGGCACCGCCAAGACGCTGAAGGGTTTTGATCGCGACATGCTGCAGAGCTACCTGTCCACGCATTATCGCGGGCCGGACATGGTGGTGGCTGCCGCAGGCGCCGTGAATCACCGCCAGGTCGTGCATGAAGCCGCCGATCGCTTTTCCAGCTTCGAAGGCACGGCTGCGCCGAAGCCGCAGCCGGCGATGTTCGGCAAGGGCGGTTCGCGCGTGGTCAATCGCGATCTCGAACAGGCACATCTGACGCTGGCGCTGGAAGGCCTGCCGCAATCGGACCTGTCGCTGTTCAGTCTGCAGGTCTTCACCAACATTCTCGGCGGCGGCATGTCCTCGCGGCTGTTTCAGGAAGTGCGCGAAAAGCGCGGTCTCTGCTATTCGATCTACACCTTCCACGCGCCCTATACCGACACCGGCTTCTTCGGTCTCTATACCGGCACCGATCCCACCGATGCGCCGGAGATGATGGAAGTCATCGTCGACGTCATCAACGAGTCGGTGGAGACATTGACCGAAGCCGAAATCGCGCGCGCCAAGGCGCAGATGAAGGCCGGTCTGCTGATGGCGCTGGAGAGCTGCAGCTCGCGCGCCGAGCAATTGGCGCGGCACATGCTGGCCTATGGCCGTCCGCTCACCGTGGAAGAGCTCGTCCAGCGCATCGATGATGTCAGCGTGGAATCGACCCGCAACGTCGCCCGTGGCCTGCTGACGCGCAGCCGCCCGGCCGTGGCGGCGCTCGGCAGCGGCCGGGGGCTGGACACGGCAGTGGCTTTTGCGGAAGGATTGACCCGCGCCAAGGACAAGAGCCTGCTCCACTAGGCAGGTGAGGTCCGAGGCATCAGGGAGCGAGCCTATGGCCCTGTTTCGTTTGCCATCGAGCATGCCGGCGGCGCTGGCGCCGCGCGGCTACGGCGTTGCATTGCGCGCGCCCGTGATGAGCGATTTTCCGCAATGGGCCGATCTGCGTGAGCTGAGCCGGGGTTATCTCACGCCGTGGGAGCCGATCTGGCCGTCAGACGACCTGACGCGCTCCGGCTTTCGCCGCCGGCTGCGCCGCTATGCCGACGATGCGTCCGCTGATCGCGCCTATCCGTTTCTGGTGTTTCGCGAGTCCGATGGCACGCTGCTGGGCGGCGTGACGCTGGCCAATGTGCGCCGGGGTATCGTTCAGGCCGGCACCATCGGCTACTGGGTCGGCCAGCCCTATACCGGGCAGGGCGTGATGACCGCGGCGCTGCGGGTGTTGTTGCCAACGTTGTTTGGCGAGTTGAACCTGCACCGCATCGAGGCGGCCTGCATTCCCACCAACCTGCCGTCGGTGCGGGTGCTGGAGAAGTGTGGCTTCTCGCGCGAAGGGCTGGCGCGGCGTTATCTCTGCATCAATGGCATCTGGCAGGATCACCTGCTTTACGGCATGCTGCATGAGGACTTCCGCGGGTAGTTCTGCTGCAACGCGATGTCCGGATGTGGCGCAATGGCGCGCATCTGTCCTGTCTCAAGCGCCTCGTTAAGTGCCTTGGGTTCGCCGCCATTGCGCTGTTATAAGGCCCTGCGCACGCCTTGGGCGGGGCAGCGCAAACGACTGAATTTCCGGGGATATCTTCACAATGCGCAACATTCGTTCGATGCCGATCAGCGGCCGCACCGGCGCGCTCCGCGGCCTGCTGGTGATCACTGCAGCAAGCCTGACGCTGGCCGGTTGCGGCGGCGGCAGTATGTTTGGCGGCGGTTCGCCGAGCAGCAGCGGCGGCGGTAGTCCGTCGATGACCGATCGCTTCACCCAGTTGTTTTCGGGCAAGTCCACCGAGGTCGGCGCGCCGCAGTCGCCGCAGACCGATGAGAACGATCTGACCTGCCCGAGCGTCAGCATCCGGCCGGGCGCCTCGACCTATGCGGTCGGCGCCGCAGGCAAGCCTGCGGTCGGCAACGATCTGGCTTTTCAGGCCACCATCACCCGGACAGCGCGCTCCTGCGATCTCAATGGCGGTCAGATCTCGGTCAAGATCGGCATCCAGGGCCGCGTCATCGTCGGGCCGGCCGGCGCGCCAGCAGTGGTCGATGTGCCGCTGCGTGTCGCCGTGGTGCAGGAAGGTGTGACGCCGAAGACCATCGCCACCAAGGTGTTCCAGACCAATGTGCAGATTGGCAGCGAGACCAGCGTGCCGTTCAGTCTGGTCGGTGAGGATCTTGTTTATCCCGTGCCCACAGGCACTGCAGGCGATTCCTACATCTTCTATATCGGCTTCGATCCGCAGGCCCTGAAATCGCAGGCACCCGCACGCAAGCGGCGCTAAGGGGTTATCCGAGCCAACAAAAAAGCCGGCGCGATCATTTCGCGCCGGCTTTTTTAGTTTGAAGTCTTTCGCTTAGTTCAGCTTGGAGCGAACTTCGCCGATACCCTTGGCGATCAGGTCGTCGGCCACCGAGCCCTTTACGGACTGCGACAGTACCGAGGCTGCGGCATTCACTGCGGCTTCGGCTGCGGCTGCGCGAACATCTGCGATAGCCTGGGCTTCCGCCATTGCGATCTTGCCTTCGGCGCTCTTGGTGCGGCGAGCGACAAAATCTTCCATCTTGGTCTTGGCTTCCGCGGCAATGCGCTCGGCCTCTTCCTTGGCGGACGTGATGATGTCCTGCGCTTCGCGCTCGGCCGCTGCATGACGCTTTTTGTAGTCTGCGAGCAGCGCGGCGGCTTCATCACGCAGGCGACGGGCGTCGTCGAGTTCCTGCTTGATACGGACGCTGCGGTGGTCGAGCGCCGTCAGGATGGTGCGGTGAATACCGAACCAGCCGAAAACCGCCATCAGAAGGACAAAAGCGACGGCGACCCAGAATTCAGCTTGAAGTCCGAACATCCGTTTATCCTTTCAGCGACGCGTCGAGCGCGGCGTTGACGGCGCCTGCATCCGGGCTGATGCCCGTCAGGCGTTCGACGATCGCCGAGGCCGTGTCCGCAGCAATGCTGCGCACATTGCCCATCGCCGTTGCGCGGGTGGTGGCAATGGTCTGCTCCGCTGCAGCAAGCTTGGTGGCAAGGCTCTCTTCGAGCTTCGCCTTGGCCTGCTCCTGTTCCGCATTGAGCTTCTCACGAACTTCGGTCGCCATCGCCTGCGCCTTGGCGCGAGCATTGGCGAGTTCGGTTTCGTAAGCCTTCAATGCAGCGTCGGAATCGCCCTTGAGCTTGGCGGCTTCGTTCAGGTCCGTATCGAGAACCTGCTGACGGGCCGCAAGCACGCCGCCGACGCGGGGCAGCGCCAGACGCGACACGATCAGATAGAGCAAGCCGAACGCGATCGCGAACGACACCAGCTGTGAAGCGAAGGTGTTGCTCTCGAACGGCGGAAACGACGCCTTGTGACCACCGTCTGCCGCAGTGTGCGCGGCAGTCCCGTGATCGGCGCCCTTGGATTTGCCCTGACCTTCAGCCACAGCAGTCTCCTTATCGATCGGAAGCGCTCCAGGACGGAGCGGCAACCGGATCCGTTTTCAGCTTAGACGGCGAACAGCAGCAGCAGCGCGATCAGCAGCGAGAAGATGCCGAGCGCTTCGGTCACGGCGAAGCCGAAGATCAGGTTCGCGAACTGGCCCTGGGAAGCCGACGGATTGCGGAGCGCACCGTTGAGGAACTGGCTGAAGATCATGCCGACGCCGATGCCAGCGCCACCCATGCCGAGACAAGCAATGCCGGCGCCGATGTACTTCGCTGCGATGGGATCCATAGTAAAACTCCTTCTTGGGATAGGGATTTAGACGGTTGAGGGTGAATTCCGCCAGGACACTAAGAAGCGATGGTTAGTGGCCCGGATGAAGTGCGTCGTTGAGATAGATGCAGGTCAGGATCGTGAACACATAGGCCTGCAGGAAGGCGACCAGCAGTTCCAGCGCGGTCAGCGCCGTGGTCATGGCCAGCGGCAGCACCGAACCGAAAATGCCGAGTGCGCCGAGTGCGCTCAGCGAGGTCACGAAGCCGGCAAAAACCTTCAGCGTGATGTGGCCGGCCAGCATGTTGGCGAACAGACGGACCGAATGCGACACCGGGCGGGACAGGAACGAGATCACCTCGATCACCGTGACCAGCGGCAGGATGTAAATCGGAATACCGTGCGGCACGAACAGCTTGAAGAAGCCGAGACCGTTTTTGTAGAGGCCGTAGAGCAGCACGGTCAGGAACACCATCAATGCCAGCGCGACGGCGACGATCAGATGGCTGGTGACGGTGAAGGTATAGGGGATGATGCCGATCAGATTCGCCGTCAGGATGAACATGAACAGCGAGAACACGAACGGGAAGAACTTCATGCCTTCTTCGCCGATGCTACTGCGCACCGTATTCGACACGAATTCGAAGGACAGCTCGGCGACCGACTGGAAGCGGCTCGGGATCAGCGCACGTCCGGCGCTGCCGCCGATCATCAGCAGCGACACGACGGCGACGGCGCCGAACATATAGGCCGATGAGTTGGTGAAGGCGATTTCCTGATTGCCGATATGGCCCAGGGTGAAGATCTTGTGGATCTCAAATTGATGGATCGGATCGGCCATCCACGTCGGTCTTTCAATTCGGCCGGAACGTCCGGCGTTTCCTTGCCGGACAGCCGGCACTCAAATGCTGCGCCAACGACGCAGAGGTCTTGGGCGCGAATTTCTTATTCCGCTTTTTTTCCGACACCAGCCGAGCGCATCACGTTCATCACGCCGGCGACGAAGCCAAGCAGCATGAGAACGATCAGCCCCCACGGCGATGTCGACAGCAAACGATCGAAGCCCCAGCCCAGAATCGTTCCGACGACGACGCCCGCGACCAGTTCCGAAGAAAGACGGAGACCCACCGCCATGGCCGATGCCCTGGACTGCGCGTTTCCGCTTCCAGTTTCGGATTGGTCAGTCTGAAGTTTGCGCTCATCCTGAAGTTTGGACAGACGCTGATTCAGACTTCCGAGCCTTGCGGAAAGCGCAGCCTCATCGGGAGACGATTTGCCATCGTTTCTGCGTTCACTGTCATCGTCCCGTGTGCCGTTCGTCATGCTTGCGACACTCGAAATAACGCTGCAAATGCTGGAAATAACGCCCCATCACCCTTCAAAGCCGGGCGGACCATACTTAGCGCATCTTGCCAAGTCAAGATTCGCTGATCGCCTGTTAGTGCTTTGATTCATTTGATTTTATTGACGAAATTCGAATCCCGCTGCGCGGGATCGCCGCAGCGCAAGAATGACTTTCGAGGTGATCTATCTTGCACGGCGCAGGGCGCTCTGTTGGAGTACCGCAGAGTTTGAAAACGCCCCTGCCGGAGCCCGGAATGTCTCAAGAGATCGACTACTATTTTTCGCTGCCATCGCCCTGGGCCTATATCGGCCACACGCTCTTTCGCGATCTCGTAAGTACTTATGATCTCAAGGTGAATCATAAGCCGGTATTTCTCGGCGATCTGTTTTCGGAAACCGGCGGCCTTCCGCTGGGCAAGCGTCATCCGGTGCGGCAGCGCTACCGGATGCTTGAATTGCAGCGCTGGCGCGACAAACGCGGTCTCGATTTTCATTTGCAGCCGAAGAACTGGCCATTCGATGGCCGACTCGCTGATGGTCTGGTGATCGCGGCGCTCGAGGCCGGACACGATCCGGACCCGTTCCTGCGCCGCGCGTTTCCTGCGGTCTGGGAAGGTCAGCTTAATCTCGGCGACACGGCCGTGCTGACCAGACTGGCGGATGATTCGGGGCTGCCGGGCGCGAAACTGCTAGAGCGCGCGGCGTCGAGCGATGTGGCTGCGAAATACGAACAGAACCGTCAGGAGGCGATTGCGGCTGACGTGTTCGGCTCGCCGGCCTATGTGCTCAACGGTGAAGTATTTTGGGGGCAGGACCGGCTCGAATTGCTGGCTGATGCGTTGAAGGCGAAGCGGGCGCCTTTCAAATCTCAAATCTGAGCACATCTGAGAGTAAAGGCGGCTTTCGCCCCGAACTCGCAACGCGGAGCATCTCCATGAAGAATGCTGTGGTGCGTTTTGCCTCTCCCGGACAGCCCATGCGGTACGCCGCGCGGGTTGGCGCGGTTCTGATGGCCGGGATCGTCAGTGCGTCTGCGCAGGCCCTCCCGGACATCGAGAATGGCCGTTATTCGCTGTCGCCGATCGCTGAAGGCGTCATCCGCCTGGATACCCGCACCGGCACGGTTTCGACATGCACGGATAAGGGATCCGGCTGGGCCTGCTATGTCTTGCCGGATGAACGTGCCGCGCTCGATACCGAGATCGGGCGGTTGCAGAGGGACAACGACAGACTGAAGGCGGAGCTTGCCCAGCGCGGTCCAGCCGTCGCCGGCAAGACCGATGAAGCGCTCCCGAAGCAGGATTCGCTGAAGCCCGGAAAACCAGGGAGTGCGGATGGCGAGAGGAAGATCGAGATTCCGCTGCCGAGCGAACGCGACGTCGATCGGGTGATGGCCTTTGTCGAAAACGCGTGGCGTCGCCTTGTCGACATGGCCAGCCGCATCCAGCGCGATTCGGGAAGATCTGAGCGCTGCGAGTTTAGCGCCGGATGGCAGCGCTCACATAGCTGACTGGTATTATCGCAGCGCCTTTTGCCGCGATATCGAGAATAATTCGGTACTAGCAGAGAGGAGCCAAATCGTACGTTTTTCGACTTAAGGGAGCACTTTGATGCCGAGATTTTATTTTGATCTCGTCGATGGGACGACCGTGCCCGACGCTTCCGGGCAGATTTTGCGCAATGAATTGCTGGCCGCTGAGGTCGCCGACAAGCTCGCAGGCGATATTTACAAGATCAGGCCCGAGCTCCGCGGCAAGCACTTCGCCATTTCCGTCCGCAACGAAGAGGGCGATGAAATTCACCGCGCAGATGTGGTTAGCTCTGACGATTAACGCAGTGCGCAGCTCTTATTTGCGGTCGAGCCCGATATCGTCGCCGTCGCCATGAATGGCGTCGCGGTCGGCTTGATCGGTGTTGTCTGCGTCCTTGATGACAGCTTTCTCCTGTGCGCGCTGTTCGTCCTTGCGTGGCCCCGGCCCCGGAATGTCCCTTGATGTTTTAGGCTTCATGGCGTTTTCCCTTGTCCATCCTGATTGAAGTGGGAACGCCATCTCGGCGTTTTGGTTCATCAGTCAAGGTGGAATTGGCCAAGAGGGGACTTCATGACATCTGCCAGATCCGTTACGCGCAGCGCGCCGTCTTCAGTTCGTGTCGAGACCGTGATGTCGTCACTGCTGACTGTGCAGACATCCGGTGCCGGCTTCATCGATATCACCCGCGAGGTCGGCAAATTCCTGAGCGAGATCGGCGCCCGAGAAGGTGCGTTGACGCTGTTCATCCGCCATACCTCAGCGTCGCTCACCATCCAGGAAAATGCCGATCCTTCCGTGCTGGTCGATCTCATGACAACGCTCGATCGTCTTGCGCCTCAGGATTTTAACTGGACGCACGATACGGAGGGTCCCGACGACATGCCGGCGCATGTTCGTGCCATGCTGACCGCAACCTCGCTGCACATCCCCGTTCTGTCAGGCAAGCTCGCGCTCGGAACCTGGCAGGGGATCTATCTGATCGAACACCGCGCCCGCCCGCATCGCCGCGAGGTGGTGCTGCAGTTCGTCGGCGCGACCTGACGCTCGCAGATCTGCCGAAACAAAAAAAAGGCCGCGGATTGCTCCGCGGCCGTTTGTTGTCGTCGTGTCCGCCGGCAGCCTGGCTGCCGGCTGGGCGAGATTAGTTCGCGCTGATATCGACGTCCTTGGTCTCCGGCAGGAAGAAGAAGCCGACGACCACGGTGATTGCCGCGAAGATGATCGGGTACCACAAGCCGGCATAGATATCGCCGGTCGAGGCCACGATGGCGAAGGCAGTCGCCGGGAGAAGTCCGCCGAACCAGCCGTTGCCGATGTGGTAGGGCAGCGACATTGAAGTGTAGCGGATCTTGGTCGGGAACAGTTCGACCAGCATTGCCGCGATCGGCCCGTAGACCATGGTCACGAACAGCACCAGGACGAACAGCAGTCCGATCACCGCCGCGACCTGCGGACGGAAGATATCGAACGGATGCGCCATCTTCACGATCTGCGCGTCGCCCGCCTTGGGATAGCCCGCCGCCTGAACTGCTGCGAGAACCTGCGGGTTCGACGCTGCAGCCGCGGTGTAGGGCACGTCCTTGCCGTTGACGACGACCTTCACGCCCGAGCCCGCTGCCCCGTAGGCGGTCGAGTACTTGACCGACGACTGGGCCAGATAGGCGCGGGCCGTATCGCAAGGTGTGGAGAACACGCGGGTGCCGACCGGGTTGAACAGATCGCCGCACAGCGCGGGATCTGAAACAACTTCCACCTTCACGGTCTCGATCGCCTTTTCCAGAGTCGGGTTGGCGTTGGTGGTGATCATCCGGAAGATCGGGAAGAAGGTCAGCGCTGCGATCAGGCAGCCTGCCAGAATGATCGGCTTGCGGCCGATCTTGTCGGACAGGGCGCCCCAGAACACGAAGAAGCCGGTGCCGAGCAGCAGCGACCACGCGATCAGCAGGTTCGCGGTGTAACCGTCGACCTTGAGGATCGATTGCATGAAGAACAGCGCGTAGAATTGGCCGGTGTACCAGACCACGCCCTGGCCCATCACGCCGCCGAACAGTGCGATCAGCACGATCTTGGCGTTGCTCCAGTTGCCGAAGGCTTCGGTGAGCGGAGCCTTGGAGCCCTTGCCCTCGTCCTTCATCTTCTGGAACACGGGCGATTCATTCAGGCGCAGACGGATCCAGACCGAGATGCCGAGCAGAACCACCGAGACCAGGAACGGAATGCGCCAGCCCCAGGCGGCGAATTCAGGCTCACCCAGCGCCGACCGCGTGAACAGGATCACCAGCAGCGACAGGAACAGGCCGAGCGTGGCCGTGGTCTGAATGAACGACGTGTAGTAGCCACGCTTGCCGGCCGGCGAGTGTTCCGCCACATAAGTTGCCGCGCCGCCATATTCGCCGCCGAGCGCAAGGCCTTGCAGCAGGCGCAGGCCGATCAGGATGATCGGAGCCGCGATGCCGATGGTCGCTGCATTAGGCAAGATGCCGACGATGAAGGTCGACAGGCCCATGATGAGGATGGTGACGAGGAACGTATACTTGCGGCCGACGATGTCGCCGACGCGTCCGAACACGATGGCGCCAAACGGACGAACGATGAAGCCCGCGGCGAAGGCCAGCAGCGCGAAGATGTCGCGCGTGGCCTGATTGAACATCGGCAGCTTGGTGGCGGGATCGATCACGCCGAAGAACTGCGCGCCGATGATGCCGGCCAGCGAGCCGAACAGGTAGAAGTCATACCATTCGAAAACAGTGCCGAGCGATGACGCGAAGATGACGAAGCGTTCGTCCTTCGTCATCCCTTGGGCTTTCGCCGATGTTGCTGCGATGGTGGACATGTTTGAATCGCTCCCCAAATCCGTTGCAAAATTTATTGTGGCTTCTCGCTCGCTGCGCCGAACTTCTGTCGGCTCATTGCAGAGAACTTCGATGCAAAAGGTAGCATTGCGGGGAAATGCGACCCAATACGACTTTAGGCCGTGCGCAAGGGGCTGTGCGCAGACGTCGCAGTGGCGGAAAACGTTTTTCCGGACGTGCGCGTGCATATGAAATATTGCATCGCACAATGACTCGCGTTCACCAATTTACCGCGTGGCAGCATTGGACGCTTGCAAGACGTTGTCGCGCGGGGGACACTTGTGGCGAAATGCGCTTTTGCGCGTCGTCTCAACGCGGTCGCTGGTTCGCCGCAAGATTTTTGCATGGATTTTGATGACCGTTATCGCTCCCTCGCGCCTCATTATTGCCGACGATCATCCGTTGTTCCGCGGTGCATTGCGGCAGGCGGTCAGCAGTGTGCTGCCGACGACCACGGTCGATGAAGCTGGTACATTCGAGGATCTGACCAAACTGCTGGAACAGGATTCCGACGTCGATCTAATCCTGCTCGATCTGTCGATGCCGGGGATATCAGGATTCTCGGGACTGATTTACCTCCGAGCACAGTATCCCGCGATTCCGGTGGTTATCGTCTCCGCCAGCGATGACGTCGGTACGATCCGCCAATCGCTGGACTTTGGCGCGTCAGGCTTCATTCCAAAGCGCTTCGGCGTCGATACGCTGCGCGATGCCATCGTGCGCGTGATGGATGGCGACGTCTGGGTTCCACCGGACGTCGACATGTCCGCAGCAGCCGATCCGGAAATGAGCAAACTGCGCGATCGGCTGGTGACGCTGACGCCGCAGCAGGTCCGCGTGCTGATGATGCTGTCGCAGGGACTGCTCAACAAGCAGATCGCCTATGAGCTCGGCGTGTCCGAGGCGACCATCAAGGCGCATGTCTCGGCGATCCTGCAGAAGCTCGGTGTCGAGAGCCGCACCCAGGCCGTCATCGCCGCCGCAAAGATCGCCGGCGGCCAGTGGCGCCAGGGCGAGCAGACGCCGCAATAATCGGATTATTCCGCCGCGATCATCTGCTGCGTGCGCCATTGTCCGAGCAGGGCGCGCAACGACGCCGGTTTGACCGGCTTGTTCAGCACCGCGATTTTGTCCTGACGCGCGGCGGACTGCACATGCGGGCTGCGGTCGGCGGTGATCAGGATGGCCGGGATCTCCTTGCCGAAACGGTTGCGGATTTCCCGGATCGCGGCGACGCCGTTGCCGCGGTCGAGATGGTAATCGACCAGCAGACCCGTGAGGCGGCGGCCCGAGCCCTGGATTTCGGCAATCGCGTTCATCGCGGCTTCCGGATCAGGGACGGCGACGACCTCGGCTCCCCAGGCCTGCAGCAGCGTCTTCATGCCGTCGAGAATCGCCATATCGTTCTCGATACAGACAACGAGCGTGCCCGACATAGGTGACTTCGACAGCGGCGTCGCGCTGGTGACCGCGGTAGTGTGATTGATCGCCTTGGCGACGGGCACCGTCACCGAGAAGAACGAGCCGCCGCTGCGATTGGAATCCAGCGCGATGCCGTGATTGAGCACATGCGCGAGACGTTTGACGATCGACAGGCCGAGCCCGAGGCCACGCGCGATCCGCGCGCCCTGTTCGAGCCGGTGAAATTCCTTGAAGATCTCGCCGCGCTTGAGGATCGGAATGCCGACGCCGGTATCGTAGATGCCAATCTGCAAGGCCTTGCCGCGGCGCCGGCAACCGACCAGCACGCGGCCATGCGGCGTGTATTTGATCGCGTTCGAGATCAGGTTCTGCAGGAGACGGCGCAGCATCAGGCGATCGGATTCGACGGGCAGTGAGCACGGCACGAATGTGAGCTTGACGCCGCGGGCGTGTGCAATCGGTGCATATTCGATCTCGAGTGAACGCATCAGGTCGCCGATGCGGAAGCTGGAAATCGCAGGGCTCATGGCGCCCGCATCCAGGCGCGAGATGTCGAGCAGCGCTCCGAGGATTTCCTCGATGGCCTCCAGCGAGTCGTCAATATTCTCGACCAGCCGCGCATCCTCGCCGCCGCTCTTTCGCTCGACCAGGCTGGTGACATAGAGCCGTGCGGCATTGAGCGGCTGTAGAATGTCGTGGCTGGCAGCGGCCAGAAAGCGGGTCTTCGAGATATTGGCGTCTTCCGCAGTGCTCTTGGCGAGCGCCAGTTCGGAATTCAGTCGCGTCAGTTCCTCGGTGCGGTCGCGGACGCGTTTTTCCAGCGTGGCATTGGCGCGCTCCAGCGCTTCTGCTGCCTCGAAGCTGGGCGTGACGTCGGAGAAGGTGAGCACGAGCCCGCCATCGGGCATCTTGTTGGTGCGGACCTCGATGACGATCTGGCGGTCCTGAAGACGTTCAAGATAAGGCTCGCCCTCGGTGGTGTAGGCAGCCAACCGCGCCTGCGTCAGGGTTTCGTTGTCGCCATAAGGCGACGCGCTCTGGATGCCGATGAATTCCAGAATCTCCCGGAGTGGAATGCCGATCTGTACGATCTGCGGTGGCAGGCCGAGCAGTTCGCCGAACTGCCGGTTGGAGACGATGAGCTGCAGGTCGGGGTTAAAGACGGCGATGCCCTGGCGGACGTGATTGAGCGCAGTCTGCAGAATTTCGCGATTGAAATGCAGCGCCGCATGGGAATCGTCGAGCAGCTTCAAGGCCGCCTTGGCCGACACCGTACGCTTGCGCAGCAGCAGCGACATCACCACGCGGGACGAGGCTGCGCCAATCGATGACGCGATCAGATATTCTGCGTGCTGCAGCAGTTCGAAATCCGCAGGCGCGGCTGGATCGAGATCGACACGGCGACGCGTGGCGAAAGCATCGAAGGATTCGCGCGCGCGGTCCGGGCCGAGATATTGGGTCACGGTGCTGAGAATGTCCTGCACCGTCACCGTGGTCCGCCAGCGCCGGAATGCCGGTGTGATCGGCGCCAGTGTGTTCGGCACGAAGACATCAGCCTGCAGCCGTTCGATCGACGACGGCGCCCGCATCAGCGACAGCACGATATAGGTCAGGATATTGAGCGACAGGCTCCAGAGCGTGCCGTGCAGCAGCGGTGGCAATTCAGTGCCGAGCAGGTCCTGTGGCCGCAGCGCCTCGATACCGAACGGGCCGTGCTGCAGGAACAGGACGCCTGCGGTACTGCCTTCAAGGAAGCTCGGGATGAAAAGCGTATAGGCCCAGACGATGAAGCCGACCACCATGCCGCCCATGGCGCCGCGGGCGGTCGCGCGCCGCCAGATCAGCCCGCCAAAGAAAGCCGGAGCGAGTTGCGCGATGGCGGCAAATGACAGCAGGCCGATGGCGGCCAGTTGCGTATTGCCGAGCGCGCGGAAGTAGAAATAGGCCATCACCATGATGGCGAAGATCGAAAACCGCCGCGCCTTCAGCAGGAAGTTGCCG
This sequence comes from Tardiphaga sp. OK245, assembly GCF_900108575.1. Classification (NCBI taxonomy): domain Bacteria; kingdom Pseudomonadati; phylum Pseudomonadota; class Alphaproteobacteria; order Hyphomicrobiales; family Nitrobacteraceae; genus Tardiphaga; species Tardiphaga sp. OK245. Next base: position 47,911 of record NZ_FNWZ01000007.1, on the reverse strand, counting down.
AAGTCGGTCTGCTCATTCTGCGTCTGCGGTCCGCGCCGCAAGACCAGTGGCAACACGATATCGTTGGACACCATAATGGCCAGCGCAACGCATTCGACGATCACCATCGCGGTGGCAGCCGATAAACCGCCGATGAACACCGCCATGCTGAGTGCGCTGGAGCCGGCTTCGATCGGCAGCGCCAGCACATACATGTCGCTGTCGACCGCGCCGAACGGAAAGGTCACGAGGCCCGCCAGGGCGATCGGAATGACGAACAGGTTGATGGCGATCAGATAGGTAGGAAACAGCCAGCGCGCACGGCTCACTTCGGAGTCGCTGGAATTCTCGACGACGCTGACGTGAAACTGCCGGGGCAGCAGCATGATGGCGCAGAACGACAGCAGCACCATCGTGAGGAAATTGCCGAACGACGGCACATAGTTGATGGCGCGCATCGCCTCTGGTGTCTTCATCGCGCGCTCGACCAGCTCCGAGGGGCCGAACATCCAGAATGTCACGAAGGCGCCGGCGATGATGAACACCACCAGTTTGACGATGGATTCGGTCGCCACGGCGAGCATCAAGCCGTGCTGATGCTCGGTCGCATTGGTCTGCCTCGTGCCGAACAGGACGGCGAACATCGCCATGGCGAGCGTCACGACCAGCGCCATGTCGCCGACGATGGGAACGCCGGCAATGGCCTTGTCTTCGCCGAGGATCGTTTCCAACGATGACGCGACGGCTTTCAGCTGCAGCGCAATGTACGGAACCGAGCCGATGATGGCGATCACGGCCACGGTGGCGGCGACGGCCTGGCTCTTGCCGTAACGTGCGGCGATAAAGTCGGCGATCGAGGTGATGTTCTGGGTCTTGGCGAGATGGATCACACGCCGCAGCACCGGCGAGAAGAAGGCAAAGAACAGGATCGGGCCGACATAGATCGCGAGGAAATCCACGCTGGTCCGGCTGGCCACGCCGACCGAGCCGAAGAAGGTCCAGGACGTGCAATAGATCGCCAGCGACAGCGGATAGATGACGGCCTTGGCACGGCCGCTCTGGAACAGCGCGATCCGGTCGCCATAGCTGGCGACGCAAAACAGAAATCCGATGTAGCAGAGGGCGGCAACAATCACGCCCCAGTCGTGCAGCATCGTGCGTGCTCCCTTTGGCGGGCGCAAGCCCGTCCGTCAGGCGAAAATCTAGCCGGTTGCGCCGGTGCAGGCGACAGGGATTTGGCCGGACGCCGGGGAATGCCGGATCGTCGTTAAATCCAGCGCGGGCCGAAAAAGGCGATCAGGATAATGAACAGCCAGGCGGTCACGCCGGCCAGCAGAGCGAGGCGGTAATCGAACGTGCCGACCGTGAGATAGCAGATGCCGAGAAAAGCGAGATAGGCCGGAATGGTCTTCGCGCCGGCCATGCAGGCTTCCCGGAAGCCCGCACTGTCGCCTTTTGCGCCGACGATGAGGAGCGCAATGATCGCAAAGGTCGGAAACAACGGCAGAATGCCGGGCAGCGTGTTGCCCCGTTTGGACAACCAGGCAATCAGGGCGGTGAGCAGTCCGCCGAGAATACCTTTCCAGATGATGTCCAAGGGATGTCCTTCAGGTGAGCCGCAGCAAGCTCCGCCCTCATCCTGAGGAGCGGCCACTTGGCCGCGTCTCGAAGGATGGCGGGAAGCGTCGGTGCGCATCATCTCATGGTTCGAGACGCGCGCAAGGGCGCGCTCCTCACCATGAGGGGCGGAGCATGTTGTTACTCCGCCGCCAGCGCCTTGGTGCGCAGTGGCAGGCCGAGTTCATCCCACACCTGCAGCAGCGATTCCGCGAGATGATCGATCAGCACGTCGTCGTGATAGGGCGACGGCGTGATGCGGAGGCGCTCGGCGCCTTTGGCGACGGTGGGATAATTGATGGGCTGGATGTAAATGCCGTGATCTTCGAGCAGCAGATCGCAGGCCTTCTTGCAGAGCTCGGCATCGCCGACGAACACCGGCACGATATGGGTGTCGGTGGACATCACCGGAATGCCGGCGGCGGTGAGGATCGCCTTGACCCGCGCAGCGCGATCCTGATGGCGCTCACGCTCCCAGCTGGAGCTCTTCAGGTGCTTGATCGCTGCGGTCGCGGCCGAGCAGATCGCCGGCGGCAGCGCGGTGGTGAAGATAAAGCCCGGCGCATAGGAGCGCACGGCGTCTACAATGTCCTTGTTTGCTGCGATATAGCCGCCGAGGCAGCCATAGGCTTTGGCCAGCGTGCCTTCGAGTACGTCGATGCGGTGCATCACGCCGTCGCGCTCGGCGATGCCGCCGCCGCGCGGGCCATACATGCCGACCGCGTGGACTTCATCCACATAGGTCATCGCGCCATAACGTTCGGCGAGATCGCAGATCGCAGCCAGTGGCGCGACGTCGCCGTCCATCGAATACAGGCTCTCGCAGGCGATCAATTTCGGCCGCGCGGGATCGGCAGCCTTCAGCAGTTCTTCGAGATGCGCGACGTCGTTATGGCGGAACACAACGCGATCGCAGCCGGCCTGCCGGATACCTTCGATCATCGAGTTATGATTCAACGCGTCGGACAGGATCAGGCAATTCGGCATCAGCTTGGCGAGCGTCGAAATGCCGGTCTGGTTCGAGACATAGCCCGAGGTGAACAGCAGTGCTGCCTGCTTGCCGTGGAGGTCGGCGAGTTCTTCCTCGAGCTGCACCAGCGGATGATGGGTGCCTGCGATGTTGCGGGTGCCGCCGGCGCCGGTGCCGACACGGGTCGCGGTCTCGACCATGGCGCCCACCACTTTCGGGTGCTGGCCCATGCCGAGGTAATCGTTGGAGCACCAGATCACGACATTGCGCGGACCCTGCGGCGTGTGCCAGACCGCATGCGGGAACCGACCGGCAATGCGCTCGAGGTCGGCGAAGACACGATAGCGGCGCTCGTCATGCAAACGATTGAGCGCGTCACTGAAGAACTTGCTGTAATCCATCGCAAAAGACCCAAAAACGAAACCCGAACCCAGCGTCAGGTGCGTTTTAGAGCTTTTCCAGCTTGGCTGTCGAGGCGCAATTGGTCAATTTGACCAAGCGCCGCGGCTTTTGATGTGCATCAAGAGCCTGAGGTCATTCACGAATTTTTGCTGCGCTGCAGGTTACGCCGATTTGAACCGCAGCATGCCGTCGGCGCCCATTGTCGAGGTCAGCCGCTTCTGCGCCAGCATGTGATTGACGTGGGCGATCAATTCGCCGGCGGCAAATCCGGTCTGGTGGGCATCCAGCTTGTGCTTGTGAAACACCACCGGCACCAGCTCGGCCGAGGTCTTGCCGGTATCCTTGCATGCGGCGGCGATCATCTGGCAGCGCTCTTCGTGATGGTCTGCGAGCTGCTTGATGCGGATCTTGAGGCCGTGAAACGGCACGCCGTGACCCGGGAGCACGAGCACGTCATCGGGCAGCGTATCAGCGAGGCGCTTCAGCGAATGCAGATATGAGCCGAGCGAATTCTCGTCGGGCTCATGCGCCCAGACGCTGACATTGGGCGAGATCTTGCTCAGCACCTGATCGGCCGACAGGAACAGTTTGTCGGCCTCGCAATACAGCATCACCTGATCTGGAGAATGGCCGGCGCCGGTGAGCACGCGGAAGGTGCGCGTGCCGATCACGAGATCGTCGCCATCGGACAGTCGGCGATAGGCGGCCGGAAGCGGTACCGTCTTCTTCAGATACTCCTGGCCGCGGCCGAGCAATTGCTCGGTAATATCTGCATCCATGCCGTGGCGATGGAAGAACTGCCGCATATTGACGATGCGCTCTTCGGTGCGGCGGTGCTGGTGATAGACGCCCTGCAGATATTCGACTTGCGACATATAGAAGGGGCAGTTGAACCGCTGCACCATCCAGCCGGCCTGGCCGACATGATCGGGATGCGCGTGGGTGACGATCACCTTGCTGATCGGCTTGCCCTTCAGCGGACCTTCGAACAGTTTCGTCCATGCAGCGATGGTGGCGTCATTGCCGATGCCGGTATCCACCATGGCCCAGCCGTCGCCGTCGGCGAGCAGATAGATGTTCACATGGTTGAGGCGAAACGGAAGGTCGAGCCGGATCCAGAGAACGCCCGGAGCAATTTCGACCACCTGATCGGTCCCGGGATGGTTCTCCCAGGGATAGCGGAGGTCATCCGCTGGCTTTGTGCTGGCGTCTGTTTTCGAATGCATCGGTTCTGTCACAATGTCCTTTTCATCCGGCTTAGCGGGCCAAGGACCCCTGCGCCAGCACAAATTCGGCTGGCGCAGGGCATGGGTTTATGCGCTGGCGCGCATATCGGCCTGTGCTGAAGCGGTAACCGGCGGAGTCGCCGTGCTCTTTCCGCTCACGTCGTCGAGCCGCGAGGTCATGCCGAGCCGGTCCAGCAGGTTAGCGTCGCGGTCGGTCTGGGGGTTTTTCGTGGTCAGCAGCACGTCGCCGATGAAGATGGAATTGGCGCCGGCGACGAAGCACAGCGCCTGCAGTTCATCGGTCATATATTGCCGTCCCGCGGAAAGCCGCACCACGCTCTTCGGCATCATGATACGCGCCACGGCAATCATGCGGACCAGCGCGATCGGATCCGGGCGTTCGGCGGTGTCGTTGACCGGTACGCCCTTCACTTCGTTCCACATATTGATCGGCACGCTCTCCGGATGATGCGGCAGGTTGGCCAGCAGCATCAGCATGCCCAAGCGATCCTCGACCTGCTCGCCCATGCCGATGATACCGCCGCAGCAGACCTTGAGGCCGGCATGGCGCGCCCGCGCTAATGTCTCGATGCGATCTTCCATCGTGCGCGTGGTGATGATCTTGCCGTAGAACTCCGGCGAGGTATCGACATTGTGATTGTAGAAGTCGAGGCCGGCGTCCTGCAGGCGCTTGGCCTGATCTTCCGTGAGCATGCCCAGCGTCGCGCAGGTCTCGAGGCCGAGATCCTTCACCGCGCTGACCATGTCGCATACGCGGTCGAGATCCTTGTCCTTGGGATTGCGCCAGGCCGCGGCCATGCAGAAGCGGCTCGCACCGGCATCCTTTGCGCGCTGCGCCGTGGCAACCACGGCGTCGCGGTCCATTAGCTTGGTCGCCTTGACGTCAGTGTTGTAGTGCGCGCTTTGCGAGCAATAACCGCAATCTTCCGCGCAGCCGCCGGTCTTGATGCTGAGCAGGCTCGCAGTCTCGACGTGATTCGGATCGAAATTGCTGCGGTGGGTGCTCTGCGCCTGAAAAATCAGGTCTGCAAACGGCAAATCATAGAGTGCCTGGGCTTCATGGCGTTGCCAGTCGTGGCGCAGTTCGGTCGATGTCCATGCAGAGGGAGTTGGGGGCATTCACGCAATCCTTACATTCTGCGCAGCCACCGATCATGGGCTGCTGCGAAAGCAGTCCATGATTTTGAGGGTTGGAGCAATGACGCTGGCCGGGTGCAGCCATGCGCTGGATCGCCGCTCCTATGCCGCGCGGATGCTCGACAGGAATTCGTCGATTTCACCACGAAGAACGTCGGCCTCGCGGCGCAATTCGCCCGAGGCGCCGAGCACGTCGTTGGCAGCCGTGCCGGCCTGCGTCGATGCATCGCTGACGCCGACAATGTTGCTCGACACTTCGCTGGTGCCGCCGGCGGCGTGCTGGATGTTGCGCGCGATCTCGCGTGTTGCCGCACCTTGCTGTTCGACGGCGGTGGCGATGGCGGCACTCACATGATTGATCTCGGCGATGGTCTGCCCGATGTTGCGGATCGCTCCGACGGCGGTGGACGTGACCTGCTGCATCGAGACGATCTGCGTGCGAATCTCGTCGGTGGCCTTTGCGGTCTGATCGGCAAGGCTCTTCACTTCCGAAGCCACCACGGCGAAGCCCCGGCCTGCGTCGCCCGCGCGTGCCGCCTCGATGGTCGCGTTGAGCGCCAGGAGGTTGGTCTGCGACGCGATGGTCTGGATCAGATCGATCACCACACTGATGCGATTGGCGTTGTCGGCCAAGCCCTGCATCGTTACATCGGTTTCGCCGGCCTCGTTGACGGCCTTTGCGGCGATTTCGGTTGACGTGACGACCTGTCGGCTGATCTCGTTGATCGATGACGACAGTTGCTCGGTCCCGGCCGACACCGTCTGGACGTTCACCGAGGTTTCCTCTGCGGCCGACGCGACGGCGCTGACCAGCGCGCTGGAACGATCGGCCGTAGCCGTCATGCTCTGTGCGGTCGATTGCATGGAATCGGCCGAGCTCTGCAGCTTCTCCAAAGCGGTGCGCACCTTGCTCTCGAAGTCGACGATGCGGGCTTCGATGCGCGACGTGCGTTCGCCCTTGGCGATGCGGTCCTGATCCTGCTCCGCGCTGAGCGTGCGGGCGTTGATCATGCTGTCGCGGAACACTTCGAGCGTGCCTGCCATCGCCGCGATTTCGTCCTGCTGGCGGCTGCGGGCGATCTCGGTGTCGAGATCTCCGCTGGACAGCCGCTGCATCGCGCGCTGCAATTGCGCGAGCCGGCGCAGGATGCTGCGGCCGACATAGAGCCAGACGAACAATGCCGATCCGATCAGCGTCAGCGCGCCGAGGCCGAGCATCACCTGCGTCGCCAGCGTGATTGTCGTCTGTGCCTGTGTCGTGGCGGCATCGGTTTCGCTGCGTACCTTGTCGACCAGTTGCTTGACGCTCATGCCGAGGCCGACATTGAGCTTGCGCGTCTCGTCGAGAATGAGTTCGCCATATTCGACGGTGTCCATCTCTTTCTGGCGCACCTTGAAGACGCTGTTTTTGCCGTCGCCGATCGCCAGCAGCTGCAGGGCGGCTTCCTTGAGTTCTTTGGTCCCTTTGATGCCGACGAGGGCATCGAGATTCGATTTGACGCGAGCTTGTGCGGCCTTGAAGTTGTCTTCGATCGGAGAGAGCGCTTCGGACGAGCCGGCCGACAGTGCGGCCATCAGATCGGACGAGATCAGGTTGGTGCTGGCGACGACCTCGCCGACCTGCACGATGACTCGCGCGGCTTCGCCCGAATCTTCGGCCGAGAAGACTGTTGCCCGCAGCGTGTCGTTCATCACGTTCTGGGCGTCGGTGGCGGCTGGCTCCGACATCTTGACGAAGTTTGCTGCAGCGGCGCGCAGGGAGTCGTATTGCTTCTGATGTTGGGCGACGGCGTCGAGACGTTCCTGGGTGGCAGCGCCAAGGCTGCGAATCGTGTCTTCGATGTTCTTGACGGTATCGGCCAGGGCGGCGACCACGGCCTTGTCGGCGCCGAGCTTGGCGATGGTGTCGAGCTTCTCGACTGCAATCTTGTGCGTATCGCGCATGCGCTGCGAGCGTTCCTTCAGAACGTCGGGGCTGCTCGATGCCAGCAGCATCGGGCCCTGGCTGGCAAGGCTCTCGCTGGCGGTGGCCAGTTGAAGGCTGGCGGTCAGTTTCGGAATGTCCCGGCCGTTCAGGTCCGTCATCATGCCGCCGAGCTGACCGAGAATCATGCCGGCACCGGCACTGATCAGGATCGCCATGCCCGCGATAACAGCGAAGGCGGCGAACAGGCTGCCGCGAATGCCCCAACGGGGCCGCGAGAAACGAAACCGTCCGAATTTTCCGATGAACGACGTCAGTGCCATTGATTCCCCCGCGTCCACCGTCCTGGTGGCGGATCGCGTAGAGAGTATGTAGGTACCGAGTTAATATTCGGGTAAATCGGCAACCTTTGGCTGTCGCGGGGCTTGCGAGGTTACCAAAGGGTAAAACGAAAAAGGCCGGCGTTTCCGCCGGCCTTTCCGTAGTTAAGAGCCTGAAATCAGGCGCGAAGCTCAGTACTTCGCAACAACCGGGCCACCCCAGTTGAAGCGGTAGTTCAGGCCAGCCTTGACGGTGTGCTCGTCGTTCTTGGACGAAGCGCCGCCAACGATGCCCGTTGCGAGAGGCGACAGGTTGGTGCTGCCGAAGTCGTAGTACTGGTACTCGACCTTGCCCGACCAGTTCTGGGTGAACAGGTATTCGAGGCCGGCGCCGACGGTGTAACCGTCATGCTTGGTGCCGCTCGTGAAGGCGACCGGAGCGCCCGCAACGTTGACCAGCGATTCGCTGTAGTCGGAGTAAGCGTAGCCGCCCTTCACGTAGAGCAGTGCCGGACCCCAGGTGTAACCGATGCGACCGGTCACCGAGCCGAGGCCCTTCTGGTTCAGGTTGTAGGTGTTGCCCGAGCCGGCGAACAGCACGTTGGTGTTGTTCGAACCAACCCAGCTGTACTGACCTTCGATACCAACGACCCAGTTCGGAGCGAACTGGTAGTCAGCGCCGATCTGCAGACCGCCGAGGAAACGGCCATCCGAATTGTCGGAGGTGCCGCCGAAGCCGTTCGAACCGTTGAACGCGCCGCCGACGTGACCGCCGATGTAGAAACCGGTCCAGTTGTAGATCGGAGCGGCAACGTAAGCCGGAGCCTTGGTGTAGGGACGAGCAGCCAGATCAGCGGCCATTGCCGGAACCGAGGCGCCCAGGGCGATCAGGGCAACGGTGCCCATCAGGAAGTTCTTCATTTTCTTCTTCTCCAGAAAACCATTTTAGAGCGAGAGCGCGTTCGCTCCGTCTATGGCGTGGACTTAGACAGCTTTTGCGTAAAATGCTGTCACCCATTCGCCACAGCAATCGACAACCCGACACGATCTGGATTGGCGCAACGGCATGCTTGACGCCTTAATAAAAGCTGAAAGATGCCTTAATTTACAGAGGTTTGGCGGACCAGCTTACCTGCTCGCGCTAACCCGCAGCAGTTTGGTTTTGCTCTAGATCGATTTATTGTGATCGGCAAAGCTACAGCGCTTTATCTGCATCGCCTGCAACCTCCGACATCACGTTTTGGAACGTCTCAAAGCGCTGTGCGAATGCCGGCTGCGTGATGACACCGACCGGTCTGTCATGGGAAACAAAAAACGCGCGACCCGTTAGATGTTTGCGTGGTGCCGGTCGGCGCCTCCGTGAATGGAATCGCGTTGCATGCAGGTTGAGCGGATTTTACGTGAATACGGCCACTTCCTTCGGCCGATGAGTGAGGCGCCACGCGACGGTCAGCGAATCCTTGGCCACTCTGCCCAGGCCGGTGCCCAAGGCGGCCACCTCATTTCCTGCTACTGGGAACTGCACCCTCAAGGTCTGATCGGGCCGAACTGGGTGGAGGAGCGCGATAGCCCCATCGGTTATATCGACCGCTATTTCGATGGCTGGATCAGGCCCCGCGAATTCAGGCTGCTTGATTCGGTCGCCATCAACCGGTTGCTCGTCGCTTACATCGACGATGCGCGCGCCGCCGATAACCGCGAGGCGCTCAAAATGCTTGAAGCGGGAGACGGTTAGAGCATGATCCCAAAAAGTGGATGCCGGTTTTCGCCGACAAACGAGTTCGTTTGTCGAGAGATCATGCTTCCAATAAAGAAAAATGCTCCAGCCGCTTTGGGAAGAGCTGATGGAAGATGACGGGAAATGGCTCAGGCCGGGAGCTTTGCAGCAAACCCGGCCCTGAGCGCCCGTCCGCAGGTCTAGAAAGCCTTGTTGGCTTCCGGACGATGCGTATTTTTCGGCACGAAACCGGAGCGTGTGGCCTCGCGCTGGTTGCGCACCCAGACCTCGCGGCTCGGATGCAGGCCGGCGCCGCGGGTGGCGGGCACGGCGCTGGTGCGGGCGCGATGCAGCAAGCGCGTATCAGCCTCGCCGCAGCTCGGATGGATGCCGCCATTGTCCGCAACCACCTTTTCCCATGCCGCCTTGCGCTTGGCATAGATGGCGGGGTCCTGCAGCTGCGTGCAGTTGAGTTCGTTGAGATTGAGATCGGCGATGATCTCGTCGCCGTCCTCGATCAGTCCGATGGCACCACCCAGTGCGGCTTCCGGGCCGACATGGCCGATGACGAGGCCCACCGAGCCGCCGGAGAAGCGCGCATCGGTCATGAGACCCACGACGATGTTGCGCTCGCGGCATAGGGTGGTGATACGCGAGGTCGGGTCGAGCATTTCCGGCATGCCGGGCGCACCCACGGGGCCGTCGTAGCGCACGATCACCATGTCGTGGTTCTGGAATTTTTCCGGATGCTGGTCGAGCGCCTGCAGCAGGCCGCGCTCGCCTTCGAACACGCGCGCGGTGCCGCGGAAGCGATTGTCCTCGAGCCCGCCTTCGACGCCGGCGAGCTTGAGAATGGCGGAAAATTCCGGCGACAGGTTGCCGCCGAGCACGCGCAACCCGCCGGTCGGCTTGTAGGGCTTCGCGACAGTATAGACGACACGGCCGTCGGCCGGCTTGGTCTCGAGGCGTTTGATCTGCTCGGCCAGCGTTTCGCCGGTGCAGGTCAGCACGTCGCCATTGATCAGGCCGGCATCCATCAGCTCGCGCACGATCACCTGCACGCCGCCGACCGCATCGATATCGACCATCGAATATTTGCCATAGGGCCGGGCGTCGGTGAGGACCGGCACGATATATTGCGAAAGGTAGTTAAACTCCGCCGGCGTCATGACTTCCTTCCAGAAGTCGGCGAAGCCCGCGGCGCGCGCGATTTCCGGCGCATGCAGCGTCACATTGGTCGAGCCACCGATCGCCAGCGACACGATCATCGCGTTGCGGATCGAGTCGCGGCTGACGATGTCGCGCGGCTTGATGCCCTTGGCGATCATGTTGGCGAGATAGCTGACCAGCTGCTCCGGGAATTCCTTGACGCGACGCGGATCGTCCGATGGTGGCGCCACCATGTGCAGCGGCTGCATGCCGACCACGCCGATGAAAGTCTGCATGGTGTTGTAGGTGAAAATGCCGCCGCAAGAGCCATAGCCCGGGCAGGCATGGCAGGCGATGCGGTGGCGATATTCGGCGTCGGGATTGCCGGCGACCTGATAGGCGCTGACGATGTCGAGCTTCTCGCCCGTCTCCGGATCGGTGCCGGGATGGATCGCGCCGTCCGACATGATGATCGACGGCTCGTTATGTTCGAGCAGCGCAGCCAGCGCGCCGACCGGCGGCTTGTCGCAGGCGACCACGGCGATGGTGCCGAGCAGGCCGGTGGCGCTCAGATGCTCCGACAGCGCGTCGTTGGTCACTTCGCGGCCGATCAGCGAATAGCGCATTTCGCGCGTGCCGTTGCGGATGCCGTCCGAGGTCGCGATGGTGTATTCCGGCTGCACCAGGCGATAGGGCAACTGGCCTTCGCCGCGACCGATGCGCTTCTTCAGGCTCTCATGGATCGCGTCCACCTTGGACATCACGCCCATATAGCACTGGCTGTCGCCCTTGGTGCCCACCACGCCCACCGACGGCTCATGAATGAGCGTCTCGTCCGTGCCGAGTATGCGCGCAATGCCGATGGTCTGCGCGGAGCGGCCGGGATGGTTGTCGATGGTGACGACGGGCGACTTGGACACGACGAATTCCTTCCTGACGGCGTTCTTGATCTGCGAGGCTTGAATGCACCGCCGCCGGCGCTCGGCATTGGCGCATGTCAGACCCTGCGGTCAGGGCAGGGTCCGTCCACGATCCAATTTAGGATCGGTCTAGCCAGTGCATAACCCCCGAAGATCGCAAACACAATCGGATTGCCCCTCCGCTGGAACAAGGCTGCCTTGTCGCCGTCCGGTGCCGCAAAGCAGCAAAATTCCGGGTGCCATTTACGCGATCAGGCTATTTCTGCATGGTTTTGACAAACCAATGGGGTAATCGCTTCCTGCGCCGTCACAGCGGATCGCGTCGATACGGAGTTCGAGATTGAGCGTTGCCTTCACCAAGGAAGAAAGTGCCGAAACGGCTGCGGAAACCCTGCTGCCCGATCGCCCGATCTCGCCTCATCCGAACCTCGTGACCGAGGCAGGTTTGCAGGCGCTGGAGACGCAGCTCCAGCAGGCCCGCGAGGCGCATGACGCCGCGAGCGCGATCGACGACGTGAACGAACGGCGGCGTCAGGCAGCGATCCCGCTGCGGGACATGCGCTATTTCGCGGCCCGTGTCCGCACGGCCCAACTCGTTCCAGCTCCGACATCGACCGACACCGTAGCCTTTGGGAGCACGGTGACTTTCAGCCGCAATGACGGGCGTGTGCAGACCTATCGGATCGTGGGCGAGGACGAAGCGGATCCCAAGGCCGGTTCGATTTCCTTCGTGTCCCCGGTGGCGAAATCGCTGATGGGCAAGGCCGTTGGTGACATCGTCGGCGCGGGCGCCCAGGAGCTCGAGATCATATCGATCGAATAGAGGATGCCGTCGCGGCGGTAGCTTCGCGTCTGATGTCAGTCGCGAAGCCGGTACTGGATCGCAGCGCCGTCACGCCAGCGCGTCAGATTCCCGCGCTGGACTCCAGCCGCTCGTTGAGCTTCTGATCGACGACCTCGACCGTGCGATCGATATTTGCATTGGTCATGCCGAGCTGATGCGAGATCAGCTTCACCAGAAGATCGACCCGCTCGATAAACGGCGCGCCAGCCGCGACAGCCCGGGCCGCCGATGACGGCTTGAGCAGGCTCTCCGCTGCCTTGGCGTATTTGGCGAACGGGACCTGATCTTCGGGATCAGCGCCGAGACGCCGCGCCACGGCATCGACATGCTCGTAGATCGACTGCGACACTTTCAGGTCGCCGTGAACGGCCTCGCGGATCGACTGCGGCTCTTCAGGCGTGATGCAGCGATAGTTGCCCGTGAGTAGCATCGACCACTTCGCCAGCGGCACGAACAGCGAGTCGAATACTTTCAGCTTCACCGGCACGTCCTGGCCGTCGAGCTTCACGGCGTCGATGTCGGCTTCGAGTTCGCGCAGCAGCTTGTTGTGAGCCGGATCGGCAAAGGCCGATGCCTTGAAATTCGTCGGCAGGCCGACGTGAAGGACATTCGCGGCTTCTTCCGGCGGCCGGAAGGCCTGCGGATCGGGCGAGCACAGCGTCACCAGTCCCGGGTCGAAGCGTTCCCACACCTGGGCATTGGTATAGGCCTCTTCGAGTTTCATGTCGGCCAGCCCCGGAATGCGCTTGAGATAGGGCAGCGGCGGCATGTTCATGATCGACAGGCAAGGTAGCTTCGCCGCGGCGATCTTGATCATCAGCACGCGGATCGTGTGGTTGGTATATTGCGGCTCCTGCATCGCAAGGCCGACCAGATCGTAGCGCGATATGTCGACCTGATCCGGCGAGGTCGCATCCAGTTTGCCCGGCAGGTCGCGTGAGAAGATGGCGCGGTGGTTCGGTTCGTCGCGCAGTTTGATGCGCACTTCAGTACCATCGCGATTGATGAGTTCGGCGGTCTTCTTCCGGCACACGAGGGTCACGTTATGACCGGCCATCAGGAGCTTCGTCGCCAGCAACGAGCCGTAGGAAGCTCCGAGAATCAGGATATTCCGCGCCATGGTGTTTCGTCCCTCACGTGATGTGATGTGTGCGCCAGATCCGAACGGTCCGGCATTTTTAGTTGGCGCGGACACTACTGCACTGCCGCGCTGCGATCCAGATGGCGTGAGCCGATACGTGCAGAGTTGGAGGCGATTTGCTTTTCCAATGCGCCAATCTGTCCCGCCTATCGTCGTGGCGAATGAGGGAGCGATCGGGTACCGTCATAAAAAACAACGGAGGGAAACATGTCTGCGATCATCAATCGTCGTCACTTCATTGCTGCCGGGTCGGCTGCCGCCGCCATGCCGTTCGTCGCGCGCGGTGCTTCAGCGCAAGCCGCCTGGCCATCGCGGCAGATCCGCATGATTTGTAGCTATCCAGCCGGCGGGCAGACCGATCTGCTCGCGCGCGCCTTTGGCGAATATATTTCCAAACAGGTTGGACAGACTGTCGTCATCGAAAACAAGGCCGGCGCATCCGGCGCCATTGGCACAGCGGAAGTCGCGCGCGCCGAGCCAGACGGTCACACGATTCTCTGCTCCATCTCGACCACCTATGTGATGAACCGGGTGATGCTCAAGACGCCCGGCTACGACATGGACAAGGATCTGACGCTGGTCAGCGTCATTCCCGGTGCCGGATTGCCGCTGGTCGCCAGTCCAAAATCCGGCGTCAAGACGCTGGAGGACTTCGTCGCCTTCGCGCGCAAGAACGACAAGGTGAACTTCGGCACCTATAGCGTCGGCTCGGCGCCGCACATGACGATCAACGAACTCAACAAGCAGTATGGCCTCAAGATCGAGCCGATCCATTATCGCGGCGAAGCGCCGATGTGGACGGGACTGGCGGAAGGCTCGATCGATTTTGCGATGGGCAGCTACACTGCGTCACAAAGTGTGCTGCAGAGCGACCGCGGCGTGCCATTCGCCGTGCATTCGAAGAAGGTCGACGCCATCCCCAATGTGAAAACGCTGCCCGAGCAGGGCGCAACGTCGAAGTTCTTCACGGTGAGCGGCTTCACGGGCTGGGCCGTGCCCAAGGCGACACCGCAGCCGATCGTCGATCGGTTGTCGCAGCTTTGCGTCGCCGCCAACAGCGATCCGAAAGTGAAGGAAGTGCTGAAGACCTTCGTGCTCGAACCGGCGCTCGGCTTCAAGGAGACCAATGCGCTGTATCAGAAGGAGCTGCCGGTCTGGATCGAGGCGGCGCAGGCGCTCGGTTTGCAGCCGGTCTGACCGCCGGCTGGATTGAATTAACGTTCGTCATTGCGAGGAGCGAAGCGACGCGGCAATCCAGTTCTTGTCTTCAAGAACAAAAAGACTGGATTGCTTCGTCGCAAGGGCTCCTCGCAATGACGGCGCGAATATCTAGCCTTTTCTTTAGATGTTCTACGCTCGCACCGAAAACCGGCTCATCGCGCTGAGCGCCTGCACGCGCGGTTCGACATCGCGCATGTAGATCGTCTTGCGCAGGAATTCGATTTCGCTCGCTTCCTTGCTTTCTTCGACATCGATGTACCAGGACTTCGGCCGGCCGTCGGAGCCGTCGCTCCAGCGATAGCCGCGCCGCTTCAGCTCGTCCTTGAGATCGAAGGGCGACTGCTCTGCCCAGACCCGCATCGTTTTCTTCCGGGCGCGTTCCAGAAGAACCGCCAGTGCCGGCGCACCGAGATCGGGCAATTCGAACGCGAGAATCTCCAGCAGCGCGTGACAATCGTCGATCGCTCGGTGCGCCTGATGGAAGAAACCGGCGCCGGCGAGCAGATAGCCGAGGCGCGATCCGTCGAAGCCGTGTTTGCGCCAGTCCACTTCCGTGGCTGAACAGCCCCAGGCCTTGTGCTGGAACACCGGCCAATAGCGCTCGGAAAACTTGCGGTCGAAGCCCGCATTGTGCGCGATGACGATGACGGCGTCGTCGGCGAAAGCGGCGACGGCATCGGGATCGATGCGGTGTCCCGCGACGATCTCGTCCGTGATGCCCGTCAGCTCGGTGATCTCCGGCGGGATCGGCCGCGACGGCTCGTTGAATGCGGTGAAGACATCCGCCACGCGCGTAATGCTGCCGTCCGGCAGATAGTCGAACTTGATCATGGCAAGTTCGATGACTTCGTCGCGCACCTGATCGAGACCCGTGGTCTCGACGTCGAGGAGAATGCCGGAGCGGGTCGGCTGGCCATTGGCCGGCGCGAATTCGGTGCGCGGGATCAGCCGGCGGAGCACGCGGTAGTCGGTCGATCTGGCGAGCGTGTCCGCCATGGCGGCAAGGCTGGGATCGTCCTGCAGGCTAAGATCGTCTTGGAGCATCTGATTCCGGGCAGTTCTTCAAGCGCAGGGTGATTCAGCCATGACTATGTGCTTCGCTGAATCGGAGCAACCTGCTTGCCGGCGATAGACACAGCTGTGTGGCGCTCAGGCTCCAGCTTTGCGGCCGATTATACCTTGCGATCCAGCGAGGCCAGCGCGTCGTTCAGCACCGAGCGCAGGCGTTCGGTGTCGTCGGGCCGCACGGCGGAAGGGTCGAGATAGAAATCCAGCCCCGGCATGCGTTCAACGACGATATCGGTTTGCACCGGCCTGTCGTCGATGATGCTGTCCACCGCATAGGGCACGACCTCGCGGCTGATGCCCTTCATGGTGATCGGCGGCAGCGGATGCGAGGTGATGATGTCGCTCACCAGCGCGAAGGTTTCATAGCTGATGGCGATGCCGCCGGGTTCTGCGATCGACTGCAGGCGCGCCGCGAGGTTCGCCTCTGCGCCGATGATCGTATAGTCCATGCGGTCGCTGCTACCGAAATTGCCGACATTGCAATAGCCGGAATTGATGCCGATGCGGGCCTTGAACGGCTCCTCGATGCCTTCGGTGCGCCACTTCGCATTCAACTCGATCAGCCTGCGCTGCATCCGCCACGCCATGCGCAGGCAGTCCTGCGCATCCTGTCGATCGCCCTTGGTTTCAGGGTCGCCGAAGAAGATCAGCATCGCGTCGCCGATGAATTTGTCGATGGTACCGCCGTGCTCGTGTGCGATCGCCGACATCTCGGTGAAATACTCGTTGAGCAGATGCGTGATCAGCTCCGGCTGCAGCCGCTCAGTCGTGGCCGTGAAATTCTGGATGTCGGAGAAGAAGATCGTCAGCTTCTTGCGCTCGGTATGGATGGTGACGTCCTTCTGGCCGCTGAAGATGCTCTTGTAGACCTGCGGCGAGATATAGCGGGAGATCTTCATGGACAGCGCGGCGAGGAAATCGTTGTTGGCTTCCAGCTCATGGTTCATCCCGGCAATGCGCAGCGACTGGCGGCGTTGCAAAGCCAGGAACGAGACGCCGCTGACGGCGGCCAGCGCGAAATAGGCAAGCAGGAATTTGAACGAGAACAGGTTCGCCGCAATCGGCTGCGTGATGATGACTTCCTGGATACCGCGGACGTCGCCGACCTTCCAGTCCTTCTTCGGGCTTTCCGGATGGCTGTTGTGGCAACTGACGCAGGCCGGGCCCATCAGGACGGGTGCCACGATGCGGACGGTGTCGCTGAACAGCGACGCCCTGGTGTCGATGATCTTCTGCTCGGAATTGTCGCGCAGGCTGCGCAGCGATGTCTTTTCGAAATCGTCGAGCTGGTGCGGCGCGCGGTTCTGGAACGGATAATCCGACACGAAGCGGTAGTTGATATTCTCCTGCTGCGCCCCGATCACGCGGCCGAGTTCGAGGGAAAGCGTCGCCGGAATCGGGATCGCGCCGGGCACGCTTTCGTAATTGTGAACCACCTGCGTGGTGCCCTGATGGGCCAGTACGCGCCCGACCACATTGGTTGCGTAATAACCACGCACGCTGGTGATCACGGAGTTCAGGTCGTTGGCCTGCCGGCGCAAAGCGGCGTCAACCAGATTGGTCAGATCGAGCCACACCGCTACAGGCAGCAGAAGCAAAAGCGCGGCGACGGCGAGCCCAGGCGCAAATACGCGCGAGCGTCGACGGGGGACATCAGGCTGATCCATGAAGATAGGTTCCTGGATTTCTGGCTGTTGAGCGCAATGAGCGTGCAGCGGCGCGGCCGCCTCAGTCTCATAGTGCCGGTATGGTTATAATATCGTGCCTGGGTTGTGCCAATTTTCTGGTAGTGGATGAAATTGCACCGGCCGCCCGCCAATTTTGGCAGACGTGCATGCCGCCTGCGCACCTTGACTTCACGGGTCGCTTGGCCAATCTCGCGGTCAGAAAAACACTTCAAAACTCTTGGGAGAAGATCATGGCCGACGCCTATATTATCGACGCAGTCCGCACGCCCCGTGGCATCGGCAAAGTGGGCAAGGGCAAGCTCGCCGAACATCATCCGCAGCATCTGGCAGCGACCGTGCTCAAGGCGATTGCCGAGCGCAACAAGCTCAACACCGCCGATGTCGACGACGTGATCTGGTCGACCTCGACCCAGCGCGGCAAGCAGGGCGGCGATCTCGGCCGCATGGCCGCGCTCGATGCCGGCTATGACATCAAGGCCTCCGGCACCACGCTGGATCGCTTCTGCGGCGGTGGCATCACCGCGGTGAATTTCGCGGCGGCGCAGATCATGTCGGGCATGGAAGACGTCGTCATCGCCGGCGGCACCGAGATGATGTCGCTCACCGGTGCGATGGCTGCCGAGGACATGGCCGCCGGCAAGGCGCCGCTCGGCATGGGCTCGGGCAACAAGCGGCTCGCCAAGGTGCATCCGCAGTCGCATCAGGGCATCTGCGGCGACGCGATCGCCTCGATGGAGGGCATCAGCCGCGAGGCGCTCGATGCGCTCGGCCTCGAAAGCCAGCGTCGCGCAGCCATCGCGATCAAGGAAGGCCGTTTCGACAAGAGCATCGTCCCGGTGAAGGATGACGAGGGCAACATCGTGCTCGCCAAGGACGAATACCCGCGTCCGGAAACCACTGCCGAAGGTCTCGCAGGTCTGAAGCCGGCTTTCGCTGCGATGGCCGATCATCCGCTGGATGAAAGCGGCATGACCTTCCGCAAGCAGATCAACCAGAAATATCCGGATCTCAAGATCGAGCATTTCCACCACGCCGGCAATTCATCGGGTGTGGTCGATGGTGCCGCAGCCTTGCTGCTGACCTCGAAGTCCTATGCCGACAAGCATGGCCTGAAGCCGCGCGCGCGCATCGTCGCCATGGCCAATATCGGTGACGACCCGACCCTGATGCTGAATGCGCCGGTGCCGGCTGCGAAGAAGGTGCTGGCAAAGGCCGGTCTCAAGAAGGAAGACATCGATCTGTGGGAGATCAATGAAGCCTTCGCCGTGGTCGCCGAGAAGTTCATCCTCGATCTCGATCTCGATCGCAGCAAGGTCAACGTCAATGGCGGTTCGATTGCGCTCGGTCATCCGATCGGCGCCACCGGCGCGATCCTGATCGGCACGATCCTCGACGAACTCGAGCGCCGCAACCTGAAGCGCGGCCTCGTCACCATGTGCGCCGCCGGCGGCATGGCACCGGCGATCATCATCGAGCGCGTGTAAGCGTTTGCTTCTAACCTCTCCCCGCTCTTTGCGGGGAGAGGTCGGCGCGCAGCGCCGGGTGAGGGGCTATCACTGCAGACACATCAGACGCGGACTCACGGGTCGGAAATTTCTCGACCCGTGAGTCCGCGTCTGTTGAAGCGTCAAACCCCGCCCCTCACCCTAACCCTCTCCCCGCAAATGCGGGGCGAGGGAACGTGCCGGCGTCTGGAGCGAAGCCTGCGACGGCCTTACTCGTTCGACGGCCACGCCATCGGGAACGACAGCGGCGAGATTTCCGTCAGCTTGCGGCCGGCCCAGTCGAGACCCGGCGTGCGCTCTTCCGCGCGGATCTGCGCTTCATGTACGCGCAGCGCAGCCGCTGGATAATCGAACGTCTGTACCACGCCGTCCTTCACCACCTGCCGGCCATCCACATAAACATGACGCACTGCGCGTTCCGCCGCCGCATAGATCATGCTGCGGATCGGATCGCGATGCGGCTGCATCATCGGATGGGTGACGTCGACCATCACGAAATCCGCCTTGCAGCCGGCCTCGAGCCTACCGATGTCGTTGCGGCCGAGCGCCTTGGCGCCGACGGTGGTGGCCGCCTCGAACAGCATGGTCGAGTTCAGGCCGCGCGGATGCCCGGCCATCAGTCGCGAGGTCATCGTCACGTTGCGCATTTCCTCGATCATGTTGTGCGGATAGGTATCGGTGCCGATCGCCACTGAAATGCCGGCGGCGCGGTAGCGGCCGACATCGCGCAGCGCGATGCCGCGGCGCATGAACACGGTCGGGCAATGCGCCACCGTCGTTCCGGTCTCGGCCAGCAGCGCGAGGTCGCGCCTGGTGTGCCACGGCGTCAGCGGATGGTCGTCGACGAAGATGGAGTGGCCGACCAGCGAGGTCGGGCCGAGCACGCCGAGTTCGCCGAGCCACTGGATCGGCGTCACGCCATGGCGGCGGACGATCTCGTGAAATTCCGACACCGACTGTGCGGCATGAGTCTGCCACGGAATGCCGCGGCGCTTCGCTTCAGCGTAGCTGTCTTTCATCAGTTGCGGCGTGCAGGTGTCGATCTGTGCTGGGTACATCATTCCGGAGAGACGGCCGGACGGATGGCTCTCGGCTGTATCGATGAGCGCGAAGGCCTGCAGCATGCCGTCTTCGCCGGCCTTCTCGTTCCATTCGTAATCGACGAGCGTGCCATTCGGCGTGAACCAGCGCGCCGAGCGGAACCCCGGAGCGATATAGACGCGCAGGCCGCTTTGTCCGGCGAGATCGAGCCATTGCGGATGCGGCATCGATAGATCGACCACCGTGGTGACGCCGGACAGCAGCAATTCCGAATAGGCGACGCGCACGCAGTCCGGCACGCCTTCCGGATCGGACCGCAGGATCGGCATGTATTCGTAGAGCGACGAATTATACAGGCCGGGCGAGCCGATCTCGTCGAGAAAGCCCTTGTTGAGCGGTTCGCTGGACGGATGCGAGTGGATATCGACGAGACCCGGCATCACCATGAAGCCGCGTCCGTCGATGGTCTCGACCGCTTCGCCCCGATAGTCGCGGCCGGCAAACACGATCTGGCCGCCGTCGAAAGCGACATCGCCGCCGGTGACATAGGTGTGGCTGTTCTTTGCGGCGTCCCAGGCGACGACATAGTCCGCGTTGCGGATGACGGTGATGGCCATACTGATCCTCTTGATGGAAGGCGAGGAACCGTAAGCGCAAGCGACTAGCCGGTGCAAGATCGAGAGGTGAGCAGACCCGCCTGTCTATTTGGCAGGTGCAACCCGTCTGTTCGGCTCGTGCAAATGACGATAAGAAGACGCGTTGATCTGCAAAGTCCTGAAGAGAGCCTGAACTGATGCAATACAGACATGATGGCCTTTACGCTTCCCGCCGTTCGCCGGTCATGGCGCGCAATGTGGTGGCGGCGTCGCAGCCGCTGGCAACGCAGGCCGGGTTGCGCATGCTGGAGCGCGGCGGCAATGCGCTGGATGCGGCGCTCGCGGCAGCGATCACGCTGACCGTGGTCGAGCCGACCGGCAACGGCATCGGATCGGACGCCTATTGCATCCTCTGGGATGGCAAGGAGCTGCACGGCCTCAACGCCTCGGGCCGGTCGCCGGCGGGATGGACGCCGGAGCGATTTGCAAATCACAAGACATTCCCGCATCGCGGGTGGGAGAGCGTCACCGTGCCCGGCGCCGTCTCGGCCTGGGTCGACCTGTCCGAACGCTTCGGCAAGCTGCCATTCGCTGACTTGTTCGAGCCTGCGATCTCCTATGCGGAGAATGGCTTCCACGTCTCGCCCGTGATCGCCGAACTCTGGCGCCGCGGTGCGGAGGAGTTGAAGAACCAGCCGGGCTTTGCCGAGGCCTTCATGCCGAACGGTCGTGCGCCTGCGGCGGGTGAACTCTTCAAGGCACCGGGCCATGCCTATTCACTCAAGCTGATCGCCGAGACCAAAGGCGAAGCCTTCTATCGCGGCGAACTCGCCCAGCGCATCGCTGCCTTTGCGCGCGAACATGGCGCTGTGCTCGACGAGGCCGACATGGCCGCGCATCGCAATGACTGGTGCGGCACCATCCATCAGGATTTCGGCGACGCATCGCTGCACGAAATCCCGCCGAACGGGCAGGGCATCGCGGCGCTGATGGCGCTGGGCATCATGCGGGCCTATGGCACCGACGGTCTCGTGCTCGACAGCGGCGATGCCTTCCATCTGCAGATCGAAGCCACGAAACTAGCTTTCGCCGATGTCTATGCCTATGCCGCCGATCTAGATTACATGCACGATGTCACCGTCGCGCATCTGCTCAATCCCACCTATCTCGCCTCGCGCACCAAGCTGATCGATCGCAGCCGTGCGCAGGATTTCGGCGCCGGTGCGCCCAAGACCGGCGGCACGGTGTGCCTGTCCACCGGCGACGCTTCCGGCATGATGGTGTCCTATATCCAGTCGAACTATTCGGGTTTCGGCTCTGGCGTCGTCGTGCCCGGCACCGGCATCAGCCTGCAGAATCGTGGCTTCGGTTTCGTCCTGACTGAGGGTCATCCCAATCAGGTCGGTCCGCGCAAGCGCCCGTTCCAGACCATCATTCCCGGTTTTGTCATGCAGGGCAAAGAGCCGCTGATGGCCTTCGGCCTGATGGGCGGCCCGATGCAGGCACAGGGCCATCTGCAGATCATGCTGCGCATGCAGCTCTGGGGGCAGGATCCGCAGACGGCGGCGGATGCGCCGCGCTGGCGCTATGTCGCTGGGTTGAAAGTGGCGATCGAAACCGCGGTGCCGGACAATGTCGCGGCAGACCTCGCCAGCCGCGGCCACGTCATCGAGCGCGAACCGCCGGACTCCGCCTTCGGTTTCGGCGGCGCGCAGCTCGTGCGCAAAATCGATGGCGGCTATGTCGCCGGCTCGGACCCGCGCAAGGATGGGCTCGCGGCGGGATTCTGAAGCCCGGGGGCACTATCATAGGATGTGTAGAGCGCAGCGAAACCCATCTCTTTTGCACACGACATTGATGGGTTTCGCGAAGGCGCTCTACCCATCCTACCGCTAATCCGCCCTACATGCCTCAGCCCAGCCCGGCGGCCTTCGCCACGGTGTAGGTGATCAAACTCGCCAGATAGGCCAGTGCGAACATGTAGAGGAACGTCACCACCATCCACTTGGTGCTGCCGGTCTCGCGGCGGATCACGGCCAGCGTCGAGGCGCATTGCGGAGCGAAGATGAACCAGGCCAGGAACGACAGAGCTGTCGCGAGGCTCCATTTGCTGGCCAGCGCCTGGCCGATGGCGTCCGCTGCTTCCTTGCCGCCTTCGATCGCATAGACGGTGCCGAGCGCGCCGACCGCGACTTCGCGCGCCGCCATGCCGGGGATCAGCGCCACCGCGATCTGCCAGTTGAAGCCGAGCGGTGCGAAGAACGGCTCCAGGAATTTTCCGATCATCGCAGCCAGGCTGTAATTGATCGCCGGCCCTTCGGCGCCGGCCGGTGCCTGCGGGAACGAGGCCAGGAACCAAATCAGGATCATCATCGACAGGATCGTGGTGCCGGCGCGCTGCAGGAACATCTTGGCGCGGGTATAGACGCCGATGGCGATGCTCTTGATGCGCGGCAGCTTGTAGTCCGGCAATTCCAGCATGAATGGCGCGGGCTGGTAGTCGCGCCACATGAAGAACTTGATGATGAAGGATGCGGCAAGTGCGCTGCCGATGCCGGCGATATAGAGCCCGAACATCACCAGCCCCTGCAGGTTGACCCAGCCCCAGACGTTTTCCGCCGGGATGAAGGCCGAGATGATCAGCGTATAGACCGGGATGCGTGCCGAGCAGGTCATCAGCGGCGCGATCAGGATGGTGGTCAGGCGGTCGCGGCGGTTGTCGATCACACGCGTCGCCATGATGCCGGGGATGGCGCAGGCGAAGCTCGACAGCAGCGGGATGAAGGCGCGGCCATGGAGGCCTGCGCCGCCCATGATGCGGTCCATCAGGAACGCCGCGCGCGCCATGTAGCCGAAATCTTCCAGCAGCAGGATGAACAGGAAGATGATGATGATCTGCGGCAGGAACACGAGCACGCTGCCGACGCCGGCGATCAACCCGTTCTGCAGGAAGCTCTGAAAGATGCCTTCGGGCAGCACCTGCGCCACCAGCGTACCCAGCGCGCCGAACGAATCCGACAGCAGCTCCATCAGCGGCTGCGCCCAGGAGAACACCGCCTGGAACATCACAAACAAAATGAGCGCGAGAATCGCGAGACCGGCGACGGGATGCAGCACCACGGCATCGACCCGCGTGGTCAGCGTGTCGGGCTTGGTTGGCATCGTGACGGTTTCGCGGATGATGCGGTCGGCCTCGCGCTGCAGCGCCTTCATCTCGGACAGGCCGAGCGGCTTCCAGCCATCGCCTGCGGTAACTGCCGGCATGTTGGCGGCGAATTCGTCGGTGCGCTTGCGTAATTCCTCGACGCCGGCCTTCTTCACCGCGATCGAGGTGATCACAGGCACGCCGAGTGCTGCGGACATCGCATCGACATCGATGCTGACGCCGCGGCGCTGCGCGATGTCGAACATGTTGAGCACCACCAGCAGCGGGCGACCGGTACGTTTGAGTTCCAGGATCAGCCGCAGCGTGAGGCGCAGATTGGTGGCGTCGGCGATGCACAGGACCAGATCGGGCGCAGCTTCGCCGGGGCGCTTGCCGAGCACGACGTCGCGGGTGATCTCTTCATCCGGGCTGCGGCCGCGCAGCGAATAGGTGCCAGGCAGGTCGAGCAGCGTCACCTGACGGCCGGCCGGCGTGACGAAGGCGCCTGCCTTGCGCTCGACGGTGACGCCCGCATAGTTGGCCACCTTCTGGCGGCTGCCGGTGAGTGCGTTGAAGAGCGATGTCTTGCCGCTATTGGGGGCTCCCACCAGCGCGAGATGAAAGCGCTCGGTGGTCACGTCTGTATGGGTCATTTCACAACAACTGCCATGGCTTCGCGCCGGCGAACGGCGATCGTAATATTGTCGACGCGCACCGCGATCGGATCGCGCTGGATAGCGCCCTGATGCAGGATCTCGACGCGCGCGCCTTCGGTGAAGCCCATTTCCAGCAGATGCCGTTCGAGCTCGTGGCCGCTCTCGGCGGCGCCTGCAATATCGGGCTGCAACGCCACGATGGTTCCGATGAATCCGCGCGGCGCATTGCCGAGGCGCAATTCGTGTGTGGATGTTTCGGATGCAGTCTGGTGGACGGTCATGCCCGACCTTGTCGAGCAGCGTCCTGACAAGGTCAAGACAAACGCTCGTATGTTATTAGAATGATTATAAAGAGGCGCTCCGGCACCGCTTACGATGCGCCCGCAGACTGCTCGTTCACCACCCGCTGCTGGATCTTCACCAGTTCTGCATAGATGCCGCCTTGCGCGATCAATTCGTCATTGGAGCCCTGCTCGGCCACGACGCCGTCCTTCAGCACGATGATCTTGTCGGCGTCACGAATGGTTGAAAGCCGATGCGCGATCATGATGACGGTGCGACCCTGCATCAGCCGGCGCAGCGCCTCGATCACAAGCGCCTCGGATTCCGGATCGAGCGCCGCGGTCGGCTCGTCCAGGATCATGATCGGGCTGTTGCGCACCACCGCGCGCGCGATGCCGATGCGCTGACGCTGGCCGCCAGACAGCGTGTCGCCGCGCTCGCCCACCATGGAGTCGTAACCATGCGGCATGCGGCTGATGAACTCGTCGGCATTGGCGATCTTGGCGGCGGCGACGATCTCGTCATCGGTGGCGCCGGGCCGGCCATAAGCGATGTTCTCGCGGATCGTGCCGCGGAACAGTACGGTCTCCTGCAGCACGAAGCCGACCTGGGCGCGCAGGGCGGACAATTTGTAATCGGTGACGTCGACGCCATCGATCAGCACGCGCCCCGATGTCGCATCGTAGAAGCGCGGGATCAGGCTCAGCACCGTGGATTTGCCGGAGCCGGTCGGCCCGACCACGCCGACGATCTGGCCGGGTTCGATATGCAGCGAGACGTCGCGGAGCACGCTGGCCTCCTCGCTATAGGCGAAGGCGACGTTCTCGAAGGTGATAGCGCCTTTGGCGCGACCGGGATCGACCGCACCCGGCTTTTCCAAGATCACGTCATCGGCCGCGAGAATATTCTGGATCCGCTCCAGCGCCACGGTGGTCTGCGCGATCGCGCTGGTCATGCTGGCGAGGTCCTTCACCGGTTTGAAGAACTGCGCGAGATAAGCGAGGTACACGGTGAGCGCGCCAGCCGTCATGGTGCCAGCGACAATCAGCGAGGTCCCTTTCCACAGCACGATGGCGGTGCAGAACGCCACCACGATGCTGACCACAGGCGAGAGCAACGATTTCACCTGACGCGCTTTCATGGCGGCCTCGACCGTTGCATGGCTGGCGGCTTCCAGCCGTGCCAGTTCGAGATCCTGCCTGCCGAAGGCCGTGACTGCGCGCACCTGGCCGAGGCCCTGCTGGACCACGGCAACGATCTCGCTCTGCCGTTGCCGCACCGTGCGCGTGACCTCCTTCACGGCGCGCTTGAAATGGAACACGAAGACGATCAGGAACGGCGTGATGCCGAGCGCGATCAGCGTAAAATCCCAGTCGAGCCAAAACATCAGCCCGATCATGAAGACGATGGTGATCAGGTCGAGCAGGATATCCAGCGTCGATGATGAAGCGAAGTTCTGCAGCGTTGTGACGTCTGTGGTGATCGTGGACATCAGCGCGCCGGTCTTGGCCTTGTCGTAATAGCGTAGCGACAACCGATGCAGATGCGCATAGATGCGGATGCGCAGGTCGTTGGCCACCCACTGGCCGACCGATGTCGAATAGTAGTTGTCGATGTAGGTGGCGATCGCGCCGATCACGGCGATCACCAGGGTGGCGATGCCGGCGAACAATGCGACGCCGAGCGTGTGGCGGCCGATCCCGTAGTCATGGGCCCAGTCCAGCCAGGCGGGCAGGTGATGGCTGCCCAGCGCGTCATCGAGCACCAGTTTCAGCGGCCAGGGCGCGGCCAGGCTCATGGCAATCTCGACCAGCATGGCGAGGAAGACGATGATCAGCCAGCCGCGATAGGGCCGGAGCATCTCGAGTACCAGACGAGTCATCGAACATTGTCTCCAGCAACACGGCCCGACCGGGAATCATGAGCAGTCCGGGCGGCCGCAGTATATAGCCGCCGTCGGTTAGCGGGTCTTAACTGTAGTCGGGTACAGATGGATTTTTGCTGACAGCCCGCGCATTGTGGCATGCGGGCAGGAGCGTCAGTTAATTTGGCAGGGCTGCGCAGGACCGAACATGAACGTGCGATCCGTTGCTTTCCCGTTCTGGGGCAGGGTGCTTCTGCTGGCCGGCATCCTCGGTCTGGTGCTGGGCGGCGGCCTTCTGACCTGGCGCTATATCGAGCGTCCGACCGTGCTCAAGCTGGCGGTCGGGTCGATCGATGGCGAAGCCGGCAAGACGGCATCGATCATCGCCAGCCATTTCGCCACCAGGAAGTCGCCGATCCGGCTGGATTTCGAGACCTTCGGCAACGCGGTCGATGCCGGCAAGGCGTTCTCCTCCGGCAAGGTCGATCTCGCTGTGGTCCGGGCCGATGTCGGCGATCTCTCCGAGGCGCGCGCCGTTGCCGTCATGGCCAAGGCGGTCGTCATGCTGATCGCGCCTCCCGGCTCGAAAATCACCAGCGTCGAAGGTCTGCGCGGCCGCACCGTCGGTGTGGTGGGCGGCGAGGTCAATCGTAGGCTGGTCGATGCGCTCACCAAGCAATACGACCTGACGAGTGCGAGGGTCACATTCAAGAATCTTGAGGTCAGCGATACCCGGCGCGCGGTGGAAGCCAAGGAAGTCGGCGCCCTGCTGGTGGTGATTCCGCTGACTGAGAAGTATTTGTCCTTGGTGCGCGGTCTGTTCAAAACCGGCGCCCCCGTGCTGATCCCGATCGATGCCGCCGGCGCCATTGCCGATGCCAATGGCGCCTATGAAAGCTTCGACATTCCGAAAGGGTCGCTCCGCGGTGCGCCGCCCGTCCCGGATGATGACGTGACAACGCTTCGGGTCAGTTACTATCTGGTCGCGAACAAGAAGCTCCATTCCAGCCTGATCGCGCGTCTGACCGAAATGGTGATCGCGGCGCGCCGCGATCTGATCGCCGGGCAACCCCAACTGGCCGGTATCGCCGCTGCCGACACCGATCCCGATGCCTTTATCCCCATTCATCCCGGCGCTGCTGCCTACTACAACGGTACCGAGCAGAGCTTCATGGACAAATACGGCGACGACATCTATCTCGCCCCCATGATCCTTGGCGCCCTTGCCTCTGTGCTGGCTGCCGCCTGGAAATTCCTCGGCATCCGCCCGCCCGACCACCGTGAGGCGACACTCAATGCACTTTATGCATTGCCGCGCCGGATCCGGGCGGCGGCGGACGATGCGGAACTGTGCGCGATCGAGCAGGAGGTCGACGATCTTCTCAGCGCGCAATTGGCGAAGACCATGCGCAATGATGACGATGCACTTGAAATGGCGACGCTGGTCTCTTCGGCACAGCGCCTCGATAACCTCATTCATCACCGCCGTTCGGCGCTGGCGCGGGCCCCATTTTCTGCCGCGCCGCATTCAAGTATAGAGTCGGAGACGTAGTTCCAGGCCATGACGCTGTTTTGCAGAACCAACAGCCGTTTGCGGGCACCTTTATTTCTCGCGAGAGGTCAATCATGACGCATAACCTGCTCGTGTTTCCGGATGACACCGCGCAGTGCATCATCGATCCGATCAGGGCGGCAAAGCGCAGCCTGAACATCCGGATGTTCCTGTTCACCGATCCGACGCTGCTGCATGAGGTGATCGCGGCGAAGCGGCGCGGCGTGAAAGTGCGCGTCATGCTCAATCCGGCCCGGCGCAACGGCGAGAGCGAGAATAACGAAACCGCCGCGGCGCTGGCTGCTGCCGGGGTCGAGGTTCGTGACAGCAATCCGGCCTTCGCGCTGACCCATCAGAAATCGATGGTGATCGATCATGAGTGGGGCTTTGTCGAGTCGCTGAACTGGGAGACCCGCGATCTCACCGAGACGCGCGACTACGCGGTGACCACGACCAAGAAGCTCGAGATTTCCGAGATGGTGGATTGCTTCGAGGCCGACTGGGCGAAGCAGGATTTCGTACCGAACCCGGACTCGCAACTGATCTGGTGCCCGAACAACGGCCGCGAGCGGATCGGCGCTTTCATCGATTCCGCGCGGGACACGCTCTGGATCCAGAACGAGCGTTATCAGGACACGGACATCATCGAGCGGCTGGTTCGCGCGGTGCTGCGCGGCGTTCAGGTCCACATCATGGCGCGGCAGCCGCACAAGCTGAAGAAGAACAAGCTGATCGAGGGGATCGGCGGCTTGCGCATCATGCATGACGTCGGCGCCAAGGTGCACCGGCTCAATGACATGAAGCTGCACGGCAAGATGCTGTTAGCCGACGAGGAACGCGCTATCGTCGGTTCCATCAATCTCACGCCGGGTAGTTTTGACGATCGCCGCGAACTGGCCATTGAGACCGATGCGCATCATGTTGTGAAGCGTCTCGTCGAGACCTCACATCACGACTGGAAACATTCGCGCAAGCTCGACCTCTCCGACGAGGCGGTTCAGGCGGATCTGGAAAAACACGGCATCCGGCAGTAGCGCGTTGTCGCTCAGCGCCGATCCGGCCGCGGCGATAGCCGGGCTCGGGGCTGCACAGGTTTCCTTTCGGCGCGGCGAGCATATTCCGTGGCCAGGTTCAGCAGTCGTTCGCGAACCACGGGGTCATCAATCTCCCGCGCCAGCTTTTCGCAGCGCTCGGCCTGCTCTCTGAAATATGCGGCTTCGCTAGGCAACTTTGTCGTTTTCCATGGACAGTGCGGGGCGCAGGAACATCGCCGAGAGCTGATCCTTGATTTCCAGGACACGCGGCGATGTCATACCCGGGCGAATACAGAGCAGCGCTTTGATGGTCGGAAGCTCCGGTAAGTAATAGTCCCTGGCCCAGACCAGTCCCGGCGGAATGATCCGGCTGGGAACAGCCGTCAGTCCGATGCCGGCTTCGACGGCGGCTTTCTTCGCGCTGTAGTCCTGACTGCTGAAGGCAATTCGATAGGAAAGGCCATGCCGCGTGAGTGTATGAATCATCCAGTCGTCATTGGTCCAGGTGACGATTGGGATCGGTGCGCCGGGGCTGAGCACGAATGATTTCGAGCGAACCCATGCCAGCCGATCCTCGGATTCATCGACAATGAGCGGAGCCAGATCGGCACTGATTTCTCCCCGCTGGAAAAAACACCCGACGTCGATATGGCCGTCGATCAACGCTGTCGCAATCTCGGTGGACATTCCGGCATGGATATGGATGTCATTGAGGTTGCTCAGGCTCTGCTCGGCGACGAAGCGCTGCGCGAGGACAACGCTCAGGCCCAAACGAAGCCGGTCGACATGATTATCGGCTCCGCCGAGCGCAAGCACCTGATCGTTGGCTTCGATGATCTTGCGCGCCTGCGCAAGCACCAGCTTGCCGAGATCGGTCGGACAACTTCCGTTTGGCGTCTTGCTGAACAGCGAACCGCCAACAAGTTGTTCGAGGCGCTTGATCTGCGAACTCACCGCGGGCTGACTCAACCCCAATTGCTCCGCAGCCTTGGTCAAGCTACCTGTTTCTGAAATGGCAACGACGGTACGAACAATTTCAATCGGAATATTGAGATGCCGCTTGTGCATTTGAATATCCAGCCTCGCAATTGCGCCATGAGTCGGACCAAGTGGTGTCGCGATTCTCTACCAATCATATAGGCGTAATCACTCTTGGTTATATATTTGATTTGGATGGCATTTCGGGAACTTATGGCGTCATCAAAATCAGTGTGTGGCGGCTATCTACCGAATTCGATGATGACTACACGCGCCGCCGCATCGGACTCAATCGCGACAGGTGCTGATCCTTGTTCCACAAGCAGCCCATCATGCGCCGACAGGCTGTCGACGGTCGATGCCGACCGTACGGTCGCAGTGCCATGCTCAACGAACAGAAACGCTTGTGCAGAAACTATAAAATCCTGACGTTTCATGACGTTGATGCGTCTCACATGCTGTGAGACGATCCCGCGCCTGCTCATCACATTCAAATCTGTAATGGGGCCGTCGATCAGTAACGCTGACGTTTGCTGATCGCCCGGGAAGGAATGGATCGTACTGCGATCAATGCGCGCAGATGCGCGGCCGTGGACATTGAGGTCGATGCCGGCACCATCGATGACCAGAAGTGTACGATCAATCCCGGGAAATGACGAGAACGGTCCGTCGCTCGTCACCTGCGCCATACTGACGCGCCAGTCGAAATCGTCCAGCTTTGCATCCGCCGGGAAGATCGCGATCTCCGTGGTCGATCCCAGCCCGTTCTTCCAGGGCATCACCTTGTAGTTCGCGGCGCGCAGGATCTGCATGCGCCGCACTCAGCCCTTGGCGTGCAGCGATGGCAGATTGAGGTGATGTTCCTCGGCGCAGGCGATAGCTTCCTCATAGCCTGCATCCGCGTGGCGCATCACGCCGGTGGCCGGATCGTTCCACAACACGCGTTCGAGGCGCTTGGCCGCTTCCGGCGTACCGTCGGCGACGATGACCATGCCGGAATGCTGCGAGAAGCCCATGCCGACGCCGCCGCCGTGATGTAGCGACACCCACGTCGCGCCAGATGCGCAGTTGAGCAGCGCATTGAGCAGCGGCCAGTCGGAGACGGCATCAGAGCCGTCCTTCATTGCTTCGGTTTCACGGTTTGGGCTTGCCACCGAACCGGAGTCGAGATGATCGCGGCCAATGACGATCGGCGCCTTCAATTCGCCCGAAGCCACCATGTCGTTGAAGGCGAGGCCGAGGCGATGGCGATCGCCGAGGCCGACCCAGCAGATGCGCGCCGGCAGACCCTGAAACTGGATGCGCTCGCGCGCCATGTCGAGCCAGTTCACCAGCGCCTTGTTGTGTCCGAGGATCTCCTTCACCTTGGCGTCGGTCTTGTAGATGTCCTCGGGATCGCCTGAGAGAGCAGCCCAGCGGAACGGGCCAATGCCGCGGCAGAACAGCGGACGGATGTAAGCGGGGACGAAACCCGGGAAGTCGAATGCGTTATCGACGCCTTCTTCCTTTGCCATCTGGCGAATGTTGTTGCCGTAGTCGACCGTCGGCACGCCCATCTTGTGGAAGTCGAGCATCGCGCGGACATGCTCGCTCATCGACTTGCGCGAGGCCTTCTCGACGGCTTGCGGATCGCTGGCACGCTTGGCTTCCCACTCGGACAGCGTCCAGCCTTTCGGCAGATAGCCGTTGACCGGATCATGCGCCGAGGTCTGGTCGGTGACGATGTCCGGCCGGACGCCGCGGCGCACCAGTTCAGGGAAGATATCGGCAGCATTGCCGAGCACGCCAACGGAAATTGGCTTCTTCTCCTTGTTGGCCTTCTCGATGATCGCCAATGCGTCGTCGAGATCCTTTGCCTGCACGTCGAGATAACGGCTCTTCAAGCGCATCTCGATGCGGCTCGGCTGGCACTCGACCGCGAGGCACGACGCGCCGGCCATGGTGGCAGCCAGCGTCTGCGCGCCGCCCATGCCGCCCAAGCCTGCCGTGAGAATCCATTTGCCGGAGAGGTCGCCGTTATAGTGCTGACGTCCGGCCTCGACGAAGGTCTCATAGGTGCCCTGCACGATGCCCTGCGAGCCGATATAGATCCACGAGCCGGCCGTCATCTGGCCGTACATCATCAGCCCCTTGCGATCGAGCTCGTTGAAGTGCTCCCAGGTGGCCCAGCGCGGTACGAGATTGGAATTGGCGATCAGCACGCGCGGCGCATCCGCATGCGTCTTGAACACGCCGACCGGCTTGCCGGATTGCACCAGCAGCGTCTCATCAGTATTGAGCTCGCGCAGCGATTTGGCGATCTGGTCGAAGGCTTCCCAATTGCGCGCGGCGCGGCCGATGCCGCCATAGACCACCAGCTCGTTCGGGTTCTCGGCCACTTCCGGATCGAGATTGTTCATCAGCATGCGCAGCGGCGCTTCGGTGAGCCAGTCCTTGGCGGAAAGCTCTGTGCCGCGCGGGCTGCGTACGATGCGGCTGTTCTTGCTGCGATCCATGATGATGTCCTTATTTGGATGTCGCGGAAGTCCGGCCGTGCCAGACGCGGGCGTGAAGCGGATTGAAGCCGACGCGGTAGACCAGCTCGGCGGGATGTTCGATATCCCAGATAGCGAGATCGCAGACCTTGCCGGTCTCCAGCGTGCCGACTTCGCTCAGCTTGCCCAGCGCCCGCGCGCCTTCGCGCGTCACGCCGAGCAGGCATTCATCCACGGTCATGCGGAACAGTGTCGCGCCCATATTCATGGTCAGCAGCAGCGAGGTCAGCGGCGACGTGCCGGGATTGCTGTCGGTGGCCAGCGCCAGATGCGTGCCGTGCTTGCGAAACAGCGCGATCGGCGGCGCCTGGGTTTCGCGCAGGGTGTAGTAAGCACCCGGCAATACCACGGCGACAGTGCCGGCCTTGGTCAGCGCGATCACGCCGTCTTCGTCCGTATGTTCGAGATGATCGGCCGACAGCGCGTTATGCTCGGCGGCGAGTTTAGCACCGTGAAGGTTGGACAGTTGGTCGGCATGCAGTTTCACGGGCAGGCCGAGTTTCTTGGCGGCGTCGAACACCCGCGCCGTCTGCTCCGGCGAAAATGCGATGCCTTCGCAGAACGCGTCGACGGCGTCGGCGAGT
Organism: Tardiphaga sp. OK245; assembly: GCF_900108575.1. Classification (NCBI taxonomy): domain Bacteria; kingdom Pseudomonadati; phylum Pseudomonadota; class Alphaproteobacteria; order Hyphomicrobiales; family Nitrobacteraceae; genus Tardiphaga; species Tardiphaga sp. OK245. The sequence continues at coordinate 14,796 of NZ_FNWZ01000007.1, read as the reverse complement.
TTCAGTTCGGCAATCGCCGGCAGCATTTCGGCGATGACCGTGTCGATATAGGCGTCCTTGTCGCCACCCGCTTCCGGCGGCATCGCATGTGCGCCAAGAAACGATGTCAGGACGGAGACGTCGCGCTCCCTCGCGAGCTGGCGTGCCGCCGTGAGGCAGCGGATCTCGGTCTCCTTGTCGAGGCCGTAACCCGACTTGATCTCGATGGTGGTGACGCCTTCAGCGAGCAGATGGTCGAGCCGCTTCAAGGCGCTGGCGACGAGCTGTTGTTCGCTGGCCGCACGCGTGGCCTTCATGCTCGAGGCGATGCCGCCGCCGGCGCGTGAAATGTCCTCATAGCTCGCGCCTTCGAGCCGCATTGCGAATTCACTGGCGCGGTTGCCGCCATAGATCAGATGGGTGTGGCAATCGACCAGCCCAGGTGTGATCCAGCGACCCTCGCAATCGATCCGTGTCTTGGCGTCGGCATCCGGCGGCAGGTCTGACGCAGGACCAGCGTAAGCAATCCGGCCATCCTTTGCTGCGATGCACCCGTGCTCCACAATCCCGAGGTCGGGCGTGCCGGGCGCCATGGTGGCAAGGCGTGCATTGGTCCAGATGGTATCGAAGGTCATGACGGACTGCCGTAAATTCGGGACGTCGTATGTCTATACATAATCAGCGGCCTCGCTTATTGTCGAGCGTCTTTTGAATGCAACAGGCAATCGCTATGGGCACGCAACGTGCTGCAAAAAGGCTGTTCTTCGCGCACGCGCTGCTGCCGTCAGGCTGGGCGCGCGACGTCATTGTCGCGATCGAGAATGGCACCATCACGGCCGTTGCCGCGAATTCGAGCAGCGCTGACGCTGAAATCATCAGCGGCGTGGCGCTGCCCGGACTGCCCAATCTGCACAGCCATGCGTTCCAGCGCGGCATGGCCGGCCTCACCGAAATCCGCGGCGCCACGCAGGACAGTTTCTGGACTTGGCGGCAGCTCATGTATCGTTTCATCGATACGCTGACGCCGGATGACGTCGAGGCGATTGCTTCTTTCGCCTATGCCGAGATGCTGGAAGGCGGCTTCACCTCGGTGGCCGAATTCCACTATCTGCATCACGACGAGACCGGCGCGCCCTATGCGAATCTCGCGGAGATGGGTACGCGCATCGCGGCGGCATCCAGCGAGACCGGCATCGGTCTGACGCTGCTGCCGTCCTTCTATAATTTCAGTGGCTTCGGCGGCGCCGCGTCGATCCATGGTCAGCGCCGTTTCATCAACGATCCCACGCGCTTTCTGGCGCTGCTGGACAAATCCCGTGCGGCTATCGCGCCTCTCGATGACGCCGCCATCGGCATCGCGCCGCATTCTCTGCGCGCGATTACGCCGGAGACCTTGAGTGATGTCCTCAAGGCGGTGCCCGATGGTCCGATCCATATCCACGTGGCCGAGCAGACTAAAGAGGTCGAGGACTGTATCGCCTGGTCCGGCCAGCGGCCGGTGGCATGGCTGCTGGATCACATGCCGGTCGATAGACGCTGGGTGCTGATCCATGCGACCCATATGACCGATGAGGAAACCGCCGGTGTCGCGAAAGCAGGTGCCGTCATCGGCCTCTGTCCGCTCACCGAAGCCAGCCTCGGCGACGGCATTTTTGAAGGTCCGCGCTTCATCGATGCCGGCGGTGTGTTCGGTGTCGGCAGCGATTCCAATATCGAGATTACGGCGCCTGGCGAACTCAAGCAGCTCGAATACAGCCAGCGTCTCGCCTATCGCGTCCGCAATGCCGTGGCGCGCCATGAGGGCGAGTCCACTGGCCGTGCTCTCTATGAACATGCGCTGATCGGCGGCACGCACGCCTCGGGCCGCAATATCGGTGCACTTGCGGTCGGCAAGCGTGCGGATATCGTCGTATTGGATACCGCGCATCCCGATCTCTGTGCCGTCACCGGTGACCGCTGGCTCGATGCCATGACCTTTGTTGCCAGCAAGTCGGCGATCTCCGACGTCTTCGTCGGCGGCAAGCAGGTCGTCAACGGCGGTCGCCACATCAAGCGCGCATCCATCACCGAGCGCTATCGGCGCGTCATGCAGCGGCTGGCGACACTCTGATGGCGGCAGCGCGCGTGTCAAAACTGGCAAACGGAAAAGCGCAGGTCGCGCCGCAGGCGCTGTATCAGCGCATCCGCGCCGATCTAGAGGAGAAGATCCTCTCCGGCCGCTGGCCGCCCGGCTATCGCATTCCGTTCGAGCATGAGCTGGTCGAGAGCTATAATTGCTCGCGGATGACCGTGAACAAGGTGCTGTCGGGTCTCGCAGCCGCTGGTGTCATCGAACGCAAGCGCCGCGTCGGGAGCTTCGTCGCCAAGCCGCTGGTGCAGTCCGCAGTGCTGCATATTCCGGATATCCAGGCCGAGATCGCCAAGCGCGGCGAGGCCTATGCTTATGAGTTGCTCACGCGCAAGCGGCGCAAGGCGACCAAGGACGATCTCGAACGTCTCGGCATCGACAAGAGCTGCGATGTATTGGTGTTGAGCTGTCGGCACATCGCCAAGGGCAGGCCTTTCGCGCTGGAGGAGCGCCTGATCAATCTCGACGTGGTGCCGCCCGCGTCTGAAATCGATTTCACGCGCGTGCCGCCCGGTACCTGGCTGCTCGGTCACGTACCGTGGAATGAGGCGGAGCATCGGATCACGGCAAGTCTCGCTGGCGATGTCGCCTTGAAGGCATTGACGCTGAAGAAGCCGGCCGCCTGCCTGGTGGTCGAGCGCCGCACCTGGCGCAAGAACAAGATCATCACATCGGTGCGCGTCACCTATCCGAACGATCTGTATCAGCTCACCGCACGCTTCACCCCGACGGGGCTGCGATCATGAGGACGATATGAATCATCTGCCGCGGCATAGCCGCGCAAATTGACTCTGGCAATCCGCCATGTTGCCATGCAGTATCATTCTAAATCTGGCTGAGGAGAGTGCGTTATGAAGTTGATTGGAGTTTCCGTCGCCGCCATGCTCGCGGCTCTCGTTGCGACCCCGGCTGCGGCACAGACCAAGGTCACCATCGCCATTTCCGGCTGGACGGGTTTCGCGCCGCTGACGCTGGCGAAGGAAGCCGGCATCTTCGCCAAGAACGGTCTCGACGTCACCATCAAGAAAGTCCCGCAGGCCAGCCGCCATCTCGCTATCGCCTCCGGCGATGTGCAATGCGCCGCCACCACGGTCGAGACCTGGGTGGTGTGGAATGCCAACGGCGTCGCCACCACGCAGCTGTTCCAGCTCGACAAGTCCTATGGCGCCGACGGCATGGCCGTGCGCGCCGGCACCGCATCGATCAAGGATCTGAAGGGCAAGACCGTTGCCGCGTCGGCTCCGGGCACTGCGCCCTATTTCACGCTCGCCTGGTTCCTGAAGAAGAACGGCCTCAGCGTGAAGGATGTCTCCGTGGTCAATATGGAGCCGGGTCCGGCAGCGCAGGCCTTCATCGCCGGCCAGAACGATGCGGCCATGACCTATGAGCCGTATCTGTCGGCCGTGCGTGAGAAGCCGGAAGCCGGCAAGATCATCGCCACCACGCTCGACTATCCGATGATCATGGACACCTTCGGCTGCACGCCGAAATTCATCGCCGATAACGAAGGTGCCGTGAAGGCGCTGGCCAAGAGCTATTTCGAGGCCGTTGCGATGATCGGCGCTGAGAAAGACAAGTCCTATGAGATCATGGGCGCCGACGTGAAGCAGACCGGCGAGAAGTTCGGCGCCTCCGCGCAGTATCTGCGCTGGCAGGATCAGGAGGCGAACAAGAAGTTCTTCGCCGGCGAGCACCAGGCGTTCTCGAAGGAAGCGGCCGAGCTGCTGCTCGAAATCGGCGTGATCAAGGAAATCCCGGATCTGACGAAGCTCGCCGATCCGCGCTTCATTCAGTAAATCTCCGCCGTCGCTTCCGTCATTGCGAGGAGCGAAGCGACGCGGCAATCCAGCTCTTACTTAAGGAAGACTGGATTGCTTCGTCGCAAGAGCTCCTCGCAATGACGGTCATGAGCATCGAATACGCAGCATGAAACCACTCGCCCCCATCTCATCCACCGCGCGCGTGGTGCTCGGCATATCGTTCTTTGTGCTGTTCGTTGCCGCGTGGTCCTATGCGACCTTCGGCGGCTTCGTTTCCAAGACCTTCCTCGCCAATCCGTGGACCATGCTGCAGGACGGCTGGTTTCTGCTGGTGAAGCAGGGCTTCCTGCACGATATCGGCATGACCATCTGGCGCGTGATCGGCGGCTTCGTGCTGGCGGCGCTGTTCGCGGTGCCGATCGGCATCCTGATGGGCGCCTACAAGCCGATCGAAGCCTTTCTCGAACCCTTCGTCTCCTTTGCGCGCTATCTGCCGGCCTCGGCCTTCATTCCGCTGCTGATCCTGTGGGCCGGTATCGGCGAATTGCAGAAGCTGCTGGTGATCTTCATCGGCTCGGTGTTTCAGCTCATTCTCATGGTCGCCGTCTCCGTCGGTAGCGTACGCCGCGATCTCGTCGAGGCATCGCTCACGCTCGGCGCGCGCGACGCCGGCGTGCTGAAACGCGTGTTGATTCCATCCGCCGCGCCGGAGATTGCGGAAATTCTTCGTCTCGTGCTCGGCTGGGCCTGGACCTATGTCATCGTCGCCGAACTGATCGGCTCGTCCTCGGGCATCGGCCACATGATCATCGACAGCCAGGCGCTGCTGGCCACCGGCCAGATCATCTTCGGCATCATCGTCATCGGCATCATCGGTTTGATTTCGGACTACGCGTTCAAGGCTGCGAACCGGCGCTTGTTTCCGTGGAGCATCATTTGAGCAAGCTCGTCATCGACAACGTCTCGCGGATTTTCCCCGCCGTGCGCGGCGGCACGCCGACGCGTGCGCTGGAGCCGACCAATCTGTCGGTTGCGGACAACGACTTCGTCACGATCCTTGGCCCGTCAGGCTGCGGCAAGTCCACGCTGCTGCGCATGGTCGCCGGTCTGGATACGCCCACCACCGGCCGCATCCTGCTCGACGGCAAGGCGATCACCGGTCCTGGCGCCGATCGCGGCATGGTGTTCCAGTCCTACACGCTGTTTCCCTGGCTCACGGTGTCGGAGAATATTTCCTTCGGCCTGCGCGAGCGCGGCGTCTCGACCCGCGAGCGCAACGACATCGCCAAACAGTGGCTGGAGAAGGTGGGCCTCACCAGCTTCGCCAATCATTTTCCGAAGCAGCTCTCCGGCGGCATGCAGCAGCGCACCGCGATTGCGCGTGCGCTCGCCAACGATCCGAAGATCCTGCTGCTCGACGAGCCGTTTGGCGCGCTCGACAACCAGACCCGCGCCTTGATGCAGGAATTGCTGCTCGGTATCTGGGAGCGCGAGCGCAAGACGGTGATCTTCGTCACCCACGATATCGAGGAAGCGGTGTTCCTCGCGTCGCGCACCGTGGTGATGTCGGCGCGTCCCGGTCGCATCAAGGCCGATATCGCGGTCGATCTACCGCATCCGCGGCACTACACCATCAAGACCAGCCCGGCTTTTTCCGATCTCAAAGCGCGGCTCACGGAAGAAATCCGTGTCGAGGCCGTGCTCGCGGCTGAGGCCCACTGAGATTCTCAGGCCGCATCAGCGGCGTCAGGATACCGCTTGAGCGACGCGCCAACTATCGAAGGTTGCGTCGTTGCTTGTGTGTCCTGCTCTGGCTGCGTGATTTTATCCGGACCTTAAGTACGTTCGCGGCCGTCGGAAACTCCGGCGCCGCGCAAAACAGTTTGGCGACGTCTTGCACATACGATTGCACCACCTCGGCTGAAAGCCGGTGATCGGGTCATTTCAACGACGGTCCGATGGTTTGAGCAAAGTAATTGCGAGTTGCGTTTATGACGTTGGTGCATGTCGACCAGAGTGATGCTGCCAGGACGCTCCTCGCCGGGCTGGAGCAGGCCATCGATGCTGTCGTGATGATCGACAGCACGAATAGCGTGACCCATTTCAACGCCGCCGCCGAACGGTTGTGGGGCTATGAGCGCGATGAAGTGCTCGGGCGAAATATCAGCTTTCTGGTGCCGATGGCCATCAGGTCGCAGCATGACGGATACATCGCCGCGAACCGCGCGACCGGCGTCAATCGCATCGTCGGTCACAGCCGCGAGGTGAAAATCGAACGCAAGGACGGCAGCGAGATCTGGGGATCGTTGTCGATGTCGCGGGTCGAGGTGAATGGCGAGATCACCTATATGGGCTTCGTCCGCGATGTGACGGAGGAGGTGAAGCGCAGGGAAGAAATTATCCCGCTGGCTCTCGTGGTCGACAAGACGAAACGCGCTATCTACATTGCGGGTCGCGATGCACGGATTTGCTATGTCAACGGCGCCTTCACCGGCATGTTCGGCTACGCGCTGGATGAAGCGACGGGACTCATCCCGGAGGAATTCCTCGTCGGCGCATATACCAGCCAGGCGACGCTCGCATATCTGGACCAGCAGATCAGAACGGAAGGTTCTGCTGAAGACGAAATTCTCCTTTACGACAAAGCCGGCAACGAGGTCTGGGTCTCGGTTGCCTTGAATGCGATTCATGGCGCGGATGGAAAAATCCAGCACCTTGTCGCATTGATGACCGATATCACCGAGAGCAAGCAGCTTCAGTCGCTGCAGCATCACATCCTCGAAGCGCTGGCCGATGAGCAGCCGCTGCGGGGTGTGATGGACAATCTTTGCCGGAAGGTGGAGCAGATCGCGCCCGATGTCGTCTGTTCGGTGCTGCATGTCGATTCCGCGGGATTGCTGCATCCTTTGGGAGGGCCAAGCCTCCCGGCAGGTTATGCGCAGGCGCTGGACGGCATTGCCATCGGACCGGATGTCGGGTCTTGCGGGACCGCTGCCTTTCGCGGCGAGCCTGTTCTGGTCACCGATATCGAAAACGATCCTCTATGGCTGCCATACAACAGCGCGCCGCTGGCTTCCGGTCTGAAGGCCTGCTGGTCGATGCCGATCAAGACCAGGGATGGGCGCGTCATCGGTACGTTCGCATTCTATTTCAGGGAATGTCGCAGACCCAGCCGCTTGCATCACGGCATCGTCGATGCCTGTGTCCATCTCGCCGCGGTCGCCATCGAGCGTGAGGAAGCGCGCAACGAAATCTCGCGGCTTGCCTATTTCGATGCGCTCACCGGTCTGCCGAACCGGACCCATATGCGCCAGTTGATGGAGCGCGCCGTCGCGGAATGCTCCGCAGATGCGCAGATGGCGCTGATATTTCTTGACCTGGATCACTTCAAGGACGTCAACGATACGCTCGGGCATGCTGTCGGCGATGACTTGCTGGTCGCCGTCACACAGCGGCTTCATCAGCATATCCGACCCGGCGATATCCTCAGTCGTCAGGGCGGCGATGAATTCATCATCCTGATGCCGAACTGTATCGCGGCCGATGCCTCGCGCATCGCGGGCCGTCTCACCGAGGCACTGTCGGTTCCGTTGCAGCTCGGCGGCCATCAGGTGCCGATTTCTGCCAGCGCCGGCATCAGCATGTTTCCGGACAATGCCCGCGATCTCGATAGTCTGCTGAAATATGCCGATGCGGCGATGTACAAGGCGAAGCAGGCCGGCCGCTCCACGCATCGGTTTTTCAGCAACGACATGGACCGCGTGAATGAGGAGCGCCTTCGTCTCAGCGCTGCTTTGCGCCACGCGCTTGCACAAGGCGGCCTGCGGTTGCACTACCAGCCGCAGATCCGCGCAGGCAGCGGCGATCTGTACGGTGTCGAGGCATTGGCGCGCTGGCATGATCCCGTATTGGGCGATGTGTCACCGGCCAAGTTCATTCCGCTCGCGGAGGAATGCGGCCTCATCGAGCAGATCGGTGTCTGGTCGCTACGCGAGGCATGCAGGCAGATTGCGGCGTGGCAAAAGGCAGGGCTCGATGTGCCTTGCGTCTCGGTCAACCTGTCGCCGATCAATTTTCTGAATCCGGGATTGCCGGCGTTGATCTCCGACATCATCGCGGAAAACGGGCTGGCGCCTAACAGGCTGATGCTCGAAGTCACCGAGGGCGCGGTGATGAGCGAACACACGACCGCGATCGAGATCATGATGCAGATCCGCGCGGCGGGCATCGGATTGTCGATGGATGATTTCGGCACCGGTTATTCGAGCTTGAGTCGCCTGGCGCATTTGCCGGTGCGCGAGCTGAAGATCGATCGCAGCTTCATGCGCGGTATCGAGACCGAGGTCTGTGCTCTGGCGATCGCCACCGCCATCGTGTGCGTCGGACAGAGCCTCAACATGACGGTCGTGGCCGAAGGCGTCGAGACCGAAGAGCAGCGCAGGATTCTGGCCGGGCTGGGCTGTGACGTCCTTCAGGGGTTCCTGTACTCGCCTGCACTGTCCGCATTCGATCTCGAAGCCTGGCTGGTGGCCCGCCATGCCGAACGCTGGGCGGCGCTGGTTGACGAGCGCCGGGCCGAAGCTGCGCAAGAGGAAATGTGGCCGGGTGCGCTCGCGGCCATGTAATCTCGATAAGTTGACAATCGCCGTTAACGTGTTGTTAACGACATCCGGTATTCCGGCCCCTCGATATGAGATCGAACGAACTTCTTAGCTACTGGAGTTCGAATACACTCGTACCTGCGAATGACATTGCCGCTGTAACGAAGACAGTCGTCGTCGTGCTCAGGCGGCTTCCGTGATCGAAGGTCGTTTCATGCCTACAAGTCCCGTCGACCAGCCCAGCGAAGAGGCGAAGGCGCTGTTCTCTGCGTTCGAACAGGCGGTCGATGCTGTCGTGATCACCGGGATCGACAACGAGATCAGGCATTTCAATGCTGCGGCCGAGCGGATGTGGGGATATCACCGCGACGAAGTCGTCGGTCGGCAGGTCAGCGTCCTCGTCCCGCTCGACGTGCGCGAACATCTTGATGGAGTGATCGCGGCAAAGTCTGCCATGGACCCCTGGACGGCGGTCAAGGGCCGCCGCGAGTTCAGGATCAGCCGCAAGGACGGGAGCGAGGCCTGGGGTGCGTTCTCGATCTCGCGTGTCGATTATGCCGGCAAGACGCTCTACATCAACTTTATCCGAGACGTGACGGACGATGTCCGTGACCGCGAGCAAAATGCGCTAATGGCACTGGTTGCCGAGAAGACCGACCGTGTCGTGATGGTCTCCAAACGCGACATGACCATCGTCTATGTCAACGACGCTTTCACGGAGCTGTTCGGATACACGCTGGCGGAAGCGATGGGCAAACACCCGCGGGATTTGCTGACCGGAGAATATACCGACAACGAAACGCTGGAGCGGTTTCACGCGCAGATCGATGCCGAAGGACACGGGCAAGAGGATATCCTTGTCTATGACAAGGACGGTCACGAGATCTGGATTTCGAGCACGGTCAATGCAGGCCGCAATGAAGCCGGCGAGGTCGAGCATCTCGTCGCGGTGCTCGACGACATCACCGAGAGCAAGCAGATCAATTCGCTGCAGCATCATGTGCTGGAAAATCTCGCCAACGACATGCCGGTCGTGGATGTGATCGGCGATCTCTGCCACCGCGTCGAAGCCATCGCGCCCGATATCGTCTCGTCGGTGTTGCATGTGGACGCGGACGGTCGGCTCCATCCGCTCGGTGGTCCCAGCCTCCCGGCCGCCTTCGCGCCTGTTGTTGACGGTATTGCCACTGGTCCCGATGTCGGGTCCTGCGGCGCGGCGGCCTTTCTCGGCCACGCGGTGCTGGCCACCGATATCGCCACCGATCCGCGGTGGCGCCTCTATAGCAGCCTGCCGCTGGAAGCCGGCCTGCGCGCTTGCTGGTCGACGCCGATCAAGGCGCGGGACGGCCGCGTCATCGGCGCCTTTGCCTTCTACTTCCGTGAAGTGCGCGGCCCGACGCGCTGGCATCAGACTATCGTCGATGCCTGTGTTCATCTGTGCGCACTGGCCATTGAACGGCATGAGGCCCGCAGCGAAATCGCGCGTCTGGCCTATTTCGATGCGCTGACCGGCTTGCCGAACCGCGCGCAACTGCGCCAGATCCTGACGGGGCTGATCGACAAGAGCAAACCGCGGGACCGCATTGCCGTGATGTTCCTCGATATCGATCACTTCAAGGACGTCAACGACACGCTCGGTCATTCCATTGGCGACGAGTTGCTGGTCAAGGTCACGCAACGACTGTGCAGGCAAATCCGGCCGGCCGATACGCTGAGCCGGCAGGGCGGCGACGAATTCGTCATTGTGCTGCCGAATTGCGATGTCGAAGGCGCCGCCTTGATCGCCAGCCGCCTGCTCGAGACACTGCTGCCGCCGATGCAGCTTGGCGCCAAGCTGGTGCCGGTATCTGCCAGCATCGGCGTCAGCATCTATCCCGACAACGCCGGTGATATCGACGGTCTGCTCAAACATGCGGATGCGGCGATGTATCAGGCCAAGCAGGCCGGCCGCTCGACCTATCGTTTCTTCAGTGCGGAGATGAACCGCGTCAGCGAGGAGCGACTCGCCTTCAGTACGGCGCTGCGCAATGCCATCGTGCAGGATGCGCTGCGGCTTCACTATCAGCCGCAGGTGCGCGCTGACGGTCGCCTTTACGGTGTCGAGGCGCTGGCCCGCTGGTCCGATCCGGTGCTCGGCGAAGTGCCGCCATCGAAGTTCATCCCGCTCGCGGAAGAATACGGGCTGATCGAGCTGATCGGCACCTGGTCGCTGCGCGAAGCCTGTCGGCAGGTTGCGGCCTGGCGCAAAAATGGCGTCGACGTGCCCAGCGTCTCGGTCAATCTGTCGCCGATCAATTTCCAGAACGGCGATCTCGCCACGCTGGTCGGCGAAGTAATTGCCGAAAACGGCCTGTCGCCGGACATGCTGATGCTGGAGGTCACCGAAGGCGTGGTGATGAGCGAGCATTCGACCGCCGTCGAGACCATGGAGAAAATTCGCAAATCCGGCGTGCAGCTGTCGATGGATGATTTCGGCACCGGCTATTCCAGCCTCAGCCGTCTCGCGCATCTGCCGATCCGTGAGTTGAAGATCGATCGCAGCTTCATGCGTGGCCTTGAAAGCGAGGCGAGTGCGCTGGCGATTACGCGCGCCATCATCCGCGTCGGCCAGAGTCTCGACATGATCGTGGTCGCCGAGGGCGTCGAGACCGACGGGCAGCGCCGGATTCTCATCGAACTCGGCTGCGATGTCATCCAGGGCTTCGTCTATTCGCCTGCGCTGCCGGTGCCCGATTTCGAACTCTGGTTCGCGAATCACGAAACGTCGCGTGCCGCCATCGCCCTGAGCGAGATGCGGCGCCAGGCGCATCCGGAGCGGACGCTGGGCGTCGTCCCGTCCGTCAGACGGATCCCGTAGTCGTTATCTCTTGTCGAGCATCTCGCGCACCTTGCCGCCGAGCGCTGCTTGCGTGATCGGCTTTTGTAGCAGCGACACGCCGGGATCGAGCCGGCCCTGATGCACGATGGCGTTGCGCGAATAGCCGGTCATGAAAAGCACTTTCAGCTTCGGCTGCCGCTTTTGCATCTCGTCGGCCAGCAGTCGCCCGTTCATGCCGGGCATCACGATATCGGTCAGCAGCAGGTCGAACGGTTCGGGGTCAGCGGCAAAATCGGCCAGCGCTGCGTCGGCATTGCCGGCCTCGCGGACCTGATAGTTGAGACCTTCCAGCGTCTCGACCAGGTAGGACCGCACATCCGGATCGTCTTCCACGATCATCACAGTCTCGTTGCCCTTGCTGCCGACAATGCGCCTCTCGATCTCGCTTGCTTGCTCCGTATGCTGTCTGCTGCGCGGCAGATAGACCTTGATGGTCGTGCCTTCGCCGACCTCGCTATAGATCTTCACATGGCCGCCGGATTGCTTGACGAAGCCGTAGACCTGGCTCAGGCCGAGGCCGGTGCCCTGTCCGGGCTCCTTGGTGGTGAAGAACGGGTCGAACGCGCGCTCCTGCACGTCCTTGGGCATGCCCGGTCCGGTGTCCGTCACCGAGATCAGGACATACTGCCCGATGACCACATCGGAATGCTGCAGGGCGTAGATCTCGTCGATGAAGGCGTTGCTGGTTTCGATCGTCAGTTTGCCGATCTTCAGATGGTCTTGGCCGGCCATGGCGTCGCGTGCATTGACCACGAGATTGAGGATGGCGGCTTCCATCTGGCTCGGATCGACCTCGACCTGCCACAGCCCGGCGCCGCCGACGATTTCGAGATCGATATTCTCGCTCAACGTGCGCTGGAAGAAGTCCGACATGCCGTGGAGCAATCCGTTGACATTGATGGTCTTCGGGTCGAGCGGCTGCTTGCGTGCGAAGGCAAGCAGGCGCTGCGTCAGCACCACGGCGCGTTGCGCGCCGCCGGCCGCGCTGGCAATGACGCGCTTGAGGCGATCACGTGACGATTCCGTCCAGGTCGAGATGCTGTGCTCGGCGATTTCGAGATTGCCGATGATGATGGTCAGCAGATTGTTGAAGTCATGGGCAACACCGCCGGTGAGATGGCCGATCGCTTCCATCTTCTGCGTATGGCGCAGCATGTCCTCGGCCTCGCGCCGGTGCCGGCCTTCCTCGATCAGCGCCAGTTCGGTTTCGCGCAACTGTGCGGGCGAGGGGATCGCCAGTAGCCGCGGCAGCAGCGGCCAGAGAATCGCAGCGGTGACGACCGAGGCGATGGCGGTGATCGCCTTGAGGATTCCTTCGGCGCCATAAACCGGAACCCACAGCGTGTAGATCGACATCACATGGGTCAGGCCGCAGGCCATGATGAAGAGCGCGAAGGCCCAGAAGATCCAGCCGAACTCCACATCGCGGCGCTTCCAGACGAAGATCGTGAGTACGACGGGAATCGAGAAATAGGCCGCGGCGATCAGTGCATCCGAGGCGACGTGAAGCCAGATCAGGCCGGGATCCCACAGCAGACAAATGCCGTGCGGGGCAAACATGGAACTATCGAGAAAGTTCTGGAGTGATGCCCACATCGCGTGCCTCCGCCGATAGCTGGTATCTAGCAACCGAGGGTGACCGGGCGGTGTGGAGGCGTCAAGCGTGAGCGCAATTGCGAACGGGGCTTATCAGACGCCGAATGCGCTGCGGGGATTGGCGAATTCGGTGAGGGCGCCGATGATCTGGTGCTGTCGATAGGGTTTGGGAATGAAGCGACCGCCATCCGGCAGGTCGCGTTCGCCTATCCTGAAGTGGCCCGATGTTGCGATGATGCGAATGGGCGGCCAGCGATTGGCGACGGCATGGGCGAGCTTGAGCCCGTTCATCGAGCCGGGCATGTCGATATCGGTAAAGATGATCCGGATATCGTTGCGGGCTTCGAGTACGCGGATCGCAGCGTCAGCATCCTGCGCCTCGATCACCCGGAAACCGGCGTCCTCGATCATCTCGACCGCAAACATGCGCAGCAGTACATCGTCCTCGACGACCAGGACGGTGGCGGGGAGGGCGGCGTCGTTTACGGCAGCGTCTTGGGCCATGGGATTTGAACCTTGATCGCCGGTTCCATGGGCCACAGGGCCGGGATGGTTCGGGTCGAAAGCATTGGTCAGTCTAAACGTGATCAATCGAATACGAATATAGGTCGCGTAAAAACTGTTTTGGTTCGCATGTCTTTGCTAAGCGAGCTGATCGCGCTTTCGTTCCGCCGCGTGCGAAAAAAAATCCGTGAAGATGACGAAAATCCGCGGCGGCCGTCAGGTCAGTCGTTCTTGCGCCCGGCATCGGTGCGGTCGCGGACCGTCTTGAACACACCATGCGCCGTGGCGACCACGTGATCGTTCACACTGACCTCGGTGCTCATGAAGATCAGGCTCTTGGTGGCACGCACGACCTTGGGCCGGGAGATCATCAGGTCGCCGATCCGCGCGGCATCGACGAAATAAGTATCCATCTGGACGGTGGCGAGCGCCTCGACCCCCGCAGCCTCGCGCGCCGCCATGCCGCAGCTCCGGTCGGCCAGCGTCATCACCGCCCCGCCCTGAACCACGCCGCGGCGGTTGCGGTGCTTGTCCTGGCCAAGAATGGCGAATTCATTGATGCCATCGACGACCCGGTGCCACATCGGGCCGACGAAATGGATGAACCCGTCATCGTCCATGATGCTCCAGCCGGCGGCTTCGAGTTCAGCATAGGCCGCGTCAGTCGCCACATCAGTCATGGATTTTCCTTCTTCCGAGATATCGGTGGGCTGGAGGGAGTGAGGGCTAGGTCATACAAAAGCGGGGGGCGGGTGGATAGGACGTCGCGGCGAGGGCGCGCGTCGCAATCTGCATGGCTCGTCGCCCGTCATTCCGGGCGGACCGGGCCGGACTGCCGGAGTGTTCAGCTACCCCCTCGTCATTCCGGGGCGCAGAGGACCGCGAAGCGGGCCGGCGCGAACCCGGAATGACGAGGGGGTAGCTGAACAGGTCGAGATTCCGGGTTCGCGCCGGCAAGTGCCGGCCACGCCCCGGAATGACAGTATGGGGCGATATACAGCACCCAAACATTTATTCCTATATCCCGTTGACAATATCTCCATCAGGTTTATATTCCCCTCTGTCCTGCCCCACCGAGAGGGGCGATCGCGATCGTCACGTTCGCGGGGTGGGATGCGGTGGACGCCGGAGATGCGGCGTCACGCGGTTCATGGGGGAACGTCTGTCTTCGGGCAGGACGGATCTGCGCCAGCACTGCCACTGGCAAGGAGACGGCCGATCTTCGGATAGACAAACCCCTGGACAGTGTGACGGACGACCAAGTCAAAACGCGTTCGGCCAAGTGCTTTGCGGCTACCCTGTCCCTCCGCCCTGGGACATTAATTTTGGTGATGGGACCGTTCGCCATGG
>NZ_FNWZ01000004.1:479312-961007 GCF_900108575.1 Tardiphaga sp. OK245 | reverse complement strand
TGTCTTCGGGCAGGACGGATCTGCGCCAGCACTGCCACTGGCAAGGAGACGGCCGATCTTCGGATAGACAAACCCCTGGACAGTGTGACGGACGACCAAGTCAAAACGCGTTCGGCCAAGTGCTTTGCGGCTACCCTGTCCCTCCGCCCTGGGACATTAATTTTGGTGATGGGACCGTTCGCCATGGCAGATGTGCAAGCAACCGAAAAAACACCGCAGGCGGAACGTCGGGCACTTGCTCGGCGCCTCCGAAAGTCCTGATGCACTCACAATTGCGGAAGACCGCATCGCATCAGGCCCACGGGTGCAACGGGCACCCGGCGTTCCGCACGCCCTCTCACAAGGGGGTGGGAATGCAAGCAACGACGGCGCCCCCGCGCTGCAAATAACAGGGGTGACGACGTATGTCTGAAGCACCGTGGCTGTTTGACATTCACACCCGCAACGACGCGCAGGCGTCAATGGTGTCCCTCCCCCTTTGCGGGGAGGGTCGGCCGATAGGCCGGGGTGGGGGGCCACAAGCGACGCCCTCACGTGGGACACCCCACCCGTCACGTTTGTTCGCTTCGCTCTCAAACGCGCCACCCTCCCCGCTCGCTACGCTCGGGGGAGGGGAAAGGAAGCCCTACACCTTCACCATCCGCTTGCCCCGGTTCTCACCGGCCAGCAGACCGATCAGTGCCTGCGGCGTGTTCTCCAGCCCGTCGATAACGTCTTCCTGGACCTTGAGCTTGCCGGCGGCGACCCAGGACTGCAGATCGGTCAAAGCCTTTTCGCGCTGGTTCATGTAGTCCATCACGATGAAGCCCTGCATGATCAGGCGTTTCACCACGATCAGGCCGGGCACGCCGCGCGGGCCGGTCGCCGAGGGCGCGCCGTCATATTGCGAGATGGCGCCGCAGCAGGCGATGCGGCCGTTGAGATTCATCTGGGCGAGACAAGCCTCGAGAATATCGCCGCCGACATTGTCGAAATAGACGTCGATGCCACCCGGCGCTGCCGCCTTCAGCGCCTTGAACACCGCGCCGTCCTTGTAGTCCACCGCGGCATCGAAGCCGAGTTCTTTGGTCAGCCAGTCGCATTTGTCCTTGCCGCCGGCGATGCCGATCACACGGCAGCCCTTGATCTTGGCAATCTGGCCGACGATGGAGCCGACCGAACCGGCCGCCGCCGAGACGACGACGGTCTCGCCCGCCTTGGGCTTGCCGACGTCCAGCAGGCCGAAATAGGCTGTAAGTCCGGCGATGCCATAGACGCTGAGCAGATGCGTCATCGGCTCCATTGATGGCATCTTGTTGAGATGCTTGGCCGGCACCGCCGCGTAATTCTGCCAGCCGGTGTCGCCGAACACGATGTCACCCGGCTTCAGCGCAGGCGACTTCGACGACACGACTTCGGCGATGCCGCCGCCCGCCATCACCGTATTGGCCTCGACAGCCGCGCGATAGGTCGCGCCGTGCATCCACGCGCGATTGGCCGCATCGAGCGAGATGTATCGCACGCGCAGCAGCGCCTCGCCGTCCTTCGGCTCGGGAATCGGACCCTTTGATAGTTTGAAATGCTCGGGCCCCAATTTTCCTGTGGGCTTTTCGACGAGCAGCACCTGATGATTGACGGTGTCGGTCATGGCCGTTGTCTCCCTGTTTCTTCCTTTGTCGAAACTTGTTGCAGTCACCGCGTACAAAACAATCAGACTGCACAGTTTTTGTAGTTGGCGATGACGCTATGCGGCAGCGCGGCATTCCACAACGGCTATTTGCCGCCTGATGATACCGAAACGGTATGCGGCTGACGAAGCTTGTTGCGCGCTCTGATCAATATGACAGACTGTCGCAGTTGGGAATGTGTAACGGGGGTCGGTATGTCGAACAGGTTTACGCAATACATTCTGATCGCGATGGCGCTGGGCATCGTGATGGGCTCGCTGGTTTTCAACTATTTGCCCGATAGCCGCGGTGAGATCGCGGCCGACGTCAATCTGATCGCCATGTTGTTCCTGCGCCTGATCAAGATGATCATCGCGCCTTTGGTCTTCGCCACGCTGGTCGGCGGCATCGCCCATATGGGCTCGGGCTCCAAGCTCGGCCGCATCTTCGCCAAGACCATGGGCTGGTTCGTCAGCGCCTCCTTCATCTCGCTGCTGCTCGGCCTCGTGATGGTCAACCTGTTGCAGCCCGGCGCGAATTTCCCGGGAACGCTGCCGGCTGCGGGGCAATCGACGGGCCTGCCGGTGTCGGCTTTCTCCATTGAAAAATTCCTGACCCATCTGATCCCGACCTCCATCGCGGACGCCATGGCGCAGAACGAGATCCTGCAGATCGTCATCTTTGCCGTGTTCTTCGCAGTTGCGATGGGCGCCATGCCGGAACGCTCCAAGCCGATGCTGCAACTGATCGATGATCTCGGTCACATCATGCTGAAAGTGACGGGCTATGTGATGCTGTTCGCGCCGCTCGCGGTGTGGGCGGCGATCATGGCGACCGTGTCGAAGAATGGCCTCGGTGTGTTGTGGAAGCTGATCGTCTTCATGGGCGGCTTCTATCTGTCGCTGGCGATCCTGTGGGGTATCCTCGTGGTGGTCGGCTTCATCGTCATCGGGCCGCGCTACAGCCATCTGCTGCGGTTGATCCGCGAACCCTTGATGATTGCGTTTTCCACGGCAAGTTCGGAAGCTGCCTATCCGAAGACGCTGGAAGGTCTTAACCGCTTCGGGGCCTCGTCGCGCATCTCCAGCTTCGTGCTGCCGTTGGGCTATTCGTTCAATCTCGACGGCACGATGATGTACTGCACCTTCGCCAGTATCTTCATCGCGCAAACCTATCACATCGAGATGTCGCTCGGCACGCAGCTCGCGATGCTGGCAACGTTGATGATCACCTCGAAGGGCGTGGCCGGCGTGCCGCGCGCCTCGCTGGTAGTGATCGCGTCGACGCTCAGCCAGTTTAACATTCCCGAAGCGGGCCTGTTGATGATCATGGGTATCGATACGTTCCTCGATATGGGCCGCAGCGCCACCAATGTGATCGGCAACTCGCTGGCCACGGCGGTGGTCGCGAAATGGGAAGGCGAACTCGCGCCCGAACATGAGCTGGGTCCCGACGATGTGGTGCCTGGCGACATGATTCCCGGAGAAATCCCCGCCCTCGGACATGGTTGAGGTGCGTGATGCGCTACTATCTGACCGGTTCGATCACCGGGCTTCTGGCAGCTTTGCTGCTGGCGACGACTGCGCAGGCGCAAGCGCCTGCGGAAGGGCTTAGCCCCACGCTGGCGGCGATCAAGAAGGCGCATGTGGTCAAGCTCGGCTACCGCGAGAGCTCGCCGCCATTCTCGTTCCTCGATCAGGCGGGCCGGCCGATCGGCTACAGTCTCGAACTCTGCGAGGCCATCGTCGAGGATATCGGCATCGAGGTCGACGATCCCCAGCTCAAGATCGAATATGTAAAAGTAACGTCGGACGATCGCATTCCCGCCGTGGTCGACGGCAAGATCGATCTCGAATGCGGCTCGACCACAGCCAATGCCGAACGCCGCAAGCAGGTCGCGTTCTCGCCGCTGATGTTCGTCGCCGGCACCAAGCTGATGGTGCCGAAAACCACCACGGGTACCGCGCCGACCGACTTCAAGGGCAAGACCATCGTCGTCACCAAAGGCACCACTAACGAACAGGCGATGCACGCGGTCGACAAGAAGTTCAATCTCGGTCTCAACATCGTGGTCTCGCCCGATCACGAGCAGAGCTATCAGATGCTGGTCGACGGCAAGGCCGATGCCTTTGCGACGGACGATATCCTGCTGTCGGGTCTGATCGCGCGGCACAAGTCGCAGGACAAATTCCGCGTGGTCGGCGATTACCTGTCCTATGATCCCTACGGCATCATGTTCCGCAAGGGCGAGCCGCAGCTTGCGGCTGTCGTCGAACGTGCGTTTCGCCGGCTCGGCTCTAATCGTGATCTGATCCCGCTCTACAACAAATGGTTCGTCGCCCGCCTGCCGACCGGCGAGCGCGTGGGCGTTTCGATCTCGCCGCAGCTGGAAGAGAGTTTTAAAGTGCTGGACGATTCAGCGGGCGGGACGAATTGAGGCTTAGCGTTCTTCATTAGGTCTGCGGTACTATCAAGTGTCGTCCCCGCGAAGGCGGGGACCCATAACCTCCGAGGCTGAGGTTAGAAACTACCGTAGCCACCGTGCCAAATCTTTTAATCGGCGTGTATGGGTCCCCGCCTTCGCGGGGACGACGGCTGAGAGGTCGCTCAATCTCTCAAAAAAACACCAGATCCTGCGCCTTGCCGCCGCGCAGCACCGTCGCATATTCGATCGCCGCGAACAGTCCACCCGCCACATAGATCTTGCGCGGCACGGCGCGCGCCAGTTGCTGGCTGAGGCGCACCGCGTCTTCCATGGCATTGGCCACATGAATGCGCGCGGCTGGATGGGCCTTGCGCGCTGCAGCGCCGACCACGCGCGCGTCTGCGCCCTTGTGATAGGCGCGGGTGCACACGATCGTATCGAAGACGGGCGCGAGATGCTTGGCGATATCGTCGACATTCTTGTCGCCGGACACGCCGAGCACCAGCAACCAGTTGTCATCGCCATGAATGGCGCGAAGGCTCTTCAGGGCCTGTGCCACGCCATCAGGCGTATGGCCGACATCGATGATGGTCAGGGGATCGCGCTGAACGATCTCGAGCCGTCCTGGCCATCTGGTATCGCGCAGCCCGGTCCGGACCGCGAGATCGATGGCGCTGGTGGTCGCATCCGGATGCATGCGCTGCATCCAGAGAATGAACAGCGCAGCCGCAATGGCGGCGTTGTTGAGCTGGAACTCGCCGGCCAGCATGAGTTCGAGCGCGCGCAGATCGAATGCGCCCAGCCGGCAGTTGAAGGCCTGAGCCTTGGCTGATGCAAAGACGTTACTGATCGTGATCTCGTCGCCGATATGCAGGCCGGTGACGTTGCGGTTGCGATTGTACTCGGCGAGATTGCCGCGCATGGGCAGGCAGTTCTCGCCGTAGACGACGGTGCCGCCCGAAATACAGGCATCGCTCTTGTCGCAGGCGATCAGCTCCAGCGAGTTGCCGAGCAGGTTGACGTGTTCGAGATCGACCGAGGTGACGCAGGTGATGTCGGCGCCGACCAGCCGAACCGGATCGTAGCGTCCGCCGATGCCCGCCTCGAAAACGGCGAATTCGCATTCGGTCTCCTGGAAATACAGGCAGGCCAGCGCGAACTGAGCCTCGAAGGCACCGAAGGTCTCATGCAGCGTGTGCTGCTTGAGATCTGCGATAGCAGTGGCCACGCGCAGGACAAGGGCTTCGAGCAACTCGTCATCGACGGGCACGCCGTCAATCTGGAAGCGCTCGTTGAAGCGATAGAGATGCGGTGACGTGAACAAGCCCGTCCGCAGGCCGAAAGCGCGTCCGATGCTGGCGCAGAATGCCGCTGTGCTGCCCTTGCCGTTGGAGCCGGTGACGACGACGGAATGTTTGCGCAGCCTGACACGGTCGATGGACAGCGCGTCGAGCAGCATCGCCAGCCGGGCGAGGCATAGGCCGTCGCCATATTTGGGCAGGTTAAACATCGAGCAGGCCAATCGCCGTAAATGTATGCCGCCAGATGCGCAGGATCAGATCCTCGCGACCGCTGTCTTCGAGAAAGCGGATCGAGGGATTGGCATTGACCTCGATTACGCGCAAGGCCGCAGCATCTCCGTCGATATCCGTAAACAGGTCGACCGCGCCAGCGCGCAGGCCCAGCGCCATGGCGGCCTGCAGCGCCATCGCAAAGGCAACAGTTTCGTTGCTCGGCGCCGCAAAGCTCATGCTGCCGCCTGCGCTGCGATTCATCCGGCCGGGAATCGCGCGTCGCTCGCCATATGGCAGCACGCGATCGAGGGAGGTGTCGTCGGGACCTGTGGCGGCCGAGGAAATCCCGTGGCGGTCCAGCGCGGACGTCTCCGCGGCGATCAATTGCCTGAGCGTCGCCTTGCCGTCGCCGGTCACAAAGGGCGCCGTCTTCTGCGCGCAATACACGACCTCGTCGTCGAGGATGAACACGCGATATTCCTGGCCGGTATAGATGCGCTGCATCAGGATTGCGTCATAATACTGCGCGACCTGCCTGAGATAGGCCATCAGCGCGTCGCCGCCCACGACAATCTCCGCAAAGTCGCCGCGCGATCCCATCAGCGGTTTGATGAAGGCCCGGTCGCCGAGTTCGGCGAAATGCCAGACGGCGTCAGCATGTTCGTGACCGGGCGGGCGATGGGCGCGATAACGCTCATGCAGGAAGAAGTATTTCCCGCCCAAAGTCGGGACGCCGGCGCGCTCCATCAGCACATTGGCGAAATACTTGTCATTCGCCAGCGTCGCAGCCGTGGCGTTGTTCTGCGGAAAGAACGAGCCGCGTCCGGCGCCGAAGGATGCGCTCCTGCCGTTGTGGCCGACGGTAAAGATCAGGCCCGTTCCGCCATCGACGTCGGCGAAATCCAGCCCGAACTGGCGGCAAGCGTATTCGGCATAGATCGACTGGTCGGGATAGGATGGGGGCTTTCCGCCCCGGATGTCGCGAAGGGATGTCATCAAGGACCAGGCCGACGATTGAACGAAAAGCCGCCTGCGACGACTTTAACGAGGTGGCCGGAAACTACCGGATCGGGATCGGGTGATCCAGCCGGATACCATTAACGGCGTCCGGCAAGAAACTGAACGAAACCTCCCATATCGGGTAATTTAATGTCGTGGCCAGATGGGCTGCTGCTGCATGGGTAACCTGCTTTGGAAATTAATCGACCGCCTCCCTCAGTCCGCAATTGCACTTCATGGCTTCTTTGACTAATTGTCATTCGCAGCTGCGAGAACCAAAATTAGCCAATAGCCGCAATGGTTTCTCGGCATCGTGACGCGGCAAACAATGGACTTGTTCTAAAAAAGCCCGCACTGGAAAATCAGATCTCATGAGCGCCTTTCACAGAGAGAAAGTTCTTTCCGTCCAGCATTGGACCGATACACTTTTCAGCTTCAAAGCCACCCGCGACACCTCGTTCCGCTTCCAGAACGGCCAGTTCGCCATGATCGGCCTGGAAATCGATGGCAAGCCGCTGCTGCGCGCCTATTCGATGGCCAGCGCGAACCACGAGGAAGAGCTGGAATTCTTCAGCATCAAGGTGCCGGACGGTCCGCTGACCTCGCGCCTGCAGAAGATCAAGGAAGGCGACACCATCCTGGTCGGTCGCAAGGCAGTCGGCACGCTGATCACCGACAATCTTTTGCCCGGCAAGCGCCTGCTGATGCTCTCCACCGGCACCGGCCTCGCGCCGTTCGCCAGCCTGATCAAGGACCCGGACGTCTATGAGCGCTACGAGCATGTGGTGCTCGTGCATGGCTGCCGTCAGGTTTCCGAACTCGCTTACGGCGAGCGCCTGGTCGCCAAGCTGGCCGAGGACGAGCTGTTCGGCGAGCTGATGAAGGACAAGTTCACCTATTACCCGACGGTCACTCGCGAGCCGTTCCGCAACCGCGGCCGGATCACGGACCTGATCGCGTCGTCGCAGCTGTTCAACGACATCGGCCAGGGCCCGCTTTCGATCGAGACCGACCGCATCATGCTGTGCGGCAGCCCGAGCATGCTCGAAGATCTCAAGATCATGTTCGAAGAGCGCGATTTCATCGAAGGCAGCGGCTCGAAGCCGGGCCACTTCGTGATCGAGAAGGCGTTCGTCGAGCGCTAAGGCAGCCCGAGACTATCAAAATTCACTGCACTGCAAAACCCGCGCTCCGGCGCGGGTTTTGTCGTCTGGGGCCCTCGCTTTTTGCAACGATTCATTGAGCGTGGCGCGATAGATTAGGCATTCTGGCGCGATGCTCTGCGGCAACGCGCTTGTGATGTTTGCGTCATCGGGTCTGTGTAACGCTAGCGCCATTCATGTCAGGCAGGATTTTTATGGAAACGTTGATGCTTCCCCTCTCGCCGCGCTTCATCGTTTTGACGATCTGCAGTGTCGCCACCTTGCTGCTGGTCGGCATTGGCATTCACGACCCGAAAGTCATCCCTCTCGTTGTCATCCCGGTCATCGTCTTCGGCGGCCTGACCATGCTCGGCATTCACGACGTGCTGCAGAAGGATCATGCGGTTCTGCGCAACTATCCGATCTCGGCGCATATCCGCTTCCTGCTCGAAGAAATCCGTCCGGAGATGCGGCAGTATTTCTTCGAGAGCGAGAAGGATGGCATGCCGTTCAGCCGCGACACGCGCGCGGTGGTCTATCAGCGCGCCAAGATGGTGCTCGACAAGCGTCCCTTCGGCACCCAGAAGAACGTCTACGAAGAGGGTTATGAGTGGATGCACCATTCGGTCGCGCCGCGGCCGCATGCGACTGAGCAGTTCCGCATCACCATCGGCGGCCCGGATTGCCTCAAGCCCTATTCGGCCTCGGTACTGAACATCTCGGCTATGAGCTTTGGTGCACTCAGCCCCAATGCGATTCGCGCGCTGAATGCCGGCGCCAAGCGTGGTGAGTTCGCGCATGACACTGGAGAAGGCGGCGTCAGTCCGTATCATCAAGAGAACGGCGGCGACCTGATCTGGGAGGTTGGCTCCGGCTATTTTGGTTGCCGCACGCGTGATGGCAACTTCGATCCCGACGCCTTCGCGAAGCTTGCCGTCAACGATCAGATCAAGATGGTCGAGCTTAAGATCAGCCAGGGCGCAAAGCCCGGCCATGGTGGCGTGTTGCCGGCGGCAAAAGTGTCGGAAGAGATCTCGCGCATCCGCGGCGTCGCCATGGGCGAGGACTGCATCTCGCCGGCCTATCACAAGGCGTTTTCAACGCCGATCGAGATGATGGAATTCATCGACAAGATGCGCCGTCTGTCCGGCGGCAAGCCCGCCGGCTTCAAGCTGTGCATCGGCCATCCCTGGGAATTCCTCGCGATCTGCAAGGCGATGCTGCAGACCGGCATCTATCCGGATTTCATTGTGGTCGATGGCAATGAAGGCGGCACGGGCGCGGCGCCGCTGGAGTTCATGGATCATCTGGGCATGCCGATGCGCGAGGGCGTCAACTTCGTGCACAATGCGCTGATCGGCATCGGCGCGCGTGACCGCATCAAGATTGGCGCCTCCGGCAAGATCGCGACGGCCTTCGATATCGCCCGCGCGATGGCGCTCGGCGCCGACTGGTGCAATTCGGCGCGGGGCTTCATGTTCGCACTGGGCTGCATCCAGTCACTGAGCTGCCACACCGATCGTTGTCCCACAGGAGTCACGACGCAGGACCCCACGCGCAATCGCGCGCTCGCCGTGCCGCAGAAGACCGATCGCGTTTACAACTATCACGAGGCGACGTTGCATGCGCTGGCTGAGCTGATCGCGGCAGCCGGGCTCGCTCATCCGCAGGATATTCGCCCGATCCATTTCTCGCACCGCGCCTCCAGTACCGACGTCCTGTCCTTCACGCGGATGTATCCGGCGCTGCGCCACAATGAGCTGGTCGATGGCACCGGCGACAAGCGTTTTCGCGATGCATGGGAGATGGCGCAAGCAAGCTCGTTCCTGCCGGCGGCCCTGGAACGTTCGGCCTAGATCTCGTAGCCCGGATATCGCTGCACTCATCCGGGCTACAAACGGCGCAGGATGTGTGGTCAGAACTCGCCGTGCAATCGGCCAGAGAAGATCGAGACCGGTCCGCGATCCTTGTTGTAGGCAGGGTTCGCAATCAGCTGGTAGTCGGCCGTGAGGGTGAAGTTCTTGTCGATGGCATAGGCGTAATAGGTTTCGAGAATGCGCTCGGTGCCGTAATTCAGCCGTCCGTCGCCGATCAGCAATCCGTTGCCGCCAGCGGCGAGGAAGTCGCGATGCGCAGCGGACAGGCCGTTGATCGC
The DNA here is from genome assembly GCF_900108575.1 of Tardiphaga sp. OK245. Classification (NCBI taxonomy): domain Bacteria; kingdom Pseudomonadati; phylum Pseudomonadota; class Alphaproteobacteria; order Hyphomicrobiales; family Nitrobacteraceae; genus Tardiphaga; species Tardiphaga sp. OK245. Next base: position 951,126 of record NZ_FNWZ01000004.1, on the reverse strand, counting down.
GCCGCCAAGGCCGATCGTGTCATTGGCGCGGCCCCAATGGCTACCCTTGATCGAGACGCCGGCAGAGACGCTGCGGTCGATATCGGTGAAGGACAGGATCTCGTTCTGGCCATCGTTCCAGCTGACGCGGCCGAAGATGCCGACGTCAGTGGCAACCTGCTGCTCACCGTTGACGTAGAAGCCGTATTTATCGCTGGCGCGGCGGATCGAGGACATCACGTCGTTGATATCCAGCGTGGGATCATTGGCCTCGATCGCCAGCGCGCCGCGATAGCTGCCGGTATTGCCGCGATTGATGAAGGCACCGACGCGCAACTTGCCGGGCTGGTCGAAGATCTGGTGACGCTCCTCGAATTCGACGACCGCGCCGCCAGTCTTGAACGTTAGGACGTCGTTGTTAGGCTGCGCCGGCACCTGAAACAGGCCGGCTCGGATCGCCCAGTCCTTGCGGTTCAGTTCAACGATGGCGCCGCGGGTGAAGCCCGGCAGGTCGGCTGGAAAGTCGTAAGCGGCCGATGACCACATTGCCCAGTTCATGAAGTCGGCGCGCGGATCCTTGGCGTAGGAATTGCCATCGAAGAAATCACCCACCGCGAAGCGTCCGACCGTGAGCGTGATGCGGTCGATATCGCGCTTGCCTGCCAATTGATTGGCGGCGTCGGGGACGTCTTCCTGCTCGCCGCCGAGGCCAAGCGTCTGGCGGAAGTAATAGCGCTGCATCCGAAAGCGCGGAAACGGCGCGCCGCCCTTTTGCGCCTCGCCATTGGGGAAGCCGGCGAGGCCGAGCGTGGAGTTGAGACCGAAGCCCTGCGCCAGCTCGGGATTGAGATAGAGCTCACCGCCCTGCCACAGTCGCCAGCCGAGGAACGCCGTCGTCGTAAAGGTCTCGCGCCCTTGGCCGCCGCCAGGAAGGCTGTTGGTGCCTTCATAGGGCGAGCGAATCCGCGGATAGGCGGATGCGATGAAAGTGGTCTGGGCGTGAACGTTCCAGTCTGTCGATTCCGGCAGCACAGTCTTGCCGGTGATGGGAGCTGACGGCAACCATGGCGGCGTGTCCCACAGCCGATAATTCAAGCCGACTTTGACGGTGTGAATATTCGGATCAACGCTCACATTCGGCAGTCCGGCATTGCCGAGGTCATAGGTCTGCCGCATCAAATCGAGATAGGCGTATTCGGCCTTCGCGGTCCAGTTGCCGCCAACGGCAAATTCGACGCCTGCGCCCGCGGTCCAGCCGAAATGATCGCGACTCGCGGAGGCGATGAGATCGCCGTCGGCATCGTTGAGATTGAGTTTGGTGCGTCCCCACGCCACGCCGCCGGTGACGTAAGGCATCAGCGCGCCGAAGGCGTAGCCGATGCGGCCGCGTGCGGTTGCAAAATAGTCGAAGGTCGTATGGAAAGGCGCCGGCATCAACCGCGCTGCGTCCTGCGGACTGCTGAACGTGGCGTCGGCCTCGAAGCCCAGCACGACGTTGTTGCTGAGCTGCCTGTTGTAGCCGATCTGGTAGCCACCGATCAGGCCAGTCGGCGAAGGCGGCAGGAAAACGCCCTGCGCGGGCAGCGCATTGCTGCCGGGACCAAAGCTGCCGCCGCCATAGCCGATGTGACCGCCGAGATAAAACCCGGTCCAGTCGTAAACCAGGCGGGGCGCTTTCAGCGCCAAGCCGGGCGGAATATCGGCCGCTATCGCAGAGCCATCGAACGCCAATGCGCCCAGCGCAAAACCGGCCAAAACGCGCTTCACGACAATACTCGCGATCGGTCGGGGTACTTCATGCGGCCGTCATTTCTCGCTTTAGGTCGCCGCCGATCATGCGACGAACCGTTTGATATTCCACAAAAATAGTCGATTCGCCCATAACAGTGGGGGTGTGTCGAAGGTCGTCATGAGACAAAACGAAACAGAACGAGCAACCCGTCGATTCTCGGACTATAATTGCAACTAATTCGCAATAGCAAGAAGCAACTGGAGAAGCATGTTTCAGTGGCAGCCGATCATGACGGTTGGATAACAGCAGCTGGCCGGCACGGCTCGAAAGGCATTTGGCGAGCGCAAAAAAATGACCCGCTCGGGGGGACAACCGAGCGGGTCTGGTGCGACACGGGGTGGATGAGGCGCCCGTGTCGGACGCAAATCCACGTCAGTCGATCAAGAGATTAGTAGTTGCAGGTCCGGACGCGGCCGACATAGTTGCCGTAGCCGTCATACTGGCGGACCCAGCCGCAGCGATATCCGTAACCGTAGTAGCCGTTGTTGGCGGCGATGGCGCTACCGACGACCGCGGCGCCGACTACACCGGCAGCGATGCCGAAGCCGATACCCGGGCCCTTGGCCTGAGCCTGCTGGGACGATGCCATGGTGCCGGCAGCGGTGAGAGCAACGAGAGCGAAAGCAGCAATCTTGGACTTGATCGACATGGGATAACTCCATCCTGTTGAAGTGCAGCCATCGTGGCCTGCATGCCAATCAGTCGGAGCCCAAACGGATCAGGTTCGAGGCCCGGTCGAACTATTTGGTTTCAGGCAAATTCTTTTGGTTTCAGAATCGTGTCGTCATCCGCGCGGAATATGTCGTCGCGTGAAGCGCGCAATCCGCGGTTAACCACATCTCACGCGCCAGAATCCGGTTCGCGATCAAACGCTGTCACGTCGAAGCGATGCATGTCCGCGAGCAATTCGCAGAATGCTTTTGCGCCGTGTGTCAGCAGTTTCTCGCCCTTGTCGGCTGATGCCTGCGTGGCGTCGCCAATAGCGCCGCTGGGATGGAGGTCTTCGGCCTGCCACGCGAATGGCGCGGGTCGGCTCGCCGACAGCCAGCGATAGGTCTTCTCCATCGCGATCGCTGACGACGCGAAATTTGCGATCTTGTCGTTGCGCACATGCTGCGGATAGCGCGCCAGCATGATCGATGTTTCCACGGCGCCGCCATGAATCCCGTGACGCAATTCTTCGTCGGTGAACAGGCCATCCGGCGCACCGAACCGATTCCATCCGGTGGTGGCGACCAGCATGCCGTATTCGGCGCGCAAGTCCTGCGCCGCGAGCGTCATCGCTGCGCTGTTGCCGCCGTGACTGGTGACGATCACGAGTTTCTGAACACCAGCGCGCGTGACGCTCTCGCCGATCGCTGTCCAGGTCTGCAATGCGATCTCGGTCGGCAGGGTCAGCGTGCCGGGAAAGGCGAGGTGCTCGGTCGAGATCCCCACAGGTTGAAGCGGCAGAAATGTCGCCGGAATATCGGCAGGCAGCAGGCGCTGGACCTCTGCAAGATAAGCCTCCGCAATCATGACGTCGGTGCCGAGGGGCAGATGCGGTCCGTGCTGCTCGGTCGCGGCCAATGGCAGCACTGCAATCCAGGAGGCCGGATCGCTCTTGGCGATGTCGGGCCAGTGAATGGCAGTCCAGTCGCGGGGCGGCATGTTGGCAGTCATCGAGGTGCGTTTCTTTGGTCAATTTTGCAGGGTAGTCTCGCAGCAGATTGCTTCCTATCATGGGCCATAACGGTCGACGGAGTCCAATATGAGCCCGATATCCCTGCTGCGCGCGTTAACCATTGCCGCACTGGCCGTGATGGCCGCGCGGTCGCCCGCTACAGCGGAAACCAGGCTCGACAAGGTCAGTTTCGGAACCAACTGGGTGGCCGAGGCCGAGCATGGCGGTTTCTTCCAGGCGGTCGCGGACGGCACCTACAAGAATTACGGGCTCGACGTCACCATCGTGCCGGGCGGGCCGAACGTGAACAATCGCATCCTGTTGATCTCGGGCAAGCTCGACTTCTTCATGAGCGCCAACACGCTGCAATCCTTCGATGCCGTCGCCAATAATGTGCCGGTGGTCGCTGTCGCGGCAATCTTCCAGAAGGACCCGCAGGTCTTTCTGGCGCATCCCAATCCCAAGGTGACCAAGCTCGAAGATCTCAAGCCGATGACGCTGCTGATCTCGAAGGAGGGCGTCGCCGGCTATTTCCAATGGATGCGATCCGAGCTTGGCTTCAGCGCGTCCAAGGTCAAGCCTTACACCTATAATGCGCAGCCTTTCATCGTCGACAAGAACAGTGCGATGCAGGGCTATGTTACGTCCGAGCCGTTCGTGGTCGAGAAGCAAGCCAATTTCAAGCCAACCGTGATGCTGCTCGCGGATTACGGTTTCGATGGCTATTCGACCTTGATCGAAACGCGCCGCGAATGGGTCGATAAGAAGCCGGACCTTGTCCAGCGTTTCGTCGATGCCTCGATGATTGGCTGGTACAACTATCTCTATGGCGACAACAAAGCCACCAATGAGGTCATCAAGAAGCTCAACCCGGAAATGACCGATGACCTGCTGGCCTATTCCATCGCCAAGATGAAGGAATACGGCATCGTCGACTCAGGTGATACGCTCAAAGACGGTATCGGCGCCATGAGCGAAGCGCGTGTTGCCAGCTTCTTCGACAAGATGTCACGCGCAGGCGTGGTCAAGCGCGACATCGACTATCGCAAGGCCTATACGCTACAGTTCATCAACAAGGGTGTCGGTCTCGATCTCCGGCCGAAGAAGTAGCCCGGCAGATGGTCGAACCTGCCTTGTCGTCGAGCGATGCCCCCACCGCCGTCCGCCTGCGCGGCGTCGCGAAGGTCTATGACAACGGCACCGTGGCGCTGGGGCCGCTTGATCTCGATATCCGCAAGGGCGAATTCGTCTCGCTGTTGGGCTCGTCCGGCTGCGGCAAATCCACCGCACTGCGCCTGATTGCCGGTCTGATCGCGCCGTCAGCGGGCACTTTGGATGTGGCCGCACACAGCAGCGGTCACGCCATCGGTTTCGTGTTCCAGGAGCCGACACTGATGCCGTGGAGCACGATTCGGGAGAATGTACGGCTGCCTCTGAAGCTGGCGTATATGCCGGATGCTCAATCGAGCGCGCGCGTGAACGAGGTGCTCGCACAGGTCGGTCTCGCGGACTTCGCTGACGCCTATCCGCGTGAATTATCGGGTGGCATGAAGATGCGGGCGTCGCTGGCCCGCGCGCTGGTGACCGAGCCGGATATCCTGCTGATGGACGAGCCCTTTGCGGCGCTCGACGAGATCACGCGCTTCCGGCTCAACAACGACCTGCTGGCGTTGTGGCGCGAACTCGGCAAGACCGTCATCTTCGTCACCCATTCGGTGTTCGAGTCGGTTTATCTGTCGCAGCGCGTTGTGGTGATGACCTCGCGGCCTGGTCGCGTCAGCACCGAATGCCGTATCGAATCCGCCGAACCGCGCGACGACGCGTTCCGCACCTCGATGGCTTATGCCGGCTATTGCCGCGATGTTTCGCAAGCACTGATGGCGGCCAGTGACGCGGCATTCAACGCGACAAAGGCGCGGGCATGAAAGGGCTGGAGCCACTGCCCACAGTCGATCGCGGTTCGGTCGTGCCGGGCAGCGATACGCAATGGCAGCGCATCGTCTGGCCGGTGGTCGTGTTTGTCGCCGGAATCGTTTTGTGGGATCTCGTCGTTCGGATCGGCGAAATCCCGCCCTATCTGCTGCCCGGTCCCGTGCTCGTCTTTCAGACGCTGATCGCCGATTGGTCGATCCTGTCTGAATCCCTCGGCGTGACGCTTCTGACCGCGCTCGAAGGTTTCATTGCCGCAGCTGTCGGCGGCATCGCGTTGGCGCTGTTGTTCAACCAGTCCAAATGGCTAGAATATTCGCTGTTGCCCTATGCCATCGTGCTGCAGGTAACGCCTGTCATCGCCATCGCGCCGTTGATGCTGATCTATCTGCCGCAGCAGACGGCCGTAGTTGTCTGTGCCTGGATCGTGGCGTTCTTCCCGGTGCTGGCCAATACGACGCTCGGTCTCAATTCGGTGGATCGCAATCTGGCCGGTCTGTTTCAGCTCTATCGCGCATCGCGTTGGCAGGTGCTGCGCTATCTGAAGCTTCCGGCGGCATTGCCATTCATACTTGGCGGATTGCGCATTGCGGGCGGATTGTCGCTGATCGGCGCGGTGGCGGCGGAAATCGCCGCAGGTGCGGCGGGCGCTGGTTCAGGCCTCGCCTATCGCATTTCGGAATCCAGCTATCGCCTCAATATTCCCCGAATGTTCGCCGCGTTATTGTTGCTGTCCGTTGCGGGGATTGTGATTTATATGCTGCTCGCGCTGGTATCCCACATTGTGTTGCGGCGCTGGCATGAGAGTGCACTGCGAAAGGAAAAATAATGGGGACGGGAATCTCTTCGGACAAAATCGACCTGCTGATCTACGGACCGACGAAGCCGCTGATCAATAACGGTTTCTCGGATCAGTTCGTATTGCATAAATATGAAACCCAGCACGATCTCGAACGGCTGCCGGCGGGTGTCGCCGAGAAAATCCGCGGTATCGCCGTAACTGGCCTGGTGCCAACCAACAGCGCCGTGCTGGCGAAATATCCCAAGGTCGAGATCATCTCCTCGTTCGGCGTCGGCTACGATCACATCGACGCGAAATATGCCGCCGAGAACAACATCCTTGTTACCAACACGCCGGATGTGCTGACCGAGGAAGTCGCCGATACGGCGCTCGGCCTGTTCATCGCCACTGCCCGCGAATTCATCAAGGCGGATAAATATGTCCGTTCGGGCCTGTGGCTGACACAGCCCTATCCGCTCACGGTCGGCTCGCTGCGCGACCGCAAGGTCGGCATGGTGGGCATGGGCCGCATCGGTCAGGCCATCGCGCGCCGTCTCGACGCCTCGCTGGTACCGGTGGTCTATCACTCGCGCAACCCCGCCGCTGGCGTCTCGCACAAGCATCATCCGAACCTGATCGAGATGGCGAAGGCGGTGGATACGCTGATCGTCATTACGCCGGGCGGACCGTCGACGGCCAATCTCGTCAACGCGGAAGTCATGCAGGCGCTCGGTCCGCGCGGCATCATCATCAATATCGCGCGCGGTTCGGTGATCGACGAGCCTGCACTGATTGCGGCCCTCAAATCGGGCACCATTCTGGCCGCTGGCCTCGACGTGTTTGCGCAAGAGCCCAAGGTGCCGGACGAGCTGAAGTCGATGCAGAACGTCGTGCTGCTGCCGCATGTCGGCTCGGCGTCGGTGGTGACGCGCAACGCGATGGATCAGCTGGTGGTCGACAACCTCAAGCTCTGGTTTGCCGGCAAGGCGCCGACGACACCGATTGCGGAAACGCCGATAAAGGGACGCTGATCGTGAGACTCGCGTCGGGGCGCTGTCGATACTTTGCGCTGGTAGTTGCCGGCGCGCTGCTCGTCGGCGCACCGGCGCGAGCGCAGGACGCTGCCACCCTTCGAAAAAACATGATCGGGCAGTGGGAGCTCTCCACCACCGAACGCAGCAAGACCTGCGTGGTGACGCTGAAGAACGACACGTCACCACAGGGGCTGAAGCTCGAACTCGAACCGGATTGCGCGAAGGCATTGCCCTTCACCAAGGACATCGCAGCCTGGAACATCAAGGGGCTCGATATCGTCCGGCTGCAGAATCCCACAGGCGAAGCGGTGATCGATTTCACCGAAGTCGAGAGCGGCATTTTCGAGGGCATTCGTACGGGTGAGGGCGTCTATATTCTGCAAAATCTGGCGGCAGCCCGCTCGCTGACCAAGTCGATGGACCAGATGATTGGCGACTGGTCGATGGTGCGCGGCAGCGGCCGCGTGGTCTGCGGTTTGACGCTGACCAATACCGAGACGACCCAGGATAATTTCGCCGTGTTCCTGAAGCCGCGCTGTGAACCCCTGGTGGCGAATTTCAATCCCAAACAGTGGCGCCTCGAACGCGGCGAATTGCTGATGATGTCAGCATCGGGCGAGACCTGGCATTTCGAGGCTGACGACAACGCGCAGTGGCGCCGTGTGCCGGATAGTGCTGATCCGCTCATCCTGCTGCGACAGTAAATTTATCGCTCTGGTGAAGGACGCGTACCACTGCGGCTGGGGCAGCGGATTCCGGAAGTCGTTATCTTCAGCGGATCGCTGCCAGCCAGGCGTAAGACTGTTCCTCCCGAAACTCTGTGGAGCGACAGTAGAAGACTGTTTGATATTGCACTGCGTGACCGGCCTGTCTGCCAAATTCGCTGAGTTCGAAATCTCAGTCGGGTTCGAACCTATTTCCGTTGTGAATGACCAAGATGAAATGGTTCAAACCCGATTGGAGGGTGAGATGAAATTTTTCGCCTTGGCTTTTTCGTGCCTTTTATTTTTCTCAATGCCTGCCAACGCAAATGACGCAGGCACCTTTAATGCAATGGTCGCATTGGCGAACAAGGGAGATGCAGAGGCGCAATATCATGTGGGCATGATGTACAATAATGGCATCGGCACACAACAGGACCGTAGGCAGGCCTTTGGGTGGTTTCAAAAATCGGCTGCGTCGAACGACCCGTTGGGAGCCTATAAGCTTGGTTGTTACTATGACGGGCAAGGCGCAGGCATCGTGGAGCCTGACTCGGATCAAGCTTTGAAATACAAGCTTGTTTCTGCCGAAGCCGGCTACGCGCTTGCGCAGCACGATGTCGCTAATCTGTATGACAAGCGAGGAAATTCAGAAGAAGCGCTCAAGTGGTGGAAGAGGGCGGGCGATCAGGGATATCCCGGTGCACTCTTTGGTTTGTCCCGTTTGTATTCTGCCGGAAAAGGAACGCCAAAGGATCTGTCTTTGTCGTATGCGTATTTCAAACTCTCGAAGCTGGCGCCCGCGAAAAATGTGAATGAGATGGCTGCACTGTTGTCCGAACAAGAACTCAAGAACGCAGAAAAACTGGTGTCCGAATGGAAGCCGCGGACAACTGCTTTAACACTCAAGGCAAAGAGTGGTATTCGAGCAGCAGAAGAATACGTCAAAACCACCAAGAACTAAGTGTTCTGATTGGCCTTAGATCAGCTTCAGCCCCTTAAGGCTGGCATGGCCGTGTTTGCCGACGATGATGTGATCATGCACCGCGATGCCGAGCGGTGCGGCAACATCGATCACCGCCTTGGTCATCTGCACATCGGCCTGCGACGGTGTCGGGTCGCCGGAAGGATGATTGTGCACCATGATGATCGCTGTCGCGGATAGTTCGAGGGCACGCTTCACCACCTCACGCGGATAGACCGGTGTGTGATCGACGGTGCCGACCTGCTGCACCTCGTCCGAGATCAACTGGTTGCGCTTGTCGAGGAACAGGATGCGGAATTGTTCCTTGTCGGCAAAGGCCATGGCCGTGCGGCAATAGTCGATCACCGTGGCCCATGACGACAACGCGGTGCGCTGTTTCAATTGCCCCCTGGCGACGCGGCTGGTGGCAGCGGCGATCAGCTTGATCTCGGTGATGGCGGCTTCGCCGAGGCCGTCGACCTCGCGCAGCCGCATGTCCGGGGCATGCACGGTCTCGGCGAAGGAGCCGAATTTCGTGATCAGCGATTTCGCCAGTGGCTTCACATCCCGGCGCGGCAGCGCACGGAACAGCACCATTTCCAGCAGCTCGTAGTCGCTCAGCGCATCGGCGCCGACGCTCCGAAAGCGCTCCCGCAGTCGCTCTCGGTGGCCATGATAATGTGGCGCTTCGGCAAGACCCGGCGGCACAGTCGGATCGATGGGGCTAACGGGCATGTGGCGCAAACGCTCGCATGGACATTATCCGCGAGCATGCCGTGCCCGGCTGCATTTGCAACTAGAAAGTGTTCGATGTCGTGTGGCGATTTGAAGTTTAGGCGGCGGGCGTCGGCGGCTGTTCGTTATGCCGCTTGGACAGCGTGAAAATCTCGACGCCGGTCGCCGTCACGCCGACGGTGTGCTCGAACTGCGCCGACAGCGACCGGTCGCGGGTCACGGCGGTCCAGCCGTCGGACAGAACCTTCACATGTGGCTTGCCGAGATTGATCATCGGCTCGATGGTGAAGAACATGCCGGGGCGCAAGGTCACGCCTTCGCCGGGGCGGCCGACATGGATGATGTTCGGCTCGTCATGGAACATGCGGCCGAGGCCATGGCCGCAGAAGTCGCGCACCACACTCATCTGCTGCGGTTCGACGAAGCTCTGGATCGCATGGCCGATGTCGCCGGTGGTATTGCCCGGCTTGACCACGGCGATGCCGCGCATCAGCGATTCATAGGTGACCTCGACCAGTCGCTCCGCCTTGCGGGCGAGTTCGCCGACGCCATACATGCGGCTGGAATCGCCATACCAGCCCTCGACGATGAAGGTGACGTCGACATTGACGATGTCGCCTTCCTTCAGCGCGCGGTCGCCGGGCATACCGTGGCAGACCACGTGATTGATCGACGTGCAGGTCGAATAGCGATAGCCGCGATACATCAGCGTGGCCGGAAAGGCGCCATGGCTGAAGGCGAATTCCCGCACGAAATCGTCGATCGCCGAAGTCAGCACACCCGGCTTCACCAGATCGGTCAGCTCGTCCAGGCACAGCGACACCAGCGCGCCGGCCTTGCGCATGCCAGCAAAAGCGGCGGGACCGTGCAGCTTGATCTGGCCGGTTTTGCGCTGGGAGGTTTCGGAGGCTTCGACGTAGCTCATCAGGTGATCTTGCCAGGCAGGATGCGACGGGAATGCGTGATTTGAGGCCCTAATTTAATGGCTGGGGCGGTCAGCGCAAGCCAAAGCAGCCCCTCCAGGACCTCATCGCTCGGTCCCCAAGCCGGCCATATTCATGGCTGAATCGGCACTCGGCCGGCCAGAACGATGCTGCCGTGGTCGATCCGGCAGGTATAGGCGACGGCTTCGACGCCTGCGTTGCAGGCTTTGTCGAAGGCGCTGCCATAGGCCGGGTCGATATCCCGCGCCAGCGCAAAAGCCGTGGACGAGCCGATCTGGACCACGAACAGCATCATGGCCCGGGCGCCTGTGGCAACCATGGCGGCCAGTTCGTCGAGATGGCGGGCGCCGCGCGCGGTGACGGAATCCGGGAATTCCGCCAATCCCGGCTGGCGCATCATGTGGACGTTCTTGACCTCGACATAGCAGGGCGACCGTGACGGGTGTTCCAGCAGGAAATCCACCCGCGACGCAGCGCCGTATTTCACCTCACGGCGGATGGTGTCGTAGCCGGCGAGTTCGGGGATCGCGTTGGCGGCGAGGGCCTCCGCGACAATGGCATTGGGGTGCATTGTATTGACGCCGACCAGTTCCGGGCCATTGCCGAAATCGGCTTCGATCAGCTCCCATGAAAAAGGCAGCTTGCGGGTCTTGCTCGGCGACTTCGACAGCCAGACCCGCGCGCCCGGCGCCTGCAGGCCGAGCATCGCGCCGGGATTGGCGACATGGGCGGTGATCATGCTGCCATCGGCGAGCTCGACATCGGCAAGGAAGCGCTTGTAGCGCCGCAGCAGCGTCGCCGGAACCAGATCGGCCTGTAGCTTCATCGGAACTACTCCGGACCGGATGCGACTTCGACAATGGTTTCGACCGGTAGTGCACCGCCACGGATCTTCAGCTCGCGGACCGGATAGGGCACGCGGATGCCCTCACGCTTGAAGGCATCCCACAGTCCCAGCATCACCTCGCTCTTCACGGCATCCATGCCGTCGGGCGAGTCAATCCAGAAGGTCAGTGAGAATTTCATGCCGGCTTCGGCAAATTCGGTGAGGATGCAGTTCGGCGTCTTGGCCGTATTGGCCCGTGGCGATGCCGTTGCGACGTCGATAGCCAGCTTGCAGACGACGCGCGGATCCGCATCGTAATTGGCGCTGAAATTGACCTTCACCAGCGTGTCCTTGTCCGTATAGGTCCAGTTCACCACCTTCTGGGTAATGAGGTCCTCGTTAGGGATCAGGAACTCGCGGCCGTCGCCCGCGGCGACCGAGATGTAACGCGTATTCATCGCACTGATGCGGCCGGAGCTGTCGCCGATGGTGACGAGGTCGCCGGGCTTCACCGATTTGTCCGCCAGCAGGATCACGCCGCTGATGAAATTGGCGACGATTTTCTGCAGGCCGAAACCGATACCGACACCGACTGCACCGGAGAACACGGCGAGCGCCGAGAGGTTGATGCCGACCGCACCCATGACGAGAGCGACGGCGAACACCATCAAGAGCAGGCGCACCAGCTTGATCAGCAGGACCTGGATCGAGGGCGTGAGGTCATGGGACTGCCTGATCCGGCCTTCCAGAAAATTGCTGGCAATATTCGACAGCCATAGCGCTACCGCGAGCAAGACTCCGAGCTTGATCAAGAGTAGCGGGGTCAGCCGGAGGCCGCCGAGGTCGATTCCGTTCGCATCCAGCATGGTGATGGTCGGCTGCAACTGGCCGACAATGCTGAGGGCCGCCACGAACCAGGCCGAGATCGACACCAGCCGGACCAAGAATTCGTTACGGATCACGCTGGTGACAAGCCGGATCACTAGCCACGCGAGTGCAAGCTTCGCGGCCACCGACAGCAAATAGCTGCGGCTCGGCCATGTCACGCTCAGCATGATCACGCGGTCGAGGGTCATCAGGATGGCAAAGGCGCCGGTGGCCGCGCTGCCGACGAGAATGCGCATGAACATGCGCAGCGGCGCCGGCCAGCCCATCGCCAGCGAGGTCATATCGACCCGTGAGCGGATTGCGGCCCCGATGGCGAAGGCAATGCCACCACCGGCCATCATCAGTCCGAGCTGCAGATAGAACCACGGCGAGGTTACCTCGGCGCCGAACGATCGTGCGGTTGCCAGCACGAATTCGTGGGTGTCGGTCAGGTCAAGCATCGCGCGGCTCTCGTCTTCGTGAATGTATCGTGTGGTGTGGAATCATCGCTGGACGGCGCATTTGATTCGGATGGGCAGAGATTCACACAAGCACCACGTCGACGCCATCGAGCGGAGCTTCTGCCTTGAGCAATTCCCGAGAAATATACCTGCAAATAGGTATCACGCAGAAAACGTTTGGCGTCTCGGGATGACGACGATAAGCATGGATTTACAAGTATTTCCGGCCTCGGAGCCTCATGGCGTCACTTGATTCCGTCAGCATTGCCATCCTTCTCGGCGCAGTTCTGGTCATGGCCGGCATCCTGTCCAGCCTGCTCGCGCTTCGCTTCGGCGCGCCCTTGCTGCTGTTCTTCCTGTTTATCGGCATGGTGGCCGGCGAAGCGGGCCCCGGCGGACTGCGGTTTGACGACGTCCATACAACCTATGTGGTCGGCTCGGTTGCACTCGCGCTGATCCTCTTCGACGGTGGGTTGAAGACACGATTTCAGGCCATTCGCGCAGTACTGGCCCCATCGATGGTGCTGGCTACGATTGGCGTGTTGTTGACGGCGTTGATCACGGCGCCGGTCGCCAAATATGCCCTCGACCTGAACTGGACCCAGGCGCTGCTGACCGGCGCGGTGGTGGCTTCCACCGACGCGGCGGCTGTCTTTCTGCTGGTCCACGCGCAAGGCCTGCGCCTCAGACCAAGGGTCGGCGCGACACTCGAAGTTGAGTCCGGAACGAACGATCCGTTCGCCGTCTTTCTGACCCTGACGCTGGTCAAGCTTCTGTCGCTAGGGGACGCCTCTGCCGGTCACGTGGCAATGGAATTTGTTCAGGAAGCCGTGCTGGGCACCCTGATCGGCGTCGTCGGTGGCCGGTTGGTTGTCCTGGCCATGAATCGCGTGGCGTTGCCGCAGGGGCTGCATGCGCCCTTCGTCTGCACCGCGGCTTTGGTGATCTTCGGGCTGGCTCAGATCGCTCACGCCTCGGGCTTTCTGGCGGTCTATCTTGCCGGCATCATCATTGGCAATCGTCCGACACGGGCGCATAATTCCGTGGTGACGTTCCTCGATGCTGCGACGTGGCTGGCGCAGATCGTGATGTTCGTCATGCTCGGTCTTCTGGTGTCGCCGGAGCGGCTGGTGGGCAGCATCATTCCGGCGGTCGGCGTTGCCCTGGTTCTGATGTTCGTGGCACGCCCGGTCGCGGTCTTCCTGTGTTTGCAGCCCTTCCGCTTCAACTGGCGCGAAAAGATGTTCGTTTCGTGGGTCGGTCTGCGCGGTGCCGTCGCAATCTTCCTTGCCTCGATCCCGATGCTGGTTGGTCTGCCCAAGGCGTCGTTGTATTTCGACGTCGCTTTCGTGGTCGTGATCATCTCGCTGTTGTTTCAGGGATGGACGCTGGCTTTTGCCGCCCGGAAGCTGCATGTCGCTCTGCCGCGCACCGACAGGGGGCCGCGCCGTATCGAACTCGATTTGCCAGGTCAGCTCGAACAGCAACTGGTCGGCTATGCCGTGCGCCCGAAGAGCCTCTACCTGAAACGCAACCTTATTCCGTCATGGTCGAAGCCGACGCTGGTCATTCGCGATGAGCGCATCCTGACGCCGGCGGAGGCCGAGCCTGTTACGGCCGGCGATTACATCTATCTGCTGGCGCCGCCGGAAAAGGCCGAGGCGCTGGATCGCTTCTTTGTCGACATGCCGCCCAGTACAGCACCGGACCCGCATCTGCTTGGTGACTTCATGGTGTCTGGTGAAATCACTCTCGGCGACCTTGCAGCGATCTACGGCATCGCCGTTGATCCAGCCCAGGCATCGCTGACGCTGGCGGATTATTTCGATATCCATCTCGATCATGCGCCGACTGTTGGCGCCGCCTTGCCGATCGACAGTATCGATCTCGTCGCGCGCAGCCTTGGCGGCGGGCGTGTCAACGTGGTCGGTCTGCGTCTGCCCGAAGATGAAGATCCCGCGCCGCCGAAGTTGACACGCAGGCAAGCCCTCAAGGCGAAACTGAAACGAGGCTGGACCACGCTGTCCGGCGCCTGATTGGCTCAGGCTGCCGGGATGATACGCGGCAGGATCTCGGTGCCACCGAAGGCCGCGACACGGCCACGCCTCAGCATCACGACCTGCGTCGCCAGTTGCCGCATCTCGTCGGCATCGTGACTGACGAAGACCATCGGCACATCGCCTGCATCGCGCAGCCGCTTGAGGTAGGGAAGGATCTCCGCCTTCCGCTCCTCGTCGAGCGCCCCCATCGGTTCGTCGAGCAGTAGCAGCCTCGGTTGAGATAGCAGCGCCCGTCCCAGCGCCACGCGCTGGCGTTCGCCGCCCGAGAGGCCACCGGGACGGCGATCGAGCAGATGTCCGATATCAAGCATCTCTGTAATGCGTGTTTCCTCAGCGGGATCGCGTGTCAGACGGTTCATCCGGCGACCGTAATCGAGGTTCTGTGCGACGCTCAGATGCGGAAACAGTCGCGCATCCTGAAACACGTAGCCGATGCGGCGCCGATGCGGCGGGACGTGGATGCGCGCGCTGCCGTCATAGAGCACGTCACTATCCACGGCGATGATGCCGCGATCCGGCTGCACGAGGCCGGCAATCATGCTGACCAGCGAGGTCTTGCCCGCACCTGAGGAGCCGAACAGGCCCGTCACGCGGCCTTCGCTGGTGAAGGCGACGTCGACTGAAAATTCGCCGAGTTGTTTGAACACATCAACGCGCAGCACGATCAGTTTCCGTGCAGCCGTTGCGTCGCGCGGCGCGCGAACCATTCCGAAGCGATAAGCGCCAGCACAGCGATGCCGATGGAGATCATCACCAGACGTGAGGCTGCCGCGTCACCGTCGGGCGTCTGGATCAACGAGTAGATCGCGGAGGAAATCGTCTGGGTCTCGCCGGGAATGTTTGAGACGAAAGTAATGGTGGCGCCGAATTCGCCGATGGCCTTGGCAAAGCCGAGGACCATGCCGGCCAGGACGCCGGGCAGCGCCAGCGGCAAGGTCACGGTCGCAAACACCTTCCAGGGCGATGCGCCGAGCGTGCTCGACGCCTGTTCGAGCCGCCGGTCAACCGCCTCAATCGAGAGCCGGATCGGCCGCACCAGCAGAGGGAACGACATCACGCCGCATGCAAGCGCGGCACCCGTCCAGCGAAAGGCGAAGACGATGCCGAGATGTTCGGCGAGCCAGGCGCCGAGAATGCCGCGCTTGCCGAGCAGCAACAGCAGCAGATAGCCGGTGACGACGGGCGGGAGCACCAGCGGCAGATAGATTATGGCGTCGATGATCGGCTTGCCCCAGAAGTCACGCCGAGCGAGTAGCCAGGCGACGCCGATTCCAATCGGCGTCGAGATCAATGTCGCGATCACGGCGACCCTGACTGAAAGCAGGATCGCCGTCCATTCTTCAGGGGAGATGTTGGACACGTGTCAGGACGTCGGCTTGACCAGGAAAGTGAAGCCGTACTTCTCGAGAACCGTCTTTGCGGCCGATGACCTCAGGAAGGTCAGGTAGTCGGCGGCTTCGCTCTTGGCGGTGGTGGTCGCAGCTATCGGATAGATGATCGCAGGATGCGAGTCCGACGGGAAGGTGCCAATGATCTTCACGCCCGGATCGATCTTGGCATCGGTCGCATAGACGATGCCAAGCGGAGCTTCACCGCGTGAGACCAGCGTCAGCGCAGCGCGCACGCTCTCGGCCATGGCGAATTTCGACTCGGCGGCGGTCCAGCTGCCGAGCTTCTCAAGCGCGGCCTTTGCGTATTTGCCGACCGGGACCGACTTCACATCGCCGGTGGCGATCTTGCCGTCGCCGGCGAGCTTGGCGAGATCGAAGCCTTGACCGATGGTGACGTTGTCGAGCTTGGCGTCCTTTGCGGCGATCAGCACGATGCTGTTGCCGAGCAGGTCGGTGCGCGTGGCGACGTTGATGTTCTTTTTGCCGATGGCGTAGTCCATCCAGTCGGTGTCGGCGGACACGAAGACGTCGGCCGGCGCGCCCTGTTCGATCTGCTTGGCGAGCGCCGAGCTTGCAGCATAGCTGGCGGTGATCTTCACGCCGGTCTTGGCAGTGTAGGCGGCATCGAGCTCGTCGAGCGCGTTCTTCATCGACGCTGCGGCGAACACGGTGAGGGTTTTGTCCTGCGCATGGGCAGGCGTGAAGGTCGATCCGAGCAGGATCGAGAACGCAGCGAAAAGTCCGGCAAAACGGTTCATGTGGCGCTCCATGCGTGAGCGCAGCGCAAAGTGCGCGCAACTCAGGCGTTGGTTGGGTGGGACATGCGACAGGCGGAAGCGCCGTTCCGGCAATCCCGAGGACTTACGGTCCGCAGGGGATATCGCTGGGGAATAATATCAGGCTGGCCAAGGGGGTAAAGGCCCTTGGGCGCGGAGGCCTCTAAGGCTGCCGTCACTCGGACGGCAGCACGGCCAGGCTGATGGTGTTTTCAGTCACGCCGCTGACCTGGATCACGAACGGACCTGCAGCAATCGTACTTTATGGTCTTGCGGATGCCGGTGCAGTCGGTCGCGCCGCTGAACTCCATCGGCTTCAGGATCTCACCATCCTGCACCACGTCGACCCACGCCGCCGACGACAGGCTGATGGTGTATGTGCCAGCCTTTGGCGCCTTCTGGAAGCGCGCAAAGCCTGCAAATGTGCCGTCTTTCGGCCTTCGCTCTGGGGACGTCGGCAGCTTCGCCTCAGCGGGTGTCTTCAAATCAAGGATCGCTGCGGCGGGAATTGCGAGGTCGGCGCCAGAGGCAATCTTGAGGCGATCCTGCGCCGTCTGTGCAGCGCGCTCCTTGTCGATCGGCCACTTGAATTTGTCACAGCCGCCTGGCTCGGCAGCCCATGCAGGCGCCGAACCGCGATCATGACGTCGGAGGCTTTCACCACGACGATGCATTTGCCGCCGGCCTTGAGCGCCAGATCGTCAACGGCTTCGTTGGTGATTGACGAGGTCACGACCTGGCCGCCGCCGATGTCGACGCGGACATGCGACGTGGTCGCGCCCTTGGTGACTTCGAGGACAGTACCCTTGATCTGGTTGCGTGCACTGATGCGCATGTTGGATCTCGCCGATTGGGCCGGGCAGCTGACAGCCGCGGCTGATCTGGAAGGAGTTCGGGAGGGGCGCCCGTTGTTGATCGTCGGCTTACGGCACAACGATGGCATGTTCTAACCCGGTTTCACGACAATGCGATAGCCAATCGGCCGATCACGGTGCCGTCAGAACCTGTCGGCACGCAGCCGGCATTTCTGCGAGCGTCATCGGTGGCTTCGGCTTGGGCGGAACCGGCGGCGGTTTTGGATGCAGCACGGCATCGCTGAACCAGTAAGCCAGATCGCCGGCGCTGCAGCCCTCGGAATCAGTCGGCGGTGGCTGGGATTCGCATTCGGCACTGCCGACCGGGCATTTGATGCGGACATGGAAGTGATAATCATGGCCGTACATCGGCCGCACCTTCGACAGCCAGCTGCGGTCGCCCTTGGCTTCGCGGCACAGCGCCTTCTTGATGGCGGCGTTGACGAAGATGCGTTCCACGCTGGGCTCCACCGCCGCGGCGCGGATCACCGGCAGATGGGACGGCGTCCAGGTGGTCGGATCGATGTCGAGCCGGTCGTGCCGCACCATCATCACCGCCGACATCTCCTCACGCTCGTTGCGCGAGAGCTGGCGGTTCGGCATCGGCGTCAGCCAGATATCGGCATCAAGCCCGACCTGATGGCTGGCATGGCCTGTGATCATCGGGCCGCCGCGCGGCTGCGACATGTCGCCGACCAGGATGCCTGGCCAGCCGGCGTTCTTGTTAGCCTTGACCGATAGCCGCTCCAGCAGCTCGACCAGTTGCGGATGCGCCCAGTTGCGATTGCGCGATAGCCGCATCACCTGCCAGGTCGGCCCGTTGATCGGCAGCGCTTCGGCGCCTGCGATGCAGCCCTTGGCGTAGAAGCCGACCACGCGCACCGGCGATTTCGTCGGCAGCACCTTGCGGCCGAATAGTTCTTTGGCGCCGATGGCCGGGTCGTTCGGATTGGCCAGCGGGGGCAGCGGTTTCAGATCGACGCTGCCTTTGGTTTGCGCCAACGCCAGCGGCGTTGAAGCAATGACGGCGGGCAGGAATATGAGGCTGAGAATCAGGCGAAGGCTCATGCTGCGACTATAGCTGAAGCTGTCGATGAGGTGAGTGACCTGCGGCACGCATGATTTTAACGCGCGGGTAACCATGTCTGACGCTGGCGCTTTTTTTTGCGTTTGGGTTTGCTGGTCCTCCCGTTGCGACCGGCTCAGCCGTTTTATCAGCGTTTCGAGCCGCTTGCGTCTCTCACTTGGCGGGGATGATCGCGCGTGACCTGGTAACGTCCAGACATGGGTAGCCATAGGCCCACGGTTTTTGCCTGTTGTGAAGGCATGGGATGTGTACAGGCGCGCAGTTCAGACGGTAATCGGTTGCTGTGAACGGGCATTGATACCGTTTTTTCAGACACTTCTTGCACATATTGTCACACGCGCGTTGCGAGTGGATCATTGATGCCGAAGTTCCGGCCTGAAGCGAAAAAGAAAGCGAAAGCCGGACTGGCGTCTCGGATCACCCGGCCGAGCCGGGCGATCGCGGCTGCTCCGAAACTGGCGCCGAAAAAGGGTCTTGTCAGCGGTCCCATTCGCGAGATCGTGCGCCAGCGTGCCCAGGCCGAGGCGGCGATCGCGGAAGCCCGCAAATCCCACGAGCGTCTGCGCGAGGCGATCGACATCCTGCCGCAAGGCATCGTGTTTCTCGATTCCGACGGGCGCTACATCCTCTGGAACAAAAAGTACGCGGAAATCTACAACCGCAGCTCGGATCAGTTCGTGCCGGGTGCGCGTTTGCAGGACACGATCCGCGTCGGTGTCGAGCGCGGCGACTATCCTGAAGCCATCGGCCGCGAGGACGAATGGATCGCGGAGCGCGTCGCCAAGCTGTTCCATCCAGGCGAACGTCACGAGCAGGTTCTGGCCGACGGCCGCGTTGTCCTGATCGAAGAGCGGCTCACCGAAGACGGCGGTGTCATCGGTCTGCGCGTCGACATCACCGAGCTGAAACAGCGCGAGGCGTCGTTCCGCCTGCTGTTCGAGAGCAATCCGGTGCCGATGATCGTCTGTGCACTCGATGACGAACGCATCCTCAGCGTCAACGACGCTGCGATCGAACATTACGGTTACACGCGTCCGGAATTCGAGAAGCTCACCATCCGCCAGTTGCAGGCCTTCGAGGCCGCCCCGCCCTGGGTCGGCGATCACGCCAATGACGAGCAGGCCGCACGAACCTGGAAACACGTCAAGGCCGACGGCTCGCTGATCGATCTGGCGATCTATTCGCGGCACCTCGTCTACAACGAGGAGCCAGCCGTGATGCTGGCGCTGATGGATATCACGGAGCGCAAGCGTGCCGAGATGCGGCTGGCTTTCATGTCGCATCATGATGGCCTCACCGGCCTGCCGAATCGCAACCTGCTGCGTCAGCGTCTCGACGAGGTCCTCGCACATACGCGGCGCACCGGCGAGAAGGTCGCGGTGCTGTTTCTCGGCCTCGACAACTTCAAGGGCGTCAACGACACGCTCGGCCATGGTATCGGCGACAAGCTGTTGCGCGGCGTGGCGCGGCGGCTGCGCTCGTCGTTGCGCGAGGAAGACGCGTTGGCGCGGCTGAACTCCGACGAATTCGCCATCATCCAGACCGGCATCAACCGTCCCGAGGATGTCGTGCTGTTGGCGCGCCGGCTGCTCGACGCCGTCGGTGAGACCTATCTGCTCGACGGTCATTCGGTGGTCATCGGCGCCAGCATCGGGATCGCGATGGCGCCGAGCGACGGCGACGAATCCGAGCGGTTGCTCAAGAACGCCGACATGGCGCTGTCGCGCGCCAAGAACGACTCGCGCGGCACATTCAGCTTCTTCGAGTCCGGCATGGACGCCCGCGCGCAGGCGCGCCGCAAGATCGAAATCGATTTGCGCTCCGCCATTCAGGACGATCAACTGCGGCCCTTCTACCAGCCACTTATCGATCTCAAGACCGGCCGCATCACCGGCTGTGAGGCGCTGGTGCGCTGGCCGCATGCGGAGCGCGGCATGATTTCGCCGGCAGATTTCATCCCGGTGGCAGAAGACACCGGCCTGATCAATGCGCTCGGCACGCAGATCCTGCGCCGCGCCTGCAATGAGGCTGCGCGCTGGCCTGATGAAGTGCGCGTCGCAGTCAATCTGTCGCCGCTGCAGTTCCGCGTTGGCAATCTGCTCTCGGTGGTGATGGATGCGCTGAAGCATTCCGGATTGCCGCCGCGGCGGCTTGAGCTTGAAATCACCGAGACGCTGCTGCTGGAAAAGAGCAATCAGGTGCTGGCGACCCTGCACGCGCTGCGCGCGCTCGGCGTGCGCATCTCGATGGACGATTTCGGAACCGGCTATTCGTCGCTGAGCTATCTCAGAAGCTTTCCGTTCGACAAGATCAAGATCGACCAGTCCTTCGTGCGTGATCTCGGCTCCAATCGCGATGCGCAGGCCATCGTGCGCTCGATCATCAGCCTTGGCATGGGCCTCGGTGTCACCATCACGGCGGAAGGCGTCGAGACAGAATCCGAACTCGCCTGCCTGCGCAGCGAAGGCTGCCATGAAGGGCAGGGCTTCCTGTTCAGCCGGGCGCGGCCGAATGAGGAGATTGTCGAGCTGCTGCGCGCTCAGGCCATTGCTGCGCCGGATGCGGAACTGTCCGTCCGCGCGCAGGTCGCATAAGGCACGCGCCGATCTCCGCTTCGGTGAGGGTGCGGACGACCCTTCATCCCGTTTCCCATTGCGAGAATGGAGCGCCGGGAGGCGCCAGGGGTTTGCGAGACCCCTTGAGGCTGGCCTTGCGAGGGCCGGCCCGCACGTCAGCACCGGCGGGATTGCGAGTCCCGCAGGGAAGACGCGCGCGTTACGACATCGGTGGGGGTGCGAAGCCCGCCGAGCGAACGCTGCGCCTCCCGGCGCTCCACCAGCAGCTGCCCGGATCACCGGGTCGCCGCTGCAGTCTGATCGATGCTGTGTGTCATGAGCACGCAGCAATCGAGCAGGCTGGAAGCGAGGTAACTCAATCTAGGACTAAAGTCAAGATCAGTTTAAGCTCGGAGGGATGCCGAAAAATCCCTAGTTGGAAATCTTCGCTTTCGAGCGCTTCACGATATTTTCCATCCGCGCAGAATCCTTGGCGATAACAGCTCCGAACTGATCGGGCTTGTCTGCGATCACGGTCAAACCAAGGCCTTCCAGGCGAGCCGAAACAGTTGAATCTCGCAACGCCTCCACGATCGATGCGTTGAGCTTCTCAATCACGTCCTTGGGGGTCGCCGATGGAGCGACAAAGCCGTACCAGTTGCCCGCGAGGAGATCGGGATAGCCTGCCTGCGGCGACGTCGGCACATTGGGCAGCTGTTTGCTTGGTTCAGGCGCGGTCACGACGATGGGCCTCAGCGCTCCGCTTTGTACCTGCTGGACCGTGTTCGACAGATTATCGCACATCATGGACACCTGACCACCGATGACATCCTGAAGTGCCGGAGCTGCGCCCTGATACGGGATGTGGACGGCATCGATGCCTTCGAGCACCTTCAGCGTCTCGCCGCACAGATGGCTCGTGCTGCCGATACCGGCTGACGCAAATGTCAGCTTGCCCGGCTCGGCCTTGGCCAGCGCCACCAGTTCCTTCAGCGAGTTCGCCTTGACCGAAGGATTGACGACCAGGATGTTCGGCGTCGAAGCGCCATTGGTGATGGGCGCGAAATCCTTTTCGGAATTATAGGCGGGCTTTTCATAGATCCACGGATTGATCGCCATCATGCCGGTTGTCGCGAGCAGAATCGTATAGCCATCCGCCGGCGAAGCGGCGACGCGAGCCGCCCCGATCGAGCCGTTGGCGCCGCCGCGGTTCTCGATGATCACGGTGACGCCGAGCGACTTCGACATCAGCGGAGCCACCAGTCGTGGAATCGCGTCCGCCGTGCTTCCAGCCGGATAAGGGACCACGATTGTGATCATTTTTTCCGGAAAGCCGGCCGCTGCCGCGCCGGGCACGCCCAAGGCGACAGGCGCTACCAGCGCCGCCAAAAGAAACGTCGTCCACTTCATCCGTAAATCCTTGCTTGGCATTCTGAAACTCCTGCATGACATCTTGGGAACCATGGTGTTGGCTCCTCCAGGCTTACTGGCGCTTCCACTGCCGCGGTTCTTATCCAGCCGAGTGACCGGTTGCCGTCGACATCGTCTCAGAGAGAGTTGCTGATCACCCAGGGCGGTGCTCAGCCACATGCAACGCACCGGCCCGCTCAAGCGAGTCGAGCATCGCGATCCGGCGCAATAGCGCTCGTGCCTTTTCCGGATCGGCGGCTGCTGCGCGAATGTCGTCGCGGAAACGCGCGCGATCGGCTTCGTCTTTCGCTTCGAGGTTCTTCTTGTTGCGGATGGTGTCGCCCTGAATGGCCTGCATCGTGACCGTCCGGCGCTGCAGATCGTAATCGGCGAGAATGCTCTCATCAGCCGTGCCGTTGATGACTGGGCCCAGCTTCGCGGTCAGGTTCAATGCATCATGAATGCCGCCATTCATGCCCATGCCGCCGAGCGGGTTGTTGATATGGGCGGCGTCACCGGCCAGAAACGTGCGGCCTTTCTGGAAATTCGCGGCGACGCGCTGGTGCACACGATAGAGCGTGGTGTGGAGGATGGGGGCGTCCAGCTCTGTGGGAACGATCCGCCGGATCGACGCCGTCACATAGGCTTCGGACAGTGCTTCCTCATCGGATGTTTCCGCGGCCACCGGCATCATCACGCGCCATGCGCCGAGGATACGCAGAAGGAAGTACCAGCGTTCGGGATCGGCGACATAGCTGACCGACGAGACGCCCGGCCGAAGCGCGGTGAAATCGACCGGTGTCGTCATCACCAGGAAACGCTCGGGCCAGGTGAAGCCCTCGAATTCCATATCCTGGCTGCGGCGGACGATGCTGTTCGCACCATCGGCGCCGATCAGCCAGGCGCATTCATGCGTGGTGTCGTGGCCGTTGGCCGTGACCACCACCTTGACGGTATCGCTGCTCTGCTCGACCGATCTGACCTCGCTGCCGAACGCGATCGAGAACAGCGGATTGCCGGACAGGGCATCCAGAATGATGCGCGTGAGCTTGAATTGCTCGGCTTGCAGGCGGAACGGATGCCGCACCAGATCGGAGATCGCCGCGAAATCGAATGTTCCGAGCACACCGTCCTCGGACGAGCTGTACTGCACTGTCGGTGCCTTCAGCCCCTGTGCAATCAACGTGCTGGCGAAACCGAGATTGTCGAGCATGTCCAGCGTGGGCGGATGGAACGTCGATGCGCGCGACTCGCTGCTCAGCGCGTCGTTCTTCTCGAGCACCAGAACCGGAATGTTCTGTCGCACCAGATCTGCGGCAGCCACCATGCCGACCGGCCCTGCACCGGCGATGATGACGGGAAGCTTCGCATTACTCATATCAAGACCTCTTGCGGGGATTTCAGGGAGCATCGGCTCTGATCGGCGGCCCCTCTAAGAGGCTGCCGTCATCATCTCTGTGGCTCTCAGGCGGGATCGTAGTAGTGCATTTCGAGAAGCAGGCAGCCGCCCTCGGATTTGAACGGACCATGCCACGCGCCTGGCGGTCTGACGGCGTAGGTGTAGCCGGCGAACGGCGTGCCGCCTTGCCCGTTCTCGTCATTGCCAACGATCAGGTCGCCGGAGACGAGAAAGACTTCTTCCCAGTGGTCGTGAACGATCTGCTGTGTGGTGAAGAGACCCGGAGGGAACTTCAGCAATCGCGTCCGGCTGCCGCGTTTGTTCGCGGTATCGAGCGATCCGGACAGGATCTTCTCCAGCGCGCCCGACGCGGGATCGTAGCCCTCGGGCAATTGCCAGCCGCTCTCCATGTCGAGCGTGTGGAATTCGTCATGCAATTTGTTGACTGCCACTGATGTGCTCCTTGAAGTTGATGACCGAAGCACCTGTGCGGGGCACCGCGCTGCAGTCTGCATGTCTTGAGACCGTTGCCGGGGCGTGACCTCGCCAGAGGTCGCTGCCGCCATGACTTTTGTCACCCGCGGGGAGATTGTTGCCTTGTGCTTAGGCGTGCAAACAATTTAATCTGCGGACGTCTTGCGTTTTTGGAATGAACTATGCGCCGCAGAATACCGAGCCTCGGCGCGCTGATGGCGTTCAGCGCGGCTGCCAAACACCTCAGCGTCACCCGTGCCGCCAGCGAACTCGCGCTGACCGAAAGTGCGGTGTCGCGCCAGATTGCGCAGCTGGAGACGCAGCTCGGCGTGAAACTGTTTCATCGGATCAAGAAACGCATCACGTTGACGCGGGCAGGGGCGGCCTACAGCACCCGCGTGGCGCAGACGATCGAGCGGATCGAGCGCGATGCGCTCGAGATCATGGGCTATGAGGCCGACGGCATGGTTCTGGACGTCGCGGCGCTGCCCACTGTCGGCGCCCAGTGGCTCATTCCGCGCCTGCCGGATTTCTATGCGCGTCATCCCGGCGTCGCCGTCAATGTGAGCGCGCGCAACACGCGCTTCTTCTTCAGCGAGACCGCGCTCGATGGTGCCCTCTACTTCGGCCAGCCGGACTGGCCCGGCACGCAGGCAGACCATCTGTTCGACGAAATTCTTCTGCCGGTCGGATCGCCGACGCTGATCGGCAGGCGCGGCGAATTGCCGCCGAGCAAGGTCGCCGAGCTGCGGCTTCTGCATCTCGTCACACGCGCCGATGCATGGCGTCGCTGGTTCGATGCTGCGGAGCTCGGCGGCACGAATGTGATCCGCGGGCCGCGTTTCGATATCCAGTCCACTTTGATCAGCGCGGCAAGCTCGGGTCTTGGTGTTGCCCTGCTTCCCGAATTCCTGATTTCCGACCAACTCAGGTCGGGCAAATTGAAGGTGTTGTCGAGCCTGACCCTGAAAAGCGTCGGCTCGTACTATTTCGCCTGCCCGGAGGAGAAAGCCGGGAATCCTTTGCTGCAGGCATTCCGGGCGTGGTTGCTGTCGCAAGCCCAGGCGTCTGCGCATCCCGGCTCCTCGCCAGGAGCTTTGCCAAAAGAGACTGGTCGCCTCGCGGATCGACGCAGCGCAACGACCGCAGGTGGCAAAGGATAATGATTGTGGGCTCTACCGCGCGCTCTCGTTGAGAGTCCAGTAACAGGTCTCCGGTCTGAACCGCGGCGTCTACCGGCAGCACGTGCTTTTGGACGATACCGGCGCGCAGCATGCACTGGCTTCCTTCTGCGCCTCCAGCCAGCGGTCGCGTGGCTTGCAACTCGCCGGACGCGGGGCAAGCGCCACCGTGAGAACGTCGCCCTGTATGCGCGGGGTATCCGCGCAGTGTAGTTGCATCGGCGCGATGCCATCGCTCACTTCGAAAGTCAGTCGCGCATTGATATCGAGAGCGACATGGTCGGAGACTTTCCGGATGATGGCGGCGAATTTAGCCGCCGTCATATGGGTCCGGCCACTTTCGACGATGTCCCACAACTGTACGAAGATCTCCGACCACGCTTCGGGATTGCCGCCGCAATCAAGTGCGGAAAAGGCGCCCGCCTTGACTTCGGTGACGTGGTAGCCCGCCTGAATGCTGTGACCGCTATAGGTGAACACCAAGGGCAATGCCGGTGCCGCGTCGCAGGCGGCGAGGAGCGCCCCGATGCTGATGTCGTCGGCGGCGATCTGCGGCGAAGGCGGAATTTCCGGCTTGGCAAGGTCCAGCATCGATGTTACTCCATGATTTGATATTTTTAGGATTATTGAAATATGGAAGAACGTCAAGCCCTGTCGGCTTTTGCAGCGCTGTCCCAGGAGACACGGCTTCGCATCGTGCGCCTGCTCGTGCAGGCCGGTCCCGCGGGGATGCCGGCCGGCGCCGTCGCGGAGGCGGCAGGCGTGTCGGCCTCGAATGTGTCCTTCCATCTGAAGGAGCTGACCCAGGCTGGCCTTGCCAGCGCGAAGCGGGAGGCCCGCTCGATTGTCTACACCGCCGATTACGACGCGCTGTCGGGCCTCATCCAGTTCCTGATGCGGGATTGCTGCGCGGGTCATCCCGACATCTGTATGCCGGCCACGGCGTCCGCATGCACCTCGGACAGCAAGGAGCTGTCACGTGCCTGATAGCGTCGACGTCATCATCTATCACAACCCGGATTGCGGCACCTCGCGCAACACGCTGGCCATGATCCGCAATGCCGGCATCGAGCCGCATATCATCGAGTATCTGAAGACACCGCCGTCGCGGGTCATGCTCGTTCAATTGCTCGCGCGCGCCGGCATGTCGGTGCGCGAAATCCTGCGCGAGAAGGGAACGCCCTATGCCGAGCTGGGCCTCTCCGACGCCAGTCTGACCGACGCACAGTTGCTCGACGCCATCGAAGCCCATCCGGTTCTGATGAACCGCCCGATCGTGGTCTCCGCGCTGGGTGTGAGGCTCTGCCGGCCATCTGAAGCGGTTCTGGACATCATGCCCACTCCACAGCTTGGAGCGTTCTCGAAAGAGGATGGCGACCGGGTCGTGGATGTGAGCGGCCAGCGGATCACAGGACAGCGTCATGACCAGTGAGGCCATCGGCAGGCCGGTTTCCGCTCCAGCCATGGGTTTGTTCGAACGCTATCTCACGATCTGGGTGGGCCTGTGTATCGTCGTCGGCATTCTGCTGGGCCGATGGATGCCGGCCGTTTTCCATGCGCTCGGCTCGGCGGAGATTGCACAGGTCAATCTGCCGGTGGCTGTTCTCGTCTGGCTGATGATCATTCCCATGCTGCTCAAGGTGGACCTCGGAGCGCTCGGTCACGTTGGCGCACACTGGCGCGGCATTGCCGCGACCGTCGGAATCAACTGGCTGGTGAAGCCGTTCTCGATGGCGCTGCTCGCCTGGCTGTTCATCGGCCATCTGTTCAGGCCGTATCTGCCCGCGGACCAGATCGACAGCTATACGGCTGGTCTGATTCTGCTTGCAGCTGCGCCTTGTACGGCGATGGTGTTTGTCTGGTCGAATCTGGTCGATGGCGAGCCGAACTTCACGCTGGGACAGGTCGCGCTCAACGACACCATCATGGTGGTCGCCTTCGCTCCGATCGTCGGCCTTCTGCTCGGACTATCATCCATTATCGTGCCCTGGGGCACGTTGCTGTTGTCCGTCCTGCTCTACATCATCGTGCCTGTGGCAATCGCGCAATTCTGGCGGCGCGCATTGCTGGCGAGGGGAGGCGAGGCGGCGCTATCGCAGGCACTGTCGCTGCTCGGTCCGGTATCGCTGGTCGCGCTCCTGCTAACTTTGGTGCTGTTGTTCGGCCTGCAGGGCGAGCAGATCACCCGGCAGCCGATGGTCATTGCGCTGCTCGCCGTCCCTATCCTGATCCAGGTCTATTTCAATGCCGGTCTCGCCTACTGGCTCAACCGCCGCCTCGGTGTCGCCTGGTGCGTGGCCGGCCCCTCCGCCCTGATCGGCGCATCGAACTTCTTCGAGCTCGCGGTGGCCGCGGCGATCGCACTGTTCGGTTTTCAATCGGGCGCGGCACTGGCAACGGTCGTCGGCGTTCTGATCGAGGTGCCGGTGATGCTCTCCGTGGTTCACATCGTGAAGGCGACACGGGACTGGTACGAGCGGGGAGCTGTGAACTGAGGTGGCAGTCGTTCGTTGGCAAGTCGTATCCGCGCTCGGTACGACGCAGACACTGGCATGGGCTTCCAGCTACTATGTTCCGGCCGTGTTCGCGGATCCCATTTGCGACGACCTGCATCTGTCCAGGACGTGGTTCTTCGCCATGTTCTCCGTGGCGCTGCTGGTGTCGGGTTTGCTCGGGCCGCTCGCCGGCCGCATGATCGACCGCAGCGGTGGCCGGGACGTGCTTGTCGCCACCAATCTGATGTTTGCGGCGGGGCTGGCCTTGCTTGCGGTTGCAACGGGACCGATCACGCTGGCCCTGGCCTGGCTGGTCATCGGCGCCGGCATGGGTTTCGGCCTGTATGAGGCTGCGTTTGCGACGGTTGCGGGATTGTGGGGACGACAGGCCCGCAGTGCGATCACCGGCATCACCCTGTTCGCCGGTTTTGCGAGCACCATCGGCTGGCCGCTCAGTGCCGCGATGATCGATGCCTTCGGCTGGCGCGGCGCCTGCTTCGCATGGGCCGCGTTGCACATCGTCATCGGTCTGCCGCTCAACCGCTTTCTCGTTCCGAAGGCGCCGCCGCATGCGCATCTGGATGAGCCTGCCGTCCCCACATCAGGCATTCCATGGGCGATGATCGTTCTGGCGGGCGTCTTCGGTGCGACCTGGTTTGTCACCACCGCCTTTGCCGCGCACATGCCGCGCCTGCTGGAAGCGCTCGGGGCCACCCCGGCGCAGGCCGTGCTCGCCGGGGCTTTGATGGGGCCTGCGCAAGTCGCAGCCCGGATCGGGGAATTCGGTCTGCTACGACATGCGTCGGCGATGATATCCGCACGCCTGGCCGCGGGCCTGCATCCCGTCGGCGCCGGATTGCTGATCCTGTTCGGAGCGCCCGTCGCGCTGCCATTCGCCCTTCTGCACGGTGCCGGAAATGGCCTGTTCACGATCGCGCGCGGAACGCTTCCGCTGGCGATGTTTGGCGCCGTCGGATACGGCATGCGAACCGGCTGGCTGGCCGCGCCGGCGCGCATTCTGCAGGGGGCAGCGCCGCTGCTGTTCGGCCTTGTGTTGGATCACGGTGGCCCGCGCGTCGCGCTGGCGCTCACAGGCGGGCTTACGTCGCTCGCATTCCTGGCGCTGTTTTGGCTAAGGACCCCAGCGGCGAAGCCGGCAACGAGTGCCATCGTTTAAAAAATGCGATGAAAACTAACGTGTCGCCCGGCCAGGCGTGCAATTGCGCGCCAGGCCGGGCGACGGCCGTTGTTGCTGATGCGAAAGACCCTCAGTCCTTCTTCACATACTGGCAGCCGCCATCCTTCATCGGCCGGAACACCTGATCGCCGGGGACTTCCGCGAGGACCTTGTAGTAATCCCACGGCGCCTTGGATTCTTCGGGCTTCTTGACCTCGAGCAGGAACATGCTGTGCACCATGCGGCCGTCCTCGCGCAGCACGCCGTTATCGGTGAACGCGTCGCGCACCGGCATCTCGCGCATCTTCGCCAGCACCGGCTTGGTGGCGCGGGTGCCGGCCGCCTGCACGGATTTGAGATAGTGCAGCGTGGCGCTGTAGGTCGCAGCCTGGTTCATGGTCGGCATCCGCTTCATCTTGTCGAAGAACTTCTTGCCGAAGGCGCGGGTGCGATCGTTGAGATCCCAGTAATAGGCCTCGGTGATGATCAGCCCCTGCGCCATCTTCAGGCCGAGCGAGTGGATGTCGGAGATGAACATCACGATGCCCGCGAGCTTCTGGCCGCCGGCGACGATGCCGAACTCGGACGCCTGCTTGATGGTGTTGATGGTGTCGCCACCGCCATTGGCCATGCCGATGATCTTGGCCTTGGACGATTGTGCCTGCAGCAGGAAGGACGAGAAGTCCGCGGTATTGAGCGGATGCTTGGCGCTGCCGACCACCTTGCCGCCCGCGGCGCGCACCACGTCGCCGGTGTCACGTTCGATGGAATGGCCGAACAGATAGTCCGCTGTGATGAAGTACCAGGAGTCGCCGCCCTGCTTGACGATGGCGCTGCCGACCGTGTGAGCGTTGCCATAGGTGTCGTAGGTCCAGTGCGCGGTATAGGGCGAGCACGACTTGCCGGTGATGTCCGACGACGCGGCGTCGGTGACGATCATGATTTTCTCGAACTGCTTCGACATCTCCATGCCGGCCAGCGCAGTGGCCGACGTCGGCATGTCGATGATCATGTCGACATTCTCGGCCTCATACCATTTGCGCGAGATGGTGGCGGCGACGTCGGCCTTGTTCAGCGCATCTGCGGTGACCAGCTCGATTGGCTTGTCGAACATCTTGCCGCCGAATTCCTCGATGGCGATCTTGGCCGCCTCGACATTCCCCTGGCCGCCGATGTCGGCATAGACCGAGGCGAAGTCGGCGAGCACGCCGATCTTGAGCGGAAGCGTGTTGGCTTGCTGGGCCAGCGCGGAAGCGCCGAAAAGCAGCGAAACAGCAAACGTCGTAGCCGCAACCGTGCGGTGCGCGATCATTCAATCCTCCCCAAATTTTATACGCGCCGTTTTCGGCGTCGTGACAGCAGCATGAGGGGAGGATGGCGGGGTGGCAAGGGCGGCGTGAGGGATGTTTGGTCGCAGAAATCTGCCGCATTGCGGCGGGCGGAAAATTGGACCGGCGGAATCCGTTCATTCACGGCGCTATTTGTTCCCGGACGACAGCCAGTTGTCGCCGCGCTCATTCAGCCTGAGATGACCTCGCTGAAGGCCTGCGCTTGCGGAGATGATAGGTCAGCGCCAGTCCGACGCAGTGACTCAGAGCTTGTTCCGGCACGGGATCATCGACGTGCAGCACGATGCTGCGGTTGCCTTCGAAGCTTAGCTCCGTTGGATACAATTCACGAAAGGTCGCGACCAAATCGGTCTGGCAGTGAAAGAACAGCGCGTACTGCGCTGTGGCCCCCATGCAATCAAGCCGGATGGTGCTGCCGCTTTTCGTCTCGCTTGTCAGATAGCTGGGCTGATTCCACTTGAGGGTCTCCTGCAGCGGACCGACGCCATCGATTTCCGCGGCAGTCTCGAAGATCAGTTGCCGGAGGGCCATAAGCCGGGCCTTGATCGCCGGAGGATGCTGGTCGAATGCTGCTTTGACAGCTGGATCTGAAAAACCTTGGGGAGGTCGCTTCGCCGTTCTGTTCGCATCCCGTATCGCAGTCATATGCGGTACCTCTGGTCAAAACGACGGGCGGTTGATCCTCAGCTATCCACCTTCAGCGCCGCGATAAATGCTTCCTGCGGGATGTCGACCTTGCCGAACTGCCGCATCTTCTTCTTGCCTTCCTTCTGCTTCTCCAGAAGTTTGCGCTTGCGGCTGATATCGCCGCCATAGCACTTCGCGGTCACGTCCTTGCGCAGCGCGCGGACGGTTTCGCGGGCGATCACCTTGCCGCCGATCGCCGCCTGGATCGGGATGACGAACATGTGCGGCGGAATCAGTTCTTTCATCTTCTCGACCATGGCGCGGCCGCGGCCTTCGGCGCGGGTGCGATGCACGAGCATCGACAGCGCGTCGACCGGCTCGGCATTGACCAGGATCTGCATCTTGACGAGATCTGCGGCCTTGTAGTCGGTCAGATGATAGTCGAACGAGGCGTAGCCCTTCGATATCGACTTCAGGCGATCGTAGAAATCGAACACCACTTCGTTGAGCGGCAGCTCGTATTTCACCATCGCGCGGGCGCCGACATAGGTCAGCTCTTTCTGATTGCCACGGCGTTCCTGGCAGAGCTTCAGCACGCTGCCGAGATATTCATCGGGCGTCAGGATCGTGGCTTCGATCCACGGCTCCTGGATCTCGGCGATCTTCACCACATCCGGCATGTCGATCGGATTGTGGATCTCGATCTCCTCGCCGTCGGTAAGGTGCATCTTGTAGATCACGCTCGGCGCGGTCGCGATCAGGTTGAGATCGAACTCGCGGCTCAGGCGCTCCTGGATGATTTCCAGATGCAGCAGGCCGAGAAAGCCGCAGCGGAAGCCGAAGCCCAGCGCAGCCGAGGTTTCCATTTCGAAGGAGAATGACGCGTCGTTCAGCCGCAGCTTGCCCATGGCGGCGCGCAGCGTCTCGAAGTCGTCGGCATCGACCGGGAACAACCCGCAGAACACCACGGGGATCGCGGGCTTGAAGCCCGGCAACATGTCGGTGACCGGCTTGCGATCGTCGGTGATGGTGTCTCCGACGCGGGTATCGGCGACTTCCTTGATGGCGGCCGTAATGAAGCCGATCTCGCCGGGACCGAGTTCGTCCACATTGACCATCTTCGGCGTGAAGTAGCCGACGCGCTCGACATCATAGGCGGCGTTGGTGCCCATCATGCGGACGCGCTGGCCCTTCTTCATGACGCCGTCGACGACGCGGATGAGGACGACGACGCCGAGATAGACGTCGTACCAGCTATCGACCAGCAACGCCTTCAGCGTGGCGTCGCGGTCGCCCTTCGGTGGCGGCAGCCGGTGCACGATGGCTTCCAGCACGTCAGGCACGCCCAGACCCGTTTTTGCCGAGATCATCAACGCGTCCGAGGCATCGATGCCGATGACGTCCTCGATCTGCTTCTTCACCTGCTCGGGTTCTGCCGCGGGCAGATCGACCTTGTTGAGGATCGGCACAATTTCGAGATTGGCGTCGAGTGCGTGATAGACGTTGGCGAGCGTCTGCGCTTCCACGCCCTGTGAGGCGTCGACCACCAGCAGCGCGCCTTCGCAGGCGGCCAGCGACCGCGAGACCTCGTAGGCGAAGTCGACGTGGCCGGGCGTGTCCATCAGGTTGAAGATGTAATCCTTGCCGTCGTTGGCCTTGTAATGCAGGCGGACGGTCTGCGCCTTGATGGTGATGCCGCGCTCGCGCTCGATATCCATCGAATCGAGCACCTGCTCCTTCATCTCGCGCGCCTGCAAGCCGCCGGTGATCTGGATCAGGCGATCGGCCAGCGTCGATTTGCCATGGTCGATATGGGCGACGATGGAGAAGTTGCGAACGTTCGAAATCGGGGAGGTTGTCATGCGCGCGGGATAGCATTCAGGCCCCGATGCGGCAACCTTAATGCGGGTTTCGGCCTGATTCCCGGCCCTGTTTCCGTCACGGCATCCTGATTTTACTCCGGCCCGAAACACGCTAGGCAGGGGCCCATGAGTACAATCGCTTCCTCTACCCCCGCCAAACGCCGGGGCTTGCTGTCGATCGGCCGCCGCGGCGCTGCGCGGCTCGTTGCCTGGGCGTGTGATCCGCAATTGAG
Source organism: Tardiphaga sp. OK245 (assembly GCF_900108575.1). Classification (NCBI taxonomy): domain Bacteria; kingdom Pseudomonadati; phylum Pseudomonadota; class Alphaproteobacteria; order Hyphomicrobiales; family Nitrobacteraceae; genus Tardiphaga; species Tardiphaga sp. OK245. Next base: position 917,520 of record NZ_FNWZ01000004.1, on the reverse strand, counting down.
CGTCCTGCTGGTGCTCGGCTTCACGATCGCCCATGTGGTGCTGTGGACCGCGATCCTGACCCAGGTAAAGGCGGCGCAGGACATCCATTTCGACGTCTCCGAGGGCTATGCCTGGGGGCAGAAGTTCCTGATGGGCTACGGCAAGCATCCGCCGCTGTCGGGCTGGATCTCGGGCGTCTGGTTCAAATTTTTCCCGCCGGTGGACTGGGCGACCTATCTGCTCGCCATGGTCACGGTCGGCATAGGCATGATCCTTTGCTGGGCGATCGCGCTGCGCGTGGTCGATCGCCGCCGTGCCTTTTTCGTGCTGCTGATGGTCGCGATCTATCCGATCTTCAATTTCAAGGGCTTCAAATACAATCCGGACCTGCTGCAGCTGGTAACTTTGCCGCTGGTGGTGCTGGCCTATTTGCACGCTTTCGAGAAGCGCTCGATTCGCTCCGGTGTATTGCTTGGCCTCGCCGCTGCGCTGGCGCTGATGACCAAATACTGGGTGGTGACGATGATCGGGGCCATCGGTCTGGCCGCGCTGATCCATCCGCAGCGGATGCTGTTCCTGCGCTCGCCGGCACCATGGATCGCCATCGCGACGATGGCGGCGGCGATGATTCCGCATCTCGACTGGGTGCGGCAGGTGGAATACGCGCCATTTCGTTACGCCGGCAATACCTATGCGATCTCGTCACGCTGGGAGAGTTTGCAGCTGGCGTGGGGCTATGTTGGCCACAATATCGCGCTGCTGCTGTTGCCGCTGGGTCTGGCCGCTGCGGTGCTGGCCTGGGGGCCACGCTGGTGGGCGTCGGTGGCGCGCGATCCCCGCGCATTCGTCAAGCGACCGTGGTCACTGACGACCAATCCCGGTGTCCGCAAGGATCAGGCCCTGAATATCTGGCTGATCCAGGCCATTGTCGCCGTCGGGCCGCCGATCGGTGCGTTGTTGTTCGACGTTTATATCAAGACTGATTGGGGTATCTCGCTGTTCTTCCTGGTGCCGCTGGCGGTCATTGCGATCCCGGCGCTGAAGATGCCGCGGGTCGCGCTGGTACGGCTCGCTGCGATCTGGCTGGTGCTGTCGCTGGTCACGCTCGCCGCCGCATCGCAGATCGCCATCGCGTCACTGCCGCGCGATGCCAACGGCAATTTCGCTCACATCTCCTACTCGCAACTCGCGCGCGAACTCACCGAAGTCTGGCACAAGCGCTTCCACACGCGCTGGAGCGAGGTCGTGGGCTTCGTCGATGTTGCCGAGCAGATGACGTTCTACAGTCCCGATCATCCGCTGCCGCTGACGCCTTACGAGCCGTGGCCGTCAGGCGTGACGTCGATGGCCGAAGCGAAGCGTAACGGCTTCATCGGAATCTGCATGGTCGGTGACTGGAAATTCGATCGCTGCGAAGCGTGGATGAAGGACAATCTCCCGAATGCCGAACGTATCGTGATGTCGACGCGACGCTTCTTCAAGGGCAATGTCGGCACGACCACGCGGTGGAATGTCTATGTGGTGGCGCCTGGCGCAATGAAATAGCCGTTCGCTGACGAAGCAGCTTTCGGCGAACCGCTACTCTTCGCCGAACTTGTTGGTCACAAGCTCGGTGATCGCATCCAGCGCCGCTTGAGCTTCGGCGCCTTTGGCAGTGACCGTGATGCTGGTCCCGGGTCCGGCGGACAGCATCATCAGGCCCATGATGGATGTACCGCCAACGGTCTCGCCGTTGCGTGTCACCGTGATGTCGGCATTGAAGCGTTCGACCATCTGCACGAATTTGGCAGAGGCGCGCGCATGAAGGCCACGCTTGTTGGTAATCGGAATCTCGCGGGAGACGCTGCCGGACACAGTCGTATCGTCTGGGCTGTCGCTCATTTGCCGGCGAGAACGCGGCTGGCGATGGTGACGTATTTGCGGCCGGCTTCCTGCGCCATGGCGATCGCATCGGGCAGCGTGCGCTCTTCGCGCACCTTTGCGAGCTTCACCAGCATGGGCAGGTTGATACCGGCGAGAACCTCGACCTTCGGCCGGCTCATGCAGGAGATCGCCAGATTCGATGGCGTGCCGCCGAACATATCAGTGAGGATGGCAACACCATCGCCGCTGTCGACGCGATTGACCGCTTCGATAATGTCGCTGCGACACAAATCGGAATCGTCTTCGGCGCCGATCGTCACGGCTTCAATTTGTTTTTGCGGACCCATTACGTGCTCAAGCGCCGCCTTAAACTCGTCGGCAAGGCGCCCATGGGTCACAAGTACTAGACCAATCATCGGAAACTCCTCGTGGGTGCTTTTGGTGCACCGCACGAAAGGGCCACTTTGACCATCCAGAGCCCCTATGCAAGAGGGCTCTTCGCGAATCTCCCTTAAATTGCACGGATGCGGCGGGAAGTAGCGCGGGTCTATTCGGTGGCGATAGTGGGACTAATATGGTTACCAATTCCCTTCGAGCAATCGTCCAAAGGTCGCACCGCGGCTAAACCATCGTTTGTAATAAGCGCGGCTACGACCAATGGTAGTGGTGAAAAGCCTGTCCCGACCGGGATTCGGGGCAATTCAACGCCCTCCAGTGTGGTTTTGAGCGCTTCCGGCTCTGGCAGGCGCGCAGCGTCGGTGGCGGCGAGATCGACCACCAGCCCGACGATGGCACCGGTAGCGCAGTCCAGACGCCGGATTCCCAGCCCCCTGACCTCAAGCAGCCCAACCAGTTCGGGCGCCGGCCGTACCCACAGTTTTCCATCCCTGACATCCAGATGCACCCGGTCGTCGCCGACCAGCATGGCCTCGGGAAGCTGTCCGCTCTGAGCGGCGAGGATCAGGTCGAATACCAGCCGCGATTTTCCGGAACCGGACGGCCCCCGGATCAGGACCGCGCGCTCATCGACCAGTACGGCGGAGGCATGGATGCTTTTGCCATCCGCGCTCATGTGGCCGGCAACCGTACCACGAAGCGCGCACCGAGCACCGGGATCTCGCCGTCGGCATTGGCCGGGCCGATGCGGTTCTCCGCCCAGATCGTACCGCTATGGGCTTCGACGATCTGCTTGGAAATCGACAGGCCCAGACCGGAATTCTGGCCAAAGCCCTGATGCGGGCGGTCGGTGTAAAAGCGTTCGAAGATCCGTTCGAGTGCATCCAGTCCGATGCCGGGGCCGTCGTCATCGACGACGATCTCGATCTTGCCTTTCAGGCGACGGCAGACGATCCGCACCTTGCCGCCCGGCGTCGAGAATGACTGCGCATTGGTGACGAGATTGGTGATGACCTGACCGAGGCGGGAATCGTGGCCCGGCACTGAAAAGGCGTCGGTGGCAGCGCCTTCGAAGCGGACTTCAACGCCGACGTCATGACCGAGCTTGGTTTCGTTGGCGACCGAGGTCAGCGTGGTCAGCAACCGTCGGACATCGACGGGCGCCGTGTCGTTGCGCTGGAGTTCGGCATCGAGACGGCTGGCGTCGGAAATATCCGAGATCAACCGGTCAAGCCGCCGCACGTCGTGTTCGATCACCGCGAGCAGGCGGCCGCGGCTGTTGTCGTTCTTTGCCAGCGGGAGTGTTTCCACGGCGGAGCGCAGCGAGGTCAAAGGATTCTTGAGCTCGTGGGAGACGTCGGCCGCGAACATCTCGATCGCCTCGATGCGGTTATAAAGCGCATCGGTCATGTCGCGTAGCGCTCCGGAGAGATGGCCGATCTCGTCGCGGCGGCGTGTGAAATCCGGGATCTCGACACGGGTGCGGATGCGGCGACGAACGCGTTCGGCGCTGTCGGCAAGACGTCGCACCGGACCTGCAATGGTCGATGCCAGCAGCAGCGACAGCACGATCATCACCACGGCCGCGACCGCAAAGACTTTCAGAATCGCCAGACGTTCGGCGGTCACCATCTGATCGATGTCGTCGCCCTGGGTCGACAGCATCAGCGAACCATGGACGGCGCGGAAGCGCTGCACTGGCACGGCGACCGAGACGATGACTTCGCCCCGTTCGTTGATGCGCACCATGCTGCTCTTCAGACCGTCGAGCGACTGTTGCACTTCCTGATAGCCGTTGCCGTTTTCCGGACCAAGTTCGCGATACAGCGGAAGGTCGCCGCGATTGAGCCAGGTTCGGACCGCGATCATTGTGCGTTCGGCAAAGCCGGGCTTTTCGGTGGTCGGGGGCGGCAGTTCGAAACGCAGCACATCACCGCGACCATAAAGGCTGCGGCTGTCGAGGATCAGCACGCCATCGCGGTCGTAAATGCGCGCACGAGTCTTGGTCGGGGAGATCAGCCGCCGCAGCACCGGCGCGACGCGCTCGGGATTGATCGGAAAATCAAGGCCGGAGAGTTCGTCCGGCACGCCATAGGTTTCGCCGGGCTTGAGATCCAGCAAGCGGTCGGGATCGATCGTGATCGTATTGGTTTCGACGGTGGCCGAAGCGGCAATGGCGCTGGCGATGATTTCGGCCTGTACCAGCAGGCTCTGCGCGCGTGCGTCGATCAGGCCGGCGCGAAACTGCGAGAGATAGAGAATGCTGGCGACCAGCGCGCAGAGGCCGGCGAGGTTGAGCGAGACGATGCGGCGCGTCAGGCTCGAAAAGGTCAGCGCAACGAAGAACTGCCGGGCACGGCGCAGCCAGTCGAGCGGGCGCTGCCAGCCGCGACGGGTGCGATCGGCATCGCCGCCTGTCGCATTCGGCGACGTGCCGTCGGCGTCCAGGCTTTCATCAGGCTGCGTACGATCCAGCAATGCCAAAACTGCCCGGTTGTTGTCGATATCTGCGATACGTCACGCGGCGCTCATTGTTGCGTGTGCGGATGCGCATTCTAGCGCAGCACGGCTGAGCCGTCAGGCCCCCAGCCGTGCCGCGGGAACCCTTACAGATCAGGTTTCCTTGAAGCGATAACCGACGCCATACAGTGTCTCGATCATCTCGAAGTCGTCGTCGACGACCTTGAACTTCTTGCGCAGCCGCTTGATGTGGCTGTCGATGGTGCGATCGTCCACATAGACCTGATCGTCATAGGCGGCATCCATCAGCGCGTTGCGGCTCTTCACCACGCCGGGGCGCGTCGCCAGCGCCTGCAGGATCAGGAACTCGGTGACGGTCAACGTGACCGGCTCGTTCTTCCAGGTGCAGGTGTGACGTTCCGGATCCATCCGCAGCAAACCGCGATCGAGCGCCTTGGCGTCGGTCTCCTTCGGAGCGGCAGTCGGGTCCTTCGGCGCGGCGCGGCGCAGCACGGCCTTGACGCGCTCGACCAGCAGACGCTGCGAGAACGGTTTGCGGATAAAATCGTCGGCGCCCATTTTCAGGCCGAACAGCTCGTCGATCTCCTCGTCCTTCGACGTCAGGAAGATCACCGGCAGATCGGACTTCTGGCGCAGACGGCGCAGTGTCTCCATGCCGTCCATGCGAGGCATCTTGATATCGAGGATTGCGAGGTCCGGCTGGCTCGTGCGGAAGCCATCGAGTGCGGAAGCACCATCCGTATAGGTCATGATGCGGTAGCCCTCGGCTTCCAGCGCGATCGATACGGATGTGAGAATGTTACGGTCGTCGTCGACCAGTGCGATAGTTGGCATGAGCCTGCTTTCCGAAGCGGGATGGGCTATCCGGCAGAATTCAACAATCCGCCGTATGAGGTGGCCTTAAGAACACAGTCAACGAGCAATGCAAGCTGGGCTGAAGTGTGGCCGAGTTCCCTGAACGCTTGAATGACGCGTGGGTTCCGTAGATGTATAGACCTCCCGGGGAAGAAGAAATAGCCACTTTTTGCAATGAAATACGGGATTTAACCATGCAGCCGACCCCTGATTTCGACCCCTCGCGCGTCACCCGGTCGCTGTTGCGGCGCAGTCGGCAGGGGGCGCTGGCTACCCTGGCCGTCGGTTCCGGCGATCCTTATTGTGCGCTGGCCAATGTCGCCAGCCACCCGGACGGGTCGCCGATTCTCCTGATTTCCCGGCTGGCGCTTCATACCCGCAATATTCTGGCCGATGCCCGCGTCTCGCTGATGCTGGACGAGCGAGCGCCGGGGGACCCCCTGGAGGGCTCACGCATCATGCTCGGAGGTATCGCGCAGGAGGCCAGCGACAGCGAAAAATCGCTGCTGCGTCGGCGCTATCTCAGCGTCCATCCATCCGCGCAAGTCTTTGTGGATTTTAAGGACTTTTCGTTCTTCCGGATCAAGCCGAAGAGTGCCCATCTGGTGGCCGGCTTTGGCCGCATTAACGACCTGAAGCCACAGCAATTCCTGACCGATCTCACCGATGCCGAAGGCATGCTCGAAGCCGAGGAGGGCGCCGTTGCTCATATGAACGCCGATCATCTCGATGCGCTTAATCTCTATGCAACGAAGCTTCTCCACGCAGACGCAGGCGACTGGCGGTGCACCGGATGCGATCCGGATGGCATGGACCTGCAGAACGGCGCGACGGTGATCCGGCTGGACTTTCCGCGGCGGATTGTCACTCCGGGTGCATTGCGGCAAGTCCTGAAGGAACTCGCAGAGCAGGCCCGCGCTTTGAAGAATTGAGCGGTATCAAGTGCCGTGCTGGAATAAACCAAATATGCGGACAGCAGCTTGGCATTTCACATCTTCGTCACTATTAGATCGCCGGGTTACGGCCTCGGTGGTTATAATGACGGCTACCGCTGCTGACGTGCGATTGAAGACAGTTGCACAGGTCGGATATGCGGACTCAAGGAGGAATATTCCGTGCAAGAGACGGGCGTACGCAACGGTGCCTATGGCGCCGACAAATTCGGACTGAAAAATCTCAAAGCGGTGAACTGGAATCTCGGCGCGCCGCAGCTTTACGAATATTCGCTGCGTAACGGCGAAGCCGAATTGTCGTCCGATGGCGCGCTCTGTGCTGACACGGGTGAATTCACCGGCCGCAGCCCGAAGGACAAGTTCACCGTCAAGGACGCTTCCACCGAACAGATGTGGTGGGCTGGCAATCAGGCGATCACGCCGGAGCAGTTCGAAGCGCTCTATATCGATTTCAAGAAGCACGCCGAAGGCATGACCCTGTTCGCGCAGGACCTTTATGGCGGCGCCGATCCGAGTTTCCAGATCAAGACCCGCGTGTTCACCGAACTCGCATGGCACTCCCTGTTCATCCGCACGCTGCTGATCCGTCCGGAAGCCGCTGCGTTGAAGGACTTCGTGCCTGAACTCACCATCATCGACCTGCCGAGCTTCAAGGCCGATCCCAAACGTCACGGCTGCCGCTCGGAAAACGTCGTGGCAATCGATTTCGCCCGCAAGATCGTCCTGATCGGCGGGTCTTATTATGCCGGCGAAATGAAGAAGTCGGTCTTCACCACGCTGAACTACTATCTGCCCGCCAAGGGCGTGCTGCCGATGCATTGCTCGGCCAATGTCGGCCCCGACGGCGACAGCGCGATCTTCTTCGGCCTGTCCGGCACCGGCAAGACCACGCTGTCGGCCGATCCGAAGCGCACGCTGATCGGCGACGACGAGCATGGCTGGGGCAAGGATGGCATCTTCAATTTCGAAGGCGGCTGCTATGCCAAGACCATCAAGCTCTCCGAAGAAGCCGAGCCCGCGATCTATGCGGCGAGCAAGCGCTTCGGTGCGGTGCTGGAAAACGTCGTGCTCGACGCCAATACCCGCCTGCCGGATTTCGATGACGGCTCGAAGACCGAGAACACCCGCTCGGCCTATCCGCTCGACTTCATCCCGAATGCGTCTCGCACCGGCCGCGCGCCGCAGCCGAAGAACGTCGTGATGCTCGCCGCCGACGCGTTCGGCGTGCTGCCGCCGATCGCCAAGCTGACGCCGGCGCAGGCGATGTATCACTTCCTGTCCGGCTACACCGCCAAGGTCGCCGGCACCGAGCGTGGTCTCGGCAACGATCCGGAGCCGGAATTCTCGACCTGCTTCGGTTCGCCGTTCCTGCCGCTCGATCCGTCGGTCTATGGCAACATGCTGCGTGACCTGATCGCCAAGCACAATGTCGACTGCTGGCTGGTCAATACCGGCTGGACCGGTGGCAAGTATGGCGTCGGTTCGCGCATGCCGATCAAGGTGACCCGCGCGCTGCTGACTGCGGCGCTGAACGGCTCGCTGCGCAACGTGGAATTCCGCACCGACAAGTATTTCGGTTTCGCAGTCCCGACCGCGCTGGATGGCGTGCCGTCGGAAATCCTCAATCCGGTAAACACTTGGAAGGACAAGGCCGAATTCGACGCGACTGCGCGAAAACTGGTCGGCATGTTCCAGAAGAACTTCGCCAAGTTCGAAGCCCAGGTCGATGCGGATGTCCGCGCCGCTGCGCCGGATGTGAAGCTGGCCGCGGAGTAAGTTGCTGCTTCAAGATTGAGTGCGAAAGGGCGGCCGCAAGGCCGCCTTTTTCATGTCAGGCAGAACCTATCAGTCATTATGCCTGGCCATGACGAAACCGTTAGTCGGAATGCGATGCACGACCAGCTAGAACGCGAAGGCTGGATTGCTTCGTCGCAAGGGTTCCTCGCAATGACGGCTGACAGGTAAGGACACTTCAAATGAAAAACGTCATGCTCACCTGGCCGTTCTGGGCGCTGCTGTCCGCGGGCTTTGCGGCGCTCACGGCGATCTTCGCCAAGGTCGGCATCGAGAACGTCAATTCGGACTTCGCGACGTTCATCCGCACCATCGTCATTCTCTTTGCCGCTGGCATGATGGTCTATGTCACCGGCAACTGGCAGCCGCCGTCCAATGTATCAGCGAAGACGTGGGTGTTTCTGGTGCTGTCTGGTTTCGCGACCGGAGCATCGTGGATCTGCTACTTCCGCGCGCTGAAACTTGGCAATGCCGCACAGGTCGCGCCGATCGACAAGCTCAGTGTGGTGTTCGTGGCGGTGTTTGCCGTGTTGTTTCTCGGCGAGAAATTGTCGCTGCCGAACTGGCTCGGCGTCATCCTGATCGCCTGCGGCGCGGTGCTCGTTGCGTATCGCGCGTGAGCACTGTCGCGCTTACGTTGCCTTTCGTGCCTGCAGACTCGGTGTGCCCGGCAGATCGCCAGCAACCGGCACGCCCCAGATATCATCGGCATATTCGCGGATGGTGCGGTCTGACGAGAACCAGCCCATCCTGGCGGTGTTGAGGATCGCGGCCCGGCTCCAGGCTGAGCCGGCCCTCCACCGCGTGTCGATGCCGCGTTGGGCTTCGTAATAGGAATCGAAGTCGGCCGAGACCACATAGTGATCGAGGTGGCGCAACGCGTGGCCGACGGAAGCATAGCGGCCGGGATCGTCCGGCGAGAATGCGCCGGTCTCGATCGCCTGGATCGCGCGGCCGAGATTGGGCGACTTGTTGATGACGTCAGAGGCATCCAGGCCCTTGGCACGGCGCTCGACAACTTCGGCGGCGGTCATACCGAAGATCGCGATATTCTCCGGGCCGACATTGTCGCGGATTTCGATATTGGCGCCGTCCAGCGTGCCGATGGTCAGCGCGCCGTTCAGCGAGAGCTTCATATTGCCGGTGCCGGAGGCTTCCATGCCGGCGGTCGAGATCTGCTCGGAGAGATCGGCCGCAGGAATGATGACTTCCGCCAGGCTGACATTGTAGTCCGGCAGGAACGCGACCTTCAGCTTGCCGCCGATCGTCGTATCGTTATTGACGATATCGGCGACGTCATTGATCAGGCGAATGATCAGCTTGGCATAGCGATAGCTCGCTGCCGCCTTGCCGGCGAAAATCTTGACGCGCGGCACCCAGTCCTTGCCCGGCTCGTCCTTGATCGCCTGATACAGCGCGACTGTTTCAATGAGGTTGAGCAGCTGTCGCTTGTATTCGTGGATGCGCTTGATCTGCACGTCGAACAGCGCCGACGGATCGGCCTGAACGCCGAGCTTCTCGCCAATCACGCGCGCGAGCGCGAGTTTGTTGTGATGTTTGACCTTGCGGAATTCCTGCTGGAACGCGGCGTCGCCGGCAAAAGTCTCGAGCTTGATCAGCCGGGTGGGATCGTCGAGCACGGCTTCGCCGCAAGTGGCGCGCAACAGGTCGGTGAGCTTCGGATTGGCCAGCATCAGCCAGCGGCGGAAAGTAATGCCGTTGGTCTTGTTGGTGATGCGGCCGGGATAGAGCTGGTTGAGGTCGTGGAACACGGTCTCCTTCATCAGCTCCGAATGCATCGCCGAGACGCCGTTGATGCGGTGCGAGCCGATGAAAGCGAGATTGCCCATGCGCACGCGGCGACCTGACGTCTCGTCGATGATCGAGACCGAAGCGCGATAGGCGGTGTCGCCGGGGCGCGTCGCATCGGCGCGGTCGAGATGCGCTTCGTTGATACGATAGATGATTTCAAGATGCCGCGGCAGCAGACGCTGGAACAGTTCGACCGGCCAGGTCTCCAGCGCTTCGGGCAGCAGCGTGTGGTTGGTGTAGGACAAGGTCGCGTTGGTGATCTGCCAGGCGGCATCCCAGCGCATATTGTGCTGATCGACCAGGATGCGCATCAGCTCGGCGATGGCCAGGCTCGGATGCGTGTCGTTCATCTGCACCGCCGCCTTGTTGGCAAGGCCACGCAGATTGCCATCGGAATGGAGGTGACGCTTGACCAGATCCTGCAGCGAGGCGGAGACGAAGAAGTATTCCTGGCGCAAACGCAATTCGCGGCCGGCGGCGCTCTCGTCGTTCGGATAGAGGAACTTGCAGATCGCCTCGGCGCGCGCCTGTTCGGCGCTGGCGCTGACATAGTCGCCGGTGTTGAAGACGTCGAGCCGCAGCGGATCCGGCGCGCGCGCCGACCACAGCCGCAGCGCGTTCACATGCTGGCCACGCCAGCCGACGATGGGTGTGTCATAGGCAACGGCCTCGACGGTCTCGCCGGGATGCCAGATGACCTGCTTGCGGCCCTTGCCGTCCTCGACGGTCTCGATGCTGCCACCGAAATAGACGTTATACGTGACTTCCCGCCGCGGTAGTTCCCACGGATTGCCAAAGCCGAGCCACTCGTCGGGATATTCCTGCTGCACGCCGTGCGAGATGACCTGACGGAACAGGCCGAAGTTGTAGCGGATGCCGTAGCCAAAAGCTGGAATGCCGAGCGTTGCCATGCTCTCCATGAAGCAAGCGGCGAGGCGGCCGAGGCCGCCATTGCCGAGCGCTGCATCGGGCTCGCATTTGCGGAGTTCGTCGAGGCCGACACCAAGATCGCCGAGCGCGGCTTCGAACAGCGGCAGCAGGCCCATATTGTTCAGCGCATCGGTGAACAGGCGGCCGATCAGGAATTCCAGCGAGAGGTAATAGACCCGCTTGCGGCCGGCGTCGTAGCTCTCTTTGTCCGAGCTCAGCCAGCGATGCACCATGCGGTCGCGCAGCGTCAGGGCGGCAGCCTTGTACCAGTCGTGCTTGGTGGCGAATGCGGCTTCCTTGCCGATTGCCAGCCTCAATTTGACGAGAATAGCGCTCTTGATGTCGGCAAGCGCCAGTTCATCGACAGCCGTATTCTCGGGCTGGAATTTTGCTGGGACTGATAGATCTGACAAACCGGCCATCCTGAGCTGTGTCACTGACCAAAATCATACGCGCATTTGGCTGCTCCCGGAACCCGTGGGGGTGGCGAGCTTTTGCCATGGAGCTGCCCGGGATTTGGGCAGGCATGCGAGAACCGAATTTATAAAAATTGGAACAAATTAAGAACAAATTAGTAAGCTATTGATATTCCGAGGTGATTCGTTGCCTTCGCCTACAATATCTATGGTCTGTTCAAGCTCGCGAGGACTAGATGTCCACCATTGCCTTCGATCAGTTTGCTCTCACCCGCATAGCCGACTTTGCGCGGTCGCTGTCGCGGCTGCATTTGATGGCGCGCCGGCATCCGATCGATGACGATCAGATCGATCGCGAGTTCAACACCGTTTGCCTCTCGGTCTGGGGCTATACGACGGACGACATCAGCGATGACCTGTTCTCGCTGGAAGATCACGCCTGGCTCGATCAGCTTGACGAGGCACATGCGCGGATCTTTGCTGCCGAGCAGGGCTACGACCTCGTCGACGACCACGGTATGCTGACGGACTGGTGGGGCTATTGCTGGATGATCCTCGCCGAGAAGCGCGGATTGCTGACGCCGGAGAATCGTGCGGCGGCGCGTGCCGAGATCGAGGAGAAGTATCTCTCGGCGCCGAACGTGATCGGCGTCATCGTCGGTCGATGATCTATTGAAGCTCGGCGCGCTTGGCGCGGGCAGCCGGCGCGCTCTTCGGCACGACGGTCGTGGCAGCAGCCGGCGCTACATCACGCGCGGCTTCCGACATCGGCGCTTCGTCGGTGATCATTTCGGCGGAGACTGGTGCGACTTTCATCTCGCCGAGCCGGGCACGGACATCCGAGGTCAGGCCGGGATAGTTTGCCACCGGCGTGAATTCCGCGGTCTGGGTGTTACCGGTGCGGACGCCCGAGAAAGCGACGAGACCGTTGGTGGTGGCGATGACATCGCCGGGACGCAAAGAAGTGTCCAGCGTGAGATCGACCGGCGCGAGGCCGGAGGGATCGCGGCCGTTGCAGGTGCAGTCGGCCTTCAGCGCCTTGCGATAGGCGAAGGCGTTTTCCAGATCGTTGTAGCGCTCGCCAGTGCTCGACGAGGCGCTTTCGATGCTGCTGCCGAACAGGACCTTGGTGGTCGCCGCCGGGCAGAATGCCTGGCACATCTGAGCCGCGCTCATGCCGCGACCGAGCGGAAAATACTTGCCGTCGCAGGTGCGCACGCAGAAGGCCGGGCCGGAGCCGCCGATAGATGCGCTGCGCTGCGGTGGCGGCGCTTCGGCCGGGGTGTTGAGGCCGAATGGATCCGAGAAGAAATTGCTCTCCGGCGCGGGCGCGCCGCGGCGCTGCTGCTGTTTCTGCGGCTGGCCGCCGCCGAACAGGAAATCGAAGAAATTCTGCGCAGATGCCATCTGTGGGGTCAGTGCGACGAGGCTCATGGCCGTCAGCAGCAGCAGGGGACGCACGACACGCGAGGATGTTCGATTGTGACGCAACGCCAGCTCCGCGACCGCATGTCAGTGCCCGAGCGAAAACGCTCCGGTGCGGTGTCATGTTAGGGCGTCATGGTAAATGAATGGTAACCAGCGCGGCGCGCTAGATGAAAAACACCCATGTCATCACCAGGAAGACCGGGATCAGCACCGCACCCGACCACAGGATGTAACCGAAGAAGCTTGGCATTTTTATGCCCGCGTCGCGGGCGATGGCATAGACCATGAAATTCGGCGCGTTGCCGATATAGGTGTTGGCGCCCATGAACACTGCGCCTGCTGAAATCGCCGCCAGCGTCGCCGCGCCCGATGCCATCAATGTCTTGGCGTCACCGCCGGTGAGTTCGAAGAACACCAGATAGGTTGGCGCATTGTCGAGGAACGACGACAGGATGCCGGTGAGCCAGAAATAGGCGGCATTGTTCGGCGTACCGTCGGCATGGCTGACGAGCGCCACCAGCGACGCAAACGGGCCATTGGCACCAGCCTGCAGCATGGCCATGACCGGCACGATGCAAATGAAAATGCCGGCGAACAGCAGTGCGACTTCCTCGATCGGCCCCCATTTGAAATCGTTCGCCTTGCGGTGCTCGGTCTTTGTCAGCCACAGCGACGCAAATGTCACCAGCACGAAGATCACGTCGCGCAGCAAATCCTGCAATGCGAGCGGCGTGCCGAGTACGGTGAAAGTGATGCCGGGCTTCCAGCTTGCGCTCATCAGGATTGCGCCGATGATCACGACCAGCAGCAGCAGGTTGATCTTGCCGTGCAAATGCAACGGCGAATCCGGCGTCGGATCTTTCTTCGCAGGCAGATTGCCTTCGCGGTGATGCAGCCAGACATCGAGCACCATGAAGATCGCCAGCACGATGCCGGCCGCGAACAGCGTTTCCGGAAAAATGTGCACCGTGGTCCAGAAGAAATCGACGCCGCGGAGGAAGCCGAGGAAGAGTGGGGGGTCGCCGAGTGGTGAGAGCGAGCCGCCTATATTCGAGACGAGGAAGATGAAGAACACCACCACGTGGGCGTTAGTGCGACGATCGTCATTGGCGCGGATCAGCGGCCGGATCAGGATCATCGACGCGCCGGTGGTGCCGACGACGCTGGCGATCAGCGTGCCGAAGCCCAGCAGCGCCGTATTGGTGAAGACGCTGTTATGCAGGTTGCCTTCGACATAGATTCCGCCGGCCACGGTGAACAGCGCCAGCAGTAGCAGAATGAACGGCAGATATTCGAGCAGCACGGTGTGGGAGAGCGTGTGCACCACGGTCGTTGCATCAGTCACGAAGAACAGCGGCACGATCACCAACGTGGCCCAGAACGCGGCGAACTTGCCGTAATGGTGCTCCCACAGATGGTGATAGAGCACCGGCCCCGTGGCGATGCACAACAGGATGCCGGCAAACGGTAATGCCCACAGCAGCGACAGCCTGGTGCCATCGAGGCCGCCCTCGGCTGCGTGCGCCATATCGGGCGCAAGCGTGACAATGAGGAGCAAAGCAGCGAGGGCGATGAAGCGAAGCAAAAGGTGACCTTTCACTGCGTCCTTGCGCGCATTGTGCGCGAACGGAGCCGATGAAGGATCAACCCTTCAGAAATTCCCCGGCCTTGTAAAGCGAGCGAAACGCCACGCCGGCCTTGGCAAAGGTTTCGGCTGCGCCTTCATCGCGATCAACCATGGTGAAGACCAGCACGACTTCGCCGCCGGCCTCGCGCACCGCATCGAGTGCCTTCACGGCAGAGCCACCAGTGGTGGTCACGTCCTCGACGATGACAATGCGTTTGCCTTCCAGTGTCTCGCCCTTGGCGAGACCTTCGACAGCGAGACGTGCACCGTGCTCCTTCGGCTTCTTGCGGACGAAGAAGGCCGCGATCGGATGGTTTTTCAGCCAGGAGAGCTGCGCCAGCGCGCCGGCCAGCGGCACGGCGCCCATCTCAAGCCCGCCAACATAATCGAGATTGTCGTCGCGCAGCGCGTCATAGGTTAGCTCGGCCAGCAGGGCCGCGCCTTCCGGGTGGCACATCGTGGGCTTCAGGTTGAAATAGAAATCGCTCTTGCGGCCTGAAGCCAAAGTGATCTCACCATAACCGAACGAACGGTCGCGGATGATCTCGAAGAGGCGGGCGCGGGCGGCTGATTTGGTCAATGGCATGTCTCTGCTGAAACGGTCTCTGTGCTGAACCGGGCGCAATCTATCGACGCTTTCCGGCACATTCCAGACTGGCGCGGGCCTCGTCAACACTCTCGGGCCGTTTTACCGCCCATCGAGACGATGCTACAGACCGGGCAACAAGATCAGGCAAGACCGGAAGAGGAATCGCATGACTATCGAGCTGCACACCTGGAATACGCCGAACGGCCGCAAGGTCTCCGTCGCGCTGGAGGAAATGGGCCTGCCTTACAAGGTCTTCCCGGTGCATATCGGCAAGGGCGAGCAGATGAAGCCCGAATTCCTGAAAATCAGCCCGAACAACAAGATCCCGGCCATCGTCGATCCCGACGGGCCGGATGGCAAGCCGGTCAGCGTGTTCGAATCCGGCGCCATCTTGCTCTATCTCGGCGAAAAGACCGGCAAATTCCTGCCGAAATCTCTCGGCGAGCGGATTCCGGTGCTGGAATGGCTGATGTGGCAGATGGGGGGCTTCGGTCCGATGCCCGGCCAGGTGCATCATTTCATCGCGCTGGAAGATGAGACCCAGCGGGCCTACGGGTTGAAGCGCTATTCCGATGAGACGCGCCGGCTCTATGGCGTGCTGGATCGTCGCCTGGCCGACCATGAATTCGTTGCCGGCGCGCTCTCGGTGGCTGATTTCGCCATCCTCGGCTGGGCCTGGCGGCATGAGCGCCACAAGGTGTCGTTCGCCGATTTCCCGAATGTCGGCCGCTGGTACGACACGCTGATGGCGCGTCCGGGTGTGAAGCGCGGCATGGACGCGAAGCTGGATTGAGGTCGGCTCCCTCTCTCCGCCCTTTGCGGGGAGAGGGCTGGGGTGAGGGGCATGGCGCTGACGTCACAACGTCCGTGCTACTCGCGTATTACGCAACGCGTGGTTCGACTTTCCGATCCGATAGACTGTTCGTGAGGCAGGCCCGGTGTCCTGCCCCTCACCCGCGCGCAAAGGTGGGCGCGACCTCTCCCCGCAAAGAGCGGGGCGAGGTTAGGAAGATCACGCCTTCCGCGTTTCCAGTGCCATGCGCACGGCGAGGCCGGCCAGCACCGTGCCCATCAGCCAGCGCTGCAGCTTGAGCCAGGTCGGTCGCTCGCCGAGAAACAGCGCGATCGACCCGGCGCCGAGCGCGATCAGCCCGTTGACGCCGACGCTGATGATCGTCTGCGTCGATCCGAGCACCAGCGACTGCGTCAGCACGCTGCCGGCCGTGGGATCGATGAACTGTGGCAGCAGCGCCAGATACAGCATCGCGATCTTTGGATTGAGCAGATTGGTGACGAAGCCCATGACGAACAGCTTGCGCGGGCTGTCGATGGCGAGCTTCTTGACCTGGAACGGCGAGCGTCCGTTCGGCTTCAGCGCCTGCCATGCCAGCCACAGCAGATAGGCCGCACCG
Source organism: Tardiphaga sp. OK245 (assembly GCF_900108575.1). Lineage (NCBI taxonomy): Bacteria > Pseudomonadati > Pseudomonadota > Alphaproteobacteria > Hyphomicrobiales > Nitrobacteraceae > Tardiphaga > Tardiphaga sp. OK245. The sequence goes on along the minus strand of NZ_FNWZ01000004.1, from coordinate 900,984 downwards.
GCGAGCCTCAGCGCGTCATAGGCGTAAGGGACTGCGAACAGCAGCGCGGTGATGCCGAAGGCCGCGCACAGCATGTAGAAGATGAAACCCAGTGCGACGCCGCCAAGCGACACCATGCCGGCCGCAGGCCCCTGCGTGATCGAGCGCGAGATCAGATAGATCATGTTCGGCCCCGGCGTCAGCACCATGCCGAGCGAGACGAGGGCGAAGCCGAGCAGGGACGTGAGATGGGGCATGGGACTACTCGCAGGCTGGGAATGGTCGTTGTGTAGTCCATGCGATGGCGTCGGACCATTTCGGATTCAGCATCGCAGATAGTCGAAATCCATCTGCAATGCCGTTCGTGGGCGGTAAAACTAGTGCGCCTCTTCCCAGTTATCCGCCGCGCGCGCATCGACCTGCAGTGGCACCGACAGCAGCACCGCCGGGAACGGTGCGTCCTGCATGGTGTGCTGCACGATCGGCAGCGTCGCCGCGACTTCGTCGTCGGGCACCTCGAAGATCAGTTCGTCATGCACCTGCAGCAGCATCTTGGCTGAGAGCTTCTTCTCCGCCAGCGCGTCCTCCATCCGCGTCATGGCGCGGCGGATGATATCGGCAGCGGTGCCCTGCAGGCGGGCGTTGATCGCGGCGCGTTCGTTGAAGGCGCGGATCGAGGCGTTCGAGGCCTTGATGTCCGGGTAATGACATTTACGCCCGAACAGGGTCTGCACATAGCCGTGCTCCCGGCAGAAATCGCGCGTCTGGTCCATATAGGCGCGGATGCCCGGGAAGCGCTCGAAGTATTTCTTGATATAGGCGCCGGCTTCCTCGCGGGGGATGCTGAGCTGGTTGGCGAGGCCGAACGCCGAAATGCCGTAGATAATGCCGAAATTGATCGCCTTGGCGCGGCGGCGGATTTCCGCCGGCATGTCCTTGACCGGCACGCCGAACATTTCCGAAGCCGTCATGGCGTGAATGTCGAGGCCGTCCTGGAAGGCCTGTTTCAGCACAGGGATATCGGCGATCTCTGCCAGCAGTCGCAATTCGATCTGCGAGTAGTCGGCCGACACCAGCTTGTGGCCGGGCGCGGCGATGAAGGCACGGCGAATCTTGCGGCCATCCTCGGTACGAACAGGGATGTTCTGCAGGTTCGGTTCGTTGGACGATAGGCGGCCCGTGGTGGTCGCCGCCAGTGCGTAGGTGGTGTGAACGCGATGGGTCTGCGGATGCACGTAATTCGGCAGCGCGTCGGTATAGGTCGAACGTAGTTTCGATACCTGACGCCAGTCGAGTATCTTGCGCGGGAATTCGTGGCCTTGTTCGGCGAGGTCATCGAGCACCTGCGCCGAGGTCGACCACGCGCCGGTCTTGGTCTTGCTGCCGCCCGGCAGACCCATCTTGCCGAACAGGATATCGCCCAATTGCTTGGGACTCCCGATATTGACCTCCTCGCCGGCGATCTCCCGGATTTCGGCTTCGATGCGGGCAGCAGTCTGCGCGAAATCGGCCGAGAGTTTTGACAGCACCTGACGGTCGATGGAGATGCCGCGGCGCTCCATGCGGGCCAGCACGGAAATCAGCGGTCGCTCCAGCGTCTCATAGACGGTGGTCATGCGCTCGGCCGCAAGGCGCGGCTTCAGCACATTCCACAGCCGCAGCAGCACGTCGGCGTCTTCGGCGGCATAGGCCGTGGCGCGGTCGATCTTGACCTGTTCGAACGTCAGCTTGCCCTTACCGGAGCCGATCAGTTCGCCAAAGGTCAACATGGCATGGCCGAGCCAGATCTCGGCGAGCGCATCGAGGCCATGGGCGTTGCGCCCGGCGTCGAGCGCATAGGACATCAGTTGCACGTCGTCATGATTGCGCAGCGTGATGCCGTGTTGTGCGAGCAGCACCGCGGTAAACTTGATGTTGAAGCCGATCTTCAGCAGGCCCGCGGATTCCAGTACCGGTTTCAGCGCAGCAAGCGCATCGGCGGCCTTGATCTGGTCGGGCTCGAGATCGGCGGCGAACAGGCCTGCGCCGTCGCCGGACTGGCGATGGGCCAGCGGCACATAGCAGGCATCATTCGGACCGAGCGACAGCGCGATGCCGACCATGTCGGCCTGCATCGGATCGATCGACGACGCCTTGCATTCGAATGCGACGTGACCGGTATCGAGGATGCGGGTGATCCATAGCTCGAGCTCTTTCAGGGAGCGTACAGGCTGATAGGCCTCGCGCTTCACTGGCATCTTGCGCGCGGCTTCGGCGCGGGCCTTGGCCAGCGAGATCGGGGTGAGCACGTCCTTGCTGCCTGGACCGGTCGCATGAGCACTACCGCTCACGGGGCTGGTTGCGCCTGTTTTGCCTTTCACTGTGGGTGTAGATTCGGTGTTCCCGAACAGATCGCCGCCTGCTCTATGAGCGGAGGGCGCGGAGCTGCTCTTCGTTGCGCTGTCGGCATCCACATCCGCCGGATCGATCTCGGCATATTCAGCGACACGGCGCGTCAGCGTCGAGAATTCCATCGCCTTCAGGAACGCGATCAGCTTGCGCGCGTCGGGCTCGTGCACCGCGAGGTCATCGAGCGGCACGTCGAGGGCGACCTTGTCGTCGAGCAGCACGAGCTGCCGCGAGATGCGCGCCTTCTCGGCGTGCTCGATCAGTGACTCACGGCGCTTCGGCTGCTTGATCTCGCCGGCGCGGTTCAGCAGCGTTTCAAGATCGCCATATTCGATGATGAGTTGCGCAGCGGTCTTGATGCCGATGCCGGGGACGCCGGGCACGTTGTCGACGCTGTCGCCGGCTAGCGCTTGTACTTCGACGACCTTGTTCGGCGGCACGCCGAATTTCTCGATCACCTCCGCAATGCCGAGGCGACGATCCTTCATGGTGTCGTACATGGTGACCTGTTCGGTCACGAGCTGCATCAGATCCTTGTCCGACGATACGATGGTAGCGGTCGCGCCGCGTTCACCGGCTTCGCGGACATAGGTCGCGATCAGGTCGTCGGCCTCGAAACCACCTTGTTCGATGCTCGGCAGGTCGAAGGCGCGCACGGCGTCGCGGATCAGCGCGAATTGCGGGATCAGGTCGTCCGGCGCCGGTGGCCGGTGCGCCTTGTATTCGGGATACAGCTTGTTGCGGAAGGTCACTTCCGACTTGTCGAAGATGATCGCCAGATGCGTCGGCCGGTTGTCCGGCGGCATGTCGCGGATCAGCTTCCACAGCATGTTGCAGAAGCCCAGCACCGCATTGACCTGCAGCCCGTCGGATTTGCGGTTCAGCGGCGGCAGCGCGTGATAGGCGCGGAAAATATAGGACGAGCCGTCGACCAGAAAGACATGGTCACCCTTCGCGAGGGCCTTGACGGTGGCGGGCTTGGCGGCGGCTGTTTCTGAGGTTTTCGGCATGGCCGCAACTTAAGGATTTTCGCCGGAAATGACAGTCTGTCGGCCGGTCATCCCGCCGGTTTTTGTCATGTGGTCCGGCTTGCGTCGCGCCCTGTTCCATGTGCCCTTGCGCCGGTCATTGCCAATCGAAGGACCCTTCATGCCTGAGCTCGCCGAACTGATGGACAAGATGAAGGGCGTGGAGGCCGAGATCGAGGCCGAGCTGACCCGCCGGCGGGAAGAGCTGCGCTTCCGTTTCGAGCGGCGCAAGATTGTCTTCGAGCAGGATATCGAGAAGCTGCAGCGCGCCATCAAGGTGGGCGCGTCGAAATACCTCTTCAGCGCCAATCCGCTGATCGTATTGTCCGCTCCGGCGATCTATTCACTGATCATCCCCTTCGTACTGATCGATCTCTGGGTGATGGCCTATCAGGCGGTCTGCTTTCCGATTTATGGCATCCCCAAGGTGCGGCGGCGCGACTATCTGGTGTTCGACCGGCATCACCTCGCTTACCTCAACATCATCGAAAAGGTGAACTGCGCCTATTGCTCATACTGTAACGGCGTGGCCGCCTTCGTGCGCGAGGTTGCCGCGCGCACCGAGGTTTATTGGTGTCCGATCAAGCATGCACGCCGCGTGCTCGGCCCGCATCCGCATTATGTCGGATTTGCGGATTTCGGCGATGCGGAAGGTTTCCGCGCCAAAATTGAGGGTATGAAGGACGGCGTGAAGCTCGATGACGGAAGGTCGCCGACGGCGGTGTAAGTTCTACTCCGCCGCCTGCAGCGTCGCGCTTTTCTTCTTCGGCGCAATCCAGAACGCTGCCGGGCGTTCGAACAGGAAGTTCGCACGGACCATCAGTGCAAGCCGCCAGATCACCAGCGCGCCGATGACGCCGCAGAGTGTCACCAGCAGCGAGATCGTGCCGATGTCGAACGGGCTGAATTTCAGCAACAGCGCGCGGGATGTCGCCATCGGCAGGAAGAAGGCGAGATAGATCACGATGGAATGCTCGCCGAAGAAGCGGATGAAGCCGAGCCACTGCATCTTCGCCAGCAGCGTGCCCATCACGATGATCGCGACCGCGCCGGCAAAGCCGAGCAACAGCGAGATCACGGGCCATTCGCTGCAGCCGTCATAGACGAGGGCGGCATTGACCAGCGCCCAGGCGGCGAGGCCGACCAGCGCCATCGCCGGCTTGGCCCGAGCCCGATCGGACAGCGCGAAGACCTGTGTCGCAAACAGATAGCCCGAATAGAAATAGACGAAGCGCGCGCAGAACTCGTCGATCATCGTCCAGCCGGTGCTGATATGCGCCATCTCCAGCGCGGCGGCGATGCCCCAGATCAGCAGCGGCGGCACGCGCCGCGCCAGCTTGGTGACGATGAAGAACACCGGCAGCATATAGATGAACCACAGCGTACCGAACGGCTCGATGTAGGAGATCAGATAGAGATTGGCGACATAGGCCCAGCCGTGTTCGGCAGCAAAGCCGGGCGCCTTGAAGCCGAACTGGATGGTCACCCACAGCACGTAGAAATACAGGAAGTGGACGACCTTGCGGTCGAGATAGGTCCGCCAGTCGCGGTCGATGACACGGGCCAGAAAGAGCCCGGAGATCAGGAAGAAGTCCGGCATCCGGAACGGTTTGGCAAAGGCCACCAGCAGATGCATGTAGCCGGTCTGGCCGGCGGCCAGTTCGACACCCAGCACCGAATGCATCATCACCACCATGATGATGCAGATGCCCTTGGCGTAATCGACCCAGTCGATTCGCTCTGTCCCTGACAGCGCCGCGCGATCGGCGACGGCGAATGTGCCACTGGTGGTCATCGGTATCCCCTGTTCGGCGCTTCTTTTGGCGGGATCATGAGACGAGATCGGTTTCAATTGCCTTTCTCTGAACCCCAAATATGCCCCGCAAATGGTCGCGGCAGGGCGAGTTTGGCGGGGTGGTTAACGCAGGTTAAGGAATGTGGGATGGTCCGCCGCTCCGCTGCCGCGTATGACAGCCGGGACCATTACAGAGCCTGATTTGACCCGAACCTTCGATACATCCCTGCCCATCGACGCTGTGCTCGATGAGCTGTCAGGCGCGCTGGACGCCGGCAACGCCGCGGTGCTGGTGGCGCCGCCGGGCGCCGGCAAGACCACGCGCGTGCCGCTGGCGTTGCTCGATGCGCCGTGGCTGAAGGGCAAAAAGATCATCATGCTGGAGCCGCGCCGCATTGCAGCCCGCGCCAGCGCCGAGCGGATGGCGAAAACGCTGGGCGAGCGCGTCGGCGAAACCGTCGGCTATCGCGTCCGCTTTGGCTCCAAGATCTCGCGCAACACCAGGATCGAAGTGGTCACCGAAGGCATCTTTTCGCGGCAGATCCTCGACGATCCCGAGTTGAAGAATATCGGCGCGGTGCTGTTCGACGAATTTCACGAGCGTTCGCTCGATGCCGATATGGGACTCGCTCTGGCGCGCGACGCGCAGACCGGATTGCGCGAGGATCTGCGTATCCTGGTGATGTCGGCAACCATCGACGGTGCGCGCATCGCGAAGCTGCTTGGCGACGCGCCGGTCATCGCCAGCGAGGGCCGCGCTTATCCGGTGGAGACGCGCTATCTCGGCCGCAAGCCCGATATCCAGCTCGAGCGGCAGATGGCCGACGCCATCGCGATCGCCTTGCGCGCCGATCCCGGCTCGGTGCTGGCGTTTTTGCCGGGCGCTGCAGAGATCCGTCGCACGCAGAATTTCCTCGCCGAGCGCGTGCAGGACGCATCCATCGAGATCGTGCCGTTGTTCGGTGCACTCGATGCCGGCGTGCAGGACCGTGCCATCCAGCCCGCGCCCAAGGGACAGCGCAAGGTGGTGCTGGCGACCTCGATTGCCGAGACCTCGCTGACCATCGAAGGCGTGCGGATCGTGGTGGATTCCGGCGTCGCGCGCGTGCCGCGCTATGAGCCGGACATCGGACTGACGCGGCTGGAAACCGTGCGGGCCTCGCGCGCCGCCGTCGATCAGCGCCGCGGCCGCGCCGGACGTACGGAGCCCGGCATCTGCTACCGGCTATGGGACGAACCGCAGACTGCCTCATTGCCGGCCTATACGCAGCCCGAAATTCTCAGCGCCGATCTGTCGACGCTGGTACTCGATCTCGCGCAATGGGGCGTCAGCGATCCCGCACAACTGACTTTCCTCGATCCGCCCCCGGCGCCGGCGCTGAAGGAAGCGCGCGGCCTGCTCGGCGAACTCGGCGCGCTGGATGGCGATGGCCGCATCACCGAGGAAGGTCACGCGCTGCGTGCGCTGGCGCTGCCGCCGCGACTGGCGCGCATGATCGTGGATTCGGCGCGCTTCGGTCATGGCGATGAGGCCGCCGAGATCGCCGCCATCCTCACCGAACGTGGTCTTGGTGGCGACAGTGTCGATCTCGACCACCGCCTCGATCAATTCCGCCGCGACCGCTCGCAGCGCGCCGGCAGCGCCCGGCAGCTCGCAGAGCGCTGGGCGTCGCAGGTCGAAGGCAACGGGCGCGGCGCTTCTGCTCCCTCCCCCCTTGCGGGGGAGGGTCGGGGAGGGGGGTCCACAAGTGAGGTCGGAGCGTGGGGCACCCCCATCCCCGACTCTTCCCCGCAAGGGGGGAGGGGGCTCGACCGCCGCAGCCCAACCTCGGATACGCTGACCACCGGCACTATGCTCGGCTTTGCATTCCCGGATCGCGTGGCCAAGAATCGCGGCAATGGCAGTTTCGTGCTCGCCAATGGTCGTGGGGCGTCGATCGAACAAAGCGCGGCGCTCGCGCGGGCGCCCTATATCGCGGTGGCCGAGCTCACCGGCACCGCCGCCAATGGCCGTATCCTGCTGGCGGCACCGATCGCGCAGGCCGATATCGAGGCGCGTTTCGCCGATCAGATCGAGAATACCGACGATGTCAGTTTCGATCGGGCGTCGATGTCGCTGCGCGGCCGTCGCAAGCGTGTGCTGCATGCGATCACGCTGTCCGAAGCGCCGTTCACGCTGAAACCGTCCGAAGACACCGCGCGCGTGTTCGCCGACGGTCTGGTTGCCGCGGGCATCGATCGCCTGCCATGGTCCAAGGCGCTGCAGCAGTGGCGGGGGCGCGTGATGTTCCTGCGTGCGTCGGAAGGCGACGCCTGGCCCGATCTGTCCGACACTGCGCTCGCTGCGGCGCGCGAAAGCTGGCTGATGCCGGCGCTGTTCGACAAGATCTCGCTGAAGGACTTTTCGGCGGGCGATCTGTCCGACGCCGTGATGGGTCTGCTGCCCTGGGATCTGCGTGCGCGGCTCGACAAGGAAGCGCCGACGCATTTCGAGGCGCCGACGGGGACGGTACTGGCGATCGATTACGAAGCCGAGCAGGGGCCGACCATTGCCGTCCGTCTACAGGAATTGTTCGGGCTCAACACCCATCCGTCGGTCGCCAAGGGCAAGGTGCCGCTGGTGCTGGAATTGCTGTCGCCGGCGCAGCGGCCGGTGCAGGTGACGCGCGATCTACCGGGCTTCTGGCGTGGCAGCTACCTCGACGTGCGCTCGGACCTGCGCGGCCGCTATCCGCGACATCCCTGGCCGGAAGATCCCGCCAATGCGCTGCCGACGCGCCGCGTGAAGCCGCGCGGGACTTGACCGGATTCACTTGTTCACACGGGCGGCATTTCATGAATTATGGGACAGAATGGTCCCGCTGGACAAAATCGTTGATCGATTCCGGCCTGAGCAGGCGTCCGCGTCTGGTTTTCGTAGCTGGACGTGAATGCAGCTTGGACTTGAAGAAGCTACACACAGAGCTTTCTGTCTTCTAGCTTGCGCGTATTTGCAATCGATCGCCGAGGCGATTGATAGTTCGTGAGGAAATCGTGATCATCAGATCCGTAGCGCTACGCACGCCGTCTCAATGCCTGACCAATGAAGACATCCTTCAGCGCATCCGCGAGTATAATGTGCGGGCTCCGTCAGACGACGTGTTACGTTATTGCAGAAAAATTGGTGCGATGTTCGAGAACGTTGGAGCCGAGACCCGATATATCCGCGATCGGAAAGGCGGGGAAAAAGGCTTCGATCTGATCATGGACGCGATGCGCGCTGCCCTTGAAGAAGCGAGCATGACCGCGGCCAAGATAGATCTGGTCATATTTTGCGGCGTTGGGCGCGGCTTTCTCGAGCCCGCAAACGCGGCATTCATTGCCAAGGCGCTCGGGGGTACGTGCCAGGCCTTTGACATCAGCGAGGCGTGCATGAGTTGGGTTCGCGCATTGCAAGTCGCGAACGGCTTTCTTGCGGCAATGTCCTATTCAAACATTCTTGTCGTAAATGCCGAATTTGGTGTTCACGAGCATGGCCTGCCCGGCATCCTGGGAATTCGCTCTGACGCGCATCTCGAATTCAGCTTTCCGTCGCTTACAATCGGCGAGGGCGTGTCGGCCACGGTTCTGTCGCGTTCTGAAAACCGGTGGAATTTCAAATTCAAGTCAATTCCGAAATATGCGTCGCTGTGCAACCTGCCACTGGATGGCTTCGAGGATTACTGCGAGCCCGATCCGCGCATCGGAGCAAATGGCAATCATCAACTCGCTGCCTACGGACAACGTCTGGGCCTGGTGGCAATCCGGGAAATGATTGCATTTGTCCGGCAGAACTACCAGAATGCGACTAATATTGCTGCCGTCGATGCTTGGCTGCCGCACAATCCAGGCGAGGCGGGACTGGCGCTGATGGCGACGCGGCTCGGTCTAGGGAGCAAGCTCCATACGGGCATTTTTCGAAAATTCGGAAATCTGGTTTCCGCCTCCATTCCGGCAGCGCTCTATACGGCAACCAGGGACGGGCGGTTGAAGCGAGGCGACCGTATCGTGTTTTGCCCGGCCTCGGCAGGGATGTCTTTCGGGCTGGTCGAAGGTGTGTATTGAGTTCGATGTTTCAGGGGATTTCGTATGCCTGAAGACGATCAGAATGCGGCAGGCGGTCAGAAAGGTGCTGACAACGCGACAGCAAAAGACACCGTAAACGCAGGACGCGATCCGAAAGAATGGACGGCGGATTTCAGCAATCCGATCGTCGTTCTCGCAATGCTGATCCTGCTCAGTCTTTTCGTCATGATTGGAGCGTCCATATTCGGAATCGATCATGGATTTCTCGTCGGCATGGCCAAGACCGATCTGGCACGCGGGTTGATCACCTATCTCTTTGCGGTCGTCACGATCGGCATTGCCGTTGCTCTCGTTCTGTCGACATTGGTCGGGCCAGAGCCGACCGATAAAAATGATGGAAGGTTTCAAAGAGGCAAGGAAGTTCTCTCGCTTCTGCTCGGAGTGTTTGGCACGATCGTCGGCTTTTACTTCGGTTCCGAGACATCGAGCTCTGCAAAGGAAGCGCCGTACCAGCTCTCGAGCATCGACATTTCGCCTCAGCCGGTGGAGCCCGCGGGCCAAATCACCGTGAGGGCGGTGGTGAAAGGCGGCAATTCGCCAATCCGTTTCGGTGTGGGGCAGAGTTCCGACACCATCGAGATCAAGGACCTCGTTCTCGACGGCGGATGGATCGTCAAGCCGCTCCAGCTCAAGCCTGCGAAGCCCGGCGAAAATCAGACGATCCGCCTGCTGGTAGAAGATGCGCAGGGAAAGCGGCTCGAGCAGGTCGCTCCGATCAGGCGAAGTGCACAAAACCAGCAGCCGCAGGCCGCGCCCGATAAATCCAAGGGCACAGCTCGGCGACAAAGTGCCGCTCATTAACGCTTCGCTCATCCTTTTCGCGAAAATAGCAGTCTGTAAGACCGTCCTGAAGACCGTCCTGAACGGACGGTGGTGAGCCCGTGTGATGAACTCGCGGTTCCCCTGATGGCGTTCAGTGAGGTTGCGTATGCGTAGTATCATGTTCTTCGCGGCGATCCTGATCGGTCTGGGCACCGTGATGGCGCAGATGGCCGACAAGATGACGGCGACGACGCCGGCCATGGCGAAGGCGTCATCCCCCGCACCCACCACACAGGCCAATGCAAAGGCCGGTGTCCGTAGCCTGTCGATTGCGCGCGATGCGCGCGGTCACTTCCAGACTGAGGGGAGCATCGAGGGCCAGCGCATCGGCTTCATGGTCGATACTGGCGCGTCCGTCATCGCATTGAATGAAAAGTCGGCGGCGCGATTTGGTCTGCGTCCGTCGCGTGCCGATTATAACGCCACGGTGACAACGGCGAACGGAACGCTGAAGGCTGCGCGCACGCGAATCGCTGTCGTGCAGGTCGGTGAACTCACCGTGCGTGATGTCGATGCGATGGTGCTGCCCGATGAGGCACTGTCCGAGAATCTGCTCGGCCTGTCGTTTCTCTCGAAGTTGAAACGCTTCGAATATGCAAATGGCCGGATGGTACTCGAACAGTAGTACCTCATATCCCCACGCATTTACGCCGCAGCCCAATTCTAAACAAACTCGCATCCTTGAATGCCCATGCGTCTTCCCACAGGCGTGCGCAAAGGCTAAGCCTGCGCATTCAAGATTGATCCCAATTGATGCGAGGTCCTGCGATGTTTCCGAAGCCGAAGCCCTTGCTCGTGCCGAATACCTACGCTTACGAATCCGAGCCGATGGTAAAGGCCACGGGTTTTCGCGAATATGACGCGCGCTGGCTGTTCGGCAAGGAAATCAACCTGATGGGCATTCAGGCGCTGGGCATGGGGCTCGGCGCGCTGATTGCAGAACTCGGCCAGAAGCAGGAAATCGTCACCGGACACGATTTCCGTGGCTACTCCGCCTCGATCAAATACGCGCTGATGACGGGCCTGATGGCCGCCGGCTGCAAGGTCCATGATATCGGCCTCGCGGTAACGCCGATGGCCTATTTCGCGCAGTTCGATCTCGACGTGCCCTGTGTCGCCATGGTGACAGCCTCGCATAACGACAATGGCTGGACCGGTGTGAAGATGGGCGCCAGCAAGCCGCTGACCTTCGGTCCGGACGAGATGGCCCGGCTGAAGGAAATCGTGCTCAATGCCGAGTTCAAGAACAAGGCTGGCGGCTCCTATCAATTCCACGAAAACTATCCGGCGCGCTATATCGCCGATCTCACCAATCGTCCGAAGCTGAAGCGCAAGCTGAAGGTCGTCGTGGCCTGCGGCAACGGCACCGCTGGTGCTTTCGCACCCCAGGTGATGGAAGGGATCGGCTGCGAGGTGATTCCGCTCGATACCGAGCTCGATCACACCTTCCCGAAATACAATCCGAATCCGGAAGACATGGAAATGCTGCACGCGATCCGCGATGCGGTGCTCGAACACAAGGCCGATGTCGGTCTTGGTTTCGACGGTGATGGCGATCGCTGCGGCGTCGTCGACAACACCGGCGAGGAAATCTTCGCCGACAAGGTCGGCGTGATGCTCGCGCGCGATATGTCCGCGGTTCACAAGGATGCGACCTTCGTGGTCGACGTGAAATCGACCGGACTGTTCGTGACGGATCCGGTGCTGCAGAAGCAGAATGCCAAGACGACCTATTGGAAGACCGGCCACTCCTACATGAAGCGCCGCACCAATGAGCTGAAGGCGCTCGCTGGCTTCGAGAAGTCCGGTCACTTCTTCTTCAATGCGCCCGTGGGCCGTGGCTATGACGACGGCCTCGTCTCAGCGATTGCGGTCTGCGAAATGATGGACCGCGCGCCCGGCAAGACCATGGCCGATCTCAAGGAGGCGTTGCCGAAGACCTGGTCGTCGCCGACGATGTCACCGCATTGTGCCGACGAGACCAAATATGGCGTCGTCGCTGCGGTGGTGAAGCATTTCGAGGATGCGCAGAAGAAGGGTGACAAGGTCGCCGGACAATCGATCCGCGATCTCGTGACGGTCAACGGCGTGCGCGTCACCTGCGAGGACGGCAGCTGGGGTCTGGTGCGGGCGTCATCGAACAAACCGGAGCTGGTGGTCGTTGTCGAAAGCCCGGTCTCCGAAGCGCGGATGCACGACATGTTCGAAGCCATGAATGTGGTGCTGCGGACGCATCCGGAAGTCGGCGCGTATAACCAGACGATCTAATTTCTGCTGTTATCGCCCGGTCAAGCCGGGCGATAACAGTTAGTGGAAGATCGTGCAGAGCTACAGGCGGGCTGCCTGATCCGCCATGATCATCTCCGACATCTCCCTGGCCGCCTGCGTCACATAGCGCTCCTTGTGGCGCAGCTGGATGAAGCGCCGTGTCGGCAGCGAGGCTTCGAGGGCGATGAGATCGCCGCTGCCGATCAAGGCGGCGGCAACCAGGCGTGAGATGATGCTCGCACCAGCGCCGGCCACGACGGCCGCGCAGACGGCTTCGTTCGACGGTAGCTCCATGGCAATACGGATGTCATCGGGCGCGATTCCTGATTGGTCCAGTACCGATTGCGCAATGGCGCGCGTGCCGGAGCCGACTTCACGCAGCACCCATTGCGTCTCGGCGAACTGAGCTGGCGCGATCGTGCGTTGTCGCGCCCATGGATGCGATTGACCGACCACCAGCACAAGTTCGTCGTCGCCCACGGGCTGGGTCGCGAGCGCCGGATCGTCAACCGCGCCTTCGACGATGCCGAGATCGACTTCGCCGTCGCGCACCCAATCGGCCACCTGTTCGGTATTTCCGATGCGGAGGCTGAGGTCGATTCCGGGGAAGCGCTGGCGATAGTGCGCCATGACAGGCGGCAGAAAGTAGTTGCCGACGGTCTGGCTCGCGGCCAGCGCAAGGGAGCCGCGCGTCATGCCAGCCATATCGGTGAGGACGGTCGTCGCGGCGGCAGCGCGTGCCAGCACGGCCCGGGCTTCGATCAGAAAGGCGCGGCCAATCTCGGTCAATTCGATGCGGCGGCCGACGCGGTGAAACAGCTGCGTCGCATAGCGCGCTTCCAGCGCCGCAATGGCGGCGCTGGTGGCAGATTGGGTAAGATGCAGACTCTCGGCAGCCCGCGTCATGTGCTCGTGTTCGGCGACGGCGACGAAGATCCGGAGCTGTTCGAGCGTCATGGCATCTCCATCATGTAGTCAGTTTCACCAGCATGAGGCTGAAGCCGGCAATGAACAGGAAGGCTGCAGCACCCAGCAGCAGCGGGCGCAGGCCCTTGGCGCGCAGCTTCTGGATATTGGTTTCCAGCCCCATGGCGGCGAGCGCCATGGTCAGCAGGAAGGTCGTGATCGGAATGATCACGCTCATAGCTGCATGCGGCACGTCAACGAGGCTATTCAGGATCACCATCGCCACGAAGCCGAAGGCGAACCACGGCATCGGCACCTTGGCGCTGCCGGATTCCGCGCCGATGGAACGTGCGCGTCGCGTCGCCAGCAGGCCGAGTGCAATCACCACCGGTGCCAGCATCATCACGCGCGCGAGTTTCGCGACGGTACCGAATTCGCCGGCGTCGCGGCTCTGCTGGAAGGTGGCCGCGACCACCTGCGCGATCTCGTGGATCGATGCGCCAGCCCAAAGCCCGAAATGATGTGGGTCGAGCTGCAGCACGCTACCGAGTAGCGGATAGACGAACATGGCGATCGAGCCAAAGATGGTGACGCAGGCGACCGCGTAGGCGACATCCTCATCGGGCGCGCGGGTCACGGTGTTGGTTGCGATCACGGCGGACGCGCCGCAGATCGATGTGCCGGCGGCGATCAGTTCGACCAACCGGCGATCGAGACCCATCGTGCGGCCAAGCCATGTGGTGAAGATGAAGGTTGCAAGGAGCGTCGCCGCGATCACCGCGAAGCCGATGCCGCCAACTTCCAGCAACTGCGCCGCGGTGAGCTGCAGGCCGAGCAGGATGATGGCGAAGCGCAGGATGCTGCGCATGGAGAAACTGATGCCGGCTTTGGCCGCAGCCGGCGCGCCGGATGTGTTCTGGATCGCGATACCGATGCCGATGGCCAGGATCATCGGACTGGCGAGGCCGATATAGGGGATTTCACGCAAGGCGAGTGCAGTGCCGGCGATGGCGCCGGTGAGCGCCAATCCGGGAAGAAGCGGGAGGTTGCGAGCAGCAAGCGGGCTGGTACGGTTCGCATCTTGGGCAAGAACGGTCATGGGCCAAACTCCGGTTTGGCCACATCCTCATGCCGTTTGATCAATAAATCTAATTGATCATTATTGTTGATTCAATCGAAGTGTATGATTGATCTGTTTCGGCGTCGTCGCCCGGTCCGACAGGGCGACGACAGCGCGGTATTTCTCAAGCAGCCGGCATGGGCGGCACCGGCAGTGCCGTGACCGACTTGATCTTCTCCATGGCGAAGCGCGAGGTGACGTTCTTCAAGGCCACGGCACTGATCAGCTTCTTGTAGAAGATGTCGTAGCTCTGCATGTCGGCCACGACCACGCGCAGCATGTAGTCGACGTCGCCGGCCATCCGGTAAAATTCCATGACTTCGGGCATGGCGCTCACGGCATCGGCGAACTTCTTCAGCCAGGCGTCGGAATGGTCGCCGCTCTCCACCGAGACAAACACCGAGATACCGAGGCCGATCTTGTTCTGATCGACCAGGGCAACCCGGCGGAGGATCACGCCATCGGCCTCGAGGCGCTGGATGCGCTTCCAGCACGGTGTCGACGAAAGCCCCACGCGGTCGCCGATCTCGGCCACCGACAGCGAGGCGTCTTCCTGCAGGACGGTCAGGATCTTGCGATCGATCGCATCGAGGCGGCGGGTGGATTCAAGGGGCTGGTCGGCGACATCGGTCATGGGAAGAACTTTGTTCTAATTATGGGGTCGAGTAACCTCATATATAGAACATTCTTCCAAGGCAAGCCCTGTACCGCCTCAGCTAAGGGCGCCGACTCTGGATTCCCTCAAAAGCTGTTCGACTTCAGCACGTTGCGGGCAGGCAAAAGCACCGCCATAGCGGGTGCATTTCAGGGCCGCGGCGGCGGAGGCGAAGCGCAGCGCCTCCGGTACCGACTTGCCGCCCGCGAATTCCAGCGCGAAGGCGCCATGGAAAATGTCGCCGGCGCCGAGGGTGTCCACGGTGTGAACGGGGAAGGCCGGGGTTTCCTTGGGATGTCCCTGCTCGTCGAGCCACAGGGTGCCCTTGGGGCCGCGGGTGACAGCAAGGAAGGACGAGGTGAGCGTCGCCATCTTCTGCAGCGCCTTGAGATTGTCGGTGATGCCGGCGGTCGATTGCAGCGCATCGTCCGAAAAGATCAGGTGCGAGGAGGCGGTCAGCAGGCCCTCGCGCTGCGACAGCGTGCTGTCGATATCGACGACGACGGGAATGCCGCGATGACGTGCCTCGATGCACAGCTCGGTGGCGAAGCCGGCGCAGCGGCTCTCGACCAGAATGGCGCTGCAGTCCTGCAGCAGCAGGTCGTGGTCGGGCAGCTTTACCTTCCAGAGTTCGGGATCGCGGAAGGTGACGATGGTGCGCTCGCCCGAAGGGTCGATCATGACGGCCGAGATCGGTGTCACCAGACCCGGCATATGCACCAGATGCGCGGAGTCGATGCCTTCCTTGGCGAGGTCGTCGAACAGAAACTGGTCGGCGGTCTCGTTCTTGTCGCCCATCGGCCCGGTCATCGACGCCCGGCCACCCAGCCGGCTGACGCCGATGGCGGCGTTGAGCGCATTGCCGCCGATGATCTGGGCGAAACGTTGGGAGGGGAATTTCTGGCCACGCCCCGGGACGGCTTCGACGGCAAAGGTCAGGTCGCGAACCGGCAGGCCGATACACAATACGTGGACAGGCGTGGCACTCATGAGGGATTCCCCGTGGTCAGGCTTGGTCGGGATGCAGCCAGCGACCGAGCAGATGATGCGCGATGGCGAATGGGTGCGGCCCCGCGAGCCCGTCCGGGTGTTCGCGTTTCCACATCAGCATCGCCTCGTCACGGTCAAACCACCGGGCGTCCTCAAGTTCCATCTTGTCGACGGTAATCTCGTCGCTGATGGCGCGCGCCGAACAGCCGATCATCAGGGATGACGGGTAGGGCCAGGGCTGCGTCATGTAATAGGTGACGTCGGTACAGCGGATGCCGGATTCCTCGAAGATCTCGCGCTTCACCGCGTCCTCGATGGTCTCGGCCGCTTCGACGAAACCGGCAAGGCACGAATACATGCCCGGAGCGAACTGCTTCTGGCGGCCGAGCAGGCACTTGTCGCCCTTCTCCACCAGCATGATGACGACAGGATCGGTACGCGGGAAATGCTCGGTCTTGCAGCTCGGGCAAACGCGCTTCCAGCCGCCTTCGGCCATCGACGACTTGGCGCCGCAATTGGCGCAAAACCCGTGGCGCTGATGCCAGGAGACGAGCGACTTGGCCTGTGCAACCGCCGAGAGTTGTTCCGGCGGCACCATGCCCTGCATGGCCATGCCGCGGAGTTCGCTGACGACGACATCGTCGCGGGTCAACAGCTTTTCGACGGCGGGTGCGCCGATGCCCATGCCGAACACAGCATCGCCATCACGCAGGCCCAGAAAGATAGTGCCAGGATTGGCGCCGAATTTCAGCGCCTCGTCGATGGTCAGCAGCGCGCGCTGGGCATCGCCATCCTTCTTCATGACCAGCGAGTCGCGGTAGATCACATAAGCGCGCGAGGAGCTTTTGCCCTCCAGCGCGAACAGTTTCTCGTCGCTGAAGCGCAGATGCGCGGCGCGGTCGAGCGTGTTGGAGACGAAGGCCGGATGGCCGAGCGGAAACAGCTTGCTTGTCATGATGGTCAACCGAGCCAGATCTTGCGGCGGAGTTCTGAGATGAAGCGCTGCACTTCTGCCGCGTCATGGGCGAGTGGCGGCATTACGCCCCAGATCGGCCGCGGCCAAGCGGCATCGGTCTTGCGGCGCGCGATGATGTGGACGTGCAACTGCGGCACCATGTTGCCGAGCGCCGCGACATTGAGCTTGTCGCATTTGGTGATTTCTTTGAGCGCCCGGCCGACACGGTTGATCTCGGTCATCAACTGGCCCTGCGCGACCTCGTCGAGATCGATGATCTCGGTCGTGTCGGCGCGGCGCGGCACCAGCATCAGCCAGGGGTAGTGCGCGTCCTTCACCACCAGCACGCGGCTGAGAGGGAGGTCGCCGATGTCGATGGTGTCTTGTTGCAGCTGCTCGTGCAGCGACCAGGAGGAGGGAGCGGCCATTCTGACTCTCGATTAAGGCGCACAGCGTCGCAGGAAGCGGCTGCGCAGACAACTCCCGTCATGGCCGGTTTTGCGCGTCTGGACCACGTTTTCTTGCGACTTTCCTGCGCAAAACTTGCGGCGGACTTGCGACACGCGCCGCGCTTGCTTTCCGACCATTTTGGCCCCAAATAAGCACCGGGAGATTGGCGGTGGACGAGCCACTCGCCAATCGGGTCAGGTCCGGAAGGAAGCAGCCCTAACGAGATCCGGATCGGGTCGCTCGTCAGTCTCCTACTTGTTTTATCGAGCAAATTCAGCGTCCTGCACATGGGTCGTTTGCTCGGTGGGCGCCTTGTTCGATGAGTGAGGCAGCATCGAAGGCCGGAACCTGTGTCCCGTTCCGCCTATGATGCGCCAGATGTTCCGCAAGCCGGCTTTACGAGACAACACATTGCGGATTCCTCGATGACCGACGCTGGCACGTCCCCTCCTGATGATCACCAGAGCGGTTTCGATATGGGCGCTGCCCCGGCGCCTGCTGCCGCCACGCCCTATCGCGTGCTCGCGCGTAAATACCGCCCCGGCAGTTTCGACGATCTGATCGGCCAGGAAGCGCTGGTCCGCACCGTCTCCAATGCGTTCGAGACCGGCCGCATTCCGCAGGCGTGGATCCTTACCGGTGTCCGCGGTGTCGGCAAGACAACGACGGCGCGTATTCTGGCGCGCGCGCTGAATTATGAAATGGCCGATGGCTCGGTCAAAGGCCCGACCATCCATATGCCGACGCCGGGCATCCATTGCCAGGCGATCATGGAAAGCCGGCATATCGACATTCTCGAAATGGACGCCGCGAGCCACACCGGCGTCGACGATGTCCGCCAGATCAATGACAGCGTGCGCTATGCGCCCTCCAGCGCGCGCTACAAGGTCTACATCATCGACGAAGTCCACATGCTGTCGACCGCCGCCTTCAACGCGTTCCTGAAGACGCTGGAAGAGCCGCCGGAACACGCCAAGTTCGTGTTCGCCACCACCGAAATCCGCAAGGTGCCGGTGACGGTGCTGTCGCGCTGTCAGCGCTTCGACCTGCGCCGCGTCGATGCCGATGTGCTAATGACGCATCTGTCGAATATTGCTGGTAAGGAAAACGTCGAGGTCGAGCCGGAAGCGCTGGGCATCATCGCCCGCGCCGCCGAAGGCTCGGTGCGCGATTCACTGTCGCTGTTCGATCAGGCGATTGCGCATGCCGCGGGCACGGTCCGCGCCGATGCTGTGCGGCAGATGCTCGGCCTCGCCGATCGCACCCGTGTCATCGACCTGTTCGATTCGCTGGCGCGTGGCGACATCGCCAGCGCATTCAAGGAATTTCGCGAACAATACGACGTCGGCGCTGATCCGATTGTGGTGCTGAGCGATCTTGCCGAATTCGTCAATTTCGTCACCCGCGTGAAGATCGTGCCGGCAACCGCCGACAATGTCGCGTTTGGAGAGACCGAACGTCTGCGCGCACGCGATTTCGCCTCGAAGCTGTCGATGCGGGTGCTGTCGCGGATGTGGCAGATGCTGCTCAAGGGCATCACCGAGGTGCAGGGCGCGACGCGTCCCGCCGCCGCCGCAGAGATGGTGCTGGTGCGCATCGCTTACGTTGCCGATCTGCCGACGCCGGATGAAGCGATCCGGATGCTCGACCAGAATGGCGGGACGTCGCCGATGATCCCAACGAATGGTGGAGGCCGTGCCGCGCCATCGTCCGCTCCGTCGGCATCTTTGCCGTCAGCGCAGATGCCGTCCGCCATGCCGACGATGTCAGCGAGCGCGTCGCGTGGTCCGACCATGCAGCGCGGCGGCGCGGAACCATCGCCGCGGCCGCAAGTCGGCATGGCAGATGCACCGCCCGCAGCGGTGCTGAAGATTTCCACCTTCCCTGAACTCGTGGCACTGGCCGGCGAGAAACGCGACCTGATGGTGCGCGGGGCGCTCGAAGCCGATGTGCGCCTGATCAAGATCGAAGACGGGCGGCTTGAGCTGGCGATGGAGCGCACCGCGTCGCGCACGCTGATCAACGATCTGTCGCGGAAGCTCGAACAGTGGACCGGCCGGCGTTGGGCCGTGATCGTGTCCAACGAGCAGGGACAGCCGACGCTGCGCGATCAGCAGCTCGAGCAGAAGAACGAACGCCAGCGCGCGGCGGAAGCCGATCCGCGGGTCAAGGAAGTGCTGGCACGGTTTCCGCGTGCGAAGGTCGAGGTTCGTGTCATCGCCCCTGAGCCGCCGGACTTCAACGGCAGCGATAGCGACCTGATCAGCGATGACGCGACCGACGGTCTCAACGACGACGATTAATCGAACTGCGAAGGAAAACTCATGGCTGATTTTCTCGGCATGATGAAACAGGCAGCGCAGCTGCAATCAAAGATGAAGGCGATGCAGGACGAGCTCGACCATGTCGAGGTCGAAGGTATCTCCGGCGGTGGCCTCGTGTCCGTGCGGATGACCGCGAAGACCGAAGTGAAGGCCGTGAAGATCGATCCCTCGCTCGTTAAAGCCGACGAAGTCGAGATCCTTGAGGATCTGCTGGTCACAGCGCTCGGTGATGCGCGCCGCAAGGCGGAAGCTGCGATGCAAGAGAAGATGCAGGCGCTGACCGGCGGCCTCGATCTGCCGCCGGGGATGGGCCTTACCTGAGATGGCATCCACGGCCGGTCCGGAAATCGAGCGCCTGATTCAACTGCTGGCGCGGCTGCCCGGTCTTGGCCCGCGCTCGGCCCGGCGTGCCGCGCTGCATCTGATCAAGAAGCGCGAGGCGCTGATGACGCCGCTGGCCGGTGCCTTGCAGGTGGCGATCGACCGGATTCAGGTCTGCAAGGTCTGCAGCAATATCGATACGCAGAATCCCTGCACGATCTGCACGGACCCGCGCCGCGATCCCTCGACCATCGTGGTGGTCGCCGATGTCGCGGACTTGTGGGCGCTCGAACGCGCCCATGCGACGACGGGCAAGTATCATGTATTGGGTGCAACGCTGTCGCCGCTCGACGGCGTCGGCCCGCAGGATCTGACCATCGACGCGCTGGTGTCACGTGCGCATGATTCAGAGGTGAGCGAAATCATCCTGGCGCTGAATGCGACGGTGGATGGGCAGACCACGGCGCATTACATCACTGACCTCTTGCAAGAGGCGAATGTGAAAGTCACGCGGCTGGCACATGGCGTGCCGGTTGGTGGTGAACTCGATTATCTCGACGAAGGCACGCTGTCGGCCGCGATGCGACAGCGGACGCTGTTTTAAGACTGGAAGAGCATTGATGACACGATATGACTTGAAGGCTTTGCCGACCTGGGCCGCTGCGATTTGCGCGGCCGGCCTGTTTGCGACGGCTGCCAGCGGCGCGACGGAAGCGCCGGCTCCGCCAGCCGCACCGGTGGCACCGAAGACCATGAAGATCGGCGATGTGCTGACCGGGCAGCTCAACGCCATGCGCAGCCGCGATGCCAAGGGCAAGCGCACCAATGTGTATCAAGTGGTCAGCGAGCCGCGTCGGCTGCCGGCGCCTGCAGGGCTGTGCAATCTTGAGACCGGACCCGAGACGTTCGAGATCGTCGTGGCCAATGACGCGCAGGCCACGCAGCTGAAGAAGCTTGTCGGCAAGGAAGTTGCGCTCAAGGTTGCTGAAGTCACCTGCGCCGAGCAGGCCGGGCAGATGAGTGAAGCGCTGGTGACGAAATGGAGCGTGGTGACGAAGCCGAACTGAGTTCGCTTCGGTTAAACCCGTACCGGCCCCAGCATCTCGAAATGCGCGCGGCGCTGCAGCCAGATCAGGAGGATCAGGCTCGGCACCGCGACGACCACGCTGATGACGAAGAACATCGGCCATCCCGTCGCCTGCGCGACGTAACCTGCACCTGCCGACAGATAGGTCCGCCCCACCGCAGCGAGCGCCGTGAGCAGCGCATATTGCGTGGCTGTGTGCAGCGGGTTTTTGCACAGCGCCGAAAGGTAGGCGACGAAGATCACCGTACCGATGGCGCTGGTGAAATTCTCGACCGAGATGGCCAGTGCCAGCGCCCATTGATTGACGCCGACGATGGCGAGCCACGAGAATGCCAGGTTGGACAGCGCCTGCAACACAGCGCCGATCCACAGGCTCGCCGCCAGCGAATAGCGCCGCGCCACGAAGCCGCCAGCGAAGCCGCCGATCAGCGTGGCGGCAAGGCCGACGCCTTTGACGATGGCGGCGTAGTCGTTGCGGGTGAAGCCGAGATCGATCACGAACGGCGCGGTCATGGTGCCAGAAAAGGCGTCGGTGAATTTGAACAGCACGACAAAGGCCAGCGCGGCCCAGGCGTCCTTGCGGGCCAGAAACTCGGAGAACGCGCCGATTGCAGCCTGCAGCACGCGCGTGAAGGCGCTTTCGCCGCGCGTGGCGGCTTCGGCCTGCGCGGATTGCTCGGGCTCGGTGGCCGCAAGCGCTGTGACCGTGCCGACCAGCACCATCGCCGCCATTGCCACATAGCCCCACATCCAGGCGGTGGAGCGCGCGATGCCCGTGCTCTCGAAGGCGCTGACCAGAAACAGCACGCCGGCGGTCGAGATCAGCATGCCGATGCGATAGGCCGCGACATAGGACGCCATGCCGGCCGCCTGTTCGCTCTCCGGCAGGCTCTCCACACGAAACGCATCGACGACAATGTCCTGCGTCGATGACATGGCAGCGACCAGCAGGGCGCCAAGGGCCACGAACAGCGGCGAGCGCGACGGATCGGTCAGCGCCAGCAGCAGGATCGCGCCGATCAGCAGCAGTTGTGAAAATACCAGCCAGCCGCGGCGGCGGCCGAACTGTCGCGTGAAGAAGGGCACATGCAGCGCGTCGACCAGCGGCGCCCAAAGGAACTTCAGCGTGTAGGGCGTGCCGACGAGGGCGAACAACCCGATGGTACCGAGATCGACGCCGGATTCGCGCATCCACACCAGCAGCGTCGAGCCGGACAATGCAAGCGGCAGACCCGACGACAGGCCAAGCAGCAGCACGATCAGCACCCGCGGCTGCAGATACACCGCCATGCTCTCGCGCCAGGTGGCACGGGGCTTCAAGGCGAGGGCGGCTTCGGACGAGTCAGGCGCGCTGGTCATGGGGAAGGGTTAGCAGATTCGGGGGAAAGCGGCCTGTGGCTTCGTATCCTTCCCCTCGGTTGTCATCGCCCGGCCTGGCGCGCAATTGCGCGCTAGGACCGGGCGATCCAGTATCCGGCGTTGGTTGTGTTTGGCAGCGTCGTACGAGCGTAAGGTCGGTGTATACTGGGTCAACCGGTCAAGCCGGGTGACGACAAGTGAGTTTGGTGCAACGGCAGTGGCGAGTCCTGACGATGCGTGCCTACAACTTTTACGTCTACATTCTGGCAAGCGACATCGGCGGAACGCTTTATATCGGCGTGACGAACGATCTCATTCGCCGCGTATACGAACACAAAACGAAAGCCGCAGAGGGATTCACGAAGGCCTATGGCATCGACCGGCTCGTCTACTACGAACGCTTCGACAATATCGAACACGCCATGCACCGCGAGAAGCGGCTCAAGAAGTGGATGCGGGAATGGAAGATCGCACTGATCGAGAAAGATAATCCCAATTGGGATGATCTGTATCCCCTCATCTGCCGGTGAGGGCGCAATAACTCAGTTGCCTCTCGGCACCACTTTCTCAGTCGTTATCGCCCGGCTTGACCGGGCGATCCAGTATACACTGCCCTTAACGTTGATACTTCATAGCAAACTACAACCGCCGCCGGATACTGGATCGCCCGGTCCAAGCGCGCAATTGCGCGCTCGGCCGGGCGATGACAGTTGGAGTTCTGGAGCTATTCCCCCGCCTGCAGCTTGCGCGGCAGTGGCGCGAACATGTCGGGGGCGGCGGTCTTCGCGATGACCGGGGCTACCTCGGCCGCCGGCTCGCTCTTGCTGAAATCTAGTTCCTCGATGCGGCCGGCGCGCTTCTCGATCTTGTCGGCGGAGATCAGGATCTGGCGGACGTCCTCATTGGCCTGCCCGAAATGCGTCTGCAGCTTCATCACGCGATCGCGCAACCGGGTGAGGTCGTCGCCCAGATTCAGGACCTCGGTGCGGATCTGGTCGGCGGCGTCGCGCATCCGCGCGTCCTTCAGGATTTGCTGCATCACTTGGATAGCCAGCATCAGCAGCGACGGCGACACCAGCACGACGCGGGCGCGATAGGCTTTCTGGATGATGTCATCGAAACCGTCGTGGATTTCAGCATAGACGGATTCCGACGGCACGAACATCAGCGCCGTATCCTGCGTCTCGCCGGCAACCAGATACTTCTCGGCGATGTCGGTGACATGTTTCATCACGTCCGCGCGCAAGCGCTGCGCTGCGTATTTCTTCTCGTCATCGCTGCGCGCGTCATGCAGCGCTGTGACGGCTTCCAGCGGGAATTTCGCATCGATGCACAGTGGACGCTGATCCGGCAGGAAGATCACGCAGTCCGGCCGTTTGCCCGACGATAGCGTGTGCTGGAACGCATAGGCGCCGCTCGGCATGCCGTCCTTCACGATACTTTCCATCCGCGCCTGACCGAACGCGCCACGCGACTGCTTGTTGGCAAGTACGTCACGCAAGGTCGTCACCTGCGAGGTGAGGTCCGTGAGGTTCTTGTGGGCGTTGTCGATGATGCCCAGCCGCTCATGCAGCGCGCTCAGGCTTTCCATCGTGTTGCGGGTGGTCTGTTCCATGGATTGGCCGACGCGATGGGTCACCGAGTCCAGCCGCTCGGACACCGCGCGTGCCATGTCGGCCTGACGGCCGGCCAAGGCCTGGCCCATGGCGTCGACGCGGCCGGTGGCCTCGTTCTGCGCCTTCAGCACTTCGCTGAGGCGTTCTTCCAGTTCGTCGGCGCGGATCGCCTGGGCCATGGCCATGGCGGCGCCGCGGCTACCGGAACGAGCGATGATGATGGCGATGGTGAGCAGCAAACCCAGCGCCAGAGCACTGAAGCCCATCAATGCCACGCCGGCGGTGACCGGCATGTCGCCGATCATGAAAAGAATCTCGTTCATCCCATCCTTGTAGCCGATTCGGTCGGTTGCGCGAACGAAGAGGGAACGTTTATGGTTAATGCAAAATGAATTTTCCTGGTTAAGCCAAGCCTAAGAAATGTGGTTAAGCAGACCTTAACCGGCATGGTTAACCGCGCCTCAATTTTCATGGTTAGCGGGGAGTTAACGTCCTTCAAAGTCCAGCCTTTCCAGCGGATTGACCCGGACCGGCGCGCAGATTAAATCGCCGCCATGGCCATTCGTGAAATCATTATCCTGCCCGACAAACAGTTGCGGCTGATCTCCAAACCAGTTGAGAAGGTGACGTCTGAGGTGCGCAAGCTCGCCGACGACATGTTCGAGACGATGTATGACGCACCCGGGATCGGGCTGGCGGCGATCCAGATCGCGGTTCCGCTGCGGCTGATCACCATGGACATCGCCAAGAAGGACGATGAGGAGGACGGCAAGAAGCCGCGCGTCTTCATCAATCCGGAGATCATCTCGGCCTCGGAAGAACTCTCGGTTTATGAGGAAGGCTGTCTGTCGATCCCTGAATATTACGAGGAAGTGGAACGCCCGGCGACGGTGCGGATCCGCTATATGGACCTCGACGGCAAGACCATCGAGGAAGAGGCTTCTGGCCTGTTCGCGACCTGCATTCAGCACGAGATCGACCATCTCAATGGCGTGCTGTTCGTCGATTACCTTTCGAAGCTGAAGCGCGACCGCGTGCTGAAGAAGTTCACCAAGCTCGCCAAGCGCGCGGAGTAGGTTTCTCCGCGCAACGCTGCAACAGATCGGCTCCGACCTATGTCGCTTCGTTTGATCTTCATGGGCACGCCGGATTTCGCGGTGCCGACGCTGCTCGAACTCGTGGCCCATGGCCATGAGATCGTGGCGGTCTATACCCGCGAAGCAAAGCCCGCGGGCCGTGGCATGAAGCTGCAGCCGACGCCCGTGGCGCGCGAGGCGGAACGGCTCGGCATTCCCGTGTTCACGCCGAAAACGCTGCGGACGCCGGAAGCCGAAGCCGAGTTCCGGTCGCATGAGGCCGAGGCTGCGGTCGTCGTCGCCTACGGCATGATCCTGCCGCAGAACATTCTCGATGTGCCGCCCCTAGGTTGCTTCAACCTGCACGGCTCGCTACTGCCGCGCTGGCGCGGCGCGGCGCCGATCAATCGTGCCATCATGGAGGGCGACGCCGAGAGCGGCGTCATGGTGATGAAGATGGATATCGGCCTCGACACCGGCGATGTCGCCATGGCCGAGCGTCTGGCGATCACCGATGCGATGACGGCGCTGGACCTGCACGATGCGCTGGCGCCGCTTGGTGCCGACTTGATGGTGCGGGCCATGGGTGCGCTGGAAAGGGGACGGCTGAGCCTGACCCCGCAGAGCGCAGACGGCGTCACTTACGCGGCCAAGATCGACAAGGCGGAGGCCAAGATCGACTGGTCGAAGCCGGCGCGCGAGGTGCTCAGGCATTGCCATGGGCTGTCACCGTTTCCCGGCGCGTGGTGCGAAGTGCCGATCGAGGGCGAGGCGGTACGCGTGAAGGTTCTGCGCTGCGAGCTTGCAAAGGGCGCGGGTGCGCCCGGCGAGATCATCGACGATCAGCTCACCATCGCCTGCGGCGAGGGCGCGATCCGGATCATCGACCTGCAGCGCGCCGGCAAGCAGCCGATGAAGGCCAGTGAATTTCTGCGTGGCACGCCGCTGAAGCCGCCTCTGCAGGTGGGCTGATGCCGCGCTACAAGATGATCATCGAATATGACGGCGCGCCATTTTCCGGATGGCAGGTGCAGGCCAACGCGACGCTGACCGTACAGGGCGCGCTGGAGCGTGCCGCCGAGGCCATCTGCGGCGAGCCGATCCGCGTCCATGGCGCCGGTCGCACCGATGCCGGCGTCCATGCGCTCGGCCAGGTCGCCCATTGCGACGTGCCGAAAGTGCTGGTGCCGGGTCGCTTTCGCGATGGCATGAATGCCCATCTGCGGCCGCATCCGGTCGGCGTGCTGTCGGCGGATATCGTGCCGGATGATTTCGAGGCGCGGTTCTCGGCCATCAAGCGCCACTATGTCTATCGCATCGCCAATCGTCGCGCGAACCTCGCCGTCGATGCCGGCCGGGTCTGGCGCGTGCCGCGCCCGCTCGATGTCGCTGCCATGAGCGAGGCTGCGAAGCGTTTGCTCGGTCGACACGACTTCACGACCTTTCGCGATACCGAATGCCAAGCCAAGTCGCCGATCCGCACGCTCGATCAGCTCGATGTGGTGCAGAACGGTGAGGCGATCACTATCACGACCTCCGCACGCTCGTTCCTGCACAGCCAGGTGCGCTCGATGGTTGGCTCACTGGTCTGGGTCGGCAACGGCCGCTGGACGCCGGACGATCTGGCTGCGGCGCTTGCCGCGAAGGACCGCAGCGCCTGCGGCATCGTGGCGCCGCCGGATGGGCTGTATCTGGTAAAGGTCGACTACTAGACCTTCACGCCCTTCATCGCGTCCCAGAACAGATCCTGTCCATTCGCGACATTCGCCGTCCAATGCTCATGCGCAAAATCATTGGCGTCGTCGGTGATGAATTTGAAGGCGCGCCAGGGAATGCCGTGGCGCAGGCAGACCTGCGCGATGGCAAACAGTTCCATATCGACGATATCGACATTGTTCGACACCAGCCAAGGATCGGTGGAGGTGACGAAACTGTCACCACTGCCGCAGATTACGCCGCGCTGACCCGAGACCAAGCGGTCGAGATCGGGCGCAAAGGGCGTGCGGCCGCGCGGCGCCAACGGCTCGGCATTCATGTCGCGCTGGATCACGTCGCTGACCTCGACGAGGCCGTTGAGTTTGGTGTTTAGCTTGCCGGCGGTGCCGTAGTTCACGACGAGCTTGGGCTGCATGGCCTGCACCGCCTGAAGTGTTGCGATCGTGGTGTTGATCTTACCGACGCCGGTGAAAATCACCTCGATCTCGGCAGGCGCGCGTGATTTGTCGAGCTCGCTTTCGAGCGCGGTGAGGACGAGAATCTTGCCGTTCATGCGAAATACCGATCCAGCACGCCACGATAGATTTGGGTGAGCTTCTCCAGATCGGCAACCTTCGTGTGTTCGTCGATCTGATGCATGGTCTGCCCGACCAGGCCGAATTCAATCACCGGGCAGTAGTTCTTGATGAAGCGCGCATCCGAGGTTCCGCCGCCCGTGTTGAGATCCGGTGTGCGGCCGGTGACATCCTTGATCGCGGCGACGACCGTATCGGTAAAGGCGCCGGGCTTTGTGACGAAGCTGTCCGAATTGCTCGGCTCCCAGATCACATGCGCGCGAATGCGATTGCCGGCGGCAGTTGCGACGCGTGCATCGATCAGGTCGCGCAATGACGCCTGCGTGTGGTGGTCGTTGAAGCGGATATTGAACTTCGCCCGCGCTTGCGCGGGGATGACGTTGGTCGCCTTGTTGCCGACATCCACCGAGGTGAATTCGAGATTGGACGGCTGAAACTGTGCATTGCCCTGATCCAGCGGGTCGCCGCTCAGTGCCGTGATGAGTGCGGCGATATCCGGCACCGGATTCGACGCGCGATGCGGATAGGCGACATGGCCCTGCACGCCATCGACGACCAGCGTGCCTGATTGCGACCCGCGGCGTCCGATCTTGATGGTGTCGCCCATCTCCTCGACATTCGAGGGCTCGCCGACGATGCAATGATCGAACTGTTCGCCACGCTCGGCCGCCCATTGGAGCAGCTTCACGGTGCCATTGACGGCAATGCCTTCTTCGTCGCCGGTGATCAGGAAGGAGATCGAACCGCCGCCATCCTTTTGCGGCTTGCCGTCATTCGCCGCCAGATAGTCCAGCACGGCGGCGACTGACGCGGCAATGCCACCCTTCATGTCCACCGCACCGCGGCCGTAGAGCAGGCCGTTCGTCACGTCGCCGGAGAAAGCGCCATGGGTCCACGCCGCTTCATCACCGGGCGGCACCACGTCGGTATGGCCAGCAAAACAGATATGCGGCGCGGAAGTCCCGATACGGGCATAGAGGTTTTCGATATCGGCGCTGCCTTCCTCGCTGAAGGTGACGCGATGGACTTCGAAGCCGGCCGGCGTCAGCAGGCTCTCAAGCACGCCGAGGGCGCCGGCGTCAGCAGGAGTGACTGAGGGGCAGCGGAGAAGATCTTGAGCGATGGAGAGAACGTCGGTGGACATCAGACCCTTGGTGCAGTGGCAAGCGCGGCAAGCGGATCGGGACCGTATTCGTTCGGCCCGGCGGTGCCGCGCAGGAAGCCCAGTTCGACGATGGCCCAGATGGTCACGGCGAAGCTGGCGATATGAAAGACGAAGCTGGTGCTCGCGCTGCTGGTGCTGCCGATGCCGCTCAGGACGCTGGGGCCGAGCCAGAACACCAGGATCCACCATCCGCTCTTCTCGCGGTCATGCAGCCGCTTGATGCCGGTGGCGATGCCGGACCATGTACCGGCGGTGATGAGGACAATGGCGGCCAGCCACAGCAGCAACGCGCCACCGACCATGCTGAACAGGCGATCGGTGTCAAAGCCGCCGAGCCACATCACGGCAGCAGCTACGAAGGCGATCCAGGCCACTATGTAGATCAGGATCGCGAGCCAGTATTTGCCGCGGTTGATCCGTCCCTTGAAGCTGAAAAGCAGCGTGGTCCAGTCCATGGCAGCCCCCAGGTCAACGGATCGGTCCGGTCTGCGCGATGCTACGCGCAAACCGGTCCGAACGACAATCAGTCGCGCAGCAACTCGTTGATGCTGGTCTTGGAGCGGGTGCGCTCGTCGACACGCTTCACGATCACGGCGCAGGCGGTGGAGGGGCCGATCTGGCCGTTCTTCATCGGCTTGCCGGGCAGGTTGCCGGGGACCAGCACCGCATATTCCGGCACTTCGCCGACGAACACTTCGCCGGTTTCGCGATCGACGATCTTGGTCGATGCGCCCAGGAACACGCCCATGGCCAGCACCGCACCCTTGCGCACGATCACGCCTTCAGCGACTTCCGAGCGGGCGCCGATGAAACAGTCGTCCTCGATGATGACCGGGCCGGCCTGTAGCGGCTCCAGCACGCCGCCGATGCCGACGCCGCCGGAAATGTGCACGCGCTTGCCGATCTGGGCGCAGGAGCCGACCGTCGACCAGGTGTCGACCATGGAGCTCTCGTCGACATAGGCGCCGAGATTGACGAAAGACGGCATCAGCACGACGTTCTTGGCGATGAAGGCCGACTTGCGCACGATAGCGCCCGGTACAGAGCGGAAGCCGGCGTCGCGGAAGCTGTTGTCGCCCCATCCCTCGAACTTCGAGGGCACCTTGTCCCACCAGGCCGCGCCGCCGGGACCACCAGAGATCTGCGCCATGTCATTGAGGCGGAACGACAGCAGCACGGCCTTCTTCAGCCACTGGTTCACGGTCCACTTGCCGTCGTCTGCACGCACGGCGACGCGGGCCTCGCCCTTGTCGAGCAGGTTCAGCGCCTGATCGACAGCGTCGCGGACTTCACCCTTGGTCGCAGCGTTGACGTTATCGCGCGCGTCGAAGGCGGCATTGATGGTGGATTCGAGGGCGGTCAGCGACATCGCGGTTTCCTTGGGCAGATCGTGGGTAAAAGGTGATTTCTTGGAGCTTTTGTCGGGATTCGGCCGGGGAGAGTCAAGGTCGGGAAGAGGGCCGTCCGCGTCAAACTCAGCCTGTCATCACCCGCGAAAGCGGGTGATCCAGTATACGGCGGCGGGACGGCTTCATCACTTCTGCTGGTGCCTACTGGATCGCCCGGTCCACGCGCGCAAGTGCGCGCCAGGCCGGGCGATGACAGGTGAGGGGATGTGCCGCTGTTCGAGATCAGCGCGCTTTGTTCAGCGCTGCCAGGAACCCCGTCAGATCGTCGGTGACGTGGTCGACATGGTCGTCGTCGCGGCCTTCCAGCTCCCAGTCCTCACGCACGACTTCCTTGGCGCCGTCGGGCACGATCAGCACGGTCGTCATGCCCAGTTTGTGCGGCACCACGAGGTTGCGGGACAGGTCCTCGAACATGGCGGCCTTGGAGGGATCGACGCCGTGCAGGCGGAGGAACTTGTCATAGGTCTGCTGCGCGGGCTTCGGTTCAAGATCGGCGGCGATGATGTCGAAGATCGCTTCGAACTGGTCGGCGAAACCGAGGCGCTCCAGCACGGCGCCGGCATGGGCGACCGAGCCGTTAGTCAGGATCAGCTTGCGGCCTGGCAGTTGTGCGATCGCGGCGCCCATCACCGGATTGGGCTCGAGCGGCGAATGATCGATCTCGTGGACGAAAGCCAGAAAGTCGTCGGCGCGCACACCGTGCTCGGTCATCATGCCGCGCATGGTGGTGCCGTAGCGCTTGTAATAATCCTTCTGAACCTTGAAGGCCTCGTCGGGCGAAATCTTGAGAAAATTCGCGACGAAGTCGCGGATCTTGCCATCGACCTGCTGCCACAGGTTCACGTGGTGCGGATACAGCGTGTTGTCGAGATCGAACACCCATGTCTCGACATGGTTGAAGGCGCGCGGCGATTTGGTCGGCAGGGTCATTGATTGTCTCTGTTGTCCGGTCGTCACGGTGTCCCAAAGCGCAGCGTCCTGCCGCCGCCGGACATATCGACGATGGCGAAGCCGGCGCTGGTGAGGCCGCGGGTATTGCAGTCGTTGTGTTCGCGGATCTCGAATTTGCTCTCGCGCGTGCACAGCATGCGAACGCCGCCCCAGTTCAGCGGCTTGTCGTTGAGCTTAATGGCGCGGCCATTGTCGTCGACGGCCTCGGCGAAACTGAGGATCTGGCGGGGTTGGCCGACAATATCCGGTCGCAGGCATTTGCCTGGTTCGATGCGATACCAGCCGCGGCTGACAACGCCCTTGCCGTCATCGGTCGCGACCGAGGCCATGACCTTGTAGGACGTGTCGTTGCACCAGGTCAGGCCTGTTGCGGAGGGCGCCTGCACGGCGGCGATCATTGTCTCGAAGAAATTCGGCGTTGAAACCACATCGGCAGCAAGACTACGGCTCTTGAGGAAGGACGAGAGCGCGCTCTGGGTCTTCGGCCCGTCCACGCCATCGATCGGTGCGGCGTCATAGCCCGCGATCACCAGCAGGCGCTGGATCGCGGCGAGCTTGG
Organism: Tardiphaga sp. OK245; assembly: GCF_900108575.1. Lineage (NCBI taxonomy): Bacteria > Pseudomonadati > Pseudomonadota > Alphaproteobacteria > Hyphomicrobiales > Nitrobacteraceae > Tardiphaga > Tardiphaga sp. OK245. The sequence goes on along the minus strand of NZ_FNWZ01000004.1, from coordinate 869,366 downwards.
CCTGTTCGTCGTCATATTCGCTGTCTTCGGCGAGATAGGCGACCATGTTGCCGTCGTCGGTCTGCGTCGGCTTGATCATCGTGAACGGCACCTGTGACTGCCCGGCGCGGCATTGCCGGGCAGCGGCGATCACGAAGTTATCCGGCGCGATGCACAGGTTGTCGGTGCCGTTCTGCGCCACGGGCGAGGCGCCGTAGATGCTGAGCGCGCGGGCATGCAGCAGGATACGGTCGGCCGTCAGCGTTCCCTGTACGACGACGCGGCACTGCGCGGGATCGATGCGAAACCAGCCGCGCGTCGCGGTGGCGCTCTTGTCGTCGATACCGATGGCGGCTTCGACGACATAGCTCATGCGGTTGCAGAGTTTGAGATCGGCGCGGGCGGGGGAGGTGAGGGCCACGAGAAAGAGGAGAGCTGCGAAGCCGCCCAATACCCCGTCCCTCATGGTGAGGAGGCGCGTCTTCCGCGCCGTCTCGAACCATGAGCAGACTTGGCGAAGAGTCCGCGGCCATCCTTCGAGACGCACGCTTCGCGCGCTCCTCAGGATGAAGGGCGGAGTCAGGGCAGAGTGTGTGTCTGCCCTGTCCATCACTTGTGGATCAGCGTGCCCGTGCCCTGATTGGTGAAGAGTTCGAGCAGCACGGCATGGGGAGTCTTGCCATCGATAATGACGACGCCTTCGACACCCTGTTCGAGCGAATAGATGCAGGTCTCGACCTTCGGGATCATGCCGCCGGAAATCGTGCCGTCAGCGATCAGCTTGCGGGCATCCTTGATCGACAATTCCGGGATCAGCTTCTTCGACTTGTCGAGCACGCCCGGCACGTCGGTGAGCAGAAGCAGGCGCTTGGCCTTCAGCGCACCGGCGACGGCGCCGGCAAAGGTGTCGGCATTGACGTTGAAGGTCTTGCCGTCCTTGCTTGCTGCGAGCGGCGCCAGCACCGGGATCAGCTCATAGCCGATCAGCTGGTTGAGCAGCGTGAGATCGACCTTTTCCGGCTCGCCGACAAAGCCGAGATCGACCACCTTCTCGATGTTAGAATCGGGATCGACCATGGTGCGCGTCGCCTTCGACGCGGTGACCATGTTGCCGTCCTTGCCGCATAGGCCGACGGCCTTGCCGCCGGCTTCGTTGATGTAGCTGACGATCTGCTTGTTGATCGAGCCGGCCAGCACCATCTCAACGATCTCGATGGTCGCTGCATCGGTGATGCGCAATCCGGCGGCGAATTCCGATTTGATGCCGAGACGCTGCAGCATCTGCGCGATCTGCGGGCCGCCGCCATGCACGACCACCGGATTGATGGCGGTCTGTTCCAAGAGGACGATATCGCGGGCAAATGCGCGGGCCGTATCCTCGGCGCCCATGGCGTGCCCGCCATATTTGATGACGATCGTCTCTTCGTCATATTGCTGCATGTGGGGCAACGCCTCCGACAGGATGCGGGCCTGGTCGAGAGCACTGATGATGGGCGCGTCGGTCATGAAGCGGATCTCACGGTGAGCAATCTGCGGCGCGTTCTAGCCGATTGATTGCCGCCGCGCAAAGCATCGCTGCTCTGTCCAGTGGCCCGGCGTCAGGTGGGGCGCGGCCAAGCTGCGGATACCGCCAGCGCCAGCCAGCTCAGGATCAGCAGGGTGCCGCCGGTCGGCGCGGCCATTGTGAACAAGCCGTGACCGACATATTGGCGCAGGGTCAGGTCGCCGGCGAAAATCGCGGCAGCGATGACGAAGCCGAAGGCGGCCGTCAGGCCGATCTGCAGATGGGCGATGCCGCGCTCGATCAAAGCGACGGCGCCGAGAATGGCGGCGGCATGAAACAGCAGCATCGAGGAGGCCGAGGCCAGCCGCGTCGCGTCCGGCTGATGCGCCGAAGCGGCAGCCAGAATGACGCCGTCCGCGCCCATCACGCCAGCCAGGATGACAAGAATGCGAAACAGGCTAAAGCGGGTCATCAGTTGCGCTCGTTCAACAGGCGGACCATTGCAGCCCGCAATTCGGCCATGCCGTCACCGGTGCGCGACGATGTAACCAGCACGTCCGGAAAGGCTGCCGGATGAGTCCGCAACTCGGTGCGGACCTCTTCAAGGGTCTTTTCGAGTTCGCTCTTCTTCACCTGATCAGCCTTGGTCAGCACGATCTGGTAGCTGACCGCCGAACGATCGAGGGACTTGAGCACGTCGAGGTCGACATCCTTCAGGCCATGCCGGGAGTCGATCAGGACGTAGACGCGCGCGAGGCTCGCCCGGCCCTGGAGGAAATTGTAGATCAGCTTGGTCCAGGACGCGATCTTGACCTTGGGCGCCGACGCATAGCCATAGCCGGGCATATCGACGAGCCGGAAGTCGGAGCCATCGGGACCTTCGAAGAAGATCAGCTCCTGGGTGCGGCCCGGCGTATGCGAGGTCCGCGCCAGCGCGTTGCGCCCGGTCAGGGAGTTGATCAGGCTGGATTTGCCGACATTGGAGCGCCCGGCAAAGGCCACTTCCATTCCTGCCATCGGCGGCAGCGTCTCGATCGAGGGCGAGGCCCAGATGAACGTCCATTCGCCTGCAAAAAGCAGGCGGCCCTGTTCGATCAGCTTCGCATCGGTGTCAGTGGTCATGCGAAGTGGCTTTCTGTGCTGCTCCGGCCCTCATGGTGAGGAGGCGCGCAAGCGCCGTCTCGAACCATGAGCGCCCCGCCCTCGCCCTTCGAGACGCGGCCAAGTGGCCGCTCCTCAGGATGAGGGCTCCAAGGGTTACGTCTTCTTTTCAGCCGGCTTCTTCGCGAAGGTCGACTTCACGTTGTCGAACAGTTCGACCTTCACGCCGTTGCGATTCATGATGTAGGCCTGCTGCAGCACCGAGAGGGTGTTGTTCCATGCCCAGTAGATCACGAGGCCTGCCGGGAAGCCGGCCAGCATGAAGGTGAAGATCAGCGGCATCCAGTCGAAGATCATCTTCTGCGTCGGATCCGGCGGTGTCGGATTCAGCTTCATCTGGAACCACATCGTGATGCCCATGATGATCGGCCAGATGCCGAGCGCGAGGTAGTGACCGAACACCGGAATCGTCGTCGGATCGAAGGGGATGAGGCCGAACAGGTTGAAGAGATTGGTCGGATCATGCGCCGACAGATCCTTGATCCAGCCAAAGAACGGCGCGTGGCGCATTTCGATGGTGACGAACAGAACCTTGTAGAGCGAGAAGAACACCGGGATCTGCAACATGACGGGAAGACAACCGGCGATCGGGTTGATCTTCTCCTTCTTGTAGATCTCCATCATCTCCTGCTGCTGCTTCATCTTGTCGTCAGGGAAGCGCTCCTTGAGTGCCGCCAGCTGCGGCTGCACGGCCTTCATCTTCGCCATCGAGGCGTAGGACTTCGAGGCCAGCGGGAAGAAGATGATCTTCACCAGCACGGTGACGAGCAGAATGGCGATGCCGAAATTGCCGAACAGGTGGAAGAACCAGTCGAGCGCCAGGAACATCGGCTTGGTGATGAAGTAGAACCAGCCCCAGTCGATCAGAAGGTCGAAGTGGTTGAGGCCGAGCGCCTGATTGTAGCCGCCGAGGCCGACCGCCAGCGGGAAGTTGATGCCGACAGTGGCCGCTTCCTTGGCGCCGGCGAACAGGCGGGCATTGGCCGTGCCGGTGCCGCCGATGGCGATGGTCTGCGCGTCCTGCAGATAATCGGTCTGGTAGGTCCGCTGGGTGCCGGTCAGGTTCGACGAGAAACGGGCCTGCAGCTGCGCATTGGTGTCGGGCAGAAGTGCCGAAGCCCAGTATTTATCGGTGATGCCGAGCCAGGCATTGGTGACCTTGAAATTCACCGCCTTGGCTTCGTCGATCTTCTTGTAACCGTATTCCTGCAGACCCTGGTCGCCGAGATAGCCGACGAGACCTTCATGCAGGATGTAATAGCCTTCGACATGCGGCGTGCCGTGGCGCGAGATCAGCGCGAACGGATACAGCGTCACCGGCGCGTTGCCGATATTGCTGACGTCATCCTTGACCGAGAACAGGTAGCGGTCGTCGATCGAGATGGTGCGGGTGAAAGTCAGGCCGTCGCCGTTGTTGTACTTGAGCACGACAGGCGTGGTCGGCGTCAGGGCGTTGGAGCCTTCCTGCTGCCACTGGGTGTTCTGGTCTGGAATCTTGGTGTTTGCACCGGCGGCGGCGACCCAGCCGAACTCGGCATAATAAGGCGCGGCAGTGCCGGAGGGAGAGAACAGCACGATCGCCGGCGACTTCGGATCCACGGTGTCGCGGAACTTGGTCAGCGAGATATCGTCGAGGCGCGCACCCTTCAGCGCGATGCTGCCGGAGATGCGCGGCGTGTCGATCTTGACGCGCTGCGACGCTGCAATGGCGCTGTCGCGGCTGACGATCGGAGCATTGGCCGGCGCCACATTCGTGGGTGCGCCGCCTGCGGCGGTGGAATTCGCGGTCGGCGTCGTGCTGCCGGGCGTGGCGTTTGGCTGTGCGGTCGGGTTGGCGAGCTGGGTCTGCGTCGCGGTCTGTGCGCGCTGCTTCTCCATCTGCGGGATGTTGTAGAAATATTGCCAGCCGATCAGCACCAGGCCGGACAGAATGACGGCAATGATGGTGTTGCGATTGTCGGTCATCGTTCAGGTCTCGTCATTCAAATGCGGGTGCGGCTCTCGCTTCCGGCTGCGCGCTTGTCGCAGGCTGAAAGCGTCAGGTCACGCTGGTTTTAGAAGATTGCGTCTTAGAAGATTGCCGATCGAGGCGGTGCAGCGCCGAGCGGAGGTCGTCGAGCATCATCGTGAAATCGCGTTGGAGCGCGACACGACGGCCGACTAGCACATAATCGCTGTGGGGTCGCATGGATAAGACATCGACGCGCTTCACCAGTTCGCGAAGCCTGCGCCGGATACGGTTCCGCTCGGTGGCGGTTCCGTTTTTTTTGGTCACGGTAAAGCCGACCCTGATCGGGCCGTCGTCGTCACGTCGCCGGGTTTGCATCACAAAGGCAGGGCTGTTCACCCGCGGCCCATTGGCAGCGGCGAGAAAGTCCGCCCGCTGCCGTAACCGGTCCATGATGAACTCTCGGAAGAGATCCGATCAGGCGCTGAGGCGCTTGCGACCACGTGCGCGGCGCGCAGCCAGAACCTTGCGGCCGCCAACGGTCGCCAAGCGAGCGCGGAAGCCGTGACGGCGCTTGCGCACCAATTTGCTGGGTTGATAAGTCCGCTTCACGGGTCGTTCTCCGCTGACCGGGCAATTCGCCGAGTAATTTGAGGTAAGTCCTAAGATGTTGGCTCAACGAGCCATTTCCGGCCCAAAGACGAGCCGCACCCGATCCAAAACCGGGTCATCGCGGACAGTTGGCGGGCTTATACGGGAGCGTCCTGTTTTCGTCAATGTTGCCCTGTAGCGGTGTTCTGATCCGCCAAATTCTTGGAACTACGGGATTAATCCCAATTTCCCGGTGTTTTCAGGTTGTTGGCGGTTGTGAAATTGCTCTATGGCTTAAGCGTGTTCGCTGAGCGGACAAATTTAAGAACTGGTCGCAAACATCATCGTAACAAATCGTCGTTGGACCCGTATCTCTCGATAGTTCAGCGTCAGACCGTAAGATCAGAGGCCAATATTGTGTCTTCGGCCGGCGAAAAGCCCATCGAGCCCGCGTTCAGGCTCGGCCCCATGCGACGGCTGGGGCTGTCGGGCAAGCTGTTGCTGCTCACCATTCCGCTGGTGCTGATTGCCGAAATTCTCATTTATGTGCCCTCGATCGCCAATTTCCGGATCAACAGGCTGAACGACAGGCTGGCCGCGGCCAATACGGCAGCACTGGTGCTGGATGCCGCGCCGCTCGGCATGGTCCCGGAATCGCTGTCGCGACAAATCCTGAGCAGCATCGGCGCCCGTGCGGTGGCCATCAAGATGGGCCAGCAGCGCCGTTTGCTCGCCAGCGCGGATCTTCCGTCGCAGATCGACCATGACATCGATATGCGGTCGATGACGGTGTGGTCCGCGATTGTCGATGCGTTCGAGGTCATGCTGGAAACTGGCGATCAGACGATGCGCATCATCGGGCCGGCGCCCGGCGGGGCGCAATTCATTGAAGTAGTGGTCGATGAATTGCCGCTGCGGCAGGCGATGTATCGTTTCTCCAGCAATCTATTGTGGGTGTCGCTCGGACTGGCGATTCTCTCTGCCGGGCTGGTCTATCTGGCGCTGCATTATCTGTTCGTGCGGCCGATGCGGAATTTGACGGCCAATCTCGTCGCTTTCCATGAAAACCCCGAGAGCTCGGCGCGGATCATCGTGCCGAGCCAGCGCGCCGACGAAATCGGCGTGGCGGAGCGCGAATTGTCCGACATGCAGCGCGATCTCGTTTCGATGCTGCATCAGAAGAGTCGTCTCGCTGCGCTCGGCCTCGCGGTCTCGAAGATCAATCATGACCTGCGCAACCTGCTTGCGTCGTCACAATTGCTGTCGGATCAGCTCGCCAGCGTGCCAGATCCGCGCGTGCAGCGCTTCGCGCCGAAGCTGATGCGCTCGCTGGAGCGCGCCATCGCCTTCTGCCAGTCGACACTCTCTTATGGCCGCGCGCAGGAAGCTGCCCCCGATCGCAAGATGATTCTCGTTGAGCCGGTGGTCAACGAAGTCCGCGAATCGGCCGGGCTTGCGACCGACGTGTCGATCGGCTGGGTCAACGCCATCGAGCGCGGGCTGATGATTGACGCCGATCCCGACCAGTTGTTTCGCATTTTGCTCAATCTGGTCCGCAATGCGGCCCAGGCGCTGGAGGGGCAGCCGCAGAGCGACGTCGCCCCGCAGCAGATTCGCATTACTGGTCGCCGCGAGGGCGCTGTCACGATTCTCGAAGTGTCTGACACCGGCCCCGGCGTTCCGCAGCGGGCGCGCGACCACCTGTTCGAGGCATTTCAGGGCTCGTCCCGCCCCGGTGGTAGTGGGCTGGGCCTCGCGATCGCGGCCGAACTGGTCCGCGCTCATGACGGTGATATTCACCTTGTGGAAGGCACTTTGGGCGCCACCTTCCGGATCAGCCTTCCCGACCGGCCGGTGGAACTGCACAGCATCCGTAACGAACGCGCGCGGGCCTGAGCCGTCTTTTCCGGGTATGTCACGGGAGTGAAATAAGCGGCTCAGGGCGCTTGCCAAGCCGGGCTCGACCCGGTAGCTATGGCCCGCTTTCGCAAACATCGTTTCCGAAACGCATCCGGTGCTGGCGGCTTTGGCCCCACATCGCGGCACGCGCCCGTAGCTCAGCTGGATAGAGCACGTGACTACGAATCACGGGGTCAGAGGTTCGAATCCTTTCGGGCGCGCCATTTCCGCTTCATTGTGATGCGCCAATCATCGTCGCCATTGCTGCGCTTCTCGTAGCTTACGGGATACTTGCCACAACGTCGGGCCGGTTTTTCGCGAGCCAGGCTACGGCCTCGGGTCCATCAACGACGCACTCGAAGGTTTCCCAGGTGGGGTCCTCCAGGGATTCCGGTTGCAGTCGCTTCGCTGCATACTCAACGAGGTCGTGCAAGCGTTCGTATCCTCGTCGGCTCTCGAGGGAATCTGCAATCGCTGTGCTGGCCCATCCGCGTTCGGCCAAATCGATAGTGCTCGGAGCGTTAGCCTCGCTGAACCAGGGTGTGGCATCGAACTCGATGCAGCGGACACTATCAGCGGTATGGCAAGTAGCGTCGATCATTGGGGTCCTCCATTCGCTGGCTAACAACCTGCGCTAGCATTGCTCTTTAGAGTTTCATATCGCTGCCCCGCACGCCTCAGCCTTTGACCAAGTCCCCCAGCAGGTTTGCCGCCACCATCAGCTTGGCGAGCGTCAGGCCGCCAGCAGCAATCTCCTCGACTGCGCGGCGGATGCGCGTCGCCTCGGGATGAGCTGCAAGCCAGGTCTCCGCAGCCTGCTGGCCGGATTGGCCGGTTGCCAACATATCCGCAGCGAGGCCTCTTTCGGCAGCCGCGATCAGGTCGACGGCGCGGTCGATGGCGAGGCGTTCGAAACGATCGCTGGCGGGCACGCTGCGCGCGGCAGCGATGATGCGGTCGAGACGGAAATTGGCCTCGGCGGCAAAGAACGTCGCGGTGGCATCGCCGATGCTGCGGCCGGTGCGCTCGGCGACCGTCACGATGTCCGGCGCCGAGACCAGGGTGTCGAGATCGGCCAGTTCGCCGGCGAGGCCGGACGGGACGCCGGCATCGGTCAGCTCCTGCCGGCGCTTGCCGCGCGCGGCCTGCAAGTCCGGTGGCAGGGTGTTGTCGAGAGAGGCGCTGATCTCGCGGATACCCGGGCCGAAACGTGCGATCACCGCCTCGAGGCCATCCTTGAAATCAATATTGCGCACGTACCAGACCATGCGGGAAAGCAGAAGGTCCTGGACCGCCTCATAGAGGGACAATTGCAACTGCCCTTCGATGCAGGCGTCGAGCGTATCGATCGCATCATTTAGCCACTTGAGCCCGTAGGATTCATCCACCGCCACATAGGCCATGACGATGGTGGGGATATCGGCATCGGTTTCGTCGATCAGGCGCACGATACACGCCGGGCCGCCGCGGTTGATGACCGTATTGACGAGGCTGGTCGCGATGATTTCGCGTCGGAGGCGATGGAACTCTACCGCTGTCGGGAACCTGTCCTGAACCTGGCCCGGAAAATACCCGGAGAGCTCGCGGGCGAGATAAGGATCGTCCGGCACGCTGGTGCCGAGCAGGTCGTCGTAGAGCGTCAGTTTGGCGTAGGCGAGCAACACGGCAAGTTCAGGCCGCGTCAGGGACTGCCCGCGTCGTGTGCGCTCGGTGATCGCGGCGTCGTCGGGCAGGAATTCGACTGCGCGGCTGAGCAAGCGGCGCTGCTCGAGCGACTGCATCAGGCGAGTGAGGAAGCCGGTCTCGGCCACGCCCTTGCGTTCGGCGAGCGAGAGCGCGAGCGTCTGCAGATAGTTGTTGCGCAGGACCAGCGCGCCAACGTCGTCGGTCATCGCGGCGAGCAGGGTGTTACGGTCAGCCGGGCTGAGGCGTCCCTCGCGCTCGGGGCGGGCCAATGCGATCTTGATATTGACCTCGACGTCGGACGTATTCACGCCGGCCGAGTTGTCGATCGCGTCGGTGTTGAGCTTGACGCCCGTCTGCGCCGCTTCGATGCGGCCGCGCTGAGTGACGCCGAGATTGGCGCCTTCACCGATCACCCTGGCGCGAACGTCGGTCCCGGTGATGCGGATCGGATCATTGGCGCGGTCGCCGGCCTGATCGTCGCTCTCCACCGACGCCCGGATATAGGTGCCGATGCCGCCAAACCACAGCAGGTCTGCGCGCGTCTTCAGGATCGCCGTCATCACCTCGAAGGGCGTCGCCTGCGGCTTGTCGAGATCGAGCAAGGTGCGCACTTCCGGTGCGAGCGGAATCCCCTTGAGGGAGCGCGAGAACACGCCGCCGCCTTGCGAGATCAGCGATTTGTTGTAGTCCTGCCAGCTCGATCGCGGCATGTCGAACATGCGCTTGCGTTCGGCGTAGCTGATCGCCGGATCGGGAGAGGGATCGATGAAGATGTCGCGGTGATCGAACGCCGCAACCAATTTCGTCGCGGGCGAGAGCAGCATGCCATTGCCGAAGACGTCGCCGGACATGTCGCCGACGCCAACTACAGTGAAAGGCATGGTCTGAATGTCGGTGCCGAGCTCGCGGAAGTGGCGTTTGACCGCCTCCCAGGCGCCTCGCGCCGTAATCCCCATCTTCTTGTGGTCGTAGCCCTGGCTGCCGCCGGAGGCGAAGGCATCGCCGAGCCAATGGTTCTTCTCGGCCGAAATCGCGTTGGCGATGTCGGAGAAGGTGGCGGTGCCCTTGTCGGCGGCGACGACCAGATAAGGATCGTCGCCATCATGCCGCAAGGTCGAGTCGGGCGGGAGGAGGTCGTCGCCGTCGAGATTGTCGGTGAGTTCGAGCAGCGAGCGAACGAAGATGCGATAGGCTTCGGTGCCTTCCGCGAGCCACGCATCGCGGCTGGAGGGCGGCGGCAGGCGCTTCGGCACGAAGCCGCCTTTGGCGCCGACGGGCACGATCACGGCGTTCTTGACCTGCTGGGCTTTGACCAGGCCGAGAATCTCGGTGCGGAAATCCTGCGGCCGATCGGACCACCGCAGTCCGCCGCGCGCAACCTTGCCGAAGCGCAGGTGAATGCCTTCGACGCGGGGAGAATAGACGAAAATCTCGTAGAGCGGTCGTGGAGCCGGCAGGTCCTCGATTCCGCGCGCGTCGAACTTGAATGAGATCACCGGACGCGGATGTCCGTCCTCGCCGACCTGCCACAAATTGGTGCGGATGGTGGACTGCACCAGATTGGTGAAACGGCGGAGGATGCGGTCTTCGTCGAGCGATGCGACGGATTTGAGCTGCTCCTCGATATCGGCAAGGAGGGCGGTCTCCCGGGCCGAGCGCTCGGCATCAGTAAGGGTGAGGCGTGGATCGAGGCGGGCCTGGAATAGCGCGACGAGGTTGGCGGTGATCGCTGCGTTCTTGCGCAGAGTCTCCCACATATAATCCTGGCTGAACGGCGCGCGGATCTGGTGCAAATAGCGGGACAGCGCCCGGATGGTTGAGACTTCGCGCCAGCCCAGGGCCGTACGCAGGATCAGCCCGTTATATCCGTCGGATTCGGCTCGATCACCGACCACCGCCATGATCGAGGCTTCGAGCCGATGGCTGAATTCCCGGTTGATCTCGATCGGCTGGCCGTCGCTGGTCTCGATCGTCATGTCGTGCAGCCACACCGGCTCAGGCCTGGCACCGGGCACGATCTGATAGGTACGTTCATCGACCACGCGCAGGCCGTGATTTTCGATCACCGGCACGCGATAGGACAGCGACAGCGGCGCGGCATCCGAGAACACCTTCAGGCCGAAGCGTTTGGGATCGTCCTCGCCCTCGAAGCGATGAACCGAAATCGTCACCGGGCGGGTTGGCGTGAGCCTTTCGATGGTGGCGATATCGGCTATCGCCTGTTCCGCCGTGGAAACCTCGGTATAGCCGCCGGTAAAGGCCTGGGCATAGCGATTGGCGAGCATGCGGGCCCGCATGCCATCGGTAGACGCAGTCAGCGCGGCCTTCAGCTTGTCGGCCCAGGTCGCGGCAATGGCGCTGATCCCGGCTTCCAGCGTGGCGCGCTCGACGGCAGGAGTCTTACCTTCATAGCGTCCGATGATGTAGTGAACGCGCGTCAATGCTCCTTCGGGGAAAGACACGTAGGAGGCGGCCTGCATCCCTTTGTAGATCTGCGACAGGAAGGCGCCGACGCGCATGCGCACATCAGTGTCGTATTTGTCGCGCGGAATGAAGACGAGGATGGAGACGAAGCGATCGAACTTGTCGACCCGAGCGAGCGCCCGGACGCGGGGGCGCTCATAGAGGATCAGGATCTCCATGACGAAATTGAAGAGGGTGTCGACGTCGACCTGGAATAGTTCGTCTCGCGGATATTCCTCGAGGATGTGCATTAGCGCCTTGCCCGAATGGCTGTTCGGATCGAAGCCGGCGCGCTGGAGCACCCGCGATATCTTGTGGCGAACATAGGGGATCTGTCGTGCCGAGCGGGTATAGGCGCCTGAGGTGAACAGGCCGACGACTCGTAGTTCACCCTCGAGCCGGCCGTCGGGCGCATAGAGCTTGATGCCGATATAATCCATCCGGATGCGGCGATGAACGCGGCTACTCACATTGGCCTTGATGACGATGAGTAGGGTCGGCTCGCGCATGAACTCGCGAATTTCCGACGTCATCACCACCATTTCGTTGCCGCGGCGCAGGACCTTTACATCGGGGTCACGGAGGATGCCGAGGCCCTCAGCGGTCGTGATGTCGTCCGACGCATCGCTGTCGGGCGAGAAGCGATACTCGCGCACGCCGAGAAAGGTGAAATTGTCCGCGCACAGCCATTGCAGGAACTGGTTGGCCTCGGCGACCTCGTCGATCGGCAGCGGCGGTGGATTGGAAGAGAAAGTCTTGATCGCGTTCTCGACGCGGTCGCGCATGACGCGCCAGTCCGCGACGCTGGCGCGCACGTCGCTTAACGTCCTGGTGAGGCCGTCAATCAGCCTCTCGCGGTCAGCGTCGGCGTCGAGGCGGGTGATGTGGAGGTGAATCAGGCTCTCGCGCGCGCCCTTTGCCCCTTCCGGCAGCGCTTCACCGTGGAAGTGCAGGAGCTTGCCTTGGTCATCGCGCTCCACCGCGATGATGGGGTGAGCGACGAGGGTGACTTCGATGCCCTGCTCGGCGAGCTCCGCCATGATGGAATCGAACAGGAAAGGCATATCGTCGTTGAGAATTTCGAGCACGGACATCTCGCGCCCGTCCGGCATCATCGGATTGACGACGCGGATATCGGCACGACCCGCCGTGCGTCGCTGTATATGCTCCCAGGCTTGCTCCGCCAGGAAGGCAAGCGAGGAGGCATCGTAACTGGCGAGGTCCTCGGCATTGGTGTAGCCGAACATAAGCTCGGCAAAGGTTCGGGGAGCCTTGCCCGGCTGCACGCTTCCCGCCGCGTCGCGGATCAGAGTTGCCCGGGCCTTGTCGTCACGCCACGCCATAGCGTCCTCCACGTCCCAGCCAACTCACCGCAATTACGGTCGGCCGTTGTTTTTGGAGTGCATCTCTTCGTGCGCCATCGTTTCCCGACCGCGTTTCAATCGCACAGGTGAAATCTTCGGTCGTGCGGTCTTGACTATGTTAGCACCCCGGAGCCGTCGTGGCGCGCGGAGTTGTGAGGTGTGTCTTGAGGCCGGAATCGATGCGACGAGCCTCGCGCCATGAGGCATCTTATAAAATCACAAGCAATTTCAACAATATATGAGTTTGTGGTTATACTCCGAATGGCGCGCCATTTTGCGCGGGCAACGGGAGGGGGGGCGCAGTTTTATCCCGAATGGACCGCCAGACTTCTCCGTTCAGATTAGAACAGCTAGCCGTCGATTGGCTGCTCAATCGCTGCATATGTCGCAAGCGGACCTTTGCCTTGGATTGGGCGACGCGTGCTTGCTTATCGGATTTTCTGCTCGACCTCGTAAGCTGCCTTCAAAAGCGTTTCGACAACTTCCTGCTCGCGTCGCGGGCCGAGCCGTGTTCGGACGGTCGATATGGTGAGGGCCGCCGCCGGGTCGCCGTCGGCTGTCTTGATCCAGGTCGAAATCGATTTCGTGCCCTGGACCAACCCGACTTCGCGCACGCCATAGCCCCTGCGCCGGGCGTCGGCGATCTCTGACAACACAGTCTGCCGATCGGTCCGATATCCCGCAAATCGAGGCTCATTCGTCATAGCGATCCGGCGTGATTCTTGAGCCGGTAACGCGGCCAGGATGGCAACGCCTGCGCTGCTGACGCCGAGGGGCCGCCGCGCACCGACGGCGATCGAGAGTACCTGGATCGGATATGAGCCAATTCTCCTATCCACGCATAAAGTGTCGTTGCCGGTGCGCACCGTTAGAAACAGTGTGTCGCCGACCCGTTGCGATGTTTCGCGCAAAATGTCGTCCGCTGCGGCGAGCAATGGCGAGCGCGATGGGCGAGCGAGTGCCAGTTCAGGGACCTGCGTGCCGATTGCATAGCGACCCGAGCGCTCGTGGCGCTCGACGAGCCCCTCCTCCATCAGGACATGGACGATCCGGTGTACGGTCGGGCGCGATAGACGCGTCGCTTGGACGACTTCATTCAACGGCAATCCGCTCTCACCGCCCGCTGCAAGCACGCGAAGGAGGAAGAGCGCGCGCCGGATCGCCTGCGCGCCTTGTCGCGGCTCCGGATCGAGTGTTGTTGGCAATCCGTTGTCCATAATGTGGACAATAACCGCACATTGCCATCGACAAGTAAAGCGGCTGAACCAATGGTTCGCCGCAAGAGCGCTGGTCCCAATCGGCGTCGAACATACGGTCTGCGGCGTGAATGCCGCATCTGGCGGGAGGAAATGATGAGGTCGCTATGGATCGCTGCAGCCATTGTTGCGACGCTGGTTAATGGCGCGGCGACGGCTCAGGAATGGCCCACGCGCATTGTCAAACTGATCGTGCCCTATCCGGCCGGCGGCAATGTCGATAGCGCGGCGCGCATCGTCGCGGATCGGCTGCAAGAGAAATTGGGCCAGCCCTTCGTGATCGAAAACAAGTCGGGCGCTGGCGGCATGATCGCCGGGGAGGCGCTGGCGAAAGCGCCGAATGATGGCTACACGCTCATGGTCGGCGCCAATGGTCCGGTTCTCTTCGCTCCCGAAATCAACAAGCGCGACGCCTACAACTGGAAGCGCGACTTCCTGCCGATCTCGAGCATCTCGATGACGCCGCTGGTGCTCGAGGTTCATCCTTCCGTGAAGGCTACGTCGTTCGCCGATTTGCTCGAACTCGCGAAGCGCGATCCGGGCAAGCTGACGATGGCCTCTCCGGGGCCGGGCACCACCAATCACCTGCTCAGCGAACTCATGCAGTCCAAGCTCGAGATTCGTTGGGTGACGGCGCATTATCGCGGCAACGCGCCCGCGACCAATGACCTGCTCGGCGGCCAGGTTCAGTTCGCATTCGATCAACTGTCGGTCAGCCTTCAATATATCAAGAGTGGAATGTTGCGCGCCTTGGCGGTCACGAGCCCACATCGACTGAAGACGCTTCCGGACGTGCCCACTTTCGCCGAGCTCGGCTATCCGGATTTTGACGGCCAGACCTTCACGGGGCTGTTTGCTCCGGCGAACACCCCCGCTCCGGTCGCCGATAAATTGAACAAAGCGCTGGCTGAGATTCTCAAGGAGCCAGGCGTGGTCGACAAGTTCGAAAAACTTGGCGCCGAAGCGCTCCCGATGACGCCGGGTGAGTTCAGAACCTATCTCGATCGTGAGGACGCCAAGTGGATTCCGGTCGTGCGCAAGGCCAATGTAAAGGCGGATTGACGAATGAAGATCGATCCCGCTGAACTTGGCGCCGAAAAGGCCTATCGTCTGCTCACCGGCATCGTCGTCCCGCGACCGATCGCATGGGTGACCAGCCTGTCGCAGGCAGGTACCGTCAACCTTGCGCCGTTCAGTGCTTTCACCTTCGTCTCGCCCAAGCCGCCGATGCTGGCAATCAGCGTCGGCCGCAAATCAGGCGTCTACAAAGACACGGCACGCAACATCCTGGATCGCGAAGAATACGTCATTCACATCGCGGATTCGCCGTTGATGTCTGCGGTTCACGAAAGCTCCGCCGAACATCCGCCGGAGGTGAGTGAGGTCGAAGTCCTCGGTCTCGAGACGACCCCCAGCGACCATATCGGGGTGCCGCGGCTGACGGCGGCACCTATCGCGATGGAATGCCGATTTCGGCAATGCCTCGAATTCGGCGATACCCGCAGCCGGTTGATCGTCGGCGAAGTGGTCGCATTTCACATCAAGGACGATCTGCTCGCCAACGGCAAGATCGAGACCGAGAGTCTCGATCCGATCGCCCGCATTGCCGGTCCGCGTTACGCGCGGCTAGGCGAGATCTTCACGTTGAAGTCCGTATTCCAGACATCGAAGTAATTGGAAGAATGCCGCGGGCGCAGCTCGAGCAGCCGGTCCGGTACCGCCATCCGGCGGCAATCGATCCAGTGAATTATTCAGGAGCCTTCATGAAACTATGCAGCTATTCGACCGGCGGAAACAGCCGCTACGGCGTGGTGGCCGATGTCGGCGTTATCGATCTCAGTGCATTGCTTGGATCGGAGTTTCCCGATCTGCGCAGCTTGATCGCCGGCAACGGGCTGGCGAAGGCGAAACAGGTGAGCGCCGGCCGCAAGCCCGATCATCAATTGTCGGATCTGGTCTTGCTGCCGCCGATCCCGGCGCCGGAGAAGCTGTGGTGCATCGGGGTCAACTATAAGGACCGCAATGCTGAATACAAAGACAGCTCGGATTTGCCGAAATATCCGAGCCTGTTCGTCCGCAACCCGTCGTCGGTGGTCGGCTCCGATCAGCCGATCGAAAAGCCGAAGGTCTCCGAGCAGCTCGACTACGAAGGCGAGCTCGTGATCGTCATCGGCAAGGAAGGTCGTCACATTACGCGAGAGAATGCGTGGTCGCACATCTTCGGCATGACTCTCTGCAACGAAGGCTCGGTGCGGGACTGGCTGCACCACGGCAAGTTCAACGTCACCCAGGGCAAGAATTTCGATCGTTCCGGTAGCGTCGGGCCGTGGATCGTCACGGCCGACGAATGCGATCCGCAGGGGACGCACGATATCGTCACGCGGGTGAACGGGGAGGAGCGTCAGAACGACTCGACCGAGCGGCTGATGTTCACCTTCGACTATCTGATTTCCTATCTGTCGACATTCGCCACCTTGAAGCCCGGCGACATGATCGCGACCGGAACGCCGACCGGCGCCGGCGCCCGCTTCAGGCCGCCGCGTTGGCTCAAGCCAGGCGATGTCGTCGAGGTCGAGTCCAGGCAGATCGGCATTCTTCGCAACGTCGTCGCAGAGGAGAAATAACGGTGCTTGATCAGACGGTCATCGATACGCTGGCGCGTCGCCTCGACGAAGCGGAGCGGACCAAGACGCTCATCACCATGTTCACCGCCGACTATCCCGATCTCACCATCGAGGATGCCTATGCGATCCAGCGGACCTGGACGGCGCTGCAGCTTGAACGCGGGCGAGTGATCAAAGGCCACAAGATCGGCCTGACCTCGAAGGCGATGCAGAACGCGGTCAGCATCTCCGAGCCGGATTACGGCGTGCTGTTCGCCGACATGTTCTATCAGGATGCCGGCACCATCCCTTATGAGCGGTTCTTCGCGCCGCGCGTCGAGGTCGAACTGGCCTTCGTGCTCAAGACCGATCTGCGCGGGCCGGATTGTACGATCTTCGACGTGCTGAACGCGACAGCCTACGTCACTCCGGCGCTCGAAATCCTGGAAACGCGCATGCACCGCGTGCATCCGCAAACCAAGAAGCCCCGCACGGTGGTGGACACGATCTCCGACAACGCAGCGAATGCCGCGCTTGTGGTCGGCGGTCGTCCATTCCGTCCGCTGGATGTCGATCTGCGCTGGGTCAGCGCGCTGCTGTTCCGGAATGGCCAGATCGAGGAGACCGGCGTCGCCGCCGGCGTGCTGAACCATCCGGCAAACGGCATCGCGTGGCTCGCCAATCGCCTCGCGCCGCACGACGAATATCTCGCTGCAGGCGAGGTGGTGCTCGCCGGATCCTTCACGCGTCCGATCGAGGTCAGCCGCGGCGATACGATACATGCCGATTACGGGCCGTATGGCTCGGTGTCGTGCCAATTCGTCTGACCGTTATCCGGAGACTGCAGCCATGACATCTTCCAGGCGCCGCCGCAGCGTTCATATCGGCGAGTTTAAGCACGCAAATCCGATTCCCAATGCCTGCCGCATCAACAATCTGCTGATGTCCGGCGTCATCCTCGGCCGCGATCCCAAGACGAGCGAGATGCCACCCGATCTCGAAAGCCAGTGCGCCAACATGTTCGCGCATATGAAGGCGATCGTGGAAGCCGGCGGCGGCAGTACTGACGACATCATCAAGATGACGGTCTGGCTCAAGGATCGCAGCAATCGCGGGCCGGTCAATGTCGAGTGGCTCAAGATGTTTCCCGACGAGCATTCGCGCCCAGCCCGTCATGCGCTCTCCATGGAGATGGAGGGCGGCGCCCTGGTGCAATGCGATTTCACTGCGGTGATCGATTAAAGGAGCGACAGATGCCCGACTATCTTCCATTTGATCCAAACCCGCGCACGCCATCCCGCAAGCCGCCGCCGAAGAGCATCGACAGTCAGTTCCATGTGCTTGGTCCCGTGGAACGCTATCCCGTCCGGCCCGGCGCGGCCTATCAGATGCCGACGGCGACTTGGGAGGCTGCGCTCCGGGTACACAAGGCGCTTGGTATCGAGCGTGGCATCATCGTGCAGACGACGACATATGGTGCCGATCATTCGGTGGTTCTGGACGGGCTGGCGGCGATGGGGCCGAACTACAAGGCCTGCGCGAATGCGCTGGTTTTCGCCGAACGCGACGATGCATATCTCGCCAAGCTGAATGACGCCGGCGTCGGCGGGGCGCGGTTCAGCTTCCGCAAGGAGCTCGGCGCCGTGCTTTCGGACAGCGACTACGAGCGCGCGATCGCACGTATTTCCGAACTCGGCTGGTACGCTAAATTCCAGCCGGAGAAGGACGGCATCGTCGCCAATCTCGACAAGATCGCGTCTCTCAAGGTGCCGGTCCTCATCGATCACATGGGCCGCCCGGATCCAACCCTCGGCAAGAACGATCCGAACTTGCGTGCGGTTCTCGATCTGCTGTCGAAGGGCAATTTCTGGGTGATGCTCTCGCTCGGCGAAAAGACGTCCAGGAAAGGTCCGCCGTGGGACGACGTCGTTCCCATCGCGCAAGCCTATCTCGAAGCCGCGCCCGATCGCTGCGTCTGGGCAAGCGACTGGCCGCACCCTGTATCGGTTGTCCAGCCGCCGAACGACGCCGACCTGCTTGAATTGCTCTATCGCTACGCGCCGGACGATGCCTTGCTGGAAAAGATACTGGTCACAAATCCAGCAAAGCTGTTTGGGTTCTCCTAATAGATCGTGGGCGGACACCCTGCCGGGAGCGGAGTCCGCTTCCGGCAGGATATGCCGATCGCCCCTCATTCGGGCGGATTTCATCCGCGCGGGGTGGCTCGACGTATTCTGAAGCCGATACGTGCGTCTCCGGTCGTTTGTTTCGACCTACGGCTTATCGCGACCCCACGGGAAGAGAGAGACCGGAAAATCGGCCGCATAGCGCCGCCCTTTCGGTGGACGGGGAGGGTCCTGCCGAGGATTCGGGTCCGGCTCCAGCACCTTGCGATAAAGATGCCAGGTGGCATGACCGAGTAGGGGCAGAACAACGGCGAGACCGACGAATAACGGCAGCGAACCGGCCACCAGCAGCGCGGCCACAATCAGACCCCATGCCGCCATCGTCACAGGATTTTTCATCACGACCCGCAGCGAGGTCTGAACTGCGTCTGTCACGCTCGCATGTCGGTCGAGCATCAGCGGAAACGCCACGACGCTAACGCACAGGGCTATGATAGCGAACAATAGTCCGACGCCGCAGCCCTGGACGATCAGTTGGTGCCCCTCTGTGGTTGTGAAGATGCGCGATGCGAAATCGGGAATGCTGGCCGCAGGGGCATTGCCGAACTTGGAGACGTAAATCGCATTCGCTGTGGTCACCCAGACCACGAACAAAATGAGCAGGAGCGTGCCGAGGCCAAGCATGGCCCCGAAGGACGGCGAGCGCAGCACGCCGAGTGCATGCCATGCCGACGCCTCTTCGCCGCGTTCGCGGCGGCGGCTGAGTTCATAGAGACCGAGGGCTGCAAAAGGACCAATCAACGCAAAACCGGCGGCTAGCGGGAAAAGCAGCGGTAACACCGAATAGCCAAGGGTCATTCTGGCCAGCACAAGCCCGAGAACAGGATAGATGACGCACAGAATAATGGCGTGACTCGGAACCGCCTTGAAGTCCTCCCAGCCCAGCCGCAACGCGTCATGCAGATCGGACAACCCGATCTTGCGAATGACGGGCGCGGCAACGCTATCGGAAGCGCCAGGTGCTGTCTGCGAGATCTTGTCAGAATACGGAGTAGCCATGGTCACGATCTCCCATGCGTTCGCACCGGCGAGATCGGGTCATTTTCAAATGACGAGCATTCGCCTTCGTGCGCAGAAATCGCGACTGGTTCTGGAAGACGGCCAAGTTCAACGAAGAGAGCTTTGCCGAGCAAAACCTGTCGCAACCTGTGCAGCAAGTTTAGCGCAATCCGGAAAGAATAGCACGCACTGTTCGGTGAATTCTTCCTTTGTAAGGTTTACGTTTCACCGCGTCGCTGATGGCAATTGACGCATCACTTTGTCTGTCATGCGGACGCACGGCGTCGTGCATTGCAGTGCGATATAGGAATCCGTTGTGCGTGCCATTGCTCAGCGGTTCGATCATGGTGCTGTCGCGAGGAATAAGCCGGTCTATTGACAATCAAGCCTGCCGGGGAACATCCTGTAGTGGCAAGTGCCCGTAGTTCGATCACACCAGCGATCGCAATTTTTCGAATTCGATGTTGCGACCGGTTAGAGGGCAAGGCGGCCAGCATTGTGATGGCGAGCTCGAAATCAGCCATCGATGCAGACGTGAACTGCGCCCTTTTCTAAGTCTTGTCCGCAGCCTCTAGAGGCAAGGATGAACAAGGGATGGCTGTAGCATTCATACTGCTGTTGGTCGCAGTCGCTTCGGTGCTGTTTCACCTCCTTAGCCCATGGTGGTGGACGCCGATCGCATCGAACTGGAGTTACATCGACGACACGATCACCATGACGTTCTGGATCACCGGAGCGGTCTTCTTCGCGATCGTCGCATTCATCGCCTATTGCATCTTCCGTTTTCATCACAAAGAAGGAAGACAAGCGGCCTATGAGCCCGAAAACAAAAGGCTCGAATGGTGGCTCACCATAGGGACCGCGATCGGTGTCGGAGCGATGTTGGCGCCCGGTTTGGTTGTCTGGCATCAGTTTGTGACGGTGCCGTCCGATGCAACAGAGATCGAGGTCATGGGCCAGCAATGGCGCTGGAGCTACCGGCTGCCAGGAAAGGACGGCCGGCTCGGGACGGTCGATGCCCGCAACGTCAGTGCCGAGAATCCACTGGGCTTGAATCCGAACGATCCCAATGGTCAGGACGACGTTGTGGTTGAGAACGACGATTTGCATCTCCCGATCGGGAAGCCGGTCAAGGTATTGCTCCGTTCAATCGACGTTCTGCACGATTTCTACGTGCCTGAGTTCCGGGCGAAGATGGATATGGTGCCGGGCTCGGTCACATACTTCTGGTTCACTCCCACGCGCACAGGAACATTCGAGGTTCTTTGCGCGGAATTGTGCGGCATCGCGCATGCACAAATGCGGAGCAACGTCATCGTCCAGGAAGAGAGCGAATATCATGCATGGCTGGAGAAGCAGCAGACATTCGCAGCGTTATCCGGCCACCGACCCATCACGAAGGCGACTTACAAGACCCGCGGCAAATAGCAGGACCGGCGCGGCGGCGTTGCACGTTGTAACACTTACGATGAGCGACGATCAGAGGATTAATCCGGGAGGACATTTTAATGGTTGATGTCCCGTCTGATGTACTCGCAGGAATTCCGCCGGCCGAAGTGGGTGAGGTCGATCTCTATCACCCAAGAAGTTGGTGGACGCGATATGTCTTCTCGCAAGATGCCAAGATCATTGCGGTCCAGTATGCGATGACAGCAATGGCCATCGGTATGGTCGCGCTGGTGCTGTCGTGGCTGATGCGGCTGCAGCTCGGATTCCCCGGAACGTTTTCGTTTATCGATCCGAGCCAGTATCTTCAGTTCATCACCATGCATGGCATGATCATGGTGATCTACCTTCTCACGGCGCTGTTTCTCGGAGGCTTCGGGAATTATCTCATCCCGCTGATGGTCGGTGCTCGCGACATGGTGTTCCCCTATGCGAACATGCTGAGCTACTGGATCTATCTGCTTGCCGTGCTGGTGCTGGTTGCGACCTTCTTTGTACCGGGTGGGCCGACCGGCGCTGGCTGGACGCTGTATCCGCCGCAGGCCATTCTTTCCGGAAGCCCCGGACAGGAAGCAGGCATCATCATGATGCTGGTGTCGCTGATCCTGTTCATTATCGGCTTCACCATGGGCGGCTTGAATTACGTCGTGACGGTGCTGCAGGGTCGCACGCGCGGAATGACGCTGATGCGGCTGCCTTTGACGGTGTGGGGCATTTTTACAGCGACCGTGATGGCGTTGCTCGCATTTCCAGCCTTGTTCGTCGCCTCGGTGATGATGCTGTTCGATCGGCTTCTTGGCACCAGCTTCTTCATGCCAACGCTCGTGGAGATGGGTCAGCTGGGGAAGTACGGCGGTGGCAGTCCGCTGCTGTTCCAGCACCTGTTCTGGTTTTTCGGCCACCCCGAAGTCTATATCGTTGCGTTACCTGCTTTTGGCATTGTCTCTGACCTCATCAGTACTCATGCGCGAAAGAATATTTTCGGTTATCGCATGATGGTGTGGGCGATTGTTGGAATCGGAGCGATGAGCTTCGTGGTGTGGGCGCACCACATGTATGTCAGTGGTATGAATCCGAAGTTCGGATTTTTCTTCGCAACAACGACCCTCATCATCGCGATCCCCACGGCGATCAAGGTATACAACTGGATCCTGACCCTGTGGCGTGGCGACATTCATCTCACCGTTCCGATGCTGTTCGCGCTCGCATTCATTATCACGTTCGTCAATGGCGGTCTGACTGGCCTGTTCCTTGGCAACGTCGTCGTGGACGTTCCGTTGTCCGATACCATGTTCGTGGTCGCCCATTTTCACATGGTCATGGGGGTTGCGCCGATCATGGTCGTGTTTGGTGCGATCTATCACTGGTATCCGAAAGTGACGGGACGGATGCTGAACGAGACGCTGGGGCGCTTCCATTTCTGGGTCACGTTCCTTGGAGCTTACGCGATCTTCTTCCCCATGCATTATCTCGGGCTGCTGGGTGTGCCGCGCCGCTATCACGACATCGGTGGGACGGCATTCGTCCCGGCGTCGGCCCATGACCTGAATGCATTCATGAGTATCGCTGCGCTCATCGTCGGCTTTGCCCAGCTCGTATTTGTGTTCAACATGATCCGGAGCCTGTCCAAGGGCGAGGACGCCGGCGGCAATCCGTGGAACGCGACCACGCTCGAGTGGCAAACGCCGCAGACGCCGCCGGCACATGGCAACTGGGGCAAGGAACTCCCGGTCGTCTATCGCTGGGCTTATGATTATAGCGTGCCCGGCGCAGCACGGGATTTCATCCCCCAGAATGAACCGCCGGCCAGTTCGACGCCGAAGGGAGCGCATCCATGACGGCCATCGTCCTGTTCATGGCTGGAATAGCGGCCATTGCGGGATGGTGGCTCTCGCAGCAACGGCTTGCGGCCAAGCCCTGGCTGGAGGAGGGGGCGGTCGGCGATTTTCCCGGCGGAAGTTCGATGTCGTTGCCGGCGGCGAAAATAGGTTTGGGTGTGTTTCTCGCGGTCGTCGGGTCGTTGTTTGCGCTCTTCGTCAGCGCTTACTCCATGCGCATGCAACTGATCGACTGGCGGTCGCTGCCCGTGCCCGGGTTGCTGTGGTTCAACACCGGTGTTCTGATCGTGAGCAGCGGCGCACTGCAATGGGCGCAGGTTTCCGCACATCGCGACGACAGCGAAAATGTGCTGATCGGCCTGCTTGCAAGCGGCCTTTCCGCCGTCGTTTTCCTGATAGGTCAGTTGCTGGTGTGGCAGCAGCTCAACACGGGGGGCTACTTTCTGGCGGCCAATCCTGCCAACGCTTTCTTCTATCTGATCACCGCAGTCCATGGACTGCACTTGCTCGGCGGTCTCGTCGCTCTGGGCAGAACCATCGTCAAGGCATGGCGTGGTGTTGAAATCCCGCGCCTGCGTTTGAGTGTGGAACTGTGCACGATGTATTGGCATTTCCTGCTTTTGGTCTGGTTGATCCTGCTCGCTCTGCTGACAGGCTGGGCGGATGACTTCGTTACCATCTGTCGCCAGTTGCTGACATAGGGAAGGCATCGATGCGATGACAGAGACTGTGCTGACAAACATCGAAAAGCGCCGAACGACGACCGCAGGCTGGCAAGGTATTGTCGCCGACTGGTCCTCGGATCAACGGGCATTCAAGAATGTATCCTGGGGAAAGGCCATGATGTGGATCTTTCTCCTCAGCGATACCTTTATCTTCGGTTGCTTCCTGCTGTCGTACATGACGGCGCGCATGTCCACGACGGTGCCCTGGCCAAACCCGAGTGAAGTCTTCGCTCTGACGATTGCAGGACAACACATCCCGCTCATTCTGATTGCCATCATGACCTTCGTGCTGATCAGCAGCAGCGGGACCATGGCGATGGCCGTCAATTTCGGCTACCGCCACGATCGCCGCAAAACGGCGATTCTGATGCTGGTGACCGCCGCGTTCGGTGCGACATTTGTCGGAATGCAGGCTTTCGAATGGACCAAGCTGATCATGGAGGGGGTGAGGCCCTGGGAAAATCCGTGGGGGGCAGAGCAATTCGGCTCATGCTTTTTCATGATTACAGGATTCCACGGAACGCACGTAACGATTGGCGTGATTTTCCTGATCATCATTGCGCGAAAGGTCTGGCGCGGAGATTTCGAGACTGAACGTCGGGGCTTTTTCACAAGCAGGAAGGGGAACTACGAGATCGTCGAAATCACCGGCCTGTATTGGCATTTCGTCGATTTGGTATGGGTGTTTATCTTTGCCTTTTTCTATCTTTGGTGAGGGAAAAACATGGCTGAAGTCACGCTACATGCAACACCTCATGCAACTCCCGCAGCACATGCCGAGGGACACCAGCACCCGATCAAGCTTTATCTCGTGGTCTGGGGATGGCTGTTTGTCTTGAGTACATGCTCTTACCTCGTCGACTACTTTAACCTGCAGGGATATCTGAGGTGGTCTCTCATCGTGGTGTTCATGATATTGAAGGCAGGCTTGATTGTTGCGGTCTTCATGCACATGGCGTGGGAGCGTCTGGCTTTGGCCTATGCCATCCTGCTCCCGCCGTTGGTGTTGTTGGTTTTTGTCGGGATCATGGTGTTTGAATCGGACTACACGTTGTTGAGTCGGATCATTTTCTTCAAGACTGGGGCGTGAAGATGAACGGGGGTCTCGTGCGCAAGGAGGACTTCCATGACTACATATATCATGCTTGCAAACTGGACTGATCAAGGTATCCAACACGTCAAGGACTCGCCGCGTCGTCTCGATTTGGCGAAGAAAGCTCTCAAGGATATGGACGGAGAGTTCAAATCGTTCTTTCTGACCATGGGCGACTATGACATCGTCGCGGTTTACGAAGCGCCGGACGATGCCGTCGCCGCGCGATTCAATTTGCAGCTGGGCATGCTGGGAAACATTCGAACGCATACATTGAAAGCGTTTCCCGAAACGGCCTACCGGGAGATCATAAAGTCGCTGGACTGATTGCGGATCGGAAACGCGTCCGCGAGGTGCTACGCGCCGGTCAAATGATATGTCGACCGGAACGACGGCCGAGATGGCGCCCGCTGGCGGAAAGTAGGCGGGCGAGACATTAGTGAAGACGAGGTGGTGCGCAGATGCAATTTACCGTTGGATTCAAGCTGAAGGGCAAGGCGGGCCATGTCGTCGTGGACGCCGAGGACGCGCTTGTCGCCGCTCTGAAAGTCAAGGCGGAGCTCCCGGAAGCGATGACGATGTATGTGCGCCCGCAAAACCGGCGCGGCGACGCACGACACCCGTCACATGTGCCTGTCGACGAGCGCGCCGAGGATACTCATTGACGGTAAATTGGGGGATGAGCAAGCCAGCGCAAGCCATGGTGCTTTCGGGCCATGTCAGACTTAAGCTGGCGCTGAAGCACAAGAAGTAGATTCACGGTACTCCGCCCGGCCGCGGCGTCATATGGCTGAGCAGATCCATCGGCAACGGAAAGACCACGGTCGATGACCGCTCGCCTGCAATGTCGTGCAACGCCGCAAAATAGCGCAGCTGCATCGCCTGCGGCTCCTGAGCAAGGATCCGGCCGGCCTCGACGAGCTTCTCAGCGGCTTGCTGCTCGCCTATCGCATTGATCACTTTCGCCCGCCGCAGCCGTTCCGCTTCGGCCTGCTTGGCGATGGCACGCACCATGTTCTCATTGAGGTCGATATCCTTGATCTCAATGTTGGTGACCTTGATGCCCCACGCGTCAGTCTGCTGATCGAGGATCTCCTGAATGTCGGCATTGAGTTTGTCGCGCTCTGCGAGCATTTCATCTAGCTCATGCTTGCCGAGCACCGAGCGCAGCGTGGTCTGCGCTAACTGGCTGGTTGCGGCCATGAAATTTCCGACCTTGATGATCGCACGTTCCGGATCGACGATGCGGAAATAGAGAACGGCGTTCACCTTGACGGAAACATTATCGCGGGAAATGACGTCCTGCGGCGGCACATCCTGCACCATCACCCTGAGATCGGCCTTCACCATCTGCTGCACGAACGGAATAAGGATGATGAGCCCCGGACCTTTCACGCCGGTGAACCGTCCGAGCGTGAAGACGATGCCGCGCTCGTATTCCCGCAGGATGCGAATGGCGGAGGAGAGAAAGGCGATCACGATGATCGCGAGCAGCGAATAGGCTATGTAATCGAGCATCATCGCACACCTCCTTCACCGGCGCTGAGTGCCGGCGGGCGACGCACCATCAGCGTCAGATCCGTGATGCTGGCGATCTCGACCGTCTCTCCGGGCTTGAATGTTTCCATGCCGCGGGCTCGCCAGCGCTCACCCTGCGTGAAGACGTGACCTTCGATGTCATTCCAGTCGAGAACTTCGGCGGGCAGGCCGCGCATGGCCTGTGCGCCGATTCGTGCCGGAGCTTTGCGGGCGCGCCGGAGCGAGCCGAGCACAATGAGCAGCAGTCCGATGAACATCGCCGCCACGATGCCGACGAGCGTCCATGACAGCCGGTATCCGGGCGCGTCGATCCTGAACAACATCAACCCACCAAGGACCAGGGCAATGGCTCCGCCGAGGCCAAGAACCACGGTCGGGTTGAAGGCCTCGATAATCAGAAGCACGATCCCCAACATCATCAGCCCAAGGCCGGCATAGTTGATCGGCAGCAGGTTGAAGGCATAGAGGCCCAGCAGCAGACAGATCGTACCGACCACGCCGGGCGCGACGGCGCCAGGAGACATGAATTCAAAAATCAGACCGTAGATGCCAACCAGCAGAAGAATGAAGGCGACGTTGGGGTTGGTGATCACAGACAGAAATTGCGCGATCCATCCGGAGTCGATCGTCTCGATCGTCGCATCCTTTGTCGCCAGATGCCGTCTGTCGCCACCGGGAAGCTCCACGACGCGACCATCGACCTGCCTGAGCAGTTCGACCGGGTCGCGCGCAATGAGATCGATGACATTCGCTTGCAACGCAGCACTGGCGGAAAGACTAGCTGCCTCCCGGACAGCCTTCTCGGCCCAATCGGCGTTACGTCCTCGCAACTCGGCCAGGCTGCGGATAAAGGCGACGGCGTCGTTCGTCGCCTTCGCCATCGTCGCGTCCTTCGGCTCCGTTTGCTGGGCACTGTCTTTCTTGTCCTTGCCGTCTTTATCAGGGGTGATGTCCGGCAGGCCTGGCACCGGACTGCCGATTTGCACGGGCGTTGCCGCGCCGAGGTTGGTGCCCGGCGCCATTGCGGCGATATGCGTTGCATAGAGAAGATAGGTGCCGGCGCTGGCAGCATGGGCTCCCGACGGGGCGACATAACCTATGACAGGAACGGGCGATGCCAGCACGTCGGCGATGGTCTCGCGCATGCTGGTGACGAGACCGCCCGGCGTATTCAGACGCAGAATAACAGCTTCGGCACGCCGTTCGCTTGCCTTGGCGAGTGCGTCTTTCACATAATTGGCGGTTGCCGGTCCGATCGCACCGTCGATTGCGATCGTCAGCACAAGTTTCCCGCTCCCCTCCGCCGAGATAGGCGTGGTGGGGGAGACAGCCAGAGCGACAACCGCAATTGTCGCGGCAAGAGTAGCCCGTACGGTCTGCACAGCCTGGACTCCCTTATCAAGATGATGTGGGGGGTCCTGGCAGAATCTCAATACGACCGGGATTGGCGAGCCATCGCCCGTTGTCGAGACGAAATTGAGGGCTGCGCAAGACGAGAAGAATCGTCGATATTATCAGGCAGTCTCAATGGCATAAGAAGTTCGCAGTTTCGATCCACGCCCTTGCTTCGTCTCCAAACAATGGCGCGACCGCGTAGGCACGACCTTCTTCATCGCGGCTCGATGAGCAAAGTTCTGTCATCGAACTGTTCGACGATCGTGCCGACTGGCCGCGCCCCTCCGCCGGATCGCAAGAGGAGCGCTCGCCGTGTTTCAGTGATGGGCCGAAACGCTCTTGACGCATTCGGACAACAAATCACCTGACGCAGAATGGCTGACGTCGCCCAGACTGACGATACCGACCATCCGTTTACTCTTGTTGATCACCGGCAGCCTGCGGACCCGCAGTTTCTCCATGTGACGTATTGCCTTTGCGAGATCGTCGTCCTCCCGGCAACAATGGATACCTTCGGTCATCACATCGCGCGCCGTCGCGCGGCCGGCATCGAAGCTGTTCCTCGCGAGCCCTTTGCAGACAATGTCGCGGTCGGTCACCATCCCAATCAGGCGGTCGTCCTCGCCAACCGGAACGCAGCCAATGTCATGCCCCCGCATCAATTTCGCGAGTTCGGTGACAGGGGTATCGGGGCTGACCCAGTCGACACCTTTGTGCATCACCTCTTTGACTTTCATGGCGAACCTCCGTTCGTAGAGTTCAGGTGAATTGATGCAATGCAGTATGTCTCGCCTCCCTCCATGTCCTCCAACTATACAATCAATTACGTGCGAGGTCGCAGAAGAAAACATCATTCCTGCGCGATCAGACTGGACAAACGCGGCCGCTGTTTCAATCCATCCTCCTGAACAGCGCGCATTCGACGCAAGGCCCGGATCATTCACGGTTGCAAGTGGATTAATGGAACCCAAATAATCCAAACATGTCTCATTGGACAGGGAGCGGTCCTATCCACTAGTTTGGCAGGCGGCGGTGTTGCACACCTCCGGACGAGATCATTGGGAATGAAAGAGAAAAAGGATATCGTAGAAAACTGGTTGCCGCGTTACACCGGCACGCCGCTTGCTGAGTTCGGAGAGTATGTTCTCTTGACCAACTTCGACAACTACGTCGAATGGTTCGCCACGGCGTATGGCAGTTTGGTAAAGGGCGCAGATCGACCGATGCCCAATGCGACTGCCGATGGTATCACTCTGATTAACTTCGGCATGGGAAGCCCGAATGCTGCAACCGTGATGGATCTGTTAAGTGCCATCGCGCCGAAAGCCGTGTTGTTTCTCGGCAAATGCGGTGGGTTGAAACGCAAAAATAAAATTGGCGATTTGGTTCTACCGATTGCGGCCATTCGGGGCGAAGGCACCTCAAATGATTATTTGCCCCCGGAGGTTCCTGCGCTGCCCGCGTTCCAGTTGCAACGCGCGGTGTCGACCATGATCCGCGATCTCGGTCACGACTATTGGACCGGCACCGTGTACACGACCAATCGTCGTGTCTGGGAACATGATGATCGCTTCAGGGATATATTGCGTCGTACACGGAGCATGGCGATCGACATGGAGACCGCAACAATCTTTGCTGCGGGATTTGCCAATCACATTTCGACTGGCGCACTGCTTCTCGTGTCCGATCAGCCAATGATTCCCGAGGGTGTGAAGACCGAAGCGTCGGATCAGGAGGTGACCGCGAACTATGTCGAACGGCATATCAGGATCGGGGTGGAGGCCCTGAAGCTTGTGCGGCGCCGCGGCCGCAGCGTCAAGCATTTGCGTTTCGAAGACGATTTCGATGCAGGGCATGAGACGTAAAGAGGCGTCGCACCGCTGCAGCTACAGTTTAGCAGCGGCATAATCTTCCTATTCGGGACCGCGACGGTCGCCGCGGATCGTCCGACTAATTCTCAGTCATGCGCGCTAAAGCGCCCGTGCTGCGCGTTGGCCATCAGGCGAGCAAACTGCGCGTGACCCATATGAAGCAGCGTCTCGTGATCGCCAGCTTCCAGATAGACCTCCGGCTGCGCCTGGATGCTGTCGTCAACGATGATATCCAGCCCGTAGCACTTACCGACGGCAGGAACTGCACCGTGTGCGCAGTCGCGGAACAGCTGATGGATCTCGGTTTCATCGGCCATGTGGACATTGTCGCCGAGTGATGTCCTCAGGTCCGACAGGCGGAGGTGATGCGATGCGGGCAAGACGGCCAGTATATATTCTCCGTCACGCCGCAACACGATGCCCTTGGCGAGGCGATCGCCCGAGATGTGGCATGCCTCAGCCGTGCCGGACGACGTCATGCGGAGTTCGTGCGGGATCACTTCGTATTGGATGTTTTCAGCGGCCAGGTATTTTTGCAGGGTGGGAGCAATGGTCATGGCGTGACCTCCGGGGCAAAATGCAAGCCATCCATCGTAAGGTCTTTGTCTGCAGACTCTCGCCGTGCGATGGGCGGCTGCGTGGTTATAGGCTCAGCATAGGCCTCCCATCCGACAGCTGCAATTCGTTATCGATGACCAACTCTCTCGCGAGATAGTCAGGACCCCGCGCTGTCGATGGTGAGTGCGCGAGCGCCGCGACACTTCTTCCCCAAACGAGAGTGGCTGCTGTCCATTTGAGCGCATGAGGTGTTCAATCGAAATTATGTATCTGTTTCAACAGCATAAGGGTTCGCAGTCTTATTCTGAATGGCGTGCCATTTTCCAGAACGCTCAGCATTCACAGACAGGCCGCTCGATCACGATGTCGATCATGTGGTGGCGCGCATCTCGCAGCCGCTAATCCCAACTGCTTGTTGTCACCACGGAGCGCTGAAGTGTGTGGCGCGCGCAGCGTGTGCGGCCGGTTGGTTGCGAGGGCATGATCACCGGGCTAGCCTATGGGCAGGACAAGCCCAAAGGTGAGAGCATATGACCCCGCGCGAACGTCTCGACCAATTGCACCCGGAAATGACCGCATGGCGCAGGGATTTCCATGCGCATCCGGAGATTGGCTTCGAGGAGGAGCGCACCAGTGCGCTGGTGGCGGAGCGGCTGTCGGAGTGGGGTATCGAGGTGCATCGTGGCCTCGGCGGCACCGGTGTGGTGGGCGTAATCCGTGGCCGTCATCAGGCGGCGGGTAGCAACCGGGCCATTGGCTTGCGCGCCGATATGGACGCGCTGCCGATGGAGGAGGGCAATGGTTTTGCCCATCGCTCGCAGAATGCCGGCCGTATGCATGCCTGCGGCCATGACGGTCACACCACGATGTTGCTTGGTGCTGCGAAATATCTTGCCGAGACGCGCAATTTCGCCGGCACGGTGCATCTGATCTTTCAGCCGGCCGAGGAAGGCCTCGCTGGCGCCAAGGCGATGATGGACGACGGGTTGTTCGAGCGTTTCCCGTGCGATTCCATCTATGCGATCCACAACAGCCCGGACATGCCGCTCGGCAGCGTCAAGGCGCTGACCGGCACGGCGCTGGCGGCGATCGATTATTTCAAGGTGACATTGCGTGGCCGTTCCTCGCACGGTGCGCATCCGCATCAGGGGATCGATACGGTGGCCATGGCAGCGCAGGTGGTGAATGCGCTGAACGCGATTCCGTCCCGTCAGGTCGATGCGCTGGAATCCGCCATCATCAGCATCGGCCAGATCCACGGCGGTACCTCGGACATCGTTCTGCCCGAGACGGTGGAGTTGCGCGGCTCGGTACGTACGCTGAAGCCCGAGGTGCGCGAGCGCGTCGAGGAGTTGTTCATGCGCGCGGTGACGCTGACCGCGCAGGCCTGCGGCGGCACGGCGGAGATCGAGTATCGCCACGCCTATCCGGCCACGATCAACACGGCCGACGAGACGGTGCGCGCTGCAGAAGCGGCGGCGGCGGTGCCGGGCGTTACCGAGGTGCTGCGCGAAGGCAATCCAATTCTTGCCGGTGAAGATTTCGCGTTCATGCTCGAACGCAACCGTGGTGCCTATCTGATGTTCGGGCAACGCACCGCCGACAAGGGCGGAGTGCCCGTTCACAATCCCGGCTACGATTTCAACGACGATCTCCTGCCGATCGGCGCGAGCTATCTCGCCGGTCTTGTGGAGCAGGAACTCGCATAAAACGAGTCGTTGCTGTTGACGCGGTCTGTCTAGGTCGCGCCGCTCTTCGGAATGGTGCGGCCGATGACGCGCAGAAGGTCTGCGCGCACCGACTCGATGTGACGTTCAAGGAAACGGCAGGCGTCATCGATCTTCTGGCTGCGGCACAGAGCGATGAGTTCGGCGTGTTCTTTCTCAGCGATGCCCATCGCGGTGGTCGTCGAGAGTTGCATGCGCGTGTAGCGGTCGCTGGTTTGCAGCAGCGCCATCACGATCGACTGCGTGCGCGGCTGCCGCGCCCGGACATACATCGCCATGTGGAAATCGGCGTTGAGCTGTCCCCATTCGCTGATATTGCCGGCGGCAATCGCCTTCTCGAAGCGGTGCTGGATGTCGTCGAGTGCAGCGAAGTCGTCGTCGACAAAATGCGGCGCGGACTGCGCCAGCATCCGTGGCTCGAGGATGACCCGGAGATCGAACACGTCGTTGATTTCGTCGAGCGACAGTTCCGAGACGATGGCGCCCTTCTGCGGGACGATCTTCACCAGCCCTTCGGCCTCAAGCTGAAACAGGGCTTCCCGCACCGGAATCCGGCTGACGCCATAGGCCTCGCCCAAAGCGTCCTGGCGCAACTGCGCGCCAGCCGGATGGGTGCCGTCGAGGATGGCCTGCCGGAGTTGATCCGCGATCATGGCCGACAGGGTGCGGTGCTTCAGCGGCGCGCTCATTGATTTATCGAGCCTTTTCTCTGGATTTCGGCCGGATTGATCTCAGATCTCGTCCCGTCTTCGCTGCCGCACAAAAACTCCTCAAGGCGCGAATTTGTGCAAATCAGCGTTTGACAGGGAAATTGTATAAATTATACGATCCAAAAATCATATCACAATCGTGACAGCGGGGGCAGTTTATGAGTGACCAGACGATGTCGACGGCCCCAGCCATCGGAGCCCGCCGGGTCATCCTGGTGGCGTCCGCCGGGCTGCTGGCCTTCGAGCGGCTGGCTCTGATAGGCCTGATGTATCTGCTGACGGCGCTGATCCTGGTGAATGTCGTCACCCGCTATTCGCACTTCCCGATCTACTGGATCGATGAGTCGGCGGTGTATTCGGTGGTCTGGCTGACCTTCATCGGCGCCTCCGCCATGACCCGTCTGCGGCTCGATTTTGCGGTCACCATGATGACCGAGCGCCTGTCGGCCAGGAGCCAGCAGATATTCAAGATTATCGCCACGAGCACGGTGATCGTGTTCGGTATCGGTCTGATCGTCACCTGCATGCTCTGGATGGACCCGATCGGCCTTGCGCAAGCAGGCTTCGACGCGAAGAAGTTCGCGGGCCAGACCTTCAATTTCCTCTACACCGAGCGAACCCAGACGCTGAACTGGCCGACCTGGGTGCTCTATCTGACGCTGCCGATCTTCGCGGTGTCGATCACCATCCATGGCATCGCCAACCTGCTTGAGGACCTCGGCCTCGTCGCCAAGGTGCCGCCGAAAGGCTTCCAGCTCTCCGAACTCGACGGGGTGAACTGATATGATCACCTTCGCTGCATTCACGGTGATCATGCTGGTCGGCGTGCCGATCGGCCTCTGTCTCTGCCTCGCCGGCTTCGTCTACATCATGGCGTCCGGCAATCCGGTGCTGTTCCAGTCCTATCCGCTGCAACTGTTCGGCGGCGTCGACAGCTACGGTCTGATCGCGATCCCGCTGTTTATCCTGATCGGCGAGATTATGAATGGCGGCGGCATCACCAAGCGCATCGTCGACATGGCGATGGCCTTTGTCGGCTCACTGAAGGGCGGACTGGCTTACGTCAACATTCTCGCCAACATGTTCATCTCCTCCATTCTCGGCTCGGCGACCGCACAAGTCGCGATCATGGCGCAGATCATGGTTCCGGAAATGGAGAAGAAGGGCTACGACAAGACCTTTGCTGCCGGCCTCACCGCCTATGGCGGCATGCTCGGCCCTATCATTCCGCCCTCGGTGATGTTTGTGGTCTACAGCGTGTTGGCGCAGGTGTCGGTCAGCGACATGTTGATCGCGGGCATCATTCCCGGTGTCATCCTCACGGTGATGTTTTGTGTCGTCATCGCGCTGATGGGCTACGTCTACAACTATCCGCGTGCGGACTATCAGACGCCGAAACAGCGTGTGATGACCATCCTGCGCACCTCGCCGACCCTTTTGATTCCCATCGTCATCGTCGGCTCCATCCTCGGCGGTCTGGCGAACGCAACGGAATCGGCTGCCGTCGGCGCTGTCGCCGCTGCTGTTGTCGGCAAATACTGGACCAAGGAATTCGAATGGTCGCAACTGCCGCAGATGATGCTGCGCTCGGGCATCTATTCGGCGATCGTGCTGTTTCTCGTTGCCGCTGCCGCCGTGTTTTCCTGGGTTCTGATCTTCGGCAAGGTGCCGCAGGAGACCGCGGCCTGGATCCAGACCGTCGCCAAGGATCCGATCAGCTTCATGCTGATCTGCAATGTCATCCTCTTGGTGATCGGCACGGTGATCGACGGCGTGCCCGGACTGATCATGACTGTGCCGATCCTTCTTCCCGTGGCCACCGAGATCTATCACATCGATCCTAGGCACTTTGGCGTCGTCGTCGTGATCAATCTCGTACTAGGCCTGCTGTCGCCACCTGTCGGGCTCTGCTTTTTCGTCGCCGCTGCCGTCACCGGCGCCAAGCCCGGCAAGATGTTCATGGTGACGCTGCCGTTCTTCTTCATCTCCTGCATCCTGTTGGTGCTGCTCTCGCTCTATCCGTATCTGTCTCTCGCCCTCATCAAGTAAGCCCCATACTCATCAAGGAGCCTCCGTCATGACCATCTCACGTCGTCGCTTCCTCGCCGCATCGGCAGCTGCTTCGGTATTTGCGCCGTCGCTCGCATTGGCGCAGGCCAAGGAACTGCGTCTCGGCCTGATCACGCCGAACGGCCATTCCTGGAACAAGGCTGCGCTGAAGCTCGCCGATCAGCTCAAGGAAGAGACTAAGGGCCGTCTCACCATGACGGTGTTTCACTCCGGCCAGCTCGGCAACGAAGCAGCGATGATGCAGCAGTTGCAGACCGGCGCGCTCGATATGGGCTTCATCCAGGCTGCCGAACTCGGTTCGCGCGTGCCGCATATCGCGGCGATCAACGCGCCCTATATCGTGCGCTCCACGCCAGCCGTGGCGAAATTCGTGCGTCATCCGGCGGCAGTCAAACTGTTCGACGTGCTTCCTGCGGAAACCGGCACCATTGGCCTCGGCTGGGGCATCACCGGCATGCGCGCGGTCTTCGCGGTCAGGGATCTCAACACGCTCGCTGACATCAAGGGCATGAAGCTGCGTATCAATCCGACGCCGGTCTATCGCGACTTCTACTCATCGCTCGGCGCCGCACCGACGCCGATTCCGACGCCGCAGGTGTTCGACGCCATGTCGAACGGCCAGGTCGATGGTCTTGAAGCCGATCTGGAATTCTCCTGGAACCAGCGCTTCGACAAGGTGTCGAAGTCGATCCTGCAGATGAATGCCGTCTTCATGCCGATGGCCGCGGTTGTGTCCGGCCGCGTCTGGCAGTCGCTGCCGGCCGCGGACAAGGAGCTGATCATCAAGGCGGTGAAGTCGACGCTCGATGCGCAGATCGACGAATTGGCCGCGGGTGAGCCGGCACTGATCGAGAATTTCAAGGGCACGTCGGTGCCGGTGCGTCAGGTGGCCGTCAAGGATACCGAAGCCGTCATCGCTGAATTCGACAAGATCTGGCTGCCCAAAGCGCCTGTGCTCGCCGAGCTGCGCAAGGTCGGCGCGACGATCTGATCCTCTAATTCTTGCCCATCATCCTCATCAGCCGGCGCGCTATGCGCGCCGGCATCACACGGAGTTTTGCCATGAGTCCCCGTATTTCCTGGGAAGGCGTCTTCCCGGCAGTCACCACCCAATTCCATGACGATCTGTCGCTCGACATCGACGCCACCGCGAAGGTCATGGACGGCCTGATCCGCGACGGCGTGTCCGGCCTGATCATCTGCGGATCGGTCGGCGAGAACACCTCGCTCGAGCGCAAGGAAAAGATCGCGATCATGGAAGCGGCCAAGTCGGTCGCGAAGGGCCGCGTGCCTGTGCTGTGCGGTATCGCGGAGTTCACCACGGCCTTCGCGGTGGATACCGCAAAGGAGGCTGCGCGTGTCGGCATCGATGGCATCATGGTGATGCCCGCTTTGGTTTATTCGTCAAAGCCGCACGAGACTGCCGCGCACTTTCGTTCGGTCGCCACGGCCACCGATCTGCCGGTCATGCTCTACAACAACCCGCCGATCTACAAGAACGATGTCACCCCCGACATTCTCGCCACACTGGCCGATGTCGATACGGTCGTCTGCTTCAAGGATTCGTCAGGCGATACACGCCGCTTCATCGACACGCGCAATATGGTCGGCGACCGCTTCGTGTTGTTCGCCGGCCTCGACGACGTGATCGTTGAGAGCGTGGCGATGGGCGCCGTCGGTTGGGTGTCGGGGATGTCCAATGCCTTCCCGCGCGAAGGCGAGACGCTGTTCCGTCTGGCCAAGGCCGGGCGCCTCAAAGAGGCGATGGCGATCTATGAATGGTTCATGCCGCTGCTGCATCTCGATGCGCGCCCGGATCTCGTCCAGTGCATCAAGCTGTGCGAAAACATCATGGGCCGCGGTACCGCACTGACCCGGCCGCCACGTCTGGCGCTGCTGCCGCATGAAAAGGCGGAAGTGGAGGGGATCATGACCAAGGCGCTGCGTCACCGTCCGATGCTGCCGGATGTCGGCCTCAAGGCAGCTTAACGACTCGTCGCTATCTGAAATTTATCGGCGCGTCAGTCGTGGCGCGCCGATGTCTTATGTAGCGATACCTTCGCACAGTTAGATATCTTCGTCGTCGCGATCGCGTTTCGGCGTGGCGATATCGCCGTCTTCCTCGTCGTCGTCAGGCCGCGGCGGCGTGGGGACGGGTTTTTGCTTGTCGTCCTTGGCCGGTTTGTCGTCGCGGGCTCCGCCCACTCGTCCGCTCATCATTTTCCCCGCCGGATTGCTTATGTTGACCTCATTCTGACCGTGATTGAAGCAGATATTGCCGTAATCCCGCAATTGCCCTGTGTTTTTCCGCATGACCGTGTAAACGGGGGCGAAGCCTGCCCGCTTTGAAATCGGGCGAATCTTGTTCTGGAGTGACGATGAAAAAACCGAAGTTAGAGCTCGACGAACCGCAGGCGCGCAAATTCATTCGCGCCGACAGGGCGCCGACCGAAGGTTATTCACTGGTGGTGGATGGCCATTTCAAATCCCACCACGATACGGTCGAAGCCGCGGAAGAAGCCGGCATGAAGCTGAAGAACCAGTTTCAGATGCTTCAGATCCAGGTCTACGATTCTGCGACCAAGACCCGTACCATGATCGAATGGCCTGCGCCGAGCGCGGCCTGAGATAGATCAGACCCTGCGAAAGCAGGTCCTGCGATAGTCAGGTCCTGCGGCCGCCGCTGCGCTGATCGGCGAGCCACGCTGCCAGGGCTTGTGCTTTTTCCGCCGATTTGCTCGACGATGTCTTGCTCGAAGACGTCTTGCCCGATTTCGTTGCGGTCTTCTTCTTGGCCGGCGCGGGGGGCGATACCGCTTCGCGGGCAAGGCGCATGGCCTTCAGTCGGGCCATGTTGTCGAGTACCGCTTTGGCCGCGGCGTCGCGTTCGGATTTCGTCGCTTTGTCGTCAGTTGGCATCAGCTCGTTTTCTTTTTTCTGGTAGCTTTCGGTTTGGGTTCGGGCGGGTTGGCCAGTTCTTCGGCTTCCCTGGCAAGGCGAAGCGCGCGCAGTTCCTCGGTCCGCTTGCGGATGGCGACATCGGCGGCCGCAATGTCGGCCATCGCCTTCACGCCTTCGGCTTCCTGCGCCGCCTTGCGGGCGAGCCGGATTTCCTTCAGTTCTGCGGGTGTCTTCTGTTCCTGTTCGGTGTCCATCAACGCCTCGGGTTAGGCCGCGCGATCGGCGCGCAGCGAACTCTGTGTCATTCTTATCACGTAGATATAGGAAGCGGCACCCCTGCTGCCACCTAACTGGCCGCTGCAGTTAATCGCTTTGTGCCGGAAATGCGGCGAATTCGACGCGAATGAGGCCAGGTTGCGTCCGTCAGGCCTTCCTGAGACAATCCGGTGGTAATCCGGACTGCAAGAATCTCCATGATCCGCACACTGTTCAACGATGGCGCCGACAACCTGCGCGGCCGCATCATCGCCATCTACGCCATTCTGATCCCGGCCAATGTGCTGGCCTGGATATGGGCCCTGATCGCCTTCCGCGACCAGCCGGTTCTGCTGGGCACCGCGCTGCTCGCCTACACCTTCGGCCTGCGCCACGCCGTTGACGCCGACCACATTGCAGCCATCGATAATGTGACGCGCAAGCTCATGCAGTCCGGCAAGCGGCCGCTGTCCGTGGGCCTGTTTTTCTCGCTCGGTCACTCCACTGTGGTCGTCGTAGCATCCATCTTCGTGGCGCTGGCAGTGTCGGCACTGCAGGAGAAATTCGCGGACTTCAAGGAAATCGGCGGCCTGATCGGCACGAGCGTCTCGGCTTTCTTCCTGCTGGTCGTGGCAGTGGCCAATATCTTCATTCTCGTATCGGTGTATCGCCTGTTCAAGGCAGTGAAGCGCGGTGAGCGATTCATCGATGAAGATCTCAATGTTTTGCTTTCGCAGCGCGGCGTCATCGGCCGCATGCTGCGTTCGGTCTTCGCCGTGATCTCGAAGAGCTGGCACATGTATCCGCTCGGCATCCTGTTCGGTCTCGGCTTCGACACCGCGACCGAAATCGCGCTGCTGGGTATCTCCGCCTCGCAAAGCGCCGATGGCATGTCGATGTGGTCGATTCTCGTGTTTCCTGCACTGTTCACGGCGGGAATGTCGCTGGTCGATGCGACGGACTCGGTCTTGATGGTGCGCGCCTATGGCTGGGCTTTCGTGAAGCCGATCCGCAAGCTGTATTACAACATGATCATCACGCTGGTGTCGGTGATCGTGGCGCTGGTGATCGGCGGCGTCGAGGCGCTCGGCCTGATTGGCCGCAAGCTCGATCTGTCAGGTAGCTTCTGGGACGGCATCGAAGCGCTGAACGAGAATTTCGGCGCGCTCGGCTACCTCATCATCGCGATCTTCATCCTGAGCTGGATGATCTCGGTGATCGTCTATCGCATCAAAGGCTATGACGACATCGAGGTTCGGGTTCACGAGGCCTGATGCGGCGTCGCTATTTGGGCGCCATCTTTTCCAGCGCGGCGCGCTTCCACAGATCCCAGGCCCGGCCATGGATCTGGTCGATCACAGCCAGCGTTTTCTGGCTTTCCTCGCCCAGCAGATAGCTCACGGATCCGCCAAGCGCGAGCGCCTGCGACTGCAGCTGCGCATTGACGTTGCTGTAATGGGCCCGAAACACTGCCATCGGAATTGTGCTCGCCACGACGACACTGCCATGGCCCCGCATCAGTGCCACGCTGCGGTCACCGAGCGTACTGGCTAGCGCCTTGCCCAGCTGCGCGTTGCTGACCAGCATGTTGCTCATGCCGGCGCTATCGCGGATCTCGAACACCGGCACGTCGGGAAACAGGAAGGCGCCGAGGTGGAACACCGGCCGCAGCGGCGTGCTGCTGACGCTGAAGGGGATGATCCCGGGCGAATGCGTATGGACGACAGCTTTGACATCGGGCCGGGCCTTGTAGATTTCGCCGTGGATGAAGCGTTCGAGAAAGCTGGCGCGTCCCTTCGCGTCGACGGGATTGGAGTCGAGATCGTATTCCATGATGTCGTCGGCCGTGACCAGCGCTGGCGCCACGGAGCGCCCCATCAGGTAGCGATTGGGATCGGTCGGGTGGCGCATGCTGACATGGCCGAAACCGTCGATCACATTGAGATCGGTTAGGACGCGGTTCGCCACTACTAGGTCTTGCATCAACGCCGGATCGACGGGGCCGGCAGATGTTGGCGCGGGGGGCTGTGCTGCGGTTTGTGCGGAGGCCGGTTGCAGGGAGAGTGCGAGCACAATTGCCAGCAGCATTGGCACAGCCGATCGTGTCGACGCCATGGTAGTCCTCCCCCTGTCGAGCGGCGGGTTGGTCCGCCTTGCTCGCTATATTATGCGGCCAACACCGGGCCGCCAGCTTTCTTCCACGCATCGATGCCGCCGTCCAGATGTGCGGCATTGTCGATCCCCGCATCCTTCGCGGCATTGACCGCCATGGCCGAACGTTCCCCAAAGGCACAGAAGAACACGATGCGGCGCTTGGTGGCAGTGGCGACCTCCCGCAACATGCCGCCGGGCTTGAGGCTGTCCGATATCGAAGGGTAGGGCGCATGCAGCGCGCCAGCGAGCACGCCGTGCTTGGCGCGCTCGCTGCTCTCGCGCAAGTCAACCAGCAGGATGGCGGGATCGCCGAGGTGAGCAATGGCCTCTCGCGGAGACAGCGCCAGGCCTTGCTTCTTCAGCGCGTCCGGCTTCAGCCCGACCTTCATATTGGCCGGGATCACCACATCCATCAGCTTCGGGTTCGGCAGGTTGAGCTTGCCCATTAGCTCGATGTAGTCCTCCACGGACTTCACCTGCAGCCGCGGATTGTAGCGCTTCTCTTCGCCGATGGTGCTCACGGTGTCGCCCTTGTAGTCGTGCGCCGGGAACACCATCGTCTCGTCGGGCAGCTTGAGCAGGCGGTTGAACAGTGAATCATATTGCGCCCGCGCGCTGCCGTTCTGGAAATCGGTGCGGCCGGTGCCGCGGATCAGCAGCGTGTCGCCGGTGAAGACGCGGTCGCCCATCAGATAGCTGTAGGAGTCATCGGTGTGGCCGGGCGTATACATCACATCGAGCTCGACGCCTTCGATCGTCACCTTGTCGCCGTCGCTGACACGCATGGCGACGACGTCGGCCTTGCTCTGGTCGCCCATGATGGTGACGCAATGGGTGCGATCGCGCAGTTCGGCAAGGCCGGTGACGTGGTCCGCATGGAGATGCGTATCGACCGCCTTCACAAGCTTCAGGTCGAGCTCGCGCAGCAACTGACAGTAGCGATCGACCTTTTCCAGGACCGGATCGAGGATCAGCGCCTCGCCGCCGTGGCGGCTGGCAAGCAGGTAGCTATATGTGCCGGACACACTGTCGAACAGCTGACGGAAGATCATAGGCGCACCAATTCTGCGTGGTCGATCCTTCTTCAGATCGGGTATTCGTCAGAATATTAACCCATTTGGCTGCGTTTGGACGATCTCTTTCTTCTCTTGTTCGTGAAGGCAAGTTCGGGATACTGCCCGCAGCAGTGAGGGCCTGATGGCGGAATATGTGGTCGAATTCGGTCGGGATGGCCGACGCGTGGAAGATGATGGCCGGCTCGATGCCGCAGCTTTCCATCGCAACCACGAGGCGATCTGGCGGGTTCTTGCGACTTTCCTGCAGCAGGCTTGCGGCGACGTTGTGGAAGTCGGCAGCGGCACCGGCCAGCATGTCATTCACTTCGCTGGACAAACGCCCGACATTACCTGGTGGCCGAGCGACCTCAACGACGCTCATCTCAAAAGCATCGCCGCCTGGCGCACCCATGCGAAA
The DNA here is from genome assembly GCF_900108575.1 of Tardiphaga sp. OK245. Lineage (NCBI taxonomy): Bacteria > Pseudomonadati > Pseudomonadota > Alphaproteobacteria > Hyphomicrobiales > Nitrobacteraceae > Tardiphaga > Tardiphaga sp. OK245. The sequence goes on along the minus strand of NZ_FNWZ01000004.1, from coordinate 827,972 downwards.
TTGACGAATGTCAGACCGCCGCTGCGGATCGATCTGACCGATCCGGCATGGTGCCCGGAGATGGAGAACGGCAACGGCCCGGATGCTCTGCTCGCGGTGTTCTGCGCCAATGTCGTCCACATTGCGCCATGGCCCGTCGCCGAAGGTTTGATCGCGGGCGCAGCAAGATATCTGCGGCCGGATGGACGTCTCTTTATCTATGGCCCGTTCAAGCGCGGCGGCAAACATACGGCCGTGAGCAATGCCGTGTTCGACACCAGCCTGCGCGACGGTAATCCTGACTGGGGCGTGCGCGATGTCGAGGATCTGGAGCACGTCGCGCAGGGCGTCGGCCTTCGGCTGGCTGAGGTCATCGAGATGCCCGCCAACAATCTGATCCTTGTATTTGCCCGGTTGCCCGGATGATCAGCGCATGGTGCGTGCGCGCTGGCGTGTGTTGATCTGCCGCAGGGCGGTCGTCATAGTCGTGGCGAATAAAGACCCGGGACGAACCGGGCCACATCCGGGCGGATTTCCCCATGATCGACGCGGCTACACCAGAGATTCACGATGACGCGCGCGCACGTTCCAACGTGATGCGGCTGGCTGCGGCGCAGGCGCTTGGCGGTGCCAATTCGGCGGTCATCTTCGCCACCGGCGCCATCGTCGGTGCAACACTGGCGCCCAGCGTCTCGCTGGCGACGGTGCCGATCTCGGTCTATGTCGTCGGACTTGCCTGCGGGACGCTGCCGGTCGGCATGATCTCCCGCGCCTATGGCCGCCGCGTCGCCTTCATCATCGGCAGTGGTGCCGGTGCGATCTGCGGCCTGCTCGGCGCCATCGCGATCCTGAAAGCATCATTCGCCCTGTTCTGCTGCGCGACATTCTTCGGCGGCTTCTACGGTGCTGTCGCGCAATCCTATCGCTTCGCCGCGGCCGATGGCGCCAGCCCATCCTATCGCCCGAAGGCTGTCTCCTGGGTGATGGCTGGTGGCGTATTCGCCGGCGTGCTTGGCCCGCAGCTCGTGCAATGGACCATGGATATCTGGTCGCCCTATCTGTTTGCTGCGAGCTTCGCGGCGCAGGCGGTGGTTGCCCTGATCGCGATGGCGCTGCTCTCGACCGTGGATGCGCCGAAGCCTGCGCCTGCGGACATGCATGGCGGCAGGCCGTTGCTGGAGATCGTGCGGCAGCCACGCTTCATCGCAGCCGCGATTTGCGGCGTGGTGTCGTATTCGATGATGAATCTCGTGATGACCTCGGCGCCGCTGGCGATGAAGCTTTGCGGGCTGACGCTGAGCGATTCCAATTTCGGCCTGCAGTGGCACATCGTGGCGATGTATGGGCCGAGCTTCTTCACGGGCTCGCTGATCGCGCGCTTCGGTGCATCGAAGGTGGTGGCCGCAGGGCTGGCGCTGGAGGCGATCGCCGCGGTGATCGGCATCGCCGGAATCAGCGCGATGCATTTCTGGGTCTGTCTCGTCGTGCTGGGCATCGGCTGGAATTTCGGTTTCATCGGCGCATCCGCGCTGGTGCTGGAGACCCATCGGCCGCAGGAGCGCAACAAGGTGCAGGCCTTCAACGACTTTCTGGTGTTCGGCCTGATGGCGGTTGGCTCGTTCTCCTCCGGCCAGCTGCTGGCGAATTATGGCTGGCCCACCGTGAATGCCGTGGTCTTCCCGCCGGTCATTCTCGGCCTGGTCGCGCTGATCATGGCCGGCTTCGTCAAGCGCCGGGCGTCGCAGCAGGCCGCGGCGTTTCCCGATCCGGCTATCTAACCAAGGCGCATCACACACTTGCCGGCCTGGCGATCAACATCGCCCAAGCCGGCATTTGTGAACGACACTCCGAGACGTCCGGACGTCGTCAGGCCGTTCCTGTGTTTCCAGTGATCGAGGCAGCAACCAGTTTCTGGGTGATGCCTTGTCCGCTAAGCAAGCGGACAGCCGGACTTCTTGTTTCGGGAAAGATGGCCAGCAGGGTGTTCGACCCGCTCACTTCAGACCAGCCAAGCTCCTGCGCGTGAATCGCAGCACGCTGAGACACACGCACAAATGCTGCCGTCGGCTGGCCATTCTTGCCGGTCTCGATCATCAGATTTTTCAGTTCCTTATCGAGGTAGCGGATCAGGTCGGCTTTCAACGTGCCGAAATCGGCATTGCATTCCCGCAGCACCGCGGCGGCATCGGTGTCATCGACCAGTGCAAGTAACAGGTGCTCCAACGTTGCATATTGATGGCCTCTCTGGTCGGCATATTCGATAGCGCGTCGCCGTGTCGCGTGAAGCGCGGACGAAAGCGGCAGCGTCGACAGGTCGATAAGGGCATCGGCGCTTTTCAGCCTCTTTACAGGGTCGAGAGTCGCTAACAGCTTCTGCTTTTCGCTGATAGGCAGGACGATATGCGAGGCGATGACGTCGGCAACCCGTCCGGGGTCGAGGGTTCTCTCCAGCGGCGGCCAAATCGGTGGCACGCGAATGTCGTGAGCCGAAACGTAGCTCTCGAACCGCTTGACTGCCTGCTGGATCAGTTCGGGCTCATCAGGAATCGGACCCTCACTCACGCCTGTAACATCGGCTCTATACGAGCCAGTCTCGCCTACGAAACGCTGAATCACGACGCGTTGACGCCCCTGTGCCAGAACTCTGAGCGTGCCGTCATCAAGCCTTTGAATTTCAAGCAACTGGGCGAGAACGCCAATGTCGTAGATGTCCTCGAAGCCAGGTTCGTCAACAGTTTCGTTCTTTTGAATAGCAAGCACGACCTCCCGCTGCCGCGCGAAGGCATCTTTCAGAGCGAGTATTGTTTTCTCCCGCCCGACAAAAAGCGGGTAGGTCGTTGTCGGGAATGGAACGAGATCTCTCAGTGGAATGGCCGGGTAGCTTGATATTCCGGTTTGAAGCTTGACGGTTGCCGTTTCCGGAGACGTTCGACCGACTTGCAACATCGCGGACAAGGTATTCCAGTCAGCGACACCCAATACTCTCGATATCAGCTCCAGGCTTTCGCTGTGACTGATCGTGACGGCTTTGGTGGTGAGGTTTTCGCGCAGGGTCTGCGCCATAGCTTTTGCATCGCGAAAATCGCGCATCTGTTTCGTCCTTTGCATGAGCGAACCAGGAGGCATCAGGTGGTTGCGTTGCTGACCCGGTCGCTCGGACAAAGGGTGTCGGCAAAGGAAGCGATACGTTCACCGTCCCGTTCAGGGCGCAACCGGCAGGTCGTATCAACCAAGGTAAAATTGGCTCAAACGCGTCTAGCTGTCAATGAGGTGCAACTGTCGGCTGCGTTCACGCGACAGTGAGACTTGTATCAGTCGACATCGGCCAATTGGTCCGCGGTCTCGAACGCATCGCGCGGCCATGAGATTTGCACCACCGCGCCGTGATCGGGAAAGACACGATTGCTGAACGTTACCCTGGCGCCGGTACGCTCGAGCAGCGTGCGCGCGATGAACACGCCGAGGCCGAGGCCGCGGTGTTCGCCCTCCTCGGCGGGGCGCCGACGCGACAGATAGGGCTCGCCGATCCGCTTCAGCAGGTCTGGCGGAATGCCCGGGCCATCGTCCGAGATCGAGATCACGATACTTTCCGCATTCCACCAGGCGTTCACCTCGACCTGCTCCCGCGCGAAATCGACCGCATTCTCCAGAATATTGCCGACGCCGTAGAGGATCGCCGGATTGCGCATGCCGGCCGGTTCCGGGGCGTTGGCGACGGCGATGCGTATCTTGATGGCAATGCCAAAGTCGCGATGCGGCGCCACCGCTTCCTCGATCAGCTGCGAGAGCGGCATGCGGTCGAATGGCGCGCCGCTCGAATTCAGCTGCGTGATCTTGGAAAGAATCTCGCGGCAGCGCTGCGCCTGTTCGCGGACGGTCTTCAGGTCATCGGCAAGTTCCGGGTTGTTGTGGATGTTCTTCTCGAGCTCCCGGGAGATCAGGAAGATGGTCGAGAGCGGCGTTCCCAATTCATGCGCGGCAGCGGCGGCGAGACCGTCGATCTGGGTCAAATGCTGCTCGCGCGTCAGCACCAGTTCGGTGGCGGCGAGCGCGTCCGAAAGCTTGCGGGCTTCCTCGGTGACCTGAAATGCATAGAGGCTGGTCACGCCGATGGCAGTCAGGATCGAGAACCAGACGCCGAGCAGATAGATTTGCGGCAGCACCAGCGGTTCTGCGGAGTCCCATGGTAGCGGCAGATGAAAGAAGGCCAGCACGGTGGCAGAGGCTGCCGCGAGAACGCCGAGCGCGATGGTGAACCGCGTCGGCAATGCCGTCGCCGAGATCAGCACCGGTGCCAGAAACAGAAACGAGAACGGATTCTGCAATCCGCCGGTGCAGTAGAGCAGGCCCGCGAGCTCGATGATATTGAGCGCGAGCAGGGCAGCTGCGAAGAGCGGTTCCAGGCGGTGGACCGGATTGAACAGCGTCTGCAGCACGAGATTGAGGGTCGCCGACAGGCCGATGATCGTCACGCAGGGAATGATGGCGACGTCGTATTCGAGCCCCTGCACCACGACGAAGATCGCAGCCAACTGGCCGAGCGCCGCGAGCCAGCGCAAACGCAGGATCGTGTCGAGGCGAACATAACGGCGCGGCTGGCGAAAGTCGGAGGCGGAAATATCGGTCATATCAGGACATTAGACGCCCCGGGCGATGACCACAAACCCATGCGGGCTGCGGCCACTTGAAGCGCCCAAGCTTGCCTTCGCCGCCACAATGCCGCATGGAACGGCAGCAATGACGATTGAAGACACCAAGTCAGGTCATGCGGCGACGGTTGATCGCAATGCTGCGGCGGCGATCGACGTCGCTCATCTCGTCAAATTCTACAAGACCAACTGCGCCGTGGACGACATCTCGTTCAAGATCGCGCGCGGCAGCATCACCGGTCTCCTGGGCGGCAATGGCGCGGGCAAGACCACCACCATCGCCATGATCATGGGGCTGACGCTGCCGACCTCGGGAAAGGTGTCGGTGCTCGGCTGTGCGATGCCGGCGCAATCAGCCGAAGTACTCGGTCGGATGAATTTTGAAAGCCCTTACGTCGATATGCCGATGCGGCTCACGGTCCGGCAAAACCTCACCGTGTTCGGAAAGCTCTATGCCGTGCCGGACCTCAAGGGCCGCATCGCGCAACTGGCTGAAGATCTCGATCTCAAGGATTTTCTCGACCGCGCCAGCGGCAAGCTCTCTGCAGGCCAGAAAACGCGCGTCGCGCTGGCCAAGGCGTTGATCAATGCGCCGGAGCTGTTGCTGCTCGATGAGCCGACGGCCTCGCTCGACCCGGATACGGCCGACTGGATCAGGCGGCATATCGAGACCTATCGCAGGAGCAACAACGCCACGATCCTCCTGGCCTCGCACAACATGCTGGAAGTCGAGCGGCTATGCGACCGCGTCATCATCATGAAGAAGGGCCGCATCGAGGACGACGATAGCCCGGAGCAGATTTTGCTGCGCTATAACCGCACGACGCTGGAAGACGTGTTCCTCGACGTCGCGCGCGGTCGCGACCGGGAGCAGGCGCCATGAGCCTCGTAGAGCGGTCACACGGCATCGCCATGCATCGCATCAATGCGATGGTGCTGCGCTACTGGTATCTGCTGGTGTCGTCGTGGCCGCGGATGCTGGAACTGGTCTATTGGCCGGCGCTGCAGATCATCACCTGGGGCTTCCTGCAGAATTACATCTCGCAGAATGCCGGGTTCTTCGCCCAGGCCGGCGGCACGCTGATCGGCGCAGTGATCCTGTGGGACATCCTGTTTCGCGGCCAGCTTGGCTTCTCCATCTCCTTCCTCGAGGAAATGTGGGCGCGCAATCTCGGTAACCTGATGATGAGCCCGCTGAAGCCGATCGAGTTTCTGATCTCGCTGATGATCATGAGCCTGATCCGCCTCGCCATCGGCATCATCCCGATGGTGATTCTCGCAATGTTCTTCAAATTCAACCTGTTCGCGCTCGGCCTGCCGCTGATCGCGTTCTTCTGCAACCTGATCTTCACCAGCTGGTCGCTCGGTATCTTCGTGTCGGGTCTGGTACTGCGCAACGGCCTCGGCGCCGAGAGCATCGTCTGGACGCTGATGTTCGGGCTGATGCCGCTGGCCTGCGTCTACTATCCAGTCTCGGTGTTGCCGGCGTGGCTGCAATACATCGCCTGGATCTTGCCGCCGACCTATGTGTTCGAAGGCATGCGGGCGCTGCTGTTCGATCACACCTTCCGCGCCGACCTGATGTTGACTGCGCTGGCCATCAACGTCGTGCTGTTTATTGTTTCATTCGCGATATTTCTTGGGCTTTTGAACAGCGCCAGGCGCGCCGGAACGTTGATCTCCGGCGGCGAATGAGACCATTTATCAAGGGATAACCGCCGTTTTTACCGCCAATGGCCTGAAAGCCATGCGTGCGGCGCATTGACGCTTTCTTACGCAGACACCAGTATATACTGCAGCGCAAAAGCGGATGCTAAACGAGTGAGGACAGATGCCGATAGGTGAATTTGGCAGGCCGCCAGCCCTGCCGTCCGAGACGAGCCCGGCTCTGACCACCCCGATGTACTGGATGTATGAGATGGCCTACGCGTCGCTCAATCCGGCGCGCGCGATGACAGACGCTACCAGGATGCTGTTTCAGAATCCGCTGAATCCGTTTTCGCAGACTGAGTTCGGCAAGTCGGTGACGGCGGGCTGCGAATTGTTCGAACGCACCACGCGCCGCTACGGCAAGCCGGAATGGGGCCTGCACGATACCGACGTGAACGGCGTGCGCACGCCGATCGAGATTCGCTCGGTGTGGGAAAAGCCGTTCTGCCGTTTGTTGTATTTCGATCGCAAGCATCCGCGTCCGCTGCGCGCACCGCAGCCGCGCGTGTTGATCGTGGCGCCGATGTCCGGCCATTATGCGACATTGCTGCGTGGTACCGTCGAGGCCTTCCTGCCGACCCATGAGGTCTACATCACCGACTGGTCGGATGCGCGTCAGGTACCTCTGGCCGCGGGCCGCTTCGATCTCGAAGACTACATCGACTATGTGATCGAGATGTTCCACGTGCTCGGCGGCAACGTCCATGTTCTCGCCGTCTGTCAGCCCGCCGTGCCGGTGCTTGCTGCGGTGTCGGTGATGGAAGCCGAGAACGATCCCTATGTGCCCCTGTCGATGACGCTGATGGGCGGCCCGATCGATACGCGCCGCAATCCGACCGCTGTGAACAATCTCGCTGCCGAAAAGGGCATGGATTGGTTCCGCAACAACGTGATCACCAAGGTGCCGTTTCCGCATCCAGGTATCATGCGCGACGTTTATCCAGGCTTTTTGCAGCTCAGCGGCTTCATCAGCATGAATCGCGACCGCCACGTGGAAGCACACAAGAAGCTGTTCGAGAACCTGGTGAAGGGCGATGGCGATCTCGTGGACAAGCATCGCGAATTCTACGACGAATATCTGGCGGTGATGGATCTGACTGCAGAGTATTACCTGCAGACCGTCGACACGGTGTTCGTCAAACATGCGTTGCCGAAGGGCGAGATGACCCATCGCGGCAAGCCTGTTGATCCGTCGAAGGTCGTCAACGTTGCGCTGATGACCGTCGAAGGCGAGAACGACGATATTTCCGGCCTCGGTCAGACCGAAGCGACGCATATGTTGTGCAGTTCGATCCCCGATGAGCGTCGTGTGCATTACGTTCAGAAGGGCGTTGGACACTACGGCGTGTTCAATGGATCGCGATTCAAATCTGAAATCGTGCCGCGCGTATCCGACTTCATGCTGAGCGCAGCAAGCGCGCGCCATCGCGCCGCTGCTGCGGAGTGATTCAACACGCGCACATGCGGTGACGATGCATCGTCATCGCATGTGCGCGATCACCATCGATGAATCGAAAACAACATCGTTGAAATGCGCGATCATCGCGTGTGAGTTGCGATGGCGCGCTTTCTAAGCCCTTGAAAATAGGCATGGAAACCGGATTTTCCGCCTATTTCTAGCAGCGGTGCGCGATTCACTCTTAGATTCCGAAATTCAACGTTCTTTTGAATCCAGATTCCTGTTCCGGACCCCATCCGGTAGGGGACAAATCGCCTTTTGACCCCGTATATTGGGCAAATGATTTGTTTTTGCGCCGAGCAATTCCCGTGGCGGCGGTTATGGCAGAATCCGGTCGATCTACTGACGACCGGGACTACTGACATGGCCTTCCGCGCACTTCTCTACCGCCGCCCCACCGAACCAGACACGCTTGCCGTCAAACACGGCTCCCAGATCTTCGCCATACGCCTGCGCAGGCACCGCCGTGCGACGCGTTACACGCTGCGCATTCATCCGAGCGAGCGCGAAGCCATCCTGACCATGCCGCCGCGTGGGTCATTGGCCGATGCAAAGGACTTTGCACAACGTCATGGCGCCTGGATCGCCGCGCGTCTTGGTCGTTTGCCGAAGGCAGCACCGTTCGAACACGGCACAACGGTTCCGTTGCGGGGAACTCCGCATAGAATCGTGCACCGTGCGGGGCGGGGGACGGTATGGACCGAGACCCGCGACAACGGCGAGAAGATCATCTGCGTCGCCGGCGATGTCGAGCATATCGACCGACGTATCCACGATTTCCTCAAGCGCGAAGCCAAGGCCGATCTCGTCAAGGCATCGAACCGCTATGCGGCGCAGCTGAACGTCAAGGTGAAGCGGATCTCGATCCGCGATCAGTCGAGTCGCTGGGGGTCCTGCACCACCGAGGGCTCGCTGTCGTTCTCGTGGCGTCTGATCCTCGCGCCGCCCTTCGTGCTGGATTATCTCGCGGCCCATGAAGTCGGGCATCTCGTCGAGATGAACCACTCGGTGAAGTTCTGGCGCGTGGTCGGGCGCATCTGCCCGGCGACCGAACGTGCCAAGGCCTGGCTCGATACCCATGGCAACGACCTGCATCGCTTCGGCGTGCAGGACTGAGCTTCTGTCCCGGCCGCGGTGCTGTGCATCGTGTCCGGGACGCTCGCTCACTATCTCCCGAACAGTCGCTCCGTCAGCCAGCCATCGAGCCCGCTCGCGGCTTCAGGCCGCACATTCTGTTGTGGCTGCTGGCGCGCGGCGGGGTAGTTGGTTTGCGTTGGCGCCGGCGGTTGCGGACGATAGCCGTTATAGACGGGGGCGCTTGGCACGTAGCCGCGTTCCGGTGGCGCTGATGGCGACGGTGCGCTCGATCCGGGCAGCAGGCTCGACAGCGCCTGGCCGATCGGATTGGTGCTGAACGAATTCGACGGCGCTAGGCCCGGCACGGGCTGCGGCTGCAGGCCCTGATGCGCCGTCTTCATGAAGCGCGACCAGATCTCCACGGGCAGTCCGCCGCCGGTCGCCTTCTTGGTCGGCGAATTGTCGTCATTGCCGAGCCAGACGCCGGTGACGAGCTGCGAGGTGTAGCCGATGAACCAGGCGTCGCGGAAATCCTGGCTGGTGCCGGTCTTGCCGGCAGCGTACCAGCCCGGCAGTTCGGCCTTCTTGGCGCTGCCGGATAAAATCGTCTGCTGCATCATCGTGTTCATCATCGCCACAGCGCGGCCGTCGATCACCTGGCTCGCCGTCTCCGCCGGCCGCGTATAGAGCGTCTTCTTGCCTTCCACGGTGCGGATGCGGTTCACCACATGGGGCGAGACGGCGAGGCCGCCATTGGCAAAGGGCGCATAGGCGCCGACCAGTTCGGTCATCGACACTTCTGAGGTGCCGAGCGCGATCGAGGCATTGGCTTCCAGCTTGGAGGCGATGCCCAGCCGATGCGCCGTGCGCACCACGCTGGCCGGGCCGACCTCGATGCCGAGCCGCACGGCCACCGTGTTCAGCGACATCGACAGCGCCTGGGTCAGGGTCACCGAGCCGAAATATTCGTGGGTGTAGTTCTCCGGCTTCCAGCCCTTGATATCGATCGGCGCGTCGGTGCGGATCGTCTCTGGCGTCAGCCCCGCCTCGATGGCGGTGAGATAGACGAACGGCTTGAAACTCGATCCCGGCTGGCGCTTCGCGGTCACCGCGCGGTTGAACTGGCTCTCCGAGTAGTTCCGGCCGCCGACCATGGCGCGCACCGAGCCGTCCGGCGTCATCGCCACCAGCGCGCCCTGCGTGACGTTGAACTTCACGCTCTTCGCAGCGAGTTCGTCGATGATCGCGGCTTCGGCCACGCTCTGCAGCTTGGGATCGATGGTGGTCTCGACGATGATGCTCTCGTCGACCTGGCCGACGAGATCGTCCAGCACTTCGCCGATCCAGTCGGCGACATAATTCACCGTGCCGGCGCCGACCGGCTTGACGTTGTATTGCGGCACGCCAGTCGCGCCTTTGGCCTGGGCTGCGGTGATGAATTCGGCGTCCTGCATCGCCGCCAGCACCACCTTGGCGCGCGCCTCGGCGCCTTCCGGATTGCGGTTCGGGGCGAGGCGCGACGGTGACTTCACCAAGCCCGCCAGCATCGCCGCTTCCGCCACCGTGACGTTCTTGGCCGGCTTGCCGAAATATTTCTGCGCCGCAGCTTCGACGCCGTAGGCGCCGGAGCCGAAATAGACCCGGTTGAGATACAGTTCCAGGATCTCCGCCTTGGAATGCTTGCGCTCCAGCCAGAACGCCAGCTCCACTTCCTGCAGCTTGCGCGCCATGGTGCGCTCCTGCGTCAGGAACAGGTTCTTGGCGAGCTGCTGCGTCAGCGTCGAGCCGCCCTGCGACACGCCGCGATGCATCAGGTTTGTCGCCGCCGCGCGCGCGATGCCGATGGGATCGACGCCGTAATGCGAATAGAACCGCCGGTCCTCGATGGCGATGAACGCCTTCGGCAGATAGGGCGGCAGATCCTTCAGCGACACATTGGCGCCGGCCTGTTCGCCGCGCGTCGCCAGCACCGTGCCGTCCATGCCGACGATCTGAATCGTCGGCGGGCGCTTCGGAATTTCCAGCGATTGGATCGGCGGCAGATGCGCGCCGACATAGATCACGACGCCGACAATGGCGATCGCCGCCCACAGGCCGAGCACCGCGCCCCAGTAGAACAGCCGCTTGACGCCTTTGCCGAGGCCGCCGGAGCTGCGCGCCTTGCTGGATGTCCGGGATTTGCGCGGCTTGTCGCCGCCGCCATTTGAGCTTTCGCGTTTCGGCGCCTGCTTGGGCGTTTTCTTCGGCCGGTCATCGCCGCCGCCGGGCACGCGATCATCCGCCGTGAGGCGCAGATCCGACAGCGCCGCACCGAGCCCAAAGGTCGGCTCCTTGCGCCCGCTCTTTTTCTTGCCCCACGCCATACGCAAACACCACGCCACCCGATACCGCGAGCCTAGCCTCCGCGGTTTAAGGGGCGGTTACGCAGAAGTTAACGTAAGGGAAACGCGGTTCCATTCTCACCTCTCCCCGCGCTTTGCGGGGAGAGGTCGAAAGCTTCGCGCAGCGAAGGTTTCGGGTGAGGGGCCATGCACGATGCGCAACAGATGCGCGGTCTTCGCGGGTCGTTCTGTACGAAGAGCGTTGCCGATCCGAGAGTGATCCTTTCGCGGAGGCCTTGTGCCACGCCCCTCACCCGGAGTCGTCGCTTCGCGCCGTCTCCGACCTCTCCCCGCAGAGAGCGGGGCGAGGTTAAGAGGACACGCCTCACGCGCTCACGCACCGATTCACCTGTCAAACAGCCACGTCCAGCAAAAAGGGAAAATCTTACCACCGCCCACGCGCCGTCCGTATCGCGCCCGTGGCGCAAAGCGGGTGGACCGATTTTCCCCCGCGACAAATGAGGGGGATGACGCGCCGAAAGGCGCAATTGGGTCGTTCTCGCGTTTCGCTTCGGCCTTGCGAAGGCCCTTGCGATCCGCGCATCGCCTTTCGGCGCGCCATCGCGGCTTTTCTGTTCGAGGGACCGCGCTTCCGGGTACTGGGCAGGACTAATGAAAGTCCTCCGTTCCGGTCAGGCTTTCGCCTGCCTTCACCCGCACCCGTCCAGCCGTTTCCGGCAGAGCCCCGTAGTGGGCCCGGACGGTGACCCCCGACCTCCCGAGTCCGTGCTTGCGAGGCACGTCCGCGGGCGCCGCATCCAAACTCCACTTCGAAAGCGCCCTCGAGAAGCGCCCCTCGTGAGTAGGACGGAAGGAATATAGTCTGATCCGTAAAGGTGTCAACTGGTGAACAGCTAAAAAGTTAGTTCAATCTTGTTCTCGCGTACTGGTTGAGGCATTCTAACTTGAGGGTCTGGGGAGGCTCCGAGTGGGGCTTGTAGATGATCGATCACGAGTTTGGAGGTCAGCACACCGAACTCAAGCTATCCATCATTGAAGGATATCTACGTGCATTCACGACCGCTCTAAGGCCTCACTTTAAGAACCTTTGGTACATCGACGCCTTCGCTGGGACAGGCAGTCGCACAGTGCGAACAGAGCGAAAGGGAGCCTCTCTAGTTGAGGCACCAGCCGACGAGGTGGTTGAGCGCCGGCGCGGCTCGGCTCAAATTGCTATCGATACGCGCCCACTCTTCGATTTTCTCGTATTTATCGAAAAGAATAAAAATTACGTAGCTGCACTAAACGATCTAGCTGCACACAATCTTCAGCGGAAGATTGTGGTCGCGGAAGAAGATGCCAATACAGCACTGCGACAACTGGTGGACAACAACAGATGGGATGACAAGAGAGCTGTGGTCTTCCTTGACCCATACGGAATGGAGGTCGAATGGTCCACACTAGAAGCACTTGCTTCAACAGAAGCAATTGACGTTTGGTTCTTGTTCCCACTAGCAGGTCTATTTAGACAGGCAACGCGTCGCCTACCGGATATCGATGAATCTAAGCGTGCTGCGCTTACGCGTATGTTCGGCTCTGCAGCGTGGGAGTCGGAGTTATATCCTGTTGAGGCCGCCGACCTGCTGGGTGCCATTCCAGAACGGCGAAGGGACTTGGACCCACGCGGACTTGAAGCTTATGTTCAGAAGAGGCTCAGCACCATATTTAGTAAAGTTCTCAAACCGTTGGCATTGCCCGTTCGCAAAGGGCCACAGATGTTCTCGCTTTTCCTCTGCATCTCAAACAAGACGCCAAAAGCAATCGGCTTGGCAACGAATATCGGGAGTCATCTTTTAGACCCGAAGCGGCATCTCATCAAAAGTTCGACCACGAAGTAGGCGGCCAGCTGCTTTCTTGTTCTTCCCGCCCCACTGCTTAAAGAAGAATGCTGCCCCTGACCGCCGGCACATAGCTTCGATCTCATCTACCCATTCGAGTTTCATCTCGCGTGAGCGCGGGCCGCTCTCCCCGCCAACGATCACCCAATGAATTCCTCGTAGGTCGCCCGCGGCAACAGATCCAATGAGTGGTTCTAGCGATACAAACCGCACTGCTGCCGGCACGGCTCTAATCGCATCTAGGCGATTGAGAACGCGGCCATCTTCGACGCTTGTGCCAAGCCACACATTCGGAAGTACGGAAAAGCCCGGATGGTTGAGAATCTGCGCCATCCGCTCCGGGCGCTTTGTCAAAATCTGATAGGTGTGGCGCGGCGTGTCTTGCATCACCTTCCAGACACGACGGATAAACTCGACTGGCACATCGTCGTGAAACAGGTCGGACATAGAATTCACAAAGACCTTGCGCGGCTTCGACCATGATCGCGGCGCATCGAGTGATTTTTCATCGAGACGAATTTTCCCGGTCCAAACGGCTCTGCCTCCGCTCTTGCGAGTAAGCCCTTTGTATTTTTCAGCGCCCATCGCATCGAGTCTGGCGGCCATCCGCATTGCGTAGCAGTTTGTACATCCAGCTGTCAGCACGGTACATCCGGCGACCGGATTCCACGTTGCGTCAGTCCACTCGATTGATGTGTCAGCCATAGGAGCCTCTCAAGTTCCTATAGAATCTCAAGAAAGTGGTTAGATTTAGTTACTCAGTCTTCCAAACCTACTCAATAGAGGCGGCGAAAATCTGCGCTCGCGATGTCTCCCACATCATCGCCGCATTGACCTCACTAAACTACCACACCCACTCCAGACCTTCTGCACACTTCCCCGCTAATGCTTCGCTCCTTCCCAACCGGAAAGGACCAACCATGCGCATCATCACAGCGACGGCCATCGCGGCCATTCTTTCGCTCGGCACGCCGGGTTTCGTGCTCGCACAGGGAGCGGCGAACCAGACTGAAAAGGCGCCGGCCAAGTCCGGCGGGCAGACCAGCGCCAAGATTTCCAGCATTCAGGTGGTGGATGTGAAGCAATTATCGGATGCGGTGAAGGCGCAGGTCGAGGAGGTCGTGTCGAAATCCAGCGAGGAGGACCTGAAGGCGCTGCGCGCCTCGATCGATGCCTCGCCGGCTGCAGCCAATGCGCTCAAGGAAAAGGGCATCAGTTCGGCGCAGGTGGTGGCGATCAATATCGCCGACGGCGTGCTGACGATGTTTGCGAAGACGGCGTAGGTGTCGTTGGGCGGATGGACCTGTCGCCATAGGCGGAGCGGGATCATCCGCCCCTCGCATTCAGATATCAAGTCACCAGGATAACACGATGCAGGTGCTGGTTTGGGGTGCCGGCTGCACTGACTATCTGGTGATGCACTTGCGTAATGACACGCGCCTGGTTCTGAAAATCGATGAAGTGGCCGACTGCAAACCCCATGAATGGCGACGTGTCGGTCATGCGCAGGATGACCTGGCCATTGATTGCGCCAATCGTGACCGCGACTTCGTACTGCATGCTATCCCCCATAGAGCAGCGGCTAACTTCCAAGATCGGCGGTGGTGTTGGCAAGCTGTCTCTCACCGTTCGGCGGATCGCGCCTTCGGCTAACCAGCCTGCGAAAAGCCACGCGCAGGGATACCCGCGCGTGGCTTTGTCGTGTGCAGCCTAACCCGCCGAGTCATCCTCGATGATCGGGCCGAACAGTTCCCAGCGCTCGCCGTTGAAGCGCTGCATCTGCAGCTGCTTGTTGACGCGGTAGTCGGTGGGCGAGGTGGAGAGGCTCATGCCCGGCAGGCCGAGGTCGGTCTTGAAGCCCGAAATGCTGCTGGCCTGCTTCATCACATTGGCGCGGGTGAGGTCGTCGCCGCAGCGCTTCAGCACTTCCACCATGAGCTGGGCATTGCCGTAGCCATAGGTGTTGAAGTTCGAGTTCTTGTCGCCGTCGGGATAATATTTGTCCATGAAGGCCATGTAGCGCTTCATGCCCTCGTCATCCTTCCACTGCGGGTCCAGCGGGTCCTTGCCGTAATTGGTCGAAATGAGACCCTTGGAATTGTCGAGCCCCGCAGGCACCAGCACCGCGCCCACCGATGTCGCATTGATGTCGACGATGTGGATCGGCTTCCAGCCGAGATCAGCCACCTTCTTGATCGCCTGCGCGGCGAATTTCGGCGTCGAGGCGTTGAACAAGAGGTCGGCGCCGGAGGACTTCAGCTTGACGATCTGCGAGTCGATGGTCGGGTCGGCGAGCTCATAGGAGGCCTCCGAGACGATCATCGACGCGGCCTTGTCGCCGAGCCCGGCCTTCATGCCGGTGAGATAGTCGCGGCCGAGATCGTCGTTCTGCCACAGGATGGCGATCTTGGCGGTCGGATGGTTCTTCAGGATGTATTTGGCGTAGATCCGGCCTTCGGTCTGGTAGTTGGGATTGTAGCCCATGGTCCAGGGGAAGTTCTTCGGATCGGTGAAGCGCGTGGCGCCGGTGGCGGCGAACAGTTGCGGCACCTGCTTCTGGTTCAGATATTTCTGCACGCCCGCATTGGACGGCGTGCCGATGATCTGGAAGGTCAGCAGCACCTCGTCGGATTCGACCAGCTTGCGCACCTGTTCCACGGCCTTGGGCGGCGAATAGGCGTCGTCATACTGGATCAGGTTGATCTTGCGGCCGTTGACGCCGCCCTGGTCGTTGACCATCTTGAAATAAGCGAGCTGCGTTTTTGCGATCGACGAATAGGCCGAGGCGGGGCCTGAGAACGGCACGGTCTGGCCGATCTTGATCTCGGTATCGGTGGCGCCGGGATCGTATTTCTTCTGCGCGGATGCCGGATTGATCGCGGCCGATGTGGCCGTGAGCGCAATCGCCGCCATCCCGACAAATTTAGCCGTCGTGGCGAAGCGATGAAGAAGCGAAGTTCTCATGTCGTTGCCTCCCTGATGATATGTCATTCGACAGTCGTTCCCGTGCGGGCGCCGTCGTTACCGGGGAGTGTGAGGCAAGGATTTTGAGTTGGCAAGGCGAGGAGATGGGCACTTTCCCTCACCTCTCCCCGCTCCCGGCGAAGCGAAGCTTCGCTAGGCGGGGAGAGGTCGCCGCGCCTTCGCGGCGGGTGAGGGCGGAGCGCCGATGTTGATGCCAATTCGGTAGGCGCGGTTCGGACGATCAGTGCGATCCGCGGGCGAGCGTTTGTCGCCGGCCGCGTGCCATGCCCCTCATCCCACCCTTCTCCCCGCAAGCGGGGAGAAGGAGCCGCGCGGCGCTCCAGGCTAACTTGCGAGTGACAACACGATCAGCGCCAGCGCCGCCGGCGCGGCCTGCACATAGAGAATGCGCTTGCTCACCGTCGCTGCGCCATAGGCACCGGCGACGATCACGCACAGCAAAAAGAACGCCTTGATCTGGAATGCGAAGGCTGGCGTGGAATGCAGCAGGCCCCAGATCAGACCGGCGGCGAGGAAGCCGTTATAGAGGCCCTGATTGGCGGCGAGCACCGCGGTGATCTCGGCCTTCTCCGGCGTATTTTTGAAGGTCTTCAGGCCCTGCGGCTTCTGCCAGAGAAACATTTCCAGCACGAGAAAGTAGATATGCAGCGCCGCGACCAGCACGGTCAGAAGATTACCGATGAAATTCATGAGAGTCCCCCGTTAGTATCCCCAGCGTCATTCCCGGCAAACCAATTGGTTTGCCTGAGGGCGCGAACGCCTCTTGGCGGTCGCAAACCCGGAATCTGGATGTGCTCATACCATAACAAGATTCCCCGCCACTCCCATTGGAGTGGCTGAGGTTCGCATTCTCAACTTCGCTGAGAAAGCGCCCCGGAATGACGAAGGTAGATAGCCCGGAATGACAGTGTGGGACCGAAACTATCCCACCGCCGGCTTCGGCAGCGATGCCGGGTCCAGCCACGGACGCGCGGATGACGCGAGGCCGGTAAGGCGACCCTGAATGTAGTCGCAGCCCCAGTCGCGCAGCATCAGGCCGGACTCCTCGTCCTGCACCCATTCGGCGACGGTCTTGATGCCGAGCCGGTGGCACAGATCGATCAGGGTCTGCACGAAAGCGCGGTCGTCGGCGGAATGTGCGATGTTCTGCACGAAGGCGCCGTCGATCTTGACGATGTCCACGCCGAGCTTGCGCAGGTTGCGGAACGAGGTGTAGCCGGCGCCGAAATCGTCGATGGCGATGCGGCTGCCGAAATTCTTCAGCCGCGTGACGAAGCCGCGGACGTCGTCGAGGTCCTGGATGGCCACGGTCTCGGTGATCTCGACGATCAGCCGCTGCGCGACGCCGGGATGCGCCGCCATCATCGACTCGATGGAGGTCCACCAGTCCGGATCCATTGTCGTATCCGGCGAGATGTTCAGCGAGAGCTGCACATCCGGCGCGGCGGCCAGCTCGGCGACGACCAGTTCGAGCACGCGGTGATCGACCAGCCGGATCAGCCCCAGCTTCTCGGCCACCGGCACGATATCCGGCGCCAGCAGTAATTGCCCGTCATCCTGCTTCATGCGCACCAGCGCCTCGTAGAAAGCGGGGGTACGGCTGTCGGCATGCATCACGGGTTCGAAGGCGGTGACGATGCGGCGCTCGTTCAGCGCAGTCACGATCTCGTCGGTGACGCGGATATTGACGCGGCGCTGCGCATCGCGCTCCACATTCGGCCGCCACAGGGCAAAGCTGCCGTGGCGGCGGCGCTTGGCGCCGTTCAGGGTTTCCTGCGCGCGGTTGACGGCTTCGTTGACGTTCTGCGCATAGCGGGGAACGCTAACGGCGCCGATGGTGGCGGTCACCGAGACCGGGCCGGACTGGGTCGGAATGACGTCGTCGCGGATGCCGACCAGAAAACGCTCGGCGGCGATCGTGGCATCGTCAACAGTGCAGTTCTTCAGGATCAGGCCGAACTTGTTGCCGGAGAAGCGGCCCATCACGTCGCCGCCGCGCAGCCGCGCGCGAATCCGCCTGGCGATCTCGACGATCACTTCATCCGCGATATCGAAGCCGAAGGCGTCGTTGATCCGCGCCAGATGATCGATGCCGATCAGCATGAAGGCAAAGGACGAGCGGAAGCGGGTGGCTTCCTCGATCGCTTCGGCAAGCGACGCCAGAAGATGCGCACGATTGAGTTCGCCGGTGACGGGATCGTGCTGCGCCAGTTTCAGCAGTTGTTCGTCGCGGGCATGGCGTTCGTTGTCGATGCGGACGACGCCTTCGACACGCACCGCCTTGCCCGCGGCATCAGCACGGCAATTGCCACTCTCCTCGATCCACAACACGGCGGCCGTGGTCGAGGCGCGTAGTCCGTATTCGATCCGGTAGGTGCCGCCGCCGGAAGCGAGTGCCTTGGCCAGTGCCTCGGTGCGAATGCCGCGTTGCGGCTCGATTAGCGTCGCAAGCTCGGCGCCGCTGGCGATGGTCGCGGGGGAAATGTCGGTGAAGATGGCGGCGGCCTGGTCGGTCCAGGTGATCCGGTCGCTGGCGATGTCCCAGATGAAGGCGGCCTGGCCGAGTGCGGCCAGAATCTCTGCTGCCTGCGGCTCGGAAGTGCGACCTGCCTGCAAGGAAGAATCGGCACTCTGGGAAACAGCGGATGTCAAAGTCGCCTCGTTTTGGGACGTCATCGGGTGATTCGCCCCCCGACAATACGGCTCAGATCGCTACAATCGTTAGTCAAAGTTCCTAAAGACTTAAGAAAGTGTAGCCGGGCAGGCCTTCGCAAACCTGATGAGGCCCCGATCTGAGCTGTGGAGGGCCGCGGCACGACCCTTGCGACGCAGAGGGTGGAGGGGCAACCCTCGTCCCGTATTGAGACGCGAGCACTGTTAACGATGTCGATTTCCGCGACCCGCGCTTACGCCACGACGCCGCAGCCGATGCGGCGCGCCGGCGATTTCGTGGTCGAGAAAGATTCGGTCATCGTGGATGCCGTCGCGCTGACGCGGCTTGAGCCGGTGCAGCATACCGCCCCGGTGTCGTCGCGCGTGGCACGACCCGACGCATCCTTCATCGCACATCTGATCGCGACCGCCGAGCAGGCGCCGCAAACGCGGGTGCTGCGCCGCGCTGATGTGGCGGATGTGGAGGCGGCTTACCGGTCGGTGGCAAATATGTATGTTGCGGGATCGGCGATCAACCGCACGCAGCGTATAGCCTGACTCGGCACTCTCCGCTTACGTCTTCGGCTTGTCTTCCGGCGACGCGACGCCACCCGGCTGCAAATCCGGCGATGTAATCTGCGGCGACGTATGTGCCACGACTTCCGGTGGGACCGGGGTCGGTTCAAGTTTCGGCTCGATCCGTTCGACCTTCGGCTCCGGGCGATCGGTCAACACGGCTTCGGCAACTGACGTCGCGGCCGGAACGGGAGCGGGCGGATGCGTCGGAGCGACCGGGGCTGGCGCGGGCTCATAACGCGGTGCCGGCTCCGGTGCATAGACCGGCGCGGCGGCGCGGCGCGGACGGCGGGCGCGCAGCGAGATGCCGGCGAGAAAATCCACCATCGCCGTCAGGGTGATCAGGAAGAAGGTCGCGTTGCCGAATTTCGGCAGCATCACGAATTCAGTAGCTGCCGCGCCGAACACCAGCAGCGACAGGAAATGATCGGTGAAATATTTCGGCGCCGGGCGCGCGGCGCGCATCACTTCGAGCCACAGCAAGAGAATGCTGAGCGCAACGAGCAGGTCGTTGAGCGTCACCATCCAGATGTCTTTGGACATCAGCGTGATCGGGAAGAGGGGGATCGGGCCCGACAGCGCGAGGTCGGGCATCAGGAAGGCGATGATGTTGCAGATCGCCACTGGAATCAGCAGCAGCGGGAAACCGATCGACGCCATCGAAGGCCTTCTTTGCGAGCGAGAGAACCAGAACGTATGTGGGCGATGCAAGACATCACCAAGGTGACGACATCACCGAGGTGACGCGCGCGCATCACCGGGACAACGCATTAGCTCCAGAGTTGGAGCGAATTCGGGCGGAAGACCAGTTCAGAATTATTGTCTGAACAGTTTTCTCGACTTGCCCGCTGGCGCTTCGACCCGCCTGACCCGGACCTTACGTGGACGAGCGAAGGCGGCGCCACCTGACGCGGCGCTGCCCTCCATCCAGTGGTCAGGATTCTTTCTTCACCTTCAGAACCTGACGACCCTTGTACATGCCGGTCTTCAGGTCGAGGTGGTGCGGACGGCGCAGTTCGCCGGAGTCCTTGTCCTCGACATAGGTCGGGGTCTTGAGTGCGTCAGCCGAACGACGCATGCCACGCCGCGACGGCGATGTTTTTCTTCTCGGAACGGCCATAGGAAAAGTCCTTGCAGGTTCTTGGCAGATGGTTTCGATCGGCGCCCGGTGACAGGCGGCCAGCACAGAACGCGCGGGCAAAATCGCTGATAAGGCCGGGCTTATAACGGAATGACGACGCGATGGCTAGGGCGGGGCCGCGGGAATTTTACGGCAAATGGGGCCCCGAACTCGTCGTTCCGGGACAGGACCGGCGGCGAAGCCGACGGGCATGGGCCCGGAACCTCGAAGTGTTTTGAACATATCGGGATTCCGGGCTCGTTCGCAGCTGACGCTGCGCCCGCCCCGGAATGACAGCCTAATTCCAGCACCTCTGCAGCTCCGCCGCCTGCGCCCGTGCCACATAGGTTCCCGCCAGCCGCCGCACCCCCGGCCCCGGCGTCCGGGCACTGCGGGTGACCGGATTGGGCAGGATCGCGGCCAGGAGCGCGGCTTCCCGGGCCGACAGGCTCGAGGCCGGCCGATTGAAGGCATATTCGGCGCCGGCCTGGGCGCCAAACTGCCCGGATGGGCCCATTTCGGCGATATTCAGGTAGATTTCCAGGATCCGCTGCTTGGACAGCATCAGATCGACCCACATGGCCAGCGGGATTTCGAGGCCCTTGCGGATCACGCTGCGGCCCGACCACAGGAATAGGTTTTTCGCCACCTGCTGGGTGATGGTGGAACCGCCGCCGGAGACTTCGCCGTCCTGGGCGTCCTCAATGGCGTTTTGCAGGGAATCCCAGTCGATCCCGCGATGGCTGCAGAATTTGGCGTCTTCGGACGCGACCACGCTGCGCGGCAGGGCCGGCGACATGGCCTTGAGGTCAACCCAGGTCCGCTCCACGGGGGAACCGGTGATCCAGCGCCAGGCCATCAGCGCCGAAATCGGCCGGCCGACGGCATAAAGCGGCGTCAGCAGATAGGGCAGCGCGAGGAGCAGGATCCCGATCAGGATGAGGCGGCGGATGAGGCGCAAGAGGGGCGTTCCCGGTCGGAGCTATGCCGCTGATAAAGCGGGCTTTCCCCGCTCTTTTCAAGCCGGTTAAGCTTGCCGCGACCAATCGCGGCGGGACGCCGCAGGCGCAATTGACGTGGCCTTTGCCATAGAGGATTGTCCGGCCAAATTGTTCTGGAGCTATTCTTAATGTCGACCGGTGCTTCCACCAAAGATTTTGCCTCGCGCCTGGACCAGACCGCGGACGATACCGAAGCCGTACTGACCAAAGTGCTCGCCGATGGCGTGCTACCCGATGAAATCGCCCGGCCGAAGCGGCTGATGGATGCGATGCGCTACTCCTCGCTCGGCGGCGGCAAGCGGCTGCGACCGTTCCTTGTGGTCGAGAGCGCAGCGGTATTCGGCGTGCATCGCGAGCAGGCGCTGCTGGTTGGCGCCGCTCTCGAATGCATCCACTGCTATTCGCTGATCCACGACGATCTACCGGCGATGGACAACAGCGACCTGCGCCGCGGCCGTCCGACCCTGCACAAGGCCACCGACGACGCCACCGCGATCCTCGCCGGCGACGCGCTGCTGACGCTGGCCTTCGACATCGTCACCCGCGACGAGATCCATTCCGATGCGACGGTGCGCCTGCTGCTGACCCGGGCGCTTGCCCGCTGCGCCGGTTTGGGCGGCATGGTCGGTGGCCAGATGCTCGATCTCGCCGGCGAAGGCCGCTTCGGCGACAAGGGGCCGGTCGACGTCGCGCGTGTTCAGCAGATGAAGACCGGTGCGCTGCTGCGTTACGGCGTCATCGCCGGCGCGCTGCTCGGCCAGGCCACGCAGAAGGAATACAAGGCGCTCGACGATTACGGCCGCGCGCTCGGCGAAGCCTTCCAGATTGCCGATGATTTGCTCGACGTCGAAGGCGACGCTGCCGCACTCGGCAAGCCCGCAGGCGCCGATGCCGCGCTCAACAAGACGACGTTCGTGACGCAGCTTGGCGTCGAAGGCGCCAAGAAGCGTGTCGCCGATCTGATCGCCACCGCCGACGCATCGCTGTCGATCTTCGGCGCCAAGGGCGACGTGCTGCGCGCTGCTGCCCGCTTCGTGGCCGAGCGCAAGAACTAAGGAAGCCCTGATCATGTCGGAGACGGGCAAGGATCTCGATGAGCTCCTTGTCCGTTTTCGCAAGATGCCGGCGCCGATCCGCGTCGTCTACGGGCGACCGCGCACGTTTCTGGCGCTTTTGATCGGCGTGATCGCGTTCTTTGTCCTGCCGTCCTCGCTGCGGCTGGTGACGCGCCTGCTGATCGGCTGGGACGTGTTCATCGCGTTCTATCTCATGCTGGTCTACGGCATGATGCTGTCAAGCGGCGGTCAGAAACACATCCGCCGCAACGCCGCCCTGCAGGACGATGGCAGTTTCATCATCCTGCTGGTGGCAGCCCTGGGCGCCTTCGCCAGCATCGCGGCCATCGTGTTCGAACTTGGCGAGGGCCATCGCACGGGCTGGGAATTGACGCTGGCGATCGTCACCATCGCCTCGTCCTGGGCCGCCGTGCACACGACTTTCTCGCTGCACTATGCCCATCAGTTCTATCGCGGAGCCAAACCCGGCGGCCTGGCATTTCCGTCGGGCGATGACGACACGAAGGAGCAGCCCGATTATTGGGACTTCGTGTATTTCTCCTTCGTCATCGGCATGACCGCGCAGGTCTCCGATGTTGGCATCACCGTGAAGAGCATCCGCCGCACCGCCACGGCCCACGGCATCGTCTCCTTCATCTTCAACACGGCGCTGGTGGCGCTGATGGTCAATATCGCGGCAAGCGCGATCTGAGCTTCGACCTCTCCGCCGTCATTGCGAGGAGCGAAGCGACGCGGCAATCCAAAAGGCCACAAGCGAAGTAAGACTGGATTGCTTCGTCGCAAGGGCTCCTCGCAATGACGATCGCATTGACCTCACTTCTCATCCGGGCAAATTAGGCACGCAAAGGATGTCGCCCGCGTGGAAGCCAAATTTCAGATTTTCCTGGTCCTGATCGCCGCCCTCGCAGGTACGGCGTGGCTGGCCAAGCGCATCAGCATTGCCCCGGCGATCCTGCTGCTGCTGGCCGGCATTGCACTGGCCTTCGTGCCGGGCATGCCGTCGATCGAATTGCCGCCGGATGTCGTGCTGCTCGGCGTGCTGCCGCCGCTGATCTATTCGGCCTCCGTCGCCATGAGCTGGCGCGAATTCCGCGCCAATCTGCGCATCATCACGCTGCTCGCGGTCGGCTGCGTGATCTTCACCGCGTGCCTCGTCGCCACGGCGACGCATTATCTGATCGGGCTGCCGTGGTCCGTCGGCTTCCTGCTCGGCGCCATCGTCGCGCCGCCGGACGTGGTGGCGCCGCTGGCGATTGCACGCAAAATCGGCCTGCCGCGCCGCATTCTGGTCGTGCTGGAAGGCGAGGGTCTCGCCAATGATGCGACGACGCTGATCCTGTATCGCTTTGCAGTGGTGGCGATCACCACCGGGGCGTTCTCGCTGCCGAAGGCGGCCGGTACCTTCGTCGCCATCCTCGCCTGCGAACTCGTTTTCGGCCTCGCCATCGGCTGGATCAGTCTGCGCATGCGTCACCGCGCGCGCGATCCGCAGGTCGAAATCACGCTATCGCTGCTGACACCCTATGTCGCCTATCTCATTCCCGAACATTTCGGCGGCTCCGGCATCATCGCCACCGTCGCCTGCGGTCTCTACATTTCCTGGAACGGCCCGCTGCTGATCTCGGCGGCGACGCGTCTGCAGGGCATCTTCTTCTGGGACTTGGTGATCTATCTGGTCGAAGGCCTGCTGTTCCTGCTGACCGGCTTCCAGATGCGGGCGCTGATCGAGAAATCGAAAGCGTTTCCGTTCGCAGAGATCATGTGGGCCACGGTGCTCGTCACCGTCGTGATTATCGTGGCGCGTTTCGTCTGGGTCTATGCGGCGATCTATGTGCCGCGCTGGCTCAGCGCGGATCTGCGCAAGCGCGATCCCGCGCCGAACTGGCAATGGACCTTCGTCGTCGCCTTCACCGGCGTGCGCGGTGCCGTATCGCTGGCCGCAGCGCTGGCGCTGCCATTCACGCTGGTCTCGAACGAAGGCTTTCCGTCGCGCGACCTGATCCTGTTCGTCTCCTTCAACATCATTCTCATCACGCTGGTTGGCTTCGGCCTGTGCCTGCCCATCGTGGTGAAGTGGCTCGGCGTGACCAAAATCGGCCGCGAGGAATATATCGCCGAGCACGAGGCTGAACTCGCTACGCGCCGCGAGGCGCTAGCGACAGCCCTGGCGCGGCTCGATGCCATGACCGACGATCGGGAGCTGTCCGACGAAGTCGTGAAGCTGCTGCGCGCGCGCCACGAAAGCCGCTCGAACCAGCTGCCCGGCGAGCTCGATCCCGACGTCGACGTCTCGGCGGTCGGCATCGATCTGGTGCGCGAACTCATCAAGGCGGAGCGCAAATTCATCCACGCGCAGCTGCGTGACGGCAAGATCACCGACGAGAGCCGCCGCCGCATCGAGCGCGATCTCGATCTGGAAGAGGCGGGGCTGAGCAATCGCGAGTTTCGGCGAATTCCGCTATAGCGCGGTCAAACGAAAATGGCCGGGACGATGCCCGGCCGTTCAATTCAACCTACGTAATTGTGCGACTTACTCGGCCGCGGTGACGACTTCCGGCGCCTTGGCGTTGGCGCCGTAGCGCTGATCGATATAGTCGATCACCAGCGCCTTGAAGTCGGCCGCAATGCTCGGGCCGCGCAGGGTGCGGAATTTCTCGCCGTCGACGAACACCGGAGCGGCGGGGCTTTCGCCGGTGCCGGGCAGTGAGATGCCGATATTGGCGTGCTTGGATTCGCCGGGGCCGTTGACGATGCAACCCATGACCGCAACGTTGAGGTTCTCGACGCCGGGATACTGCGTCTTCCAGCCTGGCATCGAGTCGCGGATGAAATCCTGGATCGAGCGCGCCAGTTCCTGGAACGTGGTCGAGGTGGTGCGTCCGCAACCGGGGCAGGCTGCAACCAGCGGCACGAAGGTGCGGAAGCCCATGGTCTGCAGCAGCTCCTGCGCGACCTGAACTTCCAAAGTGCGATCGCCGCCGGGCTCGGGGGTGAGCGAAATGCGGATGGTGTCGCCGATGCCCTGCTGCAGCAGGATGCCGAGCGCGGCCGAGGAGGCGACGATGCCCTTCGAGCCCATGCCGGCCTCGGTGAGACCGAGATGGATCGCATAGTCTGAGCGCGAGGCCAGCGTCTGATACACGGCGATGAGGTCCTGCACCGCCGAGACCTTGGCGGACAGGATCATCTTGTTCTTCGGCATGCCGAGTTCTTCGGCGCGGGCAGCCGACAGCAATGCCGACTGCACCATCGCTTCACGCGTCACCGCGCGAACGTCTTTCGGATTCGCGGACAGCGCGTTCTCGTCCATCAGCTTGGTGAGCAGTTCCTGATCGAGCGAACCCCAGTTCGCGCCGATGCGGACGGCCTTGTTGTTCTTGTTGGCGATCTCGATGATGTCGGCGAACTGGCTGTCACGCTTGCTCTTGAAGCCGACATTGCCGGGATTGATGCGGTATTTATCGAGTGCCGCGGCGCAGGCCGGATATTCGGCGAGCAGCTTGTGGCCGATGTAATGGAAGTCGCCAACCAGCGGCGTGGTGATGCCCTGCTTGTCGAGCGCTTCGCGGATATGCGGAACGGCGGCGGCTGCTTCGTCGCGGTCGACGGTGATGCGGACCATCTCCGAGCCCGCGCGCGACAGCGCTGCG
The DNA here is from genome assembly GCF_900108575.1 of Tardiphaga sp. OK245. NCBI lineage: Bacteria > Pseudomonadati > Pseudomonadota > Alphaproteobacteria > Hyphomicrobiales > Nitrobacteraceae > Tardiphaga > Tardiphaga sp. OK245. Next base: position 801,819 of record NZ_FNWZ01000004.1, on the reverse strand, counting down.
ACCTGGTCGATGGTGCCCTGGATGTCGGCCGTGTCGGTGTTGGTCATCGACTGCACGACGATCGGGGCGCCGCCGCCGACAGCGACGTTGCCAACCATGACCTGTGTGGTGAGGTGCCGGGGCGCCGGACCGGCGATATCAGACGGAATTTCAATCTTGTTCATGGGGTCTCGAATATCAGATTTAGATGACATCCAGCAATGCGTTAGTGGCCTAGGCCCTGACCGGTCGGTTAACGAGGACCAGCCCGGCGACGACCAATAGCGCAGCGAGGCCGAAGGCGGGGGTCAGGTGGTCGCCCATGATGAGATAGCCTGCCGCGACGCCAAACAAAGGGGTGATGAAGGTAAAAGCCGACAATTTGCTGGCGGAATAGGTCTTGATCAGCCCGAACCAGAGCAAAAACGTGAATCCGACCACCCAGAAGGCCTGAAACGAGAGCAGGGATAGCGCCAGAGGACCGGGAACCCGGGTCACGGTCTCGCCCGCCAGCAGCGCCGCCAGGCCCAAAATCGGGACAGACAGCCCGACCTGGTATCCCAATGCCTTTTCAGGCGCGACGTAGAGCAACGGGGTCGTTTTGACCACCAGCGTGGTTGCGGCCCATAGCCCCGCACCGGCGACGATCATCAGATCCCCGATCAGCACATCGGCGGTGACGTCGGGCTGCGGGACGCCGATCGCCACGGCGACACCGGCAAAACTCACCGCGAGTCCGGCCCATTGCACCGGGCGCAGGCGTTCGCCCAGGAATTGATAGGAGCCGAAGGCCACGAAGAACGGCATCGTGTAGAGGAAAACCGCGGCGCGTGAGGCCGTCGTGAATTGCAGGCCGTGAAAGATCAGCACGAATTCGATGCCGAACAGCACGCCGGCAAACAGGCCGGCTTTCAGCGTGCCGTCGCGTTCGAACAACTTGACGCCGCGCATGCGCGCAATGGCCAGGATGACCAGCAGTGCGCCGGCCGAGCGCAGCATCGCCTGCGTGTAAGGCGGGATATCGTGCAGCACCAGTTTGATGGCGATCTGGTTGAAGCCCCAGGTCAGGCACAGCATCAGCACGAGGGCGATGGCGCCGGCGGTGAGTGCGCGTCCGCCGGGTGGGCTGATGATGGTTTCTGCAGACATGAAGCCTCGGACCCGGCTTGTCGCCGTGTTGTTATGGGATCGTCACGCCTGACAGTGCGCGCAGGTTCCGGTGATTTCGACAACAGACAGTTTTGGGACGAAGCCAGTCGTCCGTGCGGCATCATTCAGGCTCTGCGCGACCTTCGTTGCCGGCACTTCGCCGACCGACCCGCACTGGTCACAGATCAGAAACGCGACCATCGAGGCCGTGCCGTGGTCGTGCGCGCAGGCCAGAAAGGCGTTGCGGCTCTCGATGCGGTGAACGAGGCCGTTCTCCATCAGGAAATCAAGTGCGCGATACACGGTGATGGGTGCCGGACGCGAAGTGGTCTTGGCAAGCTCATCGATGATCTCGTAGGCCCCAAGCGGCCGATGGCTCGCGAGCAGCGCTTCAAGCACCTGCCGGCGGATCGGGGTCAGCTTTTGCGATCGGGCCGCACAGACATGCTCGGCATGATGCATCGCGTCCGCCGTACAGCGGTCGTGATCGTGGCCAGGAGCCGGGAAAGTTGGTTTCGGAACTGCCATATGGAGGTAGCTTAACCCGTTGGGTGTGATTGTGCCCGTCTTTTTGGCGTTGGGCCCCAGTCTTACACCAAATCCAGCGGTAAACGACGAACGTTCCCTGCAGATGGGGCGCCAACCGGTCGATTGCAAAGGTTGAAGGAGTATACCGTACCGGATCAAGTCGCGCTTCTGCGCAGATCCGATGGCGAGGTGGCATATCGGCGCCGGAATGTCCGGTTGAAATACGACAAATCGTTGAAGCCGGCCTCGTCCGCGATCTTCCCGATCCGCTCATCGGCCCGCAATGGGTCGAGTAGCAATGCATGAGCAAGGGCCAGACGCCGTTCGAGCAAATATTCCGACAGGCTGAGGCCGTGTTCCCGAAACAGCTTGCGGACATAGTCCGGCGAGATTTTCTGAGCCGCCGCCAGCGTTTCGGCCGAGAGGTCGTGATTTCCGAGGCCTGCTTCGATGGCTGCCTTGATCGCCTGCAAGCGCAGCATGCGGGTGCTGGAAGGTGGAGATATCTCGGAGCGGTTCTCGCAACCGATTGTCAGAAGTGCGATCAGGCTACACAGATCGGCCACGACATGGTGTTGAAGATGGGTCGGGGCGGACCCGTCGAGGTCGATTGCTTCCTGACAATGCGCCATCATTAGCCGCAACGTCCGAGCCTCCAGGAGGACAGGTCGCATGAGCCAGGCGCCGAGATTGGGCACCTTGATCGACAGCGCAGCACGGTCGATCTGAACGATCAGATGCTGCGTCTCAGAAGATGACGTATGCCGACCAGCGTCCCTGGTTGTCATCAAGACCGCATGGTTCTGCTCGATGATCTCTTCGCGGCCATGCTGCGATGCGCGAGCCCGACCTTTCAGAACGACTGCAAACACAACATCGTCAGGCGATGACGCAGTCGCAGCATCCGGCATGCGGTCGTTCGCCGGAAATCCTGTGCCGATAAAAACAATCGCGCCGGGCAACCTGTGCAATGCAGTATCGGTTGAAAACGGGGTGTCCGTCGGAAGAGGGGATTCGACGTTGAATGTCAGGCGCCCGAATTGGAGCTGCGGTGTCGGCAGATTTTCGGAAGCAGCCGCGATTAATGAATCGGGCGTTTCGGGACCGGGCCCTGAAGTCACGAGGATCAGTCCTGTAAGCATTGAACTACATCTTGGTCGTGCCAGTACGGATCGCGTTCATATTCATCGCGTTACTGCGTCTTTGGGCGGTTTCTCTTTTGATAGTTCGCGATGCGCCATGTGGCCTGAACGCAACAAGCAGAACGAATTGCGGTGCCAGTCTCACCCAGTCCTGCCGCGTCGCGTCCGTTCCAAGTCGCTGATGTCTCATTCAACTACACATCATCGAAGCAGGGCCTTCGGCCTGCCTTTGTTGACCTGTTGTTGAGGAGACTGATGGTGAAACGCACCGTATTGGCCGCTGCAGGCCTCGCCATCATGGCGTTTTCGTCGACCGCCGGCGCTGCGGATCTGTCGCCCCGCATGTATACCAAGGCGCCGGTTCTGGTGGACCCCGGCATCAACTGGACCGGATTTTATGTCGGCCTCAACGGCGGCTACAGCTGGGGCAAGGGCGACGCCACTTTCCTGCCGGGTACCGCCTTTGCATCGCCGGTCAAGCAGGATGTCAATGGCGGCCTCGGCGGCGGCCAGATCGGCTATAATTGGCAGCTCGATCGCACATGGGTCGTCGGTCTCGAAGCCGATATCCAGGGGACCGGTGAACGTGGCAGTGCGAACTCTCCGGTGAGTTCGCTGCGGACCACGTTGCCTGGCGGTGACTTCAATCTGCTCGCACTGACCTCGGCAAACAGCTCATGGAGCTTCCCGTGGTTTGCGACCTTCCGCGGCCGCGTCGGCCTGCTGGCAACGCCGGATCTGCTGCTCTACGGCACCGGCGGTCTGGTTGTCGGTGAGGTCAAGTATTCGACACAGACGACAGTAACGGGCCAGATCTTCGGGCCGGGCTCTGCTGGCACGACACCGGCTAGCGCCGCCGTGACGATTCCCGGCACGCTGCTGTCGGAATCGCAGACCCGTGTCGGCTGGACCCTGGGCGCCGGTCTGGAAAAGAAGTTCGGCACCAACTGGTCGGCCAAGCTCGAATATCTGTATCTCGATCTGGGCTCGGCGACCTATTTCGGAGGGACGGCCAACCAGACCTCGGTCGGCTTCCATGACCACGTCTTCCGCGCCGGCATCAATTACGCCTTCAGCCCCGCGGTCGTCGCCAAATACTGATCCTTTCGATCCTCCTGACGACCTCAAGCCCGGCCTCGTGCCGGGCTTTTTGCTGTGCCGCCCATTTTGGGGAGGCCCGGGAGACTTAGCCATGCACTAGTCGCGGGGCTGCGTCGTATCGTCCACCGATGCGTTATTCATAAGCTTGCTTATAATAAGCTAAGTTTACGGAGCGCCTCCATGTCCTGCCAGCCTGACACCGGCACCGATTTCCTGTCCGCTTTGTTCGAGACCCAGCGCATGTTGCGGCTGCTGGCCGACAAGGAAGCGCGCCAGTTCGGCATGACCCGCGCCCAATGGGCGGTGCTCGCCAAGGTCGAGCGCAATGAGGGCCAAAAACAAACCGATCTCGCCGACGCCATGGAAATGGCGCCGATCAGCCTGACGCGGCTGATCGACAAGCTCTGCGACAGCGGCCTGATCGAACGCCGCAATGATGACACCGACCGCCGCATCAAGCGCCTCTATCTCACCGAGGCCGCGCGCCCGCTGACGGCAAAGCTGGCGGTGCTGCGCGGCAACCTGATGCAGGTCGCGTTCGGCGGCGTGAGCGAGGCCGACATGCACCAGCTGGTCGCGCATCTGGAAACCATCAAAGACAATATCCGCGCTGCGCTGAGCCCCGCAGCCACAAAGACCAAGGAACAAGTCTATGGCTGAGCCCGTGCTGAAATTTCCCGACAAGGATGCGCCCGAGGGCGGATCCGATGGCGCCGCGACCACGCAGCGTCAGGGCGCGAAAGGTTTCCTGAAGCGCTATCGGCGAACGTTGCTGCTGGTCGTACTGCCGGCCATCGTTCTTGTTGGCGGCGTCGCCTTCTATCTGTCGGGCGGTCGCTATGTCGGCACTGACGATGCCTATGTCGGTGCGCAGAAGGTGCTGATCACGCCGGACATCTCCGGCAAGGTCGACAAGGTTGTGGTGCGGGAAGGCCAGCATGTCAAAGAAGGCGATGTGCTGTTCGAGATTGACCCGGTGCCGTTCCGGCTGGCGCTTGACGATGCCAGGGCCAAGCTGGCGCAGGCAAAGACCACCTATGACAACCTCGTCAGCAACGTGAAGATCTACGGCCAGATGCAGGATCTGGCGCAGCAGGGCGTCGACTTCAAACAACGCGACGTCGAACGCAAGTCGACTCTGGTCAAGAGCAACTTCGGCTCGCAGCTCGATCTCGACAATGCGGCGACTGCGGCGGTGACCGCGAAGGCGCAGCTCGAACTCCTGAGGCAGCAGCTTGCGACCTCGATGAACCAGTTGCTCGGCAATCCCGATCTGCCGCTAGCCCAGTTCCCGCCTTACGCGCAGGGGCAGTCGGCGCTCGATCAGGCGCAGCGCAATCTCGACCACACCGTGCTGAAGGCGCCGATCTCCGGTGTCGCGACGCAGGTCGATAACATCCAGCTTGGCCGCTTCGCGATGGCCGGCACGCCGATCCTCACGGTGATCGACGACAACAGGCCGTGGGTCGATGCCAATCTGAAGGAATCCGATTTCACTTACATCGCCGTTGGCCAGACCGTGGAGATCGATGTCGATGCGTTCCCGAACCACGCCTTCAAGGGCACCGTCGGTTCGCTGAGCCCCGGCACCGGCGCGCAATTCGCGATCCTGCCGCCGCAGAACGCCACCGGCAATTTCGTCAAGGTCGTGCAACGTGTGCCGGTGCGGATCTATCTCGATTACAACGATCCGTTCGTGAAGCGGCTCAAGGCAGGCATGAGCACTTACACGACTATCGACACCGAGCATCACCGCTCGCTGGCCGGCCTGCTCGGTCTGTCATCGGCCAAGGCTGCTCAGGACTGATCCCATGAGCACGTCGACGCCATCTCCCAGTGCGGTCCCCGGCTTTCGCCGGAACATGGTGACGATCTGCGCCATGACTGCGACCATCATGCAGGCGCTCGACACCACGATTGCGAACGTTGCGTTGCCCTATATGCAGGGCACGCTGTCGGCGTCGCAGGATCAGGTCAACTGGGTGCTGACCTCCTACATCGTGGCTGCGGCGATCATGACCGCGCCGGTCGGCTGGATCGCCAACCGGTTCGGCCGCAAGAAGATCTTCATCGTCTGTTCGGCGGGCTTCACGGTCGCCTCGGTGCTGTGTGGCCTCGCACAGGACATCAACCAGATGGTCGGCTTTCGCCTGTTGCAGGGCGTGTTCGGCGCGGCACTGGTGCCACTGTCGCAGGCGGTGATGCTCGACAGCTACGCGCTGCATGAGCGCGCCAAGGCGATGTCGATCTGGGGCATGGGCGTGATGCTCGGCCCGATCATGGGGCCTTCATTGGGCGCGTGGCTGACTGAAACCTATTCCTGGCACTGGGTGTTCTTCGTCAATCTACCCTTCGGCATCGTCACGGTGTTTGGCCTGCTGGCCTTCATGGACGAGACCAGGACCAATGCAGAACTGAAATTCGACTGGTTCGGCTTTGGCGCGCTGGCCATCGGCATCGGTGCGATGCAGCTCGCGCTTGACCGCGGCGAGCAGCTCGGCTGGCTCGAATCCAACGAAATCGTCATCGAGGCGATCGTTTCGGTCATCGGCTTCTATTATTTCTTCGCGCATTCCTTCACGACCTCGAAGCCGTTCATCCAGTTCGCGATCTTCAAGGACAAGAATTTTGTCGGCGGCTGCGTGTTCATGGCCGTCATGGGGCTGGTGCTGTATTCGACCATGGCACTGTCGTCGCCCTATCTGCAGAACGTGATCGGCTATCCGATCCTCACAGCAGGTCTGTTACTGGCGACGCGTGGCTCCGGCACCTTCGTGGCGATGATGCTGGTCGGGCGCATCATGAAATATGTCGAGGCGCGCACACTGATCATGGTGGGAATGGCGCTGATGTCGGTGTCGCTGTTCTTTACGTCGATGTGGACCGACCAGACCGGCGTGCCGGAGATCGTCATCGTTTCGATCGCGCAGGGGTTTGGCCTCGGTCTGGTCTTCGTGCCGCTGTCCACCGTGGCGTTCCTGACACTGCCAAATCATCTGCGCACCGACGGCACCTCGATGCTCACACTGCTGCGCAATGTCGCGAGTTCGATCGGCATCTCCATCGTGATCGCTCAGCTGACGTCAGGCACCCGCATGGCCCATGCGGTGCTGGTGGAGCACGTCACGCCGTTCAACAACGCGCTGCAGATGCCCAATGTCACCGGCGCGATCAACCTCGCCACCGATAGCGGCCGCGCCATGATGGACGCCATCGTCACGCTGCAGGCCACGATCATCGCCTTCGGGCTGGATTATCAGATGGTGATGCTGGTGACGCTCTGTGCGATCCCGATGGCGCTGATCATCGGCTCGTCCAAGGCGACGTTGCGCGCGCAAGCGGCGAAGCCGGGTGCGGATGAGCATCCGGCGGTGATGGAATAAAGCCGGCCGTCAGCCGAGCAACTCGCGACAGTCGAGATCGTCGACTGCCAGCATGATGCGTTCAAGGTTGTTCCACCAGATCACCGGCGGGATGTTATTGGCCTCCTGCCATACCGGGGTGGTGATCTGCCACAACACGGACAGGCGGTAGTCGTCATTCAGCGCACGCCGGTCGTAGCCGCGCACGCCCCGTGCCACCAGTTCGGCGTGGTAGTGGTCGAGCAAAGGTCGCTCAAAGCGCCGCCGTAGGTCGGGATACCAGTGCATCGCCATCATATAAGCGAGATCGTCCGATGCCGTGTCAACGCGCCAGCTATCCCAATCGAATTGCAGCGCCTCATCGCTGTTCTCATCTTTCGGCAGAAAGATGTTCCAGACATGGGAGTCACCCTGGACGATCGTCATGTTGGAGTGGGAACGGTAGCGTGCCTGCAGGCGCGGCGCCGCGTCGAGCAGCCGTGCGTAGAGCTCGCGCCGCTCGGGTGACAGGCGATCGCCCTGGCGCTCGGTGAATTTTTCCAACTGGCGCGTGAGCGTCTGCACCTGCTGATCCAGTTCGGTGGGCTCCTGCCATGCCCCGATTGTGACGCCGAGGCGGGCATCATTCCACCACGCCGCGTGAAAACGTGCCCGAGACCGAACGATCTGCTCGCATTGTGCGAATGTCGGCGGCTGCGGCCAGGTGGTGGCGACAAAGTGAGACTCAGTGAGGTCTTCGAGCAGCAAATGCCAGGCCTTGGTGTCGGCATCGCTGATCGCTTCGTAGCAACGCGGCACAAGATGCTCGGACATGGCCGAACCAACGGTGTTGTAGAATGCAACTTCGTTGCGGCCGGCATGCCAGAACGTCGCCGCGCGTTCGGGGACGACGGTCTTGAGAATGATGGAGCCCGGTGCATCGGTGTCGTCGCCATCGTAGCTCAGGCGCAGCCGGTCGATCCGAGACAGCACCGTATTGAACGAACGCTCCACGGTGACATCGCGAACGCGACCGTCTCCGAGCACGCCGGACTTGCGAAGCGCGGCGGTGAGATGTTCGGCATCCGCCGCTGGTAGCGGTGAGACTGCTGTCATGGTGGTACACGTCCCGCAAATGAGGAAGCGTCGACGCCGCCATGTTACACGCCGAGGCACAATTTTCGAGCCTCGGCTTGTTGACCGTATTCCCGAGCGGACGATCATCCGGCGGTGATGGAGGGTTCGCGCGTACGACGCGTGAATTAACATCATGTTATGCAAAGTGCCGATTTTGGTATTTGACGGCACATCCTGATCCCCGCAAGAAGCGAATGGGGCAGCGCAGTGGATGTGCGCCGTTCGTCTGGCGAATTTGATCTGGCGGACGCGTGCGAACTGATTGTCGTCCCGTCAAACACAATAAAAATTGGGGAAACACCATGCGATTTCACCACACCGGCCTCCTGGTCGCCGCTGTTCTTGCTCTCTCGATCGTCGAAAGTTCGGCACAAGGTACCGTGAAGATCGCCGACATCGCCGAACTCTCGGGTGCTGCGGCACCGGGCGGCAATAACTGGAAGAACGGTGCGGATCTGGCAGCTAAGCAGATCAACGCGGCCGGTGGCATCCTCGGCAAGAAGGTCGAGATCGTGCATCTCGACACGCAGTCCAATCCCACCATTGCCCGTTCGCAGGTCCAGAGAGCGCTTGATGACAATCCGTTCGCGATCCTGGGGCCGACCGCATCAGGCGCCGTGAAGGTGACGATGCCGCTGGTCGAGCAGGCCGAAATTCCGCAACTGGTTGCGGCGCAGGCCGCCGACCTGACGCAGAGCGGCAATCCGTTTCTGTTCCGAATGAATCTCGGTCAGCAGACCGGCATGGTGAAAATCGCCGACTATGTCGACACGGACCTGAAGGCGAAGAAGGTCGCCGTGGTCTGGATCAAGAACGATTACGGCAAGGGCGGTCGCGACATCTTCGTCGACCAGATGAAGAAGCGCGGCATCGAGGTGGTGGTCGATCAGTCGACCGAACCCGGCCAAGTCGATTATGCGGTCGATGCGCTGAAGGTGAAAAATTCCGGCGCGGATGTCGTGTTCGTCTACCTGACCTATGAGGAAAGCGCGCGTTTCCTGGTCGAAGCCCGCCGGCAGAAGATTACCCAGCCGTTGGTCGGCGAGACCTCGCTGCTCGGTCAGATCGTCGTCAACCTGGCGGGTGAAGCGGCCAATGGTGTGCGGGGCCTGCTCGGCCTCTCCCCGGATGCGCCGCTGGAGCCTGTGAAGGCCTTCAAGGAGGCTTACACCAAGGAATACAATTCACCGCCGGACTTTACGGCGATGGGCGGGTATATCGCCGTCAATGTGATCAAGGCTGCGACGGAGAAGGTCGGCAAGTTCGACAGCGCGGCAGTCGCCAAGGCGATGCATGGCACAATCGATGTCGCTCAGCATCCCGGCGTGCTGATGACGACAACCTGGGACAAGAATGGTGACGTCGAGCGCGACACCTTCATCGGTGAACTCGTCGATGGAAAGACCAGGATCATCCGCACGTTGCCGGCCGCGAAGTAATCCAGGCATGACCACTCCGATCATTCAGGCCGTCATCAACAAGCAGGACCAGCTCGGCGAGACGCCGCTGTGGTGCGAACGAACACAGAAACTGTGGTGGCTCGATATTGAGCGCCCCAGGCTGCAATCGCTCGATCCGGCGACCGGCGCCTATCAGTGCTTCCCGTTCAAATGCACCTTCGCGGGCAGTCTTGCGCTCTGCGCCAGTGGCGATTTCCTCATCGCCCTGGACAACGACCTCTACCGGTTCGATCCGGAGAGCGGGAAGCTCGACTTTTTCGTAGCTGTCGAGCCCGCGACACCGAAGACCCGGCTCAACGACGGGCGGGTCGATCGTCAGGGCCGCTTCTGGGTCGGCACGGTCGACAACCAGTTCAAGGAACCGCTCGGCAGCCTCTATCGCGTCGATCCGTCGGGCAAGGTGACGCGGATGTTCGAGGGGATCATCTGCAGCAACACGCTGGCGTTCTCGCTGGACGGGCGCACGCTGTATTTCTCCGATACCCGCCAGTACGTAACCTGGGCGTTCGATCTCGACACCAAAACCGGCGATCTCAGCAATCAGCGGGTGTTTGCGGACTACATCGCCGACAAGAGTCGTCCGGATGGCGCCTGCGTGGATTCGAAAGGCTATCTCTGGAACGCGATTTTCGCCGGCCATCGCATTATGCGCTACGCGCCGGATGGTCGCGTTGATCGGGTCATCGAGATGCCCGTCACGAATCCAACCTGCGTCTGCTTCGGCGGCCCCGATTTTGCGACGCTCTATGTCACGTCGGCGACGAAGATGATCGAGGCGGATATGCTGGCGAAGGAGACCCATGCCGGCGCGGTGCTTGCGCTCGATGTCGGTGTGCGCGGGTTGCCGGAAAGCAGGTTCGATATCTGATCAGGGTTGTTGCTCATTGAGGAGATGCGGGGTTCGAAGAAGAAGGCCGGCCATACCCGGCCTTCTTCTTTGTGTGACGATGGCGAAGACTCACACGTCGAAGAACACCGTCTCGTTGGCGCCTTGCAGGTGGATATCAAACCGATACACGCCAGGCGCCGTCTTCTTCGCGATGATCGTTGCACGGCGGTCGGCCGGGACGAGGTTCATCACCGCGTCATCAGCCGTCGCGGCTTCGTCCTCGAAATAGATACGCGTCATCGACTGCATCGTCATGCCGCGGCCAAACACGGCCATCACGATATGCGGCGCCTGTTCTTTGCCATCGATGCCCGGCACGGCGCCTGGCTTTACAGTGTCGAACGAATATTCGCCGGCATCGGTGGTGCCGGAGCGACCGAAACCCTTGAAGCTCGAATTCGGCAGCCCGCGGGTATCTTGCGGATCGGCGAAACGGCCCTGCGCATCGGCCTGCCAGATTTCCAGTACGGCGTCGGGCACCACCTTGCCGTCGCCGTCATAGATCACGCCTTCGATGCGGATCTTGTCGCCGGTGACGTCGGGTGTCAGCAGGTTGCTGGTGAAGGCGTCGTTCCAGGCGTATTTGCCGTTGGGTGTCAGGCCGTAGGCATAGAACGGACCGACGGTCTGCGACGGGGTAATTCCGGGCATCAGTGATTCTCCGTCGGGGTGGCGTTGCGGCCGCGCAGCACGATGTTGAAACGATAGGCCAGCGCCCAGCCAGGCTCAGTGACGTCGAGGTCGAAATCCGACACCATGCGCAAGCGCGCCTTTTCGTCTGTGACCGAGTTGAAGATCGGGTCGAACGGGAACAGCGGATCGTTCGGGAAATACATCTGCGTCACGAGGCGCGAGACGAAGGAATGGCCGAACACCGAGAAGTGGATGTGCGCAGGGCGCCAGGCATTATGGTGATTGCCCCACGGATAGGCGCCGGGCTTGATAGTGACGAACTTGTAGTTGCCCGCGGCGTCGGTGACGGTGCGGCCGGCGCCGGTGAAGTTCGGATCGAGCGGCGCGGGATGCTGGTCCCAGACATGCACGTAACGTCCGCAGGCATTGGCCTGCCAGAGTTCGACCAGCGTGTTCGGCGCGCCGCGGCCGTCCTCGTCCATCACCGTGCCGTGCACGATGATGCGTTCGCCGAGCGGCTCGCCCGCATGCATGGTGGTGAGGTCATGATCGCCGGGGCGTACCGTCTCGTGGCCGTAGACCGGTCCTGTCGTTTCCGACAGTGTGTGCGGCATCAATATCCGCTGCTTCTGCGGCGCGCGCTTGATGGTGCTCTTGTAGCCGGGTGAGAGGCGCGGCGCGTGCGCCGCATTGCTCTCGATGGGATAGATTAGCGTCATGCTGTTTTTCCCTCTTTTGCCGCCGCGGATCCCGCGGCGGCGGTCTTGAAAACGTCGTTGTTAGTTGAGCTTCTCGATCGCCATGGCGACGCCCTGACCGACGCCGACGCACATGGTGGCCAGCGCCAGCTTGCCGCCGCGCTTCTCCATGCCATGCACGGCGGTCATCGCGAGACGGGCGCCGCTCATGCCGAGCGGGTGGCCGAGCGCGATCGCGCCGCCGTGTGGGTTGACGAAATCAGCATCTTCCTTGACGCCGAGCTGGCGCAGCACGGCGATGCCCTGCGAGGCGAAGGCCTCGTTGAGCTCGATCAGATCGAAATCGCTGATCTTCAGACCAAGGCGTTCCATCAGCTTCTTGGTCGCCGGCACGGGGCCGATGCCCATGATACGCGGCGCGACGCCGCCCGAGGCGAGGCCGAGAATGCGGGCGCGGGCCTTGAGGCCGTGCTTCTCCACAGCGGCGCCCGAGGCGAGGATCATGGCGCAAGCGCCGTCATTGACGCCCGAGGCGTTGCCGGCGGTGACCGTGCCGTCCTTGCGGACAATCGGGCGCAGCTTGGCGAGGCCTTCCAGCGTGGTTTCGGGGCGCGGATGCTCGTCCTTGTCGACGGCGATCGGGCCGGCCTTGCCGCCGGGCACCATCACCGGGATGATTTCTTCGGCGAAATAGCCCGAAGCGATCGCCTTTCCGGCGTTCTGCTGCGAGCGGATCGCAAAGGCATCCTGGTCGGCGCGCGAGATCTGGAAATCCTGCGCGACGTTCTCCCCGGTCTCCGGCATAGCGTCGACGCCGTACTTTTCGCGCATCAAGGGGTTGATGAAGCGCCAGCCGATGGTGGTGTCGAAGATTTCCGCCGAGCGGGAGAAGGCTTCGGTGGCCTTGCCCTGCACGAATGGCGCACGGGTCATGGATTCGACGCCGCCGGCAATGGCGAAATCGATTTCACCGGCGCGGATGGCGCGGGCGCCGGCGCCGACTGCGTCGAGGCCGGAGGCGCAAAGGCGGTTCAGCGTGGCGCCGGGAACGGAATCCGGCAGGCCGGCCAGCAGCGCGGCCATGCGGGCGACGTTGCGGTTGTCTTCACCGGCCTGGTTGGCGCAGCCGAAATAGACTTCCTCGACGGCAGCCCAATCCACACCGGGATTGCGGTCCATCAGAGCTCTAATGGGGGCGGCGGCGAGGTCGTCGGCGCGAACTTTGGCAAGGGAGCCGCCGAAACGGCCGATGGGGGTGCGGACGGCGTCGCAAATGAAGACATCGCTCATCAATTCTCTCCCTGGAGACTGCATCCGCGCTCGATTGCCGGATTTTCGCGGTGGTTTTAAGAACCCCCGCTGACCCGGTCAAATGCTGCTGCTGGATGGCAGCGTTGTCCTTGGAATTGCGGATATGAGATCGCAGTTGACTTGTCAACTGCCTCTCCGCGGTGGGGAAAACTACGGTTTGCGACAGCCGCGGGTGGGATCGGCGGAGCAAAATTTGCTAGCGTCCGGCGCCATGACGATCCAGCAGCCCATTACCGCCCCAGAACCCGCTCCCCGCGTGGATGACACCGCAAAAGTGTCTCCCATGATGGAACAGTACCTTGAGATAAAGGCCGCCAATCCCGGCCTCTTGCTGTTCTACCGGATGGGCGATTTCTACGAGATCTTCTTCGAGGATGCGGAGGTTGCCTCGCGCGCCCTGGGCATCGTGCTGACCAAACGCGGCAAGCATCAGGGCATGGATATCCCGATGTGCGGCGTGCCGGTGGTTCGCGCCGATGATTATCTGCACCGCCTGATCTCGCTCGGCATCCGTGTCGCCGTCTGCGAACAGATGGAGGATCCGGCCGAGGCGAAGAAGCGCGGCGGCAAGAGCGTGGTTCGCCGCGACGTCGTGCGCGTGGTTACGCCGGGCACGCTGACCGAAGAAAACCTGCTCGACGCGCGGGCCAATAATTATCTGCTGGCGATTGCGCGCAGCAAGGGCTCAAGCGGTGCGGATCGCATCGGTCTGGCCTGGATCGATATTTCGACTGCCGAATTCATTGTCACCGAATGTGCGACAGGCGAACTCGGCGCGACGCTGGCGCGGATCAATCCGAACGAGGTGCTGGTTACGGATGCGCTCTACAGCGATCCTGATCTCAGCCAGTTGCTGCGCGAATTGCCGGCGGTGACGCCGCTGACCCGTGACGTGTTCGATGGTGCCACCGCCGAGCGCCGGCTGTGCGATTACTTTGCCGTCGCCACCATGGACGGCCTCAGCGCCATGTCGCGGCTGGAAGCGACCGCTGCGGCGGCGTGCGTCACCTATGTCGAGCGCACGCAAGTCGGCAAACGCGTGCCGCTGGCGCCGCCGACCCACGAAGCGGTCGGCACCACCATGGCCATCGATCCGGCGACCCGCGCCAATCTCGAACTGACGCGCACGCTATCAGGCGAGCGCAAGGGCTCGCTGCTGGATGCGATCGACTGCACCGTCACCGCCGCCGGTTCGCGCCTGCTGGCGCAGCGCCTCGCCGCGCCGCTTACCGATGAAGTGGCGATCGGCCGCCGGCTCGATGCCGTCGCGAGTTTCGTATCGGACAGCGGGCTGCGCGACGATCTGCGCTCGGCCCTGAAGTCTGCGCCTGATATGTCGCGCGCACTGGCGCGGCTTTCGGTCGGCCGCGGCGGTCCGCGCGATCTCGCCTGTCTGCGTGATGGTGTGCTTGCCGGCGATCAGGTGCTTGATCGTCTCGGCGTCATCGACAATCTGCCAGCGGATATCACGGCTGCCATGGCCGGCCTGCGCCGGCCATCGCGCGAACTCGCCGCGACCTTTGCGCGGGCGCTGGCCGACGATCTTCCGCTGCTGAAGCGCGATGGTGGTTTCGTGCGCGAAGGCTTCGAAGCTGCGCTCGACGAGACCCGAAATCTGCGCGACGCCTCGCGTCTCGTGGTCGCCGCGATGCAGGCGCGCTATGCCGATGACACCGGCGTGAAGGGCCTCAAGATCCGTCACAACAATGTGCTCGGCTATTTCGTCGAAGTCACCGCGCAGCATGGCGACAAGTTGATGCAGGCCCCGCTGAACGCGACCTTCATCCATCGCCAGACACTGGCGGGGCAGGTGCGCTTTACCACGTCCGAACTCGGCGAGATCGAGGCCAAGATCGCCAATGCCGGCGACCGTGCGCTTGGGTTAGAGCTCGAAATCTTCGAACGGCTGTCGGCGATGGTCGCCGAGGCGTCGGAAGATCTGCGCGCTGCCGCCCATGCCTTCGCACTGCTGGATGTGGCGACCGCGTTGGCGAAACTGGCGGTCGACGACAATTATGTCCGCCCCGAAGTCGACAACTCGCTGCTCTTCGCCATCGAGGGCGGCCGGCATCCTGTCGTCGAACAGGCGCTGCGCCGCGACGGCCAGCCGTTCATCGCCAATGCCAGCGATCTGTCGCCCGGGCCGGGGCAGAAGTCCGGCCAGATCTGGCTGATCACTGGTCCGAACATGGCCGGTAAGTCGACCTTCCTGCGCCAGAACGCATTGATCGCGCTGCTCGCGCAAATCGGCAGTTTCGTGCCGGCCTCGCGCGCCCGCATCGGCATTGTCGACAGGCTCTTTTCGCGCGTCGGCGCTGCGGATGATCTCGCGCGCGGTCGTTCGACCTTCATGGTCGAGATGGTCGAGACCGCCGTCATCCTCAATCAGGCCACCGAACGCGCGCTGGTAATTCTCGACGAAATCGGCCGCGGCACGGCGACCTTCGACGGCCTGTCGATCGCCTGGGCCGCGATCGAGCATCTGCACGAAAGCAACCGCTGCCGCGCATTGTTCGCGACCCATTATCACGAGCTCACGGCGCTCTCCGCTAAACTGCCGCGGCTGTTCAATGCCACGGTGCGGGTCAAGGAATGGCATGGCGACGTGGTGTTCCTGCACGAGGTGCTGCCGGGCTCGGCGGATCGCTCCTATGGCATTCAGGTGGCCAAGCTCGCGGGCCTGCCGCCGGCGGTGATCGCGCGCGCGAAGTCGGTGCTGGCCAAGCTTGAAGCGCAGGATCGCGGCCAGAGCGCCAAGGCGCTGATGGATGACCTGCCGCTGTTCGCGATCACAGCGCGTGCACCGGTCGAGGCGGCTCCTCCGTCGGAGGCGGAATTGCTGATGGACGCCGTGAAGGCGCTGCATCCCGACGAGATGTCGCCAAGGGATGCGCTGGATGCGCTCTATGCGCTGAAGGCGAAACTGCCGAAGTAACATTCGCCATCGTCATGCCCGGCCTTGTGCCGGGCATCCACGCCTTGTTTCTCTGCGCCAAGACGTGGATGGCCGGGACGAGCCCGGCCATGACGGGGTTTTACACGTAGCGCACCCGCCTGCGGCCCCACGCCCACAGGCCGAGATTCCACACGACACAGGTGGCGAGCGCGAGGCTCAGCGCGTTCGCCGAGCCGAAGCGCAGCGCCGTCTCGTGCATCACGGCCACCGCGATACCGAAACCCATCAGGCCCCAGCCACCATTGGCGATCACGGCGGCGGTGGGCGGGCCACCGATCCGCGGATGCAGGATCAGCATCAGGCTGGTGAAGACCACGGGATAAAGTGCGAGAATGCCGCTGCCGGTCGGGCCGATGGTCGAGGACAGCGTCACCACGGTGGCGACCAGCGTTGCGACGAGAGCGGCACGCAGCGGGATGTCGTACCAGCGCCTGGTGATGAGCGGCATCCTCGCATGGCGAAACCGCGCCATCAGCGGCAGGCAGATGCCGAAGGCCACGACATTGGCCGCGATGCCGCCAAGCAAAGTCCATTCGAACTGCCGCACCAGCAGGGCGAGGGCGAACCACACCAGCACAGCGGCGCCGAGGCTGACGATCACGTTGTGGCGTTGCGCCAGCAGCACGTAAGTCAATCCGAGAAACATCGTTGCGCCATTGATCGGCAGGCTGGCCAATGCACCTTGCGCGATGAAGGCGGCGTCATGATCGAGCGCGAGAAAGACGTAGGACGGTCCCGCCGAGATCGGCAGCGTCGCTACCAACGCGCCGATCACCGGGCCGGATCGTTCGGTGATGATGGAGGCCGTGATCACGAAGGCGGCGGTGATCGCCATGCGCAGAGTGAGCGCCAGGAGGAAGGCAAGTTCGGGGGACATGGCAGCCTGACGAGAGGAGGTGCTTGGCCTCCTCTTTCTTGGTGAGAGTCGTCTGGCCTGCTTACACCCTGTTGAGGGACACCGAAACCTTTGGGCCATGCTTGATGGTCTGGTAGACCACGCAATAACGCTCGGTCAGTTTCAGCAGCAGATCGAGCTTGTCCTGCGGCGCGTCGGTGGCGACGTCGAAGCGCAGGCGGATTTCGGCGAAGCCGACCGGGGCTTCCTTGTCGACGCCGAGCGTGCCGCGGAAATCGAGATCGCCCTCGGCTGTCACATTGCCGGACTTCAAGGGAATTTCGACCGCGGTGGCCACCGACTTCAGCGTCACGCCGGCGCAGGCCACCAATGCTTCCAGCAGCATGTCGCCCGAACAGAGTTCGAGACCCGAGCCGCCCGTTGCGGGGTGCAGGCCGGCAGCGGCGATTTGCCGGCCGGTCTCGACTTTGCAGGCGATGCCGTCACTGTCGATCGAGCCCTTGGCCTTCAGCGTGATGAAGGCGGCCTTGGGATCGGTCTTGTAGAGCTCCTTGATGGGGGCCTGGGTGGCGCGAAGCGCGGCGGCGTCCATGATATCTCTCCCTGAGATTTTGTTAGTTGCAGCTTTTATTAGCTCGCGGTGCTGTTGTCACCACCACGCGCCGACGGTCTCGGCGGGAGCGCTATCGGGCACGTCACGATCCAGCGATCGATCCAGTGCGGTAAGCACGCGGCGCTTCACAGCGTCGAACAGCGGCGATGCGCGGTCGCGGGGACGGGCGAGGCCGACATCGATCTCGGCGAACAGCCGACCAGGCCGCGGACGCATCACCAGCACGCGGTCTGCCAGCACAACGGCTTCGTCGACATCATGGGTGACAAGGACCAGCGTCGGCCGCGTGTCGGCCCACAGATCAAGCAGATGATCCTGCAGATCGCGGCGCGTGAAGGCGTCGAGCGCGGAGAACGGCTCATCCAGCAACAGCACCTCCGGCTGCGGCACCAATGCACGGGCGATGGCCACGCGTTGCGCCTGCCCGCCGGATAGTTCGCGCGGCCATGCCTTTGCTTTGTCCGACAGGCCGACGCGCGCCAGGGCCTGTGCGACTTTCTCGCGGCGTGCGGCGACAGGAAGCTCGGACAGTCCGAAGCCGATATTGTCGGCGACGGTCAGCCACGGCAGCAACCGCGGTTCCTGGAAGATGATGCCGATTTTCTCATGCGGCGCGCTGATATCGATATTGTCGATGCGGATGCTGCCGGTCGAGGCGCGATCGAGCCCGGCCACGGCGCGCAGCAGTGTCGATTTTCCACAGCCGGAGCCACCGATGATGGCGACGATTTCGCCCTGCGGGATTTGCGCGGTGAAGCGCTCCAGCGCATGGACGCCGTTGGGATAGGTCTTGCCGACCTTGTCGAGCGCGAGCATCAGGTCTCTCCGCCCGATCGGAACGCATCCTGCCAGCGCAGCAGTGGTGCGGTGACGAGTTCGATCAGCCAGTCGGTGGTCTTGCCGAGCAATGCGAAAATGGTGATGGCGGCGAGGATCTGCGCGGGCTTGCCGAGCTGCTGGCCGTCGATGAGGAGATAGCCGAGCCCTTCGGAGGCGCCCATGAATTCGGCGGCAACCACAAACATCCAGCCGAGCCCGAGGCCGACGCGCAGCGCGACCACATAGGCGGGCAGAACCGCAGGCAGCAGGATCCGGCGGATCATGGTGGGGCCGGAAAGGCGGAAGGTGCGGCCGACCTCGACGATCTTGCGATCGACCGAGAGGATCGCGCCCATCACGCCGAGATAGACCGGAAAGAACACGCCAACGGCAATCAGCGCGACCTTCGACGTCTCAAAAATGCCGAGCCACAGGATGAACAGCGGCACCCAGGCAATCGATGGAATGGCGCGCAGCGCCTGAATGGTGGGATCGAGCAGTCGCCGCGCGATTCCCCAATAGCCGGAGATAGCGCCGAGCAGCGTGCCGGCGACAACGCCGAGGCCGAAGCCGGCGGCAACGCGCGACAGCGTCGTGGTGATATGGCGCCAGAGTTCGCCACTTCGGGCGAGCTCCATGATGGTGGCGAAGACTCGCGACGGCGGCGGCACCAGCCGGCCGTTCGACCAGCCGGACCAGACGGCCAGCTCCCATGCCAGCGCCAGTGTGAGCGGGAGCACAACGCCGAGCGCCGGCTGCGCGAAACGCTGCCAGCGCCTGTTGGATGCGGATTTTTCACGCGTCGCCGTTACGTCGGGTGCGGTCGTGTCGAGCGTCATGGCCATAGCTGAAGCGCGTCTCGATTTGGTTTGCAAGATGGTCAAAAGCTTCACCCTCCCTTTGCGGGGAGGGTGAAGGGTGGCTTCGCAGATGCGAGAGCGTCAGCTCTTTGGCAGCGGCACCTGATCGTCGATCAGTGCATCCACCGTCGCCTTCACATCGACCTTGGCGTCGATCACGCCGGCCTGCTGCAATGCGAGGCCTGCGGCGAGGATCGACTCGCGCTGCGGTGCGCCGATGCGGCTGTGGGTCAGTTCGGTGCGTTCCTTGAGCTGCTTGTCGACCACGGCATCGGGCAGTTTGGTGACGCCGATGAAAGCCTTCTTCAGCTCGGGATAATTCTCCAGCGAATATTTGCGGGCGTCCTCATAGACGGCGAGCACGCGGCGCGCGGCATCCGGATAATCTTTCAGGAATTGCTCGCGCACATTGAGGATGCCCCAGGTGTTGGCGTCCGGCTTGCGGAAGAACAGCTTGGCGCCGTCCTCGACCTCGGCCTGCGCCATCATCGGGTCGAGTCCGGCCCATGCATCGACGTCGCCGCGGATCAGCGCGGCCTTGCCGTCGGCATGCTGCAGCAGAACTGGCGTGATGTCCTTGTCGGTGAGGCCGGCGCCGAGCAAAGCGCGGACCAGGAAGATGTGGGGATCGGTGCCGCGGGTCACCGCGACCCGCTTGCCCTTGAGATCGGCGACGGAGGCGATCTTGGAGTCCTTGCCGGTCACCAGCGCGGTCCATTCCGGCCGCGAATAGACATAGACCGACTTGATCGGGTTGCCGTTGATCCTGGCGACCAGCGCAGCCGAGCCCGCGGTCGAGCCGAAATCGATGGACCCCGCATTGAGGAATTCGAGCGCCTTGTTGGAGCCGGCCGACTGTACCCAAGTGATCTTCACGCCGTCCTTGGCGAATTCCTTCTCCAGCAGGCCGTTCTGCTTGAGGATGATCGAGACCGGATTGTAGGTCGCCCAGTCGAGCCGGATTTCCTTGAGCGGTTCGGCGGCGAAGCTAGCTCCGGGCAGCAGTGCAGCCGCAGCAATCAGACCGGCGACAGCGCGCCGTGACATCGTGAACATTCTGGTCTCTCCCTGATGAACTGTCGAAACGTGAGGTTCGAAGGCGACTTGCATCCTGCGGGCGTCATGGCACCATGCTGGGGTCGCTCTCTGTGCGAAAACGTGCTTTAATTTCAATTAGTTATGGCGTTCCGTCAACGAGAAGATATGATGCGCCAAGGACACCGCCGCGAGAACGTTGTTGCCCGGATTGCGCAAAAGGCAGCATGGACTAGCTGTGGGGCTACAATCACCGTGACAGCGCTTGCGCCGTCCGATATCCGGGTTGTTCATGGACAGCGTTGCTACACAAGACAGACCGACGACCGAAACCGACTTCGACACGACGCGGATTACCGCCGAGATCGATGCGCTTGCAGTGCAGCATCGCGGCAAGAACGATTTGTTTCGCGCCGCGGTCGCCAAGCTGCTGAAGGCCGAACTGCTCAAGGCCAGTGAAGCCGCCGAGGCCGTGTTGCTGAAGGACCGCCACGGCCGACGCTGTGCCGAGCAGCTCTGCCACGTGCAGGATGAAATCATCCGCATGCTGTTCGCCGCGGCGACGAAGCATCTCTATCATTCGCCAATCCCGTCTGGTGCCGAACGGATGGCGGTGGTCTCCACCGGTGGCTATGGCCGTGGGCTGATGGCGCCGGAATCCGACATCGATCTGTTGTTCATCCTGCCCTACAAGCAGACCGCCTGGGGCGAACAGGTCGCCGAAGTCATTCTCTATTGCCTGTGGGACATGGGCCTGAAGGTCGGCCACGCCACGCGCTCGGTGGATGAATCGATCCGCCAGGCGCGCGGCGACATGACGATCCGCACGGCGATCCTGGAAACGCGCTTCCTCACCGGCGATCAGGCTCTGTACGACGAACTGGTCACGCGCTTCGATGCCGAGGTGGTGCAGGGCACCGCCGCGGAATTCGTCACTGCCAAGCTCGCCGAACGCGAGGAGCGCCATCGCCGCGGCGGCCAGTCGCGCTATCTGGTCGAGCCCAACGTCAAGGACGGCAAGGGCGGTCTGCGCGATTTGCACACCGTGTTCTGGATCGCGAAATACGTCTATCGGGTGCGCGATAGCAAGGAGCTGGTCGCGCGCGGCGTGTTCGATCCGCAGGAATACCGCACCTTCAAGCGTTGCGAAGACTTCCTGTGGTCGGTCCGCTGCAATATCCACTTCCTGACCAAACGGCCGGAAGAGCGGCTGTCCTTCGACCTGCAGCGCGAGATTGCGGTCCGCCTCGGCTATACCTCGCATCCCGGCATGCAGGACGTCGAGCGCTTCATGAAGCACTACTTCCTGATTGCCAAGGAAGTCGGCGATCTCACCGCGATCCTGTGCGCCAAGCTCGAAGACCAGCAGGCCAAGCCGGCGCCGGCGCTGACGCGCATGATGGCCAAGCTGCGGCCCGAGATGCATCGCCGCCGGCTGCCGGACAGCGATGCCTTCATCATCGACAACAACCGCATCAACCTTGCTGCGCCTGACGTGTTCAAGGAAGACCCGATCAATCTGATCCGATTCTTCCGACTGGCGCAGAAGCACAATCTGGCCTTCCATCCCGATGCGATGCGGACCGCGACGCGCTCGCTCCGGCTGATCACGCCGGAGATCCGCGAGAACGCCGAAGCCAACGCGCTGTTCATGGAGATCCTGACCTCGGACAATGCCGAGATCGTGCTGCGGCGGATGAACGAGACCGGCGTGCTCGGTCATTTCATTCGTGCCTTCGGCCGCATCGTGTCGATGATGCAGTTCAACATGTATCATCACTATACGGTGGATGAGCATCTGCTGCGGTGTGTCGGCATCCTTCAGGAGATCGAGCGCGGCGGGAATGACGAGTTCGTTGTCGCCAGCGATCTGATGCGTAAGATCCGCCCGGAACATCGGGCGGTGATCTATATCACGGTGTTGCTGCATGACATCGCCAAGGGGCGTCCGGAGGATCACTCCATCGCCGGCGCCAAGGTGGCGCGGCGACTGTGCCCGCGGCTCGGATTCAATGCCGCCGACACCGATCTAGTTGCGTGGCTCATCGAAGAGCATCTGACCATGTCCACGGTGGCGCAGTCGCGCGACCTGTCGGATAGCAAGACCATCGAGAATTTCGCTGCCGTCGTGCAGTCGGTCGAGCAGATGAAGCTGCTGACGATTCTCACCACCGCCGATATCCGCGGCGTCGGTCCCGGCGTCTGGAACGGCTGGAAGGCGCAGCTGATCCGGACGTTGTACTACGAGACCGAGCCGGTGCTGACCGGTGGTTTCTCCGAGGTCAATCGCGCGCAGCGCATCGCCTCGGCGCAGGCCGAATTCCGCCGTGCCTTCACCGAGTGGCCCGAGCAGGATCTCAACGCCTATATTCTGCGGCACTATCCGGCCTACTGGCTCAAGGTCGAGCTCGACCGCAAAATTCGCCACGCGCGCTTCCTGCGGGCATCGGAAGAGGCCGGGCACAAGCTCGCGATCAATGTCGGGTTCGATGAAGCCCGCGGCGTCACCGAGCTCACGATTCTGGCCGTCGACCATCCCTGGTTGCTGTCGATCATCGCCGGCGCATGCGCCGCAGCCGGCGCCAACATCGTCGACGCGCAGATTTACACCACGACCGATGGCCGCGCGCTGGACACCATCGCGATCTCTCGGGAATACGATCGCGATGATGACGAAGGCCGCCGTGCAACACGAATCGGCGACATGATCGAGGACGTGCTCGAAGGCAAGGTGCGGCTGCCGGAAACCGTGGCGAAGCGCGCCTCGACGAAGGGCAAGATCAGGGCTTTCACCGTCGAGCCGGAAGTTATCGTCAACAACCAGTGGTCGGATCGTTACACGGTGATCGAGGTCTCGGGGCTCGACCGGCCGGGCCTGCTGTATCAACTGACCACGGCGATCTCGAAGCTCAACCTCAATATCGCTTCGGCGCATGTGGCGACCTTCGGCGAGCGCGCGCGCGACGTATTCTACGTCACCGATTTGCTCGGCGCGCAGATCAATGCCCCGACGCGTCAGGCTGCGATCAAGCGCGCATTGATCCATCTGTTGGCAAACGGCGATATCGCGGAGAAGCCGGCGGCGTAGTTACTTCACCGCAACGCCTTCGTGCTCCAGCAGCCAGCGCTTGCGGGCGATGCCGCCGCCATAGCCGGTGAGCGAACCGTTGGCGCCGATCAGGCGGTGGCAGGGCACGACGACACTCAGGGGATTGGCGCCATTGGCGTGGCCGACCGCGCGCATCGCATTGGGCACGCCGAGTTGCGCGGCCAGCGTGCCGTAGCTGAGTGTGCTGCCTGCAGGGATTTTTCGCAGTGCCGTCCAGATACGGTTCTGAAACGGCGTGCCGGGGATGTGGCAGGTGATGCCATCGAGCTGGTTGAGTTCGCCGTTGAAATAGCGTGAGAGTGCGCTGCGGATTTCGGATGGTGCCGAGTTCTCAATCAGTTCGACCGTCCCATAATAACGACGCAGCAAAGTCAGCAAGCGCTCTTCGTAATCGATCCAGTCGAGTGCGCAGAGTGCGCCACCGTGGTTCGTCACCAGCAGCGCGATGCCGATCGGGGTGTCGAGCCGGTCGAGAGTGAGTGGGGTGGGTTGCTTCGCCATGGCGATGTTGCGCTCATCAAATGGAAACGCCGACCGTAGGTGTAGCTACGGCCGGCGTCATTCCGATTTCCGATAAGTGAGCCGCGAATTATTCCGGCTTCGGCTCGTGCGACATGCGCTCGAGGCGTTCCTGCATTTCCTTCATCTGGCGACGCAGGTCATCCATGGTGTCGGCAGGCTCAGCGGTCGGCTCCGGCGCCTTTTCCGGCTCCGGCGACGCAGCGCCGCCGCGCGGCGGCACGAACGGCTTGAACATCGCGAAGGTCTGCTGAAACAATTCCATGTTGCGACGAACAGTTTCCTCAAGTGGCGCGAACGGCGTCATGCTGAACGTGTTCGTCATCTGCTTGCGGAATTTCTCCTGCTCGCGCGTCAGGCTGTCGATGGACTGCTCAAGATACTTCGGCACCACCATCTGCATGCTGTCGCCATAGAAGCGGATCAACTGGCGCAGGAAAGTGGTTGGCAGGAGATTCTGGCCAGCCTTGTTTTCCTGTTCGAAGATGATCTGAGCCAGCACCGAGCGGGTAATATCGTCGCCGGTCTTGGCGTCATAGACGAGAAAATCCTCGCCGTCCTTTACCATCGCAGCGAGATCTTCAAGCGTCACGTAAGTGCTTGTTCCGGTATTATAAAGCCGGCGGTTCGCATATTTTTTGATTGTCGTGGGTTGATCTGATTTCGCCATGGGGGCTCACACATACGGACCGAGGACAGGGAACCTTACGGCAGCGCGCCATAAGGTTGTCGAACAACGCAATGCAATAAAGTAAGCACTTTCAAAGGGGCTCGGCTACCGTTTTGTGCGTCACGGTTAAAATGGCAGCAGTCTTGTGCTATGCAAAGCGACATCCGTGCCATTTTGCGTGCGTTGCGGCCGTAATTTGGCTTCTGACCAATTGACAGTCCAACCCTCAGTTAACAGGATAGTTTGCAACGCGGGCCCCGCCATTCTGGCTCTGACCGTCGAAAAAACCTCAACACAGGAGATGTCCATGTCAGACGATGTCGTCATCGTCAGCGCTGCCCGCACACCCGTCGGCAGCTTCAACGGCGCTTTCGCGACCATGCCGGCGCATGATCTCGGCGCCATCGCCATCAAGGCGGCGCTAGAGCGCGGCAAGATCGATCCGGCCCGAGTCTCCGAAGTCATCATGGGACAGATCCTCACTGCTGCGCAGGGCCAGAACCCCGCGCGTCAGGCCTCGATTGCTGCCGGCCTGCCGGTGGAAACTTCGGCCTGGGGCGTCAACATGCTGTGCGGCTCCGGCCTGCGCACCGTCGCGCTCGGCTATCAGGCGTTGCTCAATGGTGATTCGGAAATCGTCGTTGCCGGCGGTCAGGAATCCATGAGCATGGCCCCGCATGCGCAATATCTGCGCGGTGGCGTGAAGATGGGTCCGGTGGAATTCGTCGACACCATGATCAAGGACGGTCTGTGGGATGCCTTCAACGGCTATCACATGGGTAACACCGCCGAGAACGTGGCGAAGCAGTACCAGATCACGCGCCAGCAGCAGGACGAGTTCGCTGTTGCATCGCAGCAGAAAGCGGAAGCTGCGCAGAAGGCCGGCAAGTTCAAGGACGAGATCGTTCCGGTCACCATCAAGGGCCGCAAGGGCGACGTCATCGTCAGCGATGACGAATATCCGCGCCACGGCGCCACCATCGAGGCGATGGCCAAGCTGCGCCCGGCCTTCGAGAAGGACGGTACCGTCACTGCCGGCTCGGCATCGGGCATCAATGACGGCGCTGCTGCCGTGGTGCTGATGACCGCCAAGCAGGCTGCCAAGGAAGGCCTCAAGCCGCTTGCCCGCATCGTGTCGTGGGGGCAGGCCGGTGTCGATCCGAAGATCATGGGCACTGGCCCGATCCCGGCATCGCGCGCTGCGCTGAAGAAGGCCGGCTGGACCATTAACGATCTCGACCTGATCGAAGCCAATGAAGCTTTTGCTGCGCAGGCTTGCGCGGTGAACAAGGACCTTGGTTGGGATACGTCGAAGGTTAACGTCAACGGTGGCGCGATCGCGATCGGTCATCCGGTGGGTGCATCCGGTGCGCGCGTGCTGGTCACGCTGTTGCACGAGATGGAAAAGCGCGACGCGAAGAAAGGCCTCGCCACGCTGTGCATCGGCGGCGGCATGGGCATCGCGATGTGCATCGCACGCGACTAATCCTTACGCGTCGCGTGCCGAAAACATCGGCTCGCGCGTGCACTGCACACACTGCTACAACAAAATGCCCGGCGCTTTGCGTCGGGCATTTTCGCTTGATGGTCCAATTCTGCTTGATGTTCAGCGTATCGCGAGATTAATTCGAAGCTATAACTACAAAAGAGATTGGTGGAGGGATCGATCATGGCGCGCGTAGCATTGGTGACCGGTGGAACACGAGGGATTGGCGCTGCGATCAGCAAGGCTTTGAAAATTGCGGGATACAGCGTCGCGGCAAGCTATGCCGGCAACGATGCCGCCGCCGAGAAATTCAAAAGCGAGACGGATATCGGCACCTACAAGTGGGATGTCGGTTCGTTCGATGAATGCGCCGCGGGCGTGAAAAAGGTCGAGGCCGATCTGGGACCGGTGGAAGTGCTGGTCAACAATGCCGGCATCACAATGGACGGTGCCTTCCACAAGATGACGCCGGAACAGTGGAACAAGGTGGTCAACACCAATCTCGGTTCGCTGTTCAACATGACCCGTCAGGTGATCGAGGGTATGCGTGAACGCAAGTTCGGCCGTGTCATCAACATTTCATCGATCAACGGCCAGAAGGGCCAGTTCGGTCAGGTCAATTATTCCGCCGCCAAGGCCGGCGACATCGGCTTCACCAAGGCATTGGCTCTCGAGAATGCCAAGCTCGGCATCACCGTCAACGTGATCTGTCCTGGCTACATCAACACCGAGATGGTGCAGGCCGTGCCGCTCGCCGTGCTCGAGAAGAGCATTTTGCCGCAGATCCCGGTCAATCGCCTCGGCGAGCCCGAGGAAATCGCGCGCGCTGTGGTGTTCCTAGCCGCAGACGAGTCCGGCTTCTTCACGGGCTCGACCATGACCATCAATGGCGGGCAATATCACGCCTGAGCGGACGCGGTTTCCATCCTGAGGAGCCTGCCCTTGCGGGCGTCTCGAAGGATGTGCGACATGCGCCGCCGCCGCGTTTCTGGCCTTCGTCGTACATCGGCTTTACGGAGGACGCCGCATCGCAGCCAAGGATATGATCTGGAAGCCGGGCTAGTCGGGCTTCCAGCCCTTCGGGGCCAACTCAAACGTCGCGAAATCGAAACCCGGTGCCACGGTGCAGCCGACCAGTGTCCAGTCGCCAGTGGTGGAGGCGGCCTGCCAGGCATGCGGTGGGACAATGCCTTGCGGCTCTTGTCCAGCGGCGACGTCCGGCCCGAGCGTGATCGTGCGCTGGCCGGCGTCGCTGGCGATTTCCAGCGTAAGCGGAGCGCCCGCATGATAGTGCCAGATCTCCACGGCATCGATGCGATGCCAATGTGAGCGTTCGCCTGATGCCAGCAGGAAGTAGATCGCCGTTGATGCCGCCCGCCCGCCGGAATCTACGCGACTGTCGCGAAACGTCTCGCGGTAGTGGCCGCCTTCGGGATGCGGCTGCAGGCCGAGCGTTGCGATGATCGCGGCTGCAGTTGGCGTCTTGCCTGTCATCAGGACTTGTTCTTGCGTTCACGGAGTTCGCCGAAAACGTCGTCCTCGCTGAATCCCTTGAGGCGGACCGCGGCGCCGATGGCCGGATCGTCAGCGCGCAGAAACACGTTGGTCTTCTTCTCGAGCCCGAGCAGGACGGGGATGGTCGGCTTGCCGACGGCGCGCAGCTGCGCCACTTCGTCGGCGCGATTCTTCAGCGCTTCGTTGTTGGCGTCGATGCCGAGGCAGAACTTGACGTTGGCCGCGGTGTATTCGTGGCCGCAATAGACCCGGTAGTCGTCGGGCAGTGTGCGCAGCTTCTTCAGCGACTGCCACATCATCGGATAGGTGCCTTCGAACACCCGCCCGCAGCCGCCCGAAAACAGCGTGTCGGCCGAGAACAGCGCCAGCTCGCTGTCAAACACGTAGCAGATATGGTCGAGCGTATGGCCGGGGGTCTCGAACACCCGTGCGGTGAGCGCGCCGACCTGCACGGTATCGCCTTCGGCGACGCGGACGTCGACTTCAGGAATTGCCGTGCCCTGATCGTGCGGCGCTGTGACCTTGCAGCCGTAGGTCTTCTTCAGCTCGGCGATGCCGCCGACATGGTCCGCATGGTGATGAGTCACCAGAATATCAGTGAGCTTCCAGCCCTCGCGCTGCAGCACCTTCATGATCGGGCCGGCCTCCGGCGCGTCGATGGCGGCGGTCTTCAGGCTCTGTGGATCATGGATCAGGTAGCCGAAATTGTCGGACAGGCAGGGGAAGACGCGAATTTCAGCAGCCATGGTAACTCCGTTGGATCACGTCGTGATGCGCTCGCACATACGTGCGGCAAATTGATGGGGATGAATATGGGCGATGCATGACGGTCAGCGCGGTGTCACACATTGGCGCGCGGGCTGGCCGGCAATCTGCAGCGTGATAGTGGTCTGGCCCTTGCCGGCAATCCCGACATTGCCTTCGCCGTAGCGGAAGCCCGAGCCGGATTGCTGGATCGGCATGCGGAGCGTTTCGCCATTGGGATAGAACAGGGTGATCGACTTGCCACCGGAATTGTAATCGACGGAGATCTTGTTGCCGCCCGGCAGCGCAGGGGTGCAGATGTAATCGACCGTCGCCGGATTGGCTTCGGCGGAGAATGGCGCGAGTGCTGCCACGGCCAGACCCGCGGCCGTCGCGGCCGTCCTTGTGATCGTTTGACCTCGCCGTGACAGCATTTTTGTCTCTCCTGCAACGACGTCGTGGCGCCCGTTTCTTCGAATAGGCCGCAGCGGGGCCGGCCTTGTCAATTGGTGCAACTGGCCGCCCGCGATGGTCTGGATATGTGGCGTTAACGCTGCCCCGGCAATGCGTGATTCGGGGGATCGTGGGCCGCCGCAACGTGTTAGAAAGCCACCATGACCATCGATGTGATCGATCTCCGGGATTTCTATTCGCGCCGCCTTGGCATCGTGGCGCGGCGGTTGATCAATCGCGGTATTCAGGCGCATTGGCCGGACGCGGAGGGTCAGCGCGTGCTCGGTCTGGGTTACCCCACACCGTATCTCGGCCTGTTCCGGGAGAATTCCGAACGCTGCATCGCCTTCATGCCGGCGGCGCAGGGGGTGCTGAAATGGCCGACGGCAAAGCCCGCGCTGGCCACGCTGGTCGACGAATTCTCGCTGCCGCTGCCGGATGCCGCCGTCGATCGCATCATCCTGGTGCACGCCCTGGAAATGTCCGACGATCCCGAAGGTCTGCTCCGCGAGGTTTGGCGCGTGCTTGCGCCGTCCGGCCGGTTGATGGCGGTGATTCCGAATCGCCGGGGCGTCTGGACCCGTACCGACTCGACGCCGTTCGGTCACGGCCGCCCCTATTCGCGCTCGCAAATCACACAGTTGCTGCGACAGACCTGGTTTACGCCGACGGCGTGGAGCGAGGCGCTATTCATGCCGCCGGTAGGAATGGGCTGGTTCCTGCGCTCGGCGATGGCCTGGGAGCGGATCGGCGCGGCGCTGTCGATGCCGTTCGCCGGCGTGCATATCGTCGAAGCCACCAAACAGGTCTATCGCGCGATCCCCGCCAAGCGCGAACGCACGCGGCTGATTCCGGCGCTGCAGCCGGTACTGGTGCCGACCTCCGGGATGCGGCGCGACGATGAGACGGATCATCTTGGCGAGGCCGAGTCGCACTCGCGCTGAGCGCTATTTTTCCGCGAGCGGATGCAGGTCTCTGACTAGGCTCTTGAGCCGCTCCTCCACCACATGGGTGTAGATCTGCGTCGTCGAAATATCGGTATGACCGAGCAGCGTCTGCACGATGCGAAGATCGGCGCCGTTATGCAGCAAATGGCTGGCGAAGGCGTGGCGCAGCACGTGCGGCGAGACCAGCCGCGGCGCGATGCCGGATGCAGCCGCGAGTTCTTTCAGGTCGCGCGCGAAATGCTGTCGGGTGAGATGGCCGCTCTCGCCAAAAGACGGAAACAGCCACTTCGAGGCGGCACTCTTTTTTGGTTGAGACTTCTGCAACTCGGCCATCGCGGCGAGATACTCGGCCATTGCCTGTTTGGCAGTTTCATTAAGCGGTACCAGCCGCTCCTTGTTGCCCTTGCCGCGCACCACGATCATGCGGGCATCGCGGCGTGCAGCGGTGAGCGGTAGCGAGACCAGTTCGGACACACGAAGCCCGGTGGCGTAAAGCACTTCGAGCAGACAATAGAGCCGGGCATCGCGCAGCCGCTGCTGCGCCGAAGCCTCCGCGTTCTGCGCTTGCGTGCGCGCCTGCACCAGCATGCGGTCGACATCGGCAATCGACAGCACTTTGGGCAGGCTGCGGCCGCGCTTCGGGCCGGACAGGATGGCGGCCGGGTCGTCGGTGCGGATTTTTTCGCTGAGCAGAAAGCGAAACAGATGCCGTATGGCGGACAGCCGCCGCGCCACGGTGGTCGATTTGAAGCCGCGCTCGTCGAGGTCTTCGAGATAGTCGCGCAGTAACTGGGTGTCGGCTGCCATGAAGCTGGATTTCGCCCCGGCAGCAAATTCGGAGAAGTCTTCGAGGTCGCGGCGATAGGCGTCCAGTGTATTGACGCCAGCACCTTGTTCGGCGGCGAGCATGTCGAGGAACAGATTGGAGAGCTTGGCGTCTGAGGAAGTGGTCATGTGCCATCATAACCCATGATCCGGGCTGCAGCAGCGGTTTTCACTGGCTGCAGCAACCCGGAGCGAATGCAGATCCACAAAGATCAGGCAAGCTGTGTGATCGATGTGGCCTGCGACCACATCACCATCCACTGCCGGTCACGCATTTCATAAGCATCGGTGTGCCAATAGTCGCCTGGCGGGACCTTGTGGCCTCCGAAAACCACCTCAATGCGGGCGCGATACCGTATCACGGCACTCGTGCCATACAACCGCACGGCGATTTCACCGGGCGTCCAGGTCAGATACTTGATGTGGCCACCCGCAACGGCACCAAGATATTCGGCTTTTGACAGTGCCGCGCCGATCGGCGTGATCAGCTGGAAGTCTGCAGCGTGCAGCGGCTCGGCCGCTGCCATGTCGGCGCTCACAAGCGCACGAAGCCGCGCGCGTTCGATGCTGCGGATATCTTCAGCGTCTGGGTGCTCTTTCGGGGCGACGATGGATGAGGTCATAGGTTGGTTCCGTTGTTGTGCATTGTGGGAATTCAGGAGGCCGCGAGCAGGCCGTGGTCGATCAGGCTTTGTGCACTGGCGCGAATGGCCTCGTCGGCGGACCTTGGTTGCCAATCCAGCATTCGCTGCGCCTTCGCGGCACTGACACTCAGATCGACGTCGAGTTCGTGTACGATCATGCGCGACCGTGCGCTGAACGGCGCCATTGCTTTGATCATCCAGTTTGGCACCTCGCCCGAGGGCAGAGCCGGCGCATAATTCGGAAATGACTGCGCCAGTACGGCCGCCATGTCGCGCATCCATAGAAACTGCCCCGCCGCGATGAAGCGCTGACCTGACGCATCCGGATGGGTCATCGCCCTGATATGTGCATCAGCCACATCGCGGACATCGACCACCGCGATGCCGAAACGCGGCACACGTTTGAGCTTGCCGCTCATCATCTGCTGAACCAGCCCGATCGACGTGCCGTAATCCGGACCCAAGAGAGGCCCGAAAATGATGCCGGGATTGATGACGGCGAGATCCAGTCCGGTTTCCGCAGCAAAGGTCCATGCCGCCCGTTCGGCCAGCGTCTTGGATTTATAGTATGGCGTTGCCCGCTTGCCCGTCGGATCGGTCCAGTTGTCTTCGGTATACGGCGCCTTGCCGCTACCGTGATTGGTGGCCGCGATCGAGGACGTCAGCACCACCCGCGTCACGCCTGCGCGGTGCGCGGCACGTAGTACCCGTAACGCGCCGTCCCGCGCGGGTTGGATCAGTTCATTTTCATCCTTCGGAAGGCCTGCCGGAAACGGCGATGCCGTGTGGATCACATAGTTGCAGCCTGTGACGGCGGCATCCCATCCGATGTCGGAGCAGAGGTCGGCTTCGGCGAAACTGAGCGAGTGCGAGTCGGTTGGCGTCGCACAGATCTGCTTCGCGATCCGGTCGCAGCCGCTCATGCGACGAACGCTACCGCGGACAGCGTAGCTCTTGGCCAGCAACTGCCGGGCGATATGTCCGCCCAGAAAGCCGCCGATGCCCGTGACAAGAACAATGGTCTCTCGATTGCCGACCGATCCCGAATGCATGTTCGCTCCTGTCCCCTGTGGAATTCGTGAATTGGACAATTGGACTATTATTGTCTAATTGTCTTTTGACGCTTTGGACACGAACTGTCAATCTGTCTGAATGAGCGAACGAGATGCCAAATTCGATCACATTCTGGATGCTGCGCTGCCAGTGTTCGTCCGCCATGGTTTTCGCAAGGCGTCGATGGCCGACATCGCGCGTGCGGCAGGAATTTCGCGGGCGTCGCTCTATCTGAGCTTCAACAGCAAGGAAGATCTGTTTCGGGCGGGCTCGACGCGCGCCCATGCGCGGACCATGCGCGATGTCGAGGCGGCACTCTCAGGCGATGGTGACGTGTTCGGCCGCATCGAGACGGCGATGGCCGTGTTTCAGCGCGAACTGATCGCCCCTTTCGCGGGCAGCGCCGACGCCATTGAGCTGTTCGACGTCAACATGGCTCTGGCCAAAGATATCACGCTCGCCGCGCGGGCCCGACTGGTTGCTCTACTGGCGCAGGCGCTGAGCGATGCCGAGACCGCGGGCATGATTAATCTCGGCTCATTGCAAGCCAGACCCGCCGACGTCGCGGGAGTCATTGTCGCCGCGATCGATGGCATCAAGCACGCGGAGGGAGCCGGTCCGAAATTCGCGGAGGACATGCAGCTCTTCATGCGCCTGCTGCGCGCAGCTATTTCTTGAGAAACTTGTCCGGCTGGATGGTGACCGTCATGTCCCGCGGCTTCGGATTGACGAAATTGGCCAGCGCGAAGATCACGCCATAGACCACGCCGACGATCACCGCGACCACCGTCAAAAAGCGGAACAGGCTGGGCATGATCAGGGAACTCGGCGGCGAAATGGGGTGATTCGTTCCGCCTGAGGCGGTCACCTTGTCCGGATACAGACTGCAAGAGGTGCTGGCAACGCTGGCGCTGGGGGTAGTATAGGTGACCGGAATGCGGCAAACCTCTGCGATCCCTTGTCGCTCACTGATTTTGCAGGTGTTTTTGATGTCCGAGACCATCTTGCCGGCCATTGCCAGCGCACCCCAGGAGGCCGCCATCGTCGCGGCGCTGGGAAAGCGCTCGGTCGTGCTGGTGGGCATGATGGGGGCGGGCAAATCGACCATCGGCCGGCGCATGGCGACGCGGCTGCGGCTGCCTTTCGTCGACGCCGACAACGAGATCGAGGCGGCGGCCGGGATGTCGATCCCGGACATTTTTGAAGTCCACGGCGAACCGCATTTCCGCGACGGTGAGGCGCGGGTGATCGCCCGGCTGCTGGACAGCGGACCGATCTTGCTGGCGACCGGCGGCGGCGCGTTCCTGCGCGAGGAGACCCGTCAGCGCATCCGCGACAAGGCGATCTCGCTGTGGCTGAAAGCTGACGCCGACGTGATTCTGCGCCGGGTCCGGCGCCGGGAGAACCGTCCGCTGCTGAAGACCGCCGATCCCGCCGCGACCATTGCGCGGCTGATCGAGGCGCGCCATCCGTTCTACGAGCAGACCGACATCACGATCGACTCGCGCGACGTGCCGCATGAGAAGATCGTCGAGGAAGGCATCATCGCGCTGCATGAGCATCTGTTCCGCCCGCACGCAGCTTCCGCCATTTCCGAACCGACAGGCGATCCCTTGAGTTCTCAACTATGACCGCGCCCTTGAAGCATTCCGATCCGATCATCCCCGACCCTATCGTCGTGGACGTCGCGCTGGCTGAGCGCACCTATGACATCGTCATCGGCCGCAATGTACTGCCGTCGCTCGGCGCGCGCATTGCGAAGCTGCGACCGGGCGTGCGCACGGCGATCGTCACCGACAGGACCGTTGCCAAGCATTGGCTGACTGCAACGGAAGCCTCGCTGGCGGCGGCTGATATTCCGACCTCGCATATCATTGTTGAGGAAGGCGAGGGGTCGAAGAGCTATGCGGGCCTGGAGAAAGTTTCCGAAGCACTGATCGCGGCAAAGATCGAGCGCAACGATCTCGTCATCGCGCTCGGCGGCGGCGTCGTCGGCGATCTCGCGGGCTTTGCTGCAGCGATCGTGCGCCGCGGCGTCGATTTCGTGCAGGTGCCGACCTCGCTGCTGGCGCAGGTCGACTCATCCGTCGGCGGCAAGACCGGCATCAACTCGCCGCAGGGCAAGAATCTGCTTGGCGCGTTCCATCAGCCGGTGATGGTTGTGGCCGATACGGCGGTCCTCGATACGCTGTCGCCACGGCAATTTCGTTCGGGCTATGCGGAAGTCGCCAAATACGGTGTGCTCGGCGATCACCAGTTCTTCACCTGGCTGGAAGCCAACCATGCCGACATCATGCGCGGCGGTGCAGCGCGCGAACACGCCATTGCCACCTCCTGCCGCGCCAAGGCCGGTGTTGTGTCGCGCGACGAGCGTGAGAACGGCGAGCGCGCACTGCTCAATCTCGGTCATACCTTCGGGCATGCGCTGGAAGCGGTGACCGGCTTCTCGGACCGGTTGTTCCATGGCGAGGGCGTGTCGGTCGGCATGGTGCTGGCTGCGCAACTGTCGGCGCAGCTTGGAATGATCGCGGAGAGCGATGCGACCCGCGTGCAGCATCATCTCGCCGATGTGGGTCTCCCCACGAAGCTGCAGGACATTGCCGGCTTCGCGCAGGAAGGCCTCGCGGACGCGGATACGCTGATGGCGCTGATGGCGCAGGACAAGAAGGTGAAACGCGGCAAGCTCACCTTTATTTTGCTGGAAGCCGTCGGCCGGGCCGTCATTGCAAACGATGTTGATCCCGCGACGGTTCGCGCCTTTCTGCATCAGAAGCTGACGGGATAGAACTGACCGTGTCCGGTTTGGGAGTTACCAAAGCCGGCGCCGTCGCAGGACTTTCATGAATTCGATTACCGTCAATCTGCTGATCGCGATCTTCCTGCTCGCCGCCAACGCGTTTTACGTGGCGGCGGAGTTCGCGCTGGTCAAAAGCCGCGGCTTCCGCGTCAAGAGCATGGTCGAGCAGAACCGCTTCGGCGCACGCCTGCTGCAGAGCATGATGGGCAATATCGAAGCCTATCTGGCCTGCTGCCAGCTCGGCATCACAATGGCTTCTCTCGGCCTTGGCTGGGTCGGCGAGCCCACGGTGGCGGCACTGCTGAAGCCGGTGCTCGATCCGCTCGGCCTCTCGGAATCCGCGCTGCACTTTACCTCCTTCCTCACCGGCTTCCTTGTTTTCTCCTCGCTGCATATCGTGATCGGCGAGCAGGTGCCGAAGACGCTGGCGATCCGGCAGCCGGAGCCGGTGTCGCAATGGATCGCCTATCCGCTCTACGCATCCTACATCCTGTTCTATCCGCTGAACTGGCTGCTCAACGCGGCGTCGCGTGGCACGCTGGCGCTGCTCGGCGTGCAGGAAGCATCGCCGCACGAGATTCTCACCGGTGTGGAGATCGAAGGTCTTGTCGGTGAATCCGCCGAACATGGCGGCATCGCGTCGGGCGAGGCTGAGTATATCCAGAACGTGTTTCGCTTCGGCGATCTCGCGGTGTCCGATGTCATGGTCCATCGCACGGCGATGGTGACGCTGAATGCGGACCTGCCATCCGAAGAGCTGGTGCGCGAAGTGCTGGCCACTGAATACACCCGCATTCCCCTCTGGCGTGAGAAGCCGGAAAACATCATCGGCGTGCTCCACGCCAAGGACCTGCTGCGCGCGATCCGCGCCGTCGATGGCGATACCGCAAAGATCGACGTAGCTTCGATCGCGCTGCCGCCGTGGTTCGTCCCGGAGATGCGTCCACTGTCGGATCAGTTGAAAGCCTTCCGTCGCCGCAAGACTCACTTTGCGCTCGTGGTCGACGAATATGGCGAAGTCGAAGGCATGGTGACGCTGGAAGACGTGTTGGAAGAAATCGTCGGCGACATCGCGGATGAACACGACGTGGTCGTCGCGGGTGTGCGCGCGCAGGCCGATGGTTCGGTGGTGGTCGATGGTTCGGTGCCGATCCGCGAACTCAACCGCGCCATGGACTGGCATCTGCCGGATGATGAAGCCACCACGGTGGCCGGCCTTGTCATTCACGAGGCGCGTTCCATCCCCGAACGCGGGCAAAGCTTCACGTTCTACAACTTCCGCTTCCGCGTGCTGCGCCGTGAGCGCAACCGCATCACCGCGCTGCGCATCGGGCCGGTGCCGACCGAGCCGGAAGT
The DNA here is from genome assembly GCF_900108575.1 of Tardiphaga sp. OK245. Lineage (NCBI taxonomy): Bacteria > Pseudomonadati > Pseudomonadota > Alphaproteobacteria > Hyphomicrobiales > Nitrobacteraceae > Tardiphaga > Tardiphaga sp. OK245. Next base: position 765,194 of record NZ_FNWZ01000004.1, on the reverse strand, counting down.
GCCGGAGAAAAAGCCGCGGGCCGGGACCTCGTTCTAGGCCATCGCCGGTCCAGTTCTTGCTTTTGCCTTCTTCCATGAGCTGCCATTCCATTGAATGGCGCAACTGGAGCGAGCGATGAACAAGTCCTGGCGATTGTCGTGCGTATTGGCCGCTGTATTGATGTCCGGCGCTGCGCTGGCCGACACCAACTGGCCGACGAAGCCGATCAAGGCGGTCAATCCGTTCGGTGCCGGCAGTGCGGGTGACGTGGTCCCGCGCCTTTTCTTCGAAAAACTGAGCACGGAGCTCGGGCAACCGATCGTGATTGAAAATCGCGTGGGTGCGGGCGGCTCGGTGGGCACGGGCGCGGTCGCGAAGAGCGATCCGGATGGCTACACCTTGCTGTCGCAGACCAACGCCATCTCCATTGCGCCCGCGATCTTCCCCAACCTCAACTACGACACCACCAGGGAGCTGTCCTCGGTGCTGATGATTGGCTATGCGGCCAATGTGATGATCGTGCCCAACGAACGGCCATGGAAAACGATTCAGGATTTCCTGGCTTCCGCGAAGACCAAGGGCACTGTGATCAATTACGGCTCGGTTGGCGTTGGCAGCGCCGTGCATATCAGTTCGGAAAAATTCCGCGCCGCCGGCGGTTTCGAGGCCACGCATATCCCGTATCGCGGCGGCTCGGAGGTGATCGCCGATATCATCGGCGGTCGCATCGATTTCTACTTCTGCCCGCTGGCCACGGCGCTGCCGCTGATCCGCGAAGGTCAGGTCCGCGCGCTGGTGGTGTCGACGCCGACCCGCGTGCGTGATCTGCCGGATGTGCCGACGCCGATCGACGCCGGGCTCAAGGATGCGGACAGCTCAATCTGGTTCGGCGTGTTTGTGCCATCGAAAACGCCGCCGGAGATCGTCGAGAAGCTCTATGTGACTGGCACCAAGGTGCTGAACACGGCTGACATGCAGGCTTCGCTGAAGAAGATTGGTGTCGAGCCGATGCCGATGAAGTCATCCGAGATGGATGCGCTGCTGGTCAAGGAAATCGCCGACAACAAGGTGCTGCTCAAAAGCGAGGTCGCGGCCAAGTAGGCGGACTGGCCGGCCTCGCCAGCACGGGTGAGGCCGGCATTGTCCTTTGTCTGGGCTGGATCACCGCGCGTTTGGGCGTTGTTTTAGGCTTCAAACGGTCCGAAACTTGCTTCGCTGTCGCCGATTGGCCCGATCATTGGGCGGCCATTCCCCCTCGAATGGTATTATTGGAGCAAGTAATGAATAAGCTTATGCGGTGGTCGTGTGTTTTCGCCGGTGTGCTGCTGTCGTCTATCGCGGTGCAGGCCGAAAGCAACTGGCCGACCCGGTTGATCAAGGCCACCATCCCGTTCGGCCCCGGCAGCGCCACCGACGTGGTGCCGCGAATCTTCTTCGAGCGTCTTGGTCCTGAGCTCGGTCAGACGATCGTGGTCGAGAACCGTGTCGGCGGCGGCGGCTCGATCGGCACCAATGCAGTGGCGAAAGCGGAGCCGGATGGCTACAGCATCCTGGCGCATTCCTCGGCGCTGGCGATCACGCCGGCGATCTTTCCGAACCTGCCTTATGACACGTCGAAGGACCTGTCGTCGGTCATCATGATCGGCTCCAGCCCGCAAATCATGATCATTCCGAAGGAGCGGCCCTGGAAGACTGTGGACGATTTCCTCAAGGATGCGAAGGCCAAGGGATCGCAGATCAATTTCGGCTCGGTCGGTATTGGCAGCGCTGTGCATATAAGCGCCGAGAAATTTCGCATTGCCGGCAAGTTCGAAGCGACCCACGTGCCGTATCGCGGCGGCCCTGAAGTGATCGCCGACATTCTCGGTGGCCGCATCGATTTCTACTTCTGCCCGGCGGCGACCGCTCTGCCGCTGATCCGCGAAGGGCAGGTGCGTGCACTGGTTGTCTCCACCGACAAGCGCAGCAATGAACTGCCCGACGTGCCGTCGATGACGGAAGTCGGTCTGAAGGACGGCGTCAGCGAGAGCTGGATCGGCGTATTCGTGCCATCCAGGACGCCGCGCGAGATCGTCGACAAGATGCATGATGCTGGCGTCAAGGTGCTAGCCAAGCCGGAGATGCAGGCGGCGCTGAAGAAGATCGGCGTCGAGACCGTGCCGATGCAGCCGAAGGCGATGGACGACCTCGTGGCGAAGGAAGTCGTTGCGAATATCGAGCTCCTGAAGAACGTGAAGTAACAGGATGATCTGACCTCCCTCCGCAATCGGGAGAGGTCAGATCTATCCGCCGAGATACGCCTCGCGGATTCGCGGATCGTTCGCCAGGACCGAGGCCGAGCCTGACAATGTGATGGAGCCTGTCTCAAGCACGAAAGCACGTGCAGCGACTTCCAGTGCCATCGCCGAATTCTGCTCCACCAGCAGCACGCCCAGACCCGTTCGCTTGTTGAGTTCGACAATCTTGTCGAAAACCTGCTCGATCACGATGGGCGCAAGACCGAGTGACGGCTCGTCGAGCATCAGCAAGCTCGGCCGCGACATCAGCGCACGGCCGATGGCCAGCATCTGCTGCTCACCGCCGGATAGCGACCAGCCACCCTGTTTGATGCGTTCCTTCAATCGAGGAAACAGTTCGAACACCAGCGTCAGGTCGTCCTCGACCTCGGCCTTCTTGTAGGCGCGCGATGCTGTCCCTGTGATCAGGTTTTCGCGGACTGTGAGGCCCGGAAAAATCCGACGACCTTCGGGGCAGTGTGCGAGGCCGGCCCCGACAATGGTTTCCACGGCCGTGCCATGAATGTTTTCGCCTTTCCACGAGATCGTGCCGGATGTCGGTCGCAGCAGGCCGGAGATGGTGCTGAGCGTCGTGGTCTTGCCGGCGCCGTTGCCCCCGATCAAGGCGACGATCTCGCCCATCTCGACGCTCAGGGAAATGCCGTTCAGCACTTCGATGTGGCCGTAGGAGACGCGAAGATTGTCGATCTTAAGCATGGCGATGCCGCCTGCCGAGATAGGCCTCGATCACCAACGGGTTGCGCTGCACCTCGGACGGCGCGCCTTCTGCGATCTTCTTGCCGAAATCGAGGACGGCAACGCGGTCGCTGATCCCCATTACCAGTCGCACATTGTGTTCGACCAGCAACACGGTGATGCCCTTGCCCTTCAGTTTCGCGATGGTGTCGAGCAGTGTCATGCTCTCGGTCATGTTCATGCCGGCGGCGGGCTCATCCAGCAGCAACACCTTCGGTTTCGATGCCAGTGCGCGGGCGATTTCCAGCAGGCGTTGCTGCGCATAGGGCAACTGGGTCGGGCGATCGTCCGCGCGTGCGGCGAGGCTGACGATCTCCAGCGCTTCGCGCGAGGTGCTCTCGATCTCAGCCTCGCGTTGTCGCTGCGTGCCGTTCGACAGCATGATGTTGAGCATCGACATGGGCGTGTTGCAGGCTGCAGCGACTTTCACATTTTCCAGCACGGTGAGATTGGAGAACACCCGGATGTTCTGGAACGTGCGTGCCAGCCCGAGCCGCGCGATGCGGTTGGGCCTGAGGCGGAAGATCTCCTTGCCGTCGATGCGGATCGAACCGGCATCGGCATGTGAGGCGCCGGACAGCGCATTCAGCAGCGTGGTCTTGCCCGAGCCGTTGGGGCCGATGATCGCCTGCACGATGCCTCTGGGCACATCGAGATCGACACCATCAAGCGCGACGAGGCCGCCGAAGCGCCGCGTCACGCCACGCGCAGTGATGATCGTTTGATCCGTCATCGCGCCCCTACCCAGCGCGGCAGTCGCGCAGCCAGCGAAGCAAGACCGCCGGGCGCCAGCACGATCACGGCGATGACGCCGAGGCCGTAGAGCACGAGGTACCATTGCCCGAGAAACCGCAACGCCTCCGGCAGAATGGTCAGGCCGACGGCGCCGATGATGCAGCCGGGGATCGAGCCCATGCCGCCGACGATCAGCATGGTCATCAGCAGGATGGCCTGAGTGCCGGAGAAACTGTCCGGGCTGATGAAGCGGATCGAGGAGGCGTAGAGGCAACCCGCGAGGCCGGCATAGACCGCACCGATCATGAAGGCGATCAGCTTGGTACGCGTGGTGTCGACGCCGCTCTGTTCGGCGGCGATCTCGGAATCTTTGGTGGCGATCATGGCGCGGCCGAGGGACGACTGCCTGATCCGAGCGGCCACGAGAACCGCAATCGCCAGCACGGCGATCAGCAAATAGTAATGCTGGATCTGCCCCTGCGGGCTGATGCCGAATACGCTGATCCCCGGAATGGTGCGCAAGCCCGAGGTGCCGCCGGTCACCGGTTCCCAATGCACGATGATCAACCGGACAATCTCGCCGAAGCCGATCGTCGTCATTGCGAGATAGTAGGTGCGCAGCCGTAAGGTGGGCAGCCCGAGCACGAGGCTCACCGCCATCACGATGACCATCGACAGGAACGGCGTCGTAATCCAGGGCAAACCGGCCTTGGTGGCGATGCCCGTCGTATAGGCGCCGAGGCCGTAGAATGCAGCCTGGCCGAAATTGATCTGGCCAACCCAGCCGGTGGCGAAGTTCAAGCCGAGCACGACGATGGCGTTGAGAATGGCAATGTTGAGGAGCTGGATGACATAGTTGTCCCGGGTCACTGCCGGGATCAGCAGCGCCACCACAACGCCAAGCGCGAGCGGAAACCAGTGTTTCACTGTCATACCTTCTCGCTGATCTTCTCGCCGAACAGTCCGCGCGGCCAGGCCACGAGCACGGCGATCATCACGATGAAGGCATAGGCATCGCGGAAATTCGAGGAGATGTAGCGCGCGCCGAAGGTTTCGATGAGGCCGAGAAACAACCCGCCGATCACCGCGCCCGGCAGATTGCCGAAGCCGCCGATCACGCTGACGACGAAACCCTTGAGACCTAAGCTGCCACCCATGGTCGGTTCGGCAAGAAAGATCGGCGCAACCAGCAGGCCAGCGATGCCCGACAGGATCGCGCCAAAGGCAAAGGCGACGGCGATGGTGCGGTTGACGGGAATCCCAACCAGCCGCGCGGTGTGCAGATCCTGCGCAGTCGCCTGCATCAGGATGCCGAAGCGCGTTCTGGTGAGCATCAGATATTGCAGCAGCAGGATCACGGCCAGCGTACAGAAGATGAAGAGCTGGTGCATCGAGATGACAAGGCCGGCAAAACGCAGCGGCGGACCGCGCACCGGCGAGGGCAGCGACACCGGCAGCGGCCCCCAGACGATCAGCGCGATGTTCTCCAACACGATGCCCATCGCGATGGTGGTGAGGATCACCAGGAATGGTGGCCGCCCGCGCAAGGGGAAATAGACCAGCACCATGAAGACGATGCCGATCAGCGCCATCGCCAGCATGGTGGAGGCCCAGGCCAGCGCCATCGGCAGTTCATGCGTCACCGCGCCCGAAATGCCGATAAAGGCACCGAGCATCAACAACTGTCCCTGCGCGAAATTGACGATCTGAACGGTGTTGAAAATCAGCAGCAGACCGAGCGCCACGAGAGCGTAGATGCTCCCGAGCGCCAGACCGTTGACGACGAGCTGGCCCATGAAATCTTAGAACCCGCTCTCTTTGATCGGCCCGGTGAATTCGGGGGTCTTGCCCTTGTTGCGGTAGATGCCGAGCGTATGGGTAAGATCGCCATTGGCGTCGGCCTGGTAGGAGATCAGCATGCCCTTGAAGTCCTTGGTGGCTGCAAGGGCATCACGGATCGCCGGCTTGTCGCAGCCGACTTTCTCAATGATCGACTTCAGCATGAAGACCGAGTCGTAATAGGAGACGGTGAAGTTGTCGGCCGGCACCTTGTATTTGTCCTGCACGCGCTTTGCCCAATCCAGAATTTTCGGATCGGTCGAGGTTTGGGGGATCATGCCCCCGATCGCGTAGTTGCCGTCGGCTTCGGCTGCGGACAGATTGTTCAGGGTGGTCTGCGCGACAATGCTGGTATTGCCGATGGTGGTCAGCTTGATGCCGAGATCGCCCATCTGCTTCAGCACCAGCGTGATGTCGGAGGGACGACCGAACAGGATCAGGCTGTCGGCGCCCTTGTCCTTGATCTCCAGAAGCTGCGCGCTCATGTCCTTGTCGGACGGGGCATAAGAGGCCGTCGCGGCCGGCGTGACATTGAGTTTGGCGAGTGCCGCCTGAATGCCCTTCGACGCGCCGAGACCGTAATCGTCGGCAACGACGAGAATGCCAGGTTTGGTCTTCTTCAGCGACTTCACGAGATATTCGGGGATCAGGTCGGCGAGTTGACCGTCATGGGCGTGGGTGCGGAACAGCCACCTGGAGCCCTGCGCGGTTACCTTGGCATTTGTCGCGCCGACGATGAACGGCGTCTCGGACTTGTTGACGCTCTCGGTCTGCGCGAACACATGCGGCGAGATCATCGACGACATGATGACCAGCGGCTTGCTCTCGATGATGCGGTTCATCGCATTCAGCGCGTCGGTCGACGAGGCGCCGGTATCCTCGGTGGTGAGCGCGATCTTCTTGCCGGAAATGCCGCCGGCGGCGTTGATCTCGTCGACAGCGAATTCAGCGCCGTTGCGGGCTTGGGTGCCGAGCAATGCAAGGTTACCAGTCAGCGGCGTGGTCAATCCGAACGGGATCGTCGCTGGGCAGGCCGCTGCATCGGCCTTGGCAGTGTTGGTGACAGCGATCAGGCACAGCAGCGCCGCGCCTGTCATCATGGTCTTGGAGAATCCCTGCAACATCGACGTTCCCTGGTTACACTCGGCTTGCATTGTGTATGCAAACCGAGTGCCAGATCGTCGACATTTCGAGATGCTGAACGCCGGCCCGCGATCAAGCCGCCGTGTTTGCGCTAAGCTTCGATATCCATGCGCACGAGAATGCGCTCGGCGCTGTCGTTCCAGACATCCATCCTCACGATCTTGCCGTCCCGCACCACGAAGCGATCGACATAGCGATTGCCTTCGAACGCCGTGCCGTCATGCCATTCGCCATAGAGCGTACCGGTATTGTAGACGATGGTCTCGCCATTCCCCGGCGATACGTCGGTGCGCTCCATCTTCTTCTTCACCCATTTGTAGCGCATCGCGTTGAACGCGGTGGCATCGCGCGGATGCTTGAACTTGCGACCGCCGGTGAAGGTGATCGCGACGTCGGCCGACATGAAGGTGCCGGCGGTTTCCGGGTCCGGCACCATGGAGGCGACGAGAAACCGCTCGACGAGGTCGGCAGCCTGGGCGGTTTCATCGGTGACGGGCGCAAGCGCGGTGGGGGATTGCGACATCGGGTTTCTCCTGCGGGCAGATGCTGGCGCCATCATAGCAAAACCGGTGCCCGAATTGTATTCGGTAGATGCATCAGATCGTATACAATTCTTGTGTGACGCGCCTCATTATTGGGCGTTCCTTGAAGCAAGATTTGAAGATATTGTCTTATTTTCAGATAGTTAATCAGAGGTTGAATCGCATGCGCCTTGGCACATGCCTTGCTTGCCTGCGCATATGCTTTCGCTACGTCCCGCTCGGTGGCGTGGCCTCGCCAGGAGTCCTCCCATGACCTTCGATCTCATCCTGCGCAACGCGCGCATTGCCGACCGGCCTGATGGCCCGGTGGATATCGGCATTCGCGGCGGGCGGTTCGAGGCCATCGAGATCGGCCTGCCGCGCGGCGTGGCGCCGGATCAGGATGTCGGCGGCCGGCTGCTGGTGCCGGGCTTCGTGGAGACGCATATCCATCTCGACAAATCCTGCCTCCTCGGCCGCTGCAATTGCGCGAAGGGTACGCTCGCGGAGGTGATCAGCGAAGTCTCGCGGGCCAAACGCGACTTCACCGAAGAGGACGTCTATGCACGCGCATTGCAGACGCTGGAGAAAGCGATCAAGCACGGCACCAACCGCATGCGCACGCATGTGGAGGTCGATCCGCGTATCGGGTTGACCAGTTTTCGCGCGCTGAAGAAGTTGAAGCAGGACTACGCCTGGGCGGTCGATGTGCAGCTCTGTGTGTTTCCACAGGAGGGTCTGCTGGATGATCCCGGCTGCGAGGACATCCTGCTGCAGGCGATGCGGGAGGGCGCCGATCTGATCGGCGGCGTGCCCTATATCGACAAGGATTCGAACGGCCAGATCGCCAGGATCTTCGGCGTCGCGCAGGAGTTCGGCGTCGATATCGATTTCCACCTCGATTTCGATCTCGATCCAACGCGGTCGGACTACGAAGAGGTCTGCCGCATGACCGAGGCGACCGGCTGGGGCGGTCGCGTGGCCATCGGTCATGCCACAAAGCTGTCGGCGATGCCGCCAGCGGATTTCGAGGCGGCCGCGAAACGGCTCGCCGATGCCGGCGTCGCGGTTACGGTGTTGCCTGCGACCGACCTGTTCCTCACTGGCCGCGACCACGATCACAATGTGCCGCGCGGCGTCACCTCGGCGCACAGACTCCGTGCGCTTGGCGTGAACGCCAATATCTCCACCAACAACGTGCTCAATCCGTTCACGCCGTTCGGCGATGTCTCGCTGATCCGCATGATCAATCTCTACGCCAATGTGCTGCAGGTCGGCGCCATCGACGATCTCGCCGGATGTCTTGATCTGGTGACATCGGCATCCGCCAAGCTGCTCAACCTGAAGCACTACGACATCGCCGTCGGCAATCCCGCCGATCTCGTGGTGCTCGATTGCGAGACCAAGGCAGAGGCGGTATGCGAGATCGCGCAGCCGCTGTTCGGTTTCAAGAATGGCATCAGGACCTTCATCAGGCCGGCTGCGAGTCTGCTCAAGCCCCACTGAAGCGGGCGTCCTTTTGTCGTACGGAGACTTCGATGCCGATCAATGACACGCTCAACGCCTTTGTGGATCATGGCCACATCGAAGTGCAGACCACGACAGAGGGGCCTCTCGCGGGTTTCACCTTTGCGCTGAAGGATTTCTTCGATCTCGCCAATGTGCCAACCGGCGCCGGCAGCCCGGAATGGCTGGCGACACATCCGGTGCCGACAAAATCGTCGCCGGTCGTCGATCGCCTGCTCAATGCCGGAGCGAAGTTGGTCGGCAAGACGCACACCGATGAACTGGCCTGGAGCCTGAATGGCGAGAACGCGCATTACGGCACGCCGATTAATCCGGCTGCGCCCGGCCGCATTCCCGGTGGCTCGTCCAGTGGTTCCGCTGCAGCGACCGCTGGTGCGCTGGTCGATTTCGCCATCGGCTCCGACACCGGTGGTTCGGTGCGTTTGCCCGCCAGCTATTGCGGTGTCTACGGCATTCGCACCACGCATGGTCGCATTCCGCTCGATGGCGCGGTGCCGCTGGCGCCGAGCTACGACACCGTCGGCTGGTTCGCGCGCTCGCCCGAATTGATGGTCGAGGTCGGCAAGGTGTTGCTCGACAAGGCGCGTGCCCCGCGCCGGGTGAAGAAGGTTCTGATCGCAAGCGACCTGTTTGGCGCTGTCGATGAGAAGGTTCGCAACCTGCTGCAGCCGTCGATCGATCGCATCAAGGCGCTGGTTGGCGCGAGCGAGGAGGTGGATGTCGCGAGCGGTGAACTCAACGCTTGGCGCAACACCTTCCGTGTAGTTCAGTCAGAAGAAGCCTGGGCCGCGCAGGGCGAATGGATCAAGGCGACGCAGCCGAAGCTCGGCCCCGGCGTGAAGGAGCGTTTCGCTGCTGCGGCGGTTCTCGATCCCGCCGAGATCGCGGCTGCGCAGGCCATTCGCAAGACGATCGTTGAACGCGTGCTGTCGCTGCTGACGGCCGATACGGTCATGCTGTTGCCGACAGCACCCGGTATTGCGCCGCTGCGCAATACACCGGATGCGACGCTCGACGTATTTCGTGCCCGCGCGATCGAACTGCTGTGTGTGTCCGGCCATGCCGGCACGCCGCAGGTCTCACTGCCTGTCGCCAAGCTCGACGATTGCCCGATCGGGCTGTCGATCATGGGCGCGCGTGATTGCGATGAGGATATTTTGCAGTTGGCTGTGGAGTTGGGGGAGGCGCAGGCCTAACAGCCGTCATTGCGAGGAGCATTTGCGACGAAGCAATCCAGACTTCGCTTTTGGCTACTGGATTGCTTTGCTTCGCTCGCAATGACGGGGAGAGTTACTTCGCCTTCCCCGCGCCCTTCTCGGCCGCGCGGCGCAATGCTTCCGCAAATGCACCACCGCCACTGCTCTCTTGCTTCGCCGGAGCACGCGATGTCATCTGGCGCTCGTTGAAGCGCGGGCCGCGATCGGCTTGCGGGCGATCGGCCTTGGCTCCGACGGGATCGTCCATGCGCAGCGTCAGCGCGATGCGTTTGCGGGCGACTTCGACTTCAAGCACCTTCACCTTGACGATGTCGCCTGATTTCACGACTTCGCGCGGATCCTTGATGAAGGTCTTGGACATCGCCGAGATGTGCACCAGACCATCCTGATGCACGCCGATATCGACGAAGGCGCCGAAAGCAGCGACGTTGGTCACAGTGCCTTCGAGTACCATGCCGGGTTTGAGGTCGCTCAGCTTCTCGACGCCTTCCATGAACACCGCAGCCTTGAAGGCGGGGCGGGGGTCGCGGCCGGGCTTTTCGAGTTCTTTCAGAATGTCGGTGACCGTCGGCAGACCGAAGGTGTCGTCGACGAAGGTCTTCGGCTGCACCTTGCGCAGGATCTCGGCATTGCCGATCAACGCCTTGATGTCGCTCTTGGTAGCTTCGAGAATCTTGCGCACCAGCGGATAGGCTTCCGGATGCACGCCGGACTTGTCGAGCGGATCCTCGCCGTCATTGATGCGCAGGAAGCCGGCACATTGTTCGAATGCCTTCGGGCCAAGCCGCGGCACTTCCTTGAGCGCCTTGCGTGACTTGAACGGGCCGTTGGCGTCGCGGTGCTGCACGATGCTCTGTGCCAATCCGGTTCCGATGCCCGACACGCGCGCCAGCAGCGGCGCCGATGCGGTATTCACATCGACGCCGACGCCGTTCACGCAGTCTTCCACGACGGCATCGAGCGACCGCGCCAGTTTGCTCTCGCCGAGATCGTGTTGGTACTGGCCGACGCCGATCGCCTTTGGATCGATCTTCACCAGTTCGGCCAGCGGATCCTGCAGGCGGCGCGCGATCGACACCGCGCCGCGCAGCGTGACGTCGAGCTCGGGCAGTTCTTCAGAAGCGAAGGCCGAGGCCGAATAGACCGAGGCGCCGGCTTCCGACACCACGATCTTCGACATCTTCAAATCCGGCAGCAGCTTCACCAGCTCCATCGCCAGCTTGTCGGTCTCGCGCGAGGCCGTCCCGTTGCCGATGGCGATCAGGTCGACCTTGTGCTGGACGGCGAGCTTGCCGAGGATCGCCAGCGACGCATCCCACTGGCGCTGCGGCTCATGCGGATAAATCGTGGTCGTTGCGACGACTTTACCGGTGGCGTCGATAATCGCGGTCTTCACACCCGAACGGAAACCGGGATCGAGACCCATGGTGACGCGCGCGCCGGCAGGCGCTGCGAGCAGGAGATCGCGCAAATTGGAGGCGAACACGCGGACGCCTTCTTCTTCGGCCGCAGTCCACAGCCGCATGCGCAGGTCGATGTTGAGATGCACCTGGATCTTAGTGCGCCAGGCCCAGCGGGTGGTTTCGGTCAGCCACTTGTCGCCGGGGCGGCCCTGATCGGAGACGCCGAAGCGGTTCATGATCTTCAGCTCATAGGAGCTGGGTGTGGTTGTCGGAGCAGGCGTCGCCGGTACCGGCTCGGGCTGCATCGCGAGATCGAGGATCTCTTCCTTCTCGCCGCGGAACAGCGCCAGAATTCTGTGCGACGGCAGCTTGTGCAGCGGCTCACTGAAGTCGAAATAGTCCTTGAACTTCTCGCCCTCGGTCTTCTTGCCGGTGCGCACGGTCGAGGCCATCAGTCCATTCGACCACATCTGCTCGCGCAGCGCGCCGATCAGATCGGCATCTTCGGCGAAGCGCTCGACAAGAATGGCGCGCGCGCCGTCGAGCGCAGCGGCGACATCGGCGACGTTCTTCTCGGCATTGACGAAAGCTTCGGCAACTTTCTTCGGATCGTTCTGCGGCTCGGTGAGCAGCAGTTCCGATAGCGGTTCAAGGCCGGCTTCCTTGGCGATCTCGGCCTTCGTGCGGCGCTTCGGTTTGAACGGCAGATAGATGTCCTCGAGACGGCCCTTGGTGTCGGCGGTCATAATCGCCGTTTCGAGCGCGGCATCGAGCTTGCCCTGTTCGCGCACCGATTCCAGAATCACGAGGCGGCGTTCTTCGAGTTCGCGCAGATAGGTCAGGCGTTCTTCCAGCGTGCGCAGCTGCGCGTCATCGAGACCGCCGGTGATTTCCTTGCGGTAGCGTGCAACGAAGGGCACCGTCGCGCCGCCGTTGAGCAGTTCTACCGTCGCCGCGACCTGCTGTTCGCGCACGCCAAGTTCGTCTGCGATCTTCTGATTGATGTTTGCCACGCGTAGAGATTCCTTCGAAATTCCGTGGCGGGTCATACCGCCGTCGCAAAACGCTTATGGACCGATGCCGCACGATTCATCAACCCCGGCGGATGCAGTCGATTGTTCTGTGGATCGCGTTGTTTTGCTTCGAAAATTGCAGTGTTCGATGCGCTTCATGACAGCGCGGCTGTGCAAAAATATAATGCTAGATCGCGGCCGGCGAACTGTGTAGACGGACGTTCCTTTCGGGAGCGGCAATGTCGGTTTGTGGTCTGGATTTTGGGACGTCGAACACGACGCTAGGCACGGTCATCAATGATGTTCCGGTGCTGGCGGCGCTCGAAGACTATCATGCCACAATTCCGAGTGCGATCTTTTACAAGGCCGATACCGGCGCCTTCATCGGCCGGAAGGCGATCGAGGCCTATGTCGAGGGCGCTCCTGGCCGCCTGATGCGCAGCCTTAAATCCGTGCTTGGCACGTCGCTGATCGACGAGACGACGCGCGTCGGCCGCGAACGCGTCAGCTTCCGCAATGTCATCGCCTATTATCTCGGTGCGGTGAAGCGGCGTGCGGAACAGGCCACAGGGCTTGAACTCCGCCAGGTCGTCCATGGCCGTCCCGTCCATTTCGTCGACGACAATCCGGCGGGCGATGCCAAGGCCGAAGCTACGCTGCGCGCCATAGCGAAAGACGTCGGCTTCGAGGACGTCACGTTCCAGTTCGAGCCGATTGCCGCGGCGCTGGATTACGAGCGCCAGATCAATTCGGAGGAGATGGCGCTAATCGCCGATATCGGCGGCGGCACGTCGGATTTCTCCATCGTGCGCCTTTCGCCCGAACGGCACCGTCATGCCGATCGCAAGGACGACATTCTCGCCAATGACGGCGTGCGCATCGGGGGCACCGATTTCGACAGACATCTCAGTCTCGGTGTGATCATGCCGCTGCTCGGCTATCGTTCGGCGATGAAGCGCGCCGGGCTCGATGTGCCGTCAGGCTATTTCCACGATCTGGCGACCTGGTCGAGCATCAACCGGATGTACGACTCCAAGGTCATGAACGAGGTGAAACAGGTGCGCTATGAGGCGCAGCAGCCGGAGCTGCTGGATCGCTTGGTGCGCGTACTGGACGAGCAGCGCGGCCACACACTGGCCATGGAAGTCGAGGGCGCCAAGATTGGCCTGTCCGACAAGCCGAAATCGAGCATCGCGCTGGACTGGATCGAGCCTGGCCTTGCCGCCGGCGTCGCCCGCAAGGAACTCGTCAGCCATACCCAATTGCTTGCCGATCGGATCACTGCGCGGATCAAGATCTGCCTGAATCAGGCCGGATTGAAGCCCGAAGCGATCGATGCGGTGTTCCTGACCGGCGGTTCGGTGCAGCTCGCCCATGTCCGCAAGGCGATTACGGCGGCGCTGCCGGCCGCCCGCGCCATCGATGGCGACACGTTCGGGGCCGTTGGCAAGGGTCTGACTGTCGAGGCGGCCCGGCGCTACGGGCAGGGTTAGACCCAAAGGCCAGGGCAGTAAAAGGGGGCTGAACGCCTTGTGGTTATGCGCGGCGGTCGCTTGATCCGGCGCCCGGCACAGCCATATTAAGTCCATGGCGAAGCTCTCGAATCGCGACAGGATTCTCACCGCAGGCCTCGCGGTCGTGCATGCGCGCGGCTATGCGGGGGCCAGTGTTCGCGACATCGTGCATGCCGCGGGTGTGCCGCAGGGCACCTTCACCAACCACTTTACCTCCAAGGAAGAATTCGGCCTCGAGATCATCGATCTCTATTTCGCCAAGGGGCGCGAACTGATGGCGCAGACGCTGCGCAATGAGGGCCTGTCGCCACTGGCGCGGTTGCGCGCCTATATCGATGCCAATGTGGCCCGGCTCACCGAAGACCAGATGTGCAATGGTTGCCTGTTCGGCAACTTCACGGCAGAAGCCAGCGACCACAGCGACCTCATTCGCGACCGGCTGCTGACGATCTTCGCGGATGTTCAGCAGAGTATTGCCGAATGCCTGACCTCCGCGGTGAAAGCCGGCGAGCTGCCGGCCGACTTCAAATGCGCGGAGGTTGCGGGTTTCATCGTCTCCTCGCTGCAGGGCGCCAACCTGCTGTCGAAAGCCGAACGCAGCCCGGCACCGATTGAGCGCTTCGCGCAGGTGCTGTTCACGCAGGTGCTGCGCTGAGCTGATTGCTGCTCTGCACAGACATTGCCGCTCCTCGGGTCTTTCGCTAAACCGTGCGACATGACAGCGCGGCCCGCAGAGACCGTTGCCGACAACAAGCGACCGGGAGTGAACCATGAGCCAGACCGCCGTCGGGGCGCGCGCCACGCGCAGCGCGAAATCCGACATCGAAACCTCGACCATCCGCGCCATTTCCTGGCGGCTGATCCCGTTTCTGGTGCTGGCCTATTTCCTGGCCTATCTCGACCGCGTCAATCTTGGCTTCGCCGCGCTCACCATGAATGCCGAGCTGAATTTCTCGCCCACCGTTTTTGCGTGGGGCGCCGGCATCTTCTTCATCGGCTATTTCATTTTTGAAGTTCCCAGCAATATCGCGCTGGAGAAATTCGGCGCCAGCCGCTGGATCGCGCGCATCATGGTGAGCTGGGGCATCATCTCTGCGCTGATGGCGATCGTCAGTGGCCCGTGGAGCTTCTACACGCTGCGCTTTCTGCTCGGTGTCGCCGAGGCGGGCTTCTTCCCCGGCATTATCCTCTATCTCACTTACTGGTTTCCGGCCGAATATCGCGCGCGTTTCCTCGCCGCCTTCGCGATCGCGGTGCCCGTATCCACGGTGATTGGCGCGCCGATCTCCGGCATGCTGCTGGGGCTCGACGGTGTCATGGGCCTGAAGGGCTGGCAGTGGTTGTTCATCATCGAAGGGATTCCTTCGGTCATTCTCGGCGTCGTCACCTGGTTCTACCTCACCGACAAGCCTGAAAAGGCCGAATGGCTGACGCCTGACCAGAAGATGTGGCTCTCCGACAAGCTCGAAGGCGAGCGTCTCGCCAAGGAGAGCGCCCATGGCATGACGCTGGGGCAGGCGCTGTCGTCGCCGAAGGTGCTGATGCTGAGCGTGATCTATTTCGGCTTTGTCGGCGCGCTTTATGGCATGCAGTTCTGGCTGCCGCAGATCGTGAAGGCGTTCGGCTTCACCAACCTGCAGACCGGTTTCGTCACCGCGATCCCCTATCTGTTCGGCTCCATTGCCATGGTGCTGTGGGCGCAGCATTCCGACAAGACCCGCGAACGCGTCTGGCATGTCGGCCTGCCGCTGCTGCTGACCGCCGTGGCGCTCGCGCTGTCCGGCATCTCCACCAATCCGACCCTGACCATGGTCGCGCTGACGGTCGCTGCGATCGGCGTGTTCTGCACCTTCGCACTGTTCTGGACGCTGCCGACGGCGTGGCTGAGCGGCACGGCGGCGGCCGGCGCCATCGCGCTGATCAATTCGATCGGCAATCTTGCGGGCTTCGGCGGTCCCTATCTGATCGGCTGGGTCAAGGAATTGACCGGCAGCACCTCGACCGGGCTTCTGGTCCTGGCGGCCATGCCGCTGGTGGCCGGAATCCTTGTGCTGGTCGGCAATCACGGGACAGCAACGGAGTTCGCAGCTACCGGCAAACCGGCACGGTGAAATAAGGCCGTGATGCGGTGCGGCAATCTGGCGAAATCGTGATCACTGACGAATATTGACATTCGTCAGTGATCACGCCTAAGTTCCCTTCGAACATTCATTCGAAGGACGCTCGTGATGCTCGGCCACACCAAAGTCAGCGCTTTCCGCAAGCCATTCGCCGCTGCGCTCCTGCTGATCCCGGCCCTTGCTCTGGCCGGCTGCGGCAAGAAGACCGAAGCTGAGGCCAAGCCGACCCGCCCCGTGCTGGTCGCGACCGTGCATTACGAGCCGGAATCGCCGCAGCGCAGTTTCGTCGGCACCATCCGCCCGCGGATCGAGACCGATATGGGCTTCCGGGTCACCGGCAAGGTCGCCAAGCGCCTTGTTGAGGTCGGCCAGAACGTCGAGATCGGCCAGCCGCTGGCTACGCTCGACGAGGTCGATCTGAAGCTGCAGGCCGAGCAGGCGGTCGCCGAACTCAACGCATCCACGGGCGTGCTGGCCAATGCCACTGCAGCCGAGGGCCGCGCCACCGAATTGCGCGCCAAGGGCTGGTCCACCCAGGCACAGCTCGATCAGGCCAAAGCCACGGGCGACGAAGCCCGGGCGCGTCTCAATCGCGCCGAACGCTCGGTCGAACTCACCAAGAACAGCCTCTCTTATGCGACGCTGATCGCCGACACCCGCGGCGTTGTCACCGCGACGCTGATCGATGCCGGTCAGGTCGTCGCCGCAGGGCAAGCCGCCATCCGTGTCGCGCGTTTCGGCGAGAAGGAGGCGGTGGTTTCCATTCCGGAAACGCTGGTTGGCCGCGCCAAGGAAGGCAAAGCCAGCGTGACGCTGTGGTCCGAGCCCGGCAAGCAATATGCCGCCAAGCTGCGTGAACTGGCGCCCAATGCCGACACCGCGACGCGCACTTATCTCGCCAAGTTCTCGCTGCCCGAGGCTGACGACAAGGTGTCGCTCGGCATGACGGCGACGCTGACGCTCTCCGATCCCGCCACCGAACGCGTTGCGCGCGTGCCGCTCTCGGCGCTGTTCAGCCAGGGCAACAACCCTTCGCTCTACGTTGTGAGCGCATCGGGCGACGTCGCGCTGCAGCCGGTCAAGGTGAAGTCCTATGAGAGCAACGACGTCATCATCTCAGGTGGCGTCGATGAAGGTGCCAAGATCGTGACACTGGGCGTGCAGAAGCTCGACCCGGCGCTGAAGGTTCACGTCGTCTCCGCATTGTCGTTTTAAGACGCTCGCATTCAAAGGACGAAGCCGATGCATCGCTTCAACCTCTCCGCCTGGGCCGTCGCTCATCCCGCGCTGATCCTGTTTCTGATCATCGCGCTCGGCGTCGGCGGCTTCTTCTCATACGAGAAGCTGGGCCGCGCCGAAGATCCGTCATTCACGGTGAAGGTCGTCAACGTCACGGCGATCTGGCCGGGGGCGACGGCCAAGGAAATGCAGGAACAGGTTGCAGATCCCATCGAGAAAAAGATGCAGGAACTGCCTTACTTCGAAAAGGTGCAGACCTATTCGAAGCCGAACTTCACGGCGCTGCAGGTCACGTTCAGGGATAACGCGCCCGCCAAGGAAGTACCGTTCCTGTTCTATCTGTTGCGCAAGAAGCTTGCCGACGTGCAGGGCAGCCTGCCCGCCAATCTGATCGGGCCGACGGTCAATGACGAATTCAGCGACGTCGATTCCATTCTTTACATGATGACGGGGGACGGCGCCGATTTCAAACAGTTGAAGGTGGTCGCTGAAGGCCTGCGGCAGCGCCTGCTGAAGGTGAAGGGTGTCACCAAGGTCAATCTCTACGGCACCCAGGACGAGCGCATTTTCGTCGAATTCTCCCACGCCAAACTGGCGACGCTCGGCATTACGCCGCAGACGCTGTTCGACTCGCTCGCCAAGCAGAACGCGATCCAGCCGGCGGGCACGGTGGAAACCTCGTCGCAGCGCGTGCCGCTGCGCGTCACCGGTGCACTTGATGGCGCCAAAACCGTCGCGGAGACGCCGGTCGAGAGTAACGGGCGCACGTTCCGCCTCGGCGATATCGCGACGGTCAGCCATGGCTTCGTCGATCCACCGGATTTCAAGGTCCGGCAGAAAGGCCAATACGCACTCGGCATCGGCGTGGTGACGGCGAACGGCGCCAACATTCTTGAACTCGGCAAGGACGTCGAAAAGGCCAAGAACGAGTTCATGGTCGCCGTCCCGCAGGGCGTCAATGTCGAGCAGATCGCCGATCAGCCGCTGGTGGTCGAACACGCCGTTGGCGAATTTACGCACTCATTCATCGAGGCCCTGGCGATCGTGCTGTTCGTCAGCTTCCTTGCGCTCGGCTGGCGCACCGGCATCGTGGTAGCGCTGTCGGTGCCGCTGGTGCTCGGTATCGTCTTCATGGTCATGAATGCGATGGGCATGGACCTGCATCGCATCACGCTCGGCGCGCTGATCATCGCGCTCGGCCTCCTGGTCGACGACGCGATCATCGCGGTCGAGATGATGGTGGTGAAAATGGAGCAGGGCTGGGACCGCGTGCGCGCGGCGTCCTTCGCCTGGGAATCGACGGCGTTTCCGATGCTCACGGGCACGCTCATCACGGCCGTCGGCTTCCTGCCGATCGGCTTCGCCAATTCCGCGGTCGGCGAATATGCCGGTGGCATCTTCTGGGTGGTCGCGGTTGCGCTGATCGCTTCATGGTTCGTCGCGGTGATCTTCACGCCCTATATCGGCGTGAAGCTGCTGCCGAACTTTGCTGCCCACGGCAAGGCCCATCACGATCCGCATGCGGTCTATGAGACGCGCATCTATCGCGGTCTGCGCAGTGTCGTGCAGTGGTGCGTCACGCACCGCATCAAGGTGGTGGCTGCCACGGTCGGTATCTTCATCGCCGCCATCGTTGGCTTCGGCCATGTCCAGCAGCAGTTCTTCCCGCTGTCTGAGCGCCCCGAACTGTTCCTGCAGCTGCGCCTGCCGGAAGGCACGGCCTTTGGCGTTACCGAAAAGGCGGTCAAGGACGCCGAGAAGCTGCTCAAGGACGACAAGGACATCGCCACCTATACGGCCTATGTCGGCCGCGGCTCGCCGCGCTTCTGGCTCGGCCTCAATCCGCAGCTCCCGAACGAGGCCTTCGCCGAGATCGTGATCGTGTCCAAGGATGTCGAGGCACGCGAGCGCATCAAGTCCAAGATCGAGAAGGCCGTCGCCGATGGCCAGCTGCCGGAAGCACGCGTGCGCGTCGATCGCTTCAATTTCGGTCCGCCGGTCGGTTTCCCCGTCCAGTTCCGCGTCATCGGGCCGGATACCGCGACCGTGCGGGATATCGCCTACAGGGTGCGCGAAGTAATGCGCGCCAACAAGAATATGGTCGATCCGCAGCTCGACTGGAACGAACAGACGCCTTCCCTCAGGCTGGTGGTCGACCAGGATCGCGCCCGCGCCCTCGGCCTGACGCCGCAGGAGTTGTCACAATCCCTGGCGATGCTGATCTCCGGCGCGTCGGTCACGAACGTGCGTGACGGTATCGAGAAAGTGGGTGTCGTTGCCCGGGCCGTGCCGTCGGAACGCCTCGATCTCGGCCGTGTGGGCGATCTCACCATCATCTCGCGCAACGGCGTTCCGGTGCCGCTGTCGCAGGTGGCGAAGATCGAATACGCCCATGAGGAGCCGATCCTCTGGCGCCGTAACCGCGACATGGCGATCACCGTGCGCGGCGACGTCGTCGACGGCGTGCAGCCGCCGGACGTCACCAACCAGATTTGGCCGCAGTTGCAGCAGATTCGCGACAGCCTGCAGCCGGCCTATCGCATCGAGATCGGCGGCGCAGTGGAGGAATCCAGCAAGGGCAATGCCTCGATTGCCGTACTGTTTCCGCTGATGATGATCATCATGCTGACGCTGCTGATGGTGCAGTTGCAGAGCTTCTCGCGCCTGATCCTGGTGTTCCTGACGGCGCCGCTCGGCATCGTCGGCGCCTCTTTGGCGCTGAACGTTGCCAACAAGCCGTTCGGCTTCGTGGCATTGCTCGGCCTGATCGCGCTGGCGGGTATGATCATGCGCAACGCCGTTATTCTGGTGGATCAGATCGAAACCGACGTGCGGCACGGCCTGACCCGCCGCGAAGCCATCGTCGAGGCGACCGTGCGCCGTGCGCGTCCGGTCATCCTGACGGCGTTGGCCGCCATTTTGGCGATGATCCCGCTGTCGCGCTCGGCCTTCTGGGGCCCGATGGCGGTCACCATCATGGGTGGATTGTTTGTGGCGACGTTCTTGACGTTGTTGTATCTCCCGGGCCTCTATGCCCTATGGTTTCGCAAGAGCCTGGATGAACGCGGATCGGGTGAGGATGTGGATCATCACGCACCGCACCATCACGACAAGAAGCAGGCCTTTCCGCTTGCTGCCGAATAGCTAAAGACTGTTATCCGAGATGACTCTGATTTCTGAACACGTCGAAGCCGATATGCGGGGCCGCATCGTTGTGGTCGCGGAAAAGCTGTTTCGTGAAATTGGCTACCAGAAGACCACCGTCGCCGACATCGCGAAGGTGCTGCGGATGTCACCGGCGAACGTCTATCGTTTCTTCGATTCGAAGAAGTCGATCATCGCGGCTGTGGCGCAGCGGTTGATGGGGGAAGTTGAAGAGGCCGCTGGAGCGATTGCTGAAAATCCGCAGCCGGCCGCCGCGCGGCTCCGCGAACTGCTGACGTCGATCCATGAGATGAATGCCGAACGCTATGTCGGCGATGCCAAGCTGCATGAGATGGTCGCCATCGCCATGGAAGAGAGTTGGGATGTCTGCACTGCTCATATGGAGCGCATCACCGTTACCATCGGCGGTGTCATCGCGGACGGTGCTGCCAAGGGTGAGTTTCAGGCTCCGGACGTCGAATTGGCAGCCATGTGCGCCTGCACCGCCATGATGCGGTTCTTTCACCCGCAGATGATCGCGCAATGTGCGACGAAACCTGGCCCGACCCTGGACCAGATGATCGACTTCGTTCTTGCCGGGTTGGCCCCGCGGGGCTAGACGATCTCTCTGACGTCAATTCAGGGGATCTTCCGCGTGACCGCATTCGATCTGCATTCTTACGAACCCGTCAACGGCCACGGCCTCAAGCACGATCCCTTCAATGCCATCATCGGTCCGCGTCCGATCGGGTGGGTCTCCTCCCGGGATGCCAATGGCCACGTTAATCTGGCGCCATACAGCTTCTTCAACGCCTTCAACTACACGCCGCCGCTGATCGGCTTTTCCAGCATCGGGATCAAGGACTCCGCCCGCAACATGCAGGCGACGAAGGAATTCGTCTGGAATTTGGCCACCATGGATCTGGCCAAGCAGATGAACGCCACGGCGGCGCATGTCGGCCCGGAAGTCGATGAATTCGAGATCGCCGGCCTGACGCCGGTGCCGAGCAAGCTGGTGAACGTACCTCGTGTCGGCGAAGCCCGCGTTGCTTTCGAGTGCAAGGTGACCCAGATCATCGAACTCAAGGGCGCCAACGGCGCTTCGGCCAACGCCTTCCTCACCATGGGTGAAGTCGTCGCCGTGCATATCGACAAAACCCTGATCGTGGATGGCGTGTACCAGACCGCATTGGCTGGCCCGATCCTGCGCGCCGGCCGCCGCGGCGACTATTTCCACATCAAGCAGGACGCCATGTTCGAGATGAACCGGCCGGACTGAGGCCGGCTATTCTTCCGGCATTTCGGTCGCGCGACCACTGGTCACGCGGCGGGAAATCGCCTTTCGGGAACCGTTGCGGTATCCTGTCGTTAATGATGGCTCGATGCTGTCAAATTTCGCTTGAATTTCAATGCGAAAGCTAAGGTGACACCGACACCGTCCTGCAAGAGCGTCTGCCTTTTGGCGCCCGTGGTCCGCCCGGACTGCTTGTCGTCTCGATCGAGAGGAAGCCTCCATGAGCTCGTCCAGCTTGCGCCGTGATTATCTCACCAAGCCGATCTTTGGCTGGGCCAAGGGCGTGCTACCGAAAATGTCGGATACCGAGCGCGAGGCGCTGGAAGCCGGCGACGTCTGGTGGGATGCGGATCTGTTCACCGGCAATCCGGACTGGGCCAAGCTGCTCGCCGTCAAGCCGGCCACACTGACGGACGAAGAACAGGCCTTCATGACCGGGCCGGTGGATCGCCTCTGCGAGATGATCGACGACTGGAAGATCAATTGGGAATTGCGCGATCTGTCGCCGGACGTCTGGGAGTTCATCAAGCGCGAAAAGTTCTTCGGCATGATCATTCCGAAGGAATTCGGAGGTCTCGGCTTCTCGCCTTATGCGCATTCGGAAGTGGTGCGCAAGATTTCGTCGCGGTCGGTGGTCGCCGCCGTCACCGTGATGGTGCCCAACTCGCTCGGCCCCGGCGAACTGCTGATGAAGTTCGGCACCGACGCGCAGCGCCAGCGCTGGCTGCCGCGCCTTGCCGACGGACGCGACATTCCCTGTTTCGGCCTCACCAGCCCGGAAGCGGGCTCGGACGCGGCCTCGATGATCGACAGCGGCATCATCTGCAAGGGCACGTTCGAAGGCCAGGAGGTTCTGGGCCTGCGCCTCAACTGGCACAAGCGCTACATCACGCTCGGCCCGGTCGCGACGTTGATCGGTCTCGCCTTCAAGGCCTATGACCCCGATCACCTCGTGGGCTCACAGGATGAGCTTGGCATCACAGTTGCGCTGATCCCGCATGATCTTCCGGGCGTCGAGATCGGCCAGCGCCATCTACCGTCGATGCAGGTGTTCCAGAACGGCCCGAACTGGGGCCGCGACGTTTTCATTCCGCTCGACTACATCATCGGCGGTCAGGAGCGCCTAGGACAGGGCTGGAAGATGCTGATGTCGGCGCTCGCCGCCGGCCGTGGCATCTCGCTGCCGTCCCTGTCTGCGGCCGGTGCCGCCTATGCCGCGCGCACCACTGGTGCCTATGCCCGCATCCGCGAACAGTTCAACATTTCGATCAGCAAGTTCGAAGGCATCGAGGAGCCGCTCGCCCGCATCGCCGGCACGGCCTATCTGCTCGATGCCGCGCGACGCCTGACCTCGGCGGCGCTCAATCTGGGCCATCATCCCGCGGTTATCTCCGGCATCATGAAGCTGCATGCCACCGAGCGCATGCGCATCGCCATCGATGATGCCATGGACATCCATGGCGGCAAGGCCGTCATCGACGGCCCGCAGAACTATATGGGCAATCTCTATCGCGCGATGCCGGTGGGCATCACGGTTGAGGGTGCCAACATCCTGACGCGCAATCTCATCGTGTTCGGGCAGGGCGCCATCCGCGCGCATCCTTATCTGTTGCAGGAAATGAATGCGCTCGGCGATCCCGACAAGGCGAAGGGCTTAGAGGCCTTCGACACCGCGTTCTGGAAACATATCGGCCACAGCATTACCACGCTGTTCCGCGCCTGGGGCCGCTGCTGGACTGGTGGCGTATTCGCGCCTGCGCCGGATGCCGGCGATGCTACACAGTTCTATCGCCAGCTCTCGCGTTATTCCTCGGCCTTCGCATTGTGCGCCGACATGGCGTTGCTGACGCTCGGCGGAGCGTTGAAGCGCAAGGAAATGCTGTCGGCGCGGTTCGGCGATATTCTCTCCGAGCTTTATCTGCTCTCGGCTGCGCTGAAGCGCTGGGAGGACGAAGGCCGCCAGCAGGACGACCTGCCGGCGCTTGAATGGTGTATGGCGTCCGGCTTCAAGACCATCGAGAACCGCTTTGCGGAGATTCTGGCCAACCTGCCGAACCGCTTTGTCGCCGGCATCCTCAAATTCATCGTGCAGCCATATGGTGCATCGGTGCTCGGGCCTTCGGACCGCGTGGTGCATCGCTGCGCGCAGATGATCCTGGAGCCGTCGGCGACGCGCGATCGCCTGACGCCGGATCTGTCGCATGTGGATGATGACCGCGGTCTTGCGCGGCTTGAGAAGGCGTTCAAACTGGTGACATCGAGTGACGATATTGCCAAGCGCATTCGGACGGCGAAGCTCAAGAACTGGAAGGATGCAGTGACACAGGGCGTCATCACTCAGGCCGAGGGCGAAAAGCTCGCCGCTGCGCAGGAAGCCGTCAAGCTGGTGATCGAGGTCGATCACTTCGCACCGGAAGAGCTGT
This sequence comes from Tardiphaga sp. OK245, assembly GCF_900108575.1. Lineage (NCBI taxonomy): Bacteria > Pseudomonadati > Pseudomonadota > Alphaproteobacteria > Hyphomicrobiales > Nitrobacteraceae > Tardiphaga > Tardiphaga sp. OK245. The sequence goes on along the minus strand of NZ_FNWZ01000004.1, from coordinate 741,050 downwards.
CGCCCGGTTATAAGAAGTCCGATAACGTGCACCAGTTCTTCCAGGAACTTGGTGAGCAGCGGGCAGCAAGCTGATGGCAAGACTTTCATGACAAGACCAGTCTATATCGTCGACGGCAGCCGCACGCCGTTCCTGAAGGCGCGCAGCGGCCCCGGCCCATTCACCCCTGTCGATCTCGCCGTGCAATGCGGACGCCCGCTGCTGGCGCGGCAGCCATTTGCACCCGATGCCTTCGATCAGGTGATCCTCGGCTGCGTCAATGTCATTGCCGATGAGATGAATCCCGCGCGCGTCGCAGCACTTCGGCTCGGTATGGGCGAGGCGATGGTGGCCTTCACCGTGCAGATCAATTGCGGCTCCGGCATGCAGTCGATCGACACCGGCTATCGCTATATCCGTGAGGGGAATGCCGATTTGATTCTCGCTGGCGGTGCCGAAGCGCTCAGCCACGCGCCGCTGGTCTGGCCGCAGAACGGCGTACGCTGGTTCGCCGGGCTTGCTATGGCCAAGGGTGTGCTCGGCAAGGTGGCGGCGATCGCTAAGGCCCGGCCGGCATATTTTAAGCCGGTCATAGGCCTTGAGCGCGGTCTCACCGATCCGATCACCGACCTCAATATGGGCCAGACCGCCGAGAAGGTCGGGCATCTGTTCGGCATCACGCGTGCACAGGCCGATGCCTATGCCGTCGAAAGCCACAAGCGCCTTGCGCATGCGCAGGAACAGGGCTGGCTGAAGGGTGAGGTCGAAACCGCCTTCGATCGCAAGGGCAATTTCTACGACCACGATGACGGCGTCCGCGCGGATTCGTCGATCGATAAGCTCGCGACACTGAAGCCGGTATTCGAACGTCCGTGGGGGCAGGTCACCGCCGGCAATTCTTCGCAGATCACCGATGGCGCATCATGGACGATTCTTGCGTCCGAAGAAGCGGTGGCGAAACATGGTCTCACGCCGAAGGCGGTGATCATCGACAGCCAGTGGTCTGCGCTCGATCCGTCGATCATGGGGCTCGGTCCGGTGTTGTCGTCGAACGATCTGTTGAAGCGCAACAACATGACGATTCAGGACATCGAGACCTGGGAGCTCAACGAAGCCTTCGCCACGCAAGTACTCGGCTGTCTCGCCGCCTGGAAGGACGAAAAATTCTGCCGCGAGGTGCTCGGCCTTGATGGCGCCGCGGGCGAGATCGATCGCGCCAGGCTCAATGTCGATGGCGGTGCGATCAGCCTCGGCCATCCCGTCGGCACGTCCGGTAACCGTATTGTGCTGCATCTCGTCAATGCGATGAAGCGGCTCGGCACCAAACGCGGCATCGCAACCGAATGTATCGGCGGCGGCCTCGGTGGCGCGATGTTGATCGAGACGGTGTGAGGGCGTCATGGACAGCAAGATCATGGACGTTCTTGGGGATCGCGTGCTCGAACTCGGGCCGGGTCCCGACACATCAGGCGCTTATCGCCACTTCAAGGTGACGCGCGACGCCGATGGCATCGCGTGGCTGTTGTTTGACCGCGCCGATGCGAGCGCCAATACGCTTTCGGCTGTGGTGCTGGAAGAATTCGATCAGGTGCTGAATGCGCTGGAAGCCCAGCGCCCGACCGGCATCGTGGTTCGTTCGGCCAAGACGTCCGGTTTCATCGCCGGCGCCGACGTTAATGAATTTCGTGGCGCCAGCGATCCATTGGAAGTGGAAACGCAGATCAGCCGTGCTCACGCGGTGATCGACCGCTTCGAGGCGCTGAAGATCCCGACGGTGGCCGTCATTCACGGTTTCTGCCTGGGCGGCGGCCTCGAAGTGGCGCTGGCCTGCCAGATGCGCATCGCCATCGATGGTGCGCGTTTCGGTTTTCCTGAAGTGATGCTCGGCCTGCATCCAGGTTTGGGCGGCACGGCGCGTTTCACGCATCTGGTCAATCCGATGCAGGCGATGCCGCTGATGCTGACCGGCAAGACCATCGACGCGCGCAAGGCGAAAGCGATCGGCCTTGTCGATGCGGTGACCGAGGAACGCCATGTCCGCAACGCCGTGCGCGATGCGGTGTTCGGCAAGCTCAAGCGCGCCAAGCCGAGTGCGCTGATCCCGATCATGAACTTCTCGCCGGTGCGCGGCATTCTCGCCTCGCGCATGGTCGCGGAAGCCTCGAAGGCTGCGCCGCGCGAACATTACCCCGCGCCCTATGCGTTGATCGAGCTGTGGGAGAAGCATGGCGGTGACCGTGCGGCGATGCTCAATGCCGAGAAGGCGTCCTTCGCCCGGCTAATGGTGACGCTGACGGCGCAGAACCTGATCCGCGTCTTCTTCCTGCGCGAGCAGATGAAGAAGCTTGCCGGTGACGGCAACACCATCAAACATGTCCATGTGATCGGCGCCGGCGCCATGGGCGGCGACATCGCGGCGTGGTGCGCACATCAGGACATCCGCGTCACGCTGGCCGACATGAAGCCCGAGCCGATCGCGGGCGCCATGAAGCGCGCCGCCGATCTCTACAGCAAGATCATCCGCAAGCGCACCGAGCAGCGCGACACGCTGGATCGCCTGATCCCCGATATGGACGGCGAGGGCGTACGCAATGCCGACCTGATCATCGAGGCGGTGTCGGAGAAGCTCGAACTGAAGCAGAAGGTCTATGCCGGCATTGAGCCGCGCATGAAGCCGGATGCGATCCTCGCCACCAATACGTCGAGCATTCCACTACAGGATCTGCGCAGCACGCTGGCGCGGCCGGAGCGGCTGCTGGGGTTGCATTTCTTCAACCCGGTGTCCCGCCTGCAACTGGTCGAAGTCGTCAGCCATGACGGTGTGGATCAGGATATGCTGAAGAAGGCCACGGCTTTCGTCGGCGCAATTGATCGCCTACCGCTGCCGGTGAAGAGTTCGCCGGGTTTCCTCGTCAATCGCGCGCTGACGCCTTACATGCTTGAGGCGATGATGCTGATGGAGGAGAAAGTCGACAAGGAAACCATCGACGCCGCCGCCGAACAGTTCGGCATGCCGATGGGGCCCATCGAACTGGCCGATCAGGTAGGCCTCGATATTTGTTTGGCCGTCGGCGACATGCTGCGCTCCAAATTCGGCGATCTGCTGCCGCCGACGCCAGCCTGGCTGCGCGAGAAGGTCAACAAGGGCGAGCTCGGCAAGAAGACCGGCCGTGGCTTCTATACATGGCGTGACGGCAAGGCTGAGAAGAGTTCCAGCGCGGTCGCCACCGCGCGGCCGACGCAGGAGATGATCGATCGCTTGGTGCTGCCGATGTCGAATGTCTGCGTCGCCTGTCTGCGCGAAGGCATCGTCGACAATCCGGATGTTGTCGATGGCGCAATGATTTTCGGAACAGGTTACGCGCCATTCCGCGGCGGCCCGCTGAACTATGCGCGGGCGCGTGGAACCGAGAATATCACCGCCACGCTGCGCACGCTGGCGGCCCGGTTCGGCGATCGCTTTGCGCCGGATGCCGGCTGGGAAACCTTTAAATGATGACTCAATTTGCGGCAGGCTTTGCTCATGACTGAATCAACGACGCAGCCAGTGACAGGGCTGGATGCGGAACCGACCGGCGATCTCACCATCCGCACGGTGGCGATGCCAGCAGATACCAATGCCAATGGCGATATCTTTGGCGGCTGGCTGCTCAGCCAGATGGATCTCGGCGGCGGCATCTTTGCCGCCAAGGTGGCGAAGACGCGCACCGTCACCGTCGCCATCGAGGCGATGACCTTCCGCAAGGCCGTTCATGTCGGTGACGTCGTGTCCGTGCATGCGGAACTGGTGCGGATGGGCCGCACGTCACTTACCGTGCATATCGAGGCCTGGGTGCTTCGCCGCAACGAAAACGCCCCGATCCTGGTGACCGACGGCAATTTCACCTTCGTGTCCATTGACGAGGCGGGGCGCCCGCAGGTGATCAAGCGTCCGGACGCGACGATCTCGACCTGAGCAATTCTAAACACCGGCGGGAACGAAATACCTCCTCTGCAGTTAGTGGCCCGGAATATGCATCGCCTATCACGTAGGGGGCCGCCATGTCAGACACTTACATCATCGAAGTCTCATCGCAGGCTGCCGGCATCGTGGTTCGCGATCCCGGTGGGTACAGGTTCTTCGCCGCGTCTCACCGTTTCAACCCGATGGAAGGCCAACTGTTTCGCAATGCGCGCGAAGCTGAACGCGCCGCCTTTCAATTCGCGCAGGGTATCCAAGCGGCTGTGACGCCCTAGAGGGCGACTCTCTTACGACATCGCGGCGGCGACGCGCATGGGGCCTGCGCCGGTGATGCGTTGACCATTGCCGTCAACACCCGCACCATGGAACCGTTCGATCCGAGGTGCTGTCGTGACTGCTGGCCTGACCCATCGCCAATCCGAAATCCTGAATCACGCGCGCGCCTTTGGCCGCGTGATGGTCGACGACCTGGTGCGGCGCTTCGAGGTGTCCGCACAGACCATCCGCAAGGATCTCAACGATCTTTGCGACCAGCGCCTGCTGACGCGCATTCACGGCGGCGCCATCGTCGCCTCCGGCGTGGAAAACCTTGCTTACGAAGCGCGGCGATTCGTAGCCGCCGAAGAGAAGAAAGCCATCGGCGTCGCTGCCGCGGCGCAGATTCCCAATGGCTCGTCGCTGTTCATCAATATCGGGACCACCACGGAAGAAGTCGCCAGCGCTCTGACCAATCACGAAAACCTGCTGGTCATTACCAACAACCTCAATGTTGCGATGATGCTCTATCGTCACCCGCATATCGAGGTGATTGTCGCCGGTGGCACCGTGCGCCGCTCCGATGGTGCGGTGATCGGCTCCACGGCGATCAAGCTGATTGGCCAATTCAAGGTCGATTACGCCATCATCGGCGCCTCGGCGATTGACGAGGAGGGTGCGCTGCTCGACTTCGACTATCGCGAGGTGCAGGCGGCGCAGGCGATCATCGCCAATGCCCGCAGTGTCATGCTGGTCTGCGATTCGACCAAGCTGCGGCGCTCGGCGGCCGTGCGCATCGCCCATATCAGCCAGATACAGACCTTCGTCACCGACGTGCCGCTGCCACCGCCCTTGCAGGAGATCTGCCGAAGCCGGGGCGTGCAGGTCATCGCCGCCTTGCCGGGCTCCGCCGACGATGCGGACGACCTGGAACCCGAGCCGACCCCGCTTTAGACCCTGTTCAGACCCCGAAAACGCCAGTTGCTTTCGTTTTAGGTTGTGGTTTAATCGAAAACGAAAGCCAAATCGCTGAAAGCGAAGATGGCGCGTCCGAAGGAAGGCGCCAGACAATTGGCGCAGGAGGGGAGACGGGGTGGGTCAGATCTACGACCTCGCAATCATTGGTGGTGGTGTGAACGGCTGCGGCATCGCCCGCGACGCCGTCGGCCGCGGCAATTCCGTGTTCCTTTGCGAGATGAACGATCTGGCCAGCGGCACCTCATCCTGGTCGACCAAGCTGATACACGGCGGGTTGCGCTACCTCGAATATTACGATTTCAAACTGGTGCGCCACGCGCTGTTGGAACGCGAAGTTCTCTGGCAGATCGCGCCGCATATCATTCGCCCCTTGCGTTTCGTGCTGCCGCATCACGCCGGTCTGCGGCCCGCCTGGCTGCTGCGCTTGGGCTTGTTCCTCTACGACTATATCGGCGGCCGTAAACTTCTGCCGCCGACGCGCACGCTCGACCTCACCCGCGACGAGACCGGCAAGCCGCTGGCGCCCGGCCGGTTCAAGCGTGGCTTTGAATATTCCGACTGCTCGGTAGATGATGCGCGTCTTGTCGTGCTCACCGCGCGTGATGCCGCGGACCGGGGCGCTGACATCCGCACGCGCTCGCGCGCAACCGAGATCAGGCAGGCCGACGGGATGTGGCAGGTCACGGTTCAGGATACGGCGACGGGCGACCGTTCGACCATCAGCGCGCGCACGCTGGTCAATGCCGGTGGTCCGTGGGTCGAGAATGTTCTGGCGGTCGGTGCCGGCGTCAATGCGAAAGCGAAAGTTCGCCTCGTGCAGGGCTCGCACATCGTGGTGCCGAAACTTTACAACCACGACCGTGCCTACATCTTCCAGAATGCAGATGGTCGTATCGTGTTTGCGATTCCTTATCAGGACGATTTCACCCTGATCGGTACCACCGATATCGATTATGACGGCGATCCCGCCGATGTGAAAATCTCTGCCGACGAGATCAATTATCTCTGCAAGTCGGTGAGCGAATATCTCGCCAGGCCCGTGCTGGCCGAAGACGTGGTGTGGACCTATTCCGGCGTGCGCCCGCTCTATGACGATGGCGCCAACGAGGCCAAGGCGGCGACGCGCGACTATGTGTTCGAGCTCGATCTGCCCGGTGGCCTGCCGCTGCTGTCGATCTATGGCGGCAAGATCACGACCTATCGCCGCCTTGCCGAAGAAGCCTTGCAGAAGCTTGCGCCGTATCTGAAGGGCACCAAGGCCAGGGAAGGCTGGACGGCCCATGCCACGCTGCCTGGCGGTGATTTCGATGTCTCCGCGGTCGATGCGCTGATCGCCGAATTGTTGCGCGACTATCCGTTCCTCACCCCGGCCCATGCCAACCGCCTGGCGCATGCCTATGGCACGCGCGCAGCGAAGATGCTGGGCACCGCGAAATCGCCGGCCGATCTCGGTCAGGCCTTTGGCGCAATGCTGACCGAGCGCGAAGTACGTTATCTCATAGCGCATGAATGGGCCGTCAGCGCCGAGGATATCGTCTGGCGTCGCTCGAAGCTCGGCTTGCGCCTGTCGAAGGAAGAGATCGCGGCACTCGATCAATGGCTGCAAGCCAATCGCGCGCAGCCCGCCAATCCGATGCGTGAAGCGGGGGCGCGATCATGAGCGTCGCACTGGATCACGTCTCGCAGATGGTCGATGGCGTCACGACGATCCGTGACGTGTCGCTGACGCTGGAAAGGGGCACACTGAACGTGCTGCTCGGGCCGACATTGGCCGGCAAGACCTCGATCATGCGGCTGCTGGCCGGGCTCGATAAGCCGACCCAAGGCCGTGTGCTGGTCGATGGCAAGGACGTCACCGGCGTTGATATCCGCAAGCGCTCGGTGGCGATGGTCTATCAGCAGTTCATCAATTACCCTTCGCTGACGGTCTATGAGAATATCGCCTCGCCGCTGCGCGTGCAGGGCAAGCCGAAAGCCGAGATCGAAACCCGCGTGCACGAAGCTGCGGCCTTGCTCAAGCTTGAGCCCTATCTGAAGCGCACGCCGCTGCAACTCTCCGGTGGCCAGCAGCAGCGCACCGCCATTGCTCGCGCGCTGGTCAAGGGCGCCGATCTCGTGCTGCTCGACGAGCCGCTCGCCAATCTCGACTACAAGCTGCGCGAGGAATTGCGCACCGAACTGCCGAAGATTTTCGAGGCCTCTGGTGCGATTTTCGTCTATGCGACGACGGAGCCCTCCGAAGCGCTTTTGTTGGGCGGCAGCACCGTGTGTCTGTGGGAAGGCCAGGTTTTGCAGGTCGGCCAGACTTCCAAAGTCTATCGCCACCCCGAGACTCTCAAGGCCGCCGAAGTGTTCTCAGATCCGCCGCTCAATCTGGTGGCGATCGAGAAGAAGAATGGCAATGTGCATTATGCCGGCGGCGCGACGGCGCCCGCCAGCGGGCTCTACGCAAACCTCGCCGACGGCAGCTATCGCGTTGGCTTCCGCGCGCATCAGCTCGAAGTCGCCAGTGGTCTCGCCGGACGGCATGCATTTCCTGCGGAAGTGACCGTGACCGAAATCACCGGGTCGGAAAGCTTCGTTCATCTGAAGCGCGACGCGTCGAATTGGGTTGCGGTGCTGCAGGGCGTGCATGAATTCCTGCCCGGCCACATGCTCGACGCCGTGCTTGATCCCGCCAATCTGTTCGTCTTCGATGGCAGCGACCGTCTGGTCGCCGCTCCCAACACTGTGCAGGGAGCGTAATATGGCCCGCATCGATCTCGTCGATCTCGCGCAGTCCTACAGCGGCGCCGATGCCGATTTGGAGAGCTTTGCCCTCAAGCCGATCTCCATGACCTGGCGGCAGGGCGGCGCCTATGCGCTGCTCGGCCCATCCGGTTGCGGCAAGACCACGCTGCTCAATTTGATCTCCGGTATCGTGACGCCGACGCGCGGCCAGATCCTGTTCGACGGTAAGGACATCACGCCGCTGTCGACCCAGAAGCGGAACATCGCGCAGGTGTTCCAGTTCCCGGTCATCTACGACACCATGACGGTCGGCGAGAATCTCGCTTTTCCGCTGAAGAATCGCGGCGTGCCGAAGGCGCAGATCGATGCACGTGTCGCCGAGATCGGCGAACTACTCGATCTCACGCCTTATCTGGGTCGCAAGGCGACGCGGCTAACGCCCGATGCCAAGCAGAAGATCTCGCTGGGCCGCGGTCTGGTGCGCTCCGATGTCGCCGCCGTGCTGTTCGACGAGCCGCTGACAGTGATCGATCCCGCCCTGAAATGGGAATTGCGGTCGAAGCTGAAGGCGCTGCACCGCGCGCTGGATCTGACGATGATCTATGTAACTCACGACCAAACCGAAGCGTTGACCTTTGCCGATACGGTGGTGGTGATGCATGACGGCCGTGTCGTACAGTCCGGCACGCCGCAGGAATTGTTCGACAAGCCCGCACATACATTCGTCGGCTATTTCATCGGCTCGCCCGGCATGAATATCGTGCCGGCCGAAGTCAGCGGCCGCGAGGCGCGTATCGGCGGGCACGTGATCGCGCTGCAGCGCAGCTACGACAAGTTGCCAGCGGGCGCGACAATCGAAATCGGCGTTCGCCCCGAATTTGTCCATGTTGCGACGCCCGCACCGGGCTTGCTGTTGGCGCAGGTCGAGCGGGTCGACGATCTCGGCCGTATCAGTTTCGCGCGCGTCCGCATCGGCGGCGTCAAGTTCGCCGCGCGCGTACCTCAGGGATTTTCTGTTGCGGGGAGCGATGTCGGGCTGGTGTTCGATCCCGGCCGGGTGCACGTTTATGCTGACAGCCGCCTTGTCGAAGGGGTTGCATGATGGACAAAACCGTCAATCAAAAAGCCTGGTTCCTCGTCCTGCCGGTGTTTCTCATCGTGGCGTTCTCCGCGGTGTTGCCGCTGATGACGGTCGTGAACTATTCGGTGCAGGACACCTTCGGCAACAACCAGTTCTTCTGGAACGGCGTTGGCTGGTTCAAGGAGTTGCTCGATCCGTCCAGCGATCTCGGCGGGCGTTTCTTCGCGTCGCTGCTGCGAAACCTGGCTTTCTCCGCGATCATCCTCGCCATCGAAGTACCGCTCGGCATTCTTGTCGCGCTGTCGATGCCGCGTGACGGCTGGCGCGTCGCAGTCTGCCTCGTGATCCTCGCGCTGCCGCTGCTGATTCCATGGAACGTGGTCGGCACCATCTGGCAGATCTTCGGCCGTCCCGACATTGGCCTGCTCGGCTATACACTCAACCACATGGGTATCGACTATAATTACGTGTCGAACGAGTTTGATGCCTGGGCCACCGTCATCGTGATGGATGTCTGGCACTGGACCAGCCTCGTCGCGCTGCTGTGTTACGCAGGCCTGAAATCGATCCCCGATGCCTATTATCAGGCGGCACAGATCGACGGCGCGTCGCGCTGGGCGGTGTTTCGCGCGATCCAGTTGCCGAAGCTCAACCGTGTGTTGCTGATCGGCGTGCTGTTGCGTTTCATGGATAGTTTCATGATCTATACCGAGCCCTTCGTGGTCACCGGCGGCGGCCCCGGCAATTCGACCACCTTCGTCTCCATTGAGCTTGTCAAGATCGCGCTCGGCCAGTTCGATCTCGGCAAGGCTGCGGCGCTGTCGCTGGTCTACAACATCATCGTGCTGATCGTGTGCTGGATATTCTACACCGTGATGACCAATGCCGGCGTCGATCACACCAAGCGCGAGGGAGCGGTCTGATGCATACGATCCCTGGACGCCGCATTATCCTGTTGCTATTTTTGGTATTCCTGCTGTTGCCGATCTACTGGCTCGTCAATATGAGCTTCAAGACCAATGGCGAGATCGTCTCGACCATGACGCTGTGGCCGCACCAGCCGACGCTGGAGAATTACACACGCATCTTCACCGATGAGAGCTGGTATTCCGGTTATATCAATTCACTGAAATACGTCATCATCAACACCGTCCTGTCGATCTCCTTTGCCCTCCCGGCGGCTTACGCGTTCTCGCGCTATCGTTTCCTCGGCGACAAGCACCTGTTCTTCTGGCTGCTGTCGAACCGGATGGCGCCGCCCGCCGTATTCGCGCTGCCATTCTTCAATCTCTATTCGGCCATCGGCCTGTTCGACACGCCATGGGCCGTGGCGCTGGCGCATTGCCTGTTCAACGTGCCGCTCGCAGTATGGATCCTCGAAGGCTTCGTGTCCGGCGTGCCGCGCGAGATCGACGAGACGGCATTTCTCGATGGCTACTCATTCCCGAAGTTCTTCGTGAAGATTCTCGTGCCGTTGATCGCGTCGGGCATCGGCGTCGCTGCCTTCTTCTGCTTCATGTTCTCCTGGGTCGAACTGCTGCTCGCGCGCACGCTGACCTCGGTGAATGCCAAGCCGATCTCGGCGGTTATGACGCGCACAGTGTCGGCCTCGGGCATGGATTGGGGCCTGCTCGCCGCTGCCGGCGTGCTGACCATCATCCCCGGTGCCCTCGTCATCTGGTTCGTCCGCAATTACATCGCGCGCGGTTTCGCGCTTGGCCGGGTCTAGGAGGCCGTCATGGAAAATATTGCATGGATGGCCTGGACACCGCCGACGGCGATCTTCTTCGGCCTGCTGGCACTCACGCTGGGCACTATGACTTGGCTCGCAGTCGCCTATCCCGAGGCCGAGCGCATCGGCATCCTGCGCATTCCCACCACGCGCGGCGACCGGCTGTTCCTGTCGCTGATCGCGGCGGCCGTCATCCACCTGTTGTGGATCGGCTTCGTCGGTTCCGACCCGATCGCGACGCTGCCGATCGGCGAGGAGGGAGTTGAAATCTCGAATCTGTGGTTCGCGACATTGATTTCGCTGGTCTCGGCGGTGGCAATTTTTCGCACCGTCTGACCGGCATGGACTGCAGTCCCGGGATGAACCCGGGCCTGAAACAGAAGTGAGGGAGGAAGCTATGAGGCACCTGACGACACAGGCACGTCGCCCGACGCGCCATATCATGATGACCAGCGCTGCTGCGTTGATCACGGCGACTGCGTTGCTCGCCGCACCGGCCAAGGCCGACGACGCCACCATTCAGAAGTGGATCGACAGCGAATTCCAGCCATCGACGCTGTCGAAGGCAGAGCAGCTGAAAGAACTGCAGTGGTACGAGAAGGCCGCGCAGCCGTTCAAAGGCATGGAGATCAATATCGTCTCCGAAACCATCACCACGCACGAATACGAATCGCGCACGCTGGCCAAGGCGTTCTCCGAAATCACCGGCATCAAGCTGAAGCACGACCTGATCCAGGAAGGCGACGTGGTCGAGAAGCTGCAAACCCAGATGCAGTCCGGCAAGAACGTCTATGACGGCTGGATCAACGACTCCGACCTGATCGGCACGCATTTCCGCTACGGCCAGACCATCGCGCTGTCGGACTACATGACCGCAGAAGGCAAGGACGTCACCAGCCCGACGCTCGACGTCAAGGACTTCATTGGAACGTCCTTCACCACCGCGCCGGACAAGAAGATGTATCAACTGCCCGACCAGCAGTTCGCCAACCTTTACTGGTTCCGGTACGACTGGTTCACCAATCCCGACTACAAGGCCAAGTTCAAGGCCAAGTATGGCTACGATCTCGGCGTGCCCGTGAACTGGTCGGCCTATGAAGATATTGCCGAGTTCTTCACCAACGACATCAAGGAGATCAACGGCGTCAAGGTCTATGGCCACATGGACTACGGCAAGAAGGATCCGTCGCTCGGCTGGCGTTTCACCGACGCCTGGCTGTCGATGGCCGGCAACGGCGACAGGGGTCTTCCGAACGGTCTGCCCGTCGATGAATGGGGCATCCGCATGGAAGGCTGCCGTCCGGTGGGCTCCTCCGTCGAGCGCGGCGGCGATACCAACGGTCCGGCAGCGGTCTACTCGATCGCGAAATACCTCGACTGGATGAAGAAGTATGCCCCGCCGCAGGCGCAAGGCATGACCTTCTCGGAGTCGGGGCCGGTGCCGGCGCAGGGCAATATCGCCCAGCAGATGTTCTGGTACACCGCCTTCACCGCCGACATGGTGAAGCCGGGTCTTGCGGTCATGAATGCCGACGGTACGCCGAAGTGGCGCATGGCCCCGTCGCCGCATGGCTCGTACTGGAAGGAAGGCATGAAGCTCGGCTATCAGGACGTCGGTTCGGGCACGCTGCTCAAGTCGACCCCGGCCGATCGCCGCAAGGCGGCCTGGCTCTATCTGCAGTTCATCACCTCGAAGACGGTGTCGCTGAAGAAGAGCCATGTCGGTCTCACCTTCATTCGTGAGAGCGATATCTGGGACAAGTCGTTCACCGAACGTGCGCCGAAGCTCGGCGGTCTGGTCGAGTTCTATCGCTCGCCGGCCCGCGTGCAGTGGTCGCCGACCGGCAACAACATCCCGGACTATCCGAAGCTGGCGCAGTTGTGGTGGCAGAACATCGGCGATGCGTCGTCCGGTGCGAAGACGCCGCAGCAGGCGATGGACTCACTGGCCGCAGCTCAGGATTCTGTGCTCGAACGTCTTGAACGATCCAAGGTTCAGGGCGAATGCGGACCGAAGCTGAACAAGAAGGAGACCGCCGAGTTCTGGTACGCGAAGTCCGCCAAGGACGGCAACATCGCGCCCCAGCGCAAGCTGGCCAACGAGAAGCCGAAGGGCGAGACGGTGGACTACGACACGCTGATCAAGTCGTGGCCCGCGACCCCGCCGCAGAAGCGCGCATCGAACTAAGCGCCTTCCTGAACAAACAAAAAAGGCCGGGAGCGATCCCGGCCTTTTCTTTGTTACGCACCATGTTGCCCAACACTGCATTGTCATCACTCGCGAAAGCGGGTGATCCAGTAAATACAGGCGTTCATAGATGAACACGCATGCCGTCGTTTACCGGGGCGCCCGGTCCAAGCGCGCTATTGCGCGCAAGGGCGGGCGACGACAGTCAGAGTGTCGTTACTCCGCTGCCTGCTTCGCGCCCAGCACCGGATAATCCGTGTAGCCCTTGGCGCCGCCGCCATAGAACGTCGCCTTATCGGCATCGTTGAGCGGCGCGCCGATCTTCAGGCGCTCGACCAGATCCGGATTCGAGATGAACGGCTTGCCGAAGGCGATCAGGTCGGCGGCATCGGCCGCGAGCACCTTGTTGGCCAGCGCGAGATCGAAGCCGTTATTGGCGATATATGTGCCCTTGAAGCGCTTGCGCAGGCTGGCATAGTCGAACGGTGCGACGTCGCGCGGACCGCCGGTCGCGCCTTCGACGACATGCAGATAGACCAGCTTCTCGGCGCTGAGCCCGTCAGTGATGTAGTCGAACAGCTTTTGCGCCTGCGTATCGGCGGCGGCATCGTTGGCCGGCGTCACCGGCGAGATGCGAATGCCGGTTCTGTCGCCGCCGATTTCCTTGGCAACTGCCGCGGCCACTTCCAGCATCAGCTTGGCGCGGTTCTCGAGCGAGCCGCCATAGGCGTCGGTGCGCTTGTTGGTACTGTCACGCGCGAATTGCTCAAGCAGATAACCGTTGGCGCCATGAATCTCCACGCCGTCGAAACCGGCTTCGACCGCATTGGCAGCGCCGCGGGCGAAACTGTCGATGACGCCTTGAATTTCACCCAGCTCAAGTGCGCGGGGCTCCGAGACGTCGGTGAAGGTGTTGTTGACGAAGGTCTTGGTGTTGGCGCGGATCGCCGAAGGGGCCACCGGCGCGCCGCCATTCGGCTGCAGGCTGACATGCGAGATGCGGCCAACGTGCCAGATCTGCATATAGATATGACCGCCCTTGGCATGCACGGCCTCGGTCACCTTCTTCCAGCCGGCGATCTGCTCCTTGGTGTAGACGCCCGGGACGTCCTGATAGCCCTGGCCCTGCTGCGAGACGGGTGTGCCTTCGGTTACCAGAAGGCCGGCGCTGGCACGCTGGCTATAATATTCGACCGCTAGCGGATTCGGTACGTTGCCCGGCAATGCGCGATTGCGCGTCAGCGGGGCCATTACCGTGCGATTGGTCAGCGTGTTCGCGCCAAGCTTGTAGGGTTCGAAGAGTTTGGACGTGCTCATGATGAATGATCCAGTCGATGAAAGGTGAAATCGAATTGGGCATCATGCAGCGCATTGGCAATACCGCTGCGCTGCATGTCGTTGGTTCAGGATAAAACAATCGTGGCGATGACGGATTGAATGATCATGATCTCTCTATCGGTCGGCCAGCAGCCGAATATCCTGCGGTGATGGCGCGGCTTACTGCGCGCCGAGGAAGTCGCGCTTACCAATCTCGATGCCGCTATGCCGGAGAATGCCGTGGGCGATAGCGACGTGGAAGTAGAAGTTCGGCAGCGAGAAGCTGCTCAGATACTGCTGGCCCGTCATGGTCGTGGTCTTGCCGCCGCCGATCGGAAACGTGACCTCGCGTACGTCGGCGCCTTCGAATTGAGCCGGCGTGAAGCCCTTCACATAATCCATCGCCTTGGCCAGACGCTGCTTCAATTCGCCAAAGGTTTTCTCGGTGTCCGGCACCGACTGCGGTTCGTTCTGGGTGAGTCGGGCGCAACCGCGCATGGCCTGATCGCAGGCAACCTGAACCTGGCGAGAGAGCGGCAGCATGTCGGGATAAAGCCGCGCGCCGAGCAAGGCTTCCGGCTCTATCTTCTTCGCGGTGACGTGGGCCTCAGCCTTGTCAAGAATGGCGGAGAGGCTGCCGAGCATCTGCAGATAAGCAGGCACGGCGGAATCGTAAAATGACATGTGATGCTCTTTTTCGGTCGATTGCGGCTGCGCAGCGGTGACGACCCGGAAGGGTCAAGAAAGATGCTGCTGCATGGACTTGGGGCGCGGCCAGCCAAATTCAACCGCCCCAACCTTACAAAAGAGAAGAAATTTCGAGCGTGATCCCGAGACGTGGATACCGTTTCTCGGATCAGATAAATCAGGCTCTAGCGCCCGGATCTCAGCGCCGCCAACAATTCAGCCGTCGGCCAGGAGTCCGCGGGCAGGCCGAACTTGATCTGCATGGCCTTCACCGCCGTGCGGCTCTGCTGGCCGAGGATGCCGTCGATCTTGCCGACATTGAAGCCGCGCTTCGCCAGCAGTTGTTGCAGCTCGCGAAGTTCGGGATGTGACAGCTGGGCGACAGGGGCGGAGGGCTGCCGCATCTTGGAGGCGCCATTGATGCGGGTGGCGAGATAGGCTGCTGTCGTCGAATAGATCAGCGAATTGTTCCATTCGGTATAGGCGGCGAAATTCGCGTAAGCGAGGAAGGCGGGGCCGTGCCGGCCCATCGGCAGCAGCAGCGATGCCGGCATGCTGTCGTTCGGCAGTGGCCGTCCGTCGGGATAGCTGACGCCGAATGACGCCCATTTCGCGCGGGGCAGTTGGATGGTGAGATCGGCCTGATCCCACGGCACGTTGTCGGTGACCCGCACCTCCTGCAGCCATGGCTCGCCGCGCCGCCATTTAAGGCCCGTGGAAATGTAATGCGCCGTCGAACCGATCACGTCGGCCGGGCTGCGCAGCAAATTGCGATGGCCATCGCCGTCGTAGTCGACGGCATAGTTGAAGTAGTGCGTCGGCAGAAATTGCGTCTGGCCGAGTTCGCCGGCCCATGAGCCGATCATCTCCGCCGGCGACAGATCACCGCGATCGATGATCTTCAGCGCGGCGATGGTCTCGTCCTGAAACATTTTCGAGCGCCGGCAGTCATAGGCCAGCGACACCAGCGAGCGCAGCGTCTGCAGATTGCCCATCTGCACGCCGAAGTCGCTCTCCAGCGCCCAGAACGCGGCGATGACCGCTGGCGGCACGCCATACTCTTTCTCTGCACGTGCAAAGGCTGCGGCGTTCTGCTTGATCTTGAGCTGCCCGTTCTGCATTCGGTAATCAGCCGCCATGCGACCGGCGAATTGCGTGAACAACTGCCCGAACACCCGCTGCCCGCGGTCGCGATTGACGATGCCCTGATCGTAGACGAGATAGGGCGCCGCTTCCGCCATCGCCCGCTGCGATACCCCGCTAGCGACAGCCTGCTGTTTCAGCCCGGCAAGGAATTGGTCGAAGCTCTGGCCGCCATGACAGGACGCTCCGCGCTGCGCGGAAGCGGGGGAGGTGAAGGAGATAAGGGCAGATGCTGCAACGAGAATTGTGAATCGCACAGACATTCGCAGCATGAACCAGACCTCTCCGCTGTCGTACCCGGACTTGATCCAGGCATCCATCTTTCTCCCACACTAACATTCAAGATGGATGGCCGGGTCAAGCCCGGCCAGGACATGTCATACAAGCATCAACGCTCGAGGACCCACCGTGTCACGGCCTGATGAAAATTCAACGGTCCGGGCACTGTCATATGGGTCTTCAGATATTTGAAGCCGGCCTTTTGCAAGGTTCGGTTTGGTCCGACATTGAAGGCATTTGGCTCGCAGAACAGCGATTTGAGTTTCAGCATGTCAAAGTAGATCGCCGCGCTTCGGCGAACGCATTCTGTACCGATTCCGGTTTGTCGTCTGTCCGGGTGCAGCACGTGAAGATGCATGGTGGCGCTTTCGCCATAGACAATCTTGTCACAACTGGAAAACCCGATGGGCTGATCATCCATTAGCCACAGCGCGACAACGGCGGCGCGGCGTTCCGGCGGGAGTGCATATTGTTGGCCGATACGCTCTTGCCAGATCAGCGCCGGCGGCATCCTGGTTGGATCGACGCCCATCGTTTCCAGGAATTCCGGCGTGGCATTGTGGAAATAGGTGCTGACGACGTGAGCTTCGGACGGCAGCATTTCCCGGACCAGCAACGTCATCAATGGCCTCAATGTTAGGGGCGATCGGGAAGACCTTGCAATTATAGTTCCCGCGCATTGCTGAAAGCAAATGACGACACCCGCCGTGTGTTCTCATCGAGGATCAGGCTGCGCGTGATCGGCGGCTCCGCGCGCTGGCTGCAATTCTCGCGCTCGCACAGCCGGCAATTGACACCGATCGGCGTCCCCTCGGTTTTTTCTAGATCAAGGCCGGCCGAATAGGCCAGCTTGCCGGCGTGGCGGATCTCGCAGCCGAGGCCGATGGCGAAGCGCGGTTGCGGCTGCGGATGCGGCGCTGCGGGCCGGCGTAGCGTCTGTGCGATGGAGAAATAGCGGCTGCCGTCGGGCAGTTCGATCACCTGGCTCAGCAGGCGGTCCGGCGTGTCGAAGGTCGAATGCACGTTCCACAGCGGGCAGGTGCCGCCGAATTTCGAAAACGGGAAGGTGCCCGACGAGAACCGCTTCGATACGTTGCCGGCATTATCGACGCGCAGCATGAAAAAGGGAACGCCGCGCGCATTCGGCCGCTGCAGCGTAGTGAGGCGATGACAGATCTGCTCGAAGCCGACATTGAAGCGCTGGCCGAGCACTTGCACGTCGTAGCTCAGCGCTTCCGCCGCAGCATGGAACGCCGCATAGGGCATCAGCGTCGCTGCTGCAAAATAGTTGGCCAGTGTAATTCGATAGAGCCGCCGCGTGGTGTCATCGAGCGGACCTGCGCGGCCGATGATGGTCTCGAAATGCGATGAGCACTCGACGAGGCCGATTTGGAATGCGACCTGAAAGGCGCGGCCGGGCGCATCGACCATTTCCGAGATCAGCAGCTGCCGGCGATGTCGGTCGAAACGTCTGAGCGTCTCGCGCATCACATCCACCGGCATAATGCGAGTGACGATCGAATATTTGTCGCGCAGTCGCGTGCTCAGCGCCGCAAACAGATCCTGCGACGGCACGTTGATCTCGTCGCGCAGGCCTTCGGCGGCCGCTTCGAGTTCGGGGAAGTAGTTGCGGTTGGCTTCGATCAAATCACGCACGCGCTCGATCGGATTGGCTTCGAATGGCGCGCCTTCATGCCGATCGGCCATCTGCGCCGCCACCATGGTCTCGCCGCGCCGCGCTTCGGTATAAGCCGCATAGAGCCGCTGCAGCGCATGCGTGACACCGGGACAGAGTTCGGCAAGGTCGCGCAATTCCTGTTTCGGCAAATCGATCTGGCGAAACAGCGGATCGGAAAAGATCTCGTTCAGCTCCGCGAAGAAGCGGTCTTCATCCGCCGTCGCGAGATCGCGGAGATCGAGGTCATAGGTCTCGGCGAGGCGCAGCAGCAACTGCGCGGTGACCGGCCGCTGGTTGCGCTCAATCAGATTGATGTAACTCGGCGAAATGCCGAGGCCCTCTGCCATCTGGGTCTGGGACAGGCCCTGTTGCTGCCGGATCCGCCTGAAGCGCGGCCCCACGAACAGCTTCTTGCCAGACTCGCCCGCCATCCGCGCCAATTCCTGGTTCCCCGAGTCGCCACTCGGTCGTTGATTGTGACAAAATTAACAAAATGACATTTATTACAAGTCGCGATGTTACATCACATCACCATTCAACACAAGGTGTCTGGTGGTTTTGTCTGACATGGCGTTATCTGTTCACACGGTGAATGCATCGCATGTCACGAATGTCGATTTAAGGAATGAACAGGAGCACGACATGTCACACGGTAGCAATTTCTGGGTCATCGGCGGCGAGTTCGGTTCGATGAACTTCCACAAGCTGGTTGAAGGCTCGGCCCAGGTGCAGGGCCCGTTCAAGACGCGCAAGCAGGCCGAAGAAGCCTGGAAGACCGTGTCGGAAGAGAATCGCCACCGCGCCGGCGTCCGCTTCTCCATCGTCGAAGAGCCGAGCCGCCAGGTCGCTTAGGACCGAGGGTTCGCCTGAGGCTGAGACCCCGAGCGGCGTCAGTGCCGCCGGCTCGCCTAAAGCCTGTCGCTGATTTGCCCATAAGAAGACGTCCAAGGATATCAGCGGCCTCATCCGGGAAACCGAGTGGGGCCGTTGATGCGTTTAGCGGCCAAGCCTCTGGAAACAAACGGCCTTTCCGGCACTCGTGGTTACTGATAGGTTACTGCCCGATGGATGGCGCGCTCAGGCAGCCAGAAAGGGGTCCAGCGTGGCGAGTAACGGGACGAAGCCTGTCGAGGAAGCCAGGCCGCAGCGGCTGCGCGACGCGTTGCGTCAGGCCCGCATCGAGGCGGCCGATCGCACCGGTGTCGTCGTCGAGCTGCGCGATGCCGAAGTGGCGCGGCTGGAGATCCTCAATGAAGCGCTCGACCCGCTGTTCGCCGAGATCCCTGTTGGCATCGAGATGTTCGACCGGGGCATCAGCCAGGGCGACACGCCGCGGCTGTGGATCGACATGGTCGCCCATGTCGCGATGGGTCGCGACAAGCGCATGTATCGCTTCGTGCAGGACACCCGCCACGGTCGCGTGGTGCTGGCCGAGGCGCATGACGTTCCGACCATCGTAAAGGCGGTCACCGACTATATCGCGCGCCGCATGATTGAGCGCGAGCACGCGCTGGTGACAATGTCGGCGCCGGAGGTAGCGACGGCGGTGAAGAAGCCGCGCAGCAGATTCTGGCCGTTCGTGTTCGGTGTGATTGTCGGCGTCGTGGGACTATTTGCGCTCGCGCTGTTCGTGTCCGTGCGCGGACATTAGTCACGCTACACCAGCATCGTCCGCGTCAGCTCGTGCACCATATTGCTGCCCCCGAATCCTCGCACCGTCTGCTCGCAGCGCCAGCGTTCGCCGTCGCGTTCGATGGCGAACAGATTGTAGGCCGCTGCCGGCTTGTGGCCGTGTGCAACCGATGACGCCGATGGCACGCCGATTGCGGGAATGCGCCGCTGTGGGCCGTCGAACCACATGGTCGAATGAATGTGGTCGTGGCCGTGCAGGATCAGTTCGACGCCGTGGCGCTTGAGCACAGCTTGCAGCGCGTCGGAATCCGTCAGTCGCTTCATTTTCTGCTTTGAGCGTAGCGGATGATGAATCAGCAATACGCGAAACAGATGAGCGTCGGCGAGGCCGCCAAGCATAATGTTGAGCGCCCTAAGCTGTGCGTCGCCGAGCGAGCCCGTCGCCATGAACGGCGCGGTTGGCACACTCGACGACACGCCGATCAGAGCCAGCGGGCCGCGGATACGCAGAAATGGAAAGCGCGTATCGGGGGTGCCGTCACTGCGCATATAGTCGCCGAAAGTCTCGGCGAAACGTTCGGGTGCTCCGCGCACATAGGCGTCGTGATTGCCGGGTACCAGCGAGACATTGTCCGGTGTGCCGACGCTTTCGATCCAGCGGCGCGCGCGCGGGAATTCGGCATCCAGGGCGAGATTCACGAGATCGCCAGTGACGGCAATATGGTCCGGCTGCTGCGCCTGCATGTCGCTGACGATGACATCCAGCATATCGCGGCGGTGGATCAGATGCCGGTTACGCCGCCAGTTCAGATAGCCGAGCACGCGCTGCCCCAGGAGCTCGCGCCAGTGCGGCTCTGGCATCGGCGGAACATGCGGATCGGACAGATGGGCGAGGGTGAAAGCGGTCATGAGAAGCGATCTGCCCCTGCGCGTATGTGAACAAGCCGGCTCAATGCGCCCTCATGCCTGTGAAATCCCTGCATGTTTTGGCAAGGTGGGGCATATGACGCAAGCACCCACCGTGTCGCCAGCCAGGAATTTGCCGCGATGACCTCACCGACGTTGCGGCAGCGGCTGGAGCCGACCCTGCGCAAATTCGTGCATCTGTATTTCCGCTTCGCCCGCGGCATGACCTTGGGCGTCCGCGCCGTGGTGCTGGACGCTGACAATCGCGTGTTTCTAGTCCGGCACACTTATGTCACCGGCTGGTATCTGCCCGGCGGCGGCGTCGAAGTCGGCCAGACCTTTCGCGAGGCGCTAGACATGGAGCTGCGGGAAGAGGGGCGCATCGAACTCACGGGAGAGCCGGTTCTGCATGGTGTCTTTCTCAACAGTCACGTCTCGATCCGCGATCATGTGGCGGTCTATGTGGTCAGGCAGTTCCGGCAGGACTGGTTGCCCGAGCCCAATCGCGAAATCGCCGAAACCGGTTTCTTCGCCCTCGATGCCCTGCCTCACGACACCACCGAGGGCACCCGGCTGCGGCTGGCCGAGATCTTCGACGGCAAGCCGATCAGTGCTACCTGGCGGGTCTGATCCCGTCCGCCCGGGCAATGGACCGCGCGCCCGCCAAATGCTATCCCGCCTCCCGACATGAATGACCTTTCTCTGACCATCCTGGCGGAAACCGCCAACGACGCCCAGATCATCGAACGGCTGCATGCCCGCACCTTCGGCCCGGGCCGTTACGTGCTATCAGCCTACCGGCTGCGTGAACATGTCGGTCATCTGCTCGACCTGTCTTTCACGGCACGGATCGGCACGCTGCTGGTCGGCTCGGTCCGGCAATTGCCGATCTGTGTGGGTGATACGCCGGCACTGCTGCTCGGGCCGCTGACCGTCGAGCCGCCATTCCGCAGCCGCGGCGTCGGCCGCAAGCTGCTGGACCGCGCCATCGCCGATGCGCGCAAGAAGGGGCACAAGCTCATCGTGCTGGTCGGCGACGAGCCCTATTACCGCCGGGTCGGCTTCAAGGCGATCCCTAAGGGCAATGTGACCATGCCGGGTCCGGTCGATCAAAACCGGTTGCTTGTGCTCGAGCTGGTGGAGGGCGCCGCTACGGGTCTCGCCGGCGCCGTTCGGCCGGATTGGGACGCGGCGAAGTAATTTTTTGATCCAAGCCGTCATTCCGGGGCGCGCGCAGCGTTAGCTGCGAGCGAACCCGGAATCTCGAAGTGATAGAACCGCATGAGGTTCCGGGTTCGCGCATTCAGCCGCGCTGAATGCACGCCCCGGAACGACGAGTACCAATCAGAACTTCACACTAGCAAATGCCCGCACGTTCAGCCCGGGCTGCAGCACATTGTCCTTGTTATAGGACACCGCGTTGCGGATGGTCTCGTTCAACAGATTGTTGCCGACCACGCCGAGGGTCATTTCCTTAGCGCCGTAGATGCGCGGATCGAGCAGCGTCTTGTAGCTCACTTCCGCTTTCAGCAGGTTGTAGCCCGATGTCGGCGTCTCCGCGATCTCAGCGATGTCGTTCTGCGCGAAAGCGTGCAGCAAGTTCACGCGCGCGAACCAGTTGGCATCGCGCCAGAACAGGCCGCCGCCGGCACGCACCGGCGGAATGCGCGGCACATTGGTGCCGTCGCTGAAGGTCGCGCGCACGATGTCGGCCTGGGTCTCGATACCCCATGTGCCGCCATAGATCTGCGCAACATCGAGCTGGCTCTGGAATTCGCCGCCGCGGAAGGTGGCGTCACGCTGCGAATAGATCGCCTGGTTCAGTTCGAGGCCAAGCCCCGCCTGGCAGACTCCGTCTCCGCAGGTGTTGCCGGTCAGGCGGCGATAGATGAAGCCGCTATATTGCGTGTAGTAACCGGTGAGCTCGAAGCGGAACGGACCGGCGGCGCGGCGCAGGCCGAGTTCGACCGACTTCGCCGTCTCGATGCCGAGATTGGGATTGCCGATGTCGAAGGTCTCGGTCGCATCATGTCCGCCGCGCGAGAACAGTTCGGCGGGCTTCGGTGCGCGCTCGGTATATTGCGCGGTGATGCTGGCGGAGAGCCCATACCAGGGCAGGTCCTGGATCAGGCCGATGCTGCCGCTCTTCGGCGTGAAGGTGAGGTTACGCCCGACCGCCGGACCGATCGCGCCAGGATCGGCATTGAGATCGAACTCGTTCGGGATCGACGATGGCGTCGTGCCTGACAGTTCGACATGCTCGATGCGGCCGGCGATCTGCGCCTTCGTGGTTTCGGTGAACTTGAACTCGTTGAAGCTGTAGCCGGCAATCCTTGTGTTCTTATTCGGATCCCACAGACCATTGAGCGGGCTGCCGATGTCATCGGGGCTCGGTGCCGTCAGCTCCTGATGATTGACCTGCAGGCCGAAGGCCGACGTGATCGTGGCGAAACGTGCGTTGAAGGGCATCATCTGCACTTCGAGCCGGCCTTCCTGCTCCTTGTTGGTGAAGGTCTGGCGCACGCCATCGGACAAGAGGTCGCTGGCGTCGGCAAGGCCGATCTCGTTGTGCTTGTAGTTGGTCGCGCCGACCCAGAAGCGGATCGCTTCGACCGCCGCGGCGTCCGGGCGATATTCGCCCTTGGCCGTGAACTTGGTCTGCTGGCCGGCGATACGGGTGCCGACCTGCGCGCCTTCAACGCCCGGAATGCGATAGGTCGTGTTGTTCTGGGTGATCGCCGCGCCGATATAGCCGCCGGTGAAGAAGTAGGAGCCGCCGACCGATGCGCCGGCCGACTGGTTAGCCGAGTTCGGCTGACGTCCATTGAAGGCAAGGCCGGGATCGGCATAGGGATAGCTCGGCACATTGTAGTCGCCGGCCTTGCGTCCATAGACATCGGCATGAACCGCGACATTGCCGCCGCCGGCATCGAGCAGGATGCCGCCATCAACACCGCGATCCACCGAACTGAACGAGGTGCGGACTTCGGCATTCATGCAGCCCGGCGCCGCGAGACCGGCGGCCGGCGCCTTCACCGGCATGCCGTAGCTCTGGAACGGCGCCGCCACGGCGCAGTTCGGCAGCGCATCGGGAATGCGATTGTTGGACGCGCTGACCACGCCGCCGATCGATTGCGAGCCATAACGCAGTGTCGCCGGGCCGCGGATCACCTCGATCTGATTGGCGGCAAACGGATCCACCGGCACGAAATGATCTTCGCCGAGGTCGGATGCGCCGTTGCTGCCAATGCCGTTTTCGACGATGCCGACACGATTGACGTCGAGACCCCTGATGATCGGCCGGCTTGATGCGCCCGGTGCGTAGCCGGAGCCGGTTATGCCAGGCTTGTTGGCGAGCAGGTCGCCGAGCGTCGAGGCACCGGAACGGCGGATCTCGTCATTCGGCACCACGGTGACGGTGGCGAACTGATCGGTAACGATCGGGAGTTCGCCCTGCTGCGCCTGCACGGCCGGCTCTGCCTCGACGGGCACCGGCGCGGCATTGCGGTTCGGCGCGGGGCGCGTGACATGAGTATGCGCGGTGCGTGACGGCACCGGCTTGCGGCGCACGATCGGGCTTGGCGCGGTGACTTCCACGGCGGGAAGCTGCGTCTGCGCCAGCGCGGATTGCGGGAGGCAGCTCAGTCCCACCACGGCAGATGTGCCGAGCAGGAGGGCGCGCTTGAATTGAATCGACATAGGTTTGTCCTGACTTCACCGGCCGCGCGCTCGGGCGCTTGCGCCGGGACTCGCGGTGATGCGAATCTGACTTCGGTTACGCCGTTCGCGAGGAATTCGCGGCAGCGATCGTCAAAGGTCGTGTCAGGAAACAGGAGGGCCGCGCGGCTGCGATGCGCCGCTGATGGCGTCGAGATGGTCGAACTCAGCCTCGGTGATCCGCTGCAGCAGGACGGCAGCCTGCGGCAACAACAGGACCGGCGGCGCGGCGAACAGCGCTGTACCGGCCATCCCCATGACGGCGCAGATGGCGCAGGGATCGGCGGCGCGGTGATGGTGGTCAGGATCGGGAGCGGCCGGTGTCTGCGCAGCTTCGCCGGCAGAGAAGGCGATGGCGGTGTCGAGAGGGGCTGCATGGACCGTCCCGCCGTGAACGTGGCCGAACGACAGAATGAGCTGCACGGCCAGCGCGAACAGCGCCAGCTTTGCCCCATGTCTGATATTCGTGCGAAACCACTTCATGCCGACAAGCCGCCCCGCATCGGCTGGCGGAGAGGTCTGCCAGTACCGATGTTATAATGTAACATCGCGCGACAGGCGGCCGGGTGTCAACGGCCAGTCATCGCCGGACATAGAAACCGCGCAGGCTGTGGGATTACGGCAACGCTGCCTTCTTCCCTCTCCCCGCTTGCGGGAGAGGTCGTCATTCACGCGTTAGCGTGGTGACGGGTGAGGGGGAGCCGGTGTTTCATTCGCTGGCTTCCCCTCACCGGTCGCGGACTTCGTCCGCGCCACCCTCTCCCCGCAAGCGGGGTGAGGGAAGAAGCTACCGGCTTTCCCGCAGCCACGTCGCGGCAAAGGCGCCGAGCAGCAGCAGCAGCCCGATCAGGCCGGCAAACATCGGCAGCACGCCGACGCCGCGGACCACGCTGGCATCGCGCATATGCACGCCCATCCAGCCGTCGCCACGGAAGACGGTCGAGGAGCGCACCGGCACGATGCGCGGCAGCTCGACGCCCGAGCCTTCATTGATCCGTCGGGCGTCGCCACCACTGGCCTGCGCCAGCGGCTTCAGCATCTCGGTGGTCGAGGTGACCTCGGAGAATTCCTTCGGGTTGATCGGGCCGACATTGATCAGCGCCTTCAGCGTGCCGTCGGTGGCCTGCCACAGGCCGAGTTCATCGGCCGGCGTGGTCGCGCGCCACAGACCGGGCTCGCCGGCTGACAGCGTCAGTTCGCGGGTCTTGCCTGATGGTGAGGTCACAGTCACGGGCTGCACGGCGTCGCCCATGGTCTGGCGCAGCACAACGAGATCCTTGCCCTGACTCTGCAGCTTGAGTGCTTCCTCGTCGAGATCCGGCTGCTTCATCAGCCAGTGCGACGTGCGACGAAGCAGATCAAGATGCGGGCCGCCGCCTTCATAGCCGCGCGCCCACAGCCAAATGTGATCCGACAGCAGCAGCGCGACGCGGCCTTCGCCGGACCGCGACAGCAGCAGCAGCGGCTGACCGTCGGCACCGGTCATGACAGGGGGAGTGGTGGTGTTGCGGGTCTCGACGGTGCGGAAGAAGCGGCTCCATTTCGGTGGCTCGGAATTGGAGCCTTCGAGGCCGCGCGTTACCGGGTGACGTTTGCCGATGTCGCTGAGATGCGCATAGAACGGTTTTTCGCTGACACCGACAGGTTCGGCAGGGAGCACCGAATCCAGCGGCGTGCGCCAGATCGAGGTGTTCGACGCGTAATCGGGGCCGGCCGAGACCAGCACGGCGCCCCCGGCGCGGACATAGCGCGCGATATTGTCGAAATAGGCAATCGGCAGCACGCCCTGGCGGGCATAGCGATCGAAGATGATCAGCTGGAATTCGTGAATCTTCTGCTGGAACAGTTCGCGGGTCGGAAACGCAATCAACGACAGCTCATTGATCGGCGTGCCGTCCTGCTTCTCCGGCGGGCGCAAAATCGTGAAGTGGACGAGATCGATCGACGCATCGGACTTCAACAGGTTGCGCCAGGTGCGTTCGCCGGAATGCGGTTCGCCGGACACCAGCAGCACGCGGAGTTTGTCGCGCACGCCATCGATGGCGACCACTGCGCGGTTGTTGACCAGTGTCAGTTCATTATCGAGCGGCGAGGCTTCGATCTCAACGATATTCGGGCCAGCATGTTTGATGTCGATATCGACCGACACGGTCTGGCCCGACAGCACCGTGCGCTCGCTCAGCGTATCGCCGTCGCGGCGGATCGCGACACGGGCGCGCTCGCCGGTGACGCCCTGGTCGTCGAGCCGGAACGTGACGCGCTGCGACTGGCCGACAATGCCAAACCTGGGAGCGGCAGTGATGGCGATGCGGCGATCGCGTTCGTCCTTGCGGCCGGTGATCAGCGCATGCACAGGCGCATTGAAGCCGAGACCTGCGACATTGGCCGGGATGTCATGGACACGGCCGTCGGTGATCATGAAGGCACCTGCAACGCGGTCGGTTGGGACGTCGGAGAGCGCCGATGAGAGAGCGCCGAACAATTTGGTGCCGTCGGTCTCACCGTCAGCCTGTCCGGCTTCGACGACACGAACTTCGAGGCCCTTGACCTGCTTCAGCCGGTCGACGAGCTGCTTCTGTGCTTCCTCGGTTTCCTTGGTGCGCTCGCCGAAATTCTGGCTCGGGCTCTTGTCGATGACGACGGCGGCGACCGAGGACAGCGGTTCGCGCTCCTCGCGCGTAAAGGAGGGATTGGCCAGCGCCAGCAGGATCAGCGCCAATGCGGCCACACGCACTGCAGCACCGCGTGCACGGCCGAGCAATAGCAATGCTGATATCGCCACGATGGCGGCGAGGCCGATCCACAGCACGATGGTCGGGACGAGAGGCGTAAACGCGATGCCGTATTGCATGTCGCGCTCCTATTGTCCGAGACGTTCGATGAGTGCGGGCGCGTGGACCTGATCGGCCTTGTAGTTGCCGGTCAGCGTGTACATCACGATGTTGACGCCGGCGCGGAACGCGAATTCGCGTTGCCGCGGTTCGCCGGGCGTCAGCGGCAGCATCGGCTGTCCGTCGGGGCGCATGGCCCAAGCGCCGGCAAGATCGTTCGAGGTGATGATGATCGGCGATACGCCGTCGCCGCCGCGAGCCGGACGCGAGGCAGCGTCATCGCCATCGTCGCGCGGCAGGGTCTCGACCCAGGTCGGTCCGGAATTGAAGCGGCCGGGGAAGTCGCGCAGAAGATAGAAGGTCTTGGTCAGCACATGTTCGCGCGGCACCGGCTCGAGCTCGGGCACATCGAGCGAGGACAGGATATTGCGCAGCGTCAGCATGCCCGGCGTCTGCGACTCGCCGTTCGGTCCAGGAGGGGCTTCGACCGCGTCGCGGGTGTCGAACAGCACCGTGCCGCCTTGCTTCATATAGGCGTCGATGCGGTTGATGGCTTCCTGCGGCGGCTTGGCCGCGCCGGGAATGATCGGCCAGTAGATCAGCGGGAAGAATGACAGTTCGTCGCGAGAAGGATCGACGCCGACCGGCTCACCGGCTTCCAGCGCGGTACGCTGCGCGAGAAACAGCGTCAGTCCGGTCATGCCCGACTTCACGATCGAGTCGACATCGGCATTCCCAGTGACGACGTAGGCGAGACGTGTCTGCGACACGGCTTTGACGGCGAAATCGTCACTGGCTGGATCGGCCCGCGATGGCACCGGCGATCCCATGACGGTGCCGAGCGCGAATGCCACGGCGAGGGCAGCCGAGACGGCACGGCGGCGGAACATCGCAGCGATGGCGCCGCCGAGCAGCGCAACAATGATCGCGTCGACCAAAAACAGCGCCAGCGCCGTGGAGAGCAGGATGCCGCGGAGGTCGCGCGGTTCGGCATTGGTGTAGCTGGCGCGGTTGGCCTTCAGGCCTGAGAAATCGATAGGCTCAATGCGATCGGCCGATGCCAGTGCATTCACCGCGAGCGGGCCATCGGCAGGGCCATAGAAGCCCGGCGGGTGATCGAGCGTGGCGCGGTCGCGATAGTCAGCGGCGAGCGGCTTGGCCGTCGATGGCGGCGGGGTGAAAGCACCGAAACCATCGAGCGTGCGCAGCGGCGCAACCGTTTCCGCGCGAGTCTCGCCGGCGACACCTGCGCCGGGCGTGGACGTATAACCGGAGATATCGACGACCCTGCGCAGCATTTCGACGAAGGTGCCAGACAATGGCAGATCGGACCAGCGCATATCGGCGCTGACATGGAACAGGGTGACGAGACCCTTGCCGCGGCGTTCGCCGGTGACCAGCGGCGTGCCATCCACCAGCGACGCCCAGCTCTTCGAGGCCAGCGCAGCGTTCGGCTCGGCGAGCACCTGACGATTCACGGTGATGTCTTTCGGGACAGGGAGACCGGCGAACGGCCCATCGGCGGCGAAGGACGCGAGATGTTGCGGCTTCTCCCAGGTCAGGCTGCCGCCGAGGCTGCGGTCGCCGCGGCGCAGTTTCACCGGGACGAGATCGTCGTCGCCTTGCGCGAGGCGCGGGCCGGCGAAGCGTACCAGCACGCCGCCCGCATCGATCCAGGCATTCAGACGCTCGCGGATTTCCGGCGACAGCGTGCCGACATCGGCCAGGACGATCATCGGCAGTTTCTGATCGAGGAACTGCGTGATCGCCTGCTGCGGCGCGCCGCGATCGCCGAGGCGGACGTCAGCGAACGGCGCCAATGCGCGGGTGAGATAGAAGGTCGAGGCTAGCAGCGGCTGCGCGGTATCGTTGGTCGCGCCCGAGACGATGCCGATGGCGCGACGGCGCCAGCGCTTGTCCAGCAGTTGCACGGCGCCGGCGGAGCGTTCGCCGGTGATTTCAAGCCGCGCGATGTCGTTGCGCAGTTCCACGGGCAGATCGAACGAGGCTTCGGTCTCGCGGTCGTTCGGTGTGAACAGGAATTTGGCTTCGCCAACCGGCGAGCCCTTCTGGTCGAGGCCGCGCACCACGCCGCCATCCGGGCCGCCGCTATTGGCGCGCAGCACCTTCACGGTCATTTTCGCCGCGGCATTTTCCGCCGCGACGAGCGCATGGGCCGGCGTGGCGCCGCCGTCATAGATTGTCAGCATGCGGTCGCCGATGGCCTTGGCAAGGCCCTGCGTGAAATCCGCGCCACGGCCGGTGTCAACGCCATCCGAGAGCCAGACGATTTCGCTGTCGCCGGTGGCTTTCAAAAAGCGCTCCAGCGCCGGCAGCGTATCGACGCGGTCGATCGCATAGGGCTTCGGCGAGAGCTGACGCAACGCGACGCGGGCGGTGCCGCCGGGCAGCAGCGTGATGTCGCGGTTCGGTTCCGACAGCGGAACAAGGGCCACGCCGCGGCGATTGCTGTCGGCATTGGCAATCAGCTCATCCGCCGCCTTGACGCGAGCGTCCCAGCTCGCCGCGGCGCTCCAGCCATCGTCCAGCAAAATCGTCAGCGGCGCATTGCTGCCAGCCGTGCCGGTCTGCGGATTCCAGATCGGGCCGGCGGCAGCGAAGATGATGAGCGCCGCAGCCAGCAGGCGCAGCAGCGTCAGCCACCAGGGCGAGCGCGACGGAGTTTCTTCCTTCGGCGTGATATCGAACAGCAGACGTGTCGGCGGAAACGCGATGCGCTGCGGGCGCGGCGGCATCACGCGCAGCAGCCACCACAGCACCGGGAGACTGATCAGGCCGAGCAGCAGCAGCGGTTGGGCGAAGGCGAGCGGGAAGCCAGGAATCATGCTGAACGTCCTGCCTTGACCATGCTGCCGCCGCCGGCAGATTTGTTGACCATCATGCCGCCATGCAGGAACAGCAGCAGCTCAGCCGCCGAGCGGCTGGTGGTGTGTGTCGAGAACAGCCAGCCGAGCTTGGCGGTCTCGGCGCGAATTTCCTCGCGATGCGCGGCGACGCGCGCCACGTAATCCTCGGCCCAGGTCTGCGCCCGTCCGGCGGTGATCACGTTGCCGCTTTCCGGCTCGACGAATTCGACGCGGCCGGAGTAAGGGAAACTCTCCTCGGCGGGATCGACGACCTGCACCAGCGCGCCATGCGCGCCGGATGACGACAGACCGGCCAGCATCTCCTTGATCTCCGGCATCGGCGACCAGAAGTCGCCGAGCACCACGATCTCGGCCAGTGCTGAGGGCACAAACGAAGGTGGCAGGCTGGCGCGGTTCGTCGTGTCGTGCAGCATCGCCTGCGCCATCTTGTCGATGACGCTGCGGCTGGACGTCGGATTCATCAGGCCGGGCACGCCGACGCGTTCACCGCCGGCCACCAGCAATTCAGCCAGTGCGAAGGTGACGATCAGCGCGCGTTCGAGCTTGCTGTCGCGCGCGCCCTTGGAGGCAAAGGCCATCGACAGCGACCGGTCCGGCCACAGCCAGACTGTGTGCGCGGCTTCCCATTCCTGCTCGCGGACATACAAATGATCGTCGCGCGCCGAACGGCGCCAGTCGACATTCTGCGACGGTTCGCCGGAGACGAAGCGACGATATTGCCAGAAACTTTCGCCATGGCCGGCGCGGCGCCGGCCATGCAGGCCATGGATCACCGTCGCGGCGATGCGCCGGGCCTCCAGCACCAGACGCGGCAGCGATGCAGCAAGCGTACGGCTTTCACCATCGGCGCGGCGGACTGCGATGATCTCCTGCGTGGCGTGATCCGGCGCTGCGGCCATTAACCGATCCGCGTCTTGAGCTGACGGATGACGTCGGGGACTGTGCGACCTTCGGCGCGTGCCGAGAATGTCAGCGCCATACGATGCTTCAGGATCGGTTCGGCGAGATAGAGCACGTCGTCGATCGACGGCGCAAGACGACCATCGAGCAATGCACGGGCACGCACTGCCAGCATCAGCGACTGTGACGCGCGAGGACCTGGGCCCCAGGCGATCAGCTTGCTGGCATCGCCTGCGTCCGGTCCCGGACGTGCCGAGCGCACCAATGTAAGAATCGCTTCGACCACGCTGTCGCCGACCGGCAGGCGGCGCACCAGGCGCTGCGCTGTGATCAGCGTGTCGGCAGTCACGGCAGCCTTGGCGATGGTTTCGTCGGCGCCGGTGGTTTCGAAGAGGATGCGGCGTTCGGCATCGCGATCCGGATAATCGACGTCGATCTCCATCAGGAAGCGATCGAGCTGCGCTTCCGGCAGCGGATAGGTGCCTTCCTGTTCCAGCGGATTCTGCGTGGCCAGCACGTGGAACGGTTTCGGCAGGTCATGCCGTGCGCCGGCCACCGTAATGTGCTGTTCCTGCATCGCCTGCAGCAAGGCGGACTGCGTGCGCGGCGAGGCGCGGTTGATTTCGTCGGCCATCAGAAGCTGTGCGAAGACAGGTCCCGAGATGAAGCGGAACGAGCGCTTGCCGGCGACGCTCTCGTCCAGCACTTCGGCGCCGAGAATGTCTGAAGGCATCAGGTCGGGGGTGAACTGGATGCGCTTGGCATCGAGGCCGAGCGTAACGCCCAGCGTTTCCACCAGCTTGGTTTTGGCGAGGCCCGGAACACCGATCAGCAGCGCATGGCCGCCAGACAGGATGGTCACCAGCGTGTTTTCGACGACGCGTTCCTGGCCGAAGATGACAGTGGAGATCGCTTCCTTGGCGGCGCGCATCTGGCCAGCCACCTGTTCCGCGGAGCGGACAATCACGTCTTCGAGTTTCTCGACACTGTCAGCGCCAGCCATCCATTGCTCCTTCGGGTGAACGGCGCCTGAAACACGCCGCCGCATTTGTCGTCACGCCATCTTAGTATTCCATGGACCTGATGCTAAACTTAAGCGAAGGCCATGTATTTGTTGAATTAAACTATCCCCACAATATCGGGATGCGGCTATGAACTGCATCACGTTGTGGCGAGTTTGAATGTGACACCGCACGTTTCAAGACTTGAGGTTCAAGACTTGCACCAAACGTGCCAAATGGCAGTGGTAAAGTCAGGGCAAACAATGGCGAAGCAAGGGCAGATCGCAAATCAGGGGCTGGATGGCCTGACCACTGCGGCGAGGGATGCGGCGGCCAACGGTAAAGCCGGCAGGGGCCTGCCGCCGGTGCATCTGTGGAATCCGCCATTCTGCGGCGATCTCGACATGCGAATCGCTGGCGATGGTACGTGGTTCTATTTGGGAACGCCGATCGGCCGGCCCGCATTGGTGCGGTTGTTCTCAACGATCCTGAAGCGTGAGGGCGGCAAGCACTTTCTCGTGACCCCCGTGGAGAAGGTCGGCATCACCGTGGACGATGCCCCATTTCTCGCCGTCGAGATGCTCAAGGAGCAGGACACGCGTGGCACGGTGTTGAAGTTTCGCACCAATGTGGACGATTGGGTGGAGTGTGACAGCATACACCGGCTACGATTCGAGATGGCTGAAGACGGCGGGCTGACGCCCTACCTGCATGTCCGCAGTGACCTGTGGGCCAAGGTGACGCGGGCGGTCTATTACGATCTGGTTGACATGGGCGAGGAGCGGATGGTCGATGGTATCGCGATGTTCGGCATCGCCTCCGCGGGCACGTTTTTCGCCATGGCCGATGCGGAGCAGGTCAGGGAAGCTACATAAGTGAGCCGATTGAAGTGAGCCGGGCGAATGAGCCGATGCTGAAGACCGACGCGGATGCCGCGGATATCGGTTCAGTTGAGTTTTTCAAGCGGGCGAAGGCACGCCTGAATTTCGATGTGCCCGAGGGGCTCACCGACGCCAGCATCGTTCCCGTCACCGGCGATGCCGGCAACGACCGCATGATCCAGATCGTGGCGCAGGAGCGGCCGATCCGCCCGGCCGCGGTCCTGATCGGCATCGTCGAACACGAACAACCAACTGTGCTGCTTACCCAGCGCTCCGCGCATCTCAACGATCATGCCGGACAGATCTCGTTTCCCGGTGGCAAGATCGATCCGACCGATGTCTCGCCGCTGCACGCCGCGTTGCGCGAGGCCGAGGAGGAAATCGGTCTCGATCGCTCCTTCGTCGAGCCGATCGGCTATCTCGATCTCTATGCAACCGGCTTCGGCTTTCGCATCCTGCCGACACTGGCGCGGGTGAAGCCGGGCTTCAGTCTCACGATCAACGAGAACGAAGTCGAAAGCGCGTTCGAGGTGCCGCTGGCGTTTCTGATGGACCCCGCCAATCATCAGCTGCATAGCAAGGAATTCCGCGGCATGGAGCGGTCCTACTACGCGATGCCGTTCGCCGAACGTTACATCTGGGGCGCCACCGCAGGCATCCTGCGCGTACTGTATGAACGGATCGTGCTCACATGATCCGTCCGGTTCTGACCGAAGTCGGCATTTTCCTCATCCCGTTTGCGCTCTATGCCATTTTCCTCATCGCGACCAAGAATGGCGTGACACTGAAATCGTCATGGCCGATGCCGGTGATGATCAGGCTCGCCGTCGCCGCCGCCGTGCTGGTGATCGTCAGTCTGGTGCTCCTGGCTCAATTCTCTGGCGCGCCGCCGGGATCGACCTATGTCCCGGCGCATATCGAAAATGGCAGGCTCGTTCCCGGGGTCGAAAAATGAGCGTGCGCAAACTGCACGACGCGCCGTGGCTCACGTCAGGACCGTCCGGGCAGGTGCTGGCGCTGCTCAATGGCAATGGCGAGGAAGCCCGCGCGGTCGGCGGCGCTGTGCGCAACGCTCTGATGAAATTGCCAGTGGGCGAAATCGATATAGCCACGACGGCCGTGCCCGATGAAGTGATCCGCCGCGCCAAGGCGGCCCATATCAAGAGCGTGCCGACGGGCATTGACCACGGCACGGTGACGCTGGTGGTCGATGGCGCACCGTTCGAGATCACGACATTGCGCGAAGACGTCGAGACCTTTGGCCGCAAGGCCAAGGTGGCATTCGGGCGCGACTGGAAGCGCGATGCCGAACGACGTGATTTCACGATGAACGGTCTTTCCGCATCCATCGACGGCGTAGTGCACGATCATGTCGGCGGCCTGTCCGATCTCGATGCCCGGCGGGTGCGCTTCATCGGCGATCCCGATAGGCGCATCGCCGAAGACTATCTGCGCATTCTCAGGTTCTTCCGCATTCATGCCGCCTATGGCGCCGGGGCGCCGGATCGCGAGGGCTATCTCGCCAGCATTCGCGGCCGCGATGGACTGGCGGGAATATCGGCCGAGCGTATCAGGATGGAGTTGCTGAAGCTGCTGGTGGCCGATGGGGCCTTCGCGGCGGTGGATGCGATGGTCGAGGCCGGCCTGATGCTGCGGATCGCGGGCGGCGTCACCTACAAGGGACCGTTCGCCGCAATGATCGCCATCGAGCAGGCTCTGGGGCAGAAACCTAATGCGGTTCTGCGGCTTGGCGCGCTTGGCGTCGCAGTTACGGAAGATGCGCGCCGGCTTGCGCAAAAGCTGCGGCTCTCCAATGACGAAACCAAGGCACTGGATTCCATGGGCCATCGCTGGTGGCGGCTGAAGGGCATGGATGAATCCCATGCCCGGCGGCGGCTCTATCGGCTCGGCGAGGTCCGCTATCGCAACCGCATGATGCTGGCCTGGGCGCGCGCCGGCCGCGATGCCGACAGCGAGGCCTGGAAGGCGCTCGTAACCTTGCCGGAGCGATGGACCCCGCCGGTGTTTCCGCTCAGGGCCGCCGACTTCATGGCGCGCGGCATCGCCAAGGGCCCGGCGCTCGGCCATGTGCTGGCGCTGGCGGAAGATGCCTGGCTGGCGCTGGACTTTCCGATGGAGGTCGATGTGTTGACTGTTATCGCCGACCAAACGATTGCGCGATTCAAGCACGACCATCAGCTGTAAGAACATCTAAGCTATGCTGCAGCTTCATGCTGCATCCGCGAGAGTTTCTTATTGATGTCTCCTTTAGGTTGCGCTTCGAATATTTTTAGAGTTTGATGGAATTAGGTCAAATAGGGAGGGATCAAGTGAACGTCGACGATCTCAGGCGACTATTGAAGAATTTTGCGGCAGATGCGCGTTTATCAAAAATTGGTACTAGTCCAACTAGAAATCGGTCCCTTGCCGATCTTGCCGAACAACTTGAAAAGCAACTCGGTAGTGCGGAAGTTCTAAAAGAAGTTAGAGGCTCTGATACTATTTCCTTTAACCCTGGCCGATGCCCGACTTGTGGCAAGTAATTCTAGAAATGTCGCGGGGTGTTTTCTCGTATTTCCTTATCCCCACGAAGCGCAGTATCCGCACGATATAGGATTTCAATTAGAGGAAAACGTTCGCGGCAAAATCCCTGTTGAACAGAGCCGCTTAAAAATAGAAGTAGAGCGGACTTTAGACGTGTTGCGTCAAATCTTCTCCTCGGATCACTCGAAGTTTCGAGGCTATTTCGAGGAAATCCTAGCTCTATCGCGCTACGGCTTGGTCGGCCCAACGGCTCAACCAAGTCAAGCGATAGATACACTTAGAACATTGCAATCTCGTATTTTGACGTCGGAAAAAGGTGCCGCGATTAGCGCGCATATGCGTCGTGTCATAGTTTCTCAAAGCAAATTGCTTTTGGGCGCAATTCTTGTTCTTGTTGTAGGCGTGTATCTAGGTTTCTATTTTGGCTCGTTCGCGATTCAAAATTTTAACATTCTAGCGGTTGTGCCTGGACTATGGGTCGGTTTAATTTTCTCGTCTTTCCTAAGATGTAAGGCGCTTACGTTCTATGAATTGCACGCGATAGACGCTGATAGATTCTCTCCATTTATGAAGTCAGCGTTTGCTTTGGTTGTCCTGGTTCTTATAGCAATCTTGTTGAAAGCTGGGATATTCGAGGTTGCGGTGGGCAAGATAAGGCTGTCTGCATTTGAGAGTGATGGGATGTCAGCCTTGGTGCTCGGGGTTGTCGTAGGACTCGCTCAAGAGGCAGCGATTTCGCGGATCGAGGCCATCAAGCGACATGTTTCGCCTACTGCGAGACCTGAGCGAAATCGGCGTGCAAGTGAGACTGATCTTGAGCCTTAATTCTCGTTACAGCGCGTTATTGGAATGCAAATTTTTCTTTTGTTGCGAATCTCGACCCGTATATGAATTTGACATTCAATCTAAGCAAGCTGCCGCCGGACATTTGCGCCCGGCGGCGGACGGCCTGATCAGGCCACCTTGCTCTTGTGCTCTTCTTCTTCGTCGTCGTGTTCTTCAGCTTCGTCCTCTTCGCTCTCGTCTTCGTCGTCATGCGGGATGACGAGGGCGAGTTCGAGCACGGCACGCGGAAGGGTCTCGCGGAACAGATCGCCTTCCTCGCCCAGCCAGATGCATTCGATGTTGTCGCCGTCAACGTCGGCCACGGTCAGCGGGCAACCGCCCGACTTCAGCATGACGACATCGCCTGATTTCAATTCCATGGTCGGCTCCCGAAATGTGTTTGACGCGCACTGAGTCTAGCTCCGCGTCATGACAGGCCGAACACGGGGATGTTTCTGTCAGCTATTTTTGCTGAAGCAGTTTTGCGAGTTCCGCGCCGAGGCCGACGCTCTCCAGCGCAGGCGGCGGGCTGCTGTCGAGACCTTTCGCTGCTGCGGCGATCACGGCACGCGTGCCGGTTTCGACGGAACACAAGACGGGTACCGGCACGTCAGCTTGGATGCGAGACGCAAGGCCGGCGAGCGCAGCGCCGCCAAGGATCACGACCTCGGCCCCGTCGTCCATGGCACAGGCCGTGCAGGCGCTGGCGAGCGCGGCCAGTGCTGCATCGGGATTCCGCGCGATATCGCCGCCGGTCGGTGCGATGGTGCGCACCTTGGCGAGCTTGTCGGCCAAGCCGATACTTCCGACGAACTCCCGGAGCATCGGCCCCCACAGCGCGCCGCCGGTGACGATGGCGAAACGCCCGCGTCTGGACGCCTCGATGCAGGACGCTTCGGCCATGCCGACCACGGGAACGTCTGCAATTTCGCGCAGCGCCAGTAGGCCGGGGTCGCCGAAACAGGCGAGGTAGACCGCATCGCAGCCGGCGCCATGAGAAGCATAGGCGTCGAGCGCCGCATGGCCTGCGATGGCCGCCGAGGCGCGCGTCGAAATATAGCGCGCGCCGAACCGGCCGGTCACCGGCACGAAGTCGGCGTCCTTGCCGGCGACGGCTTCGACGTGCCGTTTCACCAGCGCGGTGACGCTCTCGGTGGTGTTGGGATTGATCAGCAGGATGCGCACGGGATGGGCTCTCGATGAGTCCGTCCACTATAGGCGCCAGTGCGAGAAATGCACGGCGATCATCGAAACGCACGCGGGTGCATGAGACGTGCCGCCCGCGCCGTCCTAGCTGCCGGCGCCGTAATAGGCTTCGCTGCGGATGATCTGGTGATCGGCATCGAAATCCATCATCTCGCACGCCCGGGTCGGTCCACTGGGCAGCGGCGCGCTCCACCAGACCGTCAGGCGCTGTAACGCGCCGTCCCAGGCGGCGCTCTCCAGGGTGAGATGTGGCTCGGATAGCCCGCCATAGGCGGCGTGCCAGTAGGTGCGAATGGCGTCGCGTCCCTTTATGGTGGATGATCCCGCCAGTTTCGTTGCCAGCGGGCTGCGCATCTCGCCTTCGGGAGCAAAATGATCAACGATCGTATCGATCGCGAGCCGATTCCAGTTTGCAGCCCATTGCTGCGCGAATGCCATCGCGTCCTGCCGCGTCAACATGCGTCCCGTCTCCCTGTCGTGAGCCTTCGATGAGCCCATCTCCCAGAAAACCTAGCATCGCCGTTTCTCAAGTCAATGATATTGACCTTAAGAAACTCGATCCGCTCGATGATGCACTGGCGCTGATGTATTTCGGATGGCGCGGGATGACGCGTGCGGCTGACGAGTATCTGGCGACGGTCGGCCTGTCTCGGGTTCACCATCGCATTCTCTATGCCGTGCTGCGCGGCGAGGGCATCACGATGTCGGATCTGCTGGCGATCCTGCAGATTTCGAAACAGGCGCTGCATCGCCCGATGAAGCAGCTGCTCGATGAGGGCTATGTGGCCGTCAAGCGCGATCCGGCGCGGCATCGTTTCAAGATTCTCGAACTGACGCCCGCCGGCCGCGCGGTCGAGCGCATCGCATCCGGTCATGAGCGCAAGATCATGGCCCGCGCCTTCAAGAAGGCGGGGGCGGGCAGCCAGGCCGCATGGTCGGCGGTGATGGCGGAGGCGGCGCGCGACTAGCCAAGTTCAAGTCTTGAGGTCAACAATATTGACTTGATAGGCAAGCTCTGCCATCCCGGTCCCATAACAAGGATGGTCACGGGACGGCGGAGGCAAACATGACAACTGAGATTGGTGACGCGAGCAGCGGCCTGAAGCTTGTGCAGCAGGCCTTCGCCGCAGGCGGATTTGCGCGCGGCATCGGCCGCACACTCGGCATCAAGGGCGAGTCCGCAGAGCAGGGCAAGGTTGTGCTGGTCGGCTCGCCGAACGAGGATCACTACAATCCGCTCGGAACGGTGCATGGCGGTTACGCGGCCACGATGCTGGATGGCGCCATCGCGCTGGCGGTGCAGACCTCGCTGCCAGCAGGGACCGGTTACGCGACGCTCGATCTCAAGGTCACCTACATTCGCGCTATGACGGCTGCATCAGGGCCGATCCGCGCCGAGGGCCGTATCATTCACATGGGACGCAGGATGGCCGCGACGGAGGGGACGCTGACCGACAAGGATGGCAGGCTTTGCGCCCATGCCACCGCGACCTGCATGATCACGGGAAAAGACTAGAGCATGATCCCGAAAACTGGATACCGGTTTTCGCCGACAAACGAATTCGTTTGTCGAGAGATCATGCTCCAATAAAGACTCTAACCCTTCGGCCCGAAATATACGCAGCTCTCG
This sequence comes from Tardiphaga sp. OK245, assembly GCF_900108575.1. Classification (NCBI taxonomy): domain Bacteria; kingdom Pseudomonadati; phylum Pseudomonadota; class Alphaproteobacteria; order Hyphomicrobiales; family Nitrobacteraceae; genus Tardiphaga; species Tardiphaga sp. OK245. The sequence continues at coordinate 702,081 of NZ_FNWZ01000004.1, read as the reverse complement.
TTGCAGCTGTCGCGAAACACGCCGACGCGGACGACCGGAGCCTTGTCGGCGACGCGGTCCCAGATGAAGCGTGAGAGATTTTCCAGCGTCGGAATGCCGATCGCTTCGATCTTGTTGAGAAACTTGTGGTCGAGCGTCTTGCGCAGCTCGTCGAGGCTGCGGTCGAGCAAGCCGAGATCCATCACCATCCCGGTCACGGGATCAGGTACGCCGCGGATGGTGACTTCGGCGCGGAAGGAGTGGCCATGGATTTCCTGGCTCACTTCGCCGAGCGTGGTGTGAGACAGCGCATGCGCTGCCTCGAAGCGAAACGATTTGGTCAATTCCCACATCGGAAGTCGTCGTCCTTAGAAGTCCAGGTCCTTAGCGGATCCCAAGTGTCTTGTGTGTCTGCACGCTCAGTCGCCATTGCGGATGGCGCAGGCAGTAGTCCACCGCGTGCGCGGTATTACTGATAGCGTCCGGTCCGTCCATCGGCTGCAATGAGAAACGCTCGAAGGTGAGGCCTTCGAATTTTTCCGGCATCGCCTGCGCCTGCGGATAGACCAGCTTCAATTCGTGTCCGCTGTGCACCACGAGTTCCGCGCCGGCCTTGGGGCTGACGCAGATCCAGTCGATGCCTGCGGGCGGCGCGACTGTGCCGTTGGTCTCGACGCCGATCTCGAAGCCGCGCGCATGCAATGCGTCGATCAGTTCGGCGTCCACCTGCAGCAGCGGCTCGCCGCCGGTCAACACCACATAGCGGTTATCGGAAGGGCCCACCCATTGCGCGGCGATGGTGTCGGCGAGTTTGTCGGCGGTGGGGTAACGACCGCCCAAAGTGCCGTCCATGCCGACGAAGTCGGTGTCGCAGAACTGGCAGGTGGCCTCCGTGCGGTCCTGCTCCCGGCCGGTCCAGAGGTTGCAGCCCGAGAACCGGCAGAAGACGGACGCGCGGCCGGCATGGGCACCTTCGCCCTGCAGCGTCAGGAAGATTTCTTTGACCGCATAACTCACTGTTTCAGCTCTCTAAAACCGGCATGTCCGATCCGGCTCGGGCCACGTCTCGGTTCCATATGGGGTAAGCGGCGGCTCTTAGCACGGCTGGGCCGTGGATGTCCCGGCCGATCACCGACATGTCAATTGCGATGTCCGGCGCGGGCCGCCAAAGGTCGATGACATCACGTCAAATTGTCGCACCTGGATACCATGCAGCCGTCGCTCGTCACATCCGGCAGTTCCGCCGCCGCCACGCGTACGTGCGGGACCTGCACCATGTGCTGCAAGGTCTATCGCATCGACGACCTCGCCAAGCAGGCGGGCAAGTGGTGCAAGCACTGCGCGATCGCGCAGGGCTGCAAGATCTATGACACCCGACCACAGCAATGCCGCGCCTTCGATTGCGTCTGGATCCAGGACAACGAGATGCCGGAATCCTGGAAGCCGGAAAATTCGAAGATCGTGTTTTCGGTCTATCCGACCACCGGCTTCATCTATGGCCAAGTCGATCCCGGCACGCCTTTCGCCTGGCAGAAGGAGCCGATCCATTCCGGCCTGATCGCCTGGTCGGAGAAGCTGCTGGCAGAACGTCGTCACCTGCTGATCTTCGTTGGCGGCAATGCCACGCTGATCATGCCCACGGGGCCAGTGCCGATCGGCCCGATGTCGCCGGCGGACGGCTTCATCATTCGCGAGACGTTTACGGCCAAGGGCAAGGACTACATCGCGACGCGCGTCCCGAGTGGGCGGTAGGCGCGCCAAAGCGGCGCAGACGTACAAAATTCCGCGAACTACCCTTTCGGGAATAGAAATTACATGCAAATCTAAGATTGTATTTTAGTGTCAAGATGGTTTCAGCGATCGTCGCCCGCCTTGCTGCGCCACGATCCAGGGGCAAACGCATTGCGCTATTCGTTTGAAGATAGTTCAGCGACCGGCCAGCATCGCCGCCCTGTCTGGGCGGCCCCGACCGGCCCCGTCGCAGTCGCGATCATCGACGGTCCCTATGACGCCGGCGCATTATCGGATGTGCTGGCAAGCGCCCCGTCGGGCAGCGACGGACGATGCCGCTCGGGCCCGAATGACGCCTGCGATCATGGCACCTTCGTGATGGGCCTGCTTGGCGCGCGTGCGGACGCGCCGATCCCGGGCCTGTGTCCCGGCTGCGCGCTGATCCACATTCCATTATTCGTCGATGCCGTTTCGCCATCCGCCCGTGTCGATGATCTCGCGGCGGCAATCGAGGGCGCCGTCGCGGCCGGCGCGCGGGTGATCAATCTCAGCCTTGCGATCCTGGGCGGCGACTCGCAGATCAATCCGCGCCTTGCTGCCGCGCTGGAAGCTGCCGAGGCGAGCGGCGCCGTGTTGTTGGTCGCCGCCGGCAATCAGGGCCGCCGCGTCACCGGCCAACTGCTGTCGCATCCGGCCGTGATCCCCGTTGTTGCCGCCGACGCCGCGCAAATATTGTTGCCCGATTCCAATTTTGGTCCCGAGATCACGCGCCGCGGCGTCGCCGCGCTGGGCCGCATGGCGGGCTACGCGCCGGATGGCGGCACCACCGTGATGTCCGGGACCAGCGTCGCCGCCGCCGTCGCCACCGGCATCCTTGCGCAGCTGTGGTCGGAGCGGCCGGACATCGACGCGGATACGCTGCGCTCGGCCGTGGCGGCGCTCGGCCCCCGCGACGGCGCGAAGCCGCCGATGCTGGACCGCAACCGCGTGCTGGCAGAGTTGGACCGGATGGTTGGCGCTGATGGCGAAGCGCGGACGAACGACACACGCTTGCAGGGGGCAATGACGATGACGACGGGCAATGGACGATCGCCGACAAGCGCAGTGGGCGGTCTGCTATCACGGTCGATGCAGATTGTGAGGCCGGCCGGCGGCGATTGCGGCTGCGGCGCACCTGACGGCGCCTGCAGCTGCGGCGGACATCACGATACGCTCAGCGGCTTCGTCTATGCGATCGGGACCATCGAGGCTGACTATCCGAATATCGCGATCGAGCGCGAGATGCAGCTCATTGCCAATCATCTGAGCGTGGGCGCGGAGATCGAGCGAGATGGATCAACAAAGCTAACAGAAGATCGAAACTGGCAGCACGCCGTCTTGTCGAAGGATCGTAAGTTGACGCGCTACATCGCGCGGCAACTGCGCTGGCGGCTGACGATCGAGGATTTTCCGGTTTTCCTGCTTAATCCAAATGATCCCGGCTACTTCGATGATCTGATCGACGCGTTGGCACGTCCCAAATATCCCGCCAAGGCCGAATCTCGTCGCGGCAAAAGCGCAGCCAAGCAAGCAATCCCGATTGCGGAGCATGCAGGTCTCGCCGAGGATCTCGACGTCGTCGTTGGCGTCGTAGGGCCGCGAACGCCGGATGGGATTGTGATTTCGTTGGACCAGATATTCCAGGTGGATCGCAATCAGCTAATCCCCGATGGGCTGAAATACTTCCCGCAGATCGCCGATAGTCATGGCCTGACAGACGAGGACCGCGCGTATAATTTTCTCTTTGCGCGCTACAGGCCACCGCTTGGTGAAATCGATGATTACAAGTTCATGGGTATGCGCATTGTACCGTCACGACTCGGATCTGACACCGGTCGAATCGTCAGGGCCATCTACACGTTCAGAAACCCCGCAGCAGGTGAGCGCGAATTCTTCGTGCGCGTCGATGTGACCCACGAATTCCCCATGATCGTGAGCCCCTGGCAGCCTTATCTGGAAAGAGGAGGAAGATTATGAGTGTGATGCCGCTTATTACCGACGAGATGGTTGTTCAGTCCCGCCAAACAGGAAAGAGGCGGTCGTCGTATCGGTCGAACAGGCGTGGTCGGACCGAGCGCGTTGGGCGAGTGATACTGCAGGCGGGCACGCCCTGTTTCCCCGAAAGATCACTCTGCTTCACTAGAAAGGGACAGCCAGGCAAGTGTATGGGTGGAATTTGTGTGCGCGAAGTTATCTTCGGTTCGGACATAGACTAATGGGTAGGCATCAGTCGATAGTTCGTCTTACCTAATGAAGATTACTCATTGTTCGATTGAAATCGATCAAAGATCGGCTCTTCATTGTGAGGTGCTGCTACGAAGAAGCGATTTGTCCTTTCTGAAACGCTCTACTCTACATTCTCGCGAGTTGGATATTGTGAGTTTGTAGAACTATGGCAGCCCCGAAGGCTTCTAAATTGCTTGCCAGAATCTTCCGCACTTTTGCGAGGTAGATTTCGACGTATTCGCATCTGAGTCACTATAGGACTGATGTTCCTTGCCACTTAGCGTCTTATGGGGGCGGAATAAGCTGGATTTCGCGGCTTCTGATTTGGTCAACCATACGAAGGGCTATTTCAGCAGCTCGACTTGTCACTGGAGCGATCACGCTACGCAATTCGCTAGGCTGAGTGTCCCTCCGCCGAAGACGCGCAGCTCCCGGCTGAACTGCCGGTGGGCCTGAAAAAATAAAGTCCCTCATTGAAGTGAGTGCCGGTATGGCAGACGAGTCAACGGCGAGGCCAAGTATCACTTGATGCATGTCTTTGCGAGAGAGTTTTCCGGTTGCCGTCGTGCTCGTGATTTGAAATTGCGATCTCACTGGTGCGAATGTAACTGTAGGTGTAGCAGACAGGCTGACCTCAGTTGTGAACTGCAGCTTGTCCGCAAGCGGTGACGGGTCTTTTCCGAAAGCTTTGGATCTATCAGGTGCCAAGTGTTCGATCAGGCTCAACTGGAGAAACGTATGTAACGTGTTGTAGACCCCAATTTTGCCGGCCATGGGGTAAATGTAATTCGGTCCGACGATCCGATTGTCGCAATATCGACCGGAGCGATTTTCCGTATTCAAATCCGTCAAAAGGAACTTGAGTTCGTCTGTAATTGTAAAGGTTCGAACGTTTGTACGTTGCCGGTCGCCGGAACCTCCAATATCGAGGTTCAATGACGGGGACCAAGGACCCAAGAATTTGGATGTAGACGGGTTTAGGTTGTTGGTTTCGGTCATTTGTAGTTCGAACGCGTAAGCGATCGCCGTGGCATAAATGATTTCGAAGTAGTTTCTTATCTGAAGGTTCTCCGCTCCCGGAAATAGCTTCTTTGCATCGAACGCGACCATTAATTCTGGGTCATTCTTGTATTTCACTGCCAGCGCTGCAGCCATTTCGTCATTGCGCCGACCCAAGTCTTCGAGTTTGTCGCGAATCATAGTCCTCGCTGCGTCACGTGTTTCGCAGCGGATTTGTTTGACGATGTCTTCGGTTCGTAGCCCCGTCACATCCTCCGGCACCGGATGAATGGCGCAGCCGGATGCAAGGAGTGTTGACGCTATTGCGGCGAACAAACGCGGATACATGGCATGCCCCCACAGCCAAAATCTATGGTTGCATTATAGACCGATCCCTCGCTTTGAATGTATCGCGGCGGCAACACTTTGTTAGGAATTGAGGAACGCGCGCTGTGCGGCCGGTCCCGGAGCGCGCTGCGCCAGATCCGGGTTACGAAACCCGCACCTGTCTGAGCGCCTCGCCCAGCGCCATCGCCACCGTCATCGCCAGATTGATCGAGCGAAGACTTTCGCGCATGGGAATGACGACACGGCTATCCGCTGCGGCCGCCACGTCCTCCGGCACACCGGCACTCTCGCGGCCGAACAGCAGAATCTCATCGTCAGAATAGCGATGATCGAGATAGGGCTCCGCGCCCTTGGTCGTGAACAAGGCGAGCCGATACTTCGCCTCGCGCCGCCAGTCCTCGAAATGCCGCCATGAATCGTGCCGGACGATCGACACCTGATCGAGATAGTCCATGCCGGCGCGGCGGAAATGGCGGTCGGAGGTCGGAAAGCCCGCCGGTTCGATAATATGCGCTTCGACATCGAGACAGGCACAGAGCCGCAGGATGGTGCCGGTGTTCTGCGGAATGTCAGGCTGGTAGAGGGCGATGCGCACGGCGGACTTTCTCCGGCCGCATCTTGATCGACGCGACCCATGTCAGGCGATAGCGCCTGACATGCAGTCGGACAAGGCCAGCGGCTCTATTCCGCCGGCGCGAGTCGCGTATTCGAACGTGCTTCCGTTGTCTCGCGTACCTTTACGCGTGCGCGGCGCTTGCGCCACCAGATCACCACGCCGGTCACTGAGAGCGCCGCCACCACCAGACCCATCGCCGAAATCAGGATGCGGCCGGGCAGACCCAGGATTCGTCCCGAATGCATCGGGAACTGCATCTGCACGAAGATGTCGGCGGCGGTGCCGACCCAAGGCAGCTTTGCGCCGAGCGGACGGCCGTCCTCGCTGTCGTAAAACAGCGACGGCGGGCCGACGCCTGCGGCGCCGTGATCGTCACCAGGTTCGAAGAAGAACACCTGATACACACCATGTGCAGGGCCGTAGAACAGCGAGCCGATCGGTGTGGTCCAGCCGCGCGCCTTGCCGTCGGCGGTGGCGCGCTCGAGGATCTGGGCCCAGGTCATCTTGGGTTCGATCGGATTATCGAGGTGACGATACTCACGCTGCTCGTAAGGCGTCGGCGTGTAGTCCGAGAACTTCTTCATCAGCGGCGAAAAGACTTCGAAGTACAGGTTCAACGAGAACGCCGTGAATGCGATGATGAACAGCAGGGCCCAGGTCCACAGGCTGAAGGCGCGGTGGATGTCGAAATTGATCCGGTAGGCGCTGCCCGAGGTCTTGATCATCCAGGCCGGCTTCCAGCGCGCCCAGAACCCCTTGCCGAGTTCGCGCGCGACGGCGGGAGCCGCTCCTGCCTTGACGCGTTTGCGCGATGGTAGTGTCAGATAGAATCCGATGAAGCAATCGATGGTCCAGATGATGGCGATGACGCCGAGGATGCGCATGCCCCAGCGGTCGCTGCCCCAGAATTCCGGGATGTGCATCGTGTAGTGCAGCTTGTAGAGAAACGAGACGAAGTTCTCGCGGGTCACGGGCCAGACGGCGCCCCAATAGCGGCGGCCGAGTTCCTCACCGGTGTTGGGATCGAGGAAGATCTGATTGTAATCGAGCGTGTAACGCTTGCTTGTCGTGGGATCGATCCGCGGCAGAACAAAGAACGAGAGCGACTCATTCTTTTCCGGCGTCATGTACATGTGGATCACGCGCGCGCGCGGATCGCGCTGCTCGATCAGGCCCGCGAGTTCGATCGATGGTTTAGCGGGCCCCGCGGTGGTGACGTCCTTCAGCTTGCTGTTGAGGAGATCGTCAAGCTCGTGATCCCACGAGATAACCGCGCCGGTGACGCCCGAGAAGAACAGGAAGGCGGCGGTGAGGAGTCCAGCCCAGCGATGCAGGCGCCCGAAGATCGATCTCATGGCGTTCCGCCCGTGTTGTTGTGGTCGCGTTTACTACCAAGTGTCGCCACCGCCGGTCGAGAGACTGACGGTGGCGTATTGTCGCGTTTTAGGGCGATTCTAATGTTCACCAGCGATAGGTCAGCTTGGCGACGACCTTGCGCGAGTCACCGTAAAAGCAGCCATAAACGGGGCTGTAGCAGGATGAAACATAGCGGGTGTCTGCAATATTGGTGACGTTGAGCGCGAGCCGGTAGTTCTTCTGATTATAGGCCAGCAGCGCGTCGACCACGGTGGCTCCCGGCACCTTGCTTGTGTTGGCATCGTCGGCCCAGCTATCGCCGATGTAGCGAATGCCGCCGCCGACCTGGACGCCCTCGAACAGGCCACCTTGCATCGTGTAGTCGCTCCAGATGCCCAAGCGATTCATCGGCACGGTCGTCAGAGCCTTGCCAACATTCACCGGATCCTTGGTGACTTCGATGTCGATGTAGGAATAGGCGGCGCGGACGTTGAAGCCGGCGGCGAGGGTGGCGGTGGCTTCCAGTTCGATGCCGCGCGAATTGACCTCGCCGGTTTGAATCGCCGTGAACGGCGCAACAGGCAGGAAGCGAACGACATTTTGCCGGGTCAAGTCGAAGGCGGCAAGCGTGATCATCGCATTGACGCCGACCGGCTGATACTTGATGCCGACCTCATGCTGATGCGCTGTTTCCGGCGCCAGCAGGCTGCCATTGGCGATGTTCAGCACCGGCAGGAAAGATTCCGAATAGCTGTAATAGGGCGCCACGCCGCTGTCGAAATTGTAGATCACGCCCGCACGACCGGTGAAGGCCGAGGCGTCGGTGGAGGTCGATGAACCGTCCATGTAGTTGTCGTAGGTCGTCTTGGCAAAATCCTGCCGGCCACCGAGCTGGACCGAAAGACGACCGAGCTTGATCTGGTCCTGGGCATAGATGCCGACCTGCGATTGCTTCACACGATAGTCTTCGTAGAGCGCGCCCTTGGTCCAGGTGTTGGTGTAGACGGGGTTGAAGACGTTGAGGGGATCGGCGCTGTAGCTCGTGTTGACGTCGGTCGATGTCGTGTTTCGATAGTCGATGCCGAACAGCGTGGTGTGGCTCAGGATGCCGGTGGTGAAGTGGCCCTCCAGCTGGTTGTCGACGGCGATGGAGTTGATCGTAGAGGCCGATGATCCGCCGTAGCGGTAGAGCAGTCCGGCGGCTTCGTCGAGGTAACCGCCGGCATTGATGCTGTCGGATTCGTTGTGCATCCACGAGTAGCGCAGGTTCTGCCGGAAGGTCAGGTTGTCGTTGATGTTATGCGCGAACAGGTAGCCAACCGAAGCGATCTCGTTGTTGTATCTGTTGAAGCCGGGTTCGCCGGTGTTGCGGTTGATAGGGATGATACGGCCCGCATTCGGATAGATCGTGCCGGATGCCGGCAGGAACTGCAGACCCCAGCCGTTCTTCTCCTTCTGATAATTCGCCAGCACTGTGAGTGTGGTTTCTTCGTTCGGCTTGAAGGTGACGGCCGGCGCGATGAAGACGCGGCTGTCCCTGGCGTCATCGACCTGCGTGCCGCCGTCACGGACCAGGCCGGTCAGGCGATAGAGTACCGTGCCTTCCTTGTTGGCGGGGCCGCCAAAATCGAACTCGCCCTGATAGCGGTCGAAACTGCCGCCTGACACCGAGATTTCGCCGAACTGGCGGGCGGTCGGCAGCTTGCTGACATAGTTGAGGATGCCGCCCGGCCCGCTGCCACCATACATCACCGAGGACGGCCCTTTCAGCACTTCGAGACGAGACGCGCCGAAGGGATCGAGGCTGTCGAAATGGATATAGGGCGTGCTGGGCAGTCGCAGGCCATCGAGATACAGCCCCTGCTGCGTCATGTCGAAGCCGCGGATTTGAATGCCGCCATTGCGGGTGTCGGAACCGCCATTGACGTCGCCATTAGCGCCCGCGGTGTAGCGCAGCGCCTGAGTGAGGGTCTGTGCGTCCTGGGTCTTGATCTGGTCGGAGGTGATCACCGAGATCGATTGCGGAGTTTCCATGATCGGGGTGTCGGTTTTGGTGGCGGAGCCGCTGCGATTGGCGACGAAGCCGATCACGGGGCCGCCGGCGCGCTCACCGGCGTTGGGATTGGCTGGCGCCACCGGTGCCGCCTGCGGCGCGCGGGCCGTGCGATTGGTGCGGGCAGCGCGGCTGGTCGATGCGCGCTGGGTCGGCCTGGCCGTCGCCGGACGCGTACGCTGCTGCGGCGCATCCACCGTCACTGGCGGCAGGGCCGACTGAGCGTCGGCAGTACCTGTCGGAATCGACAAAGCGAGACCGCTGACGGCGCAAAGACATAGAGCCCGAAGCGTGTGCAGCCGAGTTGCCGATTCGATGAAGTGGGATGTTGTCATGACGCTGCGATGCCCCAGTTAGGCCGGCTCTACCGGTAAAATTTGGATGCTTTCGCTTTAGCGCAGGCGAAGAATGAGAACAGAATTAGGGATTTAGAACGTCTTCAAACGCGCTACTTGAGCGCGATTTGTTGCTGAAACGACGCAGAATTATTCACGATCATGAATTGTTGCCGTTTTTGCCTGACCGTCGCGCGAATCGTGGCGCGCGAGAGGTGTCCGGAAAATCGGCGGAGCGCGATCGACTGCGAATCGCGATCCCTTGTCCCGCCAAAAGCCTGATGGCCGTTTCCGATAGTCACGACGTGCCGAATTATCCGCCGCGCGGAAAGGCGTTGATTCTGTGGTGCATCGCATCTTGCTTCGCCGATCGTAGGCTTGCACTGCCGCACCAAGGGTGCCAATAGAACGATTCTGGACTGCGTGTTCTGCCTGTTAGGCAAGGACTAGTAGGCCTCTGCCGCCGTGGGGAGAATCGCGGGCGTCGGTTTTTTGCTTCAGGTCAACGCAAAGACGTGACCGGGAGTGTCTAAGCCGGCTGCAGATAAGAAAGGGTTGGGATCGTGACGACAACGTCTTCGGCGGAACACACGCGCCGTGATTTCTTGTTCGTGGCCACTGGGGCAGTGGCTGCAGTGGGCGCCGCAGCCGCCGTCTGGCCGCTGATTTCTCAAATGAATCCAGATGCTTCGACCATCGCGGCGGGTGCGCCGATCGAGGTCGATCTGGCCCCCATCGCCGAGGGGCAGGACATCAAGGTGTTCTGGCGCGGCAAGCCGATCTACATCATGAACCGGACCAAGAAGCAGGTCGAAGAGGCGCGCGCCGTTCCGGTGTCGAGCCTGCCTGATCCGCAGACCGATCAGGCCCGCGTCAAGGAAGGCCACGACCAGTGGTTGGTCGTCATCGGCATCTGCACCCATCTGGGCTGCATCCCGATTGCTCACGAAGGCGCTTACGACGGCTTTTTCTGCCCCTGCCACGGCTCGGTCTACGACACTTCGGGCCGCATCCGTCAGGGTCCGGCGCCGCTCAACCTGCCGATCCCGCCTTACGCCTTCGTCTCTGACACCAAGATCAAGATCGGCTGAGCTGTCGGATCCCTCCGATCTCGCGCCGATAGTGTTTTTCTCTTCTCAGGATCGCATCATGAGCGGACCATCGACCTACCAGCCGACCAATCCCGCTTTGCAGTGGATTGAAAAGCGTCTGCCAATCATCGGCCTCGTCCATTCCTCCTTCGTTGCCTATCCGACACCGCGTAACCTGAATTACTGGTGGACGTTCGGCGGCATCCTGTCCTTCATGCTCGGCGTGCAGATCGTCACCGGCGTGATCCTGGCGATGCATTACACGCCGCATGTGGACATGGCCTTCAATTCGGTCGAGAGCATTGTCCGCGATGTGAATTACGGTTGGCTGTTGCGTTATCTGCACTCCAACGGCGCATCGATGTTCTTCATCGCCGTCTACATCCACATGCTGCGTGGCCTGTATTACGGGTCGTACAAGGCACCGCGCGAAATCCTCTGGATCCTTGGCGTGATCATCTACCTTCTGATGATGGCGACCGGTTTCATGGGCTACGTGCTGCCGTGGGGCCAGATGAGCTTCTGGGGCGCCACCGTCATCACCAACCTGTTCTCGGCGATTCCCTATGTGGGCGAGAGCATCGTGACCCTGCTGTGGGGCGGCTATTCGGTCGGCAATCCGACGCTGAACCGCTTCTTCTCGCTGCATTACCTGCTGCCCTTCGTGATCGCCGGCGTCGTCGTGCTGCACGTCTGGGCGCTGCATGTCGCCGGTCAGAACAATCCGGCCGGCGTCGAGCCGAAGACCGAGAAGGATACCGTGCCGTTCACGCCCTACGCGACCATCAAGGATGGTTTCGGCATGGTCTGCTTCATGATCTTCTACGCTTGGTTCGTGTTCTACATCCCGAACTATCTCGGCGATCCCGATAACTACATCCCGGCCAATCCGGGCGTGACGCCCGCGCACATCGTGCCGGAATGGTACTACCTGCCATTCTACGCCATCCTGCGTTCGATCCCGAGCAAGCTCGGCGGCGTCATCGCGATGTTCTCAGCGATCATCGTGCTGGCCTTCCTGCCCTGGCTCGATACCGCCAAGACCAAGTCGTCGAAATATCGTCCGCTGGCCAAGCAGTTCTTCTGGATGTTCGTCGTGGTGGCGGTCCTGCTCGGCTGGCTCGGCGGCAAGCCCGCGGAAGGCATCTACATCATCGCCGGCCGCGTATTGACGTTCTGCTACTTCGCCTACTTCCTGATCGTGCTGCCGATCCTCAGCCGTATCGAAACGCCGCGCGCAGTGCCGAACTCGATCGCTGACGATGTGCTGGCCAAATACGGCAAGAAGGCAGCCTCCGCGATCGTCGCACTGGTTCTCGCCGGTGGTCTGATGGCCGGCGGCACGCAGAGTGCCAAAGCTGCCGACGAGCATGGCGGCCCGACGCCGCCGTCTCTGAGCTGGTCGTTTGCCGGCCCTTTCGGCAAGTTTGACCGCGGTGCCCTGCAGCGCGGTTACAAGGTCTACAAGGAAGTCTGCTCGACCTGTCACTCGATGAGCCTGATCCACTTCCGCAACCTCGCGGACGTGGGCGGCCCGGGCTTCTCTGCGGCTCAGGCGCTGGCAGTGGCATCCGAGATCAAGGTGCAGGACGGTCCGAACGACGCCGGCGATATGTTCGAACGTCCCGGTCGTCTCGCGGATCCATTCCCCAAGCCGTTCCCGAACGAGAACGCGGCGCGCGCGGCCAATGGCGGCGCCTATCCGCCGGACTTGTCACTGATGGCCAAGGCCCGCAACTACGACCGCGGCTTCCCGCAATTCGTGTTCGACTTCTTCACCCAGTTCCAGGAGAAGGGCCCGAACTATATCGACGCCCTGCTGCAGGGCTATGTCGATCCGGCGCCGAAGGATTTCGCGCTGCCGCCGGGCGCGTATTACAACAAGTACTTCCCCGGCCATGCCATCAAGATGCCGAAGCCGATCTCCGACGATCAGGTGACCTATGATGACGGCACCCCGCAGAAGGTCGAGAACTACGCCAAGGACGTTTCGACCTTCCTGATGTGGACCGCGGAGCCGCATCTCGAGGCCCGCAAGCGTATCGGCTTGCAGGTGATGGTGTTCCTGATCATCTTCGCGTTCCTGATGTATTTCACGAAGAAGAAGGTCTGGGCGAACGCTCACTGAGCGTCGCAAACATTCTTTCAAAAGGGCCCCCGATGGGGCCCTTTTTCGTTTTCAGCCTGTGCGCGCCCGGACCATGGATTCTCGAGGAACCGTTGACTAAGCTTCGCGCAAAGGCGGGAGACGCGGGCTCGGTGAGCGTCACGGATATCCACGCTCATCGGGGGGATGGATGGCGGGCGCGGCGATCGACGATATTCTGCTGAACATCAGTCCGGGTGGCCAGATGGCGCTCGGCATCGTGCTGGCGCTGATCATGTATGGCGTCGCGCTCGATCTTCGCGTCGCCGATTTTGTCGATGTATTCCGACGTCCGGCGGCGCCGCTCGCGGGGCTCGCCGCGCAACTGATCCTGCTGCCGGCGGTCACATGGGCGATCACCATGGTGTTGAAGCCGCAGCCTTCCATCGCGCTTGGCATGATGGTGGTGGCGGCCTGTCCTGGTGGCAACATCTCCAACCTCATCACTCATATGGCGCGCGGCAACACGGCGCTGTCGGTGTCGATGACCGGCATCTCCAGCCTGCTTGCGTCCGTCACGACGCCGCTGAACATCCTGTTCTGGGCCGGGCTCAATCCGCAAACCGCCGCACTGCTGCGCCAGGTGAGCGTCGATCCCGTCTCGTTTATCGGATCGACCGTGCTGCTGCTCGGCGTGCCGATGGTTGCCGGTCTGCTCACGGTGCGTCATCTGCCGGGGCTGGCCGACCGTCTGCGCCGGCCGCTGCAGATCCTGTCTTTCGTGTTCCTGATCGGATTTATTTTGGCCGCAACCGTCACCAACTGGCGCTACATCTCGGTGTTCTCGACCTCGGTGCTGCCCTTCGTCGTGCTGCATAACGCGATCGCCGTCGCACTCGGCTGGGGCGTCGCGAAGATCCTTGGGCTCAGCGACTACGACACCCGCGCGCTCACCATCGAAGTCAGCATGCATAATTCCGGCCTGGGGCTGGCGCTGATCCTCACGCAATTCGACGGCCTTGGCGGGGCTGCGCTGGTCGCCGCTGGCTGGGGAGTCTGGCACCTCGTCTCCGGCTGGGCGCTGGCGGCCTGGTGGAAACGGCGCGATCCACATCCGGCACGCATGGAAGGTGCTGCATGAGCGACGCGATGGCGAATAGTGGGGTGCTGATCACCGGCGCTGCTGGCTTCATCGGCAGCGCGCTGTTGCGCGAGCTGGCGCGCAGTGACGGGCCGGTGACAGCGCTCGATCTGCGCGAGGTGCCGCCACAACAGCGCCTCGACGGCGTAGCCTATGAGCACGGCGACATTCGCGATCCCGGCTTGAAGGATGTCGTCGCCCGCGTGAAACCCCGTACGGTGGTGTATCTGGCTTCGGTCGTTGCCGTCGGCGGCGACGACCGGCGCGACTATGAGATCGACGTGCTGGGCACGCGCAATGTGCTGGAAGCCTGTCTCGCGGCTGGTGTTGGCCACCTCATCGTCACCTCGAGCGGCGCGGCCTATGGCTATCACGCCGACAATCCCGTCCCGTTGCGCGAGGCCGATCCGCTGCGCGGTAACGAGGATTTCCCTTATGCGCGCAACAAGCGCGAGGTCGAGGAGATGCTGGCGCGCTGGCGTAGCGATCATCCGCAATTGCGGCAGACCGTGTTTCGTCCCTGCACGGTGCTGGGGCCAACCACGAACAACCAGATCACTGCATTGTTCGAGCGCCCTGTTGTCACCGGCCTCAGTGGCACCGCAACGCCGTTCTCGCTGATCGCCGATTCCGATGTGGTGGCGGCACTGGCGCAGGCCGTGCACACTGGCAAGGGCGGCATCTATAATCTCGCCGGCGATGGTACGCTCAGCCTGCGCGAGATTGCGCAGCTGAATGGCAAGCCGTTCATTCCAATTCCGCCCGCGGTGATGAAGGGTGCGCTGTGGTTGCTCCATGCGTTCGGGCTGACCAAGTTGACACCACAGAATGTCAAATTCATCCAGTATCGTCCGGTACTCGATAATACGCGCCTCAAGTCCGAATTCGGCTACTCACCGCAGCTCGATGCGCGCGCCGTGTTCGAACGCTATCGCGACGAGCGCCCGGAGCCGATGTCATGACTTTCCTTGTCATCGGCGCCGGTCCCGCAGGTCTTGCCGCAATCCAGAGCCTGAAAGCCGCTGGCCATGCGGTGGAAGCCGTGGAGCAGAATGCCGATATTGGCGGGCAGTGGCTGTATGGCGCGGCGCCGAGCGCAGTCTACGCCTCGACGCATCTGATCTCGTCGAAGCGTACCACGGCCTTTGCGGATTTCCCGATGCCGGAGGACTGGCCGGCCTATCCGGGCCATCGCCAGGTGCTGGATTATCTGCAGAGCTATGCCCGGCATTTCGATCTCTATCCGCTGATCCGCTTCAACACTGGCGTGCGCAGTCTGACGCGGCAGGGTGGCGGATGGCGCGCCGTTTTCAGCGACGGTACGGCAGCCGACTATGCCGGCGTCGTCATCGCCAATGGCCATCTCAGCGATCCCCTGATCCCCAAAACGTCAGGCACCTTTGATGGCCCCGTGATGCATGCCAAGGACTACAAGACCGCCGATATCTTTGCTGGCCAGCGCGTGCTGGTGGTCGGTATGGGCAATACCGGCTGCGACATTGTCGTCGATGCGATCCATCGCGCGGATAAGGTGTTGTGGAGCGTGCGCGGCGGCAATCATTTCGTGCCGAAATTCCTCGCTGGCAAGCCGGCGGACGAAGGCAATCACAAGCCGAAGCGCTTCATCATCCCGAAGAACCTGCGCTCAAGGCTGCACGAGCCGATCCTGCGCTTCATCGTCGGCGCGCCGGAGCATTTCGGCCTGCCCAAGCCACAGCACCGGCTCTATGACCGGACACCGATCGTCAATTCGCTGGTGCTGCAGCATCTTGGCCAGGGCGATGTCGCCCTGCGCAAGCCAGTCCGCGAATTCAACAGCAAGTCGGTCGTGTTCGCCGATGGCCGCTGCGACGAGGTCGATCTGGTGTTGCTTGCGACCGGCTACCGGATCACGTTTCCGTTCCTCGGCGATCTCCGTGCACTCGATTGGCAGGACGCGATCGGTGCGCCCAAGCTGTTCATGAACATGTTTCCGTCGGAGGATAACGGCCTGTATGTGGCCGGGCTGCTGGAAGGCGCGGGCGTGGGCTGGGAAGGGCGTGCATTGCAGGCCCGCGTGATCGCAGCCTATCTCACAGCGCGCAGTGCCCGGCCGGATGCGGCGGTAACGCTGCGGCAGGAGATCACGCAGTGGTTCGCGCGGCCGCCTCGGCGCGACGGCGGCGAACACGGATTGTTTGTCGATTTTCTGACCTACAAGCGAGACCTGCAGCGCGTGCTGGCCCGGTTGAGTTGACACGTGAGGGGTCTATAAGTTGCCCCGAACCATTCCAGCGGAGGACATCATGGGAACATCGATCAGCTTCAAGCGCCCCGACGGCAAGGAAGCCAAGGGCTATCTCGCCAATGCCCAGGCCGGCAATGCGCCCGGCGTCGTCGTGATCCAGGAATGGTGGGGTCTGCAGGAGCAGATCAAGGGCCTGGCCGATCGTCTTGCGCTGGCCGGCTTCGATGCGCTGGCGCCTGATCTCTATAATGGTGTGGTCGTGCCCTATCACGACACGGATGCGGCCGGCAAAGAAATGAACTCGCTCGATTTCATGGACGCCACCACGCAGACCGTGCGCGGCGCGGCGCAATATCTGTCGCGCAACGGCGCCAAGGTCGGTCTCACCGGTTTCTGCCTTGGCGGCGCCGTGACCATCATCGGTTCGTGCAAGATTCCCGAACTCAAGGCCGCCGTGGCGTTCTATGGCATTCCGCCGGAGCAGGCCGCGAAGCCCGCCGATGTGCAGGTGCCGCTGCAGGGCCACTTCGCTAATCGCGACGACTGGTGCACGCCTGCGGTGGTTGATGCGTTCGAGAACGGCCTGAAGGCTGCCGGCAAGTCGGCCGAGTTCTTCCGCTATGATGCCGACCACGCTTTCGTCAACGAACAGCGCGTCAGCGTACATGACCGCGAAGCCGCCGAACTCGCCTGGGGCCGCGCGACGGCGTTCTTCAAGAAACATCTGGGCTGAGGCCTTTTGATCGGATGCTGATCCGCAGAGCACGACCCGATGAAGCGGCCGAGATATGCGATGTCTTGCGCCGTTCCATCGCCGAGCTCTGCGGCGCCGATCATCATGACGATCCGGCGATCCTGCAGAGGTGGCTCGACAACAAGACGCCGGCGGTGGTCGGGGGCTGGATTGCCCATCCGGACAATTTCGTTCTCGTCGCGGTCGAGGAAGAAACAGTGCTCGCCGTCGGCATCGTCAGACACGATGGCGAGATTACGTGCAACTACGTCTCGCCGGATGCCCGGTTCCGGGGCGTCAGCAAGGCGATGCTGGCACAGCTTGAGGCGACCGCACGGGACCATGGCAACGATGTCTGCAATCTGATCAGCACCGAGACAGCACATCGCCTGTATCTGTCTGCCGGCTATGAAGACTGCGGAGTGCCGCAGGGAAAATTCGGCACGACGTCATCCTTTCCCATGCTGAAGCGGCTCACCGGTGAAGCTCACACATCGTGACGCACAGCCGCGTGGCAGCTTGATGCGACAGGCCTGACCTTGTAGGTCGAGGCCGATGACATCCGACTTCACCATTTCCGATTTGCGCCAGCAGCCCGACTTCTTCGATACCGTCGCCGATCGTATCTGGCAGGCGTGGTGGAAACGCCATGGCGTGCCCGAGGCCTATATCGTCGAGCGACTGCGCGAGAACATGCAGGGGACCGACCTGCCGATCGCGCTGGTGGCCCATCGTGGGCCAGACTTTCTCGGAACGGCGTCGCTGCTGGTGTCCGATCTCGACGAGCGTCCGCAATATACGCCCTGGGTGGCGGCGGTCTGGACCGAGCCAGATGCCCGCAAACAGGGTATCGCCCCGGCGCTGATCGAACGGGCGTGCCTGGAGGCCTTCTCCCGGGGGCGTGCCCGGGTCTATCTCTGCGCTGCCCCGCCCCGTCGGGCCTGGTACGAGAGCATCGGCTGGACCCCGATCGAGGACGGCGTCGGGGCGCTTAAACTGACGGTATTCGTCCGGGAGCGGCCGAGGGCCGTTTAGTCCCTTGACCTTCCGGGCCGGCCATGGTGATTTGCCCGCCATGAGCACCCCTGTCCGCAACAGCCGTCGTTGGTGGCGCACCTCCTGAAGAGGTGGTCGGTGCGATTTGCTTATTTTCAATCGTCGAAGGCCGCCATCGCAGTGCGACGGCCTTTGCTTGTTTGTTCTGTGTGGCGCCCCCTCCGGCATGTTTCCTAAGAGGACACCATGAACAGGACTGTGTTTTCGCTCCCCGCTGACAGCGCCTACAAGACCCGCGCGGGTCTCACCGTGGCGCGCCATGTCGATTATTTCACCGGCGGCACCGCGCTGGACGATCTGATCGTCCGGCTCGACCAGCGCCGCGGCGTGGTGCTGTCGTCGGGTACCACGGTGCCCGGTCGCTATGAGAGCTTCGATCTCGGTTTTGCCGATCCGCCGTTGCTGCTGGAAACCACCGGGACGGATTTCACGCTAACGGCGCTGAACAAGCGTGGCCAGGTGTTGATCGCCTTCCTCGCCGACACGCTGCAGGATCCCTGTATCGCGCTCGACGGGCGGACGATGTCGAAGCTCAAGGGCCACATCATCCGCGGCGAGGCGCCGGTCGAGGAAGACCAGCGCACCCGCCGCGCCAGCGTGATGTCACTGGTGCGCGACATGGTCGCGCAATTGTTTTCCTCGGACGATTCCATGCTCGGGCTCTATGGCGCCTTCGCCTATGACCTCGTGTTCCAGATGGAGGACCTGAAGCAGAAGCGCATGCGCGAGGCCGACCAGCGCGACATCGTGCTGTATCTGCCCGACACGCTGCTGGCCTATGACCGCGCCACCGGCCGCGGCGTGCTGATGTCCTATGATTTCACCTGGAAGGATCGCACGACCAAGGGCCTGCCGCGTGATACGCCCGACAGCGGCTACAACAAGGCACCGCGTCAGGGCTTTGCCGATCACGCACCCGGTGAATATCAGCGCACGGTGGAGAACGCCCGTGCCGCTTTTGCGCGTGGCGATCTGTTCGAGGCGGTGCCCGGTCAGTTGTTCGCCGAGCCCTGCGAGCGTTCGCCGGCGGAAGTGTTCCAGCGGCTATGTGTTATTAACCCGTCGCCCTATGGCGCGCTGATGAATCTCGGCGATGGCGAATTTCTCGTCGCTGCCTCGCCGGAAATGTTCGTGCGTTCCGACGGTCGCCGCGTCGAGACCTGTCCGATCTCTGGCACCATCGCGCGCGGCGTCGATGCCATCGGCGATGCCGAACAGATACGGCAGTTGCTGAATTCGGAGAAAGACGAGTTCGAACTCAACATGTGCACCGACGTCGATCGTAACGATAAGGCGCGTGTCTGCGTGCCTGGCACGATCAAGGTGCTGGCGCGGCGGCAGATCGAGACCTACTCAAAACTGTTCCACACCGTCGATCATGTGGAAGGCATGCTGCGGCCGGGCTTTGATGCGCTCGATGCGTTCCTGACCCATGCCTGGGCGGTGACCGTGACCGGCGCGCCGAAGCTCTGGGCGATGCAGTTCGTCGAGGATAACGAGCGCTCGTCGCGGCGTTGGTATGCCGGCGCGATTGGTGCCGTGTCATTCGATGGCGGCATCAATACCGGGATCACCATCCGTACGATCCGCATGAAGGACGGCCTCGCCGAAGTTCGCGTCGGCGCGACGCTGCTGTTCGATTCGGATCCCGTCGCCGAAGAGAAGGAATGCCAGACCAAGGCTGCAGCCCTGTTCCAGGCGCTGCGCGGCGATCCGCCGAAGCGGCTGTCGGCCTTTGCGCCGGATGCAACCGGTTCGGGCAAGAAGGTGCTGCTGATCGATCACGACGACAGTTTCGTGCATATGCTGGCGGATTATTTCCGTCAGGTCGGCGCCACCGTCAGCGTGGTTCGTCATGTCCATGCACAGACCGTCCTGAACCGCGAGAGTTTCGATCTCCTCGTGCTGTCGCCGGGGCCGGGACGTCCCGCCGATTTCGGCATAGGCAAGACACTCGATACCGCGCTGGACAAGAAACTGCCGGTGTTCGGCGTCTGCCTGGGCGTGCAGGCAATCGGCGAATATTTCGGCGGCGTGCTGGGCCAGCTCGCGCAGCCGGCGCATGGACGGCCGTCGCGCGTGCAGGTGCGCGGCGGAAAGTTGATGAACGGTCTGCCCAATGAAATCGTCATCGGCCGCTATCACTCGCTGTTTGTCGAGCAGGACAGCATGCCCGATGTGCTCACCGTGACGGCCTCCACCGAGGACGGTGTCGCCATGGCCATCGAACACAAGACGCTGCCGGTCGGCGGCGTGCAGTTTCATCCGGAATCGCTGATGTCGCTTGGCGGCGAGGTCGGCTTACGTATCGTCGAAAACGCATTTCGGTTGGGGCAGCGCCCCAACTGATCTCCATCTGAAGAATCGAAAGACCCTGATGACACCCGAACTCGCGCACGATCTCAAAGCCTCCGTCCGCACCATTGTGGATTATCCGAAGCCGGGTATCCTGTTTCGCGACATCACCACACTGCTGGGTGATGCACGCTCGTTCCGCCGCGCGGTGGACGAGCTGGTACAGCCCTGGGCGGGCTTGAAGATCGACAAGGTCGCCGGCATGGAAGCGCGCGGCTTCATCATCGGCGGCGCGGTGGCGCATCAGCTCTCGGCCGGCTTCGTGCCGATCCGCAAGAAGGGCAAGCTGCCGCACACGACGGTGCGGATCGCCTATTCGCTGGAATACGGCATCGACGAAATGGAAGTGCATGCCGACGCCATCAAGCCCGGCGAGCGCGTGATCCTGGTGGACGACCTGATCGCCACCGGCGGCACGGCTGAAGGCGCCGTCAAGCTGATGCGCCAGATCGGCGCTGAGGTGATGGCGGCGTGTTTCATCATTGACCTGCCGGATCTCGGTGGTGCGGCAAAGCTGCGTGCGATGGACGTGCCGGTGCGCACGTTGATGACGTTCGACGGGCATTGAAGCGCTGACACGAACTCTGGTGTCGTCCCCCGCGAAGGCGGAGACCCATACACGCGAGCAATTTAAATAGAGCGCTGTCGTGGTGGCTCTGCCGCTTCAATCATGCTGACCGTGGTTATGGATCCCCGCCTTCGCGGGGATGACAACTGAGAATCCTGAGCTTGTCGCCCGCCCTCACGATCCCTGCAGCAGCAGTCCCAGCTCGATTTCCCGAAAGCTGAAATAATTCTTCCTGATCCACTGATGCAGCTCGGTCGATGAATCCTGCTCCGAGCGCAAATAGCCGGTGAAGGAGAAATTCAGCCGGTCGATATAGGTCTTGAGGAACACCGGCAGCGCCGCGATGCGCAGCATGCGGCCCTGCGCCAGCGCCACCGGGATTTCGCCGCGCAGCACGTGTTCGTTGTCGATCACATAAAGCGAATTGCGGGTGAACTGCTGCTGCAGCATCTCGTAGCCGCGCAATGAGGCGCGGTCGCTATCGCCCATGAAGAACACGATGGGCGCCACGCCGCGGCGTGCGGCTTCCTTGGCGAAACCGATCTCGCCGGTCATTTTGAAGAATTCGTCGAAGGCGAAATAGCCGAGGTCGATCACCTTGGCGACGTCGTCATTGATGATGAGCCGGTCCATCAGCGACATCTTGCCAAATGTGTCGCCGATATCGGCGGTCTCGGTCAGCTTCGGCAGGAAATCCAGCAGCGACGGTTCTTTCAGGCTGACATCGAAGGCGGTGACGTCGCCGCGCTGCAGCTTCAGGAATTCGCATAACAGGCGCGCGACGAGGGTCTTGCCGACCATCGGTCGCGTCGAGCAGATGATATAAACGGGCGTGCGTCGCATCGGCGCAATATCAGGCGAATCCGACGCCGCTCCAATCGTTAAATGGACTTACTTCTCGCCGGGGCTGCGGGCACCGGGCTTGTCGTGGACGATGTCGGTCAGCTTGATGCGGTCGAATTCGCTCCAGACATTGGCCAGCCAGTGCCGGACATAGCCGCGCAGCACGAACGAATAGTTCGCGGTCTCGTCATGCGGTCCCTTGTTGGCGACGAATTTCAGGAACGGCACGCTGGAGACCTCGACCTGCTCATAGGCCATTTCGTTCAGCTTCGGGATGGTGATCTCGGTGGCGCCCTTGATGCGGTGGAAATAGGAGTTGTAGGTCGCCTGGTCCCATTCGAAGAAGCTGGTGTTGTTGATGAAGTTCTTCACCAGGAAATACTTCGCACCGTCCATGAAGCCGGCGGTCTCGGCGATCTCGTCCAGGGAGGCGATCGACGGGCCGAGTATATGGAAAACGGCAAAGGTAATCTGGCCGGACTTGGCGGCATCGAGGAAGCCGATGTCACGCAGATCGGCCAGCGCCCGGGACAGCAGGCCTGCGCGGACGTCGATCACGGTCACCGAGGGCGATGCGCTGTTGAGCGTATCGAAGATCTTCATCTGGTCGGACGTGGTCGTCATGTCGACGATTTCGGTGATGTCCGAATGGAACCGCTTCAGCGTGCCGCGCGGCGCTTCGGTGTCGAAAGCGCGCGTCGGGACGTTGTTGGCGCTGAAATAGTCCAGAACCGTCCGCGAAACCGTGGTCTTGCCGACCCCACCCTTGTCCGCGCCGACGACAATCACTGCTGGCTTCGCCATGGAATTCCTTTGCCGCTTTCAACTGGAGCATCCGCGCGCTGGAGATTCGCGCGCCGGAGAACACTACCCGATGCCTGCTTTGGGCGCGAACATGGCAGAAACAAGGGGGATTTCAATCGCTGAAAGATATGGCCCACGGAAATCATTGGGAAATTCTCCATATTTGGCTGCTGGCGTTGTTTCCCGCATTACGGCTACCCGACCGGGCTTGCAGGTGCCGGGGTCCCCGGCGGCGCTCACCACACCGTGATTGATGCGACGCACAAAATAGATTGCAGCCTAATCGATAGGGTCCTATCTAATTTCCATGCCCCACTCCCAAGCGCATATCCAGGCCGAACTGGGCCTCTTGGTTGCGCGACTGGCACGGGTCTGGCGCCGCAAGGCTGACCAGACCCTGTCGGCGCATGGCCTGTCCGAAGCCACGGCCCATCCGCTGCTGATCCTGTCCCGCGCCGGACGCGAGAACGTGCGTCAGGGCGTGCTCGCCGACGAAATGGGGCTCGAAGGTCCATCGGTGGTCCGGCTGATCGACCTGCTGGCTGCCGAAGGGCTCGTCGAGCGCCGCGAGGATCCGACCGACCGCCGCGCCAAGGTTTTGCACCTGACCCCGCTTGGCGAAGCCAAGGCCGAAGAGATCAGGCGTGTCATGCGCCGGCTGCGCGGTGACCTGATGAAAGGGATCGCGCCGGACGAACTCGCCATCGCTTTCGATGTGCTCGGACGGATCGAGCAATCGGCCAATCGCCTGTATGAGGCCGCTGAGGAGGCGGACGCCCTGCCATGACTTCCGCTGCTGCCCAACAGCCGTTTCTTGTCCGTCACGCCGACATCATCTTCTCCGTGAAAACCTTCATCGCCGGCATGATGGCGCTGCTGATCGGTTTTGCGATGGATCTGCCGCGGCCCTACTGGGCGCTGGCCACGGTCTATATCGCCTCGCAGCCGCTGGCCGGCGCCACGCGTTCGAAAGCGCTGTTTCGCGTCATCGGCACACTGGTTGGGGCTTCGGCCAGCGTCGTGCTGGTGCCAAATCTCGTCAATTCGCCGGAACTGCTCAGCCTCGCCATCGCGCTGTGGGTCGGTCTCTGTCTCTATGTGTCACTGCTGGACAGGACGCCGCGCGGCTACATGTTCATGCTGGCAGGCTATACCTGCGCGCTGATCAGCTTTCCCTCGGTCAACGAACCCGCAGCCATCTTCGATACGGCCGTGGCGCGCAGCGAGGAGATCATTGTCGGCATTCTCTGCGCGACGCTGGTATCCACGATCCTGCTGCCGCGCAGCGTCGGTCCGGCGGTTGCAGCGCGGGTCGATAGCTGGCTCGCCGGTGCGCGCAAGCTGACGCAGGACGTGCTAGCCGGCCGCAGCGCCGATCCGGCCACGCGCGATCTGCGCCTCAAGCTCGCCGCCGATGCCGTCGATATCGATACGCTCGCCGATCATCTGGCCTATGATCGGCTCGGCGGACGCGAGACCTCACGCTGGATGCGTGCCCTGCGCACGCGCATGCTGACATTCCTGCCGCTGCTGTCATCCATGGGCGATCGCATCGACGCGCTGGGCGAAGACGCGCGGACGACCTCACCGCAATTGATGGTGCTGATCGTCGACGTCTCCGCCTGGATTGCTGACAACAGCACCGACCGTGAACCCGCCGAGCGGCTGCGCAGCATGATCGCCGCGCAGCAGCCGAAGCTGAGCGCGTCGTCGTCATGGACCGAGATCATGATCGCGAGCCTGCTGATGCGGATGCGCGAGCTCGTCGATATCTCGGCAGATTGCCGGGTCCTCAATCAGGCGATTGCCGAGGGCGGCCGTCCGCCGGGCGCGAAACTCGCCTTTCAGGCTGAAGCCGGTGTGGCCCCGGTGCGGCATGTCGATCACGGCATGGCGCTATGGTCCGCAGCAGGCGTGTTCATTACCATCCTCGTCTGCTGCGCGTTCTGGATCGCCACCGGCTGGACCGATGGCGCGACAGCACCGACCATGGCGGCTGTCGGCTGCTCGTTCTTCGCCAGCATGGATGATCCCGCGGTGGGGTTGCGCGGCTTTGCCAAATGGACGCTGGCCGCGATGGTGATCATCGCGCTCTATCTGTTCGCGATCCTGCCGGCCATCACCGATGTCGAAGTGCTTGTTGCCGTGCTGGCGCCGCCGTTCCTGCTGTTCGGCTATCTGATTGCACGCCCCACCACCTTCTTCATCGGCATGCTGCTGGCCGCGAATACCGCGACGCTGATGGCGCTGCAGACGACCTACAATGCCGACTTCACGAGTTTCGCCAATTCCAGCGTGGCCTTCTTCGTCGGCACCGAACTGTCGGTCATCTCGATCCAGTTGATCCGCTCAGTCGGCTCCGAATGGAGTGTGAAGCGGCTGATGCGGCGCGGCTGGATCGCCATCGCGCAGGCTGCCGAACAGCGCGGCAATCGTGACCGCGCGGCCTTTGCCGGGCTGATGCTGAACCGCATCGGCCTTCTCGCGCCACGGCTGACGGCGCTGAAGGATTCGCCGCTGCGTGCTGTCGACAACCTGCGCGAATTGCGCGTCGGGCTGAATATCGTCGATCTGCGCCGCGCAAGGCATCATCTGTCGTCACCGACGCTCAATGCGATGGACACGATGCTGGACGAACTGGCCGTGAGCTTCCGCAACTACAAAGGCGGTGCGATGCCGGAGCCGCTGCTGGCGAAAGTCGATCACGCGCTGTCTGAGGCCATGGGCGAACGGGGGGCAGGGCGTGCGGATGCGCTGATCGGGCTCGTCGGCATTCGCCGCGGTCTGTTTCCGACGGCACCTGCCTATCTGCCCGAGCCGGGCCTTCTCGCCGGGAGTGTGGCGGCGTGAGATATGAAATCGATCTGTTCGGCGTGCTGATGCCGTCGCTGATGCTGTGGCTGATCATCACTTACGCCATCGGCACACTGCTGCGCCCGTTGATCGAGCGCTCCGGCCTCTATCGCTATGTCTGGCACCGCGCGCTGTTCGATCTTGCTCTGTATGTCTGCCTGCTCGGTGGCGTGGTCTATTTATCCTCCGGATTGCTGTCATGAAAAATGCTGTGAGTTTCGTTCGTCGTTTCGCCGTCACCGCGCTGGCCGTCGTCGCCGCGCTCGCCGTGGGGCGCTATCTCTGGGTCTATTACATGGATGCACCATGGACACGTGACGGCCGCGTCCGCGCCGATGTGGTCACCGTGGCGCCGGATGTGTCCGGTTTCGTTACCGAGATTCTGGTGCGTGATAATCAGAAGGTGACGAGCGGCGATGTCATCATGCGGATTGACCGCGCGCGTTTCGCGCTGGCGCTGCAGCAGGCCGAAGCCGTCGTCGCCGGCCGTACGGCCAGCCTTGAGCAGGCCGATCTCGATCTGAAGCGCTATAAGGATCTGACGACGGCCGCCGTCTCGCAGCAGAAGCAGGAGCAGGTGCTGGCGACGCAACTGCTGGCCAAGGCGTCACTGGATCAGGCCATCGCCGATCGGGCGGTGGCGCAGCTCAATCTCGATCGCAGTGAGGTTCACGCGCCCGTCTCGGGCGTGATCTCCAATATGGACCTGCGCCCCGGCACCTATGTCACCGCCGGCAAGGGCGTGATGGCATTGGTCGATACGTCGAGCCTGCATGTCGACGGCTATTTCGAGGAGACCAAGCTGTCGCGGATCCACGTCGGCGATCCCGTCCACATTCACTTGATGGGTGATGCCGCCAAGCTCACCGGCCATGTGGAGAGCGTTGCCGCCGGCATCGAGGATCGCGACCGCGCAGAGGGTAGCAACCTGCTCGCCAATGTGACCCCGACCTTCAGTTGGGTCCGTCTCGCCCAGCGCGTGCCGGTGCGCATCGCGCTCGACGCTGTTCCGGCAGGTGCGACGCTGGTCGCGGGCCGCACGGGGACGGTGGAGATTTTGCCGGGCAACGGGACGACGATTGCGAAGGTGAACTGACGAAGCTCATACTCACAGTCTGTCATCCCCGCGAAGGCGGGGATCCATACACACTGTAGTCTCGTTGATCACCGTTGGGAGAAGCCTTCACTTCAGCGGAGAGGATGGAGGTTATGGGTCCCCGCCTTCGCGGGGACGACAGTAGAGTTGTTCGTGCTTCAACTCGCTAATTGTCGACTATCGGTGACTGTGCACCCACCAGCATCACTTCAAACCGCGCCCGTATTTCCCGAGGCGTGGCGCCGAAGCGCTTTTTGAAGGTGCGGTTGAAATAAGACAGGTCGCCGAAGCCGACCTCGAAAGCGATGGTGCTGACGGCGCGATCTCCGCGGTTGCCGTCGCGCAGCATGTGGAAGGCGCGTTCCAGACGGCGCTCCAGCAGATAGTCCGAAAACGTCCGGCCTTCGGCCTCGAACAATTTCTGGAAATAACGCGCGGTGACGCCATGGGTGGTCGCGAGCCGCTCCAGTGACAGCGTCGGCTGGCTGAGGCTGGCCTCGATATCGGCCTTGAGCGACAGCAGGCTGATAGTCGGCCGATCCTGGCGCCATGCGCCACGTCGTCCCGGCGCATCGGCTTCATCGATCATGGTGGCGACGAGGCCGTTCATGTAATCGATGGCAAGACTCGTCAGCGCAGCGGAATTCATCGGCAACAGACCGCGCATTACGGCAGCGGCGTAATGGCCGAGCGCGATCAGCCCGCCATTGTCATGGGCGATGTGGCGCATGCCGGCATGGCCATTGCTGGGGAGTAGCAGGCAATCGACACGGCTCACATCATTCATGATGAAGGTGGTGGCGCGGCTGGGATCGAGAATGATCGCCTCGCGTGGCATGCATGTCTGGCGCTGGCCATCCTGCTGGACGATCACCACGCCGTCCGAGGGGCGCAGCACCAGAATGTCCTGCGGCGAGTCGTTGCCGGTCGTGGCGCTATCGTCGTCGGGCATGGTCCAGAGCGGTGCGGGATCGAAACACGACATCAGTCCGAGATGCGGCTGCATCCGCAGGATCGCCTTTGACTGGAACGGCGCTGCGCGAAACGATCCCAGCGAATTACGCTGCACGGTCTTCCACGGCAGGCGGCTCTCAAGCGGCTTGCGCAGGGTGTCATCGATATCGTCGGCAACCAGCCAGAGCGGGACGAGAGGGCAATCGGGAGCGGCATCGACGCAGGATGGAGACCGCGACTGATGCGCGTTTGCCACAGCATCGAATCCAAACCGCTTCGTTCGCTCCAGTCCGACTATCAATTCACCGAGTCCAAGTCATGCAATGGGCTGTGCCGTATCGCTGTGACGATAGACGGAATGCACAGGCGTAAGAAGAGTAAAGCCGTGGCTGGAATTTACATTGATTCCAAACTGCTGCGGCCTCGGTCGAATTGACCGGCTCGACCTCTCCAGTGCTTCGTCGCCACGAACATACGGAAGACTCCGAGCTCATGCGTTACAGCCAGTTCCTCCTCATCCCCGCCGTCGGGCTCATGTCGTCGCAGGCCGTTGCGCAGCAGAGCGCGGGCGTCACGCTCGACGAGATCACGGTCACCGCCGCGCGTGCCCAGCGCTCGATTTCGGATATTCCGCAGACGGTGCAGGTGGTCGATCAGAAGGAGATCGACGAGCAGCTCAAGCAGAGCGGCAGCGCATCGGCGCTGCTGGCAAAATTGCTGCCGGGCTTCTCGGTGTCGAACCAGACCATCTCCGGCGCTTCCGAAAGCTACCGCGGCCGCGACCTCCTGGTGCTGATGGACGGCGTGCCGCTGACGACGCCGCTCCGCGACGTCTCGCGCGTCCTGTCGCTGATCGATCTGAATTCCGTCGAGCGCATCGAACTGGTCGCGGGTGCATCGAGCCTGTATGGCGCCGGCGCGACGGGCGGTACGGTGAATTTCGTCACCAAGAAAGCGCAGCCGGGCGGTCCGCGCGTCAGCGTCAACACGGCGCTGCGCACCTTCACCGCCGATCCCGGCGGTTCGCTGGCGCCAGAAATGTCGGCGACGGTCAGTGGCAAGGGCACGAATGGCATCGACTATGTATTCGTCGGCAGCGGCCGCGGCGCGCAGAAGACTTATGATGGTGCGGGCCGCGAGCTGCCATCGGACGCCATGCTCGGGCAGGGAGGTGGCGATCGTCTCGCCAGCGGTAATTTCCTGGGCAAGATCGGTTACGATTTCGATGGCGGCAAGCGCATCGAAGCCTCGATCAGCCAGTTCTATCTCGACCAGACGCCGAAATATCTTACCGACTATTCGGGCGCTTATGCGAAGCCGGATTTCACCAAGCCCTATACCGGGCAGAGCGTGCTGGAAGATTCGCGCTCGTTCCAATTGCGCTACAGCGATACCGACTTCGTGCTTGGCAATCTCAGCGTGGTCGGCTTCTACAATGATATCAAGAAGCGCTTCAACTATTCGGAATTTTCCTATCCCTATAACTCGCTGGTCTATTATTCCGGCAACCCGCTGAGCCCGACCAGCCCCGCCAACCAGACCACACTGTATTCCGAGCGCGGCGGGGTCAATCTGACGATCGATACGCCGCTCGACCGCATCTGGAACGGCGCCAAGGTGACCTGGGGCACCGACGTCGTCCATGACAAGACATGGCAGACACTGACCGATGGACGCGATGTGTTCACGCCGCTGACCCAGGTAACGACCGCGGGATTTGCGTTGGTTCAAATCCCGATCACCGATCGGCTGACCGCGCGCGGTGGCATTCGCTACGAGCATTTCGATCTCAGCGTCGACGATTTCCTGCGTCCGGCCGCCTATGCCGCGATCTCGCCCGTGACGCGCTTCGTTCTGCCGGCGCTCAATGTTATCGGCGGCCAATACGAATATGCCTCGCCGACCTATAATCTCGGCGCGACCTTCAAGCTCAACAACAAGATCGACCTGTTCGGCGGTTTCTCGCAGGGCTATGCGCTGCCTGATGTCGGCGCCTATACGCGCCGCGCCGGCCTGTCATCCACGGCCTTCGCCTGTCCGGTGGCGACGCCGAACTGCCTGCCGCTGGCACGCCAGACCATCTCTTTCAGCTCGATCGCGCCGGAAGCCCAGATCGTCAACAATTACGAAATCGGCATCCGCGGCGGCGACGGCCCCTACAAGGGCAGCATCACCGGTTTCGTCAGCACGTCCGAGAAGGGCGTGACCTTCGATCCAGTCACCAACCTGATTTCGCAGCAGAAGGAAATGATCTACGGCGTCGAATATATCGGCGAGATGGCGATCAACCGGAATTTCACGCTGGGTACCACGATCGGCTACAAGGAAGGCCGCTACGACACCAACAAGGATGGCGTGCTCGACTCGTGGCTGCCCAACAACCGGATCGGCAGTCCGGTGCGCGGTCTGATCTTCGGCGACTATCGCTTCGACAACGGCATCAAGCTGCGCGTCGAGGGCGAGGGCTATTCGGGCCGGAACCGCGGCATCAACCTGACCAATACGGTCTATCCCATCGAGGGTGGTTTCACGATGAATGCCGCGCTGAGCGGGCCGGTCTATGGCGGTGAGGCCTATGCAGCCGTCAACAACCTGTTCGATACGGAGCTGCAGAATCCGACCGCGACGTCGGTGCGCAACCTGCCGGTCTATTCCTGGGGCCGCACCGTGACGGTCGGCTATCGCAAGACGTTCTAGGGCGTGATCCCGAAAAGCGGTCGCCGGTTTTCGGATCAGATCACGCTCAAACGAGACAAACCTTCCAAGGCCACTTCCCAGGGAGTTCTAATTGCCATCATGGTGGATCTGGAGATTGATGGGAGCCTGCTGACGCTACGGTTCCTGCCGCCTTACGCGGAGTCGGACGAGCGCGATTATCTGGCCGCGCTGGCCCGGGTCGGCGAGCATGATGCGCCATTCGAACTTCTGACCGTGTTCGGGGGCGGCGGGAAACTGTCCGTCGCCGGCGAGCGGGAGCAGGCGCTGTGGTTCAAGGCGACGCGCGGCCATATCTCCGCGCGCTGCCGTGCTGTGGCGATTGTACGCCCCGGCGCCAACAAGAAGATGGAAGAGACGTTTCGGAAGCTCTGGCCGATGCCGCTGGTGGCGCTCGAGGACGAGATCGCCGCGCGCGCCTTTCTCGCCGAACATCGCGGCCTCGCATGAGCACCGTGGAGCTTAACGCATCTGCGCCGGTCGCCGTCATGGGACGCAAGCGGCTGTTCGTCGTGCTTGGCGGGCTGTATCTGGCACAGGCGATCCCGTCCTATCTGTTCGCGGCGGCACTGCCGCCAATCATGCGCGAGGCCGGTGTGTCGCGCAGCGAGATCGGCTATCTCAGTCTTTGGTTCCTGCCGCTGTTGCTGAAGTTCTTCTGGGCGCCGGTCGTCGATCGCATCCGCCCGTTCGCGCGCGCACATCGCGCCGGCTGGGTGATCGTGACCCAAACCGGGGTCATCATCAGCCTGCTGTGTTTGATCCCGCTCGGCGCAACCAATATCTGGGGCATCATCACGGTGGGCCTGTTCGGTTCACTGCTGATCTCGACCCAGGATATCGCCACCGATGGCTATGCTGCGAAATATCTGGCGCCGGAGGATCGTGCCATCGGCAACGCCATCCAGGGCGGCTCGGTCGCGTTCGGTGTCGTGATCGGCGGCACGCTCGGGCTGGTGCTGTATGCGCAGATCGGTTGGACCGGTATGCTGCTGACCATCGCCGGCTTCTCGTTGATCCCGCTCTTTGCCGCCTTCGCCATGCGCGAGGACGAAGCCGGGCAGATCGATCCGTCGAAGCCGCGGCCGTCCGTGATGGCCTTCCTGCGCCGCCGCGAGGTGCGCAACATTCTCTGGATCGCGCTGATCTACCGGATGAGCGAGGGCCTCGTGAAGGCGATGGAGGGCAGCTATCTCGTCGATGCCGGCGTGCCGCTCAAACAGATCGGTTATCTTTCCGGCGGTGCCGCGACGACGGCGGGTCTCGCAGGCGCCGCTGGTGCGGCGTGGCTGCTGCAACGCTGCGGCACCGGCTGGACGCTGGGTCTGCTGGGCATTCTCCGCACCATCTGCTTTGCGCTGTTCACGGCGCATGCGCTGGGTGTCGTGACCGGCATCTGGCCGATTTTCGGCGCGGCCGGATTCCAGACCTTGATCCGCTATATGGAGATCGTTGCGCTTTACAGCCTGTTCATGGCGGCGGCATCGAAGGATCAGCCGGGCACCGACTTCACGATTCTCGCCTGCGCCCAGCTCATCATCTACTTCATCGGCTCGATGCTGTCGGGCCGTATTGCCGATCTGCTCGGCTATGGGACGCTATTCAGCGTCGCCACAGTGTTGTCGCTGATCGCGGCGATTGCGACGATGCGCATTCTCGCCGCGCAACCGCCCGCTAGTTTGACGCCGGCGCAGCCTGCGTGAAGCTGCGATCGACGGCCTTGCTGACATCGACCTGCTTTGACAGGATTCCGTAGCGCGTGGCGCGGTCGGAGGCTTCCTGGAACTCCTTCACCACGCCATCGTCGATGGCGATCGGCCGTGTGTCCTGCGCCTTGTAGGCGCGCGCCAGCACGTCTTCCGGCAGCTTGGTCAGCTCGGCGGTGTTCTTTGCATAGACCTCGACATGCTCACGCGACCAGGTGCGGGCCTTGTTGAGCCGCTGCAGCAGGTCGGCGACGGCCTCGCGCTTGGTGGTAATCGCCTGCTCGGAGGCCACGATAAACGTCAGGGTCGGAGTCAGACCGGTGCCATCGGCAACCACCCGCGCATTGTCTTTCAGCACGGCGTAGGAGATGTAGGGTTCCCATACGGCCCAGCCGTCGATCGAACCGGCGAGAAGTGCAATCTTGGCATCGACGGGACCGAGCGGCGCGAAAGTTGCGTCGCTGGTCTTGTAACCGGCTTTCTCCAGCGTCGCCTCAATCAGGAACTGGCCCCAGCCGCCGCGTGTGCCTGCGAGGCGCTTGCCCTTGAGGTCGGCAGCGGTCTTGATCGGTGAATCGTTGCGCACCAGGATCGCCTGCGTGTCCGCATTGGAGCGTGTGCCGCCTATCGCCTTGATCGGTGCGCCGTTGGCATAGACCGTGAGGAACGAGAGGTCGCCGGTGTAACCGACATCGAGTGCGCCGGCATTGATGGCTTCGAGGATCGGCGCCGCCGCAGGGAATTCCGACCACTGGATCTTGTAAGGCAAGTCCTTCGCCAAGCCGGAGATCTCCAGCAGCGAGCGGTTGCCGCCCTTCTGGTCGCCGACGCGCAGCGTGATCTGGTCTGCCGCGAAAGCGGAGGTGGCGAGCGTTGCGCTGAAGGCTGTGGCAATGAGCGTTGATAGCAAACGGCGCGTAGGGGAAGCGGTGGTCATGGTCATTTTCTCTGATGCAATGGCGTGCATCAAAGCTACGTCCGACACGGATTCAGTCAATGAAATGGCTGACTGAATATCATCGAGCGAAAGCAACGAATGTGGCGTTGTTGGAAATGGCGTGGAAGTTTTGCGCTTTCGGAAAATCTGATGTGTTTTGGCCCACCGTCAACCTGCGTGCGCATTCCCGCCCAACTCTGCCGCCTTTCCGCCAGAATTCCCTTCCGCGGCGCATTTGGTGCGCCGCAGAATAGCCACGAGCGTCAGCCGAAATAGGGAATGGATTACTCCGAACAGACAAAAACCCTGGCGCTATTTCGCAATCGGGCCGTTTGGAGCGCGACGGATTTGGAAGTCGCCCGGCATTCGGGCCGGGAGCATTTCAAAGTGGGTTGTGTGCTTCAATTGATTTCGTCGCTGACCGTGGGCGGGTCCGAGCGACTGCTGATCAATTTCGCTGCCAGTTGCACGCCGGGAGAGGACATTCCGCAGGTTTTCGTCGTGATTAACGACTTTTTCCATCCCGATCTTGCTGCCGAGCTCTCCGCGACAGGTCATCCGGTCTACTTCCTCAAGCGCCCACCCGGGAATCGCAATCCACGTGTCATTCTAAGTTTACTCAACATCATCCGCCGTCACGATATTCGTATCATCCATGCGCATGACAGCGGCGCCAAGCACTTCGCCATGTTGAGTAAACTGTATCGTCCGATGAGCGTCGGCTACACGATTCACAATACCGGCCTCGTCAACGCGTGGGACCGCGTAAAGCTTCGGCTGCATCAGCGGTTCGTCGATTGGAACATCGCGATCTCTGCTGCGGTCGAGCGTGAATGTGAATCTGTCAAACTGAAGCGCCTGTTCAAGGTGCATAACGGCATTCCGCTCGCGACATTTGATAGGGTGGCGCGGCAACGTCGCCTCGGACCGGCTCTGCGTCTGATCAATGTCGCCCGCATCTATCCCAAGCAGAAGGGCCAGGACATCCTGATCAAGGCGGTCAGCCTCTGCGTCGCGCGCGGGCTCGACATTCGCTGCGATTTCGTCGGCAGCCCACCGGAGGGCGACGAGTCGACCCTCCTGAGTTTGAAGGCGCAGGCGATCGCCGAGAATGTCGCTGATCGTGTTCGCTTCCTGTGCGGGCGTACCGATGTGCGCCGTCCGCTGGACGAGGCTGATATTTTCGTCCTGCCATCGCGTTTCGAAGGTTTCGGACTGGTGTTGCTCGAAGCCATGGCGGTCGGCCTGCCTGTCATCGCCGCGGATGTCGATGGCCCGGCCGAACTGCTGGTGGACGGCTCGAACGGTATCAAATTCAAGGTCGGATCCGCTGAGGATCTTGCCGACAAGATCGCGGCGCTTGCGGCGCAGCCCGAGCTTGCCGCGAAGATCGCAAGGACGGCGAAGGATTTCGTCACCGAATTCGATATCGCCAATATGCGCGACCAGTATTTCGGCATCTACGGGCAGATGATGAAGGTGAGCTAGCCCGATGTCTTGCGCGCGCGCTTGCCGGTGGCAGCGAGTTTGTCAGCAAGAAATTCCAGCAGCACCTCGACGCGGGCGGGGCGGGGACCGCCCGGTGGCGTGACGAGGTAGACACCGCTCGACGATTGCGACCAGTCCTGCAACACGGCTTCCAGCGCGCCGCTCGCCAATGCATCGCCGACGATGAAATCCGGCAGGTCGCTGATCCCCAATCCGGCGATCAGCGCAGGCAGTAGCGCCTCGCCATTGTTGACGCGGAGCGGCCCGGCCGGCCGAACGTTGGCCTGTTCGCCGGCCGCATTGGTGAAGTGCCAGACGCCGGGCGTCGAGAGATAGGTGTAGCCAAAGCACTTGTGGTCGGCGAGATGCATGGGATGCGTCG
Organism: Tardiphaga sp. OK245; assembly: GCF_900108575.1. Taxonomy (NCBI): domain Bacteria; kingdom Pseudomonadati; phylum Pseudomonadota; class Alphaproteobacteria; order Hyphomicrobiales; family Nitrobacteraceae; genus Tardiphaga; species Tardiphaga sp. OK245. The sequence goes on along the minus strand of NZ_FNWZ01000004.1, from coordinate 667,364 downwards.
GCCGGCCGTATTTCGCGAAATAGGACGGCGCCGCCACGATGTAACGCTTCACCGGACGCAGCCGCCGCGCGATCAACGATGAATCCGGCAATGATGCGATGCGGATCGCGGCGTCGAAACCTTCGCCGATCAGATCGACGGTCGCGTCGCTGAGGCTGAGGTCGATGGAGACCTCCGGATACTGTGCCAGAAATTCCGGCAGTAGCGGCGCCACCGTATTGGTGCCGTAGGTCATCGGCACGGCCAGCCGTACCAGCCCGCGCGGTGTCGCCGACTGCGCCAGCGCCTCGTTCTCGAGCGCTTCGCCGTCCGCCAGCAATTGCGTGGCCTTCACCGCCAGCGTCTTGCCGGAGTCGGTCAGCGCCAACCGCCGTGAGGTCCGGTTGAACAGCCGCGCGCCCAGGCGATCCTCGAGCCGACCGACCGCCTTGGAGACGGTGGCCTTGGACAGGGTCAGCTCGGTCGCCGCCGCCGCAAAGGACCGCAGTTCGACCACCTTGGCGAAAATCGCCAGCGCTTCGAAATCGGGAAGTTTGGGCATCTCAAAATCCGAAACGATGAGTTTCCATCATTTCTATTTATGCGCCATTTGAGAGGGCATATCCAGATGCCCAGGATGCAAATGCATCAAACGACGGAGATTTCGTCATGATCGACCTCAGACCTTTCGACAAACTCGGCGGCGCCGACCACGGCTGGCTCAAGGCCAAGCACCATTTCTCGTTCGGCAGCCATTACGACCCCAAGAATATGGGCCATGGCAGCTTGCGCGTCTGGAACGACGACGAGATCGCGCCGAACACCGGTTTCCCGGCTCATCCGCATTCCAACATGGAAATCATCACCTATGTCCGCGAAGGCGCGATCACGCATCAGGACAGTCTGGGCAACACGGGCCGCACCGAGGCCGGCGACGTCCAGGTGATGAGTGCGGGCTCAGGCATCCGGCACTCCGAATACAATCTGGAGGCATCGACCACGCGGATCTTCCAGATCTGGATCGAGCCCACACAAACGGGCGGCCAGCCTTGCTGGGGCGCCAAGCCGTTCCCGAAGGCCGATCGCTCCGGCCAGTTCGTCACCATTGCCAGTGGCTTCAAGGACGACGCCGGGGCACTGCCTATCCGGGCTGACGCCCGGGTGCTGGCAACCACGCTGAAGGCCGGTGAGACCGCGCAATATCCGCTGGGTAGCTCGCGCAATGGCTATCTCGTGCCGGCGGCCGGCGCGATCGAGATCAACGGCATTCGCGTCAACGCCCGCGACGGCGTCGCCATCCGTGACGAAGCCAACGTCACGATCACCGCGCTGGAAGATTCCGAACTCGTTCTGGTGGACGCGGCCTGACGGCGCCCACCAATCATCAACCCGACCTATTCATCCCCAATCCAACGGAGACTGACCATGACCAAAGTACTCGTTCTGTATTATTCCGCTTACGGCCATATCGAAGCGATGGCCAATGCCGTCGCTGAAGGCGCCCGCGAAGCCGGCGCCACTGTCGATATCAAGCGCGTGCCTGAACTGGTGCCTGCCGAAGTCGCCAAGGCGTCCTACTACAAGATGGACCAGGCTGCCCCGATCGCGACCATCGACGATCTCGCCAATTACGATGCGATCATCGTCGGCACCGGCACCCGCTTCGGCCGCATGTCCTCGCAGATGGCCAACTTCCTCGATCAGGCCGGTGGCCTGTGGATGAAGGGCGCGCTGCATGGCAAGGTCGGCGGCGCCTTCACCGCGACCGCGACCCAGCACGGTGGCCAGGAAACCACGCTGTTCTCGATCATCACCAACCTGCTGCATTTCGGCATGACCATCGTCGGCCTCGATTACGGCTTCCAGGGCCAGATGAAGCTCGATGAAGTCACCGGCGGCTCGCCCTATGGTGCCACCACCCTGACCGGTGGCGACGGCAGCCGCCAGCCTTCGGCCAACGAGCTGGCCGGTGCCCGCTATCAGGGCAAGGCGATCGCCGAGACCGCGAAGAAACTTCACGGCTAAGCTGCGTGGCTAACTAAAAAGAGATGGCTGACAAGAGAAAGGCGGCGTTCTGATTGCAGAGCGCCGCCTTATCTATGCTGGAACAAACGGATTCGATTTCATCATGCTCGACGTGTATTTCATCTACCAGCTGGCCCGGCGGCCGCTGCACGCGATGGCCCGGAAATGGTTTTGTCGCGGCATCGCGCATGTGACCAAGGGTGAAGTCGTTTGCCCCGAATGCCGCCAACACTGAAACGTTCCTTGATTGTTGGACTGGCAAGGTTGCGTCTGGGGACGTAGACTTCGGCTATGTCCAAGCCAGCCAGCTCGCCCGCGCCAGTCCTCAGTATCCGCATCGACCTCGATCCCGAGGGACGGATCGGACCGGGCAAGATTCAGCTTCTCGAACATATTCACGCTACCGGTTCGATTTCGGCCGCCGGCCGCGCCATGGCGATGTCCTACAAGCGCGCCTGGGATCTGGTGGATGAACTCAACCGGATCTGCGGGCAGCCTGCCGTCGAGCGCCAGACTGGCGGCAAGAATGGGGGCGGAGCTCTCCTCACGCCATTCGGCCTTACGCTCATCAAGCGCTATCGTGGCATCGAAAGCGCTGCGGCCACCGCCGCGCGCAAGGAGCTGCTGGCGCTGAAGGGCGATATCGGCAAGAAGCGCAGGTTCTAACCGGTCAAGCCGGCGGTATCACCGTTGTATCCGGATAAATATATCGTGACGGTCACCCCGATCGCGCTTTCGAATGGCTCTATTCTGGAATAGGATCGATCGATCCTTGGTCGCTCGTGGCGCGCCGTGGTCTAAACTGGAACTTCGCAATGTTCGACGCCCAATGCGATCTGGCTGCGCTTGTCTATGACAAGGATCAGGATCCCGACGCAGTGTTGCACACCTTCGCGGCGGATTTGAGCAAGCAGGGTATTCGCGCCGTCGGATTGGTGCAACTCGGGCATCGCGAATTCGACGTGCCGAAGCTGACTGCGGTCATGCTGCACACCGGTGCACACGTGCGCTTGTTTCAGGATCTCGGTCCCGGCGCAAAAGGCTGCAAGCTCGATGTCGGACAATTGCTCGATGCCGGCACGCAGGTTGCCGACGCCATCGACGAGGGCGCCGATCTCGTGATCATCAACCGGTTCGGCAAGCAGGAGCGCGAGGGCAAGGGGCTCGCTTATCTGATCGAGCGCGCGCTCTCTAGCGATATCCCCGTGGTGATCGCCGTGCCGTCGCATCGCTTCGCCGAATGGATCGCATTTGCCGATGGCATGAGCGTGAAGCTGCATTGCGATCGCGAGTCGCTCGACGGCTGGTGGGCGAAAGTCTCTTGTCGCACCGAGGGAATCATGCGTCAGGACCATCGTAGCGTTTGCGAAGTGCTGAAATAGAATTCCATCAACGCACAGTCGTCAATCGTCGGAATACCGTTGCTCCTGCCACGGATCGCCGCGGTTGTGATAACCGCGAACTTCCCAATAGCCGGGCTTGTCGTCGCTGACGAAGTGGATGCGCTGCAGCCACTTCGCGCTCTTCCAGAAATACAGATGCGGCACGATCACGCGCACCGGGCCGCCATGGTCGCGCTCGATCGGGGAGCCCTGCCACGAATGTGCCAGCAGTGCGTCTTCGGCAGCGAAGTCTTCCAATGACAGGTTCGTGGTGTATCCGTCATGGGATTCCAGTACCACGAAGCGCGCGTCCGGCTTCGGCTGGCAAGCATCGAGCAGCGCGCGGGTCGAAAGACCCTCCCACTGGTTGTCGTAACGCGACCAGGTGGTGACGCAATGGATGTCTGAGATGAAGGTCGATTGCGGCTGTGCGCTGAACTGGCCGAAATCCCAGAACAGCGGCGTCTCGACGGCACCGTAGACATCGAGGCGCCAGCGCTCGCGGGGGATGTCGGGTGTGATGCCCAGATCCAGTACCGGCCAGTCCTGGGTCAGGTGCTGGCCGGGTGGGAGCCGCTGGTCGTCCGGGCGCGCAATCTTGCCGGTGATAAACCGGCCTTCGCGCGCCCAGCGCTGTTTGGTCTGCGTCAGCTTGGATTCCGGCGGGGTGTGATCCTCGGTCATGGCTGACGCTCCTTGGCTAGACGTTGACCGTCACTCGTGACGGTGCATCGCCGACTTGTGCTTGGTGTCGCGCATGGTGGCGTAAATCAGCAGCGACAGGAAGATCATGCCCGACAGATAATAGTAGAACCACTGTTCATGACCGATCTGCTTGAAGTACAGCGCGATCGCCGGCGCCGTACCGCCGAAGATTGACACCGTCAGCGCATAGGGCACGCCGACGCCCAGCGCACGGATATTGGTCGGGAACAGTTCGGCCTTCACCACCGCATTGATCGAGGTATAGCCGGCGACGAACACCCAGGCGCCGCAGATCAGCAGGAACGCCGTGAATGGCGACTTGGTGGTCTGCAGCGTGGTGAGGATCGGAACAGTCGCCAGCGTGCCGGCAACGCCGAAGAAGATCAGCAGCGGCTTGCGGCCGATGCGGTCGGAGATCGCGCCATAGATCGGCTGCAGCAGGCAGGCGAATATCAGCGTGCCGAAGATCACCGTGGTGGTTTGGTCCGCGGTGAGGCCGACCGAGAGCTTGACGAAGGTCTGCATGTAGGTGGTGAAGGTATAGAACGCTGCGGTGCCGCCGGCGGTGAGGCCGACAACCAGCAGCAATTCGCGCGGATAGGCCATCAGCGCGCGCAGCGAACCCATTGGCTTGGCCTGCTTCTTCGCTTCAACGAACTGGTCAGTCTCGTGCATGTCGCGACGCATCACGGCGGTGAAGACCGCAAGACCAGCGCCGATCACGAACGGAATGCGCCAGCCCCAGTCCTTCAGCTCCTGCTCGGTGAGGAACACCTTCTGCAGCAGCAGGAGCACGATGATCGCGGTCAGCTGGCCGCCGATCAGCGTGACATACTGGAAGCTCGAATAGAAACCGCGATGCTTGGGATCGGCAACTTCCGAGAGATAGGTGGCGCTGGCGCCGTATTCGCCGCCGAGGCTGAGGCCTTCGATGATGCGGGCGAGCGCGAGCAGGATCGGTGCCGCGATGCCGATGGTGGCGTAGGTCGGCGTGCAGGCGATGATCAGCGAGCCGAAGCACATGCACAGGACCGAGATCGTCAGCGATATACGACGGCCATAGGTGTCGGCGAGATAGCCAAACAGCCAGCCGCCGAGTGGCCGCATCAGGAAGGTGGCGGCGAACAGCACGGCCGCATTGAGCTGCTGAACGACGGGGTCGGAGTTCGGGAAGAAGGCCGGCGCGAAATACAGGGCGAAGGCGGTGTAGGCGTAGAAGTCGTACCATTCGACGAGATTGCCCATCGAGCCGATGAAGATCGCCTTGATGCGTTTTTTGGCGTCGTCGAAATGGAGTTTGCCGTCCGCCGGCGGTGCGAATGAATCTGCCACGTAGAACCCTCGTATTCCGTGAAGTGAAATGTCCCGTTGCCACGCGCGGCACGAAAAGCCAATGCCGCGGAATGCATTGCTGCTGGCAGGATCGTTCTGTCAGCCGATGCCTGCATCCCGGCGGCCGCACATGACTAGCCTCGACATGCGACAATGTGGCTTAGACAAAAGTCTATGAAGGGTAGCGGTACTCCGGGCGGCTCTGCCCAAAGGCGTCGTCCTGGCCGGCACAGGGCCAGCCAGGACGAGCGAGTATGAGGGCGGAGTTTCGTTACTTCGCCGGGCGCGGATCGATCGGCGTGGAGTCGCGCAGGCCCAGAATGTCCTCCAGCACGCGTGCGCCGGCGAGCAGTGAGGCTTCGCCGCGCGGCGGGCCGACGACCTGCAATCCGACCGGCAGACCCTTTGAGGTGAAGCCGCAGGGCATCGACAGCGCCGGGCAGCAGGTCAGCGTGATCGCATAGACGATGCCCAGCCACTGCACGTAGTTATCGAATTTGGTGCCGTTGCATTCGGCGAGATAGCGCTGCTCGATCGGGAACGGCGGCGTGATGGTCGCCGGGCACAGCAGCAGGTCGTATGTCTGGAAGAACTCGTAGGCACGTGCCGCCAGCGTGACACGCTGCGCTTCCGCCTTCGCCAGGTCATCGACCGTGAGCTTCAGGCCCTGCTCGATGTTCCAGATCACTTCCGGCTTCAGCTGATCGCGCTTGTCGCGGAGCAGCTGGAGCTTCGAGATCGCGAAGTCATAGGCGCGCAGCACATGGAAGCATTCGTGGGCTTCGCGCAGGTCGGGATGCGCTTCCTCGACGATCACGCCGGCGTCGGCGAATGCCATCGCTGCCTTGCGGGTGATGGCGACCACTTCGGGGTCGACCGGGGTGATGCCGAGATCCGGCGAATAGGCGATCCGCTTCGGCTTGGTACCGGCGCGCACGGCGGAGCGGAATGAGGTCGGCAGTTTCGGCAGCGAGATCAGATCGGCAGGATGTTCGCCGCTCATGGCGTCGAGCATCAGCGCGAGGTCTTCCACGGTGCGGGCCATCGGGCCCTGCACGCTCACCATCCGGGCGAGCGCCACGGCGGGCGTGGACGCAACGCGGCCGACGCTCGGACGCAGGCCAACGATGCCACAGAAGCTGGCGGGGTTGCGCAGCGAACCGCCCATGTCGGAGCCATGGGCAATCCACGCCGTGCCGCTGGCAAGTGCTGCCGCGGCGCCGCCGGACGAGCCGGCGGCCGACTTCGACAGGTCCCACGGATTCAGCGTCGCGCCGAACACTTCGTTGAACGTATTGGCGCCCGCGCCGAATTCAGGCGTGTTGGATTTCGCATAGATCACGCCGCCGTTTTCTTCGAGGCGTTCGACCAGCACGTTGGACTTGGTCGGCACAACGTCCTTGTAGATCGGCGATCCCTGTGTGGTGCGGACGCCGGCGACGGCGGTGAGATCCTTGATCGGCACCGGCAGGCCGGCAAGGATGCCGCGTTCGCCGAGCGGCTTCTTCATCAATTCCTTCGCGTGATCGCGGGCGCGATCGAAACACAGGATCGGCAGCGCGTTGACCTGGCCATCGACGTCCTTGATGCGGGCTTCCAGCGCGTCCAGCAGGTCGAGCGGCGTTACCGTTCCGGCATTGAGTTGATCGACCACGGCGCAGGCCGTTGCTTTGATGAGATCTTGCTGAGAGGCCACGCACGTCTCCAATTTCGGATGCAGAGCAATTCGTATGCTTGGGATGTCGATCCCGACGTAGCCGTGTAGACCATTTTCTGGATAAATGGGACTCGTAGGCCAAATCTCCTTAACCCAAGTCGCCTCACACAATGCAGGGATGCAACCATGAGTAAGCCTTTCGGCGATTCCAACTGGCGCGCGATGTCACGCGAGCAGCTCGATGCCGGTCTGAACAACTCGACTGCCGTTGCGGGCAGCGCCGACATCGCCGCCGGATGGGGCCAGCGCTCTGACGCGATGAAGGCGAAGTACCCTGCGCATCTCGACGTCGCCTACGGTCCACGCGAGCGCAACAGGTTCGATTTCATCAAGGCTGCCGACGGCGGGCCGACACTGCTGCTGATCCATGGCGGCTACTGGCAGATGCGCTCGAAGGATTTTTTCACCTGCTTCGCTGCTGGTCCCATCGCCCACGGCATCAACGTCGCTGCGATCGGCTATACACTGGCGCCGGACGCGACGCTGGAGGAGATCGTGGCCGAGATGCATGCCGGCGTCGATGCGCTGGCGGAGAAGCTGCCCTCGCTCGGCGGCGATCCGAACCGCATCGTGGTGTCGGGCTGGTCCGCCGGCGGTCATCTCACCTCGACCACGCTGTCGCATCCGAAGGTGAAGGGCGGCGTCGCCATTTCCGGCATCTACGATCTCGAACCGATCCGCGCGTCCTATCTCAACGAGAAGCTCAAGCTCGACGAGGCGATGTCGAAGCGCCAGTCGCCGTTGCTGCAGGATGGCGGCCCGAACAAGCCGCTCGCGCTGGTGGTTGGCGGCGGCGAATTGCCGATCCTGCGCCAGCAGACGGCGGACCTTGCCGTGCACCGGGCAAAGTACGGTTTGCCGGTGAGCTATGAGGAGATCCCGGGCGCTGATCACTTCTCGATCATGAAAGAGCTGGAATCGCCGACGGGGCGGATCACGACGCTGATCAAGGAATTGGTCGCGCGGATTTAGAATCAGACCAGCAATTTGAATATGTGAGACGTATCCCGGCGCCGCTCGTCAGCGCCGGGATTGTTTTGTCTACAGTCCCTGTCCGCCCGACACCTCGATCCGCTGCGCGTTCACCCAGCGATTGTCCTCCGACAGCAGGCTCGCGATCATCGGTCCGATATCGTCGGGCAGGCCGACGCGGCCAAGGGCGGTCATGCCGGCGATCGTCTTGTTGATGTCTGGATTGTCACGCACGGCACCGCCGCCGAAATCGGTTTCGATTGCGCCGGGCGCGACCGTGTTCACGGTGATCCGGCGGCTGCCCAGTTCCTTCGCCATATACATGGTCATCACCTCGACGGCGCCCTTCATCGCGGCATAAGCAGCATAGCCGGGGAGGCACATGCGGGTCAGCCCGGACGACAGGTTCACGATGCGGCCGCCGTCCGCGATCAGTGGCAGCAGTGTCTGCGTCAGGAAGAACACGCCCTTGAAATGGACATTCACCAGCCCGTCGAACTGCGCTTCGGTGGTATTGGCGATTAGCGCATAATCGCCATGCCCGGCATTGTTCACGAGATGATCGAATGTCTCGCGGGACCATGTATCGCGCAGAGCTGTCCGCAGACGCTCGGCGAAATCCGCGAAGCCCGCCACCTTCCCGGTGTCGAGCTGAAGCGCCACCGCCTTGCGGCCCATGCGCTGGATTTCGGAGACGACAGCCTGTGCGTCTTCGCTGCGGCTTTGATAGGCGAGGACGACATCGCCGCCGTGACGGGCGATATTGAGAGCGGTGTTGCGGCCGAGCCCGCGGCTGGCGCCGGTAACGAGGGTAATCTTGGTCATGGTCAGCTCCTGTGGTGTGACCATCCCGATATCGCCCCGGCGAACCGGGCTTGGTTGCCCGAAGCTCGACGTTCCTTGCCTAATCCTCCAAAATCATGTGCTGGCGCATTTACGATGATGTAGGCTGAGCGTCATGACCACGCTTCTCAATGCCGTCCGCCGTTACACAGAGACCCATGCTGATAGTGCCGGCATCGCGACCACGCCGATCCTCGGCCTTGCTGCCGTGCGCGCAACCACACCCAGCGACATTATCCACGCGATCTTCCAGCCGCTGATCTGCCTCGTCGTGCAGGGCACCAAGCATGTCACCATGGGCACGGAGAGTTTTGTCTTCGCCGCCGGGGATTCGCTGATCATCACGGCCGATGTTCCGATCGTCAGTCAAATCACACGGGCGAGCATTGCCGCGCCCTATCTCTCGCTGGTGTTCGAACTTGATCTGGCCGTGATCGCCGAACTGGTTGTCGAGATGAAAGCGGAGCCAAGCGCCGATCTCGCGCGTGTCCGGGTCGAGCCCACCGATGCCGAAGTTGCGGACGCGGCGTTGCGGCTGATGCGCTTGCTCGATCGTCCGGCGTCATTGCCGGTGCTGCGCGCTCAGCTGGTGCGGGAGATGCATTACTGGCTGCTGGCTGGTCGCCACGGGCCGGCGATCCGACGGCTTGGCTGGCCGGATAGTCACGCACAACGTGTCGCGCGCGCGGTCGCGGTGTTGCGCACCGAGTTCGCGCGGCCGGTGCTGGTCGAGCGTCTTGCGGATGTTGCGGGCATGAGCCCGTCGTCATTCCACCAGCATTTTCGCAGCGTGACGTCACTCACGCCGCTGCAGTTTCAGAAGCGGTTGCGCCTGATCGAGGCGCGGCGGCTGATGTTGTGGGAAGGCGCGGCCGCGAGCAGCGCGGCCTTCGCCGTCGGTTATGAGAGCGTGCCGCAATTCACCCGGGAATATGGTCGCATGTTCGGTGCACCGCCGGTTCGCGACATCGAATCGGCGCGGGATAAAGCACGCGCCGTCGGGTGATCGGGAGCGTCACGATTTTCTAGTGCGTACGCGCCAAACAGAAAGCGACGACCTGCTCCAGTGCAGTCTTCATCGGTGACGACGGAAACAGCGCCAGCGCGTCGACGGCCATGGCGCCGTAATGCTGGGCGCGGTTGATCGTGTCTTCCAGTGCGCGGTGCTTGGTCATCAGGCCGATGGCGTGATCGAGGTCGCCTTCGCCGATCTCGCCGCGCTCCAGCGCCTTGATCCAGAATTCACGTTCGGCATCGTTGCCACGGCGGAAGGCGAGCACCACGGGCAGGGTGATCTTGCCCTCGCGGAAATCGTCGCCGACATTCTTGCCGAGCTTGGCGGCCTTGCCGCCGTAGTCGAGCACGTCGTCGATGAGCTGGAAGGCGATGCCGAGATTCATGCCGACCGAACGGCACGCGGTCTGTTCGGCCTTCGGGCGGTTGGCGATCACCGGGCCGACTTCGCAGGCGGCGGCAAACAGTTCGGCCGTCTTGCCGCGGATGACCGCGAGATATTCGTCTTCGGTGGTGGCGGTGTTCTTGGCGGCGGCGAGCTGCATCACTTCGCCCTCCGCAATGGTGGCGGCAGCCGAGGATAGAATATCGAGCGCGCGCAGCGAGCCGACTTCAACCATCATGCGGAAGGCCTGGCCGAGCAGGAAGTCGCCAACAAGTACGCTGGCCTCGTTGCCCCACAGCATGCGCGCGGACAGCTTGCCACGGCGCAGTTCGCTCTGGTCGACCACGTCGTCATGCAACAGCGTCGCGGTGTGCATGAATTCGACGGACGCCGCGAGCTTGATATGGCCGTCGCCGGTGTAGCCGGTGAGGTTGGCCATCGCGAGCGTCAGCATCGGGCGCAGCCGCTTGCCGCCCGAGGAGATCAGGTGGTTGGCGACCTCGGGGATCATGGTGACTTCCGAGCCGGTCCGCGACAGGATCGTCGCATTGACGCGCTCCATGTCAGAGGCGACAAGGCTGACCAACTGGTCGATCGACGCTGTTGCGTGACTCTCGAAGGGAACAATCACCGCCACGCTGGGCTCTCCGAATTACAAGGGCGCTTCGTCGGGCCATGAAAAAGGCAGGCACTGGCAGCGCTTATATTCAAATAGGGCGAATTCACGTTGAAAACAGGTGTCCCCATCTGCTGAATTGCCGTCGACCGATATCGGGCCGCACAATAGAAACTGCGCAGCGGCGCGGCAAGGGCATCGGAACCTTGACTTCCCCATAGATACACACCCGGTTACTGGCAGGGAGCGACCTCCAATTGCGCGAAATCATGCGGACGAACGATGTGGTGCTGGTCTCGGCGGTGGGCGCGCTGCTCGACGGCGCGAATATCCACCATCTGGTGCTGGACCAGAATATGAGCGTGATCGAAGGATCGCTGGGCATCATTCCGCGCCGGATCCTGGTGCATGAAGACGATGATCTGCAGGCGCGCCGCGTGCTGACGGATGCCGGACTGGCCCACGAGCTGCGGCCGCAGGATTGATGTGATGGCTGACGCGATCGTGACCACGGAGGACGGCTTCCTGGGTGGCCAATTGCGGCTGCGGCAGCCGAAGTCCGGCCATCGCGCCGGCCATGACGCGATCCTGCTGGCGGCCGCAACGTCAGCGCAAGCCGGTCACAAGGTCGTCGATTTCGGATCGGGCGTGGGGACGGCCGGTCTGGCACTCGCCAAGCGGGTGCCCGGCCTATCCCTGACACTGGTTGAGATCGACCCGCAACTGGCTGAACTGGCGAGAGAAAACGCTGCGGCAAACGGTATTGCGGCGGATGTCGTGACGCTCGATATCGCCGCGAGTGCCGATGTTTTCGCTGCCGCAGGCCTACCGCAAGACAGCGCCGACGCGGTGCTGATGAATCCGCCCTTCAACGATCCCGCGCGCCATCGCGCCTCGCCGAACAAGTCGCGCGAGATCGCCCATGTCGCGACGGAAGACACGTTGCAGACATGGATTCACGCGGCGCGGCGGCTGCTGAAATCCGGCGGCGTGCTGACATTGATCTGGCGGGCGGACGGATTGGCCGATGTGCTGGCGGCGCTGGGTCGCGGCTTCGGCAGCGTCGCCATCATGCCGGTGCATGGCGATGCGGAGGCGCCGGCGATCAGGGTGTTGGTGCGTGCTGTAAAGGGTGGCCGTGCGCCTGCGGCAATTGAGCCGGGCATCTTTCTGCGGGATGCGAATGGCGCGCCTGATCTCCATATCCAGCGCGTGCTGGCCGGGCAGGCGGTTCTGCCTTGGTCATCGCTTCCGACATCGCTCTAGGCGATGCCGCAGTCGTGTCGGTTTATTGAGGAGCTGTTTCGGAGCGTTTCTGCGGCGCGGACGTGAAATGAATCGCCGTCAGAAGTGTGCCGATGATCAGCATGAGCAGATAGATTTTCATGTCTTCTCCCGCTGCGGCGTCAAGGCCTGTTATGGTTTTCAAACGCTGAAAGCGTCTCTCGGTTCAATGACAGCAGCGTGATAAAAGTTGGTTAATGTCGAGGAAATTTGAATGAGCGAATCCAATTTAAAAGCGGCGATCACAAGGCTGCTGCCTGCGCGTTTCCGTCGCGCCTCTGCAGTCGTTCCGGTGGTGCGTCTGTCCGGCACGATCGGCGCCGTCACGCCGCTGCGGCCGGGATTGTCGCTCGCGGGCGTCGCGAGGCTGCTGGACAAGGCATTTGCGACGAAGAATGCCAAGGCTGTTGCGCTGGTGATCAATTCACCGGGCGGCTCGCCGGTGCAGTCGCGGCAGATCTATCTGCGCATCCGCCAGCTCGCGGCGGAGAAGAAACTACCGGTGTTCGTGTTCGTCGAGGACGTCGCTGCATCCGGCGGTTACATGATCGCCTGCGCGGGCGATGAAATTTTTGTCGATCCGTCGTCGATCGTCGGCTCGATCGGCGTGGTCGGTGGCACCTTCGGTTTTCAGGAACTGATCAAGAAGATCGGTGTCGAGCGGCGTCTCTATACCGCGGGTGAGCACAAGGCGATGCTCGATCCGTTCCTGCCGGAAGATGCCGATGATGTGGCGCGGCTGAAATCGCTTCAGCGCGAAATCCACGCGATCTTCATCAATCTCGTGAAGGAGAGCCGCGGTGCCCGGCTGAAGGGCGCCGAGGATGTGCTGTTCTCCGGAGAATACTGGGCCGGTGAAAAATCCATCGCGCTGGGCCTCAGCGATGCCATTGGCGATCTGCGCTCGGTGCTGCGCGCGCGCTATGGCGACAAGGTGCAGATGCCAGTGATCGCGCAGCCATCCGGCATGTTGTCAGGTCTGCTCGGTCGCAAATCCGGCGCGGGCTCGCAGCTATCGCTCGACGGCCTGTCGGGACTGCCGGATCAACTGATCTCGGCGCTGGAGACGCGCGCGCTGTGGTCCAAATACGGCTTTTAGCAGGACGGTATTGCGCGGCATTTGGTGGCTTAAAAGCCAATTGCAGGAATCCGGCACTTGCGCGAGACTATCCGCAGGGGGCTTGAGATGAACGACAGGAATCGACAGATGCCGCCGCTGGTCGCACTTGCAGGCGCGCTTGGGAGCGCAGCCGTTGTCCGCTGGGCCTACAGAACCGCCAAGCGGATCAATCATGAGTTGGAAGAAGCCCGCCAGGCGCGGGTGGCTGAACGCAGCGGGACCACGGAAGTCCCGACCCTGCGCCGCGATCCCGTCACCGGCGCCTATCGGCCGGGCTAGCCGCCGCAAACCGGGCCCCAAAACATTTGCGCCGGCCTGAGGACGGGGCACGTCCTCGAGACCGGCGACAAAGTTGGGCTTTCAGGCTTGGAGGTCCCTCGGCCCTGGAGATTTGGACAACTTAAGACTTGGAGGTCTTCGGCCCGCGCGACTTGGATCGTTCGAGCCTTTCGCTGGGGTAAGTCCCGATGACCGGGTTCGTTCCCACCGATGCCATTCAGGATAGTGCGCGGGACTTAACGACTAACCCTGCTGATCAGGTGATGTGCCGGCGCGGTTACCCGTCGGTTACCGCCAAATCGGGCCGCATTGCCTTGATTCCGCAAGGCCGCGCCGATACGGTCCGCGCGCTTTGATCCGCCTTGATCCCCTTGGCGAATCCCCGGAAAAACGGCCCAGAAACCACCATGGACTCCCTGTCTCCGCACATGCGCCCGGAACGTTCGTTCCAGGGCTTCATTCTCGCTCTGCAGCGGTTTTGGGCCGAGCAGGGCTGCGTGATCCTGCAGCCCTACGACATGGAAATGGGCGCCGGCACCTTCCATCCCGCGACGACCTTGCGGGCGCTGGGGCCGAAGCCCTGGAAGGCCGCCTATGTGCAGCCGTCGCGCCGGCCGAAGGATGGCCGTTACGGTGAGAACCCGAACCGGCTGCAGCATTATTACCAGTTCCAGGTGATCATGAAGCCGTCGCCGGCGAATCTGCAGGATCTCTATCTGCAGTCGCTGAAAGCCATCGGCATCGACACCGCGCTGCATGACGTGCGCTTCGTCGAGGACGATTGGGAAAGCCCGACTTTGGGCGCCTGGGGCCTCGGCTGGGAATGCTGGTGCGACGGCATGGAAGTCAGCCAGTTCACCTACTTCCAGCAGGTCGCGGGCGTCGAATGCGCGCCGGTCGCCGGCGAGCTCACTTACGGTCTCGAACGCCTCGCAATGTATGTGCAGGGCGTCGACCGCGTTTACGATCTCAACTTCAACGGCCGCGACGGCGCCGACAAGGTGACCTATGGCGACGTCTTCCTGCAGGCGGAGCAGGAATATTCGCGGCACAATTTCGAACATGCCGACACCGCGATGCTGTTCGAGCAGTTCAAGATGGCCGAAGCCGCCTGCAAAAAGTATCTCGACGCCGGCTGGAAGAGCGACAAGCGCGAAGAACATCTGATGGCGCTGCCGGCCTATGACCAGTGCATCAAGGCCAGCCATGTCTTCAATCTGCTCGATGCGCGCGGCGTGATCTCGGTCACCGAGCGCCAGAGCTACATCATGCGCGTCCGCGAACTCGCCAAGACCTGCGGCGAAGCGTGGGTGCATACCGAAGCCGGAAGTGCTGCCTGATGCCTGATCTTCTCCTCGAACTGTTCTCTGAAGAAATCCCCGCCCGCATGCAGGCCAAGGCGGCGGAAGATCTGCGTCGCATGGTCACCGATCGTCTGGTTGCCGAAGGTCTCGTTTATGAAGGCGCCAAGGCCTTCGCCACGCCGCGTCGTCTGACGCTCACGGTGCATGGCATTCCCGCACGGCAGTCGGACCTCAAGCAGGAACGCAAGGGACCGCGTGTCGGCGGCGCCGAAGCCGCGATCCAGGGCTTTCTGAAAGCCACCGGTCTTGCGTCGTTGGATGAGGCAAAAATCCAGCGCGACCCGAAGGGCGATTTCTACATCGCGCTCACCGAGAAGCCGGGCAAGCCGACGGTCGACGTGCTGGCCGAGATCCTCCCCATTATCATCCGCACCTTTCCGTGGCCGAAGCAGATGCGCTGGGGCGCGGCTTCCGCGAAATCCAGCGCGCTGACCTGGGTGCGTCCGCTGCATTCCATCGTCGCGACCTTCGGAATCGAGACCGAAGAACCGGAAGTAGTGCAGTTCGACCTGAGCGGCGTGAGTGTCGGTCAGACCACCTACGGTCATCGCTTCCTCGCGCCTGATGCGATCCAGGTGCGCCGCTTCGACGACTATGTGGCGAAGCTGCAGGCCGCCAAGGTCGTGCTCGATCCCGAGCGCCGCAAGGAAATCATCCTCGCCGATGCGCGGCAGCTCACATTCGCGCAGGGCTTTGAGCTGGTCGAAGATCCCGCGCTGCTCGACGAAGTGTCGGGTCTGGTCGAATGGCCTGTGGTGCTGATGGGCTCGTTCGACAAGGACTTCTTGTCGATCCCGGACGAGGTGATCCGCGCCACCATCCGCGCCAATCAGAAGTGCTTCGTGGTCCGTGATCCTAAGACCCAGAAGCTGACCAACAAGTTCGTGATAACAGCCAATATCGAAGCGAGTGACGGCGGCACCGCGATCATCGCCGGCAACGAGCGCGTCATCCGTGCGCGTCTGTCGGATGCGAAGTTCTTTTACGAGACGGATCTGAAGACGAAGCTGGAAGACCGGCTGTCGAAATTCGATCAGATCGTGTTTCACGAGAAGCTTGGCACGCAGGCCGCGCGCATCGCACGTATCGAAAGGCTGGCTGGCGAGATCGCGCCGCTGGTCGGCGCCGATGCTGCGAAGACTGCGCGCGCAGCCAAGCTGGCAAAGACCGATCTGCTCACCGAAGTGGTCGGTGAATTCCCCGAGCTGCAGGGCCTGCTGGGCAAGTACTACGCGCTGGCGCAAGGCGAGGACGCCGCCGTCGCTGCCGCGAGTGAGGATCACTACAAGCCGCAAGGTCCGACCGATCGTGTGCCGACTGATCTCGTCAGTGTCGCTGTGGCGCTGGCTGACAAGCTTGATACTCTGGTGGGGTTTTGGGTTATCAATGAAAAGCCAACTGGGTCAAAAGATCCGTTCGCGCTCCGGCGTGCAGCATTGGGCGTCATACGATTAACGCTTGATAATGGACTGCCAATCCAATTGTCGAACATTCTCAAAGTTGCGATTGATGGTTTCGAAGACCCCATGGAACGTGGATCAATCATTGTAGATCGTGCGAGTTCGGTGACGCCTGTTGGCTTAAGCCCTCGTGTGTTTGGCGGGCATAAATCGCTTGAGGAAACTAGTGCAGTGGCCGGGCGGATTGTTCCGGACCTCCTCGCCTTCTTCGCCGACCGCTTGAAAGTCCAGCTTCGCGATCAAGGCGCGCGTCACGATCTCGTCGATGCGGTGTTTGCGCTCGGCGGCCAGGACGACCTGTTGATGGTGGTCCGCCGCGTCGAGGCGCTCGGTAAATTCCTCGACAGCGACGACGGCAAGAACCTGTTGGCCGGCACCAAGCGTGCCAACAACATTCTCGCGATCGAGGAGAAGAAGGACAAGCGCAAGTTCGACGGCGCGCCGGATGCTGCGTTGTTCAAGCTCGATGAAGAAAAGGCATTGGCCAGGGCGATTGCCGAGGTCGGTCCGGAAGCGAGCGCGGCTGTTGCCAAGGAAGACTTCGCCGGCGCGATGACCGCCATGGCCAAGCTGCGGCCGGCGGTGGATGCGTTCTTCGACAGAGTGAAGGTCAATGACGACGACGCGGCGGTCCGCGAAAATCGTCTGAAGCTGCTGAACGAGATCCGCGCGGCGACGCGTGCGGTGGCGGATTTCTCGAAGATCCAAGACTAAGGCTTACACACGGGCCTCTCCCCACGTCATGGCCGGGCTTGACCCGGCCATCCACGTCTTTCTCTGTCGCCGAGGCGTGGATACCCGGCACGAGGCCGGGCATGACGGAGATGGAACCGAGGGCGCGGCAGTCGTCGGCTGACGCGATATTTCCAGCAATCTCCCGAAACATTTACCCTTCATTAACCATCCCTTGAAATGGTCCGGTTCCGTAACGGTTTCTTAACCGTCGCTTCCCAGCGCGGGCAGGACTGCCCAAGGATCGCCCATGACCTCGGTCAATACCGGCCTCAATCCCTATGCCAATTACGGCTCGGCCTATGCGCGAGCCGCCGCCACCGCCCAGCCGTCGCTGGCCAATGCGCTCAACAGCAATGAGAGCGCATCGTCGTCTTCGTCGGACGCGGCGACCAATCTGACGCTGTCGGATGCGGCGCGGGCGAAGCTTGCGAGCTCCGGCTCCGACAAGGATATCGCGACCGTCGTCACGGATCTCAGGGCGAAGCTGGCGGCCCAATATGTGGCCGCGAAAGCGACGGGGCCGCTGGATGCCAACGGCAAGCTGACCATCGATCTCTCGACGCTGGATCGCCGTTCGCTCTACGCCATGGCCACCAACAATGGCGGCACCTTCACCGCCGACGAGCAGAAGGTCGCCCAAGCCGAACTGGGCAATCGTTTCAACGCAGCGCTGGCGCCTGCCGCGGGTACGGCCAAGCTCACCGGCGATTTCAGCGGCATCTACAAGGCGGCGCTGGATTATCTCGATGCCGCGGGCAGCGAGGAGAAAGCCTCGGCGGCCTGGTCCGCGCAGCGCGAGGCCGTGCTGAAGGGCATTCAGGCGACCGAGCAGACACCGACCAAGGCGCCTTCAGGCATCGCCAACGATCCGGTCGCAGCCTATCTCGCGCAGCCCGATACAACGACGCCCGTGCAGGACATCGCCACCGTTGCGAAGAGCGTGCGTGCGGCGCTGGATGCGCAGGCCAAGGCGGCGCTCGAAGCGGGCAAGGGCGAACTCGTTTATGACAGCCGCCGCAAGACCGGCCAGCTCGCGGATTTCTCCGCCGTCGACAATCGTTCGCTCTCGGCGATCTCGCTCAATCAGGATGGTCTGTTCTCGAAGGAAGAGAGCTTTGCCGCCAAACAGGTGCTCGATTCACGCAATCGCACCAGTATTCTCG
Source organism: Tardiphaga sp. OK245 (assembly GCF_900108575.1). Classification (NCBI taxonomy): domain Bacteria; kingdom Pseudomonadati; phylum Pseudomonadota; class Alphaproteobacteria; order Hyphomicrobiales; family Nitrobacteraceae; genus Tardiphaga; species Tardiphaga sp. OK245. Next base: position 648,989 of record NZ_FNWZ01000004.1, on the reverse strand, counting down.
AGGCGTTGCAGGCAAGCCAGAAGAGCGGCGATCCCAGCCAGTTCAGCCTCGGCATTCTCAATACCTATTCGGCGATGAGCGATGAGGAGCGGACCGCATCCAACTGGACGCCGAGTTTCCGCGACAACGCCGTGGCGAGCTACAAGTCGACCAACCACATTCTGTCGCTGCTGAAGAGCGGATAAGCGTCGATACAGGAAGGTGCTGCAACACTCCGTCCTCATCCTGAGGAGCGGCATCTTCGCCGCGTCTCGAAGGATGGCTGCAAACGCCGGCGCTCACCCATTCATGGTTCGAGACGCGCGAAGTCGCGCTCCTCACCATGAGGCGGAGCTTGTGGCGTCATGCGCAAACAAAAAAAGCCCCGCCCGGTGGGGGATGACCGGGGCGGGGCTTCTTCGCCCGGTCGCCATTCGCGGCGCCCGAACGAATCTTCTTTCAACGTGACGTGCTAGTCGACGACCTGCACGATGCGGCGCGAGCGCGGCTCCACCAGCACTGTCTGACCATTCACCACCGTGTAGCGATACGGCGTCGTCGCGACCGTCTGCGGCACGTCGTAATAGGTCACGCCGGCTTCAGGGAGCGTGGTGCCGACGACGATGCGATCGGGCACGGTGAAGGTAGGCACGCGTTCGCGCACCACATACTCACGGAATGCCGGACGCTCCTGCACAGTGATGCCATCGGGATCGTTGTTGTCGACGATGACGCGATCGCCCCCGGATACACCGACGGTGACGCCCTGAGCCTGCACGGCCAGCGGTGCGCCGAGGGCGCCGAAAAGGGCCGCTGCTGCAATAAGTTTGTTTCGCATGATCGTCTCCTTCGTGAACGATGTCCGGCTTGCCGCGCCGGTCTGTGCCATCCAGCCTGGTTTGGTTTATTCACCGTCGGCCAATGCATGCCGCCAGCGATCGTTCCGGAATTTTCCACGCGCAATTGCTGGTTTTTGATGCACTGCAGGCAGGTATGCGGGAACCCATTGATGGGCAGGGCGTCTTTATGCTGCTAAATCCCCGCGGCGCATCGCACCCGAATCGATTCCCTCACGGAGACACTTCATGGTCATCACGGCAGCTCACATCCAGCCGATTGTCGCGCTTATCGCTGGCGTTCTGATTTTGATCATGCCGCGGTTTCTCAATCTGGTGGTGGCGATCTATCTGATCTTCGTCGGACTGGCCGGACTCGGCGTCTTCAGGATGTTGAAGATCGGCTAAATTTCGACACGGCCGTTACCTACAGCGGTACCTCCGGGCTGCTTGCGCCACGTCCCTGAAACGTGGTGTAACGCGGCACATTTCCCTGTCGTTTCCTCTCGCGGATTGATTGAGAACCATGGCCAAAACCGCCTCGAAGTCCAAGAAAGCCCCTGCGAAGTCAAAGTTGTCCAAGGCTGCGCCCAAAGTAGCTTCGGTGGCCCGCAAGGCGCTTAAGAAGTCAGCTGCAAAACCTGCAGCAAAATCCGCGGCGAAGGCCAAAACGGCTGTGAAAGCAAAGGTTGCTCCGAAGCCTGTTGCAAAGGCTCCCGCATCCAAGAAGGCGGTTGTAGCCAAATCTTCTACAGCCAAGACTTCGGCGACCAAGGCCGTCAAGAAGGCCACCAGCAAGCCGGTGACTGACGTCATCAAGGCCGGCAAGTGGGTTTATTCGTTCGGCGGCGGCAAGGCCGAGGGCAAGGCTGGCCTGCGCGACCTGCTCGGCGGCAAGGGCGCGAACCTCGCCGAAATGGCCAATCTGGGCCTGCCGGTGCCTCCCGGCTTCACCATTCCGACCTCGGTCTGCACCTATTTCTACGCGAACGGCAAATCCTATCCGAAGGAATTGCAGTCGCAGGTGGAGAAGGCGCTCGAGGCTGTCGGCAAGATCACCGGCAAGGGCTTCGGCGACGAGAAAAACCCGCTGCTGGTTTCGGTGCGCTCCGGCGCCCGCGCCTCGATGCCGGGCATGATGGATACGGTCCTCAATCTCGGTCTCAACGACACCACGGTGGAAGCGCTGGCCGAACTGTCGGGCGACAAGCGTTTCGCCTATGACAGCTATCGCCGCTTCATCACCATGTATTCCGACGTGGTGCTCGGCTTCGAGCATCATCACTTCGAGGACATTCTCGACACCTACAAGGACAACAAGGGCTACACGCTCGACACCGATCTCGATGGTGACGACTGGGTCAAGCTTGTCGGCCAGTACAAGGAAGCCGTCGCGCGCGAAACGGGGAAGGACTTCCCGCAGGATCCGCATGAGCAGCTCTGGGGCGCCGTCGGCGCCGTGTTCTCATCCTGGATGAATACCCGCGCGGTGACCTATCGCCGCCTGCACGATATCCCGGAGTCGTGGGGCACCGCCGTCAGCGTGCAGGCCATGGTGTTCGGCAATATGGGCGAGACCTCGGCCACCGGCGTTGCGTTCACGCGCAACCCGTCGACCGGCGAGAGTAAGCTGTATGGCGAATTCCTGATCAACGCGCAGGGTGAAGACGTGGTGGCGGGCATCCGCACGCCGCAGGACATCACCGAAGACGCACGGATCGAGAGCGGTTCGGACAAGGCGTCGATGGAAGCGGCGATGCCGGAGGCGTTCAAGGAATTGACGCGCATCTACACCCAGCTCGAGAAGCACTACCGCGACATGCAGGACATGGAGTTCACGGTCGAGCAGGGCCGGCTCTGGATGCTGCAGACCCGCAACGGCAAGCGTACTGCCAAGGCGTCGATCCGCATCGCGGTCGAACTCGCCAATGAAGGCGTGATCTCGCAGAAGGATGCGGTATCGCGCATCGATCCGGCGTCGCTGGATCAGCTCCTGCATCCGACCATCGATCCATCAGCCAATCGCGACGTCATCGCCACCGGCCTTCCGGCATCGCCGGGCGCCGCATCGGGCGAGATCGTGTTCTCGTCGGACGAAGCCGCCAAGCTGCAGGCCGACGGCAAGAAGGTTATTCTTGTTCGCGTCGAAACCTCGCCGGAAGACATTCACGGCATGCACGCTGCCGAAGGCATTCTTACCACCCGCGGCGGCATGACCTCGCATGCGGCGGTGGTCGCGCGCGGCATGGGCAAGCCCTGCGTCTCCGGCTGTGGCACCGTCCGCGTCGACTACGGCCGCGGCACCATGAGCATCGGTGGCCGCGTGTTCAAGGCGGGCGACGTCATCACCATCGACGGTTCGGTTGGCCATGTGCTGTCCGGCCGCATGCCGATGATCGAGCCGGAATTGTCGGGCGAATTCGCAACGCTGATGGGCTGGGCCGACAAGGTCCGCAAGCTCAAGGTCCGCGTCAATGGCGACACGCCGGAAGATGCCCGCACCGCCATCAAGTACGGCGCTGAAGGCATCGGCCTGTGCCGCACCGAGCACATGTTCTTCGAAGAGACCCGCATCCGCACCGTGCGTGAGATGATCCTCGCCGAAGACGAGCAGGCCCGCCGCGCCGCGCTCGCCAAGCTGCTGCCGATGCAGCGCGCCGACTTCGTCGAACTGTTCGAGATCATGAAGGGCCTGCCCGTCACGATCCGTCTGCTCGATCCGCCGCTGCACGAATTCCTGCCGCACACCCAGGGCGAAGTCGAGGAAGTGGCGCGTGTCATGGGCACCGATCCGCGCAAGCTTGCGGACCGTGCGCGTGATCTCGCCGAGTTCAATCCGATGCTCGGCTTCCGCGGCGTACGCATCGCGATCGCCTATCCGGAAATCGCCGAGATGCAGGCGCGCGCGCTGTTCGAAGCCGCGATCGAAGCGGGCAAGCGCACTGGCGAACAGGTCGGCCTCGAAGTCATGGTGCCGCTGATCGTCACCAAGATGGAGTTCGATCTCATCAAGGCGCGCATCGATGCCACTGCGGTGTCGGTGATGAAGGAGACCGGCGGCAAGCTGAACTATTCGGTCGGTACCATGATCGAACTGCCGCGTGCCTGTCTGCTGGCCGGCGAGATTGCCGAGACCGCCGAGTTCTTCTCATTCGGTACCAACGATCTCACGCAGACGACCTTCGGCATCAGCCGTGACGACGCCGCAAGCTTCCTCGGTACTTATATCGCCAAGGGCATTCTGCCCGTCGATCCGTTCATCACGGTCGACCGCAGCGGCGTCGGCGAACTGGTGAAGATCGGTGTCGCGCGTGGCCGCAAGACTCGCCCCGATATCAAGGTTGGTATCTGCGGCGAGCACGGCGGCGATCCGGCATCGGTAGCCTTCTGCCATGAGATCGGCCTCGACTACGTGTCGTGCTCGCCCTATCGCGTGCCGATCGCGCGTCTCGCTGCCGCACAGGCTGCGCTCGGCAAGGAAATTTCCAGCCAAGCGTAAGTGCTTCGCTGATTTCATGATCTGAAAAATGGCCGGGGAGTTCCCCGGCCATTTTTATTGCGTGCCTCATGCCGTGTTTGTTCGTGCGTCGGAATGGAACTCGCAAACATTTTCACGCATCCGCGAATTTCTCTTCATCATCTTTGTCAACGCGATGTTTACTACTTTTGTGGAGCCGCGGTTTACCAAGGCTTTCGAATGATTTTGCGCTGCGCTCGTACAGCTTGCGTGTGGCGTCGTTGCATCGCCGATTAACTCCGCGGCAACTTTGATTCCGTACCAACGAAATAGATCGAAATGTACGGATGTGCAGATTAGCGCCGTGCAGGGCGATGCTGGTGTAAGCGTTGCGTGAGCGTATCGATGTTAGTACTGCGTAACCGGCCGAAGGGCGCGCGTGGCGCGTTCTTCGGCTTCGGTCTCTGCGTTTTCGCATTGGCCCCGACAGAATCTGGCTATCAGGACATCGCCTCGCTGCTGGCTCGCCAGCCGGGCGTGACCGAACGCTGGCAGAAGCGCGTGTTCGCGCCCGCCGTCTCCTCCATCCAGGTTGCGACATTCTCGTTCGGCCGCCCGATGGGCACGGCCTCGCGCAATCCCACCTTGCAACTCGCCAGCCTCGACAATTCCGGCATCGCCGCCAGCGGAGCGCTGACTGACATCACCGGTGCACTGACCCGCAATCCGTTGGCGCAACCGCCCCGCCGCTATGAAGCTGCAGATTTTCCAAAAGTGGATCGCTCGCTGAAGGGCGATCGCCTCGCCATCCGCACGCCGGAGACCGTGGCGCCAGATGAGCCGGCCAGACAGGACTCTTTCGACGACAACAGATCGGTGATTGGCGCGAAGACCGTCGATGCACTGCCATCCGCGCAGCATGCCCCGCTCGATCCAGAGCTCGATGAAGCGCTGCGTGCCCCACCGCTTGCGCAATACGACGCATCGCAGTCCGTGCAGCCCACCGAGGACGCCAAGACCGATGCGGCGGTGATCCCCGTCGAGCCGGCGCCGGCCAAGGACGGCTTCTCGGTGAAGACCGCGAGCCTGTTTTTCGGAAGTTCGTCGCTTGGCGCATCGGTCGAGACAATGGAACGCTGGCAGCCCGGCGAAGAGCCAACCATCGTAATGCCAGGCACAGTCGTGCCGGGTATTGCCATGCCGGGATCAAGCCTCGACCCGGACATGAAGGCTACGACGGTGGTGCCGAATGTCGCGATCAACCCGACCGACGGCGGCGAAAGCGTTGCCGGCAAGGGCGAGGTCAACAGCGCCAATCAGCGTGCGAAGACGCCGGCCGAACGTATGGGCCTCACCGAGCAGACCCGCGGCAAGCAGGAAAAATGTCTGACGGAAGCCATCTACTTCGAGGCCCGCGGCGAAGCGGTGCGCGGCCAGATGGCGGTGGCGCAGGTGGTGATGAATCGCGTGTTCTCCGGCTTCTATCCGACAACCGTCTGCGGCGTCGTCTATCAGAACAAGCATCGCCGCCTGGCCTGCCAATTCACCTTCGCCTGCGACGGCATTCCGGATGTCGTGAAAGAGCCGGATATGTGGGAGCGCGCCCGCAAGATCGCGAAGGCGACGCTGGACGGCCGGATCTGGCTGCCGGAAGTCGCGAAGTCCACACATTACCATGCCTATTGGGTGCACCCGTCCTGGGTCCGCGAGATGAAGAAGATGTACAAGACCGGCGTGCATTCCTTCTATCGCCCACGTAACTGGGGCGACGGCAGCGAAGCACCAAGCTGGGGCACGGCGGCGCAGACGGCGGAAATCTCCGCCAAGCTCTCCGAAATCAAGCCGTAGCAGCCACGACTTTACCTCCGAGCCTGCCAAGAGCGATGCCATGCCCGGCATCGCTCTTTTCATTCCGGATTCCGCAGAATGTTATCCCGACCCTGAGCTGTGACGACGTCTGCGTGGCCCTGCATCCCAGCAATGCATCCCCCGAAATCCCCATCATCGCCATTGGGATTTCCATGCGAATGCATTAATCTCCCGTCCAATCCGGACCGGGCTTGTGCTCTTGGGCCGGCTGAATTTTCAATCCGAATTTGATCCGGGGAAACGACATGGCGGCAATTGACGGCGCGACGCGCCCGGCATCTGGTTTTGGCTGGCGTACGCCGCTGGTGATCATCATCTGCGGATCGCTGATCGGCATGCTGACCTTCGGGCCGCGTTCGAGCGTCGGCTTCTTCATGCAGCCTTTCAGCCAGGAGTTCGGCTGGGGTCGTGACGTTTTCGCGCTCGCCTTCGCCGTGCAAAACCTGCTCTGGGGCATCGGCCAGCCTTTCGCCGGCGCCGTCGCCGACAAGTTCGGCAGCGTGCGCGTAATCTGCATCGGCGCCTTCCTCTATGCGGCTGGTTTGCTGATGATGCGCTATTCCTCGACACCGCTCGAGCTGAATATCAGCGCTGGACTGCTGATCGGTTTTGGCCTGTCGGGTTGCTCGTTCAATCTGGTGCTGTCCGCCTTCGGCAAACTGGTGCCGCCGGAATGGCGCGGCATCGCGCTCGGCGCCGGGACCGCCGCAGGGTCGTTCGGCCAGTTCATCTTTGCGCCTTTCACAGTGGCGATGATCGACAACACCGGCTGGCAGGCGACGCTCACCGTGTTCGCGGTGCTGATGTTGCTGGTGATCCCGTTGTCGCTCGCCTTGGCGACGCCGACCGCGAGTGGCGCATCCGCCGACGCGCCGGTGGCGCAGAAGCAGTCGTTCAAGAGCGCACTCACGGAAGCCTTTGGCCATCGCTCCTATGTGCTGCTGGTACTGGGCTTCTTCACCTGTGGCTTCCAACTCGCTTTCATCACCATGCATCTGCCGGCCTATCTGGTCGATCGCGGCTTGCCAGCCGCTGTGGGCGGCTGGGTGATTGCCATCATCGGCCTGTTCAACATCATCGGCTCGCTGACGGTCGGTTATGTGCAGGGCAAGCTGCCGAAGCGCTACATCCTCTCCTTCATCTACTTCACCCGCGCGCTCGCGACGGTAGCCTTCATCATGCTGCCGCTGACCACCACCTCGGCGCTCGTGTTCGGCGCCATCAGCGGGCTTGCCTGGCTCTCCACCGTGCCACCGACATCGAGCTTGGTGTCGCTGATGTTCGGCACGCGCTGGCTGGCCACGCTGTATGGCTTTGCCTTCTTCAGCCATCAGGTCGGTGGCTTCCTCGGCGCGTGGCTGGGCGGTGTCGTGTTCGACAAGTTCGGCTCCTACACGCCGGTGTGGTGGCTGTCGGTGCTGTTCGGTGTGCTGTCGGCATTGATCAACCTGCCGATCGTGGAAGAGCCGGTGAAGCGTCCGGTCGCACAGCCGGCGTGATCTGCATTTCCCGGCGTTGACTCGCTGGCCTCCAGCGATGAAAATTGACATCGGCCGTTCCAACCGGAGCGGCCTTCGTTCTCAGGGCGGGGTGAAAATCCCCACCGGCGGTAATCGGGCGCAAGCCCGGAAGCCCGCGAGCGCCTGACGGGTTACACCGTCAGGGTCAGCAGATCTGGTGCGATGCCGGAGCCGACGGTCATAGTCCGGATGAAAGAGAACGGGTATGCGCAGGGAGTCCGCCTTGGCGGATGCTCGGCGTGTGACCGTACGTCCTGATTCTGGTCTCAAACCGCGAGAGCATCCATGAATCAGCCTGTGATGAACTTCAAAACTTCCACTTCCGTAAATCTTGCACCATCGACCGGGCGGATCGCCTTCATCCAGTCGTGCTGGCACAAGGATATCGTCGATCAATGCCATGTCGGTTTTGTCGCCGAACTTGCACGGCATGGTGTGCCTGACAGTCAGATCGATGTCTTCGAGGTGCCCGGCGCCTTCGAAATTCCGCTGCAGGCCAAATTGCTGGCGCGCACCGGCCGCTATGTGGCGATCGTTGCCACCGGGCTCATCGTCGATGGCGGAATCTATCGCCATGAATTCGTCTCTGACGCTGTGATCAACGGGTTGATGCGGGTGCAGCTCGACAGCGAAGTGCCGGTGATCTCGGCGGTGCTGACGCCGCAGCATTTCCATGAGCACGCCGAGCACCTGCGCTTCTTCCGCGAGCATTTCGTTGTGAAGGGCACCGAGGCGGCGACGGCCTGTGCGACCACCATCGCCAATATTGCTGCGACTCGGCAACTGGCCGCCTGATCGCCGCGTTATGCCGCTATGGCCGGGCAGGGCTGCAGAGCTCCTGCCCGGCTGGCGCGGGTGGTGTTTCCCGCAACGGCGCGGCATAATTCGGCAACGGAAATCACAAGCAAAAACTCGGGAGTGGCGTGTTGGGAACGTTCAAGGCTGTCCGCATCGACAAGGCTGACAAAGGCACCACGGTTGCGCTGACGCAGTTCGACGAATCCGAATTGATGGACGGCGACGTCACCGTGCGGGTCGAATGGTCCACGGTGAATTACAAGGACGGCCTCGCCGTCACCGGCAAGGCGCCGGTGGTGAGGCGTTTTCCCATGATCGCCGGCATCGATTTCGCCGGCACGGTGGAAGCCTCATCCAATCCGAACTGGAAGCCCGGCGATAAGGTGATCGGCAATGGCTGGGGCATGGGCGAAACCCATCTTGGCGCCTATGCCGAAAAGACCCGCGTCAAAGGCGACTGGCTGGTGCGGCTGCCGGCCGGCATGACCACCCGCGACGCCATGGCGGTCGGCACGGCCGGCTACACCGCAATGCTCAGCGTACTGGCGCTGGAGAAGCACGGGCTGAAGCCCGCCGATGGGCCGATCGTCGTGACGGGGGCCGCTGGCGGCGTCGGCTCGGTGGCGATCGCCGTGCTGTCGAAGCTCGGCTACCAGGTCATCGCCTCGACTGGCCGGACCTCGGAGGAGGGTTATCTCAAGGGCCTCGGCGCCAGCGAGATCATCGACCGCAACGAGCTGTCCGGCCCGGCCAAACCGCTGGCCAAGGAGCGCTGGGCGGGCGGCATCGACAGCGTCGGTTCGACCACCCTGGCGAATCTCCTGTCGATGACGAAATATCGCGGCGCCGTCGCCGCCTGCGGTCTCGCGGCCGGCATGGACCTGCCATCTTCGGTTGCACCCTTCATTTTACGCGGCGTGTGTCTTCTCGGCATCGATTCTGTCATGTGCCCGATCGAGCTGCGGCAGCAGGCCTGGGCACGGCTGGCGACCGATCTGGATCACACAAAACTCGCTGAAATTACTCAGGAAATTCCGCTGGACCAAGTGATCGACGCCGGCGCCAAGGTGCTGGCCGGGCAGGTCCGCGGGCGAATCGTGGTAAAGATCGGCTAACGACGTTCAGACTTTACCAACCAACCTGCTCCATTGTTGCCACGGTTGGTATGGTAAGCAGCGGGTAAAGACATCAGGCGGTCATCCGCGCTCGGTTGTTCGGAGTATCCTATGGTTGCGCGTTATGTGTTGGGAGCGGTGCTTGCCGCCACGGTGGCGACCCCCGCGCTGGCTGGGTCGATGACGGCCGAAGAGGCCCGCAAGTTTGTTGCCGGCAAAGTCTTTGCCTTTACCTGTTTCGACGGCACCCGCGGCGCAGGCCGCGTGTTCGACGATGGCGGCGCGGCGGGCGCTGTCCAGTTTTCGGGCTCCGGTCCGGCGCGCAACATGCGCCTGCCGGGCAATACGCTTCAGGTCCGCGGCGAAGCCATCTGCGCCTCGATCAAGGGCATCCCGTTCGAACCGTGTTTCAATCTCAACAAGAATGACGAGCGCTCGTTCCGCGGCTCGGTCTCCGGCATGGGCTTCGCCTATTGCGATTTCCGCCATCAGGGCGGCCGCGGCCAGATGCTGATGGCGCGCTCGCTGTCGGCCCCGCGTTCGCTGCGCGCGCCGTCGACCACCCGTTCGGCCGATGCTTCCGCTGGCGCCGACAACACGGTGACCCGCGTCTCGACCCCGCGGGTCGAGAGCAGCAAGATCGACGCCGTCGGATCGATCAAGTCCGAGCCGTCTAAGGAAATTGCCAAGACGCCAGAACCGGAAAAGACCGAAGCGCTCGAACTGCGCAAATCCACCAACTAAGCAAGCTAGGCGTGGCGACCCCAGGGGCCTTGTAACGGCTCCTGCGCGCTGCCTGTAGGCGATTTGCCGTTGCTCCATGGGCCGGAGCGCGGTGGCAGCGGCGACGTGTCGTCGGCCTCTCCGGGCGCGTCCATATCGGACGGCAGCGCCATCCGGCCGGGATCATGTCCTCCGGCGAATTTCACCAGTGCCGCGACCCGCGAATCCACCGACGGATGCGTCGCGAACAGGTCGGCAAAACCCTCGCGGGGATTGTCGATGCACATCTCCATGACGGCCGATGTCGCGCCGGGCAGTTCGCCGCGATTCTCGATCTTGCGCAGCGCCGAGATCATGGCGTCGGGATTCTTGGTCAGCTCCACCGAACCTGCGTCGGCCAGCAATTCACGCGAGCGCGACAGCGCGAAGCGCACCACCAGCGACAGCGCCCAGGCCAGCGCGATCAGCGCCACGGCGATGATGATCACGAACACCGCACCGCCGCCGGAGCCCTTGCTGTCGCTGTCAGACGAGGAAGACGATCGCGACGATCGGCTGCCGCCGAAGCGGAAGCCGGAATTTATGAATATCCGGAAGAACAGTTCAGCCGCAAAGCCGACCACGCCGGCGATAATCACGGCAACCACCATCAGTTGCACGTCGCCGTTGCGGATATGCGTCAGCTCGTGGCCGAGCACCGCTTCCATCTCGTCATCGTTGAGCGCGCGCAGGAGGCCCGTCGTGACCGTGACGGAATATTGCCGCGGGTTGAGGCCGGTGGCGAAGGCGTTCAGCGCATCAGAGTCCATCACCTTCAGCTTCGGCATCGGAATGCCGCGCGAGATGCAGAGGTTTTCAAGGAGGTTATAGAGCCGCGGCTGCTCCTGCCGCGTCACGCTTTCGCTGCCGGTGATGCTGTCGATCATCTTTTGATGACCGAAATAGGCGATGACGATCCACAGCACCGCGCCGATGGTGGCGAAGGGCAACGCCTTGATCAGGTCGCGTGTTGCAGCATTGATGTAATAGGCGACCGAGCCGTTGCTGTTAACGGCCACCTCGCCGATCAGGGCGCCGGCGAACACCATGACGTAGATCAGCAGGAACAGCCCTGCGAGCAGCAGAATCGAACGCGTCTTGTTCGAGGCAATATGCGTATAGAGACCATAGGCGGCCATGATGCAGTCCTAGGATTCACTATCAGCCGTCATTGCGAGGAGCTCTTGCGACGAAGCAATCCAGTCTTCGCTTGTAGCTTTCTGGATTGCTTCGCTGCGCTCGCAATGACGGGGAGGGGCATGTGTTCTGGTCTGAGGATCAGAACTTGACCTGCGGCACGGCTTCGACCTCCTTGCGGGTCTCGCCGAGATCGAAGAACTCCTTCGAATGGAAGCCGAAGGTGCCGGCGAACAAAGCCGCGGGCATCTGCTGGATGCCGGTGTTGTATTCGGACACGGCATTGTTGAAGAACCGGCGCGAGGCGGCGATCTTGTTTTCGATGTCCGAGAGCTCGGTCTGCAGCTGCTGGAAATTCGCATTGGCCTTGAGGTCCGGATAGGCCTCGCTGAGTGCAATCAGCCGGCCGAGCGCGCCGGAGAGCTGGTTCTCGGCGGCGCCGACCTGCGCCGGCCCCTGTGCGTTCATCGCCGAATTGCGCGCCTTGATGACGTCGTCCAGCGTGCCGCGCTCATGCGCCGCATAGCCCTTTACGGTCTCGATCAGGTTCGGGATCAGGTCGTGGCGCTGCTTGAGCTGCACGTCGATATCGGCAAAGGACTGGTTGACCCGCTGGCTCAGCGCCACCAGCCGGTTATAGGCAGCAAATGCCAGGACAATCAGGACAACGATGACGCCAAGAACGATCCAGCCGGTCGACATGTAAGAACCCCCAAAAGAAACCATCAAACCCAAAGCCTAGCCGATCATGCGGCCACAGAGCAGGGGCCGCAGGCATGTCGCGGCACGGATTGGTCGCAGCGGGGATGGAATACGTTCAAAGACGCCCTCCATCGCGCCCCGCCCTTTGTGCCCCTCTGCTACAACTTTGAAAGGAGATATTGTCGGTCTGCACCGTTGCGATGTTGCATCAGTCGATAGGAGACGTCAGCAGATCGCCTGCGGGTTAGCGCTTGTGCGCTATTCGTCATCCAACCGTCATGCGCAAAACCTAATGAAACCCTAACTTTCGGGGCTGGGGATTTCTGATGTTGGAATGGCGTAACGGCGCGAGCCGGATTGCGATGGGTGTGGTTGTGGCGGCGCTGTTCGCGCCGATGGCGGCGGAGGCGGCATCGTTCACGGTGCCATCTGGCACTACCGACACGGCCACGAAGACCTTGGCGGACGGAGAGACCGGCACGGTTGCTGCGGGCGGGACGCTGCGCTCCACCTCCGGCACAGCGAATATCGGCCTGACCGGCACCAGCATCGTCGTGACCAACTCAGGTATCATCGAGAACACCAGCACAGGCCGTGCGATAGATATGACAGGTGGTGGCACCAGCCGGGTCATCACCTTCCTCAACAATATAGGTGCGATCTTGCGAGCCTCGCAGAACGATGCTCTCCGGATCAACACGGCGCTCAGCGCCGGCAGCATTGTCATGATCGACAATGCGGGCCTGATTCAGGCAGGCGGCACCGGCTACACCGGCCTCGGACAGGCGATCGACGTGCGCGCCATCGCGGCGACAGGGGTATCCTCGACGATCATCAACCGCGCTACCGGTGTGATCGAAGCGCTCACCGACGACGCGATCCGCACCGGCCAGGGTAGTCTCGTTGAGAACTACGGGATCATTCGCAGTTACGGCACCAACACCTCGAGCGGTTCTGCCGACGGCATCGACAATTCTCGCACCGGCGTTGTCGTCAACAATTATTCGGGCGCGCTAATCTCTGGCGCGCGGCACGGCATCACCGCCGATACGGACATCACCGTGAACAATTACGGGACGATCACCGGTCGCAATGGCTCGGGTGTTGGCACCGACGGTACCGGTAAGGTGACCAACTACGGTCGCATCACTGGCGCATATGCCGGCGCTGGAAACATCTTCACGAATGTCGGCGTTGCATCGATCGATGGCGATGGCGACGGCGTCGATATCGATTTCAAGGCAACCATCACCAACTACGGTATTATTGAAGGTACCGGCGCAGGCGGCTTCGATAGCGGAGGTCGTGCCAATAACAGTGAAGGCATCTCGATCGGTGGCGACACGATCGACAATTTTGGGATGATCAGCGGCGCGTCGTACGGCATCGTCGTCAACAATGACTCCAATGCGGATAACAGCCGAAGTGGCGTTGAGTCCACCACGATCACCAATAATGCCGGCGGCACGATCATCGGCCAAAACGGCTTTGCGATCCGGCTGGAGAACAAGAGCACGGCGACGCCGGCGATCAACAATGACACGATCGTCAATTACGGCACCATCATCGGCAACGGCGTCATCCCGGATCCGAACGGCATTGTCCTATTGCAGAACGGCAGTGTTGATCCTGCCAACGGTACACTGAACGGCGTGACCTATGCTGCCGGCTCCGCCCGCTTCATCCGTGGCGACGGCTCGGCCATCCAGATGGGCGAAGGCGCCGACGTGCTGACCAATTACGGCACCATCATCGGCAACACCGGCCGCGCCGTGAACATGGAAGGCGGCAACGACACCGTCAACATCATGAAGGGCTCGCGCATCGTCGGTCTGGTCGATGGCGGCGTTGGTACGGATACGCTGAACTACAACAAAGCGGGCCTCACCGACGCCAAGCGCGCCGCACTGCAGGCCGGTCAGACCGTGAATATCGGCGGTACACTCTATACGTCATTCGAGGTGATCACCGGAACGTCGTCTTCGTTCGCGTCCTTTGCCAGCGCGGGCTCGCTCGGCGTCGCCTCGCTGTTCGATAATCTGCCGGCCAACGCCACCAGCAGTTCGGTGGTCAACCTGCTCGACAGCGTTGCAAGCTCGGCGGATGTCGGCGCGGCCTTGGCGCAGCTCACGCCCGCGGCCTATCAGGGCCTCGGCCGCATGACCATGAATGACGCGTTCCAGACAACCTCGCTGGTCGGCCAACACCTGACGCAGAACCGCCTCGGCGGCCTCGGCACCGACATGTCCGGTGTCGGCAACGCGCTGGCGATGTTCGATGGCGGCATGTTCGACAAGAATTTCAGTGCCGATCGTGCGCTGGCCGCGGTGACGTCATTCCCCGGCAGCGCAAGTTCTGCGCTGGCCGATGCCGGCTGGGGCGGCAATGCGGCCGATGCGATGGCCTATGCGCCGGTGACCAAGGCTCTGCCCGGTCTGCGCCCGGTCGCCGTCGCTGCCGAACAGGGCCTGTTCATCACGTCGGGCGCCAGCTTCGCCCGCGAAGGCGCACGAACTGACGCGCCGGGCTTCAAGTCGAACACCGTCAACGTGCTCGCCGGCTACGACCGGCGCATCACCGACAGCCTCGTCGCCGGCGTGTTCGGCGGCTACGCGCTGACCCGCGGCGATATCGATAATGTCGGCAGCCACACCAAGATCTCGACGGGTACCATCGGCGGCTATGGCACCTATCAGGCGCCCGGCTGGTTCGCGACCGCCATGGGCCTCTATGGCTTCAGCGATTACGACACCACGCGCGTGGCGGTCGGCACGGCGAACACCGCGGCGTTCAGCGGCGATCACTATGCGATCCGCGGCACGGTCGGCACCGATCTGCGCGTCAGCGGCTGGGTCGTCACGCCGGAGATCGGCCTGCAATATACGCGGGTGATGACCGACGGCTTCGCCGAACGCGGCGGCGCTGCGGCGCTGGTGGTCGGCTCGGACAGTTCGGAATCGCTGCGCTCGAGCGTCGGCGCACGCTTCGCCTATGACTACGCACTGAATGGCGGCGTGCTGACGCCGGAATTGCGGCTCGCCTGGCTGCATGAATTCAGCGACGGCGTGCGCGGCATCAATGCGAGCTTCGCCGATACGACACTGCCGGGCTCGTTCATCACCGCGACGGGCAGCGCACTGCGCGATCGCGGCGTGATCGGTGCCGGCCTGTCCGGCAGACTGGCACCGCTCACGGTACTGTCAGTGAACTATGATGCGATCGTCGGCAGCAATGATGCCGTCGCGCATCAGGTGATGGGCCGCATCCGGCATTCGTTCTGAGAGCGGGCTATCCGCAGGAAAACGAGATTCGCAAATACCGAATGTAGGTGAGGGCGGTGCCATGCCCCTCACCCGACATCCGCGCTACGCGCGCATGTCGACCTCTCCCCGCGCAGAGCGGGGAGAGGTAAGCACGGCGCCACCTTCCTTAACCTCGCCCCGCTCTTTGCGGGGAGAGGTCGACCGGCGAAGCGCAGCGAAGCCGGTCGGGTGAGGGGCCTTGCAGTGAGCTAGCCGCAATCTCGCGACTAGCGGGTCGTTCCAGCGCAGAAGCCGCTTACGGCTTCGCCATATGCCAGGCGCCGTTCAAAAATCCGTCGCCATTGGTGTCGCCGGCGGCGGTGTCCTTCTTGAAAGTGTAGAGCGGCTTGCCTTTATAGGCCCACATCTTCTTGCCGTCGTCGCGCACGACGATGGTCATGTCGGCGCTCGGCTTGGCATCGTCCACCGCGAACAGCGGCGGCCAGTTTTCGGCGCAGGGACCGTTGCACATCGACTTGCCGCCGGCGTCCTTGTCGAAGGTGTAGAGCGTCATGCCCTTGGCATCGACGAAGGTCTTTCCCTTGGCGGTGTCGGCGGTCTTCAGCATCTGCGCCGAGGCGGCGCTTGAGGCGAGCATGAGAGTCAGAGCCGCGAGGGCGGCGAATGATTTGGTCATTGCAGCGTTACTCCTGATGATTGGGCGACGCAGTCGCGTCAGGAGAACAAACGCTCGCCGTAGAGAATTATTCCGCGGATGATGTCGGTGAATCGAAAACCGCATCGCCCCAGTCGAGCTTGCGGAACTTTGCATACTTCGCCTTGTCGCGGCGTGGTGCGTTTGCGGCGATGACGCCTGCATTTGTGCAGAGTTTTGCCGTGATTTCGATCTTTGTCGTTACCGGTTGCGCAAGCACGCGCGACGGCCGCTGCGCGATCGGCGCACGCGACAGCGCGACGTAAATAAATTTCTCGTCCTCATAGGGAAGTTCTGCGGATTTGAGTTGTTTATGCACACGGGAGCGCTGCAGCCGCTGGCTGAAGTGGCACCAGTCCGGCTTCACCAGCGGGCATGCATCGTCATGCGGGCAGGGCGCAATCACATGCGCGCCGTTCTTGATGAGCTGCGCACGCGCATCGAGGATGCGTTGATAGCCCGACGGCGTGCCGGGCTCGACGATAACAAGCGTATCATTGGTCTTCGTCCACATCGCCGCGACGAGTTTTGTCCGCGCGAGATCGTTGAGTTCGTTGATGACATAGCTCGCGATGACGAGATCGGCGGATGGGGCATTGGCGATTGTCGCGGCAGCGTCGCCGAGCGTGTAGTTCATCGCGGGGATGCGGTGGCTGTCCTGCGCCAGACCGAGCGCAAGCGTGCGCAGAGCGGGATTGGCATCGAGCAGTGTGAACGCATTGAGCGACGCGAAGGCTTCGGCGCAGGCCCATGTCGCCGTTCCCGGTCCGGCGCCGCAATCGAGCAGCGTGATCGGTGCGAAGTCCGGTCGTGTCTCCTGCAGCGCATTGAGGCTGGCGATGACCGCCGCATAGGTCGCCGGCATGCGGGCGAGCGCATAGGCCAACGCGTCGCTCTCGCTACGGATGGTCGTCGAGCCGCCGCCAGAGCGATAGGTCTGCGAGATTGCATCGGAGCGCGCAGCCGCGTCATTGCGCGAGAAGCCGTGCAGGCGGGCGTTGAGGGCCGCGGTGAGTTCGGCGGGGAGATCGGGTGCGGTCATAACTTAAGCGCGCCCTTTCTTATCCCTCCCCCTTGCGGGGAGGGTGGCCGCGCGTAGCGCGGTCGGGTGGGGGTGCCACATACTCAGCGGCGTGTGGGGCACCCCCACCCCGGCCTCCACTTCGTTCGGCCGACCCTCCCCGCCTAGCGAAGCTTCGCTTCGCACGGGGGGAGGGATTACGCGGCCGTCAGCGTTTTAATTACGAAGAAGCTTACGCCACTTCCTGATCGAGGATCTTCACTGCGTTTTCGAGATCCACCGAGACCAGCTGCGACACGCCGCGCTCAGCCATCGTCACGCCGTACAGGCGGTGCATGCGCGCCATGGTGATCGGGTTGTGCGTGATGGTGATGAAGCGCGTTTCGGTCGAGGCGCACATTTCATGCAGCAGGCTGCAGAAGCGCTCCACGTTGTGGTCGTCGAGCGGCGCGTCGACTTCGTCCAGCACGCAGATCGGCGACGGGTTGGTCAAGAACACCGCGAAGATCAGCGCCAGCGCGGTCAGGGCCTGCTCACCACCTGACAGCAGCGACAGGGTCTGCGGCTTCTTGCCGGGCGGCTTGGCGACGATTTCGAGACCGGCTTCGAGCGGATCGTCACTCTCGATCAGCTTCAGCTCGGCTTCGCCGCCGCCGAACAGTTCGACGAACATGCGCTTGAAGTGGCCGTTGACGATGTCGAACGAGGTCATCAGCCGTTCGCGGGCTTCCTTGTTGAGGCTCTGGATGCCGGTGCGCAGCTTCTTGATGGCTTCGACGAGGTCGTCGCGCTCGGTGGCGAGGCCGTTATGCGTGCCTTCGACTTCGTTGAGCTCTTCCTCGGCGCGCAGGTTGACGGCGCCGAGACGCTCGCGGTCGCGGCGCAGCTTTTCCAAGTCCGCTTCGATATCGGCCAGCGGCGGCAGCGTATCGTCCTGACGGACTTCGGCGAGGGCCGCGACGCCTTCCGGTTCGACTTCGAGCATGTCGCGGATTTCGCGCTCGATGTCCTCCAGGCGGCGCTTGCCGCTTTCCATGCGCTCCTCGGTGCGGGCGCAGGCTTCGCGCGCGGCCGAGAGAGCCTCCAGCGACCCGCGGGCATCGCGGTCGGTCTCGCGCATGGCGTTTTCGGCCGAGGCGAGTGCGTTGGCGGCGAGCTGGCGCGCCTGTTCGGCGCTCTCGACTTCCGAGATCAGCGCGCGGCGCTTCTGCAGATAGAGCGCCGGGGCGTCTTCGAGTTCGGCGCGTTCGCGGGTCACTTCGGCGACGCGGGCGGCAACCGTTTCGATCTGCGAGGCGGCGGAGGTCTTGCGGTTCGCCCAGTCGGTACGCTCGGCGATGATCGCCTGCAGGCGGCGGTCGGCGAGTTCGGCCTCGCGGGCCAGTGCCTGCGCTTCGGCGCGCACCTGGGCGGCACCGCGGCGATGGCCTTCGATCTCGCCGCGCACGGTGGCGAGCTGGGCTTCGGCGTCGGAGCTTTCCGGCAGATATTCCAGCGCGGCATGCGCGCTCTCATGCGCCGCTTCCGCTTCCATGCGATCGTTGGAGAGGCGCGACTGCGCTTCGGTCAGCGTCGCGCGGCGGGCCGCATGGCGGTTGATCTCGCGCTCGGCATTGGCATGGCGCTCGCGGGCCTGGTCGACGTCGCGGCGGGCATTGCGCAGCGCGTCGCGCGATGCGCCCTCGGCCGAGGCCGCGGACTTCAGTGCCTGTTCGGCGCTTTCCAGCGCTTCGCGCTTGGCAATGGCGTCGATCTTGGCGTTTTCCAGATCGGCTTCGATATCGGTCAGGCGGGCGCGCTCGGCGAGACGGCGGGCAGCGCCGGTCGGCGCATGCGCACCGGCCACGAAACCGTCCCAGCGCCAGACGTCGCCTTCCAGCGACACCAGCCGCTGGCCGGTCTGCAACTGCGAGACGAGGGCTGCGCCCTGATCCTTGGAGACGACGCCGATCTGCTTCAGGCGGCGTGCGAGTTCGGCCGGCGCATTGACATGCGAGGCCAGCGACTCGACGCCCGCAGGCAGCGCGGGATCGTTGGCGTGATCGCCGGCATTGGTCCAGCGCATCGGCGCCGAGGGATCGACCGGCGCGTCGAGATCGTCGCCGAGCACGGCGCCGAGCGCCTTTTCATAGCCCTTGGTGACGCTGACGCCATCGATGATCGGCGGCCACAGGTTCTTGGTTTCGCCATTGAGGATCTTCGAAATCGTGCGGGCT
Source organism: Tardiphaga sp. OK245 (assembly GCF_900108575.1). Taxonomy (NCBI): domain Bacteria; kingdom Pseudomonadati; phylum Pseudomonadota; class Alphaproteobacteria; order Hyphomicrobiales; family Nitrobacteraceae; genus Tardiphaga; species Tardiphaga sp. OK245. The sequence continues at coordinate 629,620 of NZ_FNWZ01000004.1, read as the reverse complement.
TCGGTCTCGAGCCGCTGCACCTTGCGGTCGGCGTCGTTGAGCGGCGCGCGCGAGGCTTCCAGCGTCTGCCGGGCCGCGATATGGGCGGCCTCGTTGTCGGCCACGTTGCCTTCGGCCTGCAGCAGGATTTCCTGCGAGGTCTCCATCAGGGCTGCGAGTTCGTCCAGATCGCCGAAGCCCGATGTCTGCGCCGTCAACGCCTCGATCTCGGCCTCGACGCTGGCGATTTCCTGGCCCAGACGCGCAAGCCGATCGGCCTGGCTGCGGACGTTGGACTGCAGCTGGTTGCGCTTGGCGGTCATGTCCGCATGGGCGGTGGTAAGTTCGGTGAAGGTGCGCTCGGCGGCGGCCAGCACGGCCTCGGCCTCGGAGACGCGGTCATCGACGCCGCCACGCAGCTCGACGCGCTGCATGATCTCTTCCTTGAGCATCGCGTCTTCTTCGTCGAGCCGCAGCAGCGCGAATTCAGCGTCTTCCGACTGCTTCATCTCGCGCGCGACATCGCTCTCGAACTGCGTCAGGCGACGGTCGAGCTCGGCGGCGCGCTCCTTGGCGCGCTCTTCCTCGCGGTCGAGCATGTCGCGGGCATTGGTCAGGCGCTGCAGCCCGGCCGCGGCGGCGGCTTCGGCCTCGCGCAGCGCGGGCAATTCACTGGCGCGGATCGCCTGGATGCGCGCGGCTTCGCCCTGCTCACGGGTGCGTTCGGCGAGATCGCGGACATACTGGTCGTGCAGGGTTGCGGCTTCGGCATTGTCCTGATGCGCCTGCAGCCAGCGCAGGTGAAACAGCATGGCCTCGGCCTTGCGCACCTTGCCGGCGACTTCGCGGTAGCGGATCGCCTGGCGGGCCTGCTTCTTCAGGCCTTCCATCTGGCCGGAGAGCTGGCCGATCACGTCCTCGACGCGGGTGAGGTTGGTTTCGGCGGCCTTCAGGCGCAGTTCGGCCTCGTGGCGGCGCGCATGCAGGCCGGCGACGCCGGCGGCGTCTTCCAGCACGCGGCGGCGCTGCTCGGGCTTCGCCTGGATGATTTCACCGATCTTGCCCTGGTGAACGAGGGCGGGCGAACGCGCGCCGGTGGCGGCGTCGGCAAACAGGATCTGCACGTCGCGAGCGCGCACGTCGCGGCCGTTGATGCGGTATTGCGAACCGGCTTCGCGCTCGATGCGGCGGGAGATTTCAAGAATTTCGGCGTCATTGACCATGGCCGGCGCCGTGCGATCGGTATTGTCGATCGTCATCACCACTTCGGCGTGGTTGCGCGAGGCGCGGTTGCCCGATCCGGCGAAGATCACCGCGTCCATATCGGCGGCGCGCAGCGACTTGTGCGAGGTTTCGCCCATCGCCCAGCGCAGCGCTTCCACCAGATTGGACTTGCCGCAGCCATTGGGGCCGACGACGCCGGTCAGACCGGGCTCGATCATGAAGTCGGTCGGTTCGACGAACGACTTGAATCCGTGCAGGCGCAGGCGCGTGAGTTTCATGGATACGGTACTCTGGTTAGCCGACGGGCCACTTTATTCAAAAAGCCCCGGCAGAGCGCGAATCCCCCAGCACGAACAATAGCATAAATGCAGCTGCCGCGCGGACGGAGACTCGCTGGTCGCGGCTCTCATTGGCTCGGACAATGGCGAGACGAGGGCAGTCGCGCAACCGCTGAACCCCGCTTTTCCCAAGGGTTTTGCGGGGGATAGGTGGGGGAGGGCGTGAAAAAGGGCTTGTTTTGGAGGGGATCTGGAAAGTGTAGCCGAATAGCGTTCTTCCGCTTAGGATTGGACCATGCTGCAAACCGCCCCAAATAAGAACACCTCTCTGCTCGGAACGGGATTTTACACTGTTCCGGAGGCTGCGCGTTTGCTCAAAATTCCGCCGCTGAACATTCGACGCTGGCTGGGTGGTTATACCTATAAGCGGGGTGATACCACGGTCACTATGCCGCCGCTGTGGTCACCGCAGCTTCCTTCGTATGATCATCACATCGAGCTCGGCTTCCGCGATTTGATCGAACTGCGCGTGATCAAGACCTTTATCGATCACGGACTGAGCATCATCACGGTGCGCAATTGCCTCGACTATGCGCGTGAATGTGCGAACGATCCGAGACCCTTTTCCACGCGCCGGTTTCAGACCGATGGCCGTTCCATCTATCTGGAGAGTTTGCGTCGCTCGGGAGAAGCTGAGGTTCTTGATCTGAAGAAGAAGCAGTACGTCATCAAGAAGTTGATCGACCGGACCTTTAGGGATCTCGATCTGTCTGATGATATCGTGACTCGCTGGCGCCCGTTTGACGGAAAACCAAGCATCGTCATCGATCCCCAGCGTGCGTTCGGTCAGCCAATCGCAGCGAACTATGGCGTGCCGACTGTAGTGTTAGCAGACGCTGTCAAAGCCGAAGGCTCGATAGAGCGAGTGACACATTTGTTCGATGTGTCCAGCTCTGTTGTTCGAGATGCTATGAAGTTTGAACATTCATTGGCTGCGTGAAGGTCTTCTTTGACCATAACATGTCACCTGCGATGGCTCGCGCATTCAACGAACTTTTCAAGAGACAACATGATATCACATTCCTCGCTCAGAAGTTCGCGAGAGATACAAGCGATATCGATTGGATTTCTGAGCTGAGCGCAGAAGGGCAATGGATCGTCATTTCGGGTGATCGGCGCATAACAAGAAATCGAGCCGAGTATCACGCGTTCCGAAATTCCAATCTGATCGGCTTCTTTTTGTCGGAGGGGCTCTATAAGGCCCCGGTCACCAAACAAATGGAACGTATTCTGGCTCTTTGGTCAAATATCGAAACCGTCTGCGCGACTGTTCAGGGCGGTGCGATGTTCGAGCTCCCGCTCAAGAGCACGCGGCTGCGACAATTAAAAATCTAGGGGGGTACCGACCGCCGCGTCGAAGCATGCAGTTTAGCGTTTCCGTAATCGCCTCACACGTCCCGCGCATATCCATTCGGACGACGCTGCTGCGGTGCGCCGAGTACGGCGATGCAGAGGCCGAGAAATGCCAGGCCGATGATCTCGCAGATGAAATTTTCAAACATGATACGCCCCTTACGCTAATGGGACGAGAATGCGGAGATGGCGCTTAAGCGTTCCTTAATGCGCGTTTACACCTGGAATCAGGGTTAATCCGCAAGTGCGTCATCCGTTAAGATCCGGCGGGCGCGTGGCGCGGCTATCGCCGGGCGCCTATCGTCGGTCTGCTATCGCAGGCTATCACAGGGCTGCTATCGCAGGGGTGCTATCGCAGGGTGTCAGCGGGCGTGAGTCTGTGCGCTGTGCGGCATCGGGATTTTGGCCTTCAGCGCGGCTTCGCCTTCGGGCGTGATGCAATAACGCACCAGCGAGCCGGCCTGGAGCGCGATCCAGGTCTTTTCAACCATCTTGGACAGGGTCTTCGGCCCGGCAGGCATCAAATGCGGCGCAAGCAGGCCCGGCGTATCGCGCAGTTTCTGAAGCGCGGTGCGCTCGACATAATGCGGCAGGTGGCTGGCGCGTGTCGGCATGGGGCAAGTCTCATCGGGTTGGACGAGGGGAACTGAACTATTCTTTTGGGTGAACTACGTGAACGTTTGAGCGCGGCTTCAGTTGCATCCGGCATCGAAAAAATGCGCGGCGGGCGCTTGACAGTTTTCCTATAAGATTATAATCAAATCCTGTCCGGTTCGCGAGGGGCGCTTCATGAGGCGTCTTGAGGTGGGACAGGATGCGGCGCCTGCGGGTGTGGGGTGACGTACCCCGCACACTCGGGAGGCTTAGGGTCACCGTCCGGGCCCACTACGGGGCTCTGCCACTCATGCTGGCTGGACGTGGTATTGGTGAACGGCGCGAAATCGTCGGGATAAGCGGAGTGCGGAGCTCTGCCCTTTACCCGGAAGAACGGTCCCTCAGCTAAAAAGACGTCGCGGTGGCGCGCCCTCAAGGCGTTGCGCGGTTGCAGCTTGCCGGCGTTCCGGTGGAGCGGATCGCGACACACACCACCCTTTGCGCCTGATGGCGCGCCGCCGCCCCTCATGTTTCAGGAGGGGGACTGCTCACACCTCGGACGCGCAAGCGCCGCGAGACTGCGAGAGCTTGTCTGTTTGAAGCGAAGAAGAAGAATCAGAGAACACGATGGCGCGGCAGGGCGCTAATGCGACGCGCTGGCCGAGAACGCGTTGACGATGACCACGCCGGTCAGGATGAAGCCGATGCCGATAATGGCGGCGAGATCGAGCGCCTGCCGGAACGCGAAATAGCTCACCGCCGAAATCAGCACGATGCCGAGTCCGCTCCAGATCGCATAGGCGATCCCGACCGGCATCACCTTCAGCGCATGGGACAGGAAATAGAGCGACAGGATGTAGCAGACGGCCATGCCGAACGTCGGCCAGAGCTTCGTGAACTGCTGCGACTGCGCCAGCAGCGCCGTGCCGATGGTCTCCAGCACGATGGCACAGCCGAGGGCGGCGTAGTTGAGGAAGGTCGGGGTCATGAAAGGGCTCGGGCGTTCAGGAATCCCTCCCCGCGCAAAAACGGGGGAGGGACAAGAAGACCTCAGCTCTTCAGCAGCGGGGTGATCTTCTTGGAGAATTCCTCGAACGACTGCTCGCCCTTCAGCATCTCGCCATTGATGAAGAAGGTCGGCGTCGAGTTCACCTTCAGCACTTCATTGGCATATTTCTGGTCGGCGGCGATCTTGTCGAGCAGCGCCTGGTCCTTCAGGCATTCTTCCACGGCCTGCTGGCTGAGGCCGGCCTGCTTGCCGATGCGGGTCAGGGTCGCGGCGGTGTCCTTCATCACCCAGTCGTTCTGCTGCTTGAACAGCATATCGATGACGGCGAAGTACTTGCCCGAATCTTCCTTGGCGATGCAGCGCGCCAGCATCGAGCCGGCGGCGGCCTTGATGTCGAGCGGGAATTCGCGGAACACGAAGCGGATCTTGTTGGTGTCGATGAAGGCTTCCTTGATCTTCGGAAACACCTGCTCGGTGAAAGCCGCGCAATGCGGGCAGGTCATCGAGGCATACTCGGTGACGGTGACGGCGGCATCCTTCGGGCCGAGCGCCATGTCGGGCAGCGACACCGGCTTGGCGACGTCGACGGCGTTCTGCGCGAATGCCTCGGAGATCAGCTGCAGCGGCGACAGGCCGATGGCTGCTGCGGCGCCGGTCAGGGCAAGGGCGGCGGTGAAGTCACGGCGCGTGATGATCAAAGGAATGCTCCAAAGCGGCGGCGGACGCCGGGACAAGGTTCGCTTCGCTAACTTGAAACCACAAATGTGGCAAGCACGCGCCGGTTCCGGGCGAGCTGGAAAGCCTCAACTTCGCTTGATCGAGGCGCCGAGCCGCGCCAGCGCCTCGCGCAAGGCGTCGTCCTCGACCTCGGGCAGCGTTTCCGCGACCTTGGCGATCGCCTTGGCATCCGGCGGCTTCACGGTGCGGCGAGGCTGCGGCCGTGACAGCGGCGCCTGGCGCAGCGCGATCTTGCCGACCGCGTTCCAGCCGAAAAAGCGGTTCACCCTCTGCAGGATCGCATCCGACGAATGCTGGATCTCCAGCGCCATCGGGCCTTCGACGCGCAGGATCAATGTCGCAGGCTCCTGCGGCTGGCCTTCCACAGGGCGCGGCCACTGGATCTTCAAGGGCTCCGAGAAATTCGCTACCTGCTGGCCGGCGATTTCGGCCCAGCGTGTCACCAGCTCGCGCGAGGCAAAGCCCTGTTTGGCATAGGCATCGGCAAACACCCCGCCGAGCAGGACGGAGAGCGGCTTGGCGGATATCGGGCCGGGCTTGTTCATGAACGATGCTTTTGGATACATGGTCAGCATGAGTCTATCAGCCGCCGCCACCCGACGAAAGAAACCTTCCGCACGGGATAGCGGGGAAAGCGCGGCCGCGAAGCGTCCGGCCCAATTGCTCGCCTGGTATGACAAGCATCGCCGCAGGTTGCCGTGGCGGCCATTGCCCGGCGAGGGCATCGATCCCTATCGGGTCTGGCTGTCGGAAATCATGCTGCAGCAGACCACCGTGCAGGCGGTCGGGCCGTATTTCGCCAAGTTCCTGGCGCGCTGGCCCACGGTCAGCGATCTCGGCAGCGCCTCGCAGGACGATGTGCTCAGGATGTGGGCCGGGCTCGGCTATTACTCCCGCGCGCGCAATCTCCACGCCTGCGCCGTCACCGTGCTGCGCGACCATGGCGGCGTCTTTCCGGATACCGAGGACGGCCTGCGCGCGCTGCCGGGCATCGGGCCCTATACGGCATCGGCCATCGCCGCGATTGCCTTCGGCCGCCAATGCATGCCGGTGGACGGCAATATCGAGCGCGTCACGTCGCGTCTCTATGCAGTGGAAGAACCGCTGCCGAAATCCAAGCCGGTGATCGTGGGCCTCGCAGCCACACTGCTCGGTCCGACGCGGGCGGGCGACAGCGCCCAGGCGCTGATGGATCTCGGCTCCACCATCTGCACGCCCAAAAAACCCGCCTGTGCGCTGTGCCCGATCAATGACGATTGCGCGGCAAAGACCCGCGGCGATCAGGAGACGTTTCCGCGAAAGGCGCCGAAGAAGGCCGGCACACTGCGGCGTGGTGCGGCGTTCGTGGTGACGCGGGGCAACGAACTCTTGGTGCGCACCCGCCCGGAAAAGGGCCTGCTGGGAAACATGACCGAAGTGCCGTCATCGGAATGGCTCGCCGGTCACGACGACAAGGACGCCTTGAAGCAGGCGCCGACCTTAAAAAATCTCACGGCGTGGCATCGCAAAACCGGCGCGGTCACCCATATCTTCACACACTTCCCGCTGGAGCTCGCCGTCTATACGGCGCATGTGCCCCCCCGCACCCGCCCCCCCGAGGGCATGCGCTGGGTCCCGATCGCAACATTGGATGACGAAGCCTTGCCGAACGTCATGCGCAAGGTCATCGCGCATGGACTGGATTGACGTTTGAATCCAGAAGCTTGAATGCAAGTCGGCGCGCGAGCTGCATCAGCCCGCGCTGGAAAGTTGCGATGATTGCGGCAGCGTCACGATCGGCGGCTTCGCATTGAGGCCTTCAACCTGGAATCCGGCGACGCGCTTGTAGTTGGCGGCGATGTCTTCGAGTTCCTGTTGCGACAGCACGTCGGTGACGACATTGAATCCCTCAGGCGCGCGCTCCTCGACGATCTGCATCACCTGTTCCGGTCCGTTGCGGCGGTTCAGCATCACAAGGTCAGTGGTCGCGGGGCGTCGTTCGGCCTCATAGGCTTCGAGCGCGGCCGGCACTTCGCCAAGCGCAAGAATCTCACGCGTCAGTACGCGCGCATCGAGGATGGCCTGCGACGCGCCGTTGGAGCCGATCGGATACATCGGATGCGCAGCGTCGCCCATCAGCGTGACGCGGCCGAAGGTCCAGCGATCGACCGGGTCGCGGTCGACCAGTGGATATTCGTAAGCGTGCGGGCAATTGCTGATCAGACCGGGTACGTCGAGCCAGTCGAATCTCCAGTCCTTGAACCACGGCAGAAACTCGTCGAGCCGTGCCGCGCGGTTGTAATCCTCACGGCGCCACTCATAGGTCGGCGGCATGTGCCGTTCGGCCACCCAGTTGATGTCGTATTTGCCGTCGGCGTCCGGCTCCTGCGAGATCGGGTAGCAGACGAATTTCAGGATTTCGTGGCCAGCCATGATCATGGTGCGGCCAGTGAGGAATGCATCGCTCCTGGTGATACCGCGCCAGAGAATGCGGCCATTCCAGAGCGGCGCGCCTTCCTGCGGATAGAGCTTCTGCCGGATCGCCGAATGGATGCCATCGGCTGCGATCAACAGCGTGCCGTCATAGCTGCCAGCGGATTTGCCGGTGGCCTTGTCGATGAAGTCGGCGCGAATGCCCTCCGGCGTTTCCGTCCAGCCGGTCAAATGATGGCTAGTGAGGATGTTCTCGGCGCCAAGGCGTTCGATGGCGGTGTCGAGCAGGATCTGCTGCAGTCTGCCACGATGGATCGAGAACTGCGGCCATTTGTAGCCAGCCTCGATGCCGCGCGGTTCGCTCCAGATCGGCTTGCCGTGCTTGGAGAAGAAGGCGAGTTCGCGGGTGCGTACGCCCGATGCGTCGAGCTGGTCATGCAGGCCGAGCTCGATCAGTTCCCGCACCGCATGCGGCAGCACATTGATCCCGACGCCGAGCGGCCTGAGCGCCGGCACGCTTTCAAACACGCGGCATGGCACGCCGATCTGATGCAGGCTGAGCGCGAGCGTCAGTCCGCCAATTCCGCCGCCTGCAATGAGAACGGTCATTTTTTGTTGCCTCCCCCTCGATTTGATCGAGGTCATGGCACGGGAGAGGCGATGGCGGCAACTGGGACGATCGCGACGGAAAAACGCGTCCGGATCGTCCGCCGGCAGCGAATTCATGGTGGACAGAACCTTAACGCAAAATTCAGCCGCGTTCCCTAATACCGGTAGCACTACTTTTGGGGTGAATCGGTCACCGACAGGTCAATGATGTCCAACCAGATTAAGCCGAGCGGCCGCGAGACTTTCTTTCCGGCATCGGAGCTCATCGTATCCAAGACGGATCTCAAGGGTCGCATGACCTATGTGAATCGTCTGTTCTGCAAGATGGCCGGCTATACCGAAGCCGAGTTGCTCGGCCAGCCGCACAGCCTGATCCGTCATCCCGATATGCCGCGCAGTGTCTTCAAGCTGCTCTGGGACACGGTCGAGGAGCGCCGCGAGATTTTCGCCTTCGTAAAAAACATGGCGAGCAATGGCGATCACTACTGGGTCTTCGCCCATGTCACGCCGTCCTACGGCCTCGACGGCAAGATCGCCGGCTATCATTCCAATCGCCGTGTCCCGCCGCCGGATCTCATCAAGAAGACGATCGCGCCTCTTTATGCCGACGTGCTGGCAATCGAGAAGCGACACGTGAACGGCAAGGAATCCCTCGCCGCCGGCTACAAGGCCCTTACCGATTTCGTTGCATCCCAGAAAGTCAGCTATGACGAACTTATGTTTTCTCTCAAGAGCGCAGCTTAGCACGCTCGTCGTCATTGCCGGCTCTGCGCTTGCTCTGGTGCTTCAGTTCTTCGGTCTTCCGCTCGCGGCCATGGTCTGTCAGGTTGTTGCGATCGCGGCGGCCGTTGTCGCGCTTGTCCTGATGGGCAAGACGGCGGGTCTGATCGAAAAGGCACGCGTGGCCTGCCAGCGCATCGCGCAGGGTGACTTCGAGGCCCGTATCCTCGGAATTCCGGTACGCGGCGTGACGGGCGAGCTGCTGCACAGCGTCAATGACATGATCGACGGCTGCGATGCTTTCGTGCGCGAATCCACCGCGGCGATGGCAGCGCTCAACGACAATAAATATTACCGGCGTATCCTGCCGGGCGGATTGCATGGCGGCCTGCTGCACGGCGCGAAAGCGATGAATGCGGCGACCGATAGCATCGCCGACCGCATCAAGAATTTCGAGCGCCAGACCAGCCAGCTTGAATCCACGGTGGGTGGCATCGTATCCGCACTCGACAGCGGCGCGGTCGAGATGAGCAGCACGGCAGGCAATCTGCGGACGGGCGCATCCTCGACATTGACCCGCGTCACGTCGGTGGCGGCTGCATCCGAACAGGCGTCCGCCAACATGCAATCGGTGGCTTCGGCCACAGCGCGGCTATCGTCCAGCGCCAGCGAAGTGGGCGCCGACGTCAATCGCTCGGCGGCGATTGCCGGCCGCGCGGTCGAACGCGTCGCCGATGCAGCCAGCAATGTCGATGTGCTTCGCGCTGTCGCCGTACGCATCAGTGAAGTCGTGACCTCGATCAACGTGATCGCCAGCCAGACCAATCTGCTGGCGCTGAACGCAACGATCGAGGCGGCCCGCGCAGGCGATGCCGGTCGTGGTTTCGCAGTGGTGGCGCATGAAGTGAAGGCACTGGCGACCCAGACCGCCAACTTCACCGCCGAGATCGAAAAGGAAATCGGCCAGGTTCAGTCGGCGACCGACAAGGTCAGCTCGTCGATCACCGAGATCGGCACCGTGATTGCGGAAGTGAACGAGATCACCGGCAAGGTCGCGAGCGCCTCCGAAGCGCAGTCGGCGGCAACGGCGGATATCGCGCGCAACATCGACGAGGCCTTCGCCGTGGTGCGTGAGATCTCGACCAACATCCAGTCGCTGGCAACGACGGCCAAGGACACCGAACAACTCGCCACATCGACCATGGTGGCATCGGGCGATCTGTCGTCGCAGTCGGGATTGCTGACCAAGGAAATCCGCGGCTATCTCGGCGAGGCCCGGCAAAATCTGGTACGCCAGGCTGCCGCGCGCTGATCGCGTCCGCTCATTTCGAATGATCTGGAATTGGCGCCGTTGCGGCGCCAATTTCGTTTGTGGTGAAAGGCGCGCCTGTTAGGCGCTGATATCCGTGAAGAAGCCGCTGGCGCTGCCGCCATTCTCGGTCTTCTTGTTCACGGCTTCCTTGATCTTGTCGGCAATCTTCTGCTCGACCTCCCGGCGTTGCTCCGGCGACATGTTGTTCAATTCTTCTTCCGTTACGCCGATGCTCGACAGCAGCGCGTCGCGCATTTTTTCTGCTGGCGTCTTTTTCGCGTAGTCGAGGAATTTCTCTTCCGGCGATTTTGCTATCGCTGTTGCATTGCCGAGGCCGCTCTCGGCCTTGTCGGATGGCTGCAGTCTGGTCGGAAGCTTGAAGGACTGCATGCTGGAGATAATGGAGTTCGACATCTGAATTTCTCTTGCTGTGAGATGTTTGCGACCCGCTACGCAAAAATCAGGCCATCAGGAATATTCAGAAATCATAAGCGGTTAGGTATTTGTAGTAGCTGTCAGGCGTTGCCTGCCGGCAAGCTTTGCCGGCAAAATTGACCGAGGCGCGCTGCGTCAGGCCGTGCGGCGCTTTGGCGGGTCGAGTTCGCGGCCGGTCTCCAGCATGATCTTGCGGAGCCAGATCGATCCGGAATCGAATTGCGCGCGTGTCGGCGTGAACATGAATTGTTCGTCGATGCCGGGATCGAGCGGTGGGGCAATGATTGTGAGCGATAGCGGCTGAGCCAATGCGGCGATCAGGCGTCGCGGCACAAAGGCCACGAGATCGGTGCGCGCCACAACGTGCAGCGCCTCGATATAGCTCGGCACGACGAGGGCGATCTGCCGCTCCAGTTTCTTGCTGCGCAGCCAGTCGTCGATCAGATCTTCGCTCTGGCCGCGGAGCACCACGGCGATATGACGGGCTTTGAGAAACCCGTCGGTCGTTTTCAGGCGCGATGCCGCCGGATGACCCCTGCGGACGGCGAGGGCATCGGAATCGACATAGAGCAATTGGCGATGGAAGCCGTTGAAGGCGTTGCCGATGCTGATCACCATGTCGAGGCTGCGGGCGAATTCCGCCGTCATGATCGCCGGGCCGCGCCATGGCACGACGTTGATCTGGACGCCCGGCGCGACGCTGTCGAGCTTCTTCATCAATGGCGGCATCAGCAGTTCGACGGCCAGATCCGGCATCATCAGCCGAAAGTGCCGGTCGCTTTGGCGGGCGTCGAAGACATCCGGGATGAACAGTCCGCGGACTTGCTCCAGTGTCTGGGCAAGTGGACCGCGCAGGGCCTGTGCGCGCGGCGTCAGCTCCATGCGGGCGCCGACACGGACCAGCAGAGGATCGCTGAGAACGTCGCGCAGCCGGCGCAGCGCGTGGCTCGCCGCCGGTTGCGACAGGCCGATCCGCATCGCGGCTCGGCCGACATTGCTTTCCAGCAGCAATGCATCGAGCGCGACAAGCAGATTGAGATCGAGCGCGGCTAAATTCATGAGCCGAATATATATCATACAGACTATCGATTGGAAGAATGGGGATTGTCCAACCCATACTGCGTCATCGTTCAAACGATGGAGCAGAACAATGAGCACGGCAGACAACAAGAAGCTTATTCAGCAGGTCTATAGCGATTCAGCCAACCGCAGCGGCACGACCTTCGCCGATCATCTCGCCGATGATGCGTGCTGGATCGTCGTCGGGCAGTATTCCTGGGGACGCACGTTCAAGGGGAAGGATGCGATCCTCAACGGCCTGATGGGACATTTCAGGTCGTTATTCGACATCCGGCCGCGCACGGTCGCGTCCAATTTCATTGCGGAAGGCAATCTGGTGGTGGTCGAGGCCAAGGGCGACAATGTCACCAAGACCGGCGATCGTTACGACAACGATTATTGCATGGTGTGGCGTGTCGAGAACGGCAAGATCACCATGATCAAGGAATATTGCGACACTGCGCTTGTGGAGCGGGTGTTGGGTCCTTTCCCGGAGGAGATGGCGCGCGTGCCTGCCTGACACAAAAATGCCGGGCGCAGTGTTGCGCCCGGCCTTCGTCGAATGGTTCGTGATCAGGCTGCGCTGGTGGCGAGATGTTTGAACATGGCGGCGCGGGCTTCGTCGTCCATCTCGGCCTTGAACTTGAATGTGTCCTTCAGGGCGACAGCCTTCGCAGCGGCCGGGCGCGCCGAGATCTCATCATGCAGGCGCTTTACGTTGGGGAATTGGGCAAAGCCCTCGTCGCCGAGAATGAAGTTGGTCATCCGCACCCAGCCCCAGACATCCATGTCGACGATCGTGTAGCTGTCACCGACCATATATTGACGGCCGGCGAGGCGGTCGTTGAGCACGCCGAGATGGCGCTTGGCTTCGAACTGATAGCGGTTATGCGCATAGTCGATCTTCTCCGGCGCAAAATGCTTGAAGTGCACGGCCTGGCCGAAAAACGGACCGACGCCGGTGGCGACGAACATCAGCCAGGACAGCATCTCGCCGCGATTGGCCGGGGTGTTGGCGGGCAGGAATTTGCCGGTCTTCTCGGCGAGATAGAGCAGGATGGCGTTGCTGTCGAACACCTTGACGCCATCGTCGTCGATTGCAGGCACCTTGCCGTTCGGATTGATCTTCAGGAAGTCCTGGTTGAATTGCGCACCGGTGCGGGTGTCGATGGCGATCGGCTCATAGGCTAGGCCGGCTTCTTCCAGAAACAGCGCGACCTTGGTCGGGTTTGGCGACCCGTTGAAGTAAAACTTCAGCATCTCAAATCTCCCTGGATTTTGTACGTCAAAGCACGAGGCGGGGCCGCTGATGCGGACCGTCGTCTCGTGCTTGGAATTCAGGGGAAGTGCAAGCGATGTTTTGACGATGGCCGGGCGCATGCGTCCGGCCGGTGGCATGGGCGGGGGCGTTTAGACCGCGCCCATCTCGCTGCGGATTTCGGCGCGGAGTTCGTCGATCAGGCGCAGGCCCTTCTTGGTCTCGACGTGCCAGAACGTCCAGCCGTTGCAGGAGGCCGAGCCCTGGGCCATCGCGCCCATGCGATGGATCGAGCCGACCTTGTCGCCGAACATGATGGCGCCGTCGGCGCGCACCAATGCGCCATGACGCTTCTTGAGATCGACCAGCTTGGTGCCGGGCGAGATCATGCCGCGCTCGACCAGTTCGGAGAATGCCACGCGGGGCGCGCTGCGGGCGGTCATAAACGGCGCCAGCGTTGCTTCCGGCAGCGGCTCGATCGCAGCGATGCGTGCTTCGGCAGCGGCGGCGTAGTCGCGGTCACGCTCGAAGCCGATGTAATTGCGGCCAAGGCGCTTGGCGACGGCGCCAGTGGTGCCGGTGCCGTTGAACGGATCGATCACGAGATCGCCGGGCTTCGACGATGACAGCAGCACGCGGGCGAGCAAGCCTTCCGGCTTCTGGGTCGGGTGAACCTTCTTGCCGTCCGAGCCCTTCAGGCGTTCGTCGCCGGTGCAGAGCGGGATCAGCCAGTCGGAACGCGCCTGCACGTCTTCATTGGCGGCCTTGAGGGCTTCGTAATTGAACGTATAGCCCTTGGCGTTCTCATCGCGCGCAGCCCAGATCATGGTCTCATGCGCATTGGTGAAGCGACGGCCGCGGAAATTCGGCATCGGATTCGATTTGCGCCACACGATATCGTTGAGGACCCAGAAGCCGAGATCCTGCATGATCGCGCCGACGCGGAAAATATTGTGATAGGAGCCGATGACCCACAGGGTCGCCGACGGCTTCATGATACGGCGTGCGGCGAGGAGCCACGCGCGCGTGAAGTCGTCATATGCGGCGAATGACGAGAACTTGTCCCAGTCATTATTCACCGCATCGACATGGGATTCATCGGGGCGCTTGAGATCGCCCTTCAGCTGCAGATTGTACGGCGGATCTGCGAACACCAGATCGACCGACCCTGCCGGGAGTTTTGACATCTCTGCGACGCAATCACCAATGACGATGCTGCTGCTCGGAGAGGTTTCGAAGTGAGAGCGGGGCGCCCTTGCAGACGCCCCGCGACGCGAAACAACCATGACTCAATTACTCTGACTCAGGCGACGCTGTCGGCGACGCGGGACTAAACAACCGACAGGCAGACATTGACCGGGCAAAGTAAAAATCGACTTAATTGGTAACGAGTTCGAACTAGGCAAGTTTTGCCGGGCAGGTTAATGCTTAATGGAATGGAAATTTTGCGCTGCAATTGCGTTATGGTGTTCGGATCGCGTCAAACCGGTCTAAAATGCTGCGACTTGAAATGAAGGAATTACCTCATGCGTTACGATGACTTCCGTCGCAGCGACAATATCGACGACCGTCGTGACGATAGCGGCGGCGGATATGGCGGCGGAGGTGGCGGTGGTTTCGGAATTCCGGGCGGTGGCGGTGGTCTCGGCATCGGCACGGTGATTGTGCTTGGCCTCGTTGGTTGGGCGTTCGGCATCGATCCGCGCATCTTGATCGGCGGTGCAGAAATTCTCACCGGCGGCCAGCAGGCGCCGACCTATCAGACCGATCGGCGCTCGACGCCGACGAAATCAGGCGCACCCACCGACGAGATGGGCAGCATGATCTCCGGCGTGCTCGGCGAGATCGACGATCGCTGGGACGAAATCTTCAAGGAGAGCGGGCAGAAATATACCGGGCCGCAGATCGTGCTGTTTCGTAATGCCACCAATGGCGGGCGCTGCGGCAATGCGCAGTCGGCGATGGGGCCGTTCTACTGTCCGCCCGACAAGAAGATCTATCTCGACACCGGCTTCTTCCGTCAGGTCGAAACCAAATTCCGCGGTTGCTCGGGCAATGCCTGCAAATTTACCGCGGCCTATATCATTGCGCATGAAGCCGGCCATCACATTCAGAACCTGCTCGGGATCATTCCGCGCGTGACACGCCTGCAGCAGCAGGCCGGCAGCAAGGCTGAGGCCAATCTGCTGCAGGTCCGCGTCGAGTTGCAGGCCGATTGTCTGTCGGGCGTCTGGGTCAATCGCGAATCGAAGAAGCGCCCCGGTTTCCTCGAAGCCGGCGACATCGATGCTGCGCTGCAGACCGCGTCCGCCATCGGCGACGATACGTTGCAACGTCAGGCACAGGGCCGCGTCGTGCCGGACTCGTTCACGCACGGTTCTGCCGAACAGCGCAAGCGCTGGTTCATGACCGGCTATCAACAAGGCACCGTGCAGGCCTGCAACACATTTGCGACGGATCGGCTGTAGTGATGGAGCCTGATGCGACCAAGGCCTTCGTGCCGCTCAACATCGCGGTACTGACGATCTCCGATACGCGCTCGCTTGACGACGACAAGTCCGGTGCGACGCTGGCGGATCGGCTGACATCGGCCGGTCACACGCTGGCGAAGCGAGATATTGTCACTGACGATGTCGAGGCGATCCGGACGATTGTGCGTGCATGGATCGCCGATCCCGGTGTTGACGCGATCATCACGACCGGCGGCACGGGCTTCACCGGCCGCGATGTCACGCCGGAAGCCATCGAGCCTCTGTTCGAGAAGCGGATGGATGGTTTCTCGATTGCGTTTCACATGCTGAGCCACGCCAAGATCGGTACCTCGACGATTCAGAGCCGCGCGACTGCTGGTACCGCCGGCGCGACACTTATCTTCTGCCTGCCGGGTTCGCCCGGTGCCTGCCGCGACGGCTGGGACGGCATCCTTGCCGCGCAACTGGATTATCGCACGCGGCCCTGCAATTTCGTGGAGATCATGCCGCGGCTCGATGAGCATCTGCGACGCCCGAAGGCGAAGGGCGCGTCGGTCTAAAGCACCAGTTCCCAGGTCTCGCCGATCAAATCCTGCCCGAAACTGCGATGCGGCTCGGTGGCGGCCAGCGCGAAACCTGCATCCTGATAGATTTTTCGCGCAGCGCCGAGATTGCTCTGGGTCCAGAGCGTGATCCTGCGATAACCGCATTGCCGCGCAAAGGCGATGGATTCCGTCACCATTCGCTGGCCGAGCTTTTGTCCACGCGCCTTGGGGTCGATCAGCAAGAGTCGAAACTTGGCGACGTCGTCGGATGCCTTCACGAGAAACAGGGAGCCGACGGGCGCGCCATCCATCTCGGCGATCCAGCAGCGTTCGCGCGTGGCATCGCATGATGCGAGGAATTCTGCGGCGATGTCGGCTACCAGCGCCTTGAAGGATGCATCGAACCCGTATTCGGCCGCATAGAGCTCGCCGTGACTGCGGATCACCCAGTCGATATCGCCAGGCTGGAGATCGCGTAGCACTGCAGGCCGAACGGCATCGGGGGCTTGGGCGGCCATGGTCAGGCGACGATGATCCGGCTGCGCAGCAATGTGCGTGAGGAGCGGCCGAGCTGGCGCAGCAGCCGCGCTTCGGAGCGCCGGGCATCGGGTGCGTAGCCCCCGAGACGGTCGTAGTGTTCACGTGCAATCAGCAGACCTTGATCGGCCTTGGGGCCTGTGATCATCCGGACCAGGTGCTTCAGGCCATCGCGAAAATTGGTCTCGTCATAGGGCGAGCGCGCATAGCGGAAAATGCCCGCGCGGGGGCGGTTGCTGGTCGAGACGCGCTGGATGAATTGCTGGGTCTCCTCGATCCAGCCGGCATCGAGCACGGCGCCGGCATGGAGAAACATTAGCCAGGGCGAGCGCGCCTGCTTGGCGCCGGCGGCCATTGCCGCGGCGCGCGAGCCCTGCGAGGTCAGGAAGCCGCAGCCCGCGACATCGGCGACACGTTCGATGACATCGGTGCCAGCGCGATCGACCAGCAGCACTTCGCGGATCACACCGGCAGCAGCGCCCGGTACCAGCGCTGCCAGTGTGGCAACAGCGGGCTGTTCGACGCCTTCGGTGGGGATGATCACGCTCAGCATGGGTGTCGGATAATACCTCTCAACAACGGGGTGGCCGCGTTATCGTTTCGTCATAGTCTATGCGGCACCGGCGGCTGCTGCAATTTCGGGGCGGTTCGACTTTCGGTCGCCTCTCTGAGGCGGCGGGAGAATGCACAGTGCCCCGGCCGTGTGCCACTCTATTTATGTTCTTGCTTTGTTCCATGCGTGCGCTATCGTGGCTTCATGAGTCGCCAGATCGCTGCCCTCAAGCACCCGCCGGTCCCGGCGCCCTCCGATAAGCCGGCGGGTGCGCTTTCCCCTTTTCCCGAGATCGCGGTGGCGATCGACCAGCAGCGGCGACGCGGCCGCGGTGCCCAGTCCAACGACAGCGGGCGCTACGAGGCCGAGGCCCGGGTCGCCTTTGATGACGGCTGGCAGAGCCTCGATGAATTGCCGCCGTTCAAGACGACTGTTGCGACGGACACCGCGCGCAAGGTCATCACGCGCAATGAATCGCCGGATATCGGCTTCGACCGTTCGATCAATCCCTATC
Source organism: Tardiphaga sp. OK245 (assembly GCF_900108575.1). Lineage (NCBI taxonomy): Bacteria > Pseudomonadati > Pseudomonadota > Alphaproteobacteria > Hyphomicrobiales > Nitrobacteraceae > Tardiphaga > Tardiphaga sp. OK245. Next base: position 611,960 of record NZ_FNWZ01000004.1, on the reverse strand, counting down.
GCGGCTGCGAGCATGGCTGCGTCTATTGTTTCGCGCGGCCGACCCACGCCTATCTCGGTCTCTCGCCCGGGCTCGATTTCGAATCCAAACTGTTCGTGAAGCCCGATGCGCCGGCGCTGCTTGAGAAGGAGCTGGCCGCCGCCGAATACGAGCCGAAGATGATCGCGATCGGTACCAATACCGATCCGTATCAGCCGATCGAGCGCGAGCGTCAGGTGATGCGCGGCATTCTCGAAGTGCTGGAGAAGACCGGTCATCCTGTCGGCATCGTCACCAAGTCGGCTTTGGTGACGCGCGACATCGATATCCTGGCGCGGATGGCGAAGCGCAATCTGGTCAAAGTGGCGTTGTCGGTGACGTCACTCGATCCAAAGCTCGCGCGCACCATGGAGCCGCGCGCGTCGACGCCGTCGAAGCGGCTGGAAGCTTTGCGGCAGCTATCCGAGGCTGGCATTCCGACCACGGTGATGGTGGCGCCGGTGATCCCCGCGCTGAACGACAGCGAGATCGAACGGATTCTCGATGCCGCCGCGCATGCCGGCGTCAAGGAAGCTAGCTACGTTTTGCTGCGGCTGCCGATGGAAGTACGCGATCTGTTTCGCGAGTGGCTGATCGCGAATTATCCGGATCGCTATCGGCATGTTTTCACGCTGATCCGCGAAATGCGCGGTGGCCGCGATTACGACTCGCAATGGGGCACGCGCATGAAGGGCACCGGACCGATGGCCTGGATGATCGGTCGCCGCTTCGAGATCGCCTGCACGAAGCTTGGCCTCAACAAGCGTCGTTCGAAACTCACCCTCGATCATTTCGAGAAGCCGGCCGGTGCCGGTCAGCAACTGAATCTGTTCTAACTCCGCAGGTCTCGCAGCGTACGGAGTGGTGGAGAGGGGACGTTGGCAGGAAACCAGAGCCTGCCAACGTCCCTCTTTTCGATCTATAGAGTGAGTACAGGAGTGACACGCATGACGATGACGAAACCACCGGCGCTGATCGCGCGCATGACGGTAATCACGCTGGGCGTGGCGGATATGCGCAGGAGCATTGCCTTCTACGAAGCGCTGGGCTTTACGCGAAAGGCCCGTGCCTCTGGCGATGCAATTGCCTTTTTCGACACCGGCGCCAGCGTCCTCGCGCTGTTTCCATGGGATCAACTGGCGCAGGACGCGACATTGCCTGACCATCCAAGGCCGCAGGCGTTTCGCGGCAGCACGCTGGCGTGGAATTGTCGCTCCGAAAGCGAGGTCGATGCGGTGCTCGCTTTCGCCGTTGATTGCGGCGGTTCGCTTTTGAAGCCGGCGCGCAGGACCGACTATGGTGGCTATTCCGGCTACTTTGCCGACCCGGACGGGCACGCATGGGACGTGGTGACGGCACCGGGGATCGAGGTCGGTGATGACCGGCGGGTGCATCTGGACGATTAAGGCCCGACCTGAATAGCGGGCACGATTCCGAGTTCCCGGTTGCGCTGTAGGGGCTGCTTCAGCACGATCCTCCGATGATTCGGGATGAAAAGAAGAAAGCGCCGGCCAAGCCGCGCAAGATCGTGGTCGCGCCGAGCTTCACGCGCGAGCGCGCACTGCTCAAGAAAGGCATCTGGCCGGTGGCTGGTTGCGACGAGGCCGGGCGTGGTCCGCTCGCAGGACCGGTGGTTGCCGCCGCGGTTGTGTTGGACCCGAACAACATTCCAAAAGGCCTCGACGATTCCAAGAAGCTGACAGAGAGCAAGCGCGAGGCGCTGTTCGAGGAAATCTGCGCTACGTCGTCATTTGCCGTCGCCTACGCATCACCCACCCGGATCGACCGCGACAATATCCTGCGGGCCTCGCTTTGGGCGCTGGCCCGCGCGGTCGCGTCGCTGCCGCATGCGCCGAAACATGTGTTTGTCGACGGCCGTGACCGGATCGACACGACGGCCGATTGCGAGGCCGTCATTGGCGGCGACGCGTTGGTGCTCTCCATCGCAGCAGCCTCGATCATCGCCAAGGTGTCGCGCGACCGGCTGATGTGCCGGCTGGCCGAGGATTGCCCGGGCTACGGCTTCGAGGTGCACAAGGGTTACGGCGTGCCGCAGCATATGGCCGCGCTGAATGAACTGGGGCCCAGCATTCATCATCGCAGCCTGTTCGCGCCGGTTGCTGCGGCGCGTGCGCGTCATCAGGCTGGCGTTCGTGCGGCGGGTCTGATCGAAGTCCACACCGCCATCGATATCGAGATAACCGCCTGAGCGCTCAGGCGGTTGCCTCTCCCGGCTCCGCGCCGTATCACCTGAGCACGCTTCATTCCCTGCTGGCCGGTTCAGACGTTCAATGCGTTTCACCTCCCTGATCGTCGAACTGATCCGCGCCCGGCCGCGGCTGGTGTTCTGGATCGTCGTGCTGTGTCAGGCCGCGATCTGGCTCGTCGTCCCCCTGCTGCTCTATCGCGGTCCGCCCGGCGATCTCGCCACCGTGCTGGCCTATGGCCGGGAATATCAGGTCGGCACCCATATGGGTCCGCCGCTGGCGTTCTGGTTGGCCGATATCGCCTTCCGGGCCGCCGGCAATCATGTCTTCGGCGTGTATCTGCTGGCGCAGATCTGCGCCGTCCTCACCTTCCGTGCGGTCTATCAGCTCGGCAGTGCCATCGTCGGCGGCCCGCAAGCGGTGATCGCCGTGCTACTGACGATGACGGTCACGGCCTTCAGCACGCCCGGCATCGAATTCGGCCCGCTGATCCTCGCGCGTCCGCTCTGGGCAATGTTCCTGCTGCATGCCTGGCTGGCGATCGGGCAGGGCCGTCGCAATGCCTGGTTCGCGCTGTCCAACGAGGCCGGCCTGCTGCTGCTGACCACACCTCAAGCCATGTGGTTGTTGCCGCTGCCGCTCATCTTTGGTCTCGCGACCTCGCGTGGCCGCCGTAACCTGACGTCGTTCGACCCGCTTTATGCCTTGCTGGTCATCGCGGTGCTGACATTGCCATGGGCCATGTGGGTGATCCGGGCCGGTGCACCGATTGTGCCTGTACCGCCGCAACTGACCGATATCGCCGGCCAGGCGCGGCAGTGGGGCGTGCTGATGGCCTGGCTGCTTGCGTCAATTACCGGCGTGATCGTGCTGACGGTGATGAACTGGGGCCGCATCGTTCCGAAGACCGAGGAAGCTCCGATTATCTTCCGCCCGCCGGTCGATCCGCTGGCGCGGGGCTATGTGTTTTTCTTTGCACTCGCGCCGGGATTGCTCGGCAGCCTGTTCGCTGCGCTCTACGGCCTCGATCGCGTGGTCGGCGGCGCCGGCATTGCGCTGGTCATGTCGGGTCTGGCCGTCGTCGTGGCGTCGGGTGATCTGATCGCGCTGCGGCGCCAGCGCGTGCTGCGCAAGGTCTGGGCCTTCGCCATCATCGCGCCTGCACTCGCAGCCTTCGCCAGCCTTGTGATTCTGCCTTGGGTTGACGGCCCCGAAGATGTGACGGCGCTGCCCGCGCGCGAGATCGGGCGCTTCTTCGGTGAGAGTTTCGAACGTCGCACCAATCGTCCACTGTCGGCGGTCGCAGGCGATGCGCAACTCGCAGCATTGATCGGCATGAGCGCGTCACGGCCGCATCTGCTGAACGATGCAGTGCCTTCCCGTACGCCGTGGATCACGCCAGCGAAGTTCGCCGAGACCGGCGGCGTCGTGGTGTGGCGCGCGGCAGATACGATCGGCACGCCGCCCGCGGAGATCGCGCAGCGCTTTCCCAACCTCGTGCCGGAAGTGCCGCGCGCCTTCGAACGTCTGGTGAATGGCCGGCAGCCCTTGCTGCGGATCGGTTGGGCAATTGTCCGGCCAAAGGCACCCTAGATGAAACGCCTTCGCTAGCTCGTCCTGCCCGATGGCGCTTCCAGTGCCTTGGCGATCGATCGCAGATCCATCCAGGTCATCCGTTTATAAGACGGCGAGCGCAGCAGATAGGCGGGGTGGAACGTCGCCAGTGCTTTGATCTTGCGGGTGCCGGTGTCGTAGTCGACCCAGCGTCCCCTGGACTTCATGATGCCGTCGCGGGTCTGCAGCAGCGTCTGTGTCGACGGATTGCCGAGCGTGACGAGGATGTCAGGATTCACCAGCTCGATCTGGCGCTGGATGAACGGCAGGCAGATCTGTGTCTCCTGCGGCGTCGGCGTGCGGTTGCCCGGCGGCCGCCACGGAATCACATTGGCGATATAGACGTCGGTGCGCTTCAGGCCGATGGCGCCCATCATTAGGTCGAGCAATTTGCCGGACCGGCCGACGAAGGGCAGGCCTTCGATGTCCTCGTCACGGCCGGGTGCCTCGCCGACGAACATGATCCGCGCCTGCGGATTGCCATCGGCAAACACCAGTTGGGTTGCGGTCGATTTTAGCGCGCAGCCGTCGAATGTATCCAGCATGCCACGCAACACCTCGAGCGAAGGTGCGGTGCGTGCGGCGTCGCGGGCGGCGGCAATCGCCACGTCCGGGGCGACCTCGACGCGGGTGGGTGGGCGTGCTGGGGGCGGCGGCATGCCATTCAGCGGCGGTCGCTTCGGCGCGCTGTCGGACAGCTCCCGGGCAGGCGGCGGGAGGTCGTCCGACAGCCGGTTCACCGGCTCATCCATCAATGCGCAATCGACCCCTGCCTCCAGATAAAAGGCGAGCAGTTGCGCAACGCTGGGGTGGGGTTCAGGCGTCATGAGAGGGGGTCGCAGGCATGCCACCAATCTAGGCCGGATCGCCGCCCAGCGAAACGCCCCCTGTGCATTTAGGTGGTTGTTCTTCCGCCAAAAATCGGAAACAACAGCCCTTAGAAGCGTTCTGAACGGGTTGGAAACGGGTCCGAGACGAGATTATGAGCACTGAAGAACTTCCGCCGCGCGAGTCCATGGAATTCGACGTCGTCATCGTCGGTGCCGGGCCCTCCGGTCTGTCGGCCGCGATCCGGCTGAAACAGCTCAATGCGGACCTGTCCATCGTCGTGGTGGAAAAGGGTTCCGAAGTCGGTGCGCACATCCTGTCCGGCGCGGTGATCGATCCCGTCAATCTCGACAAGCTGATCCCGGACTGGCGCGACGATGCGGACTGCCCGCTCAAGACCCAGGTCAAGGACGACCAGTTCTATTTCATGACCAAGACCGGCGGCTTCAAGCTGCCGAACTTCCTGATGCCGCCGTTGATGAACAATCATCACTGCTACATCACCTCGCTCGGTATGGTGTGCCGCTGGTTGGGCGCGAAGGCAGAAGCTCTCGGCGTCGAAATCTATCCCGGCTTCGCGGCTGCCGAGACGCTGTATGACGACAATGGCGCCGTGCGCGGCATCGCCACTGGCGACATGGGTATCGGCCGCGACGGCAAGCCGAAGGATTCGTTCACCCGAGGCATGGAACTGCTCGGCAAATACACGCTGTTCGCCGAAGGCGCGCGTGGTTCGCTGACCAAGCAGATCATCGCCAAATTCGCCCTCGACAAGGATTGCGAGCCCGGCAAGTTCGGCATCGGCATCAAGGAAGTCTGGCAGATCGATCCGGCCAAGCACCAGAAGGGCACGGTGAAGCACTCGTTCGGCTGGCCGCTCGACAATGACGTGGGCGGCGGCACGTTCCTGTACCACTACGACGATAACCTCGTGGCTGTCGGCTTCGTGCTGCACCTGAACTACGAAAACCCCTATCTCTATCCGTTTGAGGAATTCCAGCGCTTCAAGACCCATCCGCTGATCCGCGACACATTCGAAGGCGGCAAGCGCCTCGCCTACGGTTCGCGTGCGATCACCGAGGGCGGCTACCAGTCGGTGCCGAAGCTGGTCTTCCCGGGCGGGGCGCTGATCGGCTGCGCCGCAGGCTTCGTCAACGTGCCGCGCATCAAGGGTGTTCACAACGCCATGGCATCAGGCATGCAGGCTGCCGAGCACGTCTCCGCTGCGCTGGCGGCAGGTCGCGCCAATGACGAGTTGATGGAATACGAGACCGGCTGGCGGTCGTCCTCGATCGGGAAGGATCTCTATCCGGTCCGCAATGCCAAGCCGCTGTGGTCCAAGTTCGGGACCCTCCTTGGCAACGCGCTCGGTGGCTTCGACATGTGGTGCAACACGTTCGGCTTCTCGCTGTTCGGCACCCAGAAGCATGAGAAGCCGGATCGCAAGGCGCTCAAGCCCGCCAAGCAGTATCAGCCGATCGTCTATCCGAAGCCGGACGGCAAGATCACCTTCGATCGTCTGTCCTCGGTGTTTCTGTCGAATACCAATCACGAAGAAGACCAGCCGATCCATCTCAAGGTTGCCGACATGGCGCTGCAGAAGTCGTCGGAGCACGACGTCTTTGCCGGTCCATCGAATCGCTATTGCCCGGCAGGCGTCTATGAGTGGGTTGAAGAGTCGAGCGGTGCGCGATTCCAGATCAATGCGCAGAATTGCGTCCACTGCAAAACCTGCGACGTGAAGGATCCCAACGGGAACATCACCTGGGTTCCGCCGGAAGGTGGCGGCGGCCCGAACTACGAGGCGATGTAACCGGTTCGCTGATTACGATTGTGTGAGCGGCGGCGCCCGTAGGCGGGCCGCTACACCGGCCGGATGTCACGATAACGCCACAGTGCGAGCGTTCTCAGGGGCAGTGGCGCAATCCGGCGGCCCAATTGCTGACAGGCTTCAAGGTGCCACTGGTGCGATCGCGCCCCCGATCCTTGCGATTGACCGCCAAACGCGGCATTGTCGGCATGCGCTACGTTGCCGGGTCGGCTGCGCATCCGAGCCTGTCTTGCAGTCCTGCTCGCGTTCTTGCTCGATATCCTGCCCATAAATCCTGGAGCTAGGCGAACCCTATGTTGTCCATCCGTTTCAATCGTTTGACGCTCGCTGCCGCCACGGTCGCCGTCCTCGCGATGCCCGGTCAGCTGCTGGCGCAAACCCCGGATCATACCGGCGATAGCTCCGCCGCCCAGTTTCCCACATCCCGCGATCTGAAGTCGCTCACCACCGCCGGCAGTTATCTGGCCGCCCGGCATGCCAGCGTCGAGCGCGACGCCACCTCGGCTGCGGCGTTTTACCGCTCTGCTCTGCGCACCGATCCGAAGAACAATGAACTGCTCGATCGCGCTTTCATCTCCTCGCTCGCCGATGGCGACATCGATGAGGCCGTGAAGCTCGCCGATCGCATCCTGACCATCGACAAGTCGAACCGTGTCGCGCGTCTCGTCGTGGGCGTGCGCGATCTCAAGCTGAAGAAATATGCTGCCGCGCAGACCAATATCAACCAGTCGGTGCGCGGCCCGATCACCGACCTCGTTGCGACGCTGCTGTCGGCCTGGGCCGGCTACGGCGCTGGTGAGAGCAAGACGGCGATTGCCAATATCGACAAGCTGGCCGGTCCGGAATGGTATCCGATCTTTAAGGATCTGCATGCTGGCCTGATCCTCGATCTTGCCAACAAGCAGAAGGATGCGGGCGCCCGTTTCGAGCGCGCCTACAAGCTCGATGATTCCGCGCTGCGCGTGGTCGACGCCTATGGCCGCTGGACCTCGCGCAACAAGGACGACGCCGCAGCGCTCGGCATCTACGAGACCTTCAACAAGAAGCTCGCCCGTCACCCGCTGGTGCTGGAAGGTATCCGCGAGACCAAGGCCGGCAAGAAGCTGGCACCGCTGGTCGAGAGCCCGCAGGCTGGCGCTGCTGAAGCACTTTATGGCATTGGCGCGTCGCTGACCCGCCGCGGCGGCGAAGACCTCGCGCTGGTCTATCTGCAGCTCTCGCTTTATCTCAAGCCGGACCACTCGCTGGCGCTGCTGTCGCTCGCCGACCTCTATGAGTCGGTGAAGAAGCCGCAGATGGCCATCAAGGTCTATGAGCGCGTGCCCGCCAATTCGGCGCTGAAGCGCAATGCGCAGATCCAGCAGGCCACCGATCTCGATGCGGCCGATCGCAGTGATGAAGGCATCAAGATTCTCAAGGGCGTCGTTGCCGACGATCCGAAGGATCTCGAAGCCATCATGGCGCTCGGTAATATCGAGCGCGGTCGCAAGAAGTTCGCCGATTGCTCCGAGACCTACACCAAGGGCATCGATGTCATCGCCGCCAACCAGGACAAGCCGAACTGGGTGTATTTCTACTTCCGCGGCATCTGCCTGGAGCGTTCCAAGCAGTGGGCCAAGGCTGAAGTCGATATGCGCAAGGCGCTCGAATTGCAGCCCGAACAGCCGCATGTGCTGAACTATCTCGGCTATTCCTGGATTGATCAGGGCATCAATCTCGACGACGCCATGAAGATGATCAAACGCGCCGTCGACCAGCGTCCGGACGATGGCTACATCGTCGACTCGCTCGGCTGGGCCTATTACCGCATCGGCAATTTCGACGATGCCGTGAAGCAGCTCGAACGTGCCATCGACCTGAAGCCGGAAGATCCGACCATCAACGACCATCTCGGCGATGCCTATTGGCGCGTCGGGCGCAAGCTGGAAGCCAAGTTCCAGTGGCAGCACGCCAAGGATCTGAAGCCGGAAGCCGAAGAGATTCCAAAGATCGAAGCCAAGATGGAAAACGGTCTGTCGGACGAGCCATCGTCGTCCGCTGCATCCAACGACAAGAAAAAAGAAGACGGCAAAGGCGGCTAATTCCATGGTTGGGGGCACGACCGGTTCAACGAGCCCGGTTCTCGAAGAAGATGCGCGCGCCAAGGTCAATCTGACCCTGCGCGTCATCGGCCGTCGAGTTGACGGCTATCATGATCTCGAAAGCGTCGTGGCCTTTGCCGATTGCGCCGATAGATTGACGCTGGATGCGGGCGGCGATCTGTCGCTGACCGCGACCGGCCCGCGCGCGCAGGAATGCGGCGACACCGCCGATAATCTCGTGATCAAGGCCGCCCGGCTGCTCGGCGAGCGCGTCGAGGGTCTTACATTCGGGCGCTTTGCACTCGACAAGCACTTGCCGGTTGCCGCCGGCATTGGCGGCGGGTCGGCGGATGCTGCCGCAGCGCTCCGCCTCCTGGTGCGCGCCAACAATCTCGAAATGGACGATCCCCGCGTGCTCGAAGTGGCGCGCCTGACCGGCGCCGATGTGCCGGTTTGCGTGCCGTCGCACGCCTGCGTGATGACGGGTGTGGGCGAAAACCTGCTGCCGCTCAGCATTCCGCGGTTGCCCTGCGTGATGGTCAATCCGCGCGTGCCGGTAGCGACCAAGGATGTGTTCAAGGAGCTCGGCCTGAAGAATGGCGAGCTGCGTGTCGGCGTCAAAGACGTCCTGAAACGGGCTACCTGGCCGAATGAAGGCGGCTCACTCGATGCCTGGATCGACGCGCTCAATGCCGGAACCAACGATCTCGAAGCGCCTGCGCTGAAGGTCGAGCCCGTGATTGACACCGTGCTGTCGGCCTTACGCGGTGCCGAAGGCGTTCGCTTGGCTCGCATGTCGGGTTCGGGCGCGACCTGTTTTGCGCTGTTCGGCAACGACACCGACGCGCAGCGCGCGGCCGGCGCCATTCAACTCGCCCACCCGCTGTGGTGGGTGCATGCCGGCGCGCTGAGCTAGCGCGCTTTTTCCCTCGCCCCGCCTGCGGGGAGAGGGTGGCGCGGACGAAGTCCGCGACGGGTGAGGGGGAGCCAGCGCGTGAAACACTGGCTCCCCCTCACCCGGATCACTCGCTGCCGCTCGTGCTCCGACCTCTCCCCGCAAGCGGGGCGAGGTTAAGAAAAGCGACTAACTGCCCCAGCCTGCGCTGTAGCCACCATCCACAGTGTAGATCACGCCGGTCGTATAGCCCGCGCGATCTGACGCCAGAAACGTCATCATATCGGCGATCTCGCGCGGTTTCGCAGCGCGGCCCAGCGGCAGGCCCTGCTGCAATTCCCGGAAACGATTCTCGTCACCGAATTGCGCCTTGGCGCGGGTTTTCATCAGCGTAATGTGGCGCTCGGTCTCCACCGGGCCCGGGTTGATGCCGACGACGCGGATATTGTCCTTCAGGCTCTTGCCGCCCAGCGCCCGCGTGAACGCCATCAACGCCGCATTGCCGGCGCTGCCGCAGATGTAATTGGCGTCGAACTTCTCGCCGGCAGCCCCGATGTCGTTGACGATCACGCCATGACCGCGCGCCTTCATCTGCGCATAGACGAGGCGCGTCAGATTGATGAAGCCGAACACTTTGAGGTCCCAGGCATGGCGCCAGGTCGGCTCGTCGATCCTGTCGAGCGATCCGCCGGGAATATCGCCGGCATTGTTGACGAGGATGTCGATATCGCCAGTTGCGACCGCCAGCGCGGCCAGATCGTCCGGCTTGCGCAGATCGACGCCATGCACGGCGACGTCGATCTGGTGGTTGGATCGCAGCCGGTCCGCCAGCGCTTGCATCTGCTCCACATTGCGGGCCGCGAGGCGGAGATCGCAGCCTTCTTCGGCAAACGCTTCCGCGGCCGCCGCGCCGATACCCTTGGATGCGCCCGTGATCAGGACGCGCTTGCCGCGCAAATGAAGATCCATGGAATGCCTCTGATTGCAGAAGGGAGTGTCTGCGGCAGAGTTAGGCCCCTGCGGCAAAACCGGTCAACATTGCAGTGCAGCGTTGATCGCAGGCCGGCTTTGGTCCACATCTGCAGGCAGAATACTGGCGAAGGAAACCCCACGTGAGCGCACAAAAAGAATATCGGATCGCGGTCATCCCCGGCGACGGCATCGGCAAGGAAGTGATGCCGGAAGGCCTGCGCGTCCTTGAAGCGGCAGCGAAAAAGCATCGTGTGAAGGTGCATTTCGATCATTACGACTTCTCGTCCTATGACTATTACGAGAAGCATGGCCAGATGATGCCGGACGACTGGAAAGCGCAGATAGGCAAGCACGATGCGATCTATTTCGGCGCCGTCGGCCTGCCGGCAAAGATTCCGGATCACATTTCGTTGTGGGGCTCGCTGATCAAGTTCCGGCGCGAATTCGACCAATACGTCAATCTGCGCCCGGTGCGCCTGATGCCCGGCGTGCCGTGTCCGCTGGTCGGCCGCAAGCCCGGCGACATCGACTTCTGGGTGGTGCGCGAGAATACCGAGGGTGAATACTCATCGGTAGGCGGTCGCATGTTCCCGGACACCGACCGTGAATTCGTTACCCAGCAGACGGTGATGACCCGCACCGGTGTCGACCGCATCCTGAAATTCGCGTTCGATCTCGCGCAGTCGCGGCCGAAGAAGCACCTGACCTCGGCGACCAAGTCCAACGGCATCGCGATCACGATGCCGTATTGGGATGAGCGCGTGAAGGCGATGGGCGCCAACTATCCCGATGTGAAGTGGGACCAGTATCACATCGACATTCTCACAGCGAATTTCGTGATGCATCCGGACTGGTTTGACGTCGTGGTTGCGTCCAACCTGTTCGGCGACATCTTGTCCGATCTCGGCCCGGCCTGCACCGGCACCATCGGCATCGCGCCGTCCGGCAATATCAATCCGACCGGCGATTTCCCGTCAGTGTTCGAGCCCGTGCACGGCTCGGCGCCTGACATCGCGGGGCAGGGCATCGCCAATCCGATCGGCATGATCTGGTCCGGAGCGATGATGCTGGAACATCTCGGCGAGAAGGCTGCTGCGGATTCTATCGTCAAGGCGATTGAACGCACGCTCGGCGAACGCACGCTGCGGACGCGCGATCTCGGCGGTCAGGCCGATACAGGCGCTTGCGGCAAGGCCGTGGCGGAGATGGTGGAGTAATTCTGCTTCTTGCGCATCTACAAAAATGCCCGGCTTGAGCCGGGCATTTTCATTTTGGGAGTTTGCAGCGCTTAAGCTGCAATCCGCCGGCAATGCTTCCAGGCCGCGGCGATCAGGTTCACGCTCGCCTCCGGCGTCCGGAAGGCAGAATGTGCCGATAGCGTCACGTTCGGGATCGTTGTCAGTACATGGCCGGCCGGCAGTGGCTCGATGTCGAAAACGTCGAGACCAGCATGGCGCAGATGGCCGGAGCGCAGTGCATCGATCATCGCCGCTTCATCGACCACCGCGCCGCGCGCGGTGTTGACGAGGATCGCACCCTTCTTCATCTGGCCGATGCGCTCGCGGGTGATCATGCCGCGGGTCTCGTCGTTCAGCAGCAGATGGATCGAGACGACGTCGCTCTTGGCCAGCACTGTCTCCATGTCGGTGAATTCCACACCGGGATGGGACTTCGGCGAGCGATTCCAAGCCAGCACCTTCATGCCCGAGCCGAGCGTGATGCGTGCGACTTCCGCGGCGATGCCGCCGAAACCGATTAGGCCGATGGTCTTGCCCGTCAGTTCCATGCTTTCATCGCGCAGCCAGTTGCCGGCCCGCATTTCACGGTCCTGCTGGGCAAGGCCGCGCGCGGCAGCCCACATATGCGCGATGGCGCATTCGGCGACGGCGGTATCGCCATAGCCGCGGATCAGGTGCACCTCGATCCCCAGCGCAGCAAGCTCCTCGATATGCATATAGCTGCGTGCACCAGTGCCGAGAAACACCACATGCTTGAGGCCCGTGCACTGCTTCGCAACGTCTGTCGGCAGATAGGTGTGATCGACGATCGCGATCTCTGCGCCGTCCAGCACCTTGGGCAAATCGCTCGACTTGATGTCCTCATCGCGATTGATCTTTACCGCGATGTCGCCCGGCTGCGTCAGCCGTTCCAGAATCTTCGCCAGCTCTTCGCTGGCATCGACGAATACACCCCGCATCACTATCCCCTGTCTGTCTTCGTTACTTCGATGCGACGCCGGCAAGCGCCAGCACCGTATGCATCAATACATTGGCGCCGGCGGCGCAATCTTCCTGCGTCGAGCTTTCGAGCTCGTTGTGGCTGATGCCATCCTTGCTCGGAATGAACACCATCGCAGTCGGCATGATGTTGTTGAGGTTGCAGGCGTCGTGGCCGGCGCCTGAGGTGATACGGCGATGCGAGTAGCCGAGCGACGTTGCCGCTGTCTCGACCGCATTGACGAAGTCCTTGTTGAAGTGCGTCGGCGGCTTGTGCCAGACTTTGTCGAAGGCGACGTCGACCTTGCGATGCGCAGCGATCTCCTTGATGGCATCGCGCACGCCTTTCTCGATGGCGTCGAGCTTGCCGGCGTCGGCGCTGCGCAGATCCATGGTGAAGGCGATCTCGCCGGGGATCACATTGCGTGACGGATTTGCGATCACGGCTTCGCCGATGGTGCCGAGCGCGCCGATATTGCTGACCACACGCTCGGTGGCGAGCACGATCTCCGACAATGTCGCCAGCGCATCCTTGCGCAGCGGCATCGGGGTCGAGCCGGCATGGCTCTCGAAGCCGGTGATCTTGCCGTCGAACCACAGCACACCCTGGCCGGAATCGACTACGCCGATGGTCTTGCTTTCGGCCTCCAGGATCGGGCCCTGCTCGATATGCAGTTCGACGAAGCCCGAGAATTTCTGCGTGCCGACCGCAACGTCGCCGCGATAACAAATCTCGTCGAGCGCTTCGCCAACGGTGACACCTGCAATGTCCTTGCGCGACAGAATGTCGTCGGTGGTGAAGTCGCCGACATAGGCGGCGGAGGCCATCATCGCCGGCGCAAAGCGTGAGCCTTCTTCATTGGTCCAGTTGGCGATGCAGATCGGCATCTCGGTTTCGATGCCGGCATCGTTCAGCGTGCGGACGACTTCGAGCGCGCCGAGCACGCCGAGAATGCCGTCGAACTTGCCACCGGTCGGCTGGGTATCGAGATGCGAGCCGACGCCGATCGGGGCCTTCGACATGTCGCGGCCCTTGCGCAGCGCGAACATCGAGCCGAGGGCATCGACATGCACCTCCAGGCCGGCGTCTTCACAGGCCTTGCGAAACCAGTTGCGGACCAGTTTGTCTTCGGGCCCGAGCGTCAGGCGTCGCACACCGCCTTTTGGGGTGCCGCCGAATTTCGCTGTCTCGTTGATGGTGTCCCAGAGCCGCGCGGAATCGATTTTGAGGTTGTCGCCAAGCTTGGTCATGCGGTCTGTCCCGAGAAGTTTGTGTTGAAGAGGCCTGCTTTTCAATGACCCGGCGATGCCGGCTCGTCAACCAATGGGCTGTTCTGCGCCAGTTGCGCAGCAATGCCTGCGACGAGTTCGATTGCGGCCGTGTCGGGTGACGCGAGCCAGCTTGCCGAAAATGTCAGCGGCTGGAGCTGCAGGTTGGTATTGAGCAATTGCAGCCGTCCGTCCGCGAGTTCGTTCTCGATGATGGCTGTCGGGATCAGTGCGATACCTAAGCCCTCAATCGCCATGTGCATCACGGTAGACAGCGACGCGCTGGCGTGCAGCCGGATCGGTGGCAGGTCGGGCCGGTTGAACAGCGAGCGCGCGATCTCGTAGGGCCGGGTCTTGCGCGAGAAGGTGATGATGGGAAATTTCGCGAGGTCATGGATCGAGAGCAGATCATTGCCGAGCCCGAGCGAAGGGCTGGCGAGAAAGCCGACGGGGTAGTCGCACAGCACACGGTTGCGAATGTTGGATGTCGAAAGCGGCCCGAGCACGAAAGCGAGATCGATCTCCTGTGCCTGCAGCCGCGCATTCAGGTTCGGCGTGATATCAACCTCGATTTCGAGCGACAGGTTCGGATACGAGATGTTGACGTGCTTGATCAGCCGCGTCAGCAAAGTGTGGACGATGGTTTCGGCGACGCCGAGCCGCAGCACGCCGCGCATCGCCGAGCGATCGCCAACCGCCGCCATCATCTCGGAGCGCAGGCCGATCAGCTTTTCGGCATAGACCAGCATCTGCCGTCCGGCCGGCGTCGGGGAGGCGATACGGCGGTCACGCTGCAGGAGCCGCACGCCCATCTCGTGCTCCAGTTGCGCGATACGCTGGGAGATTGCCGGCTGGGTCGTGTTGAGCTTCTGGGCCGCGCCGCGGAAGCTGCCGAGATTGACCACCCAGAGAAAAGTCTCCAGCGCCTTGAAGTCCGCCATGGATGCGATCCGGCTATCGATAAGTAGGATTTATGTATGTCAATTAAAAACAACGATTAGACATTATAATAGCCCTGAGTTTCAGTGCGTGTCGAGGCAGAATTAGGCAGGACACTAAGATGGCTATTTCTTCGGCAGCGCAGCAAAGCGACGATCGATCCTCGGGTTTGCCCAGCGCGGTTGCTCGCCGCGAGTATCGCGCGGGCAAATATGGCAGCACCGCCGGAGTAGCCCCGGGTTATGTCCAGGGCAATCTCGTGATTTTGCCGGAAGCCCAGGCCGCAGCCTTTCATCGCTTCTGCCAGCTCAATCCGAAGCCGTGCCCGATCATCGGCATGTCGGATGTCGGCAATCCAAGCATTCCCGCGCTCGGTCTTGATCTCGATATCCGGACTGACATTCCGCAATATGTCGTCTGGAAGGATGGCGAGGCGATTGATCGCCCTTACGAGGTGACGAAGTACTGGCGCGACGATCTCGTGTCTTTCGTCATCGGATGTTCGTATTCGTTCGAGGAAGCCATGATGGCCGACGATCTGCCGATCCGTCATATCGAGCAGGATGTGCTGGTACCGATGTATCGCACCAACATCGCCTGTAAATCCGCAGGCCCGTTCGCCGGGCCGATGGTGGTGTCGATGCGACCGCTGAAGCCGGCTGATGCGATCCGTGCCATCCAGATCACCTCGCGGTTTCCCGCAGTGCATGGCGCGCCGGTACATCTGGGTCTGCCGCAGTCGATCGGCATCAAGGATATCAACAAGCCTGATTACGGCGATGCGGTGCACATCAACGACGATGAAATCCCAGTGTTCTGGGCATGTGGCGTGACGCCGCAAGCCGTCATTGCTGCAGCGCGCGTGCCGTTCGCGATTACGCATGCGCCGGGTGTCATGCTCGTCACGGACCTGAAGAATAAGCACTTGGCTGTTTTATAAGAAGCAGCTTGCCGATCTTTCGGGCTTTACCGTAACCTTGATTAGTTTCATCGATAGCCGCCGGTCACAAAGGACAAAGACATGACGATTTCTCGCCGAAACGTATTGCTTGGAGGCGCCGCTTCCGCCGCGCTGCTGCCTCTCGCCAAGCCTGCGCGCGCGCAGGTCAAGGAAGTCGTGATTGGCGTGATTTATCCGCTGTCTGGCGCCAGCGCGCAAATCGGTGTCGATGCGCAGAAGGCTTTTGAAACGGCTGCCGATATCATCAACAAGGATTACGATTTCGCGTTGCCGATGGCGAAGGGCGAAGGCTTCACCGGGCTCGGCGGCGCCAAGGTGCGTCTCGTTTTCGCCGACCATCAGGCCGATCCGCAGAAGGGCCGCGCTGAAGCCGAGCGTCTCATCACCCAGGAGAAGGTCTCGGCCATTGTCGGCACCTATCAGAGCGCCGTCGCCGTCACTGTCAGCCAGATTTGCGAGCGCTACCAGATCCCGTTCCTGTCGGCCGACAACTCATCGCCAAGCCTGCATCGCCGTGGCTTGAAATATTACTTCCGCGCCGCCCCGCATGACGAAATGTTCTCGACGGCGATGTTCGATTTCTTCGATGCGCTGAAGAAAAAAGGCCAGAAGATCGAGACGCTGGCGCTGTTCCATGAAGACACCATCTTCGGTACGGACTCGGCGAATGCGCAGCTCAAGCTCGCTGCCGACCGCGGTTACAAGATCGTCGCCGACATCAAGTATCGCGCCAATTCGCCGTCACTCACTGCCGAAGTGCAGCAGCTCAAGGCTGCCAATGCCGACGTGCTGATGCCGTCGAGCTACACCACCGACGGCATCCTGCTCATCAAGACCATGGGCGAACTTGGCTACAAGGCCAAGAACATCGTCGCACAGGACGCCGGCTTCTCCGAGAAGGCGCTGTATGATGCGGTCGGTGACAAGATTCCGGGCGTCATCTCGCGCGGTTCGTTCTCACTCGATCTCGCCGCCAAGCGTCCGATGGTCGGCAAGATCAACGACATGTTCAAGGAGAAGTCCGGTAAGGACTTCAACGACTACTCCTCGCGCCAGTTCATGGGCCTGATCGTGATGGCCGACGCCATCAATCGTGCCAAGTCCACCGATGGTGAGAAAATCCGCGAAGCGCTGGTCGCCACCGACATGCCGGGCGAAAGCACGATCATGCCGTGGGCCAAGGTCAAGTTCGACGAGTTGGGCCAGAACAATAACGCCGATCCGGTACTGCTGCAGTATAATGGTGGCAAGTTCGTCACCATCTTCCCGCCGCAGGCCGCCGTGGCGGATGCGATCTGGCCGATGCCGTAAGGCGCGTTCTCTAAACGCATGTGGCGTCGTCGTCGGACTCGACGATGTCATCACATACTCCGGTGTCATCCCCGCCTAGCACGCCGAAGGCGTGCGGGGGGCGGGGATCCATATCCTCCGAAGGATTGGTTTGCACCTGGTCTGACCGGCATCGCCCAGTTGTGATGTCGGTGGTTATGGGTCCCCGCTTTCGCGGGGACGACAGACAGAGAGGATTACTTCGTGACCGCCGCGACCATCATCCAGAGCCTTGCCAGCGGATTGCTGATGGGGCTGCTCTACGGCCTGCTCGCGGTCGGCCTCGCGCTGATCTTCGGGTTGATGGACGTCACCAACTTCGCCCATGGCGAATTCCTGATGTTGGCGATGTATCTCACCTTCTTCCTGTTCATGTTCTGGGCGGTCGACCCACTGCTGTCGATCCCGCTGGTGGCCGCCGGCATGTTCGTGTTCGGCGCGGTGATCTATCTCGTGATCATACGCTTCGCGATGCGGGCCAAGGCCAATATCGGCATGGTGCAGATCTTCGCAACCTTCGGCCTCGCCATTCTGATGCGCGGCCTCGCGCAGTTCTTCTTCACCCCGGATTATCGAAGCATCCCGGCCTCGATGCTCGGCGGCAAGACCATCTCGATCTTCGGCGTGTTCCTGCCGGTGCCGCAGCTGGTCGGCGCGCTGATCTCCATCGCTGCCTTCGGCGCGCTCTACTTCTTCATGAAGAAGACCGATTTCGGTCGCGCGCTTGAAGCGACCCGTGAGGATGCCGGTGCCGTGGCGCTGGTCGGCATCGACAAGAACAAGGTATTCGCCCTCGGCTGGGGCCTCGGTTCCGCGCTGATCGGTCTCGCCGGCGGCGTGATGGCGATCTTCTTCTACATCTATCCCGACGTGGGCGCGTCCTTTGCGCTGATCGCTTACGTCACCGTGGCGCTCGGCGGCTTTGGCAGCGTGTTCGGCGCGTTCGCGGGCGGCATCATCGTCGGTCTGGTCGAGGCGACCACGGCGATGATCCTGCCGCCGTCGCTCAAATCGGTCGGCATCTATGCCGTCTATCTTCTCGTCGTCTTTGTCCGGCCGCGCGGCCTGTTCGGATCGATCTGATGGACAGCTTCACACAGCGTCGCCGCCGCGACCTCATTCTCGCCGCCGCGCTTGCGGCCATCGCCGCCTGCGTGCCGTTCTTCGTCAAGGACGTCTATGTCCAGAACATCATGGTGCTGACCCTGATGTATGCGGCGCTGTCGCAGGCCTGGAACATCCTTGGCGGTTATTGCGGCCAGATTTCGCTCGGCCACGCGCTCTATTTTGGCCTCGGCGCCTATACGACGGCGCTGCTGTTCACCAAATTCGGCGTGCTGCCGTGGTTCGGCATGCTCGGCGGTGGCATCATTTCCGCGCTGATCGCGCTCGCCTTGGGTTATCCGACCTTCCGCCTGCGCGGCCATTACTTCGTCATCGCCACAATCGTCATCGCCGAAATTGGCTTCCTGCTGTTCCACAATTGGGACTATGCCGGTGCGGCGCTCGGCATCGACATCCCGGTGCGCGGCGATAGCTGGGCCAAGTTCCAGTTCACGCGCAGCAAGCTGCCGTTCTATTACTTCGCGCTGGTGTTCTGCTGCGTCGCCTGGTTCATCACCTGGTGGCTGGAAGACTCCAAATGGGGCTTCTGGTGGCGCGCGGTGAAGGATAATCCCGATGCGGCCGAAAGCCTCGGCGTCGTGGTGTTCAATTCCAAGATGGGCGCCGCTGCCGTCTCCGCTTTCCTCACCGCGATCGGCGGCGCTTTCTATGCGCAGTTCGTCTCCTATATCGATCCTGAAAGCGTCATGACCTTCCAGTTCTCGCTGCTGATGGCATTGCCTGCGGTGCTGGGCGGTATCGGCACGCTGTGGGGCCCGGTGCTCGGCGCGGTCATCCTGATCCCGATGACCGAACTGACGCGCTCCTTCATCGGCGGCTCCGGCCGCGGCGTCGATCTCATCCTCTATGGCGCAGTGATCGTCGTGATCTCGCTGGCGCGGCCCGATGGTTTGATCGGCCTGTTCTCGCGACGTCCGGCTTCGAAAGGAGTGCCGCAATGACGACACCTCTTCTCGAAACCCGTGGCGTCTGGCAGCGCTTCGGCGGCCTGATCGCCAATAGCGACGTCTCGATCTCCGTCGGCGCTGGCGAAATCGTCGGCCTGATCGGGCCGAACGGCGCCGGCAAGTCGACGCTGTTCAACCTGATAGCCGGCGTGCTGCCGCCGACGCAGGGCACGATCTGGTTCAACGGCGAGAACGTCACGCAGATGCCGGCGGCGGAACGCTGCCAGCGCGGTATCGCGCGCACCTTCCAGGTGGTGAAGAGCTTCGAGACCATGACCGTGATCGACAACGTCATCGTCGGCGCGCTGATCCGCAACGAAAAGATGCGCGATGCGCGGCGCAAGGCACATGAGGTGCTTGAGTTCTGCGGTCTTGCCCCGCGCGCCGACAAGCTTGCTAGGGATCTCATTCCGTCGGAGAAGCGCCGCCTCGAAGTGGCGCGTGCGCTCGCCACCGAACCGAAGCTCCTGATGCTCGACGAATGTCTCACCGGCCTGACGCCGCTCGAGGCGCAGTCGGGCGTGGCCCTGGTCCGCAAGGTCCGCGAGACCGGCGTCACCGTGCTGATGGTCGAACACGTCATGGAAATCGTCATGCCGCTGGTCGACCGCGCCATCGTGCTCAATCTCGGTAAGAAGCTCGTCGAGGGCAAACCCGCGGATGTCGTGCGGCATCCTGA
The DNA here is from genome assembly GCF_900108575.1 of Tardiphaga sp. OK245. Taxonomy (NCBI): domain Bacteria; kingdom Pseudomonadati; phylum Pseudomonadota; class Alphaproteobacteria; order Hyphomicrobiales; family Nitrobacteraceae; genus Tardiphaga; species Tardiphaga sp. OK245. The sequence goes on along the minus strand of NZ_FNWZ01000004.1, from coordinate 592,049 downwards.
AGTCATCAGTGCATATCTCGGGGATCGCCATGCTGTCGGTGCGTGAGGCCACCACCGCCTATCAGGGGCTGGTCGCCATTTCGGACGTCACCATCGACGTCGCCAAGGGCGAGATCGTCGCCGTCTGCGGCTCCAATGGTGCCGGCAAGTCGACGCTGATCAAGACCATCGCGGGCGCCGAGCGTCCGCGTTCGGGCACCGTCACCTTCGATGGCGAGCAGATCAACGGCGTGCCGCAGCATCTCATCACCGCGCGCGGCATCGCCTATGTGCCGGAGAACCGCCGGCTGTTTCCGCGGTTGTCGGTGGAAGACAACCTCCGCCTCGGCAGCTACATGTATCGCGGCAAGCCCGATCGCGACGAGCCGTTGAAGCTGGTGTTCGACCTGTTCCCGCGCCTTTCCGAACGTCTCGAGCAGCGCGCCGAAACCCTGTCCGGCGGCGAGCAGCAGATGCTGGCCATCAGCCGCGCACTGATGACCCGTCCGCGCCTGTTGATGCTCGACGAGCCGTCGCAGGGCATCATGCCGAAGCTGGTGGACGAGATCTTTCAGGCGGTCATCAAGATCCGCGACGCGGGCATGACTGTGCTGATCGTCGAGCAGCGCATGGCCGAAGTGCTGGAGATCGCCGACCGCGCCTATATCCTGCAGACCGGCCGCGTCCAGATGCAGGGCAAGGCCTCGGAGATTGCGACCAATCCGGATGTGCGCAAGGCGTATCTGGGGCTGTAAGTCCCGGAATTGTCCCGTTTAAAGCCGCTGACGAACGTGTTATCGTTCTTGGATGAGCAACGTCGAAGACATCGAGAAGGCGATCGAGAATCTGCCACCGGCAGAGCTAGCGCAATTCCGTGCCTGGTTCGAGGCTTTTGACGCCGAAGTGTTCGATCAAAAGATTGCTGCTGATGCATCGTCAGGGAAGCTGGACGGCTTGGCCGAGCAAGCTCTGAACGGCTACAGCCAAGGCCGCGCGCGCGACCTGTGAAACACCTCGCCAGTCCGGAATTCTGGGCGGCATATCAGCGATTACCCGTTCGCGTTCGTTCATTGGCAGACAAGAATTTTGCACTGCTGAAAAGTAACCCCAGTCACCCTTCGCTGCACTTGAAGAAGATCGGCCGCTACGTTTCGGCGCGCGTTGGCCTGCGTTATCGGGCTTTGGCCGTTGAGGTTGATGATGGTTTGCTATGGTTCTGGATTGGATCGCACGCCGACTACGATCAACTCCTTAAATGAGCCGCCTGGCTCAATCGTGCCCATGCGCGTCATGATCGGGCAGAACCAGCCCGAACGTCGCCACCAGGTCCTTCACTTGTGCCGGCGTCAGGTGCCGCGGGTTGAGCCCGCGCAGCAGCAGATAGAGTTTCGCGGTTTCTTCGAGTTCCTCGATAGCATAGACCGCTGCTTCCAGCGTGTCGCCGGACACCACCGGGCCGTGATTGGCCAGCAGCACCGATGAATATTTGCCGGCGAGGCCCTTGATGGCATCGGCGACCGCGGGATCGCCCGGCCGATAATACGGCACCAGGGCCGTCGCGCCACATTTCATCAGGTAATAGGGCGTCATCGGCGGCAGCACCGCGCGTGGGTCGATCTCCGGCAGCATCGACACCGCGACCGAATGGGTCGAATGCAGATGCACCACGGCGCGGGCGGCGCTGCGGGTCTCATACAGCGCCGTATGCAGCGGAACCTCTTTGGTCGGCGCATCGCCGGACATGAGGCGGCCGTTACTGTCGAGGCGCGACAACCGGGCCGGATCGAGTGAGCCCAGTGACGCATTGGTCGGGCTCACGAGCCAGCCGCCGTCATCGCAGCGCACACTGATATTGCCTGATGAGCCCGGCGTCAGCCCGCGGTCGAACAGCGAGCGGCCGAGCCGGCAGATCTCTTCACGCAGCTTTGTGTCAGTCACCGGATGTCCTCGGTCTTTTCTTGGCATTTCCTCGTGATGCTTTTTCCCACGCTTTGGCATGATGGCCAAGCCGTGTTACCGAGAGGCAAGGCCGCCTCAAGCTGGTCATCGAGGACCCCTAGGGAATTGCCGCATGTCACCTGCATCTGAGAAACCACGCGTCGCCGTTATTGGTCTGGGGTCGATGGGTTATGGCATGGCCCTGTCGCTCAAGAAGGCCGGCTTCACGGTGACTGGCTGCGACGTCTCGGCGGATGCGGTGAAGCGCTTCGTGGCCGACGGAGGGCAGGGCGCTGATACCCCGGCCGGTGCCGCGCAGGGCGCGGATATCGTCATCAGTGTCGTCGTCAATGCCGCGCAGACGGAGACCATCCTGTTCGGGACGGACGGCGTTGCCGAAACGCTGCCGAAAGGTGCGGTATTCGTATCGTCCGCGACGATGGATCCCGATGTCGCCCGCCGCCTCGCCGGGGATCTCGAAGCCACCGGCCGACATTACCTCGATGCCCCGATCTCCGGCGGTGCACAGCGTGCGGCGCAGGGCGAACTCACCATTCTTGCCTCCGGCAGCGAGGCTGCCTTTGCCAAGGCGCGGCCGGCGCTCGATGCGATGGCCGCCAAGCTCTACGAACTCGGCGATGCCGCCGGGCAGGGCGCCGCTTTCAAGATGATCAACCAGCTCCTCGCAGGCGTACATATCGCCGCCGCCTCGGAAGCCATCGCGTTTGCCGCCAAGCAGGGTCTCGATATCCGCAAGGTCTATGAGGTGATCACCGCCTCCGCCGGCAACTCCTGGATGTTCGAGAACCGCATGCCGCATGTGCTCGATGGCGATTACACGCCGCGCAGCGCGGTCGATATCTTCGTCAAGGATCTCGGCATCATCCAGGACATGGCGCGTACAGCGAAATTCCCCGTGCCGGTCTCCGCTGCGGCTTTGCAGATGTTTCTGATGACCTCGGCGTCAGGCATGGGCCGCGATGACGACGCGTCGGTGGCGCGGATGTATGCCAAGGTCACCGGTACCAAGCTGCCGGGCGAGTCGAATTAAGAACAAGAGGACGATCGATGCCCCGCTTCGCCGCCAATCTCAGCATGATGTTTAACGAACACGCATTCCTCGATCGCTTCGATGCCGCGGCCAAGGCAGGCTTTACTGCGGTGGAGTTCCTGTTCCCCTACGAGCATCCGCCGGAAGCGATTGCCGAACGACTGGAACGCAACGGGCTCAAGCAGGTGCTGTTCAATCTGCCACCGGGCGACTGGAATGCCGGCGAAAAGGGTTTTGCCGCACGTCCCGACAAGTTCGATGAGCTCCGGCAGAGCATTCACACGGCACTGCCTTATGCCCTGGCCACCAATGTCCGCCGCCTGCACATGATGGCGGGTCTCGCCGATCGCCGCGATCCGAAGGCCGTCGCGGCCTTCCGCAAATCTGTTGAATGGGCCGCGAATTTTCTCGGCGAACATGGCGTCGACGTGGTGATTGAGCCGATCAACCCGCGCGACGTGCCCGGGTATTTTCTCAACGACTTCATGTTCGCGCGCGACATCATCGCCGACATGAAGATTCCGAATCTCGGGCTGCAGTTCGATATCTATCACTGCCAGATCATTCATGGTGACGTCACGATGCGGCTGCGCGAGATGCTGCCGTGGATCGGGCATATCCAGATCGCCAGCGTGCCGTCGCGCAACGAGCCGTCCGGCGAGGAACTGAACTATCCGTTCCTATTCGATGAACTCGACCGGCTCGGCTACGACAATTATGTCGGTTGCGAATATCGCCCGGCCGGCGACACGGTCGCAGGACTTGGCTGGTTCAAGCCCTATGCCGGAGTGAAAGCATGACGCTGGCGCTGGGCTGCATCGCTGACGACTACACTGGTGCGTCCGACCTGGCCAACACGCTGACCCGCTGCGGTCTGCGCACGGTGCAGACCATCGGCATTCCTGCTGATGATCTGCAGCTGCCAGACGTCGATGCCGTTGTAGTATCGCTGAAGAGTCGCTCGATCGCGGCCAGCAAGGCGGTCGAGAAATCGCGCGCCGCCGAAAAATGGATGCGCAGCCGCGGCGCGGATCATGTGCTCTTCAAGATCTGTTCGACATTCGATTCCACCGATGCCGGCAATATCGGCCCGGTGATGGATGCGCTGCGGATCGATTCCGGCGACAACGTCGTGCTGGTGACGCCGGCATTCCCCGAGACCGGTCGGACGGTCTATCAGGGCAATCTGTTCGTTGGCTCCGTGCCGCTGAACGAGAGTCCGCTGAAGGATCACCCGCTCAATCCGATGCACGACTCCAATCTCGTCCGTGTGCTGGCGCGGCAGAGCGCGACAAATATCGGGCTGGTCGATCTCGGAGTTGTCGCCTGCGGCGCCGACGTGGTGCGGACGCATCTCGATGGACTGTCGGAGAATGGCTTTGGCGCGGCGATCATCGACGCGGTGTTTGCCAGCGATCTGGAAACCATCGGTGCGGTCGCCCTGGGTCATCGCGTCTCGGTCGGTGCGTCCGGTATGGGGCTTGGTCTCGCGCGTGCGCTGGTCGCGTCCGGCCGCGTCAAGGCGAATGCGGCGACCTCGATCAAGGATACGCCTGTGGGTGGCGCTGCAGCCTGTCTGGCCGGCAGTTGCTCGCAGGCGACGCTGCAGCAGATCGCGCGCGCCGAACAGGTGATGCCGGTGCTGCATCTCGATCCCGAACAGGTGATGGCCGGCGGCGCGGAAGTTCAGCGCGCGCTCGGCTGGGCCAAAGAGCGGTTGAGCAAAGGCCCGGTCCTGATCGCCAGCAGTTCGACGCCGGATCAGGTGACGGCGCTGCAAAAGCGCCATGGCCGCGATGCCGCGGGGCATGCCATCGAGCAGGCGATGGCCGATCTCGCCGAAGGTCTCGTCCGCGCCGGCGTACAACGGCTCGTCGTGGCTGGTGGCGAGACATCCGGCGCTGTCGTGGATCGTTTGGGCATTCCGGGTTTTCTGGTCGGTGCGGAAATCGCCGCCGGTGTGCCGGTGTTGCGCGCGGTCGGTGCGGCGGAGCGCCAGATGCTGCTGGCGCTGAAGTCCGGCAATTTCGGCGGACCGGCTTTTTTTGAAGATGCGCTTGGCCTGATGACCTGATGGATGTCGCCCAATCCCGGGGCGACAGGCTGCCCGAATAGGCAGGGCGCTGCTTGCGCCGCGCGCATTACAGATAGTTCATCTTGACCGGCTCGTGACACTTCTGGTGTCACGGGCCGCAGCCGCGTCTTTTTAAACCTAAAACTGTTGTGCGGACGCCACGGCGGCCCGGAAACAATTAACAATACCGCTGAAGTGAATTGCCGTGAGGCTTCGCGCGTTAGCTATTTTGTCGCAGGTCGGGTAAATCTGGTGGCGTGGACAGGCCGGGAAACCGCTCGTTCGCAGCCCTTCATGCAAAGAGGATTGCCCGTTCATTCATGAACCGAGCCGATAGGCTTATGCCGGCCCGGCTCACTAATCGGATGCGGACGATCTCTCTAAACAGGTGAATTCGATCGTGGGCAGGCGGGCTTCCGCAGTGCCCCTCTCGTCAATGTATCGAGGACTACCCGTTCATGATCTCGTTGGTGCGCATCGCCCTGACCCGGCCTTACACCTTTGTGGTGCTGGCCCTGCTGTTGCTGATTGTCGGGCCGCTGGCCGCACTTCGCACGCCAACCGATATTTTCCCGGATATTCGCATCCCCGTCATCGGCGTGGTCTGGCAGTATACCGGCCTTCCTCCGGACCAGATGTCGGGCCGTATCACCACGCCGTTCCAGCGTGCACTGACCACCACGGTCAATGACATCGAGCATATCACCGCCAATTCCTATGCCGGCTTCGGCATCATCAAGATCTTCTTCCAGCCCAATGTCGACATCCGCACCGCCAACGCGCAGGTCACCGCGATCTCGCAGACGCTGATCAAGCAGTTGCCGCCCGGCGCCACGCCCCCGCTGATCCTGAACTATTCGGCCTCGACGGTGCCGATCATCAACGTCGCATTGTCGGGTGACGGTCTCACAGAACAGAACCTCGCGGATATCGGCATCAATCAGCTCCGTACGCCGCTGGTCACCGTGCCAGGTGCCGCGATCCCATATCCGTTTGGCGGCAAACAGCGTCAGATCCAGATCGATCTCAATCCGGGCGCGCTACAGGCGCGTGGTCTCTCGGGTCAAGACGTCGCCAATGCATTGGCGGCGCAGAACCTGATCACGCCGGTCGGCACGCAGAAGATCGGCGAATTCGAATACACGATCAATCTCAACAACTCGCCGCTGAAGATCGAAGAGCTCGGACGGTTGCCGATCAAGAGCGTTAACGGCGCCATGGTCTATGTGGATGACGTCGCCACCGTGCGCGATGGCAATCCGCCGCAGACCAATATCGTGCATGTGGATGGCAATCGTTCGGTGCTGATGCAGGTGCTGAAGGCGGGCTCGGTTTCCACGCTCGATATCATCTCCGGTATCAAGCAGAAGGTGATCGATTATCGCGCCGCGCTGCCGGACGCATTGAAGATCAGCTATATCGGTGACCAATCCGGCTTCGTGCGCGGCGCCATCGAAGGTGTGGCCGTGGAAGGCGTCATCGCGGCCTTGCTGACCTCGGTGATGATCCTGTTGTTCCTCGGCAGCTGGCGCTCCACGGTCATCATCGCGGTGTCGATCCCGCTGGCGGTGCTCGGTGCCATCATCATGCTGTCTATGATCGGCGAAACGCTGAACATCATGACGCTGGGCGGTCTGGCGCTCGCCGTCGGCATTCTCGTCGACGATGCCACGGTGACCATCGAGAACATCAACTACCATCTGGAGCAGGGCAAGGACGTTGAGACCTCGATCATGGACGGTGCCGCGCAGATCGTGACGCCGGCATTCGTGTCGCTGCTGTGTATCTGTATCGTCTTCGTGCCGATGTTCTTCCTGAACGGCATCGCGCGCTTCCTGTTCGTGCCGATGGCCGAAGCGGTGATGTTCGCGATGGTCTGGTCGTTCCTGCTGTCGCGCACGCTGGTGCCGACCATGGCGAAATATCTGCTGCAGCCGCATGTCCACCATGAGGGCGAGAAGCCGCCGACCCGCAATCCGCTGGTGCGTTTCCAGCGTGGCTTCGAAGCCGGCTTCGAGCGTATCCGTGGCGGCTATCACGGCCTGCTGGATATGGCGCTGGCGCGGCGCCCCGTTTTTGTGATCGGCTTCCTCGGCGTCGTCGGCGTGTCGTTTCTGCTGGTGCCGTTCCTTGGCCGCAACTTCTTCCCATCGGTCGATGGCGGCGCCATCCTGATGCATGTCCGCGCCCAGGTCGGCACACGCATCGAGGAAACCGCGAACCAGTTCGCCGATATCACCAAGGCGGTGCGCAAGATCATCCCGCCGGATCAGATCGAGACCATGACCGACAATATCGGCATGCCCGTCTCCGGCATCAATCTCACCTATAACAACACCGGCGTGATCGGCCCGCAGGATGGTGACTTCCAGATCAAGCTGAAGGAAGGCCACAGGCCGACCGAGGAATATGTGCGGCTATTGCGCGAGCAACTGCCGCGGCAGTTCCCGGGCGTCAGCTTTGCCTTCCTGCCCGCCGACATCGTCAGCCAGATCCTGAACTTCGGCGCTCCGGCCCCGATCGACCTGCAGATCCGCGGTGCGAATCTCGCGGCGAACTTCGAATATGCCAACAAGCTGCTCGGCAAGATCCGTCGCATTCCCGGCATTGCCGATGCACGGCTCCAGCAGTCGCCGAACAATCCCGGCTTCAACATCGATGTCGACCGCACCCGTGCGCAATATGTCGGCCTGACCGAGCGAGATGTCACCAACAGCCTCGTGGTCAACCTCGCCGGTTCATCGCAGGTCGCGCCGACCTATTATCTCAATCCCGATAACGGCGTGTCCTATTCGATCGTGATGCAGACACCGCAATACAAGCTGGATTCGCTGGGTGCGCTGGAAACACTGCCGATCACGGCAGTGAATGCCAGCAACAATACGCCCATGCTCGGCGGCATTGCGAACATCAACCGCTCGGCCTCGAATGCCGTGGTGTCGCAATATGACATCCAGTCCATGGTGCAGATCTATGCCACCACGCAGGGCCGCGATCTCGGCTCAGTGTCCAACGATATCTACAAGGCGCTGGAAGAAACCAAAGCGGATGTGCCGAAGGGCAGCAATGTGGCATTGCTCGGTCAGGTGCAGACCATGAATAGCGCCTTCGCTGGCCTATTGTTCGGCCTGCTGGGCGCCATCGTGCTGATCTATCTGCTGATCGTCGTGAACTTCCAGTCCTGGTCCGATCCGTTCGTGATCATCACCGCGCTGCCGGCGGCATTGGCCGGCATCGTCTGGATGCTGTTCACGACGCAGACGACGCTGTCGGTTCCTGCACTGACCGGTGCTATCATGTGTATGGGTGTCGCAACGGCCAATTCGGTGCTGGTGATTTCCTTCGCCCGCGAGCGCTACGCCATCCTCGGCGACCCCATTAAGGCTGCATCCGAAGCCGGTTTCGTCCGGTTCCGCCCGGTGCTGATGACCGCCCTCGCCATGATCATCGGTATGGCGCCGATGGCGCTGGGGCTGGGCGAAGGCGGTGAGCAGAATGCGCCACTTGGCCGCGCTGTGATCGGCGGCCTGATTTTTGCTACCATCGCCACGCTGATGTTCGTGCCGGTGGTGTTCAGCATGGTTCACAAGAAACAGCAGCCGGAAAATCAGCCTGTGGCTGACGTGGCTACCTCGGAGACTTTGCATGCCCACTGAGCAGACCCCCCCGGTGTCACGCCGCAAGCTCGGCCTGGTCGGAGTGATTGGCCTGTGCGCCGCCGGCGCCATCGTCGTCACCGGCATCATGGCCCGGGCCAAGACCGAGACCGAGCTGAAGGCCTGGACCGACGATCAGGCAATCCCGACCGTCGCTGTGGCTCCGCCGGATGCCCGGGTCCTCAACGCGACGCTCGATCTCCCCGGCCGGCTCGAGGCCTATTACCGCGCGCCGATTTTCGCCCGCGTCTCAGGCTATCTGAAGAGCTGGAGCGCCGATATTGGCGCACAGGTCAAATCCGGCCAGGTGATCGCCGAGATCGAAGCCCCGGACCTCGATCAGCAGTTGTTGCAGGCTCGCGCTGACCTCGTCAGCCAGCAGTCCAGCGCCAAACTGTCGGAAGCGACGCTGAACCGCCGCAAGACGCTGGTCGCGTCGAATTTCGTCTCGGCGCAGGAAATCGACGAACGCACCGCCGATCTGAACAATAAACGGGCCGCCGTGAATTCCGGCCAGGCCAATGTCGAACGTCTGGAAGCGCTGGCCGGTTACAAGAAGATCACCGCGCCGTTCGATGGTGTCGTGACCCAGCGCAACACCGACGTCGGCGCGCTGATCTCGGGCGGCACCGGCACTGGCGCCGCAATGTTCGTAGTGTCCGATATCAAGAAGCTGCGCGTTTATGTGGACGTACCACAGAACTATGTGCCGGCGATCAGGGTTGGTGCCAAGGCGATCATCAGCGTACCCGATCATCCGAACAAGACATTTCCGGCCACGGTGGAGGCCTCGTCGCAAGCTGTCGATGTGGCGTCGGGTGCCACGCGTATGCAGCTCGTGCTCGACAATCCAAATGGCGAGTTGCTGCCGGGCGGCTATGCGAATGTGAAGATGAGCCTGTCGCGCGACTCCGCGCCGCTCCATGTTCCGGCCTCGGCGTTGATTTTCAACAAGAGCGGTATGCGTGTCGCGACCGTTGGACCGGACGACAAGATCCTGTTCAAGACCGTGACGATCGCCCGCGACCTTGGCCGCGACATCGAACTCGCGTCGGGCATCACCGCAGACGATCGTATTGTCATCGCGCCGCCGGATGGTCTCAGCGACGGCGACAAGGTCCGCATCACCGGCGGCAACGCGCCGAAAGCCGGCAAACCGACGGCAGAGTCCGAGAAGAAGGAAGTGAAGGGCTAAGGCGCAGATGCAGCGCTATGCCGGCTCGCATGGCCGGCACAGCGCTCGTTCGCTTGTTATCGCCTAGTGCGCGATGCCTTCGCGGTCGAACAGCGCCATCAAGGTGCAGCTCATCGTTGCGATCAGCTTCTCCTCGCCTTGATCCACGGCAAAAGCTTGCCCATCGCAGACCGTAATGGTTCTGCCGGGCTTGAGAACGTGAGCCCGGAACAGGAAGTGCTCGCCGCGCGCTGGGGCCAGAAAATTGGTCTTGAATTCAACGGTTAGCACGGCGGCATTGTCAGGCATCAGCGAGAAGGCGGCATATCCGCAGGCCGTATCCAGCGCTGTCGTGATGATGCCGGCGTGAATGAACCCGTGCTGCTGCGTATAAGCGATATTATACGGCATTTTGAGCTCGACTTCGCCGGCTGCCTGGCGCGCAACTTCGATGCCCAGCGTCGCCATTGCGGTCTGGCGTGCGAAACTCGCCTGGACGCGAGTCTCGAAATTTTCATCCTTCGGAATGAATTTGGTCATCTGGCCTATGATGCCTTTCGCCACTCCAGCACGCCATCAGCCGCCTTGCTGATCGCACCTGAAGATCCCACCGGCGTCTTGTCCTGATCCATCAGGAACGCCAGCGTTGCCTGGTCTTGCACCGGCACGCGCGCCAGCGCGCGTTCATTGGCAGCAGTGCGCAAGATCACCACGCCGTGCTCGATCTCGCCGCCACGGCCATAGATCACGGTGAAGCTCTCGACGGTGCCGTTGCCCGACGCCTCGATCACATAGGCCGGGACCGGCTTGCGGTTGCGGTCGGCATCCGCCTGCACATTGGTGTCCTGCGCAATCGCCGTCTTGGGCATGTCCTTCGACACCACCAGCGCGTGGTGTTTGGTGACGAAGCCGCCTTGCGCGTAGAGCAATCCAGTCTTGGTGCCGGCGCGGATTTTGCGGACCATCGCGCAGGCGGCATGCGCCATATAGTCGTTCAGCGGTGCGCCAAAGAAGGTGAGACCGCCGGTCACAGTCGGTTGCACGTCGCTGCCAAGGCCGAGGGTGCGGCGGGCCATCTTGGGCACGCAGGGGAAGCAGCTATAGAGCTCGATGGCGCCGAAATTCTTGCCAGAGCCGCCAACCAGATCCATCGCGACTTTCAGCACGGCATTCTGCGCGTGGCTTTCGACATACTGATCGCGATCAAGATAGTCACGCGGCTCTTCGGCCGAGGCGCCGCCCCAGATATGCACGATGCGATCCTCGGGTACGCCGGCAGCGCGCGCCTTGGCAAGGCTGGTGACGAGGATGGCGGCCGACTGGTTCACCATCGGATTGGCGACCATCAGCTTGGTATAGGGCCAGGCGATCAGCCGATTGTCTGGCGTCGGCGTTGTGATCTCGTCGGGCGTGTAAGCCTTCTTGATCCACGCTTCGGGATTGGTCGCGGCGACGCCTGCATAGCGTGACCACAACTCGCCGGATTCGCGATGCGCCTCCCGCGGCGTCTGGCCCCAATGCGCGGCGGAGGCGGCTTCATAGAACGGGTAGACCGTGACCGGTTTGGCCACGCCAAGTTTGGTGGCCATCGGCTTCTGATAGTTGGCACCGCGGAGCGGCTCCGGCGCATCCTTGGCGAATGGAGTCCAAGGCAGATCCACCTTGGCACGTTCGGCCTTGGTGGCAGTGCCCTGCGATTCCGCGCCGGTGATCGCCGCGACCTGGGATTCGCCGCGCGCGATCCGCTTGGCTGCTTCATGAATGTAACGGATCGGACTCTCGCCGCCGACCGGACCGTAATAGGCGTGCTTCGGCGCGATGCCGAGCTTCTCGCTGAGCTGCTTCTCCGGCGCGGTGTAGCGCCAGCTCAGGAAGTTCACGATGTCGAGCGAGTCGACATCCCCAAGCAGCTTCCCGCCAGAGTAGTGCTCCGCGCGCTTCAGCGCCTCGATCATCAGCGCGAGCGGCTCGAGACCTTCGGCGAGCTCCTTCGGATGATCCGAGAATTCGCCGACGCCGACGATGACGGGGATGCGGTCTTCAGCTTGGTTCGACACTGCCATTGTTCTTGCTCTTGCCTCTATTCGGAAACCAGCATGGTGAGGTGCTCCGCCGCTTCGGCAAAGTCCTCCTTGAATTCCTGCACAACTGCGCCTGCCGACTTGACGCTGTCAATCAGGCCGACGCCCTGGCCCACGAAATAGCTGACCAGATCCCGTGCCTGCGCATTGCCGGCCGCGGCCGAACGGTCGATAGAGGCGAAGGCGTCGCGGCTGATCAGGCTTTGGAGCGGCATCGGCAGTGCGCCTGGGCTGCCTTCGCCACGATCCCAGGCATCGGTCCAGACCGAGCGCAACTGCCGCGCGGGCTTGCCGGTACGGCCCCTGGAGCGGATCGCATCGCGCGACGAGGCGGCAATCATCTTCTCGCGAAAGATTTCGGAGGTTTCGGATTCCGTGGTCGCGAGCCACACCGAACCGGTCCAGACGCCTGCCGCGCCCATCGCCATACAGCCGGCCATCTGCCGCCCGGTCATGATGCCGCCGGCGGCGAGCACCGGGACCTCGCGCATCGGCTTGATGGCCTTGATCACCTCCGGTACCAGCACCATGGTCGAGACCTCGCCGCAATGGCCGCCGGCCTCGGTGCCCTGCGCCACGAGAATATCGACGCCGGCCGCAACCTGGCGGATCGCATGTTCCTTGGCGCCGACCAGTGCCGCCACCGGCACGCCATGCGCCTTGCCCATCTCGATCATCGCCTTCGGCGGCACGCCGAGTGCATTGGCGATCAGCCGGATCGGATGATTGAAGGAGACGTCGAGCAGTCGCAGTGCAGTCTCGCCATCGAATGGCTGCGGCTGATCGGAGGAGACTTCGGTGATCTTGAGATCGACGCCGTATTTCTTCAGCAGGCTCCTGGTGAAAGCGCGATGTTCCGGCGTGATGCGGCGCTCCAGCGATTTCCAGGTGACGTCCTTCTCGCCGGCGGTGGAGATGTTCTCCGGGATCAGCACGTCGATGCCGTAGGGCTTGCCATCGACATGATCGTCGATCCACCTCAGTTCCTGCTCCAGCGTCTCCGGCGAATGCGCGGTGGCGCCGAGCACACCGAAGCCGCCGGCGCGGCTGACGGCAGCAACCACATCGCGGCAATGGCTGAAGGCGAGTAGCGGAAACGCGATGCCCAGCATCTCGCAGATCGGCGACTTCATCGGCGTGTCTCCCTGAATCTCTTGTGACCCGCTTCATGTGGCGAGTTCGTGATGAACGCTAGCGTATGGGGAAGGGCGATGCCAAGCGGACGAGCGGCATTCCGCCTGGCAAAATACCGGGGCAACGACGCCCGATTTCCTGCTTGCGCTTTCGCGTTATGCGGGAAATGCTGCCTGTAACAAGCAAAGCAAAAAATACGGGAGTGAACGCATGGCCGCTGCTCAGCCGCAACCTGTCTCGCATCAGAACGCGCGTATCGATGTCGTGGTCGTCGGCGCCGGATTCGCGGGGCTTTATCTGCTGCACAAGCTGCGCAGCCTCGGTCTCCATGTGAAAGTCTTCGAACAGGGCGGCGATGTCGGTGGCACCTGGTACTGGAACCGCTATCCCGGCGCGCGCTGCGATGTCGAGAGTATGCAGTATTCGTTTTCGTTCGATGACAAATTGCAGCAGGAGTGGGACTGGAGCGAGCGCTATGCGCCGCAACCGGAAATCCTGCGCTATGCCGGCCATGTCGCCGATCGCTACGATCTGCGGAAGGACATCCAGTTTAATACGACGGTGAAATCCGCGGTATTCGATGAGCGCGCCAATCGATGGACGGTAACGACCTCCGATGGTCAGACCACCACCGCGCAGCATGTCGTGCTCGCGACGGGGTGCCTGTCGAATGCGCGTACGCCCGAATTCAGGGGCATGAAGGATTTCAAGGGCAAGGTCTATCACACCGGCAACTGGCCGCATGAGACAGTCGATTTCACCGGTCTGCGCGTCGGCGTCATCGGCACCGGCTCGTCAGCAATCCAGTCGATCCCGCTGATCGCCGAACAGGCGAGCCAGCTCACTGTGTTCCAGCGCACCGCAAATTTCAGCGTGCCGGCGCGCAACGCGCCGCTCACCGATGATGAGCGCAAATCGTTTCGCGACAACTATCCGGAGATTCGCCGGCAGGCGCGTGAGGATTTCAAGAACGGCATCGTGCAGCCGATTCCGGACCGCGGCGCGCTCGACGATCCGGAGCATGAAAGGCGTGAGAAGTATCATGCGCGGTGGACATCGGGCGGACTTACCTTCATGGGCGTCTACAATAACCTGGTCCTGGATCAGCGCGCCAACGATACCGCTGCCGATTTTATCCGCGAGAGAATCTCAGAGATTGTCAGCGATCCCGAAACGGCAAGGCTGCTGCAGCCGACCGATCATCCGGTTGGTTCAAAGCGTATCTGCGTCGACACAGATTACTATGCGACCTTCAATCGCCCGCATGTGACGCTGGTCGATATCAAGGCCCATCCGATCGAGCAGATTCTGCCGAATGCCGTGCGCACCGGCGGCAAGGATTACGAGGTCGACGCGCTGGTGCTTGCCACCGGTTTCGACGCGATGACCGGCTCGGTCGCCAAGATCGACATTCGCGGCCGCAGCGGCCAGACGCTGAATGACAAATGGGCGGAAGGCCCGCGAACCTATCTCGGCTTGATGAGCGCCGGCTTCCCGAACCTCTTTATAGTCACCGGCCCCGGCTCGCCGTCTGTGCTGTCGAACATGATCGTGTCCATTGAGCAGCATGTCGACTGGATCACCGACTGCCTTAGCTACATGCGTAACCGTGGCGCAGAGGTGATCGAGGCGACGCATCCCGCGGAGGACAAGTGGGTCGCGCATGTCAACGAGGTGGCGGCCGGCACGCTCTATCCCCAAGCCAATTCCTGGTACATGGGTGCGAATATTCCCGGCAAGCCGCAGATATTCATGCCCTATATCGGCGGCGTCGGTGTCTACCGGCAGATCTGCAACGATATTGCCGCGAAGGACTATGAGGGATTTGCGATGACGGTGGGGGCGCGGCCAAAGGAGGCCGTGGCGTCGTAGAAGAGGGCGACTTTCTTTCCCTCTCCCCCAGCGCAGCGAAGCTGCGCGCAGTGGGAGAGGGGGGATCGAACGCGCAAAGCGCGTTCGAGACGGGAGAGGGTCAGCCGCAAGCTCCGAGTCCAGCACCCCTCTCCCGCCTTCGCTTCGCTCAGGCCCCCTCTCCCGCAAGGGGAGAGGGAAGAAAGCTAGAACGCCGTATACCCGCCATCGATCACGAACGTATCCGCCGTGTGATACGATGACGCCTTGCTCATCAGATAGACCGCGATGCCGCCGAAATCCGATGGTTCGCCGAAACGGCGCACCGGAATGCGCGGCATGACATTGGCGACGAATTTCTCGTTGCCCATGATCCCGGCGGTCATGTCGCTCTTGATCCAGCCGGGCAGGATCGCATTGGCTGTCACGCCCTGACGGGCCAATTCGACGGCCAGCGCGCGCACCAGCGCATTGATCGCCGCCTTGGTCGCCGCATAGTGTTCGTTACGGGCGGTGCCGAAGATCGAGGCAAGACTCGATGTCGCAACCAGGCGGCCGAATTTGTCGCCGGCCTCCGCGCGTTCGGTCATATGCCGTGCGGCCACCTGGAAGGCATGAAAGACGCCGTCCAGATTGGTCGCGAACATGGTGCGCCACTGCTCTTCGGTGCGGTCGATGAAATTGTGCCGGCCGCCGCCGCCGATGCCGGCATTGGCGAAGCAGCCATCGACACGGCCGAATGTCTTGAGCGTGGCATCCATCGCCGATTTCACCGAGGCGGTGTCGGTGACGTCGCAGACCAGCGTGTCGACCTTGCCGGTGCAGTCCGCCATGGTGGCAGCCGCGGCCTTGTTCTTCTCGGCGTTGCGGCCCCAGATCGAGACGTTGCAACCAGCGGTGGCCAGCGCCTGCGCGATGCCGAGGCCGATACCGCCATTGCCGCCGGTGATGACGGCCACGCGGCCGCTGAGGTCGAATATCTGTGTAGACGTTGCCATGTCAGCGTTTCCATGTTTGGCGCGCGTTATGCCGTGCGTCCGTTGGTGGGCTGGTGTTCCCCAGGAAGCATGGACAAGCGCGTCCGAAAAATCAAATATGCCGCCTGACATACAATCGCATGATCCCGAAAAGTGGATGCCGGTTTTCGGATCAGATCATGCCCAGACAAAGCTTCCACACCGCGGAATAAACACGCGGATCATCCCGTGAGGAAACCATGCAGTTCAAACACGTCACGCTCGATTTCGACGGTAATGTCGCCATCCTGAAGCTCGATCATCAGGAGGTGATGAACGCGGTCTCGGTCGATATGCTCGGCGGCCTCGGCGAAGCGCTGGACGAGATCGATGATCGCAAGGCGGACGTGCGCTGCGTGGTCCTCACCGGTGCCGGCCGTGCCTTCTGCACGGGCGCCAATCTTCAGGGGCGCAACAATCAGCTCACCAAGGCGCGCAGCAACGCCGGCGCCACGCTGGAGACCGCCTTCCATCCATTCTTGCGCCGGCTGCAGAACCTGCATTGCCCGATTGTTACTGCGGTGAATGGTCCCGCCGCCGGCGCCGGCATGAGCTTCGCGCTGATGGGCGATCTCATTTTGTGTGCACGCTCGTCCTATTTCCTGCAGGCTTTCCGTCGTATCGGGCTGGTGCCGGATTGCGGCTCGACCTGGATCCTGCCGCGCTTGATCGGCAAGGCGCGTTCGGTCGAACTGTCGTTACTTGGTGAAAAGCTGCCGGCCGAGAAGGCGCTGGAATGGGGCCTCGTCAATCGCGTCTATGACGATGCGGCGCTGATGGATGAAACCATGAAGCTCGCCCATGAACTCGCCAACGGCCCGACCATCGCACTGTCGCTGATCCGCAAGCTCTACTGGGAAAGCCCGGAGAATTCCTTCGAGGACCAGATCAATCTCGAGGTCAAATCGCAGCGCGCCGCCGGTGCTTCGCCGGACTTCAAGGAAGGCGTCGCGGCGTTCCTGGAAAAACGTCCGGCCAAGTTCACGGGCCAGTAAGCCTTGAGCACGGCGTCCGTCGCGGAACTTTTGGCGCGCAGTGCGGCGGCGTGGTGTCCCGGCGCGGCGGGCGTGACATCCGCAGAACGGCTGTCCGGCGGCGCTAGTCAGGAGACGTGGTCGTTCGACATCACGCATCCTGATGGCGCCATCGGCGCAATCCTGCGCCGCGCGCCGTCGGGTTATGGCGCTGCGCCCGGCCGAGCCGCAGGGCTCGATGCCGAAGCGGTGCTGATGCAGCTGGCCTTTCATGCCGGCGTACCGTCGCCGAAGGTGCTGCATGTGCTTAAACCCGCCGACGATCTCGGCACCGGCTTCATTATGCTGCGGGTCGACGGCGAGACGATTCCGCGCAAGATCCTGCGTGACGATGAATTCGCCGGCGCGCGGCCCAAACTTGCCCGGCAATGCGGCGAGATTCTTGCCGGCATTCACGGGCTGTCCGCTGCAAGCCTGCCGCAACTGCGCCGCATGAATGCCGCAGCAGAAATCGCCGAATTGCAGCGGGAGATCGACGGTTTTGGCTGGCCGCGCCCGGTGTTCCAGCTGGCTGTGCGCTGGCTCCGCGACAACGATCCCGGCCCGTCCGAGCGCGTCACTTTGGTGCATGGTGATTTCCGCCATGGCAATCTGATGATCGGGCCCGATGGCGTCCGCGCGGTGCTGGACTGGGAGCTCGCGCATCTCGGCGATCCCATGGAAGATCTCGGCTGGATCTGCGTCAATTCATGGCGCTTCGGCGTCATCGACAAGCCGGTCGGCGGTTTCGGCACCTATGAGGAATTGTTCTCGGGTTATGAGGCGGCCAGCAGCATCGCGGTCGATGTGGCACGCGTGAAATTCTGGGAAGTGATGGGCACGCTGCGCTGGGGCGTGATGTGTGTCGGGATGATGCAGCGGTTTCGTCTTGGCCCGGATCATTCGATGGAGCGGGCGATGATCGGGCGGCGCTCGTCGGAGACGGAGATCGATCTGTTACGGCTATTGGCGCCGCGCGCATGATCCCGAAAAGTGGCGACCGGTTTTCGGATCAGATCATGCACAAAAACAAGGTGATGACATGCAGGACGAACCGAGGCCGGACGAACTGGTAAAGGCCGTTGCCGATTTTCTCCGCAACGACATTGCACCTCAAATCTCAGGTCATGCCGCGTTCAAGCTGCGTGTCGCGATCAACGCGCTCGATCTGGTGACCCGGCAGCTCACGCTTGCCGGCGACAGCGATGCCGCCGAGCTGCATGGATTGACGATGCTGCTCGGCGTGCATGGCACGCTCGACGGGTTGAACCAGGATCTTGCCGACCGCATCGCGCAAGGCGACATCGATCTCACGACGCCCGGTGTGAAAGAGCATCTGTGGCAGACGACACTGGCGAAGCTCGCCGTCGATCAGCCGAATTACGCGGCGTACAAACGCGAGCTGGAACCGAAGTAAGCGCCGCGGCGCTACTTCCCCTTCCAGTTCGGCTTGCGCTTCTCCGAAAACGCCTTCGGCCCTTCCACATAATCCTCCGACGCCGCCATGGCCTTCACCGCGGGATACTCGCGCTGCTCGGTAATCGCCTGTTCCAGCGACACCGCCATACCCTTCTGGATCGCCTGCTTGGAGGCGCGGATCGACATCGGCGAATTTTGGCAGATGGTCTCGGCCCAGCGCAGCGCGGCATTCAGCGCCTCGCCCTGTGGCACCACTTCATTGACGAAGCCGAGCTCATAGCCCTCCTGCGGCTTTACGTGGCGCGCAGTGAGGATCATTCCCATGGCGCGCTTCATGCCGATCTGGCGCGGCAGCCGCTGCAGGCCTCCGGCGAGCGCGGCGAGGCCGACGCCGGGCTCGGGCAGGGCAAAGGTCGCATTTTCTGCAGCGATGATGAGGTCGCAGGCCAGCGCAATCTCGAAGCCGCCGCCCATGGCGACGCCGTTCACCGCAGCGATGATCGGCTTGTCACAATCGAAGCGCGCGGTGAGGCCGGCGAAGCCCGACGTGTTCCAGCCGCGCTTGCCGCCGGCGGCCTGCCATTTAAGGTCATTACCAGCGCAGAACGCTTTGTCGCCGGCGCCGGTGACGATCGCAACCCATTGGTCGGGATCACTGGCGAAGTCGTTGAACACCTCGTGCAGCTCGTTATGTGCATCGGTGTGCAGTGCGTTGTAAACTTCCGGACGCGACAGCGTCACGATGGTGATCGGTCCCTTGCGGGTCACGGTTGAGAATTGCAGAGCCATCGCGGCCTCCCTTTTGTTTTTCGTTAGGCAGAATTTACGCCGCGCGGGCGCG
Organism: Tardiphaga sp. OK245; assembly: GCF_900108575.1. Classification (NCBI taxonomy): domain Bacteria; kingdom Pseudomonadati; phylum Pseudomonadota; class Alphaproteobacteria; order Hyphomicrobiales; family Nitrobacteraceae; genus Tardiphaga; species Tardiphaga sp. OK245. Next base: position 572,822 of record NZ_FNWZ01000004.1, on the reverse strand, counting down.
CTTGACTTGATCGGACGATGCCATCTTAATCGCTCGATTAACAAGAGCAACAAAGCTCGGAAAACAATCGGGAGAGCGCCTTGGATTTTTCCCTGCCGGCCGACCTGGTCGCCTATCTCGCTGAACTCGATTCATTCATCCTGCGCGAGATCAAGCCGCTCGAAGAGCGGGATGACAATATTCGCTTCTTCGATCATCGCCGCGAATGGGCGCGCACCGATTTCGATAATGGCGGTCTCCCGCGCCACGAATGGGAAGCGCTGCTGCGCCAGGCGAAGAACCTCGCCGACGGCGCCGGCCATCTGCGCTTTGCGATCCCGAAACGCTATGGCGGCAAGGATGGCAGCAATCTCTGGATGGCCGTGATCCGCGAGCATTTCGCCGCCAAGGGTCTCGGTCTGCACAACGATCTGCAGAACGAACATTCCATTGTCGGCAATCTGCCGCTGGTGACGATGCTGGACCGCTATGGCCGCGAGGACCAGAAGGAGATGATCGAGGGTTCAATTACCGGAAAATATCGCATCACCTTCGGTCTCACCGAACCCGAACACGGCTCCGATGCCACGCATATGGAGACGACGGCCGTCGAGGCGACGCGTGATGGCGTCAAGGGCTGGGTCATCAACGGCGAGAAGATGTGGACGACCGGCATGCATGTGGCGACTCATTGCGCGCTGTTCGCGCGCACGTCGGGGAACGATGGCGATGCGCGCGGCATCACCTGTTTCCTGGTGCCGGCCAAGGCCGCAGGCGTAAAGATCGAAGAGTATATGTGGACCTTCAACATGCCCACGGACCATCCGCGCGTGTCCTTCACCGATGTATTCGTGCCGGATGATGCGCTGTTCGGCGAGATCGGTCGTGGTCTGTCGCTGGCCCAGTGCTTCGTGCATGAGAACCGGATCCGTCAGGCAGCGAGTTCGCTCGGCGCCGCGGTCTATTGCATCAATGAGAGTGTGAAATATGCGCGTGAGCGCAAGCCGTTCGGCGAGGAACTGGCGCGCAACCAGGGCATCCAGTTTCCGTTGGTCGAGCTGGCGACGCAGGCGGAGATGCTGCGGCTCCTGATCCGCAAGACCGCGTGGGAGATGGACCAGCTTACCCAGGCCCAGGTCGAGCATACGCTGTCGGACAAGGTGTCCATGTGTAACTACTGGGCCAACCGGCTGTGCTGTGAATCCGCCGACCGCGCGATGCAGGTGCATGGTGGCATGGGCTATTCACGCCACAAGCCGTTCGAGCACATCTATCGCCATCACCGCCGCTACCGCATCACCGAAGGCAGCGAGGAAATCCAGAAGCGCAAGGTCGCGGGATTCCTGTTTGGCTATATGGGCGCGGGGAAGCATTGAAATTGCGATTATTGTAGAATGGGTAGAGCGCAGCGAAACCCATCTTTTGGTCGTGTGTGATTGATGGGTTTCGCGAAGACGCTCTACCCATCCTACAACTAGTTGATATGACCCGGAATCTCCGCAGGCGAAGCCACCAGATGCTTCGCCCCGGCGCTCGTCAGCTCCTCGCGGCCGCCATAGCCATAGAGCACACCAATTCCCGGAATGCCGTTATTCGCGGCGCCGATGATGTCGTGCTTGCGGTCGCCGATCATGATCGCACGTGCGGGATCGGTCGAGGTTTCATCAAGCGCGTAGCGCAGCAGGTCGCTCTTGTCGACACGGGTACCGTCGAGCTCCGAGCCGAATACGCGGGTGAAATATCTGCGCAGGCCGAAGTGGTCGACGATGCGATCGGCGAACACATGCGGCTTGCTGGTGGCGACAAACAGCCGGCGGCCTGTTGCGTGCAACGTATCGAGCGTCGCTGTGATGCCATCATAAAGCGTGTTCTCGAACAGGCCGATGGTGCCGAAGCGTTCGCGATAGAGCTCCACGCCGCGATCGGCGTCTTTCTCGCCGCCGAGCAGTGCCACGAAGCTGGCACGCAGCGGCGGGCCGATGCACCAGGTCAGTTCGTCCTGTGCCGGGACGGGAAGCCCGAGCTTGCCGAGCGCATACTGGATCGAGCCCGTGATGCCGATCTTGGGATCGGTCAGCGTCCCGTCGAGATCGAAAAAGACAGTGTCAATCGCATGTGGCTTCATCTAGTTCGCATACCTTGCGGTGAGATCGCGCGAGATCCGCGAGCCTTCGTCGATATAGCGGCGGATCGCGATACTGGCAGCAGGCGTGCAGGTCCGGTAGGTCTGCTGGAAGCCGTTATAGCCACGGTTGAAGCCAGCGATCATGCGGGTGCGGCGCTCGCCGGATGGCGTCTCGGCATCGACCAGCGCCTGCATCTCGTTGCGCCACTTGTTGCCTTCGTTATTGCCGCAGATGCCGCGCAGGTAATGCAGCGCGCCGAGAATTTCTGACATCCGCTGCAGGTCATTGTCGAACGGCGCAGCCGCGTCCTGCGCCCGTGCAGGGCCTGCGCAGAACGTCACAACCGTCAGAATGATGAGCAGATGCTTCAACATGAATGGTCCCGGAACCTGGCTGATATGCCTTTTCAAGGCGTCTGAAGCAAGGCAACGCTGCTGGTGCGGCAAGGAGCTATCTATGGTCCGACCAGATCTTCCGCCATGGCGAGGATCGGGCCGAGGCCATCGGTGGTTTTGAAGGCGCCGAGATCGTCCGGCGCGACCCACTGGAAATCGTCAAGTTCGTCATTCAGCTCGGGCTCGCCAGCCACCCAGCGAGCGGCAAAGGACATGATCAGGTAATGCCCCGCGACCTTGTCGTTGGGCAGCACTTCGCGGAAGCCGGACAGGCCGACAATATCGATGGTCAGCCCGGTTTCCTCCATCACCTCGCGTGCGAGCGCGACGGCGAGGGATTCGCCGAATTCCACGCGTCCGCCGGGGAGCGAATAGAAGCCCTTGCCCGGCGAGCGGGCGCGGCGGACCAGCAGTACCTTGCCATCCCGGAAGATGGCGGCGCTGGTAGCGAGCTGCGGATGGGTAGGAGGCGTGTCGGTCACGAGGTCATTGCGCCATAATGCTATCGATGTCCGATTCCTGATCGCGGCCGTTGATAATGCCGCCGGCCGTTCCGACCATGGGCTTGACCCAGCCGGCAGCCTGTTCGGCCAGCATGGCGCGGGTCCGGTCCTGCTGCACGGTGCGCATGGCTTCGCCGACAGTTGTCAGGATTTGCGTCATGTTCGCGACCAGCGCATCGAATTCTGCACGGATGGCCGGGCGTGCAGCCTCATAGGATGCGATGGCGAGATCGCGTGCCTTGAAGTTGGATTTGATGAAGTGCTCGGCATAGCTGAGCGGCTGCCATTCCAGGAACAGCTCATAGCAGTCCGGCATGTCCGGGATCAGCTCGAGCAACATGATGGCTTCATTGAAGTGATTGAGATAGTCGGTCGCCAGACCCGTGCGTGGGTTGATATTGGCGGCCATCAGCTCGGCAGCGGACGCGACGGGGCCGGCACCGGCACTGGCACTGGCCAGATCGTGATGGTCATGCTGCGCCGGTTGTATGGCCGTCAGGGTCATATGTCGCACTGTTGGTGTTTTGGGTTAAAACCGCCTGAAGAGGCAGGATTGCGGATCGAGAATGTGCGGGCGGTTTGTCATTACATCAGCGCCGGAAGCGTTACGGCAGGTATTCAGTTATATCGAGCAACCGAATTTTCCTGCGAGGTACAATATTGCGCCGACGCAGCCGGTTCCTGTTGTCATCGTTGAAAACGGATCCCGGCATTTCCGTCTGATGCGATGGGGCCTTTTGCCCTCCTGGGTCAAGGACCCGCGGAAGTTTACGCTTCTGATTAATGCACGCGCCGAGACGGTGCAAGAAAAGCCGGCCTTCAAAAACGCGATTCGCCGACGCCGCTGTCTGATTCCGGCCGATGGCTATTACGAATGGCAAAATCGCGGTGAACGCAAACAGCCGTATTTTATCCACCCAAGCGCAGGCGGGCCGATGGGCTTTGCGGGCCTGGCCGAGACCTGGATGGGACCGAACGGCGAAGAAGTCGACACGGTTGCGATCATCACTGCGGAAGCCAGCACGGGCATGTCGGTACTGCACCATCGCGTGCCGGTGACGATCGCACCCGATCATTTCGGCCAGTGGCTCGATTGCAGTTCGGATAGCGCGTCCGACGTGATGACGATGCTCGCTGCGCCCGCAGACGGCACCTTCGCCTGGCATCCGGTGGCGATGGCCGTCAACAAGGTGGCCAATGACGATGCGCAACTGATCCTGCCGATCTCGGCGGAAGAAGCTGCCGTGGAGCAGGTGAAGCCGACGAGGGCGCCGCGCAGGGTTGTGGTGAGCGAGGACGACGGCCAGGGATCATTGTTCTAGTTCACGGCGTCAGCGGCCGTCCGTCGAGCCACTTGGCATAGATAACGCGCTTCTGTTCGCCATAGCCGAGCGACTCATAGAACGCCTGCACCTTGGTGTTATCCGAGCGCACCATGAGCTGCATCTTCTCGATGCCGCGCTCGCGCAGCCAATCCTCGGCTGCACTCATGATGCCGCGGCCGAAATCCTGGCGCTGATGGTCGGGATCGACCGAGACGTAATAGACCCAGCCGCGATGGCCATCATGGCCAACCAGTACGGAGGCGACGATGGTCCTTCCCTTGCGGCCGACCAGCACATCGGCATTGGTGCCTGCGCGCGCCAGCCTGATATCGGCCTCCGGATCGTTCCAGGGCCGCACCAGTCCGCAGCGCAGCCAGAGCTGAACGACCGCTTGAATGTCGGTGTCGACGAGCCGGGCAACTTTCAATGTTGCACCGGCAGCAGCACCTTGCCGGGATTGAGGATGTTCAGCGGATCCAGCATCGCCTTCAGGCTGCGCATCAGCTCGATGGCGACGGGGTCCTTCACCGAGGGCAGCTCGGCCGCCTTCATCTGGCCGATGCCGTGTTCGGCGGAGATCGAACCGCCCATGCGCAGCACGACGTCGAAGACGACTTCGTTGACGTCGTGCCAGCGCGCCAGGAATTTCTCGCGGCCGTCGCTGTCGCCGAGCGTGTCCTTGGGCTGCGTGACATTGTAGTGGATGTTACCGTCGCCGAGATGACCGAACGGCACCGGGCGTGCGCCGGGCATCAGCTTCACGACGGCAGCATTGGCTTCGGCGATGAAGGCGGGCACGGAAGCGACCGGCACCGAGATATCATGCTTGATCGAGCCGCCTTCCGGCTTTTGCGCCGGCGAAATTTCCTCGCGCAGTTTCCAGAACGCCTGACGGTGGGCGATATTCTCGGCGATCACCGCGTCATCCACGATACCGTCTTCAAAGCCGCGTTCGAGGATCGCCTCCAATGTCGCGCGGGCATCGTCGCGTCCCGACGACAATTCCATCAAGACATACCAGGCGTGCTTGCTGGTGAGCGGATCGCGGATGCCGATGCCGTGGCGGACGCTGAAATCGACGGCGATATCGGCGATCAGTTCGAAACTGGTGAGATTGCCGGCGGCCTCGGAGCGGGAGATACTGAGCAGCTTCAGCGCATCGTCTGGCGACTTCAGGCCGACAAAGGCGGTCTCGACCGCGCGCGGCTTCGGAAACAGCTTCAGCGTTGCCGCAGTGATGATGCCGAGCGAGCCTTCGGCACCGATGAAGATATTGCGCAGGTCGTAACCGGTATTGTCCTTCTTCAGCTTGGACAGGCCATTGAGAATGCGGCCATCGGCCAGCACCACTTCGAGGCCGAGCGCCATTTCGCGCGCGACGCCATAGGCGAGGGCGGTCGTGCCGCCGGCATTGCTGGAGAGATTGCCGCCGATGGTGCAGCTGCCTTCGGAGCCCAGCGACAGCGGAAACAGCCGGTCGGCTTCAGCTGCGCGCTGCTGCGCGACCTGCAGCACGAGGCCGGCTTCCACCGTCATGGTGTTGGATGAGGTGTCCAGATCGCGCACTTTGTCCATCCGGCGCATCGACAGCACGACCTCACCGCCATAGGGTGTCTGGCCGCCGACGAGGCCGGTATTGCCGCCTTGCGGCACCAGTGCGGTACGGGTCTCGGTGGCGAGCTTGCAGATCGCGGCGACTTCGGCGGTCGAGCCCGGGCGCAGCACCAGCGGCGAGGTGCCGAAAAACAGGTTGCGATCCTCGGTGACGTATTGGTGCACGTCGGCCTGATCGGTGATGGCGTATTTGTCGCCGACAATGGCCCGGAAGCGCGCGATGGTTTCGGGGGAGAGCGTGGGCGGCTTCGGCTGGACGATATTCATAACTATTCCCTTGGATATTTTCTTGGCGCGTTTCTTGGTCTCGTGTTCGCGTTACACGGCGGCGCGGCGCAGCCGGTCATTGATGGCTTCGCCGAGCCCGTGGTTCGGCACCGGCATCACCGCGATGCCGCTCGCGCCCAAAGCCATAGCAGCGGCGTCGAGCGCGCGAAGATAGCCGAAAAGATTGGTGGCGGCTTCCCCGAGATCGCCCTGTTCAGACAAATTCAGCACAGCGGCGGCGGACTCGATGCCCGGGAGCGGGGCCGATCCGAAAGCCAGTAGCGCCTCGCCGGGATTCACGGCCTCGGCCAGCAGCCGCACCCGTGTCCGCGGCGCATAATGTGAGGCCAGCATGCCCGGCGCCAGCGGCTGGTTTGTATCGCTTGCGGGGTCGTCCGGCGGGCTCGCCAGCGGCTGGCCCAACACCCGCTCGATCGCTTCGCGCGGCAGGCCACCGGGGCGGAGCAGCATCGGCGTGTCGAAACAACCGACGATGGTGGATTCAACGCCCACTTCAACCGGTCCGCCATCGAGAATCATGTCGATCCGGCCATCCAGATCGCTCAGCACATGGGCTGCGGTGGTCGGCGAGACATGCCCGGAGATATTGGCCGATGGCGCCACCACGGCACCGCCAAAGGCCTGCAGGAGCGCGTGGGCCACGGGATGCGCCGGCACGCGAATGGCAATCGTGTCGAGGCCGGCGGTGGCCAGATCGGCCACCGGGCAGTCAACAGCCTTGGGCAGCACCAGCGTCAGCGGCCCCGGCCAGAACGTCTCAGCAAGCGCCAGCGCGCGCGCATCGAATCGGGCAATGCGCCGGGCAGCGGCGAGATCGGCCACATGGGCGATCAGCGGATTGAACGACGGCCGGCCCTTGGCCTCATAGATCCCTGCCACGGCTCGTGGATTGGCCGCATCGGCGCCGAGTCCGTAGACCGTCTCGGTCGGAAACGCCAGCAGCCCGCCCGCGCGCAGGCAGCCCGCTGCCTCCGCAATATGGGCGGCGTCGGCGGGGCTCATCCGGGTGGTCAGGCCTACGGCCATGCAGGGCAGATCCTTGTCTTCAAAATTGGTCAGGCTTCTTTACCGGGGTTCTTGCAGGATGCGAAACCCAAGGCTATAAGCCGCGCTCTTAGTCGGAGTGTGGCTCAGCCCGGTAGAGCACTGCGTTCGGGACGCAGGGGTCGCAGGTTCGAATCCTGCCACTCCGACCATGATTTCAATGACTTAGGCGTTTCGTTCGACGACCCGGCAACGAAATGGGCAACGAAATGACCCTTCTACACACCTGCTCGAGCATCGGCTTGGCTGGTGTGGTTTTTTCGATGGTCGTAGCAATTGGGGTTGTGTCGGCACATGCTGGGCAAGTTCAGCCGATCGAAATCAGTCGCGGTACCTTGGTCTCTGTGGTGCCTTACAGCACGGGTGCAATGGTCGCGGCGGATAGCCGGGAAACGATTTCTGGTCTGTACTGCGACCAGCGGCTGAAAATTCGCACGCCAGACGGCATCGAAAACCTCGTCGTTGCTGTGACGGGCAGTTCGCGGTTTTATGACCTGACCGCTTTGGTAGGAAAGGGGCGCGTGGTCACGCAGCCTGATCTATGCAGCTTCGTCACTGCTGCACCTCATCTTTTCGACATGGAAAGCGTGGTCCTTGACTGGCTTCGCGGGGACGGACCGAAATCAGCAAAAGATGTTTCGCTTGATCGTCTTGCTGCTCACTGCGTCGAGCGTTTCGCAATCTTTATAGCGGCGTACCCACAGCTTGCGCCGCCTCCGGCCCCAAACGGGCTGATGAACGTCATCCTTGTTTCATACGATCCGAAATCTCGGGAGACGCTCGTCAGAGATTTCAGGATCAACCGGTCAGCTGCGGGCGCCGTGTTTTCCAGCGACAGCGCTGTTTACCAATATAGCCCATCAACACCTAGCGCTTTCAGATTATTCGGTGAGGCCGACAAGTTTGCTCAATTCGTTTGGCCGACATTCCGCAGTCAAAGACTTAGAGCCGACACGCGCAGCCTGCTGTCTAAGCAGGTCCTCACTCAGGATGTCACTTCGCTCCAGGCGGAGGCTCTCGCCGTGGATATGATAGAGCAGGGTGCGGACAATCCAAATCTCAATACGTCCGAAGAGGGTGTTGGTCGCCCAGTCAGGTTAGTGCGAATAGACACTACTGGCCGGCCCGAAATGCTACGATGATCGCCGCCCGCTGAAAGCCTCGGCCGCCTCTTCCTGAAAATCAGGATGGTGATGGCCATAGTTCTCCTGCAGCTGCTCAAGCGTTATGCCTAGCGAGCCCGCGGCCTGCCAAGGATCCGTGCCCTTCTGCATGACCCACGTCGCTGCCGTGTGGCGTGGGATATGGCGGACAATATCGGCGCCGAGCTGGCGTCCTCGACGATGCTGTCCCAGGCTGACTTGATCTTCTCTGCATACTGCTCGCCGTCGGCACGATGCATGATGAAGTGCACCTGCTTGCCCCGAGCCGGCCGGCTAAGGGCATCGCGTTGGGTGACTTCGGCCACAACCTGCCGAGAGCGGAGTTCTGGGCCGATGCCGAAGCACGAGACCTTCGATGGCGACAGGCTTTGGTGATTACCATCACGTCGCCGCATGTCTATCGAAGGAGTTGCCACATTCCTGCCACACTGCGATAAGGAATGAACGGTCCACACCCTGAGGTCTTGACCGAATGCCAAGTTGGCATACCCTTAGCGTTAAGGGAAAAAAGCACGCACGAATCGAATGCGGCAGAAAAGACGACATTACTTAAACTGCCTTCATCAGGCGTTTACCGGCATGACCGAAGCTGTCGCCGAGCTTCGAGCGCCCTTTGCATCACGAGATTTGAGAGAACCGTCACGGGAAGTGGCGTGTTTTTCTCATGGAAGTTCCGGTCCGCCGGAAAAGGGAAGGGCCGCCCGTGGGCGACCCTTTTGGATTGTGGACTATCGCCGGATCGCTGAGTGCAATCAGCGGTTCGGCAGTCCACGGCAGTGAGAGCAAACGCTCTCCCAACGACCGAAGCGGAATCGCAGATAAGCGATTACGCGAACGGGCATCGTCAGCGGACACGAGAGCTGCATTGCAGCCTCCTTTCACACGAAAGCGGACCAGGCCGCCGCCCCTTGGGGGTCGAATCGACGCCCAAACCTTTGAAGAAGGGGCGATGGCCGATTCGTGTGAGTCGCTGATTCAATATAACCGCTAAGCGTTAAGTCCGCGATTAAGCGGCCGCATCTCGGCCCCACGTTTAGATGCACCTCCTCTGGCATCCGTAAAAATTAGACGCAGGCCCTTATTCTTTGTCACTGCGTTAGCAGCGATAAAGCGGTCAGCTCGCAACCCATTTGGGATCGTCCAGCGGGACAAAAAACGACCCGCGCCGAACTACACAAACCTAGGCGAAATATACTCGCCCGGCAAGGAGTAGTCCGGGTTCCTGAATCAAATACTAAATATGGTGGAAAGGGTGGATAACCAAGGGTACAGAACGCGCCTCGATTGGCGCCAAGTATCAGTGAGTCCTCATGGATTCGGAAGTCCAAAATATTTCTAGAACTGTCCGGAATCCGAGCTGCAACCACTGTTCACAGCTCAACTTTATTTTGTCATCTCGGGATTGCGTTCGCTGGGACTCAGACGTCGAAGGCTCCCCCGGTGGATAAATCGCTTTGCGCCCATTCAGCGCCTTGAGTGTAGTTCGTGGTGCATCGGCTTGGGGCGGCCGTACTGGTCACCAGACTTCGGCTATCGTCGCCCGCTGAACGCTTCTGCGGCCCCTTCCTGGAAGTCCGGGTGATGCTGCCGATGGCGAGTCGCTGCTGCGCGCAGCTATCCGCCTTCAAAAACGCGCTTGCGGGCATTCTCGATATGCGACCGCATAGCTTCGCGAGCTCCGGCTTCGTCTCTGGAGGCGATCGCATCGAGCACGGCCCGGTGCTCCTCTTGCCCACGCAGAAGTCGATCGCGAGGCTGGATCAAGGAGAGATTTCGATTGAGCGTGATACCCACGCTCACCTGAGACTGGATCGCGGCGAGAGTCGCGGCGAAGAAGCGATTGCCGGTGGCCTCTGCGACCGAGCGGTGGAACGCGATGTCTTCCTCTACGCCCAGCGCGGCATCTGCGATCACTTGATCCAGTGCCGCGATAGCGTCGCGGATCCGGCGCAGACCTTCCGGATCGTGATCGCGCGCGGCAAGCGCAGCGGCTTCTCCTTCGATGCCGATGCGAAATACGAAACAGCGCTGGATATCGGCAATGCTTCCCACGGGAGCGTAGTTGTAAACGTCTGCCGCGGGACGTCGCATCACGAATGAGCCGGCACCCTGCCGCGATGCGACGACGCCGTCATCGCGCAGCCGCATCAGCGCTTCACGGACGACCGGGCGCGACACGCCAAGCTGATCTGCCAGGCGCGTTTCAGGAGGAAGCCGTGAATTGACCGGATAGATTCCGACCGTGATCTGGCTGAGGACATGGTCGTAGACGCGGTCGCTAAGCTTTCCCGTCACAGCCGGGCGCTCCGGAATGTCGTCCCGTTTGACCGTTGAGCCCATGTTCACCCCGTCCTTGCTCCGAACATGCTCCAGTCTTTGGCAACATTACATCTTTTTGACAAGTCGGCGTGCTGCCGCTGACAATCCGGGATTGCAGCGCTGGCCAAACTGCTTAGGCGCGGGCGGCGGCGTCTGACAGCCAGGCTTCGATCAGCCGCTGCACGTGAAGGGCGGAGCGCACGCCATTGGATGGCTCGCGTCGTTGTTCGATTGCATCCAGCATCTCGGTGATCACGCCCCGATGCGGGCCGTGATCGAATGCCATCGGATCGGCACCTCCGCCGCCGGATTGCGCAGTCCCGACGGTCTCTGGCGGACCTTCGTGACGATGGATGACCAATTGAAACGTCTCGAGATAGGCCGAACCGCGCGTGCCCGCGATTTCGATACGCTCCGGATAGCCGGGCCGCGCAACACTGGTGGCATCGAGCACGCCGATGGCACCGCTTTGGAAACGGACCGCGGCCGCGGTCACGTCTTCAGTATCGATCGTTCGGAGCGGTGAGGTCGATGCAAAACCGGCGACGTCCTTGTGCGGTCCCACGAAATGCAGAAGCAGATCGAGCGTATGGATGGCCTGTGTGAGCAATACGCCGCCGCCGTCGCGCGCCTTCATGCCGCGGCCCGGTTGACGGAAATAGGCGTCATCACGCCACCAGCGGATCGATGCACTCGCCGACAGGATATCGCCCAGATCTCCCTGATCCAGCGCCGCCTTCAGGCGTAGTGCTGCGGGACGAAAGCGATGTTGCAGGCACACGCCGCACCGCACGCCGGCAGCCTCCGTGACGGCCGCGAGTTCCTCACCCCTGGCAACCGATATCTCGACGGGCTTCTCCACCAGAATGTGCTTTCCTGCTGCGGCTGCAGCCTGCACGGTCGCCAGATGCGTTCCAGGGGGCGTCAGTATCAGGATGAGATCGAGATCGGAGCGCGACAGCAAATCCTCTTGGCTATCGAAAACCGGAACGCCCCACTGCTGTGAAAACGCTGACCGCCGGTCCGCTGACGGCGCAAATCCGCCGACGATCGTAATCCGTCCCTGCGCCTGCAATTCAAGCAACGAAAGAATATGCGGCTTCACCGCCATTCCTAGCCCAATCAGGCCGACTCCAATTGGCATGCGTCTCTCCCGATGGCCGACCTTCTCAGGCGCCGACTTGTCGGCTCTTGGGGTCGGTTATGACGTCACAGATTGATATGCGAACGAGCAAGACGGGCAAGGTGCGACATCGCGACATCAGCAAGTCCTGCTCATGATTGGCCGATTGCGATCTCCCAATGCTTGACAGATGTCGCCCAACTCGTCGATGCTGTGTTTACAAATAAATGACAACCGCGCGCGACGCGGGTGCATATGCCAGGGAGGAATCGGAAATGCGGATCTGTCCGAATGCATTATTGCGCCCGTTTGCCGGCGCCGTGGCTGTCCTCGCCGTGACGGCCTTCGTTGGTGAACCCCTGAGGGCCGCCGAGCCGATCGTTCTCTCGATCATCGATACCGGTGGCGATCTCGCATCGACCCAGGTCATCATCGAGAACTACAAGAAGGCCAATCCCGACAAGATCAAGGAGATCAGGATACAGCGCGCGCCGGCGCCGGAGTTGCCGGCCAAGATCAAGGCTCAGCAGGATGCCGGACGGCTGGACATCAACCTTGTGCTGACCGGACAGGACGGTGGCGCGTTTCTCGCGGCCAACAACCAGCTGATCAAGATTCCTGATTTTGAGAAACAGTTTCCGCGCGATGAGATGACGCCTGCCGGTAAGGCGCTGTACGACGAAGGCCGCGATTATATGGTGCCGTCGGTGGGCAACGCCGGCGGGCCGGTGTTCGTCTACAATCCTAGCAAGGTGCCCAACCCGCCGAAAACCGCCGAAGAATTGCTGGCCTGGGCAAAGGCAAATCCGGGCCGGCTGATGTATGCGCGGCCGGCGAATAGCGGACCGGGCCGGTCGATCGTGCTGGGCATGGCGCACATTCTAAATGACTCAAAGCCACTCGATCCCGACAAGGGGTGGGACAAGACCTGGGCCTATCTGAAGGAGCTTGGGCAATACGTCGAATACTATCCGACGGGCACCGCGATCACATTGAAGGAATTCGCCCAGGGGCAACGCTGGATCATCGCCGGCATCATGGAATGGGACATGAAGCCCCGTGCCCAGAGCGTCATCCCGCCGGACTCCAAGATCACCATCCTTCAGAACACGACCTTCGTGGTTGACGGACATTACTGGTGCATCCCCACAGGCGTGCCGAAGGAGCAGGTCGACGTCATCCTCGATCTCATGAAGTTCATGCGCCGGCCTGAGCAGCAGGTCCTTTCCTGGCCGGGCTTCATTGGGCCGACGATCACCGCGGCCACCATGGAAAAGGCGCCCAAGGAGATCCAGGAGCTTGTGAAGGAATTCTGGCGCCCCGAATACGACGAAGTCGGCACCAAGTGGAAAGTATCTCCGCCCCTCGGCGTGAAGGAGTTGAGCTACGCGATGGATCGTTGGGACCGGGAAGTGGGCGCAAACCAGGTCAAGAAGTAATCAATTCGATGAGCGTGCGGGTCTGCATGTACGGGCCCGCCGGTGGCTTTGTTGCTTCTTACTCAGGAACGGGACGACATGAACGGGCCGGGAGATAGGTTGGACACGCTGAAGCTTGGAATCACCAAGCGCTATGGCAACAAGACCGTGCTGGACAACCTTGAACTCGATATCCGAAAGGGCGAGTTCGTCACCTTCCTCGGACCGAGTGGATGCGGAAAGTCGACGGCCTTGTCGATCGTCGCCGGCCTGATAGCGGCGACCGAGGGCGAGATCAGGCTCAATGGAGCGCGGGTCGATCATCTGCCGCCCGAGAAGCGTGCGTTCGGAATGGTGTTTCAAAACTACGCACTGTTTCCTCACATGACGGTCTTCGACAACGTCTCGTTCGGGCTCACCTTGAAGCCATTGTCCAAGGATGAGATCAAGAAGCGCACCGATGCGATGCTCAAACTGGTCCAATTGACCGGCTATGAGGAGCGCTATCCGGGCCAGCTCTCCGGCGGTCAGCAGCAACGCGTTGCGATTGCGCGGGCCCTCGTGTTGCATCCGCGCCTGATGCTGTTCGACGAGCCGCTATCAAATCTCGATGCCAAGCTGAGGGTCGAGATGCGGGCGGAGATCAAGCAGATACATGCCGCGCTGGGGCTGACGTCGATCTATGTGACCCACGATCAGGCTGAAGCATTGTCGCTGTCGGACAGGATCGTTGTGCTGCGCAATGGCGTCCTGATGCAGTCGGGTACCCCACAGGAAATCCACGACCGGCCGAAGAACGTCTTCGTGGCGGACTTCATGGGTTTCCGGAATTTCTTCAAGGTCAGGATCGCGTCAGTATCGGACGGAATCGCCGAAGGTGTCGGCGACGGAATCCGGATTCGAGCGCGGGCAGGAGCCGATGTGCGAGCGGATGTCGATATGGTGATGGCGATTCGCCCGGACGATATCCGGGCAGGCGGTGAGGTGGTTTCCGGTGCCGAAGATGTTAGTGGCCGTGTCGAAGTGGTCGAGTATCTCGGCCGGGAACAGGAAGCCGCCATACGCATCAATGACAACACGCGGGTCTGGTTACGCACCGCCGAGGCGATACGAACCGCCGACACGATTGGCCTTCAGTTTCCGATCGACAAGGTCGTCTTACTTCCTGCGGAATAGGCGAGAAAATAATGCGCGCCGTAGCCAACGATGAGAAAAGCGAATTCGACGCGCTGGCATTCTTCTGTTTGCTGCCGTCGCTGCTCTACGTTCTCTGCATGTTCGTCTATCCGTTTCTGTATGGTGTCTATCTCAGCCTTCAGCCGCAAAAGGTTGGCGGCTTCAGCCTCGCGAACTATCTTACCTTCTTCAGCGATCCCTATCAGTATGGTACGATCTGGATCACCTTCAGTCTGGCGATTCCCACTACGATCGTTGTCCTTCTGCTCGCTCTTTGGCTGGCTTACGGCATGCGCCGGGGCATTTTCATGGAACGGACCGTGACGACGATCTTGATCATGCCTATTTCGCTTGGCGTGATCCTGCTGTCGGAAGGTATCTTGGGTTTCTATGGTTCGCAGGGTTGGTTCAATCAGGTCCTTCTCGGATTAGGGCTTATCAAAGAGCCGTTCATTCTGACCCATAACTACGCTGGCGTTATGCTGGCGTTGTTCATGCAGCAGTTTCCGTTCTGCTTCCTGATGCTGCTGGGATACATATCCGGCATCGATCCCAGCCTTGAACGCTCGGCGCGGATGCTTGGTGCGACACCTTCGATTGTCTTCCGACGCGTGATGCTGCCGCTCATCGCGCCCGGTCTTGCCATCGCATTCGCACTGGTGTTCGTCATGAGCTTCGCGGTCTTTCCGTCCGCCATCATGCTCGGGCAGCCGGCGGGGACCACGCGCACGATCTCCATTGCGGCCTATCAGAAGGCCTTCGAACAATACGACATGTCGGCTGCTTCCGCGATCGCGGTGGTTATGGGCCTGTGTCAGCTGGCAGCGCTGCTGGTCATCATCCTGTTCCGTCGGCGGTTGTCGCCGGCAGCGACCATGGGCGTCGGAAAGAGATAGGGCCGCACAATGCGAAGCAGAATGTGGAAGCTCTCGCTCTATCTGTTCATTGTGGGTTTCATCCTCAACATGCTTGGAATTGTGTCGCATGTTGTCGTGAGCTCGTTTGCCAAGCGTTGGTTCGGCGGCCTGCTGCCGCCGGCCTATACGACGGACTGGTTTGCTTATGCGTGGAAGAATTTCGATCTGGGGCAGGTGTTAGGTGTCACGCTGCTAATCGTAGTCGTTGTCGTCTTCCTTGCATTGGCCATTGGATTTCCGGCCGCTTACATTCTTGCGCGACGAAATTTCCGATTCAAATCGGTCATTCTGCTGCTGTATTTTCTGCCGCTGGTCATCCCACAGATGACTTACGGGATTCCGCTGGCGACCACTCTCTACCGATACGGGGTCGGCGGATCCGTCGTCGGCGTGATTCTGGCGGTCCTGGTGCCGATGGTCCCGTTGGCCGTCTTCGTGTTGATGCCATTTTTCGAGCAGATCAGCGTCAATCTGGAATGGAGCGGGTCAATGCTTGGCGCAAGCCGGGCTCAGATTTTCAGGCGGATTCTGTTTCCCCTGATGGTACCGGGAATACTGACCGCCGGCGTCCTAGTGCTGGTCAATACGATATCGAATTTCGAGCTCGCATTTCTTCTCGGCGGTGGTGGATCGCAGACGCTCGTCGTCGCGTTATTCTACAACATGTTCGCCGGTGGTGTTCGCCCCGTCTATTCCATCGATGCCATGGCCGTGATCTACATGGTGATGGTCATGACGCTGCTTCTGATCGCATTGCGGTTCGTGCGCCCGACACAGATGGTGTTCAAGCTCGACAAGTAAATTCATTTGAGGCTGCGCGTGCTTGATCATCGCCGGGGTTGGCTCATGGCGCAAGGCGGACAGGGACCACCTGCCGAAGCATGGAGCCGGACCTAGCAACTGGCATCGACTTTTGTCGCGATCTTGAACCTGCCGTTCGAGGCGTGCAGATGTATGGAACGTTGAACAGTCCGATGACGAGCAGCCTGCTGGGTTCTCGTTCGCATATTGGTTCATGGGCATCAGCGCGGTCCTACGGGCGCCTGTTTCCAAATTGAATTTCGTGACTTTGCGGATACGTTGTACTTTGCGCTACACCGGCTTGGAACTTTATCCACCAACCGACGGGGTAACGGTGCAGATCATCTTCGCGCCGATCACTTTGACAACTGATGCGCCTGGCCAGACTCCGACTGGTGATCGGAAGCTGCTGTCGATCGTTTCGGCGCTGAGATGGATTCAGCGCTACGTCGAAGCTGAAACCCGCGCGTCCCCTCAATGGGTTGACGTCGTCAGCAGGCTAACTGCGGCGAGCGAAGATCCGGTCAGCACTGTTGACGCTAGGAATGCACTTCACGATGCAATGGTCGCCTATGGTTGGGCCAAGCGGAGTATCCATTGATTTCGTTTTGGCAAGCGACCGCGCGTGTTAGCCGCCGACATAGATATTGCCAGTATGACGGATTCAATCTGGTGCTGTGCGCGGCTGATGCGGTGTTGATTGTCGAGTCTATTCGCGCCTCATTTCGTCGGATCGGCGTCACGATTATCGGAAGGCGCGTAGCGTCGCCAATCGCATCCGCGCAGGACGTGTTTACCTCAACGGCGCCGCATTCCACTGCAGCCTTCCGTTGGCGGATACAAGCAGTCCGGTAATGGGCGCGAGTTCGGTGTTTTTGGCTTCGAAGAATATCTGGAGGTCAAAGCGATCATTGGGTAGCGAAGCCGGCTTCGCCCGCAAAACACGATAGTGGTTTGCCGCAAGTAGTCCGCCACGAGGCTGTCGTAGCTCTCGCGGCGCGGCGGCCGCGCGCTTCCTCCAAGTTGGCGCGCGGCCGCGACCATTTTGATCGGATCGTCCGCTCAGATTTCGTCGCCATAGGGAAGCCAGGGTATCAATAGTTCGACGAGGTGCTCTGCGTACGGGACGCGGTGCACAGGTTCGAGGTCTGCCACTTCAGCCATGATTTCAGAGGCTTAGTGTGCGACTGGAGGCTCTTCAAAGGCCGTTTTGCACGCAGCTGCATTTTATTCGTCCGTCACGTAATTTGGGCTTTACCCGGGTTAGGCACCATCTGCTTCCACTTCATGGTGGGGGGCGCTCAACGTCGGCAGGAATTTCTCCACGGTTGGCTGCAGCTGGCTGGGTGTTCCCTGCATCCAGGGCACGCAGAACGCCGTGTCAGTCTCGGTAATGCCGCGCGGGGATCTCAGTCTCCAACTCATCCCGGGACATGTAGCGCTTGTCGCAAGTGATCATCGCGCTTAGTCATAGGCGATATTGTCGAGTGGTTCGAATCCGGCACTGGTATCGTTCCCGCGTCGCTCTCATGGGCATCTTTATTTATGGCTGTGCAATACGAGCAAATTGCCGAAAGACTGCGGGCATATCGCATCGGGAGGGGCCTCTCCACGGAGGAGATGGCGGCCCAACTCGGAATTTCCAGAGCGGCGGTCTACCGGCTGGAAAAAGGCGGATTGATCAAGCTTGAGATACTGGAGCGGATTTCCGAATTGCTCGGCGTCTCACTGGCTTCGCTGCTGGACGCGGGCGTCGAATATCACAGCAACGCTGTCAGCTTCTTCGAACGCATGCGCCAGATCGAGCTGACCTCGGAGCGCGTGCTGGCGCACTATGAGCCGATCTCGTTCATTCTGGCATCCGAAGACTACAACGATCATCTGCGCCAGATGCTCATCGAGACGCTGCCGGCGAACGGAGCGAAGGCCGATCTCAAGCGACAGATTGACGATGTGATCCGAATTCTGTCGGAACGGAAATCGCTACTACGTCAGAAGCAACCGAATGTGGCCAGCATCATCGGCGTATTGGAGATCGAACGGTTTCTGCGTCTTGGACTGGTGGGACGCCTGGATCTTCCTGCCGCCGTGCAGAAGAAGCGGCGGCTGGCTGCTGCGGTCGAAGTGGAACGGATCGCGCAGTTGATGGAACAGGAGCCGGTTGGAATCCAGATCGGCCTGGTCGAGTGCGTCATGCCAAGTCAGACATTCCAGATATTTCGACGTAGCGAAGGCTCGCTGGTGTCGGTCAGTCCGTATCGTCTGGGTGAATTGCCGAACATCCTGACGGGCGTTGCCATTGTCACGGCCGCTGCGGAGGCCGTCCAATTGCACGAAGCGATGTTCAAGAAATTGTGGAACGGGTCCGTCCGGGGGGCGGCCGGCGCAATGCTGTTGCGAAAGCTGATGAAGCGCACGCTGGCATAGCTGTGCGAGTCGGCAGCCGCCGACGGATAAATTTTGAGACAGCGCGGATTTCCAGTCGAATCTATTCGTTGTGCAGATGGTGGCGTTATTTGCGTCATTTCGCGTGATATTTGCCGCCAACCTATGCAGTGCGAAAGCGGTTCGTTGACTTGTTCGGCGGCTGTCTCAATTTTGATATTTTTGTTGACTTTTGATCTGCGGCCCAACAATTTTGATCGCGTCGAAAGGGGGAAGTGCGTGCAGGCTCGTCGTCAGGCCGGTCGCCGATCCAGTCAATCCCGGTCGAGACGTCATTCGAACCTGCAAGCTGCGACAGGAGACATCAATGCTAGGCCAGCCGACCCAGAGCAACCTCGCGGCTTTCGATGAAATTCCGATCGTTGATATCTCAGGTGCAAATGATCCGTCCAAGCGGGCGGCTCTGGCCCGCGAAGTGGTCGCGGTAGCCGAGCAGGTCGGGTTCATGTACATCGTCGGCCACGGCATCGGCGACGATATCCTGGACGGCGTGTTCGACATGAGCCGGAAATTCTTTGACCTGCCGGATGCCGAGAAGCGCAAGATTCACATCTCCAAGTCGCGTCAATACCGCGGCTATCTCGGCCTTCGCGAGAAGGGCGATACCGACCCGAGCTTCAAGGGCAATAATCTGGAAGCGTTTCATTGCGCGGCGGAACTCGACGAAAGTCACCCCGATGTCAAAGCCAATCTGCCGCTGCGAGGTCCAAACCTGTGGCCGTCCGGGCCGGACGGTTTCCGCGATATCGTCTACTCATATTATGAGCGGACGTACCAGGTGGGGACCACGCTGCTCGAATTGCTCGCGGAGGGTCTCGGCGAGCCCACCGACAAGTTCACGAAATACTATGCCCACGATGTGTCGCAGTTGCGGTTGCTGCGCTATGCGCAGATCGAAGATCCGACCGTCGAGCTGTTGGCGCGCGCGCATTGCGACACCGGCGTCATCACCATCCTGTCGCAGGACCAGACCGGCGGCCTGGAAGTGCAGAACAAGAGCGGCGACTGGATCGCGGCGCCTCCGTTAAAGGGCTCCTACATCATCAATATCGGCAACACGCTGCAGTTCTGGACCAAGGGCAGGTTCTCCTCGACCAATCATCGTGTCGCCAACCGCGGCAGCGGTGCGCCGCGCTTTTCGATCCCGTTCTTCATGACGCCGGATTTCGACGCCGTGGTGAAGCCGCTGGGGTCGGAGAATGAGCCCGAGGCGCCGACCTTCAGCGTCGGTGAAGAGATGCTGACCACCTACAAGCGCATCTGGCCGTCGCCGGTCGTCTGATCGGTGCGCAGCGTGCGGCACGACGATTGCATCTGTGAGTACGGGCCGTGGAGCGCTTACGGAATATCAGATTGACCCCACGAACCTGCCTGCCTCTTCACGACAATCGACGTTGAACCACTATCGGAATTGCCAACCAAGGAACTGACATGAGGTCTACCTCGATCGCCGCTATCGTCGGCGTACTTCTGGCCGCCACCGTCGTGCAGGGTGCGGAGTTGCCGGAGGCGATCAAGAAGGCCGGCGAGTTGAAGCTGACTGTCAGCTCGACTTACGCGCCGATGGAATATCGCGATCCAGCCACCAATGAACTTGTCGGGCTGGACATCGATCTCGGCACTGAGATCGGCAAGCGACTCGGGCTCAAGGTGGTCTGGAGTGAGACCAAATTCGCCGAGATCATCCCGGCGCTGCAAACCAAGCGCGCCGATTTCGTCATCAGTGGCATTTCGGATCGGCTGTCACGCCGTGAGACCGCCGACTTCGTCGATTATCTGAGGACCGGCCCGCAATTCTTCCTTCTGGCTGAGAGCCCCGTTCAGGCCGCCATCGACCTCTGCGGCAAGAAGGTCGGAACTACCCGCAGCACGATCTATCCCCAGGACATCGAGCGCTGGAGCAAGGCCAATTGCGAGACCGCCGGCAAGCCCGCGGTGCAGTTCACCCCCGGTGAGAATGCGGTCGATGTCCGCAATCAGCTGAAGCAGGGCCGCATCGATGCCGCGGTGCAGGGCAGCGAGACGCTGCCTTATGCCCAGCAGCAGGAGCCAGGCAAATACCGCGTCGTCGGCGAGCCGATCGGCAGCGGTTATCAGGGCATCATGTTCCGCAAGGAAGACACCGTGCTGCGCGACGCCGTGTTCGAGGCGCTGGGTGCGATGATCACCGACGGCACCTACAAGACCATCCTCACCAAATGGGGAATCCCGGGCAACGCGATCGAAAAGCCTATGATCAACGCGGCCGCGCAATGAACGCAGCGGAACGACTTGCTGGCGATTTCCCCGATCTGTCGGGGATGCCGATCGCGCGGCAGCTGCACTGGCAACGCTGGATCACTGCGGCCGCGATCCTTTTGCTGCTGGCGGCCATCGGCCGTGCTTTCGCCAACGGTCAGATCGAATGGTCCTATGTCGGCCGCTTCCTGACCGTACCGGTAATTTTGCAGGGCATCGCCAACACCGTGATCATGGCGGTGCTTGCGATGTCGCTCGGCATCGTGCTCGGGGTCGTCATCGCCATCATGCGGCTGTCGTCCAATCCGGTGCTGAAGACGGTGGCAGCCGGCTACACCTGGCTGTTCCGCGGCACGCCTTTGATCTTGCAGTTGCTACTCTGGTTCAACATCGCGCTGGTGTTTCCGACTATCGGCCTTCCCGGTCTTTGGTCGGCGCGGGCGGTCGACGTCATGACGCCGTTCCTGTCGGCGCTGCTTGGCCTCGGCATCAATCAGGGCGCCTACACGTCCGAGGTCATGCGCGCCGGGATTCTGTCGGTGGATACAGGGCAATACGAGGCTGCGCAGGCGATCGGCATGAGCCGGCTGCAGGCGCTGCGCCGGATCATCTTTCCGCAGGCGATGCGCGTCGTGACGCCACCGCTCAGCAACGAGTTCATCGGCATGGTCAAGGCAACGTCGCTGGCCAGCGTGATCCAGTATCCGGAAGTGCTTCATAACGCCGAAAATATCTATTACGCCAATTCGCGCGTCATCGAACTCCTGATCGTGGCCGGGCTCTGGTACCTGCTGGTGGTGTCGATTCTGACTCCGCTACAGATGTTGATCGAGAAGCGCTTCGCCCGCGGTTCAGTACAGACGCTGCGATGAACAGACCCCTCGTTGCGATCCGCTCGGTCAGCAAGACCTTTGGCGACTTTCAGGCGCTGAAGCAGGTCTCGCTGGATGTGCATGCCGGCGAAGTGATGTGTCTGGTCGGCGCGTCCGGCTCGGGCAAGACGACGCTGTTGCGCTGTGTCAACCAGCTCACGGAGATCGACAGCGGCGCCATCTGGCTCGATGGCGAACTGCTCGGCCTACGCGAGGAGGGCGGGCGGCTGCATCGCTTGAATGAGAAGAAAATTGCGAAGCAGCGGCTGAAAACCGGCATGGTGTTCCAGCGCTTCAATCTGTTCCCGCACAAGACCGCACTTGAGAATATCATCGAGGGACCGATGCAGGTGCAGGCGCGCAATGCCGCGGAGGTTATTGCCGAGGCGATGGAATTGCTACGCCGTGTCGGGCTGGCGGAAAAGGCCGGGTCCTATCCCTCGCAACTGTCTGGTGGCCAGCAGCAGCGCGTAGCGATTGCGCGCGCGCTGGCGATGAAGCCGATGCTGATGCTGTTCGACGAGCCAACCAGCGCGCTGGACCCGGAACTGGTCGGAGAGGTGCTCGCGGTCATGAAGGAGCTCGCGCGCAGCGGGATGACCATGATGGTGGTGACGCACGAGCTCGGATTTGCGCGAGAGGTCGCCGACAAGGTGGTCTACATGGATCGGGGCGTGATCGTGGAATCCGGAACGGCGGCCGAAGTCCTCGGCGCACCGCGTGAAGCGCGAACGCAACTCTTTCTCTCGGCAGTGATCCGATAAACAACGACCTGAAAAAGGTGATGACCGATGCAGGACAGTAAAGCGCTCAACAGTATCCCCCTGGTTCCCGCCAACAGCGCCGCGCCGGCACCTGAATTTCCGTGGCCGAAGTCCTATACGTCCGCCATGTTCCTGGCCTTCGACGTTGACGCGGAAAGCGCCTGGACGGGCAAGGATGCCGCGCATGCGCAGCGCCTGGTGACCTTGAGCTATGGCGGTTACGAAGCGCGCGTCGGCGTGCCGAAGCTGCTGCAACTGCTCGACCAGCTCGATCTGAAGGCGACGTTCTTCGTGACCGGCTGGACCGTGGACGCGCATCCGGCGATGGCGGAATCGATCCTGAAGGCCGGCCACGAGATCGGCCATCATGGCTATCATCATCTGGTGGTGGAACCGGGCGACCCCGTCGAGGAGGAGCTGGAACGGGGTCTCGACGCCCTGAAGCGCCGTCTCGGCGTGGTACCGAAGGGATACCGCGCGCCGGTCGGCGAATTTTCCGAAGCGCTGCGCGTGGCGCTGGCGCAACGTGGTTTCGCCTACAGCTCGTCGTTCCGCGACGATGTCCGGCCATATCGCCACCGCCTTGCCAATGGCCAGCCGGGCACGATCGAACTGCCGGTGACGGCAAGTTATGACGACTGGATGCACGGGCTGTCGAATCGCTTCAGCCCGCGCTCGATCTTTCCCAAGGAACATGTGCTGTCGATCTGGAAGGACGAACTGGACGAGATTCGAGACTGGGGTGCCATGGTCACCACCGTGCTGCATCCGCAATGCAGCGGCCGGCCGATGCGGCTGCGCCTGCTGCGCGAGTTTCTGACTTACGCGAAATCCTGTCCCGATTTGTGGATCGCGAATGGCGCGGCAATCGCGGCGCATTACCAGATGCACGAGTTGGACGCCGGCCTGCGCTCGGCATGAGATCATGACCACGCTCTCCCGACATCACGTTCGGCATGAGATCGGCCGCTCCATGCCGCGGGGCGCGACGCGGTGCTTCGCCGCCGGCGATGGCCGCTGTCTCGACGACGTGTCGGTCAAGGGCGAACTGCACGCGGCATTCTTGCGCAGCCCGCACGGGCAGTCTGCATGAGCCAGGTGCAGAGAACCCTCATTACAGGTGGCCGCATACTCGATCCGGATGGCGAACTCGACCGGCCTCCCGTCGCCGACGTTCTGATTATCGATGGGCGAATTGCGGCGATAGGTCCCGAAGGGAAGCTCGATGCAGGCGAGGATGCCCGCGTCATCGACGCGCGCGGCAAGTTGGTAACGCCCGGCTTCATCAATGCGCATTACCATTCCCATGATGTCCTGCTGCGCGGGATGTTCGAGCAGATGCCGCTTGAGGTCTGGGGGCTCTACAGCTTTCCGTCGAACTATCCCCGTCGCAGCGACGAAGAGGTCCGTATCAGGACGTTGCTTGGCGCCGTGGAGAATCTGCGCTGCGGCGTGACTACCGTGCAGGACATGGTATCCATCGTGGGGCCGGATCAGCGCCATATGGACGCGGTGCTGTCCGCCTATCAGGAGGCGGGCATTCGCGCCGTCCTGGCGCTTCAGCTTGGCGACAAGGCTGCGGCTGATACGGTACCATTCTGGCGTGAAGAACTCTCTGCCGATGCGCTTCGGGAGCTTGGCGGAAGCCTCGATCCCCGTCCGATGCAACATTTCGTCGCTTCGCTGCTGGATGCGCCGCGATCCGAACTTGTAAGCTGGGCGCTGGCGCCATCCGCGCCACAGCGCTGCTCGGAACAGTTGTTGCAATGGACGGCGCAAATGGCCGCGGACCGGGCTCTGCGCGTGTTTACACATCTCTACGAGACGCGCTCGCAGGCATTGCTCGCCCGCCTCGCATATCAAGGAGATCATCGCTCACTGGTGTCTTTTCTCGATCGTCTGGGTCTGCTTAGCGATCGCCTAACCATTGCGCACGGCGTGTGGATTTCCGATCATGAGATCGCGCAGTTGGGCGCGGCAGGTGTGAATCTCGCGTTCAACCCCGTCAGTAATTTGAAATTGCTGAACGGCATCGCACCGATCCGGCGTTATGCCGAAGCCGGGGTGAACGTCGCACTTGGATGCGACAACTGCAGCGGCAGCGATTCCCAGAATATCTTTGAATCGATGAAGGCGTTCGCTCTGTATTGGGCGCTGCAAGGGGAAGCCGGCGAAGCCGGCGCCGCGCGGGCCGCGTTTCGGGCTGCGACGATAGGTGGCGCCAAGGCGCTCGGATGCGAGGCCGATCTTGGAGCGATCAGGCCAGGCGCGAAGGCTGATCTCGTGCTCATCAGTCTCGATGATCCCGCTTTCGTACCGCTGAACAGTGCGGTCCGCCAATTGGTATATGCCGGCACGCCGCGCGCCATCGATACGGTCCTCGTCGCGGGCGAACCGGTCGTCGTTGATGGCCGCACCACGCGTGTGACCCAGCAGAGCGTGATGGCAGCGGCCGCCGGGGTGCAGGCCTGCCTGTGCGAGGAATACCACGCGGTCAGCGCCCGACTGGATCCGGTGGCGCGCGAGATTCTCGGCGTTCATCGCAAGATAGAATGCCAGCCGATCGATATCGACCGGCTGCGGCTGAGAGACAGCAAGGTGTCCGGTCTGATGATCAGGGCCGGGAAGACGTGACCGTCATCGTTGCGCGGGTATGCACTGCCAGTTATCGCTGCGACCTTCGCCGGAATACTCAGCAACAGCGTGAGCGAGCTGAAACGAGGGCCGTGATGCGGTCTTCTTCGCGGGGGAATCGAAGATCGGTCTCAGAAGGTTCTTCAGCGTGCGACCGGTTGATCGAATAAGCACTCGGGATCGAGCGCAGTGGAATTTCAGAAATTTGCCCCCATATATCCGGCTGGATATGCCGCGTCCGCGCGCGGCTGGCATTGTTTCCCGCCGAGAGATAATCGTTCCTCTATGACCCCACCCAATGTCCTTCGCGACTTCGTCGATCGCCATGAACGCCTGTTTGTCCTGACCGGCGCGGGCTGCAGCACCAATTCGGGCATTCCCGACTATCGCGACACTGACGGCAACTGGAAGCGGACGCAGCCTGTGACCTTTCAGGCCTTCATGGGCGAGGAACTGACGCGGCAGCGTTATTGGGCGCGCAGTCTCATTGGCTGGCGTCGGTTCGGTCAGGCGCGGCCGAACGATGCGCATCATGCGCTGGCGCGGCTCGAACAGATCGGCAAATGCGAAGTTCTGCTGACCCAGAATGTCGACCGGCTGCATCAGGCCGCTGGCAGCAAGAAGGTCATCGACCTTCATGGTCGGCTCGACCTCGTTCGCTGCATGGGATGTGAACGCCGGATCCAGCGCGACGAGTTTCAGCACGAGATGGGTCGCTTGAACACAGGATGGCTGGACCTCGATGCGGCCGTTGCGCCCGATGGCGATGCCGATCTGGAGGGCGTCGATTTCGCATCCTTTGTCGTGCCGGCTTGCGAGATCTGCGGCAGCATCCTCAAGCCGGATGTCGTGTTCTTTGGCGAGAACGTGCCGCGCGAATTCGTCGATGCCGCGCTCGGCCACTTGCACAACGCTGATGCCATGCTGATCGCCGGTTCGTCTTTGATGGTCTATTCCGGGTTTCGCTTCGTTCAGGCGGCTATGCGGGCGGAGATTCCCATCGCCGCGGTCAATCTTGGCCGCACGCGTGCTGACGAGTTTCTCAGCTTCAAGGTCGAAGATCGCTGCGAGGACGCGCTCGCGTTCCTGCTTCAGCCAGCGGACGCGCCGTAAAACGGCAAGCCTCGGCTCAGGCTGCCAGATCCCACAGTCGCGGACAGCCGCGCAGAACCACGGCGCGGCCCATCGGCGTGAGCGCCGGGTGAGTGTCCGATAGCGCAACCAGTCCCATCGCAACCAGCTGATCGAGCACGTAACGGTTCAGCTTGGCCGGTGGCAGGATCGCTGGGCGAAGCATCCGCAATGTGTCCCACTGGTTTTCGGTGAGCTGATATTCGGTCTCGGTCGACATGGTGTCCTGCTTGGATGAATCAGTGCATTCAGTGCGCATGGCTTACGGAACCCGCATGACCTTGATGCGACATGGCGGGGGCGAAATCTGGAAATCACCGGATTGTTGGATGACGCCAAAACGCTGCTTTTGCGCAGCTGTCACATGGACGTGCAACAGAACGCGCGAACACATGCGCGAATCACGGCGTGCTCAGACCTAATGAAAAGTAGAACAATGTGCCACCCGCATTGAAAAATATCATGCAGCTGATGCGTACGCGCCTCAGCTGGAGGTGGCTTGGCGCGCTCCTTAGCATAGCAATTGCTACGATTGCGTTTATGGCGCTGTCCAAGGCGCTTAAGGGCGTGGATTTCGCCCACGTGCTGTCTGCCATGCACATGGTACCGCCAGGCAGCATCGCGCTGGCGCTGGTGCTGGTGGCGATCTCCTATGGCAGCCTGACGCTGTATGACTGGCTGGCCCTGCAGATGATCGGGCGAGGGGACATTCCCTTCAGGATTGCAGCGCTGGCCAATTTCACCAGCTATCCGATTTCGCACGGAACCGGCGCCGTGCTGCTGGTGTCATCGGCGGTACGCTACCGGATTTATGCACCGCACGGCATCGGCCCAGCCGGCGTCGCCCGCATCTGCTTCCTGACCGGACTCACCTTCTGGCTCGGTAATCTCACCGCGCTGGCGCTGAGCACCTTGCACGAGCCAGGCGCCATCAGTCGGATCGATCAGCTCTCACTCGAGATCAACCGCTTCATCGCGGTCGCAATTCTCGCGGGTATCGTCGCCTATGTCGCCTGGACGTGGAACGGTATGCGGACACTCGGCGGCCGCAACTGGTCGGTGCCGGTGCCGAGCGGGCGCAACGTGTTCTTCCAGATCGGCATCGGGCTCGTCGATCTCGGAGCTGCGGCGCTGGCGATGTATGTACTGATCCCCGAGACGATGGATGTCGGGGTCGCGCAGGTGATCGTCGTCTTCATCGCCGCCACGCTGTTGGGGTTCGCCAGTCATGCACCCGCCGGCATCGGAGTGTTCGATGCGACAATTCTGGTCGGGCTTGGCGGCGAACATACCGAACAGCTGCTGGCTGTGCTGCTGCTGTTTCGGCTGTTCTACCACCTGATTCCGTTCGTGCTGTCGCTGACGCTGTTCGGCGCCGTTGAAGCCTACCGGAATGTGAACAGGCGCAAGCTCGCCTGAATTACTTCGGCAGTGTCAGCATCGCCGATTGCGCATAGCCGCGGAACGGACGATTGAAGTCGAGATTGGCGTGGTGACGCTCGGCGAGTGTCTTCAGCACGTTGAGAAGTTCGCGGCGCGGCGTCACGTCGAATAGCGTCAGCCAGCGCAATAGCAGCTTGCTCGCGATCTTTGGCAACCGCTCCTGATGGCCGAAATCCACGATATGCAGTTGCCCGCCGGGCTTGAGCTGCGAGACGGCGTGATCGAGCACATCCTGCCAGCTCGGGATCATCGAGAGGCTGTAGGAAATCATGACGTGATCGAATGACGGAACAGCAAAGATGCGTGCCGGATCGAAATTCGTCGCATCGCCATGGGCGACGCGAACGGTATCCGTGAGCTGGTTGCGGGCGATCGAGGCAATCGCTGTGGTCAGCATCTCGGTCGAAATATCGATGCCGTAAAATACCGCTTGTGGATATCTGCGGGCAGCCTGAACCAGATTGCGGCCGGTGCCGCAGCCGACCTCCAGCACTGTCGCACCCGGCGCAGGCGCGAGTTCTGCGATGAGCTGATCGCGGCCGAGAAGATAGTACCGGCGCGTCGCGTCATAGATGAAGCGCTGCCAGCGATACATCCGGTTCATGCGATGGGTGGCTTCGTTCGACCATGCGGGCTGACCGCCGTCTTCGTATTCGGAGACAATCGTCATGGCGCACCTCATCGCATCCGGATGAGCGATCCATTTCATCGCAACACGACAGCGGTGTGACAGTAGTTTCGTCGCGGGAATCGGCCGAAATTTAGAATGACTGTCGCAAAACCGCAGTCTGCGCTTGATAAAAATTTCAGATTGTCGATTCGAAGGGTTCAAGAAACCGATGAATACGCATCTGATCGCCGACGCCGTTCGCAATAGCCGTGGTCGCGAGGAAACGACGATCTGGGACAGGCTGTTCGCCTTCTGGTTCCGCCGGCTGGTCTATACCCAGATCTGGGAAGATCCCGAGGCGGACATGGCGGCGCTGAAACTGGCGCCCGGTTCGACGATTGTCACTATCTCCAGCGGCGGCTGCAACGCGCTGTCCTATCTGTCGGCGAAGCCCGAGCATGTCTATGCGGTCGATCTGAATGAAGCGCATCTGTCGCTGCTGAAGCTGAAGCTCGCCGGCCTGCGCGCACTGCCGAACTATCAGGACTTCTGGAAATTCTTCGGCGAAGGCGCCTCGGATACCAATGTCGGCCTGTATCGCGAGCGGCTGCGCCCGCTGCTCGATGCCGAAGCGCGCGGCTATTGGGACGAGCGCGATATCCAGGGCCGCCCGCGCTACGGTTACTTCAGTGACGGCTTCTATCGTCATGGCGCGCTCGGCCGCTTCATCGGCTTCGCGCATACGCTGGCGAAGCTCGCCCGCATCGATCTCAAAGCGTTGTTGCACGAGGACAAGCAGTCCCCGGCGCGCAAGCGCGCGCTGGAACGCCTGCACTGGCTGTTCCACTCCCGGCTCGCTCGTATGATGACGAAGACGCCGGCGCTGTTGTTCAGTCTCGGCATCCCGCCGCAGCAGCGTACATTGCTGGGCGGCAACCAGCCGCTCAACGAAGTGCTGCATCAGCGTCTGCTCGCTCTGATCGACGTGCATCCGAACGCCAACAACTATTTTGCCTGGCAGGCGCTGAGCCGCAGCTATGTCGGCCCCGGTGACAAGTGCTTACCGCTCTATCTGCAGCAGAGCCGCTACGCGGACACCGCCAGCCGCGCCGCTCTGGTCACGCCCGTGCATGCCAATCTGCGCGTGTTCCTGGAGAGCCTTCCAGCCCGCCAGATCGACGCGGTCGTGCTGCTGGATTCGCAGGACTGGATGGCGCCGGATGAAATCCGTGCGCTGTGGGACGCGATCGACCGCGCCGGCAAGGACGGCATCCGCGTGATCTTCCGCACCGCCGGTGCCGAGTCACCGCTGGACGATCCGGAACATGCATCGCTGCGTGAGACGTGGCAGCGCGATGAGGCGCGCAGTGCCAAAGGTCTGGCTGCGGATCGCTCCGGCATTTATGGCGGGTTTCATCTGTATACGCGGAAGGCGTAAGCGATCTTATTCGCCGAACTCCACATGTCGTCCCCGCGTAGGCGGGGACCCATACACGCTGGAGCTTTGGATTGAGTAAGATAGTCGTAGCTCTGCCGCCTAAACGACGCCGACCGTGATTATGGATCCCCGCCTTCGCGGGGATGACATGAGAGTACCTGACTACACCCCCAGATAGATCTGCTGGATGTACTTGTCGCCAGCGATCTCCGCCGACGTCCCCTCACGGATCGTCCGCCCATGTTCCAGCACATAGACCCGATCCGCAATCCGCAGCGTCGATGTCGCGTCCTGTTCGACGATCAGGATCGCGGTGCCGTCTCTCCGGATCTGCTGGATCGAGTCGAAGATCAGCCCCTTCAGCCGCGGCGCGATGCCGACCGAGGGCTCGTCCAGCAGCAGCAGTTCCGGCCGGCCCATCAGCGCGCGGCCGATGGCCACCATCTGCTGTTCGCCGCCCGACAATGTACTGGACTGTTGCCATTGCCGTTCGCGCAGCACCGGGAATAGCGTGAAGACGCGCTCCAGGTCCTTCTCGACGTCGGCATTGTTCTTGCGCAGGTAAGCGCCGAGCTGCAGGTTCTTCAGAACTGAGAGTTCCGAGAACAGCTTGCGTCCTTCGGGGCAGTGGCAAATGCCCTTGGCGACGACGTTAAACGGTTCGATCGGATGCAGCGATGCATCCTTGAAATTCAGCGTGCCCTGCGAGGCGATGCTGCGCGAGATGGCCTTCAGCAGCGTGGTCTTGCCCGCACCATTGGGGCCGAGCACGCCAATCAGTTCACCCTTCTCGACCCTGATCGAGACGGATTCGATGGCCAGCGCCTTGCCATAACTGACCTTGAGATCGGCGACTTCAAGCAGAGGCATGGGCTTCCTCCGTCTTGCCGATATAGGCTTCGATCACCTTCTCGTTCTTCACGATCTCTTCCGGAGGGCCGACGGCGATGATCTCGCCGAAATTCATCGCGATCACGCGCGATACGAGTGCCATGAACTCGCGCAGCTTGTGTTCGATCAGCAAAATAGTGAGGTTCTCCTCGCGATGCAGACGCCTGATCAGTTGCGCCAGTTGTTCGATCTCGCTGCTGCCAAGCCCTGCGAAGGGCTCGTCGAGCAGCAGCAGGTCCGGGCGCGTCGCCAATGCGCGCGCGATCTCGAGCCGTCGCAGGTCGCCGTAAGGCAGCGTCTCCACCGGCTCCTTGTCACGGCCGCCGAGGCCGACCTGTCCCAGCAGATAGCTGGCGCGCGCCTCCTTGTCCTTGTCCTCGCTGGCGCGCGGCGACATGCAGGCCACCAGCACGTTCTCCAGCAGGTTCATGCCGACAAAGGGACGCGTGAGCTGGAAGGTGCGGGCCATGCCGCGATTGACCACCTTGTAGGGCGCGAGTTCGCGGACCAGGTCGCCATTGAAATGGATCGTGCCAGATGTCGGCTGCATGAAGCCGGTGAGGATGTTGAACAATGTCGTCTTGCCGGCGCCGTTCGGGCCGAGAATGCCGGTGAACTCGCCTTTCTTCAGCGTAAAACTCGCATTTTTCACGGCGGTGAGGCCGCCGAAGCGTTTGGTCACGCCGTTGACTTCGAGCAGATCGGTCATCGCAGGCGCTCCGTCAGCCGGCGCCAGAGCGGCGCGATCAGTCCATTGGGCAGGAAGAACAGGATCAGCATCAGGGTCAGCGTGTAGATCCACAGCCGGTATTCGCCGAAGCCGCGCAGCATCTCGGTGAGCAGCGTCAGGAGGATCGCGGCAATGGCGGCGCCATAGATCGAGCCGATGCCGCCGACATAGACCATGATGATCACCGTGATCGACACAACCACCGAAAACAGTGGCGGCGATACCTGCAGCTGGTAATGCGCATAGAGCGCGCCGCCGAGCCCGGCGAAGCCGGCCGAGATCATCAGCGACACGATCTTGTAGAACGTGACATTGATGCCGGCAGCCTGACAGGTCGCCTCGTCGCCGCGGATCGCGCGCAGCAGCAGGCCCCAATGCGACTGCGCCAGCAGCGTCAGCGCGATCACGGTGACCGCGAGAATCGCCAGCACGAACCAGTAGTAGTGTAGCGGATTTTTCATCAAGGGATCGAGGCCGTAGATGCCTTCCTCGCCGCCGGTATATTCCCAGAAAATCAGACACAGCCGCTGCAGGATCGCGGAGGCGGAGAGCATCGCCAGCGCGAAATATGGCCCACGCAACCGCAATGTCGGGAAACCGACCAGCAGGCTGAAGGCGATGGCGATCACCACGCCGAGCGGCAGGCTGACCCACGGATTTGTCGACCAGATCGAAGACAGGAAGCCGGCGGTATAGGCGCCGGCGCCGATGAACAGCGAGTGGCCGAAGTTCTCGCGCCCGGTGAGGCCGGACATGAAGTCCCAGCTCGAGGCCCAGATGCCGTAGATCACGCAGACCGTGAGCACGCCGGTGAGATAGTTGCTGGCGGCGAACATGGGCAGCAAAGCGAGGAAGGCGACGACGAGGATGCCGCCTGCGATGTCGATGGGGGCGATGCGTTTCATGTCAGAATGCCGCCCGTCGCCCGAGGAGTCCTGACGGACGTATCATCAGCGTGACGACGACCGCGACCAGCGACACCAGCTCCGTCCATGACGTCGAAATCAGATAGGCGACGATGGTCTCGGAATAGCCGAGGATCAGCGACGCGATGATGCTGCCGGGGATCGAGCCGAGGCCGCCGACGATGACGATGGCGAAGGCCTTCACCATCGGCAGCAGGCCCATGGTGGGCTGCACCGTGAGGAAGGGCGACACCAGCACGCCGGCCAGCGCCGCGGTGCCGGCGGAAATCGCCATCACGATGGAGAAGATACGGTTGGTCGGGATGCCCATATATTGCGCGGCTTCCGGATCCTGCGAGACGGCGAGGATGGCCGCGCCGAGGCGTGTGCGCTGGATGAACAGCCAGAGGCCGAGCAGCACGAGGACACCGGCGACAAGGGCGAGCAGGCGCTGGCCGGAGATATCGACGCCGCCGATCGAGAGCTTGTCAGCCACGAAGGAAGGTACGTTGCGATATTCGGAGCCGAAAGTGATGAACAGCGCCTGTTCGACCGCGAGCGAAACGGCGAGGGTAATCATCAGCACCGCGAGCTGAGACGAGCGCAGCGGACGCACCAGAAAACGTTCCATCACCACGCCGAAGCCCGCGACGATCAATACCGCCAGCGGGGCTGCGATGAAGAGCGGAACGCCGAGTAGCGAGGTGAGGACATAGGCCGCATAGGCGCCGAGTGCGTAGAACGAGCCATGGGCGAGATTGAGGATGCGGGCGACGCCGAAGATCAGGGTGAAACCAACGGCCAGCATCGCATAGATGGCGCTGGAGACCGCGCCGTAGATCAGAATCTGAAGCATGAGAACCCGCTGTTGAGGACCGGACAACAGGCTCCTCGTCATTGCGAGGAGCCACTTGGCGACGAAGCAATCCAGTTCTCGCTTGTGGCTTCTGGATTGCTTCGCTCAGGGGAGGCCGCGAAGGACGGCTCCCCTGGCTCGCAATGACGGCCGTTAGGGTACGGCTTGGTCCGACGCTTTAGTTGCTCATCCAGGGGGGCGCGATCATCGGGCCGGTGGCGGCTTCCTTCGGCCAGACCACAACGCGAGCGCCGTCCTTCTGCCACTGCACGAACAGCAGGTTCTGCAGTCCGGGGCCGGTCTTCACATCGTGCACTTCGTCGAACACCAGCTTGCCGGCGATGCCGACGTGGTCGGTCTTCTCCAGCTCCTTGATGACAGCATCGGGCTCGATGGAGTTGGCGCGCTTCACGGCATCGGCATAGACATAAACGGCATCATAGGCGCCGATGCCGGTATAGACAGGCGCGGTGCCGAAGCGCTTCACGAATTCATCCCAGAACGGAATGGTCTTTGGGGTAAGCGGCGCGCGGATGGCGAACATGCCGACGGTTTCGGCATTGGCCTTGCCGCTGACGCGCGTGAAGAAGTCGGCGTCCTGGCTCTTCACGTCGATGCCGCCGATCGGAATCGGCACCTGCGCGTCATGCCACTGCTTGACGAAAATGTCCGATGAGGCATGCGAGAGCACGACGATCAGATACTGCGCGCCGGAATTCTTCACCTTGGCGAACAGCGGTGAGAAATCCGAGGTCGAAGTGTCGAAGAATTCGGCCAGCGTCACGTCGGTGCCGCCGTCGGTCGCGCCCTTTTTCAGGATCGGAACGAGATCCTGCACCCATTTGGCGTTCTCGCCGACGATGGCGATCTTCTTCAGGCCCATCTCACCTTTCAGCTTGCCGTTGATGAAGTCGACCAACGCGCGGGCCTGATGCGCCGCGTTGATGGGGAAGGCGCGGAAAATATACTTGTAATTCTCGTAGTCTGTTTTCACCTTTGCGGTGATGGCCGGGGAGGCCGCGCCGACGCCGATATAGATCGTCTTGGCGTTGGAAATATGCGGCAGCTGGGCCAGTGTGACGCCTGACGTATAGCCGCCGATCAGCACGTTGACCTTGTCATCGGCGGTGAGCTTCTTGATTGCAGCGATGCCCTGTTCGGGATTCTCGGTCTCGTCGGCGACAACCATTTCGAGCTTGCGGCCGAGCAATCCGCCCTTGGCGTTGATCTCTTCGATGGCCAGCTTGGCGGCGTTCTGCGTATCGCGACCGACCTGCAGCTGGACCGACGTCGGAATGCCGATCTTGATCGGCGCTTGCTGGGCAGATGCTGGAGCAGCGGAAGCAAGGGCGCCAGCAACAATCATACTCGCAGCCGCAAGCGGCCTCAGAAATGAGTCCATGGTGTCTCTCCCTAGAGGCATCTGGGTCGTTGCCCGATGCTTTTTTGTGTGATCACAGACTGCCAAGTGCGGCGAGAGCAAGTCAAGGAAGATTGCGCGCAGCAACACTGTGTCGCGGATTAAATTGCGAGCATTCACAACGTGTACTTCTGTTGCGTTGCGATGACGCGCAGGCGCAATGTGCCTTGCAGTTGTAGGCGCGCAGCCAGCCGTGCGAGCTTTGACGCTGATGGATCGTCTCGCCGGATGAGCATGGAGAGGCCGGGATGAATGAACAGGGTGCAGGCACCAGGTCAGCCTTTCAAGCCATTCGCGCCATCGACTACACGGTCATCTTCGTCCGAGACATGGACGCGATGCGGCACTTCTACGAGACGCTGCTCGGCTTTTCGCTGCAGCGCGTGCTGTCGTCCGGCTGGATAGAATTTCGTATCGGCAGCAACACGTTAGCTCTGGCGATACCAAGCCGTACCGCGTCGGATCATCCGATCCCGGTTGGCAGTGCAGCACTTCAGCTCGCTTTCAAGGTTTCCGTGGCGGAGGTCGATGCGTGTGCCGAGGAATTAGTGCGAAAAGGTATCAGCCTCGTATCACCGCCGACCGATCAGGTCTTTAGACATCGCACGCTGTTCTTTCGCGATCCCGACGGGAATTTGCTGGAGGTGTTCGCTGATATCTAGGTGCCACCGATGCTCTGCACGTGATCGGACGCACGCAGTCACAGCATGACGCAGGTCGCGTGATGGGTAACGGCTGCGTGTTTGGGTGGTCAGGATTGTCGGCCAAGGGGTGGGACCGCCGACGCAGGTAATAACGGCGGTCCCGTGCCGTGCATTGAAATTCGGGGTTGGAAAGCGACTTCCGCACCCCACTGCGCGACGCGATCGACGCTATCCCAGCCGGGTTTTGTCGCAACTTAAACCAAATCTTAACCTAACCGATTAGGCTTACCTGGCCGGCTTTTCGAGCATTTTTAGTAAAGGTGGAGAATAATCTACTCCGCAGCCCGGGCCAGCAGCGTGATGTCGTTGGCATTGGCGCAATAATTCTCGTAGTTCGCCGCCGCCGTCTTGGCTGCGAGGTCGGCGCCGCAGGTCCGCTTGTGCGCGCAACTGGCGCAGGCGTGGCGCATCTCCATCATGTCAGGCGGCCGGATCTTGGCAATGGCGGCCTCGTCAAAACCGAGCGCGCGGAGCATCTGCGGCAATTCCTCCGCACCGTTCACGCCTCTGCGCACGATCGTATCGAGATCGCTTGGCGCAAGGCCAAGCTCATGGGCCATGCGTTTGAACTCGCCGCTGTCGAGCGCACCGAGTTCGTTGAGCTGGCGACGCTGGATCAACCAGTCGCCAATGCGTTCGATGAGATTGCTGACGACGGGATAGGGCTGGACGGATGTCATGGCGGTCTCCGCTGCTGAGAGTGATTGAGCGAAGGGTCTGCGCAGCAGCGCGGAGTCGCATTGCGCTGGATCAATCGGTGGGTGCGGCATGGACGGTTAGTCTTACCGCCAGAAATGCCTGCGCCGCAGGCACTTTCCGGGGAAACTCGAGGCTGGATTCAACGTTATCCATGCTTAACTTAGAGACATTGTTAGTCCAGAAGCCGGGAACCGGCCTCAGGAGGCGTAAATGAGTTGCAAGCGTTTGAGTATGATTGCGGCCGGCGTCAGTCTGCTGGCGTGCGTCGGTGCCGCGCAAGCGGACACATACAAGCCCGGCGAATTCTTGCTGCTCGACCTGCAGAAGGCCGTGCTGTCGCCGAAACTGCTGGGCCCGCCCGCGTCATTCGAGCAGGTGCAGATCCAGGCCAAGGCCGATGCGAAGGCGAATGTGAAAGCCGATCCGGCGAAGGCAGCACCGCGTCTTGTGCGCGCGCAGTCTGCGAAGCCGGTGGCGCAGCGCGCTGCTGCGCAGAAGAAGGTCGCTCGCCGCGGCAATCCGCTGGATTCCAATGCGGCGGACACGCGGGTGCAGGTCTGGCCGTGCCGCACAGGCGGCATCTGCAGCTGGCAGAAATGAGCCGCCTGCTTTCTTAACCTCGCCCCGTTCTTTACGGGGAGAGGTCGGCGCGTAGCGCCGGGTGAGGGGCCTTGTACGGCGCCAACTACACACGAGGGTTATCGGGTCGATAAATACGCGGACCTACTCACTCCGAAATTTGACGAGACGCCGTACCCGGCCCCTCACCCCAACCCTCTCCCCGCGCAGAGCGGGGAGAGGGAGCAGTCTCAGGCCTTGATCTCTTCCACGCCGCACCATTCGGCGATGAACAGCGCCAGCGCCGTTGTCGTCTTCTTCAATGAGGGCAGGTTGACGCCTTCGTCGAAGCCGTGGACGCCGCGCGAGATGCAGCCGTAGTTCAGCGTCGGCACATTGTCGAACAACGCGTAGACGCGGCTGTCGAGATAGGCGAGCGAGATTTCCGGCTTGGGCTTCTGGCCGAACACCGCTTCATGCGCCGTGGCCAGCGTGGCTTCTGCATCAGATCCCGGCTTGAGTTCGTAGCCTTCGGCCTGGAAGCCGTTGAAGGTCACGGTCGGCGGGATGTTCGACAGGAACGGATCCTGATGCGCGAAGGCGGCGACGCAGTCGGTGATTTCCTTCTTTGCTGCTTCGGCTGTCTTGCCGGGCAGCAGCGAGATGCGGAAGTCCACCTTGCACCAGGCCGGGACCGATGACGCCCAGTCGCCGCCGGCGATCTTGCCGATGTTCAGGTTGACCGGCTTCTCGATGTTCTTGAAGTGCTCGTGCTGGTCCTTGGTCGCATTCCACTTGGCTTCCAGCTTGCGCAATTCGCCGATGATGCGATAGGCGCCGTCGATGGCGTTGGCCCCGGTGCCCATGCGCTGCACATGCACCGGCACGCCGCGGACTTCGACCTGGAACCAGACCACGCCGATATTGGCGCGCGTGATCGTCTCATGCGACGGCTCCGATACCACCACGGCATCGGCTTTGTAGCCGCGCAGATGCGTCATCAGCGCGCCGTCGCCGGTGGATTCTTCTTCCACGACAGACTGCAGATAGACCGTCGCCGCCGGCTGCAGGCCGAGGCTCTTCAGCGCGTCGAGGGCGAAGATGTTGGAGGCGCAGCCAGCCTTCATGTCGCCGGCGCCGCGGCCCTGCATCCAGTCGCCCTGGATAACGGGGTCATAGGGCGGCGTGGTCCACATGTCGTGCGGGCCTTCCGGCACCACATCGACATGGCCCTGCATGATCAGCGAGCGGCCCTTTTCCTCGCGCGGATAATGCGTGCCGACCACGATCGGCGCGGTCGAATGCAGGTCGTCCCAGGCGCCGGCGCCGGGATGGTGCCCAAGCGCTGCGCGGTCCATCTCGAAGCGCTCCATCTTGTAGCCGCGCGCCTTCATGGCGCGGAACATGAAGTCCTGCATCGTATGTTCGTTGCCGCGGGTGGAGACGTGGCGCACCATGTCCTGGGTGAACTTCACCTGGGCATCGAAGCCCTTGTCGACGGCGGCGATGATCTTGTCGCGGAGGGCGGGATCGAGAGCCATGTGTTTTTCCTTTTCTTGTGAGAGGGCTCAGGCGGTCAGCGCGCGCTCGAGCTTGTCCATGCCTTCGTCGAGGATTTCATCCTGGGCGGTCAGCGGAACGAGCACGCGGATGGTGTTGAAGTTGACGCCGCAGGACAGTAGGATCAGGCCTTCCTCGGTGGCCTTCTGCGTCACCTTCTTGGTCACTTCGGCGTCCGGCGCATCCGAGCCGCGCTCCTTGACGATGTCGAAGGCGATCATGGCGCCGACATTGCGGATGCTGGCGATCGGCACGAGGTCGTTTCGCTGCTGCATCTTCTTCAGGCGCGTGGTGATGCGCTCGCCGATATGGTTGGCGCGGTCGATCAGCTTCTCTTTCTCGAACACGTCGAGCACGGCCATCGCTGCGGCAATCGCCAGCGGGTTGCCGGCATAGGTGCCGCCGAGGCCGCCCGGATCGGCTGCGTCCATGATCTTGGCCTTGCCGATCACGCCCGACAGCGGGAAGCCGCCGGCGAGGCTCTTCGCCACGGTGATGAGGTCAGGCTTCACGTCGTAATGTTCCATCGCGAACATCTTGCCGGTGCGGCCGTAACCCGTTTGCACTTCGTCGGCGATGAAGACGATTCCATTCTCGTCGCAGATCTTGCGCAGCGCGCGCATCAGTTCCGGCGGCGCCTGGTGGAAGCCGCCTTCGCCCTGCACGGGCTCGATGATGATGGCGGCAACGCGGGCCGGATCGATGTCGGCCTTGAACAGGAAGCTGAGATACTTGAGCGATTCCTCAACCGTGACATCGAGCGGCGCGGCCGGGAACGGCACGTGCCAGACTTCCGGCATGGCTCCGCCAAAGCCCTTCTTGTACGGGAACACCTTACCGGTCATGGTCATGGTCATGTGGGTGCGGCCATGGAAACCGCCGGTGAAGGCGATCACGCCGGCGCGGCCGGTGGCGGCGCGGGCCATCTTGATGGCGTTCTCGGTCGCTTCGGCGCCGGTGGTGAAGAATGCGGTCTTGGTGGCGCCGTCGATCGGCGCCAGCTTGTTCAGGCGCTCGGCGAGGGTCACGTAGGATTCATACAGCAGCACCTGGAAGCAGGTGTGCGTGAAGTTCTCCATCT
Organism: Tardiphaga sp. OK245; assembly: GCF_900108575.1. NCBI lineage: Bacteria > Pseudomonadati > Pseudomonadota > Alphaproteobacteria > Hyphomicrobiales > Nitrobacteraceae > Tardiphaga > Tardiphaga sp. OK245. The sequence continues at coordinate 533,652 of NZ_FNWZ01000004.1, read as the reverse complement.
GCGCACGCACGGCAGCCATGATGGTCGGGTGGCAGTGGCCGGTGTTGAGCACGGCGATGCCGCCGGCGAAGTCGACATAGCGCTTGCCTTCGACGTCCCAGACTTCCGCATTCAGTGCGCGCTGCGCCGAGATCGGGGTGGAGTGGCCGATGCCGCGGGGAACAGCGGCTTCGCGGCGTGCGAAGATTTCTGCATTGGTCGACATTCGAGTTTGTCCTTCGAGTTTTCTTGGATGTTGTTGGGTGTGGATCAGTGGATGGAGCAGGCTGCTGCGCCGGGCGCTGTAGGCTCCCTCGCCCCGCTGTTGCGGGGAGAGGGGTGGGGTGAGGGGCTCTTGCGATCCGCAAGTGCAGTGCGTGCGATGAGCGCCGTGCCATGCCCCTCACCCGCCGCGAAGACGCGGCGACCTCTCCCCGCGCAGTGCGGGGAGAGGTTAAGAAAGCGCGGCGTGCTGGTGTTCACTCGATAAGTCCAATCACCGCGCGGCTTCGAAACCGGCGAGCGTGGAGGTGAGGTTGGCGCCCAGGATGTCGGACAGATATCCGCCTTCCTGAACGAGGACCGTAGGCAGGCCCATGCGCGCAACGGCTTCGCCGATGCGCTTGAAGCCCGGGGTGGTGACTTTCAGGGCAGCCAGCGGATCGTGCTCGGACGCGTCGAGGCCGAGAGCGAGAACCAGAGCCGTCGGCGCAAACGACTTGATGGTCTTCTCGGCGACAGCAAGCGCGTCGATGAAGCCATCGTCACCGGTGCCGAGCGCGAGCGGAATGTTGAGATTGGTGCCGAGGCCGTTGCCTTCACCCTTCTCATGGGCATAGCCCCAGACGAAGGGGTAGTAGCCGACGGGATCGGCATGGATCGACACCGTCAGCACGTCCGGACGCGCATAGAAGATGCCCTGGGTGCCGTTGCCGTGATGCACGTCGACATCGAGGATTGCGACGCGCTCATGCTTGGTGCGCAGATGCTCGGCGGCGATCGCCGAATTGTTCATGAAGCAGAAGCCGCCGGCCATGTCGCGATAGGCGTGATGGCCGGGCGGGCGGCAGAGTGCATAGACCGCGTCCGCACCGTCCATCACCATCTGCGCCGCGGTGACGGCGACGTCGGTGGATGCGCAGGCACCAAGCCACGTGCCTGGACCGATTGGCGCTGCGGTATCGGCGGTGTGCCAGCCGAGCTTGCCGGTGATGTGGGTCGGATAGCTGCCCGCCACGCGGTTCGGGTGGATATTGGCGATCATCTCCGGGCCGTAATCCGGCAGCTTGATCCATTCCTCCCAGGCGCCTTCGAGGAAGCGCAGATATTCCGGCGAGTGCACGCGGGCGCGTGGGCCCTGGCCGAATTCGGTCGGCGCGACGATCGTGTGCTTGCCGTCGGCGAGGCCTTTCAGCAGGCGCTCGGCGCGCTCCGGCTGCTCGGTGGTTTTACGGACCTGACCGCGTACAAGAAAGAACTGCGGATCATGGCTCTTGTGCTTGTCGGAATACACTGCCTTCACGTGGCGGCTCCATTCGTTGAGGAGGGAAGTTCGCGGACCAGCTTGCCGACTTCGCGCCAGGCAGCGCCGATGTGATAGTCGATCCGCGCGGTGATGATATCGGGATGCCCCTGTTCGAGGACTTCGAGCAGTGCCTCATGGGTCTGTGCAATGCGATGCGGATCGTCATAGAGCCGGCCGATCAGGCCGATCGTCATACGCAGTTCCGAAGCAAGATCGTCGAACAAGCGCAACAGGCGCTTGCTGCCGGCGATTTCGCAGATCATGCGGTGAAATTTGTAGTCTTCCTCGATCTGCCGGGCGTGATCGTCGATCGCTGCCGTCTCATGCATGACGTCGATCTGCCGGCGCAGCATGTCGCGATTGGCAGGCGTCATGTTCTTCGAGGCGAGCACGCCGGCGTGACATTCGACGCAGATGCGCAGGTCGTAGACCTCGTCGATATCCGTTGCTTCAAGCTTGCGGACGAAGAAGCCGCGGCGCGGATGCGAGACCAACAGGCCCTGTTGCTCGAGCAGCCGTGCAGCTTCACGGACAGGAGCGCGGCTGACGCCGAGTTCGCGGGCGATGCCGGCTTCGACGACTTTGGCGCCAGGCAGCAGCTGCCCCTTGATGATGGCCTGGGTCAGGATGCGTGCGACCTGCCCGACAAGATCGGTGTCGGCGAGGGCGGTCAGACCAACTGGAGGAGACATCAAACGCATGCGGGGGACCCGTTTCTTCCCCTGTACAAGAATTAATCGTCGATTGTCGACAGTTTAATCTTGCGAGCTGCCATGCGATTGTGTTTCCTGCCCGCACCTTAAAAAAAAGCCGGGAACCGCGCCTGTGAATATGCATGCAAACCTTACGCCGACCCTCGATGCCGCCAAGCAGGTTCGTATCGATCTTGCTGCGGCCTATCGTCTGATCCATCGCCTCGGCCTCGATGACAGCATTTACACTCATATCTCGGTGCGCGTCCCCGGCACCCAGGACCGCTTCCTGATCAATCCCTATGGCATGCGCTTCGAGGAAGTGACGGCCGGCAACCTCGTCACCGTCGACGTCGACGGTAAAGTTGTCGACGATCCGCTCGGCCTCGGTATCAATCCGGCCGGCTTCACCATTCACAGCGCCGTTCACGCCGCCCGCCACGACGCGCAGTGCGTGCTGCATACGCATACCGTTGCCGGTGTCGCCGTGTCGTGCCTGAAGGACGGTCTGCAGCCGCTGAACCAGTGGTCGATGCAGTTCACCGACCGCATCGCCTATCATGACTTTGAAGGCATCGCGCTGGACCTGTCCGAGCGCGAGCGTCTGGTCGCCGATCTCGGCGACAAGATGGTGCTTATCCTGCGCAATCACGGCCTGCTCACTTGCGGTCGCTCGGTTGGCGAGGCCTTCAAGCTGATGTTCAACATGGAGCGCTCCTGCCGCGCGCAGCTCGCGATTCTTTCAACCGGCGCAGAAGTCATTCGCCCGTCCCACGCCATTGCCGCACACACCGCCGGCCAGTATGACCGCGGTTACGACAAGGTGCATGGCACCGAAGGCGGCAAGCCGGACAGCGAGTGGGAAGCGTTCAAGCGCATGCTCGATCGCACGGACGCCGATTACAAGAATTGATCCGACTTCCGCTACACATGGTCAACTGATCTGGGTTACGTGCCAGCCGGCACTAAGGGGAAAGATATGTTGAAGAAATTTGTACTGGCTTTGGCCCTGACCAGCGTGAGCCCGCTCGTCTTCACGAGCACGATGGCGCTCGCGCAGGAGCCGAAGATGGGCGGCACCATCAATGCGGTGATCCAGCCAGAGCCGCCAGGCCTGATGCTCGCACTGGTTCAGAACGGCCCGACCCAGATGGTCTCGGGCAACATTTATGAAGGCCTGCTGCGCTACAGCAAGACACTGGAGCCGCAGCCGGGTCTCGCCGAGAGCTGGACCATCAGCCCGGATGCCAAGACCTACACGTTCAAGCTCAAGCAGGGCGTGACCTGGCACGACGGCAAGCCGTTCACCGCGGCCGACGTGCTGTTCTCCATCGAGACGCTGAAGGTCACCCACGCCCGCGCGCGCAACAACCTCGTGCAGCTCGACAAGGTCGAAGCGCCGGACGATTACACCGTCGTCTTCACGCTGAAGCAGCCCTTTGGCCCCTTCATCGGCATCTTCGAAGTCGGCTCGATGCCGATCATCCCGAAGCACATCTATGAAGGCTCCGACGTCAAGACCAATCCCGCGAACAATACGCCGATCGGTACCGGCCCGTTCATGTTCAAGGAATGGAAGAAGGGCTCGTTCATCCAGCTGGTGAAGAACCCGAACTACCACGTCCAGGGCAAGCCCTATATCGACGGCATCTACTGGCAGATCATTCCGGACGCCGCTGCGCGTTCGGTGGCCTACGAGACCGGTAAGGTCGATGTTCTGCCCGGCGGTTCGATCGAGAACTTCGACGTGCCGCGCGTGAGCAAGCTGCCGAATACCTGCGTCACCGGCGACGGCTGGGAGTTCTTCTCGCCAATGGCCTGGATGTGGCTCAACAACCGCACCCCCGTGCTCGCCAACAAGAAGGTTCGTCAGGCGATCATGTATGCGGTGGATCGCGAATTCGCCAAGGACGTGATCTGGAACGGTCTCGGCAAGGTGGCCACCGGCCCGTCGTCGTCGGCAATCAAGTTCTACACCGACAACGTGCCGAAATACCCCTACGATCCGGCCAAGGCCAAGGCGCTGCTGAAGGAAGCCGGCTACAAGGGCGAGAAGATCCGCCTGATGCCGCTGCCTTACGGCGAAACCTGGTCGCGTTGGGGTGAAGCTGTGAAGCAGAACCTCGTCGACGTCGGCATGAATATCGAGACCATCGCCACCGACGTTCCTGGTTCGAACCAGAAGAACATGGAGTGGGATTACGATATCTCCTTCACCTATCTCTATCAGTACGGCGATCCGGCGCTCGGCGTTGGCCGCAACTACGTGACGAGCGCCATCCAGAAGGGCCAGCTGTTCAACAATCTCGAGGGATACTCCAATCCTGAGGTCGACAAGCTGTTCGAAGAGGGCGCCGTCGCCACGCCGGATTCGAAGCGCAAGGAAATCTACGAGAAGGTCCAGAAGATCCTCGTCGAGGACGTCCCCGTGGCATGGCAGCTTGAACTGCAGTTCCCGACCATCACGAACTGCAAGATCAAGAACCTGATCACGACCGGTATCGGCGTCAATGACGGTTTCCGCGACGCCTGGATCGACAAGTAAGCTTTCAGCCTGATGCCCGTGACGATCCCTCGGATTGTCACGGGTTTTCTTTGTGTACTCTGACCTGAATGCGATGGACCTCTGATGCTGTCATTCGTTGCCCAGAGGATCGTGAAGGGCGTGTTCGTCCTGCTTGCGATCATCGTGATGAACTTCTTCCTGATCCGCCTTGCGCCCGGCGATCCCGCAGCGGTGATGGCCGGTGAAGCCGGCGCCAGCGATGAGCAATTCGTCCAGCAGCTGCGCGAAAAGTTCTCACTGGACAAACCGCTGCCGGAGCAGCTGTTCATTTACGTGAAGGGTGTCGTCACCCTCGACCTCGGTTTCTCGTTCCGCCAGCAGATGCCGGTCGCGAGGCTGATCGCCGAGCGTCTGCCGGCGACGCTGCTGCTGACGCTGACGGCGTTCGGCATATCGCTGTTGCTGGGCATCACATTCGGTACGCTGGCCGCGAGATTTGCGGGGACATGGGCGGACACCGCCATCACTGTCTCGGCGCTGCTGTTCTATGCCACGCCGATCTTCTGGGTCGCGCTGATGTCGATCCTGCTATTCTCCGTCTATCTCGGCTGGCTGCCGAGCTTTGGCTACGAGACCGTCGGTGGAAACTTTACCGGATGGGCACATGTGAAAGACGTGGCTCTGCATCTGGTGATGCCGGCCATGACCATCGGCCTATTCTTCATGGCGACCTATACGCGCATGACGCGTGCCTCGATGCTTGAGGTCAAGCGGCTGGATTTCGTTAAGACCGCCCGCGCCAAGGGCCTGCGCGACAACATCATCCAGCGCCGCCACGTGCTGCGCAACGCGCTGCTGCCGGTGGTGACGCTGGCCGGCGTCCATTCCGGTACGTTGGTGGGCGGCGCGGTGCTCACCGAGACGGTGTTTGCATGGCCCGGCATCGGCCGGTTGCTTTATGAGGCGCTCTTGCAACGCGATTATAACCTTCTGCTCGGCGTCTTCGTGGTCTGCTCGGCGATGGTCCTGATCTTCAACCTCGTCACCGACCTCGTTTATCGGCTGGTCGATCCACGCATCGAGTTTGCATCATGAAGAAGTTCTGGAAATTGATGCTGCGCAATCCCGGCGGCGTTATCGGTCTGGTCATCATCACGCTTGCGATTTTCGTCGCGCTGTTCGGGCAGATGATCTTCCCGACCTCGCCCTGGCGCATGGTGCAGCGGCCGTTCCTGCCGCCCTTCACCAATCCCATGGTGACCCTCGGCACCGATGCGCTGGGGCGCGACGTGTTCGCCGGCCTGATCTACGGCGCCCGCGTGTCGTTGCTGGTCGGTCTCGTTTCGACCACCGTGGCGCTGACCATCGGTGTGCCGCTCGGCGCCATCGCCGGCTATTTCGGCGGCAAGGTCGACGACGCACTGATGCGCTTCACCGAGTTCTTCCAGACCATTCCGAGCTTCCCGCTGGCCATTGTGCTGGTGGCGATCCTGCAGCCGTCGATCTATTCCATCGTCGGTTCCATCGCCATCGTTTCGTGGCCGCCGGTGGCGCGCCTCGTGCGCGGCGAGGTGCTGTCGCTGCGCACGCGCGAATATGTCCAGGCCGCCATCGTGACCGGCCAGAGTAACACCTGGATCATTTCGCGCGAGATTTTGCCGAATGCGCTGTCACCGGTGATCGTGCTGGCGTCGCTGATGGTGGCGAATGCGATCCTGCTGGAATCCTCGCTGTCGTTCCTCGGCCTTGGCGATCCCAACCTGATGTCCTGGGGCTACATGGTCGGCGCGGGCCGGACGGTGATCCGTCAGGCCTGGTGGATCACGGTCTTCCCCGGCGTTGCCATCCTGATTTCGGTGCTCGGCATGAACCTGATCGGCGAAGGCCTCAACGACGCGCTCAATCCGCGCCTGGCGAAGGATAGCCGCTGATGATTGCTACCCCCGCCGTTTCCATCAAGAATCTCAAGATCGCCCTGCCGAAGAGCGCCGAACGCCCTTATGCGGTCGATGGCGTGTCCATCGATCTCATTCCCGGCGAGATCGTCTGCGTCGTCGGCGAATCCGGTTCCGGCAAGTCCATGTGCGCGCATGCGCTGATGGGACTGTTGCCGGATACGGTGAAGACCGAGACCGGCGAAGTTCTGTTCGAGGGCCGGAATCTTCTGAAGCTCGACGAGAGCGGCTGGCGCGAAGTGCGCGGCCGCGGCATCGCCATGGTGTTCCAGGAGCCGATGACCGCGCTCAATCCCTTGATGCGGATTGGCGAGCAGATGATGGAAATGTTCGAGGCGCATAATCTTTTGACGCCGAAGGAGCGCCGCGCCAAGGCCCTCAGCCTCGCTAAGGAAGTCGGTCTGCCCGATCCGGAGCGCATCATCCGCGCCTATCCGCACCAGCTCTCCGGCGGCCAGCGCCAGCGCGCGATGATCGCCATGGCGCTTGCGCTCGAACCATCGGTGCTCGTCGCCGACGAGCCGACCACCGCGCTCGATGTCACCACACAGGCCCAGATCCTCAAGCTGATCCGCAACCTGCAGCGCAGCCGCAACATGGCTGTGATGTTCATCACCCACGACTTCGGCGTCGTCGCCGATATCGCCGACCGCGTCGTGGTGTTGCGCCATGGCAAGATCGTGGAAGAAGGCTCGATCGACGCTGTCTTCAGGAATCCGCAGCACGATTACACCAAGGCTCTGCTGGCTGCCGTTCCGTCGATGCATCCGCCGGTGCGAGCGTCGCTGGATGAAAATGCGAAGGCTGTCGAAGTCATCGGCCTCGACAAGACCTATGTGACCTCGGGCGGCTGGTTCAAGCCGGATCGCCGCGTCCAGGCAGCGAACGAAGTCACGTTCTCGATCATGCAGGGCGAGACCGTCGGTCTCGTTGGCGAGTCCGGTTCGGGTAAATCGTCAGTGGCGCGTCTGGTGATGCGGCTGATCGAGGCCGACCGGGGGACCGTGCGTATCGGGGATATCGATCTCACGGCCCTCGAAGGCAAGGCGCTGCGAGCGCAGCGCCACCGCATCCAGATGATCTTTCAGGACCCGTTCGCTTCGCTCAATCCGCGTCGCCGGGTCGGCCAGATCATCACCGATGGCCCGATCGCCCGCGGCACCGATCCCAAGGTCGCGATGCAGCGTGCGCGTGATCTGCTGGGGATGGTCGGCCTCGATGCCGGCTCGCTCGACCGTTATCCGCACGAATTTTCCGGTGGCCAGCGCCAGCGTCTCGGCATCGCCCGCGCGCTTGCGATGGATCCGGAGATCATCGTCGCCGACGAAGCCGTCTCCGCGCTCGACGTCTCGGTGCAAGCGCAGGTGCTGAAGCTGCTCGAAGACCTCAAGGCCCGCCTCGGTCTGTCTATGCTGTTCATCACCCACGATCTGCGCGTCGCCGCACAGATCTGCGATCGCATCGCGGTGATGCAGCGCGGAGTGATCGTCGAGCTGAAGCCGACGGCGCAATTGTTTGCGTCGCCGGAACATCCCTATACCCGCGAATTGCTCGGTGCCGTCCCCGGCCAGAGTTCGCCATCCCAGGCCGCCTGACCTTATGCCGACGTCTCCCGTGACTTGCGTTTTCCTGAGCAGGACCATCAACCTGCGCAAATACCTGACCAACGAAATCGCCCGGCTCGACGGCAAGGTCAATTTTGTCGATCACCTTGACGGCACCGATCCGGCCAAGGTCGACATGGCGGTGAGCTGGCATCCGCATGCGGATGCGTTCGATCACTATCCGAACCTGAAGGCGGCGTGTTCCATCGGCGCCGGCGCCGACAGCATCCTGAACTGTCCGAGCCTGCGCGATGGCATCGACGTGGTGCGCGTGGTCGAGCCGGCACAGGCTCAGATGATGTCCGGCTTCGTGATCTGGAACGTGATCTATCACCAGCGCCAGTTCGGGACCTATCTGCAGAACCAGCGCGATCACGTGTGGAAGCGCCTCGGTGGCGGCCGTCGCCCGTCCGAGGTTCCGATCGGTATTCTCGGCTATGGCGCCATCGGCGCCCGCGTCGCGTCCGATCTGGCGATGCTCGGCTTCCCTGTCCGGGTGTGGAGCCGCTCGGCGAAGCCGACGACACCGGGCGTGACCGGCTTCCACGGCAGCGATGGGCTCGACGCGATGCTCGCGGGTTCCGAGGTGCTGGTGAACCTGCTGCCGCTCACCGAAGAAACCCGCGGCATCCTCGATGCAAGCCTGTTCGCCAAGCTGCCGCGCGGCAGCTATCTCATTCAGGTCGGTCGCGGCGAGCACTCGGTCGAGCAGGATATCCTCGATGCGCTTGCCAGCGGGCACCTCTCCGGCGCGACACTCGATGTATTCCACACCGAGCCGCTGCCCAAGGACCATCCGTTCTGGTCGCATCCGCAGATCGTGCTGACGCCGCACGACGCCTGCGAGGTCACTATGACCGCCATCGGTGATACGATTTTGGCGACGGCCGAAGCCGTGAAGCTGGGCGTGCAGCCGAAGGATTCGGTGGATCGCAGCCGGGGATATTGAGCGCGGCGAGATCGTCTCTCTCGGTTGTCGTCCCCGCGAAGGCGGGGACCCATAACCACGATGCGTGTAATAAAATAGCAGAGCTACAACGAGCACGTTTGACTTAGTTCTTCGGCGTTTATGGATCCCCGCCTTCGCGGGGATGACACCTGAGAGGGCAGACGTAGACTACTCCACGGCCAGTCCCGTCACGGCCGCCGATGCTTCCAGCCAGTGCAGGAAACTACCGGCCATGCTGCGCGCAGCCGCAATGTGAAACGTTGGCGCCTCGTCGACCTTCCACAGCGTCACGCCCATATGCGCGATCTGCGTGACCGCAACGCTGCCGGCTGGAAACGCCGCGGCGCTAAGATCGATGGCGACGCCCTTGGCCAGCACGTCGAGCAGGGCCGGCCCGGTTAGCCGCAGCAATCCGACGCCATCGGACTGATCGACGACGGAGGCGAGGCCATCGAGCTGCTGCGCAAGGCTAACGACGAAACGCGGTGTGCCCGCATCGTGGGTCACCAGCCAGCGGCCGGGACCGGTGCCGAGAAATGATGTCGCATCGCTGCCGGAGCCGTGCGGTCCCCGTGGCAGGTTGATATCGAACTGTTCCTTCACGGCAGCAGCGAGCGCGGCACCCTGGCCCTTGCGGGCCATGACCGTCGCAATGGCGATGCCGCGACGTTCCCGTGCGATGACGCCGCGGCCATCGCCCATGGAGCGCAGGTTTGCGAAGGCTGGGATATGGGCGAGATCAAGCACGCAGCCGCGCTCCTTCTGTATCGACGAAGACGGGATCGACGACCTCAAGTTCGAGATCGCCGGAGCGTACGGGGTCCCAGGCGCGGATGATCTCGCCGTGTCGCTCCGGTCCGCGCGCCAGCAGGCCGAGCCCGATCCAGTGATTATTGCTTGGGCTGAAAGCCGAAGAGGTGATGAAGCCGGCATTGGTGTCCGGCGCAGGCATGACATCGCGCGCGAACAGCAATGCGCCATTGCGCAGGCGCTGGCTGCGATCGACGGGGCGCAGGCCGACCAGCGTAGGGCGGTCGGGATCGATCAGCGCTTCACGCGCCGCCATGGTGCGGCCGATATAGTCCTTCTTCACCGACATCATGCGTCCAAGCCCGAGATCACGCGCCACGGTCTGGCCGTTGAGTTCGGAGCCGGCGACATGGCCCTTTTCGATCCGCATCACTGACAGCGCTTCGGTGCCATAGGGCGTAACGCCGAGCGGCTTGCCGGCCTGCATCAGCGCGTTGAACAGCGCCTCGCCATAGCCCGCGGGCGCGGCGATCTCATAAGCGAGTTCGCCGGAAAACGAGACGCGGAACAGCCGCAGCGGAATATTGCCGACACGAAACTCGGCGCAGGCCATGTACGGAAAGGCCTCGTTCGAGACATCAAAGGCGTCGCCGAGCAGCGCCTGCAGCAGGTCGCGCGACTTCGGCCCCGCGACCGCAACTTGCGCCCATTGTTCGGTCACCGAGACCATCTGCACGTCGAGTTCGGGCCATAGCACCTGATGGCAGTATTCCAGATGCTGCATCACCTTGCCGGCATTCACGGTCGTGGTGGTCATTACATAGTGATCGGCGGAGAGACGCGCGGTGGTGCCGTCATCCATCACGAAGCCGTCTTCGCGCAGCATCACGCCATAGCGCACCTTGCCGACGGGCAGCGTCGAGAAGGTGTTGATATAGACGCGGTCGAGGAAGGTGCCGACATCGGACCCGCACAGCGCGATCTTCCCGAGCGTCGAGACATCGCAGATGCCGACGCTGGAGCGCACAGCCTTCACCTCGCGGGTGACGCTCGTGAGCCAGTCATTCTCGCCGGGCAAATTGAACCACTGCGCGCGCATCCATTGGCCGGCTTCGACGAAGGTCGCGTTCAATGCAGCAGAGGCCGCGTGGCTCGCCGTCAGCCGCACCGGCTTGAAATGCTTGCCGCTGTGCAGACCCGCAAAAGCACCGATGGCGACCGGCACATGCGGCGGGCGCGCCCGCGTCGCGCCGGTCTCGGCGATGGTCTTCCTGATTTCGCCGGCGAGGATCGCAAGGCCGTTGACGTTGGACGTCTTGCCCTGATCGGTCGCCATGCCAAGCGTCGTGTAGCGCTTGAGCTGCTCGACCGAACGGAAGCCCTCTTGCGCCGCGAGAGCAACATCAGTCGCGGTGACATCGTTCTGCAGGTCGACAAACGCCTTGCGGCGCGATCCCTTGAACAGCCAGACCGGAGTGTTGCCGGATGCTTCGTCACTTGCAACGATCGGCTTCTGCGTCTGCAGGCCGAGGCCGACATGCGAGGCCGCTTTTGCTCCGGCCAGCGCGCCGTGCTCAAGCGCGTCCGCGAGCGTCCATTGCGCGGCTGCGGCGCCTGCGATCTGCATGCCCGGTGGCATGTCGTTGCAGAGAAACGCCGATTTCTCCTCCGACCAACTGCCCTTGCCACCGAGATGCGTGGCGATGCCGATGCTCGGCGACCAGCCGCCGGAGACGCCGAGCGTGTCGACGGCCACGCTGCGCGTCTGGCCAGCACTGTCGGTGATCTCGATGTTCGTCAGCCGGCGATAGCCCGATGTGTCCGAGACATGCGCGCCGAGAAACTGCGGTGCATTGCCTGCGAGTTTGCGCACCTCAGGCGAAACCTCCGTCCGTGCATCGACCACAACAGCGATCTCGGCGCCGGCCGCTTGCAAGTCGAACGCACTGCGCCAGCCATCGTCCGATGTCGTGAAGATCGCAACGCGTTGGCCCGGCACCACGCCGAAGCGGTTGGCATAAGTGCGCAATGCCGAAGCCGCCAAGATGCCGGGCCTGTCATTGCCGGGAAATACAAGCGGTCGTTCCTGCGCGCCAGCGGCGAGCACGCACTGTTTGGCGACGATCTTCCACAGCCGCTGGCGCGGCGCGAACGGCGGCGGCACCGGCAGATGATCGCTGACGCGCTCGATGGCGCCATATTCGCCGTCATAGGCGCCGAACACGGCGGTGCGCTTGAGGATGCGGACATTCGGCAGGGTGCCGAGTTCGGCCTCCGCCAGCGCCGCCCATGAGACCGCCGAGACGCCGTCGATCTGTGCGGTGTCGCTGAGCAGACGACCTCCCAAAACGAAGTCTTCTTCGGCGAGGATCACGCGCGCACCGGCGCGCCCGGCCGCAAGCGCAGCGGTGAGGCCTGCCGGGCCGGCGCCGATCACCAGCAGATCGCAGAAGGCGTGCGATTTCTCATACGTGTCGGGGTCGTCGAGGCCGCTGAGTGCACCCAAGCCCGCCGAGGCACGGATGGCGGGCTCGTAGAATTTCTCCCAGAACGCCGCGGGCCACATGAAGGTCTTGTAGTAGAAGCCTGCATTGAGCAGCGGCCCGGCGAGCTGATGCACGGCGCGCAGATCGAAATTTGGCGACGGCCAGCAGTTCTGGCTCGATGCGGCGAGGCCATCAAACAGCTCGACCGTGGTGGCCTTGGTGTTTGGTTCGGCGCGCGCGCCCGAGCGCAGCGTCACCAGCGCATTCGGCTCTTCCGGCCCGGCCGAGAAGACGCCGCGCGGCCGGTGATATTTGAACGAGCGGCCGACCAGCATCGTGTCATTGGCGAGCAGCGCCGACGCCAGCGTATCGCCGGCATAGCCGCCATAGGTCTTGCCGTCGAAACTGAAGCTGACCGGCTTGGACCGGTCGATCAGACCACCGGATGCGAGGCGACGCGAGATGCTCATGACGTCGCCTCGTCATGAGCGAGCACGGCGTCGATTACCTCATGCGTCGAGACGTTGCGCGTGACCTTGAGCCAGGCGTGGCAGCCGGCGGCGTGATACCAATATTCCCTGTGCACGCCGGCGGGATTGTCGCGCAGATAGACATAGTCGAACATTGCATCGGCATTATCGGGCGCGGGCCGTGTCAGCGTGGCGTCGCCGGAATAGGAGAACTCCGAGGCGTCACGGGATCCGCAATAGGGGCAGGGGATGCGCATGGGGCCTCAGTGCAGGTTCGGTTGGGCGCCCTGGCCCTTTTCGTCGACGACGTGACCGCTGCGAAAACGACCGAGCAGCAGGCGATTGGCAGCGGGATGCGGCTCGTCCTTCGCCAGCAGATGCGCGAAGACGAAGCCCGAGCCCGGCGTCGCCTTGAAGCCGCCATAGCACCAGCCGGCATTAAGATAGAGTCCTTTGACGTGGGTGCGGTCGATGATCGGCGAGCCGTCCATCGACATGTCGACGAGGCCGCCCCAGTCGCGCAGCATCCGCGCGCGGCCGATCGCCGGCATCAGGGCCATGCCGCCTTCGCAGACATCCTCGACCACAGGCAGATTGCCGCGCTGAGCATAGGAGTTGTAGCCGTCGATATCGCCGCCGAAGACGAGGCCGCCCTTGTCGGACTGGCTGATGTAAAAGTGCCCGGCGCCGAAGGTGATGACGCCGGGAATGACAGGCTTCAGTCCCTCGGAGACGAAGGCCTGCAGCACATGACTTTCGATCGGCAGCCGCATCCCGGCCATCGCCGCGACGCGCGACGACGAGCCGGCGACGGCAATGCCGATCTTCTTGGCCTTGATCGCGCCGCGCGAGGTCTGCACGCCCACCACGCGACCGTCGACGATGTCGATCCCCGTGACCTCGCAATTCTGGATCACGTCGACGCCGCGATCGCTGGCGCCGCGGGCGTAGCCCCAGGCGACGGCATCATGGCGCACGGTGCCGCCGCGCTTCTGCAAGAGGCCGCCCTGGATCGGAAACCGCGCTGCGTCGAAATTCAGGAACGGATAGAGTTTGCGGACCCCCTCGCGGTCCAGCAACTCGCTGTCGGCGCCGTTCAGCCGCATCATGTTGCCGCGCCGGGCATAGGCGTCGCGCTGGCCGTCGGAATGATAGAGGTTCAACACGCCGCGCTGGCTGACCATGGCATTGTAGTTGAAGTCCTGCTCGAGGCCTTCCCACAATTTCAGCGACAGCTCGTAGAGCGAGATATTCTCGGAGAGAAGATAGTTGGACCGGATGATGGTGGTGTTGCGGCCGATATTGCCTGAGCCGATCCAGCTCTTTTCGAGCACGGCGATGTTTTTGAGGCCGTATTCCTTGGCCAGATAATAGGCCGTCGCCAGCCCGTGTCCGCCGCCGCCGACAATGACGATGTCGTATTCGGCCTTCGGCGCAGCATCGCGCCATTGCGGCGTCCAGCCTTTATGGCCGGTGAGGGTTTGCCTGAGCAGCGACGTCAGCGAATAGCGCATGGAAAATCCGGGTGGCGATCAGGCCCGGAGTGTCGCGTATTTCGGGAAGTGGCACCAGTCCAGGCACGACATTCAGAAGCCCATCAGCGACATCGTGAGATGATGCCGCTTAGCGCGCCAGCCAGAAGCCGCCCACCACCAGGATCATGGCCAGCAGGCTGATGACCCCGAGCACGGCCGCAGTGATGGCCAGCAGGCCGTGGGAGTCGAGCCATCCGCGTAATGCCTTTTCCATGGTGCTGAAACTCTCCCGGTGATTTGAGTTTATCGTTGCAGGCTGGCACCGTATCAAACACTTCAGGCGCCGTCGTCTCGGACGGTTTCGCCATATTGAAGAATTGACATGCTTGAGGAAGTGACATGGACAATCTGAATACCCAGGGCATCAAGGTGCCGAAGCTCGGCCTCGGCACGTTCAAGCTCACGGGTGACGGCTGCGTCGCCGGCGTGGAAAGCGCTATCGACCTCGGTTATCGGCACATCGACACCGCCGAAATGTATGGCAACGAGGCCGAAGTCGGCGCCGGCATCAAGGCTTCGGGTATCGCGCGGAAGGATCTGCATGTCACCACCAAGGTCTGGCATGAGAATCTCGCGCCGGATGCCATCAAGCGCGCCTTCGACACCAGCATGAAGAAACTCGGTCTCGATGTCATCGATCTTTATCTGGTGCACTGGCCCTCGAAGGGCATGAATCTCCCGACGATCTTCGAGACGTTGCTGAAGCTGAAGGATGAGGGCCGCGTTCGCGCCATCGGCGTCGCGAATTTCCCGGTCAAGCTGATGAAGCAGGCGGTGGAGGAGATCGGCGCGCCGGTCGCCTGCAATCAGGTCGAATATCATGCGCTGCTCGACCAGACGAAGCTGCTGACCTATCTGCGGTCGAAGTCGATCCCGCTGGTGGCCTATTGCCCGCTCGGCCAGGGCCGGCTGGCCGACAACGACGTGATGAAAAAGATCGCCGCCAAGCACGGCGTGTCAGCGGCGCAGGTCGCATTGAAATGGTTGCTCGATCAGGACGGCGTCGCTGCGATCCCGAAGGCGTCGCGCAAGGAGAGCCAGCAGGCCAATCTCGACGCGCTGAAGGTCACGCTGGACGACCACGACCGCGAGGCGATCGCGGCACTGCCGAAGACGCAGCGGCTGGTGAATCCAGGCTTCGCGCCGGATTGGGATTGATCTGGCTTCTCCCTCCCCCTTGCGGGGAGGGTGGCCGCGCGTAGCGCGGTCGGGTGGGGGTGCCACAAACTCCGGCCTGAGTGTGGGGCTACCCCCACCCCGGCCTCCACTTCGTCGATGCTTGCGCATCGCCTCGCTCGGCCGACCCTCCCCGCAAGGGGGAAGGATTCCCTCAGCTTGTCGCGCAACTCCACTTCACCCGTGACTGTGCCCCTTCTTCTTCCCCTCCGCCTTCTTCCCCGTCGGCATCATCACCACCCGCCCATATTTCACGCCGCGCTCCGCAATGATGTGATCGGCAAAGTGCTGTACCTCGCTGCCGGAGCCGCGCAGCGCGGTGACTTCCATGCAGTTGTCGCCGTCCAGATGCACATGCAGCGTCGCCAGCGAGAGGTCGTGGTGATGGTGATAGGTGTCGACCAGACGGCGGGAGAGATCGCGCTGGGCGTGGTCATAGACATAGACCAGGGCGGCGACGCATTCGCCGGTCTTGCCCTTCTCCTGTGCGGCCTGCTGCATGCCGGCGCGGGTGAGATCGCGGATCGCCTCGGAGCGGTTCTGATAGCCGTGTTCGGCGATGACAGCATCCAGCTCTTCCATCAGGTCGTCGTCGAGCGTGATCGTAATGCGCTGCATCGGTCCTCTCAAGAAGTATGACGAATCTTTGACTTTGTCATACTTGGCATGTCAGTGTGTTCCGGTTGAACCCAGCATAGCCCGGCCGACTGACCGATGCATCGCTCTCTCTTTTCATCGGCCGGAATCGCCCTGGCTTCGCTCGCAGCCGTCACGCCGTCGGCTGCGCAGCCGGTGACAGTGCTGTCGCCGGTCGAAGTCGAGGCGCCGCCGCGGCCTGCGGCCAAACCACGTGCACCGCGCAGCGGGAATGAGGCAGGCCGTCCAGCGGCACGCCATGTTGCCGCACCGACGTTGGGGGCCGGCGGCATGAGTGTCACGCCCCGCGCCAGTGCAGCGCAGGCGCCGGTCGCCTCTGCCAGCGAGAAGACTGTCAGCGGCACCGAGGTCAATGCACGTCCGCTGTCGCGTCCGGCCGAAGCGCTGGAAGTTGCGCCCGGCCTGATCATCACGCAGTATTCCGGCGAGGGCAAAGCCAACCAGTATTTCCTGCGCGGCGTAAATCTCGATCACGGCACCGATCTCGCCATCTCCATCGACGGCATGCCGGTGAACATGCGCACCCATGGTCACGGTCAGGGCTATGCCGATACAAATTTTCTGATCCCCGAGCTGATCAATTCAGTCAACGTCCGCAAGGGACCGTATTTCGCCGATGAAGGCGACTTCTCGTCCGTGGGTGCGATCCATGTCAGCCTGATCGACAGCGTCGCGCGCACCATGGCGTCGATCACATCAGGAAGTTTCGGTTACAACCGGGCCTTCGGCGTCACCTCCGGCAAAGTTGGCGAAGGCACGCTGCTGGTGGCCGCCGAGGCCAATATCTATAACGGCCCGTGGGACAATCCCGACAAGCTCCAGAAGCTCAACGGCGTGATCCGCTACAGCCAGGGGACGGCCGACAACGGTTTGTCGCTGACCGGCATGGCCTATGGCAACAAGTGGAATTCCACCGATCAGGTGCCGCTACGCGCGATCACTTCCGGCGAGATCGGCCGCTATGGCGCGCTCGATCCCAGCGATGGTGGCAATTCGGAGCGTTTCTCGCTGTCCGGCCGTCTCCGGCAAACCGATCTCGACAGCGCAACCAAACTCGATTTCTACGTCATCAAGAGCAAGCTCAATCTGTGGAACAACTTCACGTTCTTCCTGAGCGATCCGGTCAATGGCGATCAGTTTCACCAATATGACGACCGCGTGCTCGGCGGCATCAACGCCTCGCATACATTCAAGTACAATATCGCGGGCTTCCGCAACGAAACCGAAGTCGGCATCCAGAGCCGCTACGACGATATCAATGTGAGCCTCGGCAACACCATCAAGCGGCAATATCTCTCCACCACGCGCAACGACGGCGTGAAGGAAGGCAGCGTCGGCGTGTTCGTGCAGAACACCACCTTCTGGACCGACTGGCTGCGCACCAATATCGGCTGGCGCGGTGACTATTACGACACTACGGTCAATTCGTTCTTCAATCCCGCCAATTCCGGCAGTGCCACTGCGACCATCGGCAGCCCCAAGGCAGGTCTGGTGATTGGTCCCTTTGCGAAGACCGAGTTGTTCCTCAATGCCGGCGAGGGCTTTCACAGCAACGACGCGCGCGGTGTGACCATCAAGGAATCGCCGAGCGACGATTCGTCGGTCGATAGCTCGCCGTTCCTGGTCAAGACAAAGGGCGCGGAGATTGGATTGCGCACCAGGCTCATTCCAGGGCTGACCAGCTCGATCGCGCTCTTCATGCTGGATTCCGCCTCCGAGATCCTGTTCGTCGGTGATGCTGGTGACACTGAAGCGAGTCGTCCCAGCCGCCGCGTCGGCTTCGAATGGACCAACGACTACAAGCCCACGTCATGGTTGAGTCTTGAAGCCGATCTCGCAATGACCCGCGTGCGCTTCCGCGGCAGCAATGCCGATCAGGCGGCGGCCTATGCGGAGCTCGACGGCTATCCGGCCTCGCAGATTGGCAATGCGCCCGGCAATTTCATTCCCGGCGCGCCCAACATGATCGCCTCGGCTGGCATCAGGCTTGGCGAGGCCACCGGCTGGTTTGGCGCCTTGCGCTATCGTTATTTCGGCCCGCGTCCGCTGACTGAAGACGCGGCCTTCATCTCGCCAGCCACGGGTTTGCTGAACGGCCAGGTTGGTTACCGCTTCGATAATGGCTGGCGCATCCAGCTCGATGCCTTCAACGTGCTCGACAGCAGTTCCGACCAGATCACCTATGCCTATGGCTCGCTGCTGAAAACGGACTCGCTGTTCGCTGCGTGTTTCCCGGCGGGTGGCGGGGCGCCGACGGCGCCTGCCGCGGTGTGCCAGACCGGCATCATGGATCGCGCGCTGCATCCGGTCGAACCGCTGGCCTTGCGGGTAACGGTCGCGGGCCGGTTCTGATCTTCCGGTTCTGACTTTACCGCAGCGCAGCTTGCCTATTCCAAAAGGCGGTAGCATCATCCCTCCCAATGAAAAGAGGCAGGGAGGTGTTGATGCTCGCACGGGTTCGTTCCGTTTCGCGCCGTTGGCCATTCACGCGTGCCAGCGCCGGTTTGAAGGCGCTGCTGGCGATCGTCTCGTTCCCGTTAGCAACAGGGCTCATCATGTCATCGGCCAGTGCCGCCACCTATGTCTATGTCGGCAATGCCGACAGCCAGAACATCAGCATCCTCGAATTGAAGGCGAATGGCAGTCTCGCTGCGATCGACACCGTCGCGGTGCCGGGACCGGCAAAGCCGGGCGGCTCGCTGCCGCTGGCCATCAGTCCCGAGAAGCACCGGCTCTATGCCGGTTTGCGCAACGAGCCCTACACGGCGGTGACCTTCGATATCGATGCCAAAACTGGAAAACTGAAACTTGTTGGCCCCGGGCCACTGGCCGATTCCATGGCCTATATCGCGGTCGATCGCACCGGGCGATTTCTGCTCAGCGCCTCCTATGGCGGCAACAAGGTGACGGTGAACGCCATCGGGCCGAGTGGCGTGATCGCGCCGGCACAACAGGTCGTCGCCACCGAACCGAACGCGCATTGCATCATCGTCGATCCCACCAATCGCTATGTGCTGCATACGAGCCTCGGCGGCGATGTCATCTATCAGCAGAAATTCGATGCCAAGGCCGGCAAGCTGACGCCGAACGATCCGCCGACCGTGAGCGTGAAGGCGAAAGGTGGCCCGCGCCATCTGGTGTTCTCGCCGGACAAGAAGTTCGTCTATCTGCTCAACGAACTCGACGCGGCGATCTATGTATTTCCGTGGGACGCTGCCACCGGCACGTTGAAGAAAGAAACGCAGGTCACCTCCGCGTTGCCGAAGGGTTTCGACGGCAAGCCCTGGGCGGCGGATATCCATCTGACGCCGGACGGCAAGTTTCTCTATGCGTCGGAGCGCACCAGCAACACGATCGCGGCGTTTCGTATCGATCCCAAAACCGGTGCTCTGACGTCACTCGGCTCGACCGCCACCGAGAAACAGCCGCGCGGATTCAACATCGATCCGTCGGGCCGCTATCTGCTGGCGGTCGGTCAGCTCTCGAACAGCATGACGGCCTATGCCATCGACAAGGCGACGGGCAGCCTGACCAAGCTGAACGAAACACCCGTGGGCAAGAATCCGAACTGGGTCGAGATCGTGAACCTGCCGTAAGGACTGTCTCACTTCGGACGCACCGTCCTCTCGCTCCCTCTCCCCGCTCCCTGCGAAGCAAAGCTTCGCTAGGCGGGGAGAGGGGTGGGGTGAGGGGCGTGGGCACGTCGATGCCGCAGAGCTTTTCTCTCGTGTCGGCGCGATCCAATCGTCGCTTGATTGTTGTGAGTGTGTGCCCTGCCCCTCACCCGCCGCGAAGACGCGGCGACCTCTCCCCGCAATGCGGGGAGAGGTTAAGCAGCCATCCGATAGCTTCCGCCGATGACCGGGTCGCCGTCCGTCAGCACCAGGCCGCGGGCGACGAGATCTTCCAGATGCGCCAGCACCGAATAGCCGGCGGCACCCGTCAGGCGGGGATCGAGCCCGATATAGATCGCACGCACGATGGTCGGGATATCCGCTTCGCCCTTGCCGAGGCGATGCAGGATCGAGGCTTCGCGAGCGCGGCGATGGCGAATGAGAAACCGCACATAGCGCTGCGCGTCGGGAATATCCGGGCCGTGGCCGGAGAAATACAGGTCCTCATCGCGCGCGGCGAGTTTGTCCAATGAGGCCATGTAGTCGATCATCGAGCCATCGGGCGGCGCGACGATGGAGGTCGACCAGCCCATCACATGATCGGCGACAAAGAGATACTTCTTCTCGCGCCAGGCAAAGGCCATGTGGTTGGCGGTATGGCCCGGCGTCGCCACGCCTTCCAGCGCCCAGCCGTCGCCCTCGATCACCTCGCCGTCTGCCACCAGCACGTCGGGCTTGAAGTCGCGGTCAGCGCCGGATTCCGGCGAGTGCTTCTCGCTCTCGAAGCGCGGCCGCGAGGCGCGGTGCGGGCCTTCGGCATAGACCGTGGCACCGGTGGCGGCCTTGAGCGCCGCGGTATTCGGCGAATGGTCGCTGTGGGTATGGGTGACGAAAATATGCGTCACGGTCTCGCCCTTAACGGCATCGAGCAGCGCCTGCAGATGAGCGTCACTGGCCGGGCCGGGATCGATGATCGCGACCTTGCCGGTGCCGACGATATAGCTGTTGGTTCCGGTAAAGGTGAAAGGCGAGGGGTTGTTGCAGAGAACCCGGCGCACGTTTGGGCGGACCTGATCGACGACGCCGGGCTTGAGCGGATAATCGCGATTGAACGGAACGTCGTCGTTGGCGCCGTTATCCTTGTCGCTCATGGTCGGTCCTTCCCAGGGTGTTCTTCGCCTGTGATGACTAGCAAGGGGAGCGGGGAAAGCAAACGGCGGCGCGTCGCGGCTGATATGCGGCGGGCATCGCACGCCTGTCATTCCGGGGGCGAACCGACGCCGCAGGCGGCGGGGCGGAACCCGGAATCCCGATGTGTTCATCACTTCTATGGTGCGGGTGGAGAGAAGTGCCGATCACTGCAAGATTCCGGGTTCGCGTCCGGCAAGAGCCGGCCACGCCCCGGAATGACGAGTGTGTGCTACGCGTGCCCTGTCCCGAACATCAGCGACCGATGCGCGCCGACCCCGGCCATCGCACCATCGCCCACCGCAAGCGCCACGGAGCCCGTCGCGCGCGCCATGTCACCGCAGGCGAATACGCCGGAGACGGTGGTTTCCTTGAACATGTCGGTCCGCAGGAACGGTCCCATCGGTCCGTCTTCCATGGCGCAGCCGAGCTGTGCGCCGAGCGGCGAGGCCGGACTGGTGCGCGTCAGCGTGAACATGCCATCGAGCGGAATGATGCGGCCATCCGTGAGTTCGACCTCGATGGATGCGCCTGACAATTGCCTGATCGGTTCGCGCTCGACGGTGACACCGCGCTGCATCAGTTGCATGAGCTGGTCCGCGTCCGGCGTGAACGCGCCGTTGAGAAACAGCGTCGTCGATCCCCAATCCGGCAGCATCAAGGCGTGATGCATTGACATCTCCGACGACGCCAGCACGCCGATCCGGCCCTGATCGAGTTCATAGCCGTGGCAATACGGGCAGTGAAACACATGCTTGCCCCAGCGCTCGGTGAGGCCGGGGACATCCGGCAGCGTATCGACGACGCCGGCAGCGAGGATGATGCGCCTGGACTGATAGCGCGCGCCGCTCTCGGCGCTGACAGTGAAGTCGTTCACGACGCCCGAGCCATCTGTGGCCGTCGCATCGACCCATTCGACAGTGGGATATTTCATCAACTGCGCGCGGGCGTCCGCAGCGATTGCGCCGGGGGCGCGGCCATCTTGGCCGAGAAAGCCGTGCGAGTGTTCAGCGAAGCGATTACGGCGCTGGCCGGAATCCATGACCAGGACCTTGCGGCGCGCACGCGCCAATTGCAGCGCTGCGGAGAGGCCGGCATAGCTGCCGCCGATGACAATGGCATCGAAACTCATTTTGTCTTCCTTGAAATCTTGCTCTGAATTTTGCTGCGATGATCCTCCGCCCGCGCGTGAAAATCCGCGGCGAGCTGCGCCAGCGTGACATCCGCAAGGCGGCCGATCAGCACGGCTTCTGCTTCGGCGAAGGCCGATGTGAGCGAGTGATTGACGGCCTGCTCGACGAGGCAGGTCGGGCTTTCCAGATGAATGCCCATGGCCATCAGGCTGGGCTTGCCCAGCGCGTCATAGATGTCCTTCAGCGTCACGGTTGCGAGGTCGCGCGCGATCTCCCAGCCGCCGCCATGGCCCTTTTCGGAACGCACGAGGCCCGCTTCGCGCAGTCCCGCCATGGTGCGGCGGACGACCACTGCATTGGTGGTCATGCACATGGCCAGTTCGGCGGAGGTCATCGGGCGGTTCTGCTCGGCCATGTGCAGCAGCGCATGCAGCGTGGCGGAGAGGCGGTTGTCTCGTCTCATGTAACTTATGATGATACATGAAAGGGCGAGCGTCAACCCTCTGTCATTCCGGGGCGGGGTCGACGCCGCAGGCGGCGGGACCGAGCCCGGAATCTCGACATGGCAGTCTCCGTAGCCAAACACTCCGGGATTCCGGGTTCACGTCCGGCAAGTGCCGGCCGCGCCCCGGAATGACGGAAGTATGGCCAAATAAAAAATGCCCGGCACAAGGCCGGGCATTTCGAAACTTTGAAACCTGAAGCGTAGACGCTTAACCGAACGCTTGGATACCCGTGATCGCACGTCCTAGGATCAGCGCGTGGACGTCATGCGTGCCCTCATAGGTGTTCACGGTCTCCAGGTTCTGCGCATGGCGCATCACATGGTATTCGGCCTGGATGCCGTTGCCGCCGTGCATGTCGCGGGCCATGCGGGCGATATCCAGCGACTTGCCGCAATTGTTGCGCTTGACCACCGAGATCATGTCCGGATGGAAATTGCCTTCGTCCATCAGGCGGCCGACACGGAGCGAGCCCTGCAGGCCGAGCGAGATTTCGGTCAGCATGTCGGCGAGCTTCTTCTGCACCAGCTGGGTGGCCGCGAGCGGGCGGTTGAACTGCTTGCGGTCCAGCGTGTACTGGCGGGCGCGGGCCATGCAGTCCTCGGCGGCGCCGAGCACGCCCCAGGAGATGCCGTAGCGGGCGCGGTTGAGGCAGCCGAACGGACCCTTCAGGCCCGACACGTTGGGCAGCAGGTTTTCTTCCGGAACGATCACGCCGTCCATGACGATTTCGCCGGTGATCGAAGCGCGCAGTGAAAGCTTGCCGCCAATCTTCGGTGCCGTGAGGCCCTTCATGCCTTTCTCGAGGATGAAGCCGCGGATCTGGTTGTCATGTGCGGCGGACTTCGCCCACACCACGAACACGTCGGCGATCGGGGCGTTCGAGATCCACATCTTGGAGCCCGAGAGCTTGTAGCCGTCCGACACCTTCTCGGCACGGGTCTTCATGCCGCCGGGATCGGAGCCGGCATCGGGCTCGGTGAGGCCGAAGCAGCCGACCCACTCGCCGGTGGCGAGCTTGGGCAGGTATTTCTTGCGCTGGGTCTCATCGCCGTAAGCGTAGATCGGATACATCACCAGCGACGACTGCACCGAGTTCATCGAGCGGTAGCCGGAGTCGACGCGCTCGATTTCGCGGGCCACGAGGCCGTAGGCGACATAGCTGGCATTGGCGCAGCCATAGTCTTCCGGCAGCGTGATGCCGATCAGGCCGAGCTCGCCCATCTCGTTGAAGATTTCGCGGTCGGTATGCTCATTGAGATAAGCGTCGTTGACGCGCGGCAGCAGTTTGTCCTGGGCGTAAGCGCGCGCGGTGTCGCGGATCATGCGCTCGTCTTCGGTGAGCTGGCTATCGAGCAGGAACGCATCGTCCCACTGGAAACTTGCAGCGGCCGGCTTGTCCTTTGCCTTGGGGGCAACGCTCATCGAAATCCCTTTCACATCATGGCTGAGTAATGCGCATTGGCTGCGCGTGTTCTGGTCGCAAGCGCTGTTTCGCTCAACAGGGTGCCGTCTCAGGCGGCACCCGCGCATTGCGTGCTACGGCATTTTAGGTCTTTGAACTATCGCCATCAAGCTGTTCGTTGCAGGCGATCTCGATGCCGAAACCCGACAGGCCCTTGTAGTCATGGGTCGACGAGGTCAGGTGGCGGATCGAGGTGACGCCGAGATCGCGCAGGATCTGTGCACCGACGCCGATTTCACGCCACTGCCGGTTGCGGTCGGCTTCCGCCGACTTCGGCGCATCGAGCGGCTCGACGGGCACGCCCGCGGCGCCATCGCGCAGATAAACCAGCACGCCGCTGCCGTTCTTCTTGAAGCGTTCCAGCACGGGCTGCATCTTGGCCGGGCCGAAAAACACGTCGCGCACGATGTTCGGCTTGTGGAAGCGCGTCAGCACGTTCTTGCCGTCGCCGACGCTGCCGTAAACGAAGGCAACATGGTGGATCGGATCGAACGGCGAGCGATAGGAATAGCCGTGCAGCGGGCCGATCGGACTGTCAGTGGTGAAGGTCGAGACGCGCTCGATCAGCTTCTCGCGGGCCTGCCGATAGGCGATCATGTCAGCGATCGTGACATGCTTGAGCTTGTGCTTGGCCGCGAAGTCAACGACCTGTTGGCCCTTCATCACCGAGCCATCGTCGTTCATCAATTCGCTGATGACGCCGACGGGCGCGAGATTGGCCAGCTTGCAGAGATCGACGGCGGCTTCGGTATGGCCGGAGCGCATCAGCACGCCGCCCTCCCTAGCGATCAGCGGAAAGATATGGCCGGGGCGGGCGAAGTCATTGGCGCCGGCATTCGGATTGGCCAGTGCGCGGCAGCAGGAGGCGCGCTCATCGGCTGAAATACCGGTACCGCCATCGGGCTTGTAGTCGATGGAGACGGTAAAGGCGGTGGTGTGGTTGCTATCGTTGTTGACGACCATCGGATCGAGCCGCAGACGCCGCGCATCCTCGGTGGTGATCGGTGCACAGACGATGCCGGAGGTATGCCGGATGATGAAGGCCATCTTCTCGGCGGTACAGAACGACGCGGCGACGATGAGGTCGCCTTCGCCCTCGCGGTCGTCATCGTCGGTCACCACGACCATTTCGCCGGCGGCAAAGGCTTGCAGAACGTCTGAAATCGGGTCGGCCATAAAATTCGCCTCGGATGCACTCTTGCTCTGTGTGAAGTCCATATGGCGCAGAGCGGGGGGCGGTGCAACCCGCGGAAATGGGGGGCGGTATGCGGGTTCGCAGTGCGGAATGGGCCCCGAATGCACGAACTTGCACACTAAAGCCACGCACTCGGACAGATGTGTCCCCTCCCCCCTTGTGGGGGAGGGTCAGGGAGAGGGGAGCCACAAGCGATGGCGCATGTGTGGCCCTCTCCCGTCTCGACCGCTGACGCGTTCGATCCACCCTCTCCCACCTAGCGAAGCTGCGTTTCGCCTGGGGAGAGAGGAAGAAGAGCGCTTCTGCTACGGCAGCACAGCCCGCCGTTCCGCCAGCTACGCGTCCATTTCGGCGCGGCCTCCCGGCAGATCGTGATCGAGGGCCTCGGCGATCTCCGATTGGCCAGAACGAGCGGAAACGCCGTTTGTAACCAGTCTGGACCCGCTCGCCAATCTACCACCTAGTTTCTAGCGACCTGCGCCGTCGCTGCGACTGCCGCTGCCGGCGAGGGTGCCAGCGCTACAGCAGGTGCAGGTGTCGGACGCTTGTCAGGCGCCCGGCGCTCGTCCAGCCGGTTATTGATCACATCCCAGATCTGGCGGAGGCGGCGAACATGCAAGTCGTCGCGAATGAAGGCGACGATTGCCTGCAGCTCATCCTCTTCATTCAGAGGCCTCTCGCTTCCTTCGCCTTTTGCTTCTTCGGTGGCTAGCGGCTCCTTGAAGGGCGATGGTGGCGTCCGAACAGTCGAAAGAAGAGCTGCAGCCAAACCGTTGCGCAGCACCTGATTCCTGAGACAACGTTCGAGATCAAAGATCGTTCGCACATTCATCTCACGTAGCTTCTTCGTTTTCTCGGATCCGACGGCAAGGATCAATTGCGCCTGGGCGACCCAATCGATGACTTCGTATAGGCCGTACGGCGTTTCGACAAATATCTGGATCGGATTGATCGTTGCGAGATTCTGTACGTCCTCGATTTCGAATTCGCTGAGCCGCAACTTCATAAATGGGTCGATTCCGAGGATCATGTCGAGCGGCAATTCTTCCTGAAGATCCTTGCTCGCATTGCTGACGCGACGAAGCGATATCCAAGGAAATTTTGCGATCAGCACGCTCAGAAATAGATCAGGAAAGAAGCCGATGATGAATGAGATTCCCACTTGGGCTTTCGACACATCTGTAACAGCGTCGAGCGCGTGGAGAATGCCACTTTGGGAAATCGCCGCGGCGACGAAGTTGGCAAGAACGATATGCAGAAACGCGTGAAAGAATGAGGTCGGCGAAAGGTCGAAATTCGAAATCCTTCGGACCAGGTATTGCGTCGACCAGACGTAGCCGCCCAGAAACGCATAACTTATCATACCTGCCGTCTCGGTCGGCTTCCAGAAATACGAATCCTGGCCGCGATCAAAAACAAATACGAAACAGAGAAATGTCAGTATGATATACATCGTGACTGGAAACGCATAATAGCGAAACGAATTCGCATCGGGACCAAGAGAGCTGCGCTCTGGATTGGCGTCCGGATCATACTTGTACTTAACCAGTTCGAAGGACGGTAGAATGAGTGGTCGTCCATCGATGTTCGCAAATTGAAATAATCGCTCTAGATCACGGACGATCTCACGCCTGCTGGCGCGAACGTTCATACGCCCGATGTAGATTCCCAGTGGTACGATCAGACTGAACAGACCGATCGCAAGGTCTCGCTGCAGCGTTTCGGCGGAAAACACCATGGTGGCATGACTCCCCAGATTGGATGAGGCGAACTCCAGTCCGATCACGGAGCGTAACGATATAAAAATATCGTTCAAGTTGTATTTATTTGAAATATTTACCAGAGGTAGTCAGATGAAATCCTATCTGGCGAGATCTCATTAGGACCGGCCAGTCTGCGTCTACGGCAGCACTTCCCGCCGCTCCGCCAGCTGCGCGTCCATTTCGGCGCGTTTATCGTCCAGCAGGCCCTGATCGGCGGCCTCGATCACCTCATACAGCGCATGGGCGTCGCTGAGCCGGGGCACGGTGACGTAATCAGCGCCGGCCGCGTAAATATCGCTCACGTCGCCGAGCACGTCCGCCGTGGAGATGATCTTGGCGGTCGGGTTGATCGAGCGGACATGGCGGACCAGCTTCTCGTTATTCGCGCCCTTCAGGAGCGAGTCCGGCACGCTGAGAATGATGATCTCGGCCTTGCCGACGCCGGCATGGACCAGCGTGTCGACATTGCTGATGTCGCCATAGATCACGTGTTGGCCACGCCCGACCAAGGTGCGGAAGACGTTCGGATTGAAGTCGACGACGCTGATCTGGTCGAGCAGCGACGCGTTCTGGCGCTCGATCTCGGCGAGCAGGGCGGACGCGGTGCGGAAGAAGCCGAGAATGACGATGCGGCGGGCGTCGCCATGGCCCTCGGCATGATCGCCCTCGCGGCCCTGGCCGTGATCGAGGTCGCGCAGCCCGATGCGCTTCATCGGGCCGATCAAGAGGCGCGTGATCTGGTCGCTGCGCATCATCGCGAAGGTCGAGAGGACCGCCAGGATCACGAAGGCGAAGGACGCCGCGCTGGAGGTCTGCGTGGTGATGTGGCCGGCGGCGATGCCCGTTTGCAGCACCACCAGTGAGAATTCGCTGATCTGCGCCAGATTGAGTGCCGGCAGCAGGCTGGCGCGCAGCCCCTGCTTCATCAGATACAGCGGCGTGAAGGTCGTGAGCATGCGGCTGATCACGGTGAACACGGCAATGATCAGGGCGAGGCCGATAGTGGCGCCGTTCGGGATCGGGATCGTCATGCCGACGGCGACGAAGAACAGCGTGATGAAGAAGTCCCGCAGCGTCGTCACCTTGGCAGTGACGTCGAGCGCATAGGGGAAGGTTGATAGCGACACACCTGCCACCAGCGATCCCATCTCGCGCGACAGATGTAGCCGTTCGGCGATCTCGCCGATCAGGAAGCACCAGGCCAGCGCGCCCAGCAGCACCAGCTCCGGCCGCCGCGCGATCTGGTGGAACAGCGCCGGCAGCACATAGCGGCTCAGGATCAGCGCAGTGGCGACCAGCACGCCGACGCGGGCGATCGACAGGGCGATGACGCTGACCTGCAGATCGGCGAGGCTCGGCTGCACCGCCAGAAACAGGATCGCGAAGATGTCCTGCAGCACCAGGATGCCGAGC
Organism: Tardiphaga sp. OK245; assembly: GCF_900108575.1. NCBI lineage: Bacteria > Pseudomonadati > Pseudomonadota > Alphaproteobacteria > Hyphomicrobiales > Nitrobacteraceae > Tardiphaga > Tardiphaga sp. OK245. The sequence continues at coordinate 505,094 of NZ_FNWZ01000004.1, read as the reverse complement.
GTGATACGGCCCGGCAGGGTGTCGAGCTCGCGCTTCTCGTAGAGCACCTTGACGATGACCACCGTGGAGGAGAGCGCACAGGCGACGCTGAGATACAGCGCGTCGAACCCGCCGCCGCCGAGCTTGAGCCCGAGCGCCATGAAGAAGGCGGCGCCGAGCACGCAGCCTGCGATCAACTGGCCGCCCGCGGCGAACAGGATGACCTTGCCGGCGCGGATGATCTTCTTCAGGTCGATCTCGAGACCGATCATGAACAGCATGAAGATCAGGCCGAGTTCGGAGATCGTGCTGATGGATTCGTCCGACTTGACCCAGCCGATGCCGAATGGCCCAATGATGAAGCCGGCAATCAGATAAGCAAGAATCAGTGGCTGACGGGTGAAATGCGCAATAAGCCCGATGCCCCACGCAAACAGGATACACAGCGTGATATCGCGGATTAAGTCGTGCATGCCCCTGCCGGAAAAGCCTTACATTTCGGCGGCACTCTAATGGTGCGCCGCGTGAGGGCAAAGGGGTAATATCCGGCATTCGGCGCGCGATACACGCGGGGGGCGGTCCAACGAGGCAGCCTTCATCATAAAAAGCTTCAGGGAGACGACGTTCATGACCACTGCACGGTTCGACTACGCGCCATTGCTGCCTCCGGGCCTGCCCGCGGCTGCGGCAAAATGGACCGGTCTCGCCAAATACAGCTTCGTCGGCGGGAACAACGATATGGACCAGGTGCCGGTAGAGGGCCTGACTGCCGCCGCCAATGCCGTCATGCTGCGCGAGGGACGCACGCTGGCAACCTACGGTCTGGCGAGCGGTCCGCAGGGTTATCTGCCGCTACGCACCTTCATCGCCGGCAAGCTGAAGCGCGACGCAAGCATCGATTGTACGGCTGATGATATCCTGGTCGTCTCCGGCTCGCTGCAGGCGCTCGATCTCGTCAATCACAGCCTGCTCGCCCGTGGCGACACCGTCATCATCGAGCGCGACTGTTATCAGGGCTCCATCAACCGGCTCACCCGTCTCGGCGTCAATATCGTCGGTATTCCCTTGGATGACGACGGCATGCGGATGGACGCGCTGGCCTCAGCATTGGAAGATCTGAAGGCGAAGGGCATCCGGCCGAAATATATCTATACGATCCCGACCGTGCAGAACCCGACTGCCACCATCATGCCGGAAAGCCGTCGCCGCGAGCTGCTGGCGCTGTCGGCCAGATATGGCGTCCCCATCTTCGAGGACGATTGCTATGCCGATCTGATCTGGAACGGCGAGCGTCCGCCGGCGATTCACGCGATGGATACAAGCGGCAGCGTGATCCATATCGGCTCGTTCTCCAAGTCGATCGCGCCTGCTCTCCGCGTCGGCTACATCGTCGCGCCCTGGGAGATCATGTCACGCATGCTGGCGCTGAAGACCGATGCCGGCTCCGGCGCATTGGAGCAGATGGTCCTCGCCGAATATTGCGTGCCGCATTTCGCCACCCATGTGCCAAAGGCCACGCGCGGACTACGCGCCAAGCTGGAGACGCTGATGGATGCGCTCAACGAGCAGTTCGGCACGGCGGCGGAATTCGACGAACCCAAAGGCGGCATCTTTCTGTGGGTGAAACTGCCCGCCAATGTCGATGCGATGAAGCTCTATCAGGCCGCGCTCAAGGCCGGCGTGTCGATCAATCCCGGCCCGGAGTGGTCTGTCGACAAGACCTATGCGCACAGCCACATTCGCATCTGCTTCGCCAGCCCCACGCATGATGAAATCCGCGAAGGGATTGCGGTGCTCGCTGACGTCTGCCGGCAGGAGTTCGGCGTGCCAGAGCGCATCGCCAATGTGGAGAAACGTGCGCGAGGGTGAATTCTCGTTGAGGAGGGCGGCGGCCTATTTCTTCACGCCCTTGACCGCAGCCTTCGCCGGCGTCGCCGCCTTCTTTGGCGCCGGCGCGCTGTCGACGGCGGTGTTGATGTCGTCGATCAGCTTGGTGATGCGCGCGGCGTTGCTGCCGAGATCGCCTTCGAAATAGCGTGACGACGAGCGAATATCGACGCGCGAGCCTTCGCCGTCGGGTGTGAAGCGGATCGAGACGTCCTCGCGAAAACCCATAATAGGGGTGCGCGCCACCGCCTCGATACGGCCAATGCGGCGCGGCGGCTGCGGCGGGCGCTCGTCGATGACGATCCACTTGCGCTTTTCGACCAAAGCGCGCGTCACGTCATAGGCGCGTTGCACGGGCACCTCCAGCTCCACCGGCTCGATATCCGGATAGGCCGTGCGCTGCTGCTCCGCGGAGTAGAGGCCGGAATAGACGGCTGAATTGGTGCCGTCGCCGGTCCGCAGCCGCGCCAGCGCCTCGAAGCGCGGCGGGTCGACCGGGTCGGTGGTGATGTCGTGGATCTTCGGCAATTTGCGATACTGGTAGGCGAGGTAGCCGGGATAGGCGAGGATCACCACGTCGAGCATCAGCGCCACCATGATCACGCTCATGCCGCGCGAGCCGTTCTGCCAGATCGCGGCAAAGCCGGCGAGGGCCACCAGGATCGAGAGGCCGGCGAATCCCAACGCGCCGAAGAAGGTCATCAGTGCCGGTTTTACTTCGAGGAACCCGAAGCGGACGATGATGATCGAGGTGATGGCGGCAATGGCGGCGAAAACTGCGAGGCGCCGCGCCCACAGCGCCAGGCTGGATACTGGCTCCGACTGGTAAGCGGCCGAAAACCTGCGTGCCATGGGGAATTTCTGCCGGATTGAGCTTGCGAAGGCGCTGATAGCGCCGGGTTCCGAATAGGGTGCTTGAGACCATGCCGGGCCGGGAATTTCAAGGCACTTTGGCGGACGGCGGCTATCGTTTAGAGTTCTTTTGCCTTGAACTTCATAATGGATCCACAAGCGATCCCTCATCCTGAGGAGCGGTCTCTTCGACCGCGTCTCGAAGGATGTGCAAAACAATCATGGTTCGAGACGCGCGCAAGAGCGCGCTCCTCTCCATGAGGGCAGGGAGTGCCGATGCTGGTCGAAACCACGGATTATGAGACGCTCGCCCGCAATTTCCGCTGGGATGTGCCGGAGCGGTTCAACATCGCGACGGTGGCCTGCGACCGTCATGCCGACGGTAGCGGGCGGCTGGCGCTGATCTATGTGGACGAGGACCGCGGCACGCATCGTTTCTCCTTCGACGAGATGCAGGCTTTCTCGCGCAGCTTCGCCAATGTGCTGAAGGCGGATGGCCTGCAGCGCGGCGACCGCATTGCGGTGTTTTTGTCGCAATCGGTGGAATTGCCGGTGGCGCATCTCGCGGCGTTCCGGTCCGGGCTGGTGTCGGTGCCGCTGTTCACGCTGTTCGGCGAGGACGCGTTGGAATTCCGCCTTGCCAATTCTGGGGCCAAGGCCATCGTCACCGACGCGAGTGGCTGGGACAAGTTGTCGAAAATCCGCGAGCGGCTGCCTCATTTACAAGATATCTACGTCACGGACAGTGCACCGCATGCCGGCGCCAAACCGTTCTGGTCGGCGATCGAGGCGGCGTCCGAAGACTTCACCACGGTCGATACGTCCTGCGACGATCCCGCGATCATCATCTACACCTCGGGCACGACGGGAAATCCCAAGGGCGCGCTGCATGCCCATCGCGTGCTGCTCGGCCATCTGCCCAATGTGGAGATGGTGCACGGCTTCTTTCCGAAGCCGGGCGACGTCTACTGGACGCCAGCCGACTGGGCGTGGATCGGCGGGCTGTTCGATGCGCTGTTTCCGGCCTGGTATCACGGCGTGCCGATCGTCGGCTATCGCGCCAGGAAATTCGAACCTGACGCCGCGATGCAGCTGATGGCCGATCACAAGATACGCAATGTGTTCCTGCCGCCGACGGCGCTGAAGCTGATGCGGCAGGCAAACGTGAAACATCCCGACGTCAAGCTGCGCAGCATGCTCACCGGCGGCGAGTCGCTCGGTTCGGAATTGCTCGACTGGGTGCGCAATACATTCGGCATCGACGCGCATGAGATCTACGGCCAGACCGAATGCAATCTCGTGGTTGGCAACAATGCCGATCTGTTTCCGATCCGGCCGGGCTCTATGGGCAAGCCGACGCCGGGCTTCGATGTGCGTATCGTCAATGAGCAGGGCGAGGAACTGCCGCGCGGCGAGCGCGGCATTGTTGGTATCAGACAGCCCAATCCCTGCACCATGCTCGGCTATTGGCAGAACCCCGAAGGCACCGCGAAGAAATTCGCCGGCGAGTTTCTTCTGACGGGCGATCTCGGCATCCAGGATGACGACGGTTACTTCTGGTACGTCTCGCGCGAAGACGACGTGATCACCTCGGCCGGCTATCGCATCGGTCCATCGGAGATCGAACACACGCTGCTGAAGCATCCCGCGGTCGCGTTGTCGGCAGTGGTCGGCATTCCCGATCCGATCCGCACCGAAGCCGTGAAAGCCTGGATCGTGCTGCGCCCGGGCTTCGTGCCAAGCGATGCGCTGGCGCGCGAGCTGCAGGACTTTGTGAAATCGCAACTCGCGGCGCATGAATATCCGCGTTACGTGCAGTTTGCGGAGTCGCTGCCGATGACCGCGACCGGCAAGGTGCTCAGACGGGAATTGCGGGCGCTGGGGTAGGGCGAGAAGATAGCAGCGGCACTCCGCTAACCTCTCCCCGTTCTTTACGGGGAGAGGTCGCCGCGTCTTCGCGGCGGGTGAGGGGCATGGCACTCATTCACAACAATCGAGAAACTACCGGATCGTACCGACCCGATAGAAGAAAATTGGTGCATCGACGTGCCCTTGCCCCTCACCCCGACCCTCTCCCCGCGCAGAGCGGGGAGAGGGAGCGCGCCGCCGGCGTAGCGTCGCTCACATCCCCGGCACCTTGATCCCCATCTCCTTCAGCGCCGCCAGCAGCTTCAGCGGCGGCTCCATCTGGATCGCGGGGACGTTGCCCGTCTCCAGCAGGCTCTTCAGGCTCGACAGAATCGCCGGCCAGCCGGCGCGTCCGCCGGACAGGATGTCGTCGCTGAGTTCGCGGTCATGCGATTGTGTCAGTGTCAGCTTCACAGTCTCGCCGCTTGGCTCGATATCGTAGGTCACCAGCGTGGAGCCTAGCGCCTCGATAAGTCCCGGCCAGTTGACGTCCCAGGTGATGACCAGTTTGCGCGGCGGATCGCAGACAATCACGTCGCCTGAGATATGCAGCGAACCATCCGGCATCAGCACCCTGAACGTACCGCCGACTTTTTCTTCAAGCTCTACGGCAAAGCCGGAAAAATACTGCCGGCTGAACTCTGCCGAGGTCAGCGCCTGCCAGATCTTCTCCGGCGTGGAGGCGATATAGATCGTATAGACGAACGCAGGTTTGAAAGTGCTGATATCCATCGGCTGCTCCTTACGTCTCGCTTGTCGGGTCGAGCGACAGCGGCTGTCCGGTTTCGAGGAAGGTCTTCAGGCTTGCGAACACCATCGGCCAGCCACCGGAGATGCTCGGCAATACTTTGCTGTGCTCCGGGAAGTCCTCATGTGTGACGGTGAGCTTGACCACCTTGCCGCGCGGTTCGAGATCGAGCGTGACGCGAGACGGCTTCTCCTTGGCCATATCGTCGTCATAGATCGGATGCCAGCTATATGAGATGCGGCGCGGCGGATCGGATTCCAGAATCACGCATTCATCCATCACCTTGCCACCCTTGCCGAGCGTCATGGGCGAACCGACTTTCCAGTCGCTATCGAGGCGATAACCGAACCAGTAGCGCTCGGTGAAGTCGCCATTCGTGAGTGCCTGCCAAAGCTTGTCAGGTGTGGTCTCGATGAAAGTGACGTAAACAAATTCAGACTTACTCATCACGCGTCTCCAACTGCCGTTTCAACTCGCTGAGCGCGGCGAGCCTGCCACGCTCGAATTTCCTGATCCAGCGCTCGCCGATCTCATGGATCGGGACGGGATTGATGTAATGCAGCTTCTCGCGGCCATGCCTGATGGTCACGACGAGATTGGCCGCTTCCAGAATCGCAAGGTGCTTGGTCACGGCCTGCCGCGACATGTCCAGTCCGTCGCAGAGCTCGTTCAGCGTCTGGCCGTTGTCAGCATGAAGCCGGTCCAGCAATGAGCGCCGCGACGCGTCGGCCAGTGCCTTGAAGACCTCATCCATGACCAGGATAATAGGCAACCAAATGGTTGCATGTCAAGCGGCGCCTTTGTTTAGCTCGCTGCGTGGGCTAGGCTTCGCCAACGAACAAACCTGCTCATGAGAGAAACGCCGATGTCGCTGCAAGTCTATCTCGCCTTTGTCGCTGCCTGCATCGCGCTGGCGTTGCTCCCTGGTCCGAACGTCACGCTGGTGATCGCCAACGGGCTGCGCTACGGCACGCGCGCGGCGATGATCAGCATTGCCGGCACGCAAGCAGGTCTTGCCGTGGTGATCGGCATTGTCGCGCTGGGGCTTGCGACGCTGATGGCCACCATGGGCTACTGGTTCGACTGGGTACGCTTTGCCGGCGCCGCCTATCTCGTGTGGCTCGGCATCAAAATGGTCCGCGCGCCGGTCGAGGGCATCGATGCGGATACGCCGCCGGCACCGCCGCGCGGCGGTTTCTTTCTGCAGGGCATGATGGTGCTGCTGAGTAACCCCAAGGTGCTGGTGTTCTTCGGCGCCTTCATTCCGCAATTCGTCGACATGAAGAAGAACCATATCCTGCAGGTCGGCATCCTTGGTGCGACCTTCATGGTGACGGCCGCGCTCACCGACATCGTCTATGCGGTGGCCGCGGGCCGCGCGCGACAATTCTTCTCGGCACGGCGGACGCGGTTGCTGTCGCGGATCTCCGGCGGCTTCATGATCGGCGGCGGCGTCTGGCTGGCGCTGACCCGGGCACGGTGAATCTTTTGTCGCGCTGAACCTTTCGCCGCATCGTCACGTCAAACCTCGGGGCGCGCCGCGCCGTGCCATGAGGTTTCGCCGTGCCCGACATTCCCTGGTTCGTTTATGCCATGCTGCTGGCGCCGTTCGGCCTGATCCTGGTCGCTGCCGGCACTAAATATCTGCAGGTCCGCGCTGCCAGCGACTGGCCGTCCACCTTCGGCAAGGTGATCGTCTCGACCTCCGAAGTACGAGACGTCAAGGTGCTCGACGACACGCGCGAGGAGCGCAAGCGCACCGAAAAGCGCAATTTTGCGAATATCGTCTACGAATACACCGTGAGCGGACAGAAGCTTACGAACAACCGCGTCAGCATCGGCGAGGACCGCGGCAATTTCGAAGTCGCCGAGACAATCGCGCGCTATCCGGTCGGTACCGCGGTGATGGTCTACTACAACCCGCGACACCCACGCGATGCCGTGCTTGATCGCGAGATGCCGAAGGGCATTGGCGGTTGCCTTGGCATCGCTGCAGTTATCGTGCTGGCGATTGTGGTCGGCGGCATCTTTGGCGGCGTCCGCATCAACGAATTCATTGCAGACCATCTTGCCGATCCGAAACGATCGCCGATTGTGACGGCGCTCTGCGGGTTCGGCTTCCTCGTTGCTTTGTTCGGCCTGGCGCTACACCGGCAGGGATCTCTGGCCAAGAAGTGGCCCGTGGTGCCCGGCACCGTCAAACTGGGCGCGCCCGAGACCTATGTGAGCCGTGACAGCGACACCGGTCGCAGCGGGCCGGTGATGCAGACCCGGAACGTGCAATACAACTATCGCTTCAAGCACGTCGCCTATATCGGGTCCGCCGGGAGCCTGAGCACGAGCAACCCGAACCCGCCGTCATGGCAGTTGCGGCTGTTCGGGATGGACTACAAGAACGGTGACGCGGTGAAGGTCTTTGTCAATCCGGACAACCCGTCTGACTCGACGCTGAGCCCGGGTGGTCGCGCGGCCTATTTCCTGTGGGCGGTCGCGGCGGGATTTGTGGTGGTGGCTTATTTCATCGGGACGCACCGCTAGGCACCGCATGCCGCGCAGATGCATTGGCAGCTACGCCGGCATCAAAGCTAGAGATGCGATGCGCGCGGCGTGATCAGCGTCGCCTCGATCTCGCTGAAGATGCGCGTGAGCCGCTCCGCCCACTCCGTCTGGCCGCTTGGGTCGGTGATCAGATCCTGCCGGATCTCGATGCCCGTATTCATCAGTCCGCGCTTCTCGCCATGCACGGGGATCGTGTAGTCGGTGGCATCGGACACCGCATAGGGTTCGTTGTCGCCCACCACCAGATCGGCTTCGGCGCGCAACAGCTGCAGCAGCAACGGTGGCAGTTTGCTGTCGTGCTGATAGAGCGTGCCGATATGCCAGGGGCGGGGAATGCCGGCATAGACAGGCGTGAAACTGTGCAGCGACACCAGCACTGTCGGCTGGCCCTTTGCCAGCCTTGCATCGATCACCTCGTCGATGCGCCGGTGATACGGATCGAAGATCAGCTCGCGCCGGCGCGTTTTGATGTCCTGCGTGAGACCGTCATTGCCGGGCACGGTGGTCGCCTCGCTGATCAACGGAATCGCGCTCACGGCGTCCGGCGGGCGGTTGCAGTCGATGACGAGTCGCGAATAGCGCTGGGCCACGAGATGCGCATCGAGCGCCCGAGCCATCTGCTCGGCCACGCCGGCGATGCCGACATCCCAGGCGATGTGGCGGACGAGCTCGCTCTCGGGCAGGCCGAGATCGCCGAGCATGTCGGGAATCAGCCGGCCGTAATGATCGCAGGTCAGGAGAAAAGGGGATGTGCCGGCGGTATTGAGTTCCAGAACGGGCGGAACCTCCTGGGGGCCGAGACGTAGGGATGTGTCCTGATTGCTATCCAAGGCTCTGTCCAAAATTCTGTCCAAGGCTTTTTCCCGATATTGCCTAACGATGCGGCATCCCGGCCTGTGATTCTGCAGGCTTCCGTATAAATTACACGGGACAAATCACGCATGAACGAACCATTGATGCCCTTGCTCACGATTCATCACAAGACCGAATATCGCTATGCGCATCCCGTCGCATTCGGCGAACACCGGATCATGCTGCGGCCGCGCGATGGCCATGATCTGCGCATGCTCAACGGCAAGCTTGAGATTACGCCGGAGCCGCTGTCGCTGCGCTGGATCCACGACGTGTTCGGCAATTCGGTAGCGATCGCCACCTTCGACGAGCACGCGCGCAAACTCACTTTCGTCTCCACCGCGACCATCGAACATCTGCCGTCGGACGAGTTCGCGCTGACCGCCGATGACAAGGCCTATTTCTATCCGTTCCTGTATGACGGCGAAGAACTGCCCGATCTGCAGGAATTCATCCGGCCGCAATATGGCGATCCCGATGGCGAACTCGCCACATGGGCGCGCGGATTTCTCGACCCGCAGGGCCGCACGCCGACCGTCAATATTCTGACCGGCATGACGCTCGGCATCCGCAAGCAGTTCGCCTATCGCAAGCGCTATGAACACGGCACCCAGCATCCGCTCGATACGCTGCAGACCAAATCCGGCACCTGCCGCGATTTCGCGCTGTTCATGATCGAGGCACTGCGACGGCTCGGCATCGCCGCGCGTTTCGTGTCCGGCTATCTGTTCATCCATGGCGACCGCGAGCACAATTATGTGGGCGGCGGCTCCACCCATGCCTGGGTGCAGGTCTATCTGCCGGCCGCAGGCTGGATCGAATTCGATCCGACCAACGGCATCATCGGCAGCAAGGATCTCATTCGCGTCGCGGTGGCGCGCGATCCGCGCCAGGCGGTGCCGCTGCACGGCACCTATATGGGCTCGGCCGATGCGTTTCTCGGCATGGATGTGAGTATCAATGTGGTGTCCGCGGGCGACGATGTCGCCGCGGCGCTGGCCGAGAAAGTCTGACTGGCGCCATGCCCGATCGCGTTTTCGTCTACGGCACATTGATGCGCGGTTTCGATCATCCGATGTCGAAGCTGCTGTCGTCCGGCGCCGATTTTCTCGGCGAGGCCTCGTGCCGCGGCAAGCTCTATATGATCGCGCATTATCCCGGCCTGCTGCATTCCGACGATCCCGGGGACATCGTGTTCGGCGAGCTGTTCCGGCTGCGCAAGCCGGTTGAGCTGATGGCGGCGCTCGACGACTATGAGAGCGTCGGCCCGGATCATCCGCAGCCGGCGCTGTATCTGCGTGAACGGATCGCTGTGACGCTCGCGGATGGCAGTGTGAGCGAAGCCTGGACCTATATCTACAACAAACCGGTCGATGAGACGGCGCGCATCATGTCCGGGCGCTTCCTTGCGCCCTAGAGCATGATCCGGAAAAGTGGAAACCGGTTTTCCGAAAAGATCATGCTCAAATAAAAATCTAACCTTCCTTGCGTCTGCTGGCGACCTCAAGGCCGAACAGCGCCAGCGCAATCAGCGATGCACCGATGCCGATCAGTGCGATCATCGACGTGCCGCCTGATGCCACCGCAAATCCGCTAAAGCCCGAGCCGACTGCGCCGCCGAAGAAGGCGCAAGCGAGAAACAGCGCGTTGAGCCGGCTGCGGATATGGCCGGCGAGGGCATAGATCGCGCGTTGTCCGGCAACGACATTACCCTGCGTGCCGGCATCGATCAGGATGCCCGCGATCACGAACAGCGTCACGGCCGTCGCGCCGCCGGTGTGGCCGCCAATCCAGGTCAGCACGAAACTCACCAGCACCAGCAGCATGGCCGTGACGGTCACGAGATCGCCGCGGCCGCGATCGGCGAGGCGTCCCGCAAGCGGGGCCACCAATGCGCCGCCGGCGCCCGACAGCAGGAAGGCCGACATGGCGATATGGCCGAACGAGAACGGCGGCTGGTCCAGCACCAGCGGCATCGCCGTCCAGAATAGGCTGAAGGATCCATAGAGCAGACATTGATAGGCCGAGCGCTGTTGCAGCACCCGCGTGGTCAGCATCAGGTCCCACAGCGAGTGGATCAGCGTCGCATAGGTCAGTTCATGCTTCGGTTGCCGGCGTGGCAGCGCGATCACCATCAGTGCGAATACGCCGCACATCAGCACTGCGGACATCACGAATACGGCGCGCCAGCCGAACGAGCCGGCCACCATGGTGGCCAGCGGCCGCGACAGCAGGATGCCAAACAGCAGCCCGCTCATCACGGTACCGACGATCTGCCCGCGCCGTTGCTCCGGCGCCAGATGCGCGACCACCGGCAAGATCATCTGCGTACCCACGGCGGCGATACCGAGCAGCAAGGTCGAGGCGATGAAGATCGCTGCGGTGGGGGCGGCTGCGGCGATCAGCAAGCTCACGATCAGGCTGCCCAGCGTGATCAGGATCAGCCGCTTGTTCTCGACGAGATCGCCGAGCGGCACCAGGAACAGCAGGCCGAGCACATAGCCGAACATCACCATGGTGAGCATGATGCCGGCCGAGGACAAATCGAGCCCGAAGCTCTCGCTGATCGGCCCCACCAGCGGTTGCGCGTAATAGATATTGGCGACGGTGACGCCGCAGGCGACGGCAAAGGAAAAAATCAGCCAGCCGCCGGGACCGGAGTCGCGGGCGGGATGTTCGGACGATGAGGACATGGAGGCTTTCAGGCGGGCGGGGCGGTGGGAGAGATATGGCGCATGTGATGCCATGCCAGAAGTGCGGCGTCTTGAATGGGAGCCATGCAGGTTGGATGTTCGGCGGCGGTCCCGCCCTCAGCCGCTCCTATGGAGCGGCGGGTATGACGGGAGAACTATGCCCGTTTCTTGGTCTTCGGCTTGGCCTTCTGCAGCATGTAAGACCGCAGCACCGCATTCATCCTGCCCTGATAGCCATCGCCGCCGCTTTTGAAGAAGTCGAGCACGTCTTCATCGATGCGGATGGAAATGGCTTTCTTCTTTGCGGGAATGACGAGGACAGCTTTGGACCAATCGATATTCTCGAATTCCTTCCAATCGGGATCATTGGCAATCGCGGTTTCGATGTCCTTCTCCGTCAACGCGTCGAAACGCGCCCAGTCAGTCTTTCCCTTGCGGCGATCGCCCCATTGTCGCGTTACGATATGCTCTTTCTTCATTTGGTCTCGGATGGCGCGCGGAAATGATCCTGATCAGTTCACTTCGGTGTGTGAAAATAACCGAAATGATTCGACCATTAGCTTCCCCTATCGCTATCCATCGCTCCTCGTTGTTACGGGGTGAACGCCAGGCAATGATCGGTGAGTAAAAGATCTCACTTGCCTCTTCAAAAGCAATGTTGTGCTTCTTTAGGTTCGCTTGGCTCTTGAGATCATCCCATTCGAAGCCCGCGGGCTCCAGAGTCTTAAATCTCGTATCGCGTTCGGCCGTCATCTGCGCCCCATCGAGAAGAAGTTACAATCTGCATTGCCTTCTCCAAGTTTGGAACGAGCCGTTCAGCGCGATGGTTGTATATACAAAAGTATTTCGTGCTGGTCAAGGCTTAGTGGATATCAAACCACCGCCTTCACCACCCGCACATCCACCTCGCGCTCCACATAGCTCCATTCTTCCGTCTCGCGCAGGCCGCCGACGAGATCCTCGAACTCCTGTGCGTGCTCCGGCGCGTATTCGAACCAAGTGAGGAAATCGAAGGGCTCGCCGAGGTCGCGCGAATGGTAGAGCTGGCGCGCGATGGCGGGCAGGTATTTCAGGCTGTCGGCGATGTGGCGGGATTTGTCCTCGAAAATCCGGCGCCGCTCATTCTGGGTCATGTCCCACCACGCCGCGTTCTTCCTGATCGGGATCAGTGCGCCATGGGTCGCCTCAGCACGGCCGAGGCCGGCCTGTGCCGCAACCAGTGCGATCTTCTCGGTACGTTCGACATAGCGGACATGACTGGCGACGCCGGCGAGGCGCCAGGATGTCTGCGAGGGCAGCAGCGGCAGTGAGATGGCATCGGCATGGGTGATGGACAGCGCCGCAACGGGTTTCAGCGTCTCGCCCTTGACGGGCGAAATCGAGATCACCTGCCATGCACCGGTATTTCCGCCGCGGAATGTCGTGAACATGGGATATGTGATCGTGGAACCGGGGTGAGTTCAAGCGGCTTCTACGTGCCACACACTCGTCATTCCGGGGCGTGCGCAGCGATAGCTGCGCGCGAACCCGGAATCCCGCAATGTTCAGCACCTCTCACCGCCCGGTGTTCGGCAATGATGAACACGTCGGGATTCCGGGTCTGACCGCCAGACGGCTTCGCCGTCTTCTGGTCATCCCGGAATGACGAGTGCGTGGCCAACTGCCCTGTGGTTATCCGGGAAAACCTCGTGTCCAGTCGTATTTCTCAGTGCGAGACCTATATCCATGGTCGGCTGAGCTGAGGCCCAGATCAAAGCCGTCGGCCCGCAACACTTACCTAACCCGATCGCACGATAACTGCCCCATGCGCTTCACGCCCCAATTCCTCGACGATCTGCGCGCCCGGCTTCCGGTTTCGGAAGTCGTGAGCAAGCGCGTCAAGTTGAAGAAGGCCGGGCGGGAGTGGAAAGGGCTGTCGCCGTTCCAGCAGGAAAAGTCGCCGTCGTTTTTCGTCAATGACGAGAAGGGATTTTACCACGACTTCTCATCAGGCAAGCACGGCGACATCATCAATTTCGTGATGGAGACCGACGGCGCCAGCTTCGTTGAGGCAGTCGAGCGGCTGGCGCAAATGGCGGGGGTGGCGCTGCCGGCGGCGACGCCGGATGCCGCGCGCCATGAGCAGCGCCGCAAGACGCTCTATGACGTCATGGATCTCGCCGCAAAATTCTTCGCGGAGACGCTGGTGGGGCGCGAGGGCGCCCGCGCGCGCGGCTATCTCGCCGATCGCGGCATCACGCCCGCGGTTCAGCTCCAGTTCCGCATGGGCTTTGCATCCGAAGATCGCTTCGCGCTGAAGGAATATCTTGGCGCCGCCGGCGTGCCGGTGCCAGACATGGTCGAGGCCGGATTGCTGATCGGCGGCGAAGACATCCCGGTGCCCTATGATCGCTTTCGTGATCGCGTGATGTTTCCGATTTCCGACGTGCGCGGACGCATCATCGCCTTTGGCGGCCGCGCGCTGAAGAAAGATGCGCCTGCGAAATATCTGAACTCGCCGGAAACCCCGCTGTTTCACAAGGGCGACAATCTTTACAACCTGCCGATGGCGCGCAAGGCCGCGCATGACGGCGCGCCGCTGGTGGTGGTCGAAGGCTATGTCGACGTCATCGCCATGGTCGGCGTCGGCTTCCCCGGTGCGGTCGCGCCGCTCGGAACGGCGTTGACCGAGAACCAGTTGCAGTTGCTCTGGAAGATGGTCGACGAGCCGATCCTGTGTTTCGACGGCGACAAGGCCGGGCAGAAGGCGGCATGGCGCGCGGCGGAGCTGGCGCTGCCGCATCTCAAGCCCGGCAAGAGTCTGCGTTTTGCGCTGCTGCCCGAAGGACAGGATCCCGACGACCTCGCGCGCTCCGGTGGCCGCGCCGCGATCGAGGACGTGATGGCCGCGGCTGGCACGCTGTCGGATCTGATCTGGGCGCGCGAGATTGCCGGCGGCACATTCGCGACACCGGAACGCCGTGCGGCGCTGGAGGCGCGCATCAACGAATTGTCGAACGGCATCCGCGACGATGTCGTGAAGAAATACTACCGCCAGGACATGACCGAGCGGCTGCAGCGCGCCTTCGGCACCGGCCCAAAAAACTACGGCGGTAACTACGGCGGTAACAACGGTGGCCGCGGCGGCTTCCAGCAGGGTGGCGGAGGCGGCGGTTTTGCCCGTTCTCCGCGTCCGTTTACCCCCGGTCCGGCCGGGCGAATCAGTGGCGGAGGGCGGGGCGGGGCCAATGCCGGACCCCAGACCATCCAGCGCGGGCCCTATCAGGTGGTTAGTCCACAGCTTGCGACGTCCTCGATCATGCGCGGCCAGCGCAGCGCCATTTCGAGGCGCGAGGCGCTGATCGTGCAGTCGCTGATCAACCATCCCTGGCTGCTGCATGACCGGCTGGAGGAGGTGGCGGCGCTGGAACTCGCCCATCCCGAGATGCACCGGCTGCGTGCCGGGATCATCGCGGCCTTTGCCCATGAGCATCATCACGGCGATGAGGCCGAGCAAAGTGAACAAATGCGTTCAGATCTGGTTAAAGCCGGATATTCCGAGCAATTACAACACGTTGAGCAGGCGGTTACCACTCAGGCGGTGTGGGCGGCGCGGCCCGGTGCGGCCCGCGAGGATGTTCTTTCCACCTGGACGCAGCTCGTTGCCTTGCATCGCCAGTGGCACTCATTACTTAGGGAGCTTAAAGACGCGGAGCTTGCTCTGGGCGCAGAAGCGAGCGAAACGAACTACGGCTGGTTGCGCGATGTGAAGGCCCGGTTGGCTGAGGTCGACGGGATCGAGGCGCTGATCGAGGGGTTCGGAGAATCCTCGGGGCGGTTCCAGCGCAGTTCGTGAAGCAACTTTGCTGCGGATGGTGCCCGGGCAAACCGCGAAAAGACTCGCCAAACCCATGGTTTGGCTGCAAAAACAGGGTTAATCCGGGCTTAAGGCTCTCCACGTTAAGGGTCTGGGCTTAAGTAGTGAAAACCGCGAAGACGACGTCGGGGGTGGCGATGGATATGCGCCGCCCTTTGTGCGTCAAGTGGTGATGATGATTGGATCGGGGCGCTTGCGCCCCCTGGATTGATAGCGGGGCGGTGACGCCCCCGGCGTGAGCGCGTTTCAGGAGCATTGAATGGCCACCAAGGCAAAGACGCTGCAGACCAAGGACAAGGAAAAAGACGACAAGGCAGCTGACACGCCGGAGAAGGACTCCGCAGACGCGCCGTCACCTTTGCTCGACCTGTCCGACGCTGCCGTCAAGAAGATGATCAAGCAGGCCAAGAAGCGCGGCTTCGTGACCTTCGATCAGCTCAACGACGTCTTGCCGTCCGATACCACCTCTCCTGAACAGATCGAAGACATCATGTCGATGCTCTCCGACATGGGCATCAACGTTTCCGAAAACGAAGACAGCGACGGCGAGGAAGAGAGCAAGGACGAGGACGACGATACCGACAACGAACTCGTCGAAGTCACGCAGAAGGCCGTCACCGAAGTCAAGAAGTCGGAGCCCGGCGAGCGCACCGACGATCCCGTCCGCATGTATCTGCGCGAGATGGGCACCGTCGAGCTGCTGTCGCGCGAAGGCGAAATCGCCATTGCGAAGCGCATCGAGGCCGGCCGCGAGGCGATGATCGCAGGCCTCTGCGAAAGCCCGCTGACCTTCCAGGCCATCATCATCTGGCGCGATGAACTCAACGAAGGAAAGATCTTCCTTCGCGACATCATCGATCTCGAAGCGACTTACGCTGGCCCCGACGCCAAGAACAACATGAACCCGGCGCTGATCGCCCCGCCCACGGGCGATGGCGAAGCTGTGGCCGAAGGCGCCGAAGCCGTTGCGGCTCCGCCTGCGGCGCCGCCGTCCGCCACCCCGTTCCGTCCGGCGCCGCCGCGTTCGGCGCCTGCTGCGGCTCCCGCCGGCGAAAGCACGTCGGAAGGCGCTGCCGACGGCGACATGGACGACGACGAGTTCGAGAACCAGATGTCGCTCGCCGCCATCGAGGCCGAGCTGAAGCCGAAGGTGGTCGAGACCTTCGACAAGATCGCCGACAGCTACAAGAAGCTGCGCAAGCTGCAGGAACAGGACATCGCGAACCAGCTCGAGAGCGCCTCGCAGGGCCCCTCGCTGTCGCCGTCGCAGGAGCGCAAGTACAAGAAGCTCAAGGACGAGATCATCGTCGAGGTGAAGTCGCTGCGCCTCAACCAGGCGCGTATCGATTCACTTGTCGAGCAGCTCTACGACATCAACAAGCGCCTCGTTTCGTTCGAAGGCCGCCTGCTGCGCCTCGGCGACAGCCACGGCGTCGCGCGCGAGGACTTCCTGCGCAACTATCAGGGCTCGGAGCTCGATCCGCGCTGGCTCAACCGCGTCTCGAAACTCTCGGCCAAGGGCTGGAAGAACTTCGTCGCCATCGAGAAGGACCGCATCAAGGAACTGCGCGGCGAAATCCAGCAGCTCGCAGCGCTCACGGGTCTTGAGATCGGCGAATTCCGCAAGATCGTGCACGGCGTGCAGAAGGGCGAGCGCGAAGCCCGCCAGGCCAAGAAGGAGATGGTGGAAGCCAACCTCCGTCTCGTGATCTCGATCGCCAAGAAGTATACCAATCGCGGCCTGCAGTTCCTGGATCTGATCCAGGAAGGCAATATCGGCCTGATGAAGGCCGTCGATAAATTCGAATATCGCCGCGGCTACAAGTTCTCGACCTATGCGACCTGGTGGATCCGGCAGGCGATCACCCGTTCGATCGCCGACCAGGCCCGCACCATCCGCATTCCCGTGCACATGATCGAGACGATCAACAAGATCGTGCGCACCAGCCGCCAGATGCTCAACGAGATCGGCCGCGAGCCGACCCCGGAAGAGCTCGCCGAAAAGCTCGGCATGCCGCTGGAGAAAGTGCGCAAGGTTCTCAAGATCGCCAAGGAGCCGCTGTCGCTCGAAACCCCCGTGGGTGACGAGGAAGACTCGCATCTCGGCGATTTCATCGAGGACAAGAACGCGATCCTGCCGATCGATGCGGCGATCCAGAGCAACCTGCGCGAAACCACCACGCGCGTTTTGGCCTCGCTCACCCCGCGCGAAGAGCGCGTGCTGCGCATGCGCTTCGGCATCGGCATGAACACCGACCACACGCTGGAAGAAGTCGGCCAGCAGTTCTCGGTGACTCGTGAGCGTATCCGCCAGATCGAAGCCAAGGCGCTGCGCAAGCTCAAGCACCCGTCGCGGTCGCGCAAGCTGCGGTCGTTCCTGGATAACTAACGGTCGCTGTCGATCACTCGATCCTTCTGATGATGCCCGGCCTCGCGCCGGGCATTTTCGTATGTGCGTGCCGTGCTTTCACGCGCTCGTTGCCGGGGTACGTGGCTGCAAATATGTTCATGATTTGTTCTTTTCGTCAAGAGGCTTTGTGTCGCGCGTGTCACCCGCCGCGGAGCGGATGGCGGATTAGGTGTCGCCAATCGGTCCTGCGCGCGCTGGTTCGACGCCGCGGTTGTCCGGCGCGGTCTCTG
Source organism: Tardiphaga sp. OK245 (assembly GCF_900108575.1). NCBI lineage: Bacteria > Pseudomonadati > Pseudomonadota > Alphaproteobacteria > Hyphomicrobiales > Nitrobacteraceae > Tardiphaga > Tardiphaga sp. OK245. The sequence goes on along the minus strand of NZ_FNWZ01000004.1, from coordinate 487,120 downwards.
TCGTGAGCCAGCCGGCCTCGCGCACCATGGCCACGGCCGAGCGGGAGACAGGGGCGGTGATCCCGTTGACGAGTTGCAGGCGCAGATTGCGGCCTTCGGTCACGGCGCACACAACGGCCTTCCGCGCGACCCACCATGACCGGTGCACCTGCAGACCGTCAGCGGTGCCGAGAGCCGTCATGGCCTGATTGAGCGTTGCCAGCACCAACCGGGAGTGGCCGGCGATATGGTGGACGCGGACATAGTGATCTTCCATCTGCAGGCAAAGCACCGCGAAGGGCGGCGCACCGAGCAGGCCGAAAGCCGTTGGCGGCGCGTCGTTGGCTTCCTTGGCCTGGTGCTGCTTGTGTCGTCGCGCCTGAAGCAACAGGGTGAAGCCGAGCACGACAGGCAGGGCGGTGATCAGTCCTTGCACATACCAGTCGAGCGGGCCGAGCCTTCTCAGGAATGGCCATATCGATACGCCGATCCACGCGGTCCAGATCTGAAATGGGACGGTCAGGATGGCGACGCCGAGGACGATCGCCGTCCACGTCATCCACGGCCTCAACTGGAATCGCAGCACCACGCGGATCAGGGACCCATACAGCAGGATTCCCGACCAGAAGCAGGCAAGCTGAAACGCCACGCGCTGCCATGCCGGTCCATTCAGATAGCTGCCGAATGGTCCGATCAGGCCGAGGAAGATGGCGCAGACGGTCGCGATCGCCAGGTCGACGGCCCAATCCCGCAGAAAATCACGTTGCCAAGCGTTGCTCATGACGTCTCATCGCAGCGGTTCGCCCACCGGCGAACCCGTTCGCCCATTGGCGAACAACGGCTGGCGCAGGGCGGCGCCCTTTGCAGAACTCGCGTGTCATCCCAATCCGCAGGAGGTTCAATGCGCAGCATCATCGCACAGGTTTTCGTCGCATTCATCGCTATCGCCGCCGCCAGCCAGGCCGACGCCGCGGTCGGCTTCCAGCATTTCAGCATCAGTGATCCACAAGGGCCACCCATCGAGGTCGGCGTTTGGTATCCCACCGGCGCTGCGCCGAAGCTGCAGGCGATTGAGTCCGATCAACAGATGGTTGCCCGCGATGCGGCACTCGCGGGCGACCGCCTGCCGCTGGTGGTCATATCCCATGGTCACGGCGGCTCCTATGCCGGGCATCTCGACACCGCCATGGCCCTGGCCAATGCAGGTTTCGTCGTCGCCGCCCTCACGCATAACGGCGATAGCTGGCGCGACCCGGGCAACCCCACCGCGATCTGGGAACGGCCGCGCCAATTCAAGCTGGTCACGGATTACATGCTGGACGCATGGGGCGACCATGGGCGTATCGATGCGACGCGCGTCGGCGCGTTCGGCTTCTCGGCCGGCGGTTTCACGGTGCTCGCGGTGGCCGGTGGCGAGCCGGACCTGCGGACTCTCGGGGATCACTGCAGGGCGCATCCCGCTTTCGAAGATTGCCAGATCGTCGAACGGCACCCGCTTCCGCTGGATGCCGCTATCGTCTGGGCCCACGATCCGCGCATCAAGGCGGTCGTCTCCGCGGCGCCCGCCCTTGGTTTTGCCTTCGGTCGCAAGGGCCTGGCGGCGGTCCGTCAGCCGGTCCAGCTTTGGCGGGCCGAGGACGACCAGGTCCTGCCACATCCCTATTATGCGGAGGCCGTCCGCCTCGCTTTGCCGACGTTGCCCGAGGCGCATGTCGTGGCGAATGCCGGGCACTACGATTTTTTGACGCCATGCTCCGCGCAACTGGCAACACGCATGCCGGCGATCTGCACCAGCAGACCGGGGTTCGACCGCGCTGCATTTCATGAGCGCTTCGATCGCGACATCGTCGCGTTCTTTACACGGGCGCTGTAGTTGGGGCCTGGATTTGGTTCGCCCGACAGCTCTCTTCATCGAGATGGGCGCGCGCACCTGCGGTGCGCGTGGGCGGCCTCGGCCGCGTGCTGTTCGAAGGTCGGCCTGCCGAACTGGTTCCGGCGCCGGGAACAAATCGGGCGGGTCCCGCTTGAGTCGGGATTGTGTCGCGTCGTGTGAGTTGGAGTATTGCCATGGCCCCGCGTGCCAATTGGAAGGGCTTTTTGCGCCTGTCCCTCGTGAGCTGTCCGGTCGCGCTATATCCCGCCACGTCGGATTCCGAGAAGATCAGCTTCAACCAGATCAACCGCAACACCGGCCATCGCATCAAATATCTGAAAGTCGATGCGGATACCGGCGAGGAGGTGGCGGCGGACGACATCATGAAGGGCTTCAAGGTCGATACCGATACCTATGTCGAGGTGTCGAAAGACGAACTCGACAACATTGCCCTCGACTCCACCCGCACCATCGAGATCGACGAATTCGTGCCGAAGGCCGATATCGACCCGCGCTACGCCATTCGTCCCTATTACCTCGTGCCCGACGGTAAGATCGGCCACGACGCCTATGCGGTGATCCGCGAGACCATCCGCGACATGGGCAAGGTGGCCATCGGCCGGCTTGTGCTCACCAATCGCGAGCACATCATCGCGCTGGAGCCGCTGAAGAACGGGCTGATGGGCACGCTGCTGCGCTATCCCTATGAGGTGCGCGACGAGGCGGAGTATTTCGACGACATCCAGGACGTCAAGGTCACCAAGGACATGCTCGATCTGGCGCGGCATATTGTGGAGCAGAAGGCTGCCGAATTCGAGCCCGGCAAATTCGAGGATCGCTACGAGTCCGCGCTGGTCGATCTCGTCAACCAGAAGCGCAGCGGTGTCGCCCTCAAGCCGCATGGCAAGGCGCGGCCCGGCACCAATGTGGTCGATCTGATGACCGCCCTGCAGCAGAGCCTCAAGGGCGGCGGCGCCGCGCCGACGCCAAAGGCGAAGAAGGCGCCGAAACGCGCCACCGGCCAGAAGGAAATGCTGCTGCCGATCACCGGCAAGAAGGAGCCCGCGCCGGCGAAGAAGGCGGCGCGGCCGGTGGCCAAAGGGGTGACCAAGGGCAGGAGGGCGGGATGACGCGCGCCTGGACCCCGTCGCTGGTGCCGGATGCCGGTGAGCAGACCGTCTATCTCGTGCTGGATTGTTTCGACCGCGCCGGCTGCGCCTGGCGCGAGGCCGATGTCGCGGCGACCGATCTCGAAACCGTCATCGCCGACCTGATGTCCGGCCAGTACAACGATCCGCAGCGCGTGATCGCCTTCAACACCGCCGAGCGCTGGGCCGACGACGTGTCGGAAGACGTCGCCCGCGAGATCCGCCGCCGCGCCGACCGCAATTACGAGGACGTCACCTCGTCGCTCGACGACTTCGTCCTGCGCCACGCCGGCCGCGAGCAGCAGCTCACGCTCAGGCTGGCGTGACGCGGGGCCTGCAATACTTTTCCGCGACGAGCAGGATGACCGAATAAAAAAGGCGGACCGTAAGGTCCGCCTTTTTATCGTGCGCGCTCTTAACCTCTCCCCGCAATGCGGGGAGAGGTCGACCGGCGAAGCCGGTCGGGTGAGGGGCCGTCACCAGCGCAGCCGCAATCACCACCTTTCGGGTCGCACTGTCTCGAACCCGGAGAATGTCCGCATCTCCGGACTTGTGCCCCGTCCCTCACCCCGATTGGCACAGCTCGCTGTGCGCGGGAGCGGGAGAGGGGGCGCCGCACACGACGCGGCCTACGTTGATAACTCCGCCACACCCTTTGATTGTGCCGCGTCCCGCGCTAGCGTCACGCATTGCCCGATCAATTTTCCTGAAGCACATTTCATCCGAGGACATTGCCATGACGTCACTCGCCCCGATGCTGCTTAGCCAGCGCGTTGCCCAGGTCTGCCTGTTTCTGGTGGGCGCCATCGCCATCTTCGGCGGCTCGCTGCAGATGTATCTCGGCCAGCCCGAGACCGCGCCGCGGCTCGACAATGTGCATCGCTTCATGGGCGGCATCTATCTGATGTCGGGCGTCATGGGCCTGTGGGCGGCCTCGACCATTCGCGAGCACAACACGCTGGTTGTCCTGATGGCGGCGACGGTGTTCGTCGGCGGCCTCGGCCGCGTGCTGTCGATATCAAAAGTCGGCCTGCCCGAACCGCATGTTTTGTGGATCACCTATCTCGTGCCGGAGCTGGTGATCCCCTGGATCATCATCGCGGCGCAGGTGATGACGAACAGGCAGATGGCGGGCGGGGCGGGGTGAGGGCGATGTCAGTGCACTGAAGGCGTAACCTCTGCACCTCAAATAGCGGACTACGCTTAGCTAATTCGACTTCTGCTGGTTGGAATTTCCGCGCAGGCTTGCTTTTACCCTGAGGCACTGCACTCAATCTACAGTATCTAGGGAGGTTTAGCGTTGCCAAAGAAAGAACGAAGAAACTGGTATCCAGTCGCAGCTAAAGCTTGGCCGGTGCTTGCTGATATAGCTGCAAGACGGACGGTCATTTTCTACAAAGACTTGGCCGGGAAGATCGGAGAGCATCACCGTGCGGTCAGATATGTTCTTGGTGTTATCCAAGAATTTTGCATGGATAGTGGATTGCCGCCGCTTACTGCGGTTGTCGTTTCAAAAACTCATGGCATTCCCGGAGACGGGTTCATTGCTTGGGAAATAGACGATCTAGAAGCGGGGCTAGGGTATGTCTATTCAAAGGATTGGACGGCTATGGCCAATCCCTACAGTGGTTTTGGTTCAGAGGATTCTATCGAATCATTCGCCGGGCAATTGATTGATCGCCCTGAAGGTTCAGGCGATGTCTATCGCCAGGTTAAAGATCGCGGAGTTGCACAACGCATATTTAAAGAAGCGGTCCTCATTGCCTATGATTATAAATGTGCCATGTGCGATTTCTCGTTCTATAGAGCGCTCGAAGCGCATCACATAGTGCCGTTCTTTGAAAGCTCCGTTGAGGAGCGGATTGCCGTGTCGAACGGCATCCTCTTATGCCCAAACCACCACAAGCTCGTCGAGCTAGAGTGCTTCGAGATCAAGCCTGATATGACAATCGAGTACTATGACCCTAAGGGAAACGAAGGTCCTTACACTGAGTCAGACAGGCAAGCATCGATTGATATCCATCATAAGAAGCTGCGCACGCCAACTGACCCAAAGTTAAAGCCTAAGTTTCCGGTCGTCGATTGATCTAGCGTGGCGTAGGACGGCGGACATCCTTCATGGGCGGCATCTATTGATGTCGGGCGTCATGGGCCTGTGGGCGGCCTCGACCGCGTGCTGTTGATCGCGAAAGTCGGCCTGTCCGAACCACATGCCCTGTGGATCACCTATCTGGTGCCGGAGCTTGTGATCCCGTGGATCATCATCGCGGCGCAGATGATGACGAACAGGCAGGACGCGGGTTGAGGCAGGAGAGGTCCTTTGCGGTCTTAGTATACTCGACACGTTTAGAGGTGCATGCCGTTGTCAAGATGGAGAGTCGAAAAGAGGCATATCCATTGATAACTGCAAAATGTCGTCCCACCGAACCTCGGGCGGATTCCGAAGAAATTCATACATCTCGCTAAGGTTTGGAGCCACGAAAACAGATTGTGATTTACCGACTTTAGAGCGCAGGAGTGCGTTCACCTTAGGAAAATCTGAAAGATACTTCGTCATATAATAGAGCAGGAAGGATCGCGTGCCTGGCATGTTTTTGGCGTAAGGCCGAGATGCAATGGTGACTAGGATGTCATCTCCTAGAAGCTTGTAGTCAGATGCGGGTCCAACCAGATCATGTCCAAAAAGATGAGGAATTTCCTTTTGGTCAAAGAGTGACCGCTGCGATTGCTCGTCTTTTATAGCCGCCGCTAGCTCTGACAGCGCGGCATTGGCAGATTTTGCTTTGTCTTTTCCGTAAGTCGTCAGGATTGGTAAAGCTGTTCTCCTGTTTTGCAGGATCAATCGGAGGAGAATCGCCAATCGTTCTTCTTGCCGTTTGTGGTTTCGAATCGCAGAGGTAAGACGTTTAACGTCGACTATCAGGTTCGAACCGTCGAGCGGGAGAGAAATGGATCGGCCGTCGAAGGAGTCAACGAAAAAATCGTCTCGGGTCGAGAATTCGATGTCATCGATATTCTGACCATCCAACTCCAGGGATGACGGGTCTACACCGATGTAAAATGTTCGCGGATCGCTGCCGGCGATCCGCGCTAGCTCGTGTAAGTCGTTTGTATCGGCGGTAAGTAGGACCGTAACTTTATCGAGCCAGTGCGCCATCAAAGTCTCCTATACTGACTCTGCTGTAGTGCTCGCCAATGTGACTGATCCAAATATATCCTCGATGTTTCGCACCTCTAAGCCCTCTTTGGATAGGTGCTCACGAATATAGGATTCTGCCGCAGCGAGCTTGTTTTTGAAGCCCGCGCGCCTTTTTGCAGATTCCCAAAGCGTTTCGTCCTTAATTTGTAGATCTCGAATTACGAGGTCTTCGCGTTTGCATCTTACCTCGACTCGAACTGTAGGAGGGATGCCTCTGGCGCGATCTTTCCTTTGGTCAATTAGCTTTAGTCTTGGCTGCTTAACTGCGTCCCATGGGCGTCCATCTAGAATCCCATTTGTCTGTGATTCAATGCTCCAGCGATAATGTCCGTCTGATGTCTTTGATTGAGTTGCAAGAAGTAGTTGAATTTTCCCCGTTAGCTCAATCTTTTTGAAGGTGGATTGATTGGCTTTTCCTTCAAGCGCTGTCGAAGCGGAAGCTTTGACTTCTTTGAGCGAAATGGATCCTGATATTCCTCCGCCAGCGCTGGACCGGCTTGTGTGTTCTATGAGTTCCGAAAATTGTCCTTCCAGTTCCGGCGTGTCACGGGAGACAGATTTTCTATCAATCGCCAAGGGCTCAGAATCTGGAATGATTACGATGACTTCCGCGCGTTTGATGCTCAGTCTAAATCTTACCGGGGATTGAGAGTCTCCTCCAACGCGTGCCGTTCCGAATACGACGTCTGCGTGAAGATCAACCGCTGATACACTACTTGAGAAGCTGTCATGCCACGCATCTATGTTAACAACATCGGCAAAGGCTCGTTTTCTGTTGTCCGAATTTTCTCGCATAGGAGCTTTCTCAGCCAATTGGAGTCGACGCGATTCGCTAAGTTGTTGGATCGTCTTTGTTCACTGAATCTGAGCAGCTTGGTTGATAGCTCTCGCTCTTTTATGATTTCCACTCAACCAGCTTTCGAGCATTAAGATTGGAACGGTAGGCGAAAAGCAAGCACGGGTTGCATCAATATCTTTCCGATGTCGAGGGGCAGCGCGCATTGTATTCAAGGCGACGTGATTACTCGTCACGGGCTACCCGAACAGAAAATGGCCGGGACAAGCCCGGCCATTCCAAATTCAGACGCTGAGTAAGCGAAGCTAACTACTTCTTCTTCGCGCCCACGCGTTCGACGCTCTTGATCTCCAGCGCCGGACGGCCGGACTTCTCGGCGATCTCGCGGTCCTGCTCGGCGATGGCGGCCTTGGCCGGCTCATCGCCGTCGAGTCCCCCCAGCAATTCGGAGGGCACGCGGCGGTTGGAGCGCTGCGAGCCGTCTTCATAGAAGACGTTGAAGAAGGCGAATTCGCCTTTGGGATTGGTACCGGGTTTCTTGGCCATGGCGGTTAAGTGGGGGATGGCGCAGGCGAAGTCAAAGCCTTAGCGCGCAAAGCGTGCATGCATCTGTGGGCAAAAGCGGGCAGTGGTTACCGCCGGGACGCGCCGCCCGGCCTGCGACCAAAAGTTCATGATTTGTTCTTGATGTTTCGGAGATAAGGATTATTATCCCCTCCGTCCTGCCCCACCGAGAGGGGCGATCGCGATCGTCACGTTCGCGGGGCAGGATGCGGTGGACGCCGGAGATGCGGCGTCACGCGGTTCATGGGG
>NZ_FNWZ01000004.1:141974-479287 GCF_900108575.1 Tardiphaga sp. OK245 | reverse complement strand
GGCTACCCTGTCCCTCCGCCCTGGGACATTAATTTTGGTGATGGGACCGTTCGCCATGGCAGATGTGCAAGCAACCGAAAAAACACCGCATGCGGAACGTCGGGCACTTGCTCGGCGCCTCCGAAAGTCCTGATGCACTCACAATTGCGGAAGACCGCATTCGCATCAGGCCCACGGGTGCAACGGGCACCTGGCGTTCCGCACGCCCTCTCTCAGGAGGGTGGGAATGCGACAGACGACGGCGCCCCCGCGCCGCAAACAACAGGGGTGATGACGCATGCACGTCATTCCGGGGCGCGGCCGGCGCTTGCCGGACGCGAGCCCGGAATCCCGACATGGGAGGCTCAGATAGCGCTAGGCCATGTCGGGATTCCGGGTTCACGCTTGCCGCCTTCGGCGTCGCGCGCGCCCCGGAATGACGAGAACAAGGCGCGCCGTTGTTCGGACACACCGGTCATGCCACACTCCGGTATCGCCAACCTAACAGGTTTTTCATGACCAATCGTATCACCGCCATTGCCATTGCCGCTGTGTCCTTCGTCTCGGTTGCGCTGACGGCCACCGCCTCGCAGGCCGCCAAATGCGGCGGCGACTTCCAGAGTTTCATCGCGGCCATGTCGCAGGAGGCGGCCGCCGCCGGCGTGTCGCAGGGCGTCATCTCGCAGGCCTTTGCCGGCGTGACGCAGGACCCCGCGGTGCTGTCGTTCGATCGCCGCCAGCGCGGCACCTTCAACAAGAGTTTCGAGCAATATGTCTCGACCCGCGTCGGCCAGGGCCGCATCTCCATGGGCCTGCAGATGATGCAGCGTCACGCCTCGCTGCTGTCGCGCATCGAGCAACGCTTCGGCGTGCCGCCTGAAATCGTGGTGGCGATCTGGGGCCTCGAGTCGGATTTCGGCAAGGGCGATATCGGCAAGATGCCGGTGATCCGCACGCTCTCCACCATGGCGCATGACTGCCGCCGCACCGAACTGTTTCAGGGCGAGCTGATCGCGGCGCTGAAGATCCTGCAGCGCGGCGACCTGCCGCAGCGCGACCTGATCGGCGCCTATGCCGGCGAGCTCGGCCAGACGCAATTCCTGCCGTCGAGCTACATCAAATACGGCGTCGATTTCGACGGCAACGGCCATGTCGATCTCAGGCATTCGGTGCCGGACGTGCTGGCCTCGACCGCGAACCTGCTCAAGACCGCAGGCTTCAAGGGCGGCCAGCCCTACGGCGAAGGCACGGCGAATTTCGAGGCGATGCGCGAGTGGAACAGGGCCACGATCTATCGCAAGACCATCGGCTATTTCGCCGACCGTCTCGCGGCCGGCCGATAGAGGGAGGTCGCGCGCGGCGTTAAGCTTTCGTTAGGCCGCGCGACCGCCGGGCGAACTTGGGGAACCCCGATGGTGAAAGTCGGATTAACTCATTCCCTTTCACTCTTTCAAAACCACACTGGGGATTATCCGCCGCGAGTCAGATTCCGTTAAGCGTCGCCGACGCATTTTACCACCTGCTGGGAACGAGTGGTGAGAGTGATGGCGGGGATCGACAGCAGCGCGCAGAAGCGCGACGCACAACGTGGCGGGTATCGCCGATGTTGAACGTCGGCACGCTGTTCACGGTGTTCACCGTCAATTTCCTCGCCCTCGGCGTGGTCTGGGCCTATGTGGCCACCAGCTATCCTAATCTGCACGCGGCGCGTTACTGGACAGCCGCCGCGTTCGCCGCGGCGCTCGGCAACAGCATCTCGGTGCTGCGCGGCGTCGGCGTCGATCCGCTGATCGCCATCCTGCTGGGCAACGGCCTGCTGCTGCTGGCCACCAGTCTCGCCGCCATCGGCATGAACCAGTTCTACGGCCGCCCGGCGGGCTGGCGCGCGCAAGCCGTCATCATCGCCACCAGCCTGGCCGGCCTGCTGCTGTTCACGCTGTGGCACGACAACATGACGATGCGCGTGCTGATCTATTCCGCCGGTCAGTCGGTCACCGTTGTCATGACTGTGCCGCTGTTGTTGTCGCGCAAGGATGGCGGCGGCAATGCCGGCGCCCGTCTCGCCGGGTGGCTCGCCATCACGCTCGTTGCTGCGCATGCCGTGCGCTCGGCCGCGGCGCTGGCGAATATCGGCGGCAACATGACCTTTGCCGATTTCAACAATCTCCAGGCCATGATGGTGCTGGTGCTGGTGTTCCTGGCGATGTCGTGGAATTTCGGATTCCTCCTGATGGCCATCGATCGCCTGCGCGGCGAAGTCGCCGAACTCGCACTGGTCGACGATCTCACCGGCGTCGCCAATCGCCGCCATCTGGTGCAGCGTCTCACCGAGGAATGCGCGCTGGCGCGCCGCACGCAAAAGCCGTTCGCGCTGCTGGCGATTGATCTCGACGGCTTCAAGGAAATCAATGACGGCCACGGCCACGCCGCCGGCGACGATTGCCTGCGTCACTTCACGGTGATGACCCAGAGCAAGCTGCGCCCCGGCGATCTCCTGGCGCGTTCCGGCGGCGACGAGTTCAGCATCATCCTGCCGGCGACGACGCTGCATGAAGCGGCAAACATCGCGCGCCGCATTCTGGATGTGTGCCGCATCGACGCCGCAGGCTGTGCGCCCGGCGAGATTCCGATTGCGGCGTCCATCGGCGTGGCGCAGTGGCACCCGCAGGTCGGGCAGTATCCGGAGCGACTGATCGCGGCGGCGGACCAGGCGCTCTATGCCGCCAAGAACGACGGCAAGAACCGCTTCGCCCTCTGCGATCTCGAAGCGCCGTCGATGGTGCCGGCTCTCAACATGGACGAAGCCATCGACCGCGCCCGCAAGCTGGCCTAGGCCGAGCCGCTTGAATCGGCAAGTCACCGGGTCTGCAATTACAGGTTGACGATCTGTCGTGAATCGCGCGACGGTGCTCCCTTCAGTATCTGACGGGAGTTCGACATGGCCCTCAAAAAGCTGAGCGAGTTGCGCACCGACAAGAGGCCGACGCTCCAGGAGCTAGCTGGCTTTCCCATCATGGTCAGTTGGTTCAGTCCCGGGTTGCTTCTTAAACTTCTCGGCAGGGTCATCGTTGCGGATGTCTTTGGCCAATATGCCGACCGGCGACTGATCGAGGCCGCGCTTGATACGGCGGAAAAGGATTTGGCAAGCGGCGACGATATTTCGGCGTCTCTGGTTCCCGATGCGGAAGGGGCCATCTGGATCGATTTTGTTGCCGACATCGGTGATGGCTTCGACTCGACTTACGCCGTCGCGTATCTGCTCGCGCAACAGAAGCTCACGCTGGCGGGGAACGTTCTGCCAAGAGGATCCGCACTCATCATGGGCGGTGATGAGGTCTATCCGACAGCGACGCGTGACGAATACAACGTCAAGACTCGCGCGCCCTATCAGTTCGCGTTTCCCAAACAGGGCAGCATGGCATCAAGACCCAAGGTGCTTGCCATTCCGGGAAATCACGATTGGTATGATGGACTGGTGAATTTCCTTGCATTTTTCTGCCGGGAGAAGTCGTCCTCCATCGGCAATTGGCAAACCGTTCAACGCCGAAGCTATTTCGGCGTGAAGCTGTCCAGCCAGGCATGGATATGGGGAATCGACATCGCTCTGGTTGCCGATATGGATCAGCCGCAGGCTGATTATTTTGTCGCGATCGCAAAGGCGATGCCGCAGAACGCCATTGTGATTTTGTGCAGTGCTGAACCAGGTTGGTATGGTGCCGAACAAAAGACACCCTCGTTCCGAACGCTGAGCTATGCGGCGTGGATCGCCGAGAATGCCGGGAAATCAATCAGGATATCGCTGGTGCTCTCCGGCGACTCGCATCACTACAGTCGATATTCCAGCGATTTCGGCACGCAATATATCACGGCTGGTGGAGGTGGAGCCTTCCTGCACGGGACACATCATCTCCCCGACACGATCCATGCCAAATGGCTTCGCCAGGATGACGCGACATTGTCATTGCGGCGATGCTATCCTTCGAAAGAAGAAAGCAAAAAGCTGGTCACTGGAAACCTCAAATTTTCCGTTCTTAATCGCGGCTTCTCGTTATTTCTCGGAACGATCTATGGCGCTTTGGGGTTCACGCTCTCCCTGGTGCCGCGCTGCGATCTGGCCGTGATCCTGTTCGCTATCCTTGGGGCAGGTTTTATCGGCTATTCCGGCTATCAAGCCATGTTCTCCAGAAAAGTAGTTCTTCTGTCATTGCTCCATGCCGCGTTTCATTTTGCAGCCATGCTGGGGTTGACGTGGCTTTGGGTAAAGTTCGATGCGGCGCTGTTCTCCTTTCATACGGCCGGGCCCTGGTGGGCTTGGCTGATTGAAATGAGCGTGTTGATGGCTGTCATAGGAGGCGGGTTGGCGGGACTGATATTCGGGATCAATTTGATGCTCACCTGCCGCTACGCCGACATGAATCACAATGACGCATTCAGCGCGATGAGGCTCAACTCATTCCGCAATTTTCTACGGATCAGAATTCTGGGTAATCAAGTGACTGTCTATCCCGTTGGGCTCGACCAGGTGCCACGTCGTTCCGACTGGCGGGACAATCCCGATCCTGAGAGCAAGGCCACAACGTCATACTTCGTTCCGAACGAGGAGTTCAAACCGATCCTTTTGGAGCCCGCGATTGTCATCCAGGGTTTTGACGTCGACCCAGCGGCCACGGCCGTTAAACAGCCGTCGGAATTGCCAAAGGTGTAGCGCCAGCGTCTGACCGTCGTGAAGGTAGGCGAGCCAGCGGGAACCTCAGTTCATCGTCTTGTCGTGGGTGATGTCGATGATCGCGCCGGGCAGGCGGACGGGGCGGCCATGTCCGTCCAGCGTGCAACTGCCGCGCGCGAGAACCCAGCTGATCCGGTCGTTCTTGATCAGGCGACACTCGCACTCAAAGATGCCGCCTGATCGCATCGCGGCCGCGACCGCCGCGTGCACCCGGTCAACGTCATCGGGATGGACCGCCGCGAGATAGGCCATGTTCGGCAGACCGCGCGCGGCCGTTTCGGGATCGACATTGAAGAAGCGGGCAGCCCCGGCATCGAGATAATTGCGGTCGTTGCTGATGTCCCAATCCCAGAAACCGGCGATCAGTTCACGGGCGGCGAGCCGGCGCGGCATCGGCATCTCGAACGCGTCGTCTTCGGCCGTGGTCTGGTAGGCCTCTGCTGCCGCGAGCCGTAGGATGTAGGAGAGAAATTCGTGCTTCCGCTCCCGGGCGAAGCTTGCAATATCGAGGCACACGTCACCCAAGGGTCGTCGCATCGCTCATCCCCACCCGTTCCCGGCGGGGGCAGAATATAGCGGGCTCCTTGCAATTCAACCGGTGGTTGGAGAATTTCTGCGCAGCAAATATGGGGATCGCGGTGGATCGCCCGATGAGGCGTGACGCGATGCCGCTTGCAGAGTTGGCGCCTGTCCCCCATGTCATGGCCATGATGAGCACAGGTCAATCAACCACTTACGACGCCGGCCGCCCGCGCAAACCGGCGTCCGCGCATGGTCCGATCATCGATCAGGATGGTTTTGAGGTTCGGCCCGAGCAACTTCGGCCGGATCTGCAGGGCTTTCGGTTCGACTTCGGAGTGGGCGCCAATCCGTTTGCCAATCTCACGCGCGAGCAACGGCTGGCGCGGCTGGATGCGCTGGCGAAACTGCTCGACGTCGCCTTCATCGTACCGGGCACCAAGATCCGCTACGGCATCGATGGTCTGATCGGCTTGATTCCGATCGTGGGCGACATCATCACCACGGCGATCTCGCTATGGGTGGTGCGCGAGGCGCGGGCGCTCGGTGCGCCGTGGCATCTCACGGCGCGGATGCTGGGCAATGTTGCGGTGGACGGCGCTGTCGGCATCGTGCCGTTTATCGGCGATGCGTTCGACGTGATGTTCCGGGCCAATGTCCGCAACGTCAGAATGCTGCGCAAGTGGCTCGAAAAACAGCCCAGACTCTAGTTCAGAGTCCGGGCTGCGATCGTCTCAATTCGTAAAGCTCAAGCTGCGTCGGCGTCGTCGGTCGCAGGCTCCTCGGCGCGCACGCGGCGCTCCAGCGGGAAGTCCTGGCTCTCATAGAGCGAGCGGATGCCGCTCTGGTCGAAACGCGCTTCCTCGACCTGCAGATAGGCGCCGTTCAGCGAGTCAGCCGGCAGCTCCTCGATCGCGAACTGGACGGCGGCGGCGGCCGTATCGAAACGACGATAGGCGAAACCGGCACGCTTTTTCTTGCGGATCGCGGCGGGGAAGAGTTCGGCTGCGGTGTTGTAGCTGAAAGCTGCCATGGTCGGGGACCTCATCTGAATACGCAACGAAACGACGCTTCATTCGCAATGCAGCCGATCCGGCGGCGCGCGGAACATCATTTCAGGACAGACCCCAATATAAGCACGTTTTGGCCGATTGCGACACCTGCGATACAGCATGATGAATCGCCGTGCGCAGACGGTATTGCCGTAATAGCTTTGTGATTTAAAGAGCTTAGCGCGCGCTTAAGGCATGGGCAGCGGCGCGCGCGGCGCAATATTTGCCTATTGTCCGGTCACGTCCGGCAGCGGCACGATTTTCAGGGGGGTGGTATAGGGCTCGACCCGCAGTGCCTCAGTCGACATAAGCCCCACTTGCCGCAAAGGCGCCTGCTCCAGCGCCCCGGCCTCAGCCTTGCGCACGGCGTATTGCCAGGCCGTCAGCGTACCCTTCTGGACCAGATGCTTGGCGACGCCGCCGGCGTTCTTGGCTTCGAAAGTGGAAAGCTGGTCATCGTTAATGCCGATGATGATCTCGTCCTTGGCCGTGATCACCTTGAACAGCGACACCTTGTCGGTCGCCAGTGCGGGGTGGGACACCAAGCTTTCGAGAATGAGACCCGCAAGGGCAATGCCGAGCAACAAACGGTTTGAACGGGTAGACATCTTGGTACTTTCTTATTCTTCTTCGCGAACGTGCATGCCGCTGAGGCATGTTCAAGTAACAGGCAATAGGCGAAGCCGCTTACGGACAAGTATTGGACAGAAATGCCCCGCGAGACTTCGATGAGTCGCACGGGGCACTGAAACAGTTCGATACCGGATACGTATTTATTTAGGCTGAAGTTTCAAGGCCGCAGAGTTGATGCAGTATCGCAATCCCGTGGGTCCGGGGCCGTCGTCGAACACATGTCCGAGATGACCATTGCACTTGGAGCACAGCACTTCCGTGCGGATCATGCCGTGGGTCACATCGCGTTCTTCGTCGATATGACTTTCTCGTGAGGGCTGCGTGAAGCTCGGCCAGCCGCAGCCGGAATCGAACTTGGCGTCGGACTCGAATAGCGTCTGGCCGCAGCCGGCACAGACGAAGGTGCCCGGCGTATGGTCATGTTCGTACTCGCCGGTGAACGGACGCTCCGTCGCCTTTTCGCGCAGTACCGCATACTGCATCGGGGTCAGTTCGCGGCGCCATTCGGCTTCGCTCTTTTCGACCTTGCCGGATGTGGTCTTGGTATCGGTCATTTGTTCTCCTTCCCGATCGGCCGTGGCCGCGAATGCTCAGGTCAGTTTGTGACCTTCGACGCACTCACCAGCGTCGGCTTCTCGATATAGTTCTGGGCAAAGATCTTCTTCAGGTTCTCGACCTTCGGAATATCGTTATAGGCAATATAGGGCTGGTTCGGGTGCAGCGTCAGGTAGTCCTGATGATAAGCTTCCGCCGGATAGAAGGCTTCAAGCATTCCGAGCTTGGTGACGATCGGCTTCTTGTAGACCTTCGCGGCATTGAGCTGGGCGATATACGCTTCTGCCACCTTCTTCTGCTCCGGCGTCGTTGCGAAAATTTCCGACCGATATTGCGTTCCCGAATCCGGGCCCTGGCGATTCAGCTGGGTCGGGTCGTGTGCCACCGAGAAATAGATCTGCAGGATCTTGCCGTAGCTGATCTTCTGCGGGTCGTATTTGATCTCAACCGCTTCGGCGTGCCCGGTGGAGCCGGTGCTCACCGCTGTGTAATTGGCCGAGCTCTTGGAGCCGCCGGCATAGCCGGACACAGCGTTAACGACGCCTGCCGTGTGCTGGAACACGCCCTGGACGCCCCAGAAGCACCCACCCGCAATCACCGCAGTCTGAATGCCGGTCGCGGCCGGCGTGTCCGCTGCGGGTGCGGGAATGATGACAGCCTCTTCGGCAGCAAAAGTGGGGGCCACGATGGCGGTTGAAATCGCCAATGCGCTGGCAAAGGCGCAGAGCGAGAGGCGGCTGAACAGGGAGCGGCGCATAGCAGGTCCTCTTGGATGATCGATGGCCGGATATCGGCAGTCTAGACCGGAGCCCGCGGTTCGCAATCGGCATTTCCGGTCGGCACATCGGAGATACGGAGAAGGATCTCGCGTGTTACGCGAGACCGCACACGAGTTCGTGAGGATCTGGATGGCAGGAAAAAGCCGCGGAACATGCGTCCCGCGGCTTTCTGATTGACTATGCGTTAACCGCCTATGGGCAGGGATAACGATTGCCGTCGTTGTTCAGATAAGTGCCTGACGCCGGATCGTAGGAACGATAGCGCTGCGCGCAATAGGCTGCGTTCTGCTGAGCTGCCGCGTTGGCCTGGCTAGCCGCAATCGCGCCCCCGATGATGGCGCCTGCTGCGAGGCCGCCGACGACGGCACCAGCGCTGGGTCCGCGGCGATAGTAGCCAGGACCGTAGCCGTAGCGTGGGCCATAACCGTAGCGGCGATAATACTGCACGTTCTCGGTGGCCGACGGTACGGCACTGGCGAGGCCGGGCTGACTAAGCAGTGGCGCTGATGTTGCCGGCGCCGAAAACGCCAACGCACTCGCACCGATCATCGTGGCCATCGTCAGGATTTTTGCGGGATGCATATCGAGCTCCTTATTATGCGTAAGTGGCCCAAACGTTCGGGCGGGCATCTTGTTCCACGAGGCCTGGTGAGCCGAGACGCGTCAGATCAGCGCATGCGATTGATAGCAAAATACGCGCGTTAAACCACGATGCTCAAGCGCTTCGCGGCACGGGTGATGCCGGTGTAGAGCCAGCGGGCGCGGCTCTCCTGAAATGCAAAGCTCTCGTCGAACAGAACGACGTCGTCCCATTGTGAGCCCTGGCTCTTGTGCACGGTCAGCACGTAGCCGTAGTCGAATTCATCGTAAGGCTTGCGTTGCTCCCATGGCAGCGTCTCAACACCGCCGGAGAAACAGTCCGCGCGCACCGAGACCTTGGTGACCTTGCCGCCGAAATCCTCATCCGGCGAAATCCGCATGGTGATGATCTGCGACTTCGAGGCAGCGCGCGCCTTCACACGCCACAGACCGCCGTTGAACAGCACCTTCTTGCGATTGTTGCGCAGGCAGACCAGCTTGTCATTGGCCACCGGCAACAGGTCCTCGATGCCAAGTTTCTGCCGCACGCGCATATTGTACGCGCGGCGCGTGTTGTTACGGCCGACCAACACCTGATCGGCGGCCATCACGCGGTCCGGATCGAGTGCCTTGCGCGACACGATTTCGCTCAGACCGTATTGCCCGGGCTGTAGCGACCGACCCTCGCGGACGTCCATCGACATGCGCACGATCGGATCGTGCTCGGCCTGACGATGCACTTCGGTCAACATTACGTCGGGCTCGGTCTCGGTGAAGAAGCCGCCACCCTGGATCGGAGGCAACTGCGCGGGATCGCCGAGCACCAGCAGAGGGCAGTCGAATGACAGGAGATCGCGGCCGAGTTCGGCGTCCACCATGGAGCATTCGTCAATGACGATCAGCTTGGCCTTCGAGGCCGGTGCATCGTCCCACAGTTCGAAATTCGGCTGCTCCTCGCCGCTCTCGCGGGCGCGATAGATCAGCGAGTGAATCGTGGACGCGCCGTCGCAGCCCTTGTTGCGCATCACCAGCGCAGCCTTGCCGGTAAAGGCTGCGAATTTCACCTCGCCGTCGACATTGTCGGCGACGTGCCGCGCCAATGTCGTCTTGCCGGTACCGGCAAAGCCGAACAGCCGGAACACCTGCGGTGTGCCGTTGCGGCCTGGCTTCGCCTTCAGCCAGTCGTCGACGGCTTTCAGCGCGGCATCCTGATGCGGGGTAAAGGTCGGCATTGCGTCTCTGGAAAGCGGTGCGCAGCCATTTTGCCGCGACTCAGCGGGGAAAGCTAACCATTCGGGCGTCTGACGCAAGCCGGAGACCCCCAAGTTGTGTGCGCCAACGTGGCCGGTTGCTCATTGTCGTTCCATGACGCAGTTATTAGGCTGCTTGAGCCCAGGGAGCCCATTTTTGGAACGCAGACTGCTTCAGATCGCACTGGCGATTGTCGGCCTCGTGGCCATCCTGTTCGGCCTGACCGGCGTGCTGTTCGGCACCAGCCTCTCAGGCGTCAGGCTCGGCGTGACGATGGAAGGCTATGTGCGCTTCATCAAGGGCGTGCTGGTGGCGGTCGGGCTGATCTACTGGTCGGCGATCCCGCAGATCGAAAAACGCTTTGAGCGGATTTCGATCGTGACCTTCATCCTCGTGTTCGGCGCTGCCGCGCGTCTACTGGCCGTGCTCAGTCATGGCTTTCCGACCGTGGGACTCCTGATCAGTCTGATCGGCGAACTCGTGGTCGTCCCGATGATCTGGCTGTGGCTCCGCCATCTCGTGCGGCGGGGTGCGGTCGCATGAAGCGGATCGGCATTGGGATCGTCTATGTGATCGGCGCGATTTCGATCGGTTATCTCGCGCTCTACGCCTATGCGATGTTCACCCGGCAGGAGCTGACGCCGGGTGATCCGATCAAGATTTTTCGCAAGCAGGACGCGCCGAGCTATTCGCAGGGCGCGTCGTTGTCGTTCTTCGCGTAATTACATCGCGCCCATGGCCGCACGATAGTCGCCGGCGCCTGCTCCCGCCGGTGTGATCGGCAACCCGCCATCGGCATATTCGTTGAGCTTGTTGCGCAGCGTGCGGATCGAGATGCCGAGAATGTTGGCCGCATGGGTGCGGTTGCCGAGGCAATGCTTCAGCGTCTCCAGGATCAGATCGCGCTCGACGTCGGCTACGGTGCGGCCGACCAGCGCGCGGGTGACCGTTTCGGCGGCCATGGTTGCATGCGCGACGGCAGGCGGGGTCTTGGCGAGGTCGAGACGATCGCCATCCGGGGTCAGGATGGCATCCGCGCCGATCTCGTCGCCGTTGGCCATCAGCACCGAACGGTGGATCGTGTTTTCGAGTTCACGGACGTTGCCCTGCCAGCGATTGGCGGTGAGCACGCGCCGCGCCTCGGCGGAGATCGGACGCACCGGAACGCCATTGGCGTCGGCATATTTCTTGGCGAAATGTTGCGCCAGTTCGAGAATGTCGGCCGGGCGATCGCGCAGCGGCGGGATCTTCAGGTTCACGACGTTGAGGCGGAACAGCAGATCTTCGCGGAACGTGCCTTCGCGTACGGCGTCGGACAGGTTGCGGTTCGAGGTTGCGATGATGCGAATGTCCACCGGCACCGGCTTGGTGCCGCCGACGCGGTCGATGACGCGCTCCTGAATGGCGCGCAGCAGCTTCGACTGCAGCCGCACGTCCATTTCCGAGATTTCGTCCAGCAAGAGCGTGCCGCCGGTGGCTTCCTCGAATTTACCGATACGGCGTGCGATCGCGCCGGTGAAGGCACCCTTCTCGTGGCCGAACAGTTCGGACTCCAGGAGATGCTCGGGGATTGCAGCGCAGTTGATGCTGATGAACGGCTTCTTGGCGCGGTTGGAGCGGGTGTGGACGTAGCGCGCCAGCACTTCCTTGCCGGTGCCCGATTCGCCCGTGATCATCACCGACGCATCGGAGCCGGCGATCTGCTGTGCCAGCTTGACCACCTTGCCCATCATCTCGTCGCGATAGATCAGGTCGCGGGAGTCGTTGGCGACGGCGGCCAGAACGGCGGCGATCAGTTCCGGATCTGGCGGCAGCGGGATGTATTCTTTGGCGCCGGCATGGATCGCCGCCACCGCAGCGCGGGCATCGGTGGTGATGCCGCAGGCGACGATCGGTACATGGATGTGTTCGGCTTCCAGCCGCATCACGAGGTCGCGGATGTCGAGGGCGACATCCACCAGCAGGAGATCCGCGCCCTTGCCGCCGCGCAACACGCCCATCGCCTGATCGTGGCCTTCGGCATGAACCACGGAGGCGCCGTTATCCATGGCGATCTTGGTGGCGGTGGTGAGTTGGCCCTTGAGGGTACCAACGATGAGAAGCCGCATGGTGATCTCCTGTTATATCCTGGTCGCACCTTTGAGGCGCCGTTTATCCCGAATTAGCTGCGTTCAGCCTTGATGATTTCAGTCATGGTGACGCCGAGCTTTTCTTCGACGAGAACGACTTCGCCGCGCGCCACCAGGCGGTTGTTCACGTAGATGTCGATCGCTTCGCCAACGCGGCGGTCGAGTTCGAGCACGGTGCCGGGCCCGAGCTTCAGCAATTCGCCCACACCCATCTTGGAGCGGCCGAGCACGGCCGAGACCTGGACTGGAACGTCGAAAACCGCTTCGAGATCGGCGGCAATACGCGTGACCTGTTCTTCGTCAGCATAGCCCACGTCCCCCATTGCGCCGGGATCGGTGGCATTGAGATCGGGAAGCGGCACCTGTGGATCGCTCATATTCTAGTCCTCACAGCCCTGTCAGGCCTGATTGCGCGACGCCATGTAGCGTCCGACGAGTTCGTTGATCTTGGCGTCGATGGTTGCGCGCTCCAGCACGACGCCGCCATCCGCCCATTCGATTTTGCAGTCGCCGTTCTCGATATCCGGCTCGGCGAGGATGACGAGGCGACCGGCGAAGCCGCTTTGTTTGGCCTGTTTCTCGATGCGTTCGCGTGCTTCGTCATAGAGCTGGTCGTTGATGCGCACCACGAGATGCGGCGTCGACACCAGATTCTTGAAACAGTCGTGGACCAGGGCCATGACTTCGGTGAGCGGCTCAACGGCGATCAATTCACTGCAGAGTTTGCGTGCCACCGACACCGCGACATCGACAGCTTCGGTTTCCATCTTTTCTTCGATGGCCCCGAAGCGCGACGAGATCGAGGAGATCGCAACACCGATCTGTTCCAGCGCCAATGCGGCGCGACGGTCGCTTTCAGCCTTGGCTTCGCGCTGGGCCGCATCGAATCCGGCGCGATAGGCCTGGGCTTCGGCGTTGGCAACCTTCTCCGCGATCTCGGCGGGCGTGATCGCGGGCGCACGCGTCTTGTCGGGCGCTGCGAAGTCCATATCGAACAGAAATTTTGCGGGGGCGGCCATCAATACACCAGCTCGTCGTCGGCGCGGTTCTTGGTCAGCACGATTTCGCCCTTGGCGGCGAGATCCTTGGCGAGATTGACGAGTAGTGCCTGGGCCTCGTCGACGTCGCGCAGACGGACCGGGCCGAGCGCGGCCATATCGTCGGTCAGCATCTTGGCGGCGCGGGACGACATATTGCCCATGAAGAAGGCGCGAACTTCCTCGTTGGCGCTCTTCAGTGCGATACCCAGCTTGTCCTTGTCGATGCTGCGCATCAGGGTCTGTGCCGAGCCGGCATCGAGCTTGATGAGGTCGTCGAAGGTAAACATCAGCGCCTTGATGCGCTCGGCCGCCTCGCGATTGTCTTCTTCCAGCGAGGTGATAAAGCGCGTTTCGGTCTGGCGGTCGAAGTTATTGAAGATTTCCGCCATGACTTCGTGCGCATCGCGACGACGGGTCTGCGAGAGGTTCGACATGAACTCGACGCGCAGCGTCTGTTCGACGCGCTCGATGACTTCTTTCTGCACCGCTTCCATCTTGAGCATGCGGTTGATGACGTCGAGTGCGAGATCCTCGGGCAGGATGCCGAGCACGCGTGCCGCATGCTCTGGCTTCAGCTTCGACAGCACCACAGCGACGGTCTGCGGATATTCGTTCTTCAGGTAGTTAGCGAGAACCTCTTCCTGCACGTTGGAGAGCTTTTCCCACATGTTGCGGCCGGCGGGGCCGCGGATTTCTTCCATGATACCGCTGACGCGCTCGGACGGCAGATACTGGGTCAGCAGACGCTCGGTGGCATCGAAAGTGCCCATCAGGGCGCCGGAGGCGGACATCCGTGACACGAATTCGAGCAGCAGATCTTCGACCGTCTCCGGCTCGATGGTGCCGAGCGATGACATGTGGAGTGAAAGCTCGCGCACTTCGTCGTCGTCGAGCTGCGCCCAGACCTTCCCACCATATTGTTCACCCAGCGCCAGCATCAGGATGGCTGCGCGCTTCGGGCCGCTCAGTGGCTTTGCTGGCGCACGGCCGCCTTGGCGCTGTGCGAGCGATGCTACGACGCTGGCGATGTCGCTGCTGTTATCGCCGGTGGTTTGCGGAACGGATGCCATTCAGATCACGCCGGTTCCTGCAGCCATGCGCGAACAATGGCTGCGGTTTCGTTGGGGTTACGATCGGCCAGTTCGCCCACGCGATGCACGGATTGCGCGTGGACCTGACCCTGGATGGTGGCGACGTCGATCATGTTGGGGCCGCTGGCGGGAATGACGGTCTGTCCGTCAGCGCTGAGGGCGACACCGTCGGGAAGAACGAGAGCGTTGGCTGCAGGGAGCGCCGGCACGGGCTCAGAGGCGAGGACGCGGCGGACCAGCGGGCGGATGACCATGAACATCACGACCAGACCGAGCAGCATCATGACCGCGAGTTCGATGACGTGCATCACGTCATCCTTGGTGAATTGCATCATGCCGAGCAGACCGGTCGGCTCCGGCGTCGGAACGACAGTTGGGCCCTCGGCGAATTTCAGGTTGACGACCTCGACCTGATCGCCGCGCTTCTGGTCGAAGCCAATGGCCGAACGGACCAGCGCTGCGATGCGATCGAGTTCTTCCTTGGGGCGTTGGGCGTAGACCTGCTCGCCCTTCTCGTTCTTGCTGTAGCTGCCGTCGACCAGTACCGCGACCGAGATGCGATTGACACGGCCTGCTTCGGTAACTTCGGTCTTGGTGACGCGGGAGATTTCGTAATTGTTGGTTTCTTCCGACTTCTTGCTTTGATCCTTCGCCGTCCCCGTGTTGCCGGCCGCCTGATTGCCTGGCAGTTCGTTGTTGACGGTGACTTGGCCATCCCGCTCGCCGACGGCGGAGGATTCTTCGCGGCTCTGGCTGGAGCGCAAGACCCGGCCTTCCGGGTCGAATTTGTCGGAGGTCTGCGTGACCTTGTTGTAGTCGAAGTCGGCTGTGAGCTGGACCCGGGCCCGGCCTGCGCCCACCACCGAGGAAACGATCGCTTCGACCTGGCTCCGCATCCGCTTTTCGAAGCCGGCGCGGCGTTCGTCGCCGGTGGCGCCTTCCATGGTCGCGTCGGCGGCGCCGTCGGCGAGCAGTTGTCCCGCTTCGTCGACGATCGAAACCCGGGCCGGCTTCAGGCCGTTGACGGCCGAGGCGACGACATGGCGGATCGCCCGGACCTGCTGCGGGTCGAGGGCGCCGCGGACGCGGACGACGATCGAGGCCGAAGGCTCGGGAGCTTCGCGGGAGAACAGGGGGCGTTCCGGCAGGACGAGGTGAACGCGGGCGAACTGTACCCGGTCGATCGCCCGGATGGTTCGCGCCAATTCACCTTCGAGGGCGCGTAAGTGATTGATATTTTGGACAAAGCTTGTTGTTCCGAGAGCGTCCGACTTGTCGAAGATCTCGTAGCCGACGCCGCCACCCTTGGGCAGGCCGCCTTCGGCCAGCTTCATGCGCAGGCGAGTCACCTTGTCCTTCGGCACCATGATGGCGGCACCGTCGTTCTTCAGCTCATAGGGGATGGCCTGGCGTTCCAGGTCCTTGATGATCGCCGAGGAGTCCTCGACGCTCAGGTCCGTGAACAGGGTGGTCATCTGCGGCGTGGTGACCCGCATGATGACGAAAGCAAAGAAGCCGATGAGTGCGGCGGTCACCGCAACCATCGCCATCAGGCGCGCCGCGCCGAGACCCTTAAGGAAACTTAGAAGACTCTGCACGAACCAGCCCCTGAGATTCGGCCTCAAAGACCGACTGGGCAAATTTTGCCGGGGTATGGTTTCGATATGGTTAACGGCGGTTAACGGGTGGCAAAAATATGGCCAAATGACGAAAACCGGCTTCCCATGAGGGAGCCGGTTTTCATCGAATTGGAGATATTAACGATTCGTTTACTGACGATACTGCTGGATGCGGGTGGTCCGCAGTCCTGCCAGACCGTGCTGGTCGATCGAGAACTGCCAGGAGAGGAATTCGTCGACTGTCAGCGTATAGCGGCTGCAGGCTTCCTCAAGGGACAGAAGGCCACCGCGGACGGCGGCGACAACTTCGGCTTTGCGGCGGATGACCCACCGTTTGGTTCCGGGCGCGGGCAGATCCGCAATTGTTAACGGACTGCCGTCAGGCCCGATGACGTATTTGACCCTCGGGCGATGGGGTTCTGTCATGGCGTACTCACAAACTCTCAACCACTGAACTCACTTCAACAATCTACGCCCAGCGACTTAAAATTTGCCTAAGCCTACAACTCCAATGCGAATAGAACTGGATTTGGTTCGAAATAATCGTCACGAGGAGATGATGCGGCGCAGCGTCAGGTTGTTTGTGTGGTTGGCGTCGAGGGAGTCGTTGGCGCCGTCGTCGGACGCACCACACGCTTGATCTTGTCGACGGTATAGTTGGTGCCGTTGATCGAGAGCAGGGCGGGGCTCGCTGACAGATCGACGGAATCGACAACGCCCTGGACTTCCGTGGAGATGGCGACGTCGCGACCGTTGTCGTCCTTGCCCGTTGCCGTCAGCGTATAGGCCCCTTCGGGATACTGAACGCCGTCATTGCCTTTGCCATCCCATACGAAAGTGCCGTTGCCGGACTTCAACGTATACTTGCCGGTGTAGACAACGTTACCAGCTGAATTCGTAATGTTGACGGTGGCTGTAGAGTCTTTGTCGGCGAGCAGATTCCATGTCGCCGACGTCTTGAATTGCGCCGTGCTGCCATCGACGGCGACGTTGTTGCCGACATAGATAAGCGCCTGCGTCGCTTCCGTAGCTTTGCCAAGATCGACCAGGGCTTTCAACTGATCGTTCGACTTGAGCTGCTGTTCGACGCCCGCGAACTGCACCAGCTGCTGCGTGAACTGGTTGGTATCGAGCGGATCGAGCGGGTTCTGATTCTGCAGCTGCGTCGTCAGCAGTGTCAGGAAGGTCTGGAAATTATCGGCAATGCCGGTCGTCGTCGAGCCGGAGCTGCTGCTCGAGTTCGATACCGGTGTGGTACCGGATACGACAGGGGGTGGAGTCGTTGCGTCAACTGCCATGGTTCACTCCTCAGATACTGATATCGACGCCGCTGCTGGATCCCAGCATGCGGCCATAACCGCGGCCCGCAGCAATCGCAGGCACGGACTCGTCTTCATGGATCACAAGGCGCTGGGCATTGCGGCCCGAATTCTCGCCACTATTTTGTTGCTGGCCTTGCGACTGATCGCGCAGGCTGAATTGTAGTCCGCTGTCGTTGGTCTTGAGGCCGGCCTGTTCGAGTGCGCGCTGCAGTTGCGGTGCATCCTGGCGCAGCATGGTCAGGGTTTCCGGCTTCTCGACGGTGAGATGCGAGGTGACATTGCCATGCTTGTCGACTTCAAGCC
The DNA here is from genome assembly GCF_900108575.1 of Tardiphaga sp. OK245. Taxonomy (NCBI): domain Bacteria; kingdom Pseudomonadati; phylum Pseudomonadota; class Alphaproteobacteria; order Hyphomicrobiales; family Nitrobacteraceae; genus Tardiphaga; species Tardiphaga sp. OK245. Next base: position 461,710 of record NZ_FNWZ01000004.1, on the reverse strand, counting down.
GGACATCGATACGGCCGAGCTCGGCAGGGTCGAGCCGGATGTCGAAGCTGCTCTTTCCCGATTTGGCGTTCTGCGCGATCTCGACGGCGACGCCGTTCAGAGGCACTGGCGCGTTGGTTGCGACCGTGGCGGTCAATTGCGGGGTCGCAGCGGCAATCGGCGTCGGTGTGGTCTGCAACGGTTGCTGCTGCAAGCTATTGGTGGTCGGCGCAGCTACATCCGGTATTGCAGCCTGGGCGGTGTGTTCGGTACGACGCTCATGGGCAGCGCCAGCCGCAGGCTTTGCAGCTTCCGGTGCAACGGCGGTCGGGTCGGTTGCTACGCCATCGACGGGTTTGTCGCCCGGCTTGGCGTCCTTGCCGACTGTTGCCGCTGCGGCCGCGTCGACTGGCTGCGTGGACGTCGTCGTGGCCGCCTTCGTCTTGTCTTCTGATTTGACCTCAGCCGTTGATCCCGTTGTGGCATCGGCTGCGCTGGTCTTCTTCGTGCCGGCTTTGCCGCCCGCGGGCGTCGCGGATGCGATTAGTGCCGCGAAATTCGCTTCGGCTTCCGGGGGCGTCGTTGCAGGCGCCGCTTCGGTATCAGCCGTTGCAGCTTCGGTCACTGCCGTCTGGGCTTTCAAAACGGCTGCAGCGATGGCGAGAGGCTGTGCAACGCCGGTGGTTTCTGGCGCTGTCGGAGCTACTGCAACATCGGTCGTGGCCACGGGCACGGGGATCGCAACGGCGACGGCGGCGACCGCGACGGGCTTCTCGGTTGAGCCCGTTGCATCGACATCGGTCGTTGCGGTCTTGTCGGTATCCTTGGACGAGGCGTCCTTGGTGTCGGTCTTGTCGCCCGTCTTCGCGTCGGCCTTGGAATCGGCCTTCGTGTCGCTCGGGTCGCTCTTCTTTGCCTTGCGGGAGTCCTGCGCGGCATCGGCTGCCTGGGTGTCGCGGTCACGTGCATTGGCGGCCGCGGTGTCGGCGCGATCGTCGGACTGCCGTGTGCGGTCATTGCTCGAGGAGCGCGTGTCGTCGCGCCGTGCGGGTGCTGGCAGATCAGGCTGGGCTGCCGCGGTGCGGTCGCTATTAGCGCTGGCAACGGTGTTGCTGTCGACCAGCGAGCCGAAGCTGTCGGCATCCGACCGCTGATCGTCGCGGGACGAATTCGATCGTGCGTTCTGAAACGAGACGTTTGAGACGATATCGGACGTGACGCTAACCACGGGCGGCCTTTCCAGAAGAGTTCTATCCTCCTTTCAGCAAGGACCGGGCCACCTCTCGTTTTATAAAAATATCTATATAAATCAGTATGTTGTAATTCGGATGGAACCTCCGTGGGGACCGTCGCGGCATTATCTTTTCTGCCCGGCGGCAAGAATTGCCGTTTCCGGCGAGGCGCCGTGATTGATTGAGCGCAAGGCGGCCTATATTAAAGTGCCATATCCCAACCCATTGTCGGACCGACCTTAAGTTCCGGGATTTGGCTCCGTTTTCCTGATCGCGACGGTTTGCAGCCAGCGCGGTCGCATCAGTGACCGAAACCATGCTCAACAATCTCGATCTCGAAGGCCGTCCGCAGGACACCAGGGTCGTGGTCGCCATGTCCGGCGGCGTCGACTCTTCGGCGACGGCTGCGCTGTTGAAGTCGCAGGGCTACGACGTCGTCGGTATTACGCTACAACTCTATGATCACGGCGCCGCCACCCATCGCAAGGGCGCCTGCTGCGCCGGCCGTGACATCCATGATGCCCGCGACGTCGCCGAGCGGATCGGGATCCCGCATTATGTGCTGGATTACGAAAGCCGGTTCCGCGAGTCCGTCATCGACAATTTCGCCGCGAGCTATGCCTCCGGCGAAACGCCGGTGCCGTGCATCGAATGCAATCGTTCGGTCAAGTTCCGCGATCTGCTGGCGACCGCGCGCGATCTCGGCGCGCAGGCGCTGGCGACCGGGCATTACGTGGCCTCACGCCGCCTTGCTGACGGCTCGCGTGCCATGGTCTGCGCTGCCGATGCCGATCGCGACCAGAGCTATTTCCTGTTCGCGACTACGCAGGAACAGCTCGATTATCTCCGCTTTCCGCTCGGCGACATGAGCAAGCCGCAGACCCGCGAACTGGCCCGGCAGTTCGATCTGTCGGTCGCCGACAAGCAGGACAGCCAGGACATCTGCTTCGTGCCGTCCGGCCGCTACACTGACGTGATCGAGCGTCTGAAGCCGAATGCGCTCGAGCCGGGCGAGATCGTCGATATGGACGGCCATGTTATCGGCCGCCACGACGGCATTATCCATTTCACCATCGGTCAGCGCCGCGGCCTCGGTATTGCAGCGAGCGCGCCGCTCTATGTGATCAAACTCGATGCCGTCACCCGTCGCGTGGTGGTTGGCCCGCGTGAGGCCTTGCGGATGCACCGCATTGTGCTGCGCGACGTCAACTGGATCGGCGGCGGCACGCTCGATCGCGCCGTTGGCAATGGCCTCGAGCTGTTCGTCAAGGTTCGCTCGACCCGTGGACCACAGCCAGCCTGGTTGCGTGCTGTGAATGGCGGCTACGAGATCGAACTGGTCGGCGGCGAAGAGGGCGTGTCGCCCGGCCAAGCCTGTGTGTTCTACGACGCGCCGGACGGGCAGGCCCGCGTGCTCGGCGGCGGCTTCATCAAGAGCGCTGCGGCGAAAAGCCCTGTCAGCACCTCCCCCCGCGATGCTAATGTCCCCGCCGTCGCAGCGATGCGTGTGTAAGAGTTCAGGGTAGGGGCATGGCTGGCGATATCGACCGCGCGGGGGTCGCGAAGGCTTACGGGCGCTGGGCGCCGATTTACGATCTCGTTTTTGGCAAGGTGTTCGATAGCGGTCGGCAATCGACCATTATCGAGGCCGATCGCATTGGCGGCCGCATCCTTGATGTCGGCGTCGGCACGGGTCTGTCGCTGGTCGATTACGCCCGCACCACGAAGATTTGCGGCGTCGATATTTCCGAGCCGATGCTGCGCAAGGCGCATGAGCGCGTCCGCACCCACAATCTCACCAATGTCGAAACGCTGGCGGTTATGGATGCGAAGAACCTCGCATTCCCCGACAATCATTTCGATGCTGTGGTGGCGCAATATGTCATCACTGCCGTACCCGATCCGGAAGCGACGCTGGACGATTTCATCCGCGTGTTGAAACCAGGCGGCGAGCTCATTCTCGTCAATCACATCGGCGCTGAAAGCGGTCCGCGCAAGATTTTCGAACTGGCCTTTGCGCCGCTGGCGCGCCGTCTCGGCTGGCGACCGGAATTTCCGTGGAAGCGGCTGGTGGACTGGGCAACGGTCCATGGCGGGATCACACTGGCCGAGCGGCGGCCGATGCCGCCGATGGGGCATTTTTCGCTGATCCGCTACATTAAATCCTGACTGTGGAGCGCGGACCGGAACCTCCGTTCGCGCCCGCGGTTGGCTCCGGATGCAGATCAAACAGTCGCTCGTCATCGCAGGTCTAGTCATCGCCGGTTCCAGCGCCACCTTCGCGCAGGCGCCGCCGACGCCTGCCACGCCTCCCGCACAGACCGCGCCGCCATCGGCAGAGCGCGCAAATGCCAATTGTGCACCCACACAAACGACCCCACAGGGGACGATTGCTCCGAGCGGTACGACGACCGGCCAGAGCCCGGAGCCGTTGGGCGATAAACTCGCGAAATCAGATGGCGTTCTGTGCCCGCCGAGCAATGTCGATCCCGCGATGCGGGCACGCGCGCCGAATTCGGATAGCAGCAATACGCCGGTGATTCCCCCGCCCGGCAGTCCCGGTGGCGATCAAAGCGTTCGGCCGAAGTAAGCCTTAACGAGTTCGTCAGGCGCGCGGCACGGACACAGGCCGCGCGTCACGCGTTTGAGCTGCGAGACGGATACCGGCGTTAGCCGCACCAAATCCCTGATAGTTGCGGCGCTCGACAATCTCGAAGAAGAAGCGCTCATCGAAGCTCGGCGTGTAGATCTGGAAGAATTCGCCGTCGCCTTCGCGATCATACAGGATCTGGTTGTCGCGCAGCGCAGCCATCAGCTCGGCATCGAGCCCATATTTGGCTTCCACGTCATCGTAATAATTGTCGGGAATGCGCAGGAATTTGGCGCCGCGTTTGCGCATATCGGCCACAGCGGCAAAGATATTGTCGCACAAGAACGCGATATGTTGCACGCCGGAACCGAAGAACTCCGAGATGAAGCGGTTCGACAGCGTGCGCGTTGCGGATGATCCGTTCAGGATGATGCGCAGCGACTGATTGGCTGATATCAGCGCCTGGCTTTGCACGAGGCCGACCGGATCCGGAATTTCCATCTGCGGCAGGCGCTGCAGGTCGAGAATGCCGGTGTAGAACAACAGCCATGACAGCATCTCGTCATAGGGCATCGATTGCGAGATGTGATCGACGACGGATAGATGGTCTGTACCGGCATTGCTCTGCAGCGGCTCGAAATCTACGTCCCAGTTCTTGCCGGCCGCTTCCAGGAAATAGAGAAGACTTCCGCCGACGCCGTGGATCGCCGGGATTTCCAGTTCGCCCGGTCCGACTGGCTGATAGAACGTCCGCGCCTGCAAGGCTTCAGCACGCGCCATGGCCTGCTTGGTATTGCCGACGTCCAGTGCGATGGCGCACACGCCGGGGCCATGCGTCACGTAATGTGAATGCGCGAAACCGTCCGGCTCTGAATTGATCACGAGTTCGATGGCGCCCTGCGACCAGCGTTCGACGTCCTTGCTGCGATGCGCGCCGGTCTTGTGAAAGCCAAGCTGGCTGAGCAGCGTCGCAAGGTCTGTCGCCTTGGTCTCATTGACGGCGAATTCGATGAAGCCGACGCCGCGGGTCGATGTCTTCGGCTGCAGGGCGTCGGCCGGTGTCTTTGCCAGTTGATCCTGCAACAGGATCAGTGAGCGCAATCCGTCAGTGGCTGTGCGAACAGCAGAGCCTGCGCGGAACTGGTCGTTGAAAATCTCGAGGGACCACGCGCCGCTATAGCCGGTGGCTTGCACCGCTTCCATGAACTCAGCCACGGGCAGGTCGCCCTGACCGGGAAAGCAGCGAAAATGCCGGCTCCAGGACAAGACATCGAGGCCCAGCTTCGGCGCGTCGGCGAGCTGCACCAGAAAGATCTTGTCCGCCGGGATGGATGCAATGGCACTGACGGGAAATGCCGGGGCCAGTGCATGGAAGCTATCGAGGATCACGCCGATGGACGGGTGATTGGCGCGGCGCACGATCTCCCAGGCATCGCGATAGTCGTTGACATGGGCGCCCCAGGCCAAGGCCTCGAAGCCGACACGCATGCCATGCTGCGCGGCGAGGTCTCCAAGCTCACGAAAATCCGCTGCGGCGCGGTCGATACCGCCGAGCGAGGCCGGCGAGATGTTGCTGCAGATCAGCATCAAGTCCGTCTGCAACTCTTTCATCAGGTCGAACTTGCGCGCCGCGCGCGCGAAGTTGCGGCTGCGCTGCGGCTCCGGCATGCCCTCGAAGTCGCGGAAGGGCTGGAAAGCGCAGATGGTCAGGCCGAGGTCGCGGCACATCTGGCCGACATCCCGCGGGCTTCCGTTGAAAGAGAGAAGGTCCGCTTCGAAGATCTCGACCTCGTCGAAGCCGGCAGCAGCGATGGCGCGGAGTTTTTCGTCCAGTGCGCCTGATAGCGAGACGGTGGCGATTGAGAGCTTGGTCATGCAGCCTGCTCCACGATCTGGCCGGGCGAGACGCGCATGCCGGTGCGCGCTGCTTGCTGTACGGCTTCAACAACAGCGAGCGTACCCATGGCATCCTCGACGGTAATAAAGGGCGCTTCGCGACGGGCGATGATGGCGAGGAAATGCCGGAGCTGTTCGGCCAGCGGATCGTCATTCGCCGCGACAAGATCGGTGCGGGCGAGCGGCGTGAACCAGCCGCTGGCATCGGGATAGGACCACAGCTCCATGGTCGGCACGGAGAGCGAGCCCTTGGTGCCGGCAAACAGATAGCAGGGCTGGTTTTCGCGGGCGTAGGCGGTGTTTTCGCCGGACGACAATTCCCAGCTCCATGGCGCCGGTGTGGCATCGGACACCGTCACCGTGCCGAGCGCGCCATTGGCGAATCTCAGCAGCAGCGCCGCAGTATCTTCGACCGCGAAGCCGCGCGCTTTGTTCGAGGTCAGCGCCTGCACGTGGACGATCTCGCCGCAGATGAAGCGTAGATTGTCGAGGTCATGCACCAGGTTGATCAGGACCGGACCGCCACCCGGCTCGCGTCGCCAGGCGACGTCGAAATAATCGTCGGGCTTCTTCAGCAGCCACAGCCCGACCACGGCGGTGAGTTGACCGATCTGCCCGGCAGCAATCGCGTCACGTATCGCCTTGATGCGTGGATTGTGACGGCGATGATGGCCGACCAGCACCGGCACGCCGGAACGCCTGGTAGCCCGAAGCAACTCCTGCGCCGCCATCACGGTGTCGGTGACCGGCTTTTCCACCAGCGCCGGGATGCCGTGTTCGATGCAGTCCAGCGCCATCGCCAGATGCAGCGCGTTCGGGGAAGCGACAATCAGGCCGTCGGGCTGCGCTTCTTCAAGCAGTTCGCGATGGTCGGCATACCAGTCGATGCCGCGCGCCGACGCGAATGCTTTCGCTTCGGGCGAGGGGTCGGCGATCCCCGCGACGACGCAATCCCTTGAGGCCTCGATCAGCTCGACATGCTTGCGGCCGATCGCACCTGCGCCCGCCACGCCGATCCGCATCGTGCTCATGCCGCGGTCTCCGTCATGGCGCCGCCGAGGAACAACTGTCCGATACGGGGGTCGTTGAGCACGCGGTCGGCCTTGTCCATCAGACGGGTCTGGCCGAGCTCCAGCACGATGCCGAAATCGGAAATCTCCAGTGCCGAGCGTGCATTCTGCTCGATCATCAGGATCGAGACGCCGCGGTCACGCAGCTCCTTCAGAATATTGAACGTTTGCAACACCATCAGCGGCGACAGCCCGATGGAAGGTTCATCGATCAGCACCAGCTGCGGATTGAGCAAGAGGCCGCGGGCGATTTCGAGCTGCTTCTGCTCGCCGCCGGATAGCGTCGAGGCCTGTTGCTTCGCCTTGGTGCGCAACACTGGGAATTTATCGAGCGCAGCCTCGATGCGCGCGGGCAGGTCGGTAATGTCGCGGCCGGCGGCGACGGCACCAAGTTCGATATTGTGACGGACCGTGAGTTCCGGGAAGATGTTGCGGCCTTGCGGGACATAGCAGATGCCTGCCGTCAGCAGTGCGCGCTGGCTGAGACCGGTAACGTCCTTGCCCTTGAATACGACTTTGCCTTCGCGCAGCTTCAGCAGACCGAAGATCGCCTTGAACACCGTGGACTTGCCGGCGCCGTTTGGCCCGATGACGGTGGTGATGGACCCAGCCGGCACCGAGAAGGTGGTGCCATTCAAGATCGTCATCTTGCCGTAGCCGCCGACAAGGTTCTGAACGTCCAGGATTGCATCGCTCATGGCACTATCCTCAATGTCCAAGATAGGCTTCGATCACGGCAGGATTGGCGCGGATTTCGTCCGGTCGTCCCACCGCAAGAACCTTGCCTTCGGCCATCACCATCACGCGTGTGCAGAGCGACATCACGAATTCCATGTTGTGCTCGATGACAACGAAAGTGGCGCGCTTCTCCCGGTTGATCGCCGCGAGGCGATCCTTGAGATCCGCGAGCATGGTCAGGTTGACGCCGCCGGCAGGCTCGTCGAGCAGCACCAGCCGCGGTCCGCCCATGAAGGCCATTGCTGCATCGAGTAGCTTCTGTTGGCCGTAGGAGAGGCCACCTGCAGGCTCGTTGGCGAGATGGTCGAGCTTGAAGAAGCCGATCATCTGGTTGGCAGCCTCGGTCAGTCCGGCGTCGGACGGGCCGATCAGGCGTGACAGCATGTTGCCCTGATGCTCCTGCCCGGCAAGGATCAGGTTCTCGCGCACCGAGAGCTTTGGGAATACCTGCAGGAGCTGGAAGGTGCGGCTGACGCCAAGGCCGTTCAGATCTGAAGGTCGCATACCGGTGACCACCTTGCCGTCGACCTTCACTTCCCCGGCGCTCGGCGTGAGCTGGCCGAGAATGCAGTTGAACAGCGTGGATTTGCCGCAGCCATTGGGGCCGATCAGGCCGAGGATTTCGCCTTCCTGGACATCGAACGACACTCCGTTGACGGCGTTGATGCCGCCAAAGCTCTTGCGGATATTGCTGACTTCGAGAACCACGCTCATGGCGTCACCTCCAGCTTGGCCTTCGCAACGGCGCGCTGGGCCGAGGCCGCCTTTGTCCGGCGTTCAGAGATGAAACGGTCGAGGATGCCGAGAATGCCAGTAGGTGAGTAGATCAGCAGCAGAATCACCGCGATGGCATAAAGCATGAGGTAGTAGCCCTGCGTGAAGCGCAGCCATTCAGGCAGCAACACGGCGATCATCGCGCCAAGGAACGGCCCGAAGAAGAAACCGGAGCCGCCGACGATCACCATCATCAGGAGGTCGAGTGACAACGACAGATGGAACGGCACGGGATCGACATATTGGGTCAGCGGCGCATAGAGCGTGCCGGCGACACCGCCGAGTGCGGAGCCGATAGCAAAGGCCATCAGCGTATAGCGCCGTGTGTCGATGCCGAGCGAGAGAGCACGCACGGGATTTTCGCGCAGTGCGATGAAAGCACGGCCCCAAGGCGAACGGATCAGCCACCAGACGGCTAGCGAGACGATGCCGAGAGAGCCCAGGCAGACATAATAGAACGGCAACGGCCGCCGCGTCGGATAGCCGAAGAGTTCGGGGCGAGGGATGTTGCTGATGCCGTAAATGCCCTTGGTCAGCCAGTCCTCGTTGCGGAAAACAAGGAAGGCCAGCGTCGAAAAGGCGAGGGTGACAAAAGCCAGATAGTGGTGCTGTACGCGCAGGGCTGGATAGCCGAGGATCCAGCCGATAACGAAACACAGCACGATGGCGACGCCGAGCGCTCCAATCAGCGGCATGCCGCTGGTGGTCATGATCGCCGCGGTATAGGCGCCGATGCCGACAAAGGCGCCCTGCGCCAGCGAGACCTGCCCTGCATAGCCCAGCGTCAGATTGAGCCCCATGGCGGCGATGGTCATCACGGCCCACTGGCTCAGGATGAACAGACCGTAGCGGTTGAAATTCATCGGAACGATGATCAGCGCGGCAATGACAACGATGCCGAAGCCGATCTTGAGGGTCTTCGCCGCGGTCATACGGTGCGCTCCTCGGGCCGGCCGAGCATGCCCTGCGGCCGAAACAGAATGATCGCGATCAGCAGAACCAATGGCACGGCGGCGCGATACTGGGTGGAGACATAGGCGGCTGACAGATTGTCGACGACGCCGATCAGCAGGCCGCCGGCAATGGCGCCGCGAACCTGGTTGAAGCCGCCGACAATGGCGGCGATGAATGCGGCCTGGCCAAGCACTTCGCCGTTGGAGAACTTGGCGAGATAGATCGGCGTGATGAGCAGCGAGGCCAGCGCGACCAGAAACGCGTTGATCAGGAAGGTCAGCAGGATCATGCGTTCAACGGGCACGCCGATGATGCGCGCGACGGTCGGGTTTTGCGCGGCAGCCTGCATCTGGTGACCGATGGAGGTGCGGTTCAGCAGCGTCGTCAGGCCGAGCACAGCGAGAATCGCCAGCACCAGCACGCCAATGCTCTGCAGGGCGACGACGCGGCCGAAAATCGTGACGTCACCGCCCGGGATGATCGATGGAAATGGTGAGGCTTCGGCACTCCAGAATTGCTTGGCGGCTTCCTTGATGCCGATGGCCAGGGCCATGGTCGCAATCGCCAGCGGCAGCACGCCATGGCGCAGCATTGGATCGACCAGCAACATCTTGAAGCCGAGGCCCAGCAGCAGCAGCGACAGCGCGATGCCAATCAGGATCGCCAGCCAGAACGGTGCACCGGCATGCATCACCGCCAGCATCAGGAAGGCCGGCAGCATGACGAATTCGCCCTGCGCGAAATTGATGGTCTGTGAGGTCTGCCACAGCAGCGTGAAGCCGACGGCGACGATCGCGTAGATCGCCCCGGTGGCAAGACCTGCGATAAGGAGATCGAGAAGGTTGGACATGTGGTTCTCCAAATGGCCGGCAGCTAAAGCACCGGCCGCGCGCTCCCTCGCCCCGCTTGCGGGGAGAGGGCTGGGGTGAGGGGTTCTTGCAAGTAAAACACTTGCTCCCCCTCACCCGAAGCCTCGCTTCCGCTCGGCTCCGACCTCTCTCCGTAAGCGGGGAGAGGTTAAGTACGCGTGGCCTCAGTTACCGAGCTTTGGCAGCACCTGCTTGACGACCTGCTTGCCCTCGACGATCTCGACCAGGAAACCCTGTCTATCGATGTCGCCATTGGCGTCGAAGGTCGCGTCCATCAGGATGCCCGGCTCCTTGGCGGCGGTGATTGTGAAGCCGTGCAGGGCATCGGCGAAGCCCTTGGAATCGACCTTGCCCATCTTCTCGGTGGTGGCCTTGATCATGTAGATCGCGAGCCAGCCCTTGAGGCCGTTATGGTCTGGGACGTAGTTGTACTTCTTCACGAACTTGTCGCGGAACGCCTTGATCAGTTCGACCGGCGCGTCGGTGGTGAGGCCGACATGGCCGCGCGCGCCATTGGCCGCGTCGCCGGCGAGTTCGACGACCTTCTGTCCGACCAGCGTGGTTTCGCCGACCAGCGGCACAGTGATGCCCTGGCGTTTCAACTCCTTGAGTATGCGCGCGCTCTCTTCTTCGTTGACGTAAACGAAGACTGCATCCGGCGCTGCCGACTTGATCTTGTTGACATCGGCCGCGAAGTCGGCCTGGCCGGCTTCGGTGGAGAGATCGGCCGCGACTTTGATATTGTACTTGGCGAATTCCTTGCTGATGGAATCGCGCCCGCCTTTGCCGAAGTCGTTGTTGACCCAGACGATGGCGACAGACTTCGCTTTCAGTTCGTCATTGATGTATTTGGCGACCTTGGGCATGGACGACTGCTGACCAAACGACGTCCGGAACAGAAACTTGTTGCCGGCCTGGGTCAGTTCGGCGGCTTCGCCGCCCATGATCTGCGCGATGCCGGCTTCAGCCGCGAGCGGCGCAGTGACCTTCACCGAACCGGAATAGCCGGGCCCGAGCAGCACATAAGGCTCGGCGTCCAGTGCCTTCTGAACCTGGGCGCGGGCGACACCGGGGTTGGACTGCGAGTCTGCGTGGGTCACTTCCAACTTGCGGCCGAGTACACCGCCCTTGGAATTGATTTCTTCGATCGCGAGATCGATGCCGTTCTTCCAGTTGGTGCCGACGGTAGCGCCGCCGCCGGACAATTCGGCGACATTGGCGAGTTTAATAGGGGCTCCGGACTGCGCGATGGCAGCACCGGTCAATACAGTCGCGAGCAGGGCGCTCGCCAAAAACACTGGCTTCATGGAATCCTCCTGTTGCTATTGTTGTGTTTGTGGGCGCGGCCTTATGAGCGGCCGCTTCATTCAGGCTGCGTTTGGTGTCGGGTACCTTTTGACCATGACGGCGTCGAAAGCAATTCCCATTTCAGTCGGTGAAGGCGCAAATCCTGTAAACAACTCAAAGGCATCGGCGGCCTGGTAGATCGCCAGATCGCGGCCGGTCATGACCGGCGCGCCTTTGGCCTTGGCCGCGTTGAGCAGCGGCGTCCACAGCGGGGAGTACACCGCATCCGCAACCCACGCTTCCGCATGCAGCAGCGCATCGGGCACCGGCGTGCCGCGGTTGGGCAACATGCCGATGGGGGTGCCATTGACGATGCCGACTGCACCGCGAACGGCGTCATCGACGCTGTCCACCACGCGGATGCTTTGCCGGTTGTGGAGCAGGGAAACGAGATGCCGGGCCTTGGCCGTGTCCGTATCGAAAATCCGGATCTCCGAAACGCCGAGATCCGCCAATGCAAAGGCGATGGCCTTGCCGACGCCGCCGGTGCCGATGACCGCGACCGGGCCGTGGTTGGAATTGGCGACCAGTTGCTTGGCGGCCCGTGCAAAGCCCGTGGTGTCGGTGTTGTGGCCAGTCAGCCTGCCGTCGCGGACCACGACCGTGTTGACGGCGCCGATGGCCTTGGCCCCGGGCGAGAGCTCGTCGAGCAGATCGACCACGGCTTCCTTATAGGGGAAGGTCACGTTTATGCCGGCAAAACCGAGGCGACGGACGCCGTCCAGAACGGCGCGCAAATCGCCGCGGTCGGCACCGGCGATCTCGATCAGCTGATAGTAACAGCGTGCACCCATGGCGTCTGCGGCCCGCTCGTGCATCGCCGGTGACGCTGAATGCGCGATCGGCGCGCCGAGCAGGCCGGTGAGGAAACGTTGGCCCGTCGCCGGGGTATGGGGCGTCGAAGAGGTCATGAACGGATGGCCAATACTGTCAATCATCATCAGAAACAGGACAGAAGATAGCGCGGCGGCGATCTAACACAATTACCCTGTTATACAACAAACATAACATGATGTTATTTTTTACGGACGCGCGAGGCCGGCTTTGCAGCGGCAATCTTGTGAGAGCCGACTGCACGCATCTCGGTGCGCAGGCAGTCGATGAAATGCTCAATATGCAGTGACAGCGGCGCGCCGCGTTTCACCGCGACATAGGTATCGAACCGGGTGGGTTCGACGATGCGGATCACCTCGACGCCGGGATAGCCGCCATGGGCCACCGTGAACTGGTCGATAACCGCGATGCCCAACCCTGCCTTCACCAGGGCACAGACCGTGGTGCCAAATCTCGCCCGGATGGTGATGTCGTATTTGAGTTTATTGCGGGCGAAGATCTCCGCCATGATCCGACCGTAGGGATCATTGGGATCGATGCCGATGAGGGGATACCGGATGATCTCCTTGGCCGACACCTGCTTGCGACCTGCGAGTTCGTGTCCCTCCGGCACGATGCAGAACAATTCGCCGGATGCCAGTGGCATGAAATCGAGCCCGGGATGTTCGAGCCGATAACTCATGGCGACGCAGTCGCCGCGACCGAGCAGCAGATAGTCGATCGCCTCCTCAAGCTTCAGAATGTTGATGTCGATCCGTAGGCCGGGATAACGCCGCCGCACCTGTTCGATGGCGCGTGGCACCATCACCTGCGAGATACTGGGAACCGATCCGATGCGCAGTTCCGACAGCGTTCCATGGCCGATTTTGGAGATGATCTCGGTGAGATCGTCGACTTTCTTATAGACACCGTTGATCTGCTCGAAAATATTCTGCGCTTCAGGGGTCGGGAAGTAGCGTCCGTTCTGGCGCTGGAAGAAGCGGATGCCGAGCGACTTCTCGGTGTATTTGACCAGGCGGCTGATGCCGGGCGCGGACACATTCAGGAGTTTGGCAGCGCCGCCAATGGTGCCCGTCACCATGACGGCGCGGATCACTTCAACCTGGCGTAACGTCATCATGCGCAAGAACTCTCGTTATGCTGAATGGCGCGGATGGTGCGCCAGAATGCGCGCTCGTCTGCCCTGGATGGACATGGTCCGACCGCGTCCTGCGAACCGGGTAGCATCTTCCCGAGAGATTATCAGAACACATCTGAATTGATTCAATTTTTACCGACAGTTCGCAATCGAATTAACGCAAGTTGTAGGAGTGGATTGTAGAAGGGGCGCATTGGTCTATTTTCAGGTCAGCCCAGATTCGTCGTTTCCGCCGTTGAGGTCCTATGCGCGTCGCTGTCGTCCACGATTGGCTCTACACGCTGGGCGGTGCCGAGCAGGTGCTGCGCGAGATATTGCAGTGCTATCCGGAAGCGGACGTTTTCACGCTGTTCGATGTGCTGACGCCGGAAGATCGCGCCAAGATTGGCTTCAAGAAGGCGCGTACCAGCTTCTTGCAGAAGATGCCGTTCATCCGCAAACGTCATCGGTCATACTTGCCACTCATGCCGATCGCGATCGAGCAGTTCGATCTGTCAGGTTACGACCTGGTTATTTCCAGCAGCTATGCGGTGGCCAAGGGCGTGATCACCGGCCCGAACCAGCTTCATGTATCCTATGTGCATTCGCCGATGCGTTATGCGTGGGACTTGCAGCACGCTTATCTGAATGAAAGCGGTTACACCGCTGGCATCAAGAGCGCGTTGGCGCGGGCACTGCTGCACCGCATCCGGATCTGGGACGTGCGCACGGCCCACGGTCCGGACGCCATGCTGGCGAACTCCAATTTCGTCGCCAAGCGGATCAAGAAGGTCTATGGCCGCGACGCCAAGGTCATCTACCCGCCGGTGACCATGTCGAAGCTGCCGCCTGATCTGCCTACCGGAGACCACTTCCTCGCGGCAAGTCGTCTGGTGCCCTACAAGAAGATCGAAGCCGTGATCCAGGCCTTTGCCGAACTGCCGGATCAGAAGCTGATCGTCGCAGGCGACGGGCCGGATGCGGAGCGACTGAAGGCGATCGCCGGCCCGAACGTGACGTTTGTCGGCTTTGTCAGTGATGAGAAGCTGCGCGAATTGATGGCGACGGCGCGTGCCTTTGTCTTTGCCGCCGAGGAGGACTTCGGGATTATCGTTGTCGAAGCGGAATCCGAGGGTGCGCCGGTTCTGGCGTTCGGCCGGGGCGGCGCGCGCGAGACGGTTTCGGCCTCTCCTGAATTGCGCACCGGCATGTTTTTCGATTCCAACGAGCCGAAAGCGATTGCGGAATGCGTTCGTGCCTTCGTGGCGAATGAAAGCTCATTTTCGCGTGCTGACTGCCGGATGCAGGCCGAGAAATTCTCGGCCGAGCGTTTCCGCAACGAACTGATGTCATTTGTGAACGACCACATGCGGACATTCAGCGGTGAGCGGCGGCGCAATCGCGATGGCAGTTCGCCGGATGCGGCGGGCTTCAAGCGGCGTTGGAGCGATGCCAAGGATTCCGCCCGAAGCGAATAGGCATCTGCCGTTACGATGACGCCCGCGACGCGGGGCCTTTGTAATCCGGAAACCGCGACAGCATGGCGGTCTTCAGGAACTTGAAGTGCGAGATGCTGACTGTAAGGTCGCGCAACCGGCGCTGGCCGTTTGAAATTTCGGTCTCGAACAGGTCCAGGTGATCGCTGTCGAGCTTCTCCCGCGTCAGATACTCATCGTCCCCATTGCCGAAGGTCACGGCCGCGCGCGCCAGCACATCGTCGACGCGGCGGGTGAGGCCGGCCTGCTCGGCTTCGGCATTGCTGAGTGCGCTATCGAGGGCCGAAAGGACGTAATCCAGCCGCTTGCGATCAGTTTCGGCATCGCGTTCAGCCGAACGCGCCCTGAACTCACGCTCGCCGACAAGGCTGCGAAGATAGTTCTGGGCACGGGCCCGCAGGAACATCTGGAACATGCCGTATCCGGTCCAAGCGCGCGCGGCGGTATGCCGCGCAATGGCGCAGCTTGGCCGATTATGGTGATCAATCGGTTAAGAAATCGGATACGTGATCAGGCAGGCTTGCAGAACATCGCGATCGCCAACTCGATCCGCGTGTTGAGCATGCGCCGGTTGAGGCGATAGCTGTTATCCGCCATCAGCCTGAAGTGATCATTGGCGAACACGATTCCGAGCAGCATTTCGGAGACCTGCTTGATGGGCTGATCGCGCAGCTCGGAGCGGAGTGTCACGCGCTTAAGGGCCTCTACCACGTCCCGGGCGCCCAGTTCGAAGATGACCTCGGCGAAGATGCCGGCGATATCCGGGGAGAGCAGGCGCTCGCTGATGATCAGCCGATGCAGCGCGATCTCGTCGGGCGCCAGCGCTATATCGACAATTCGCTTCAGGGATAGCCTCAACTGGTCGATCGGCGTGCCTTTGGCTTCCGCGTGACCAAAGCGGACTTGCGGCAGGCTGCGCAGCAGCATCGCGCGGAACAGCTCGCTCTTGCTGGCGAACATCTTGTAGAGCGTTTTCTTCGACATGCCGGCGGCGCCAGCGATGTCATCCATGGTGGTCGCCGCGAAGCCCTTCAACGTGAAGGTGGCTTTGGCCACCGTGAGCAGATGCTCGGTGCGTTCGTCGGATGGTGAAGCCGAAGTGCTCGATGCGGCAGGACCCGCCGGCGGCAGACGCGTTGCCTGCGACAAAGTGCCATCGCGATTCTTCCTCGCACTTGCTGGTGCAACCATTGCGCATCGATCCTGTTAACCGAGGCCGTCTCACAAACGCTTGAGCAGCGACTTCCCCAGCAGTATAGCGCTTGACTTCCCGAAAGGAAACTACCAAGTTTCCTGCACGGAAACCGAAGAGTTTCCACATATTTCCAACGGCGACGTCGTCCGCGATTTGCGCGGATGCCGGACGCCGTTTTGCATTGGTGAACTGATGATGAGTCTTGGATTGGTGCGCCCTTTCGCCCTGGTTGGCCTGCTGGCGCTCGCGGGATGTGGCGAAGCGAAGAAGGAAGCTGCGACTCCGCCGGCGCCTGAAGTTGGCGTCCTGGTTCTGAAGACGCGGGAGGCGCCGGTCTCCACCGTGCTTCCCGGCCGGGTCAATGCCTATCAGGTCTCGGAAGTGCGGCCGCAGGTTACGGGAATCCTGCAGAAGCGAAACTTTGTCGAAGGTTCGGAAGTGAAAGCAGGCGATCTTCTCTATGAGATCGACCCGGTTCAATATCAGGCTGCGCTCGAAAGCGCGGAGGCTGCGGTTCTGAAGGCGCAAGCCAATCTCGTGAGCGTGCGGCTCAAGGCCGAGCGCAAGACGCAGTTGCTCAAGACCAATGCTGCCAGTCAGCAGGATGTCGACGATGCCGTCGCCACCTTCAAGCAGGGCGAAGCCGATCTTAAAGCTGCCGAGGCCAATCGCGATACCGCGGCAATCGCGCTTGACCGCACGAAGGTAACCGCCTCGATCTCAGGTCGCATCGGAAAGTCGTCGATCACGCCGGGTGCCTTGGTCACCGCGAGCCAGGCCAGTGCGCTGACCACGATCCAGCAACTCGATCCGATCTATGTGGATCTCGATCAATCGACCTCGGAAATGGAGCGGCTGCGCTCGCAGCTTCAGAGCGGCCGGTTGAAGCAGCCGGATGGTCGTGTCCAGATCGAGCTGTTGCTGGAGAACAGCAAGACTTACGACCAGAAGGGCAAATACAGCTTCACCGATTCCAGCGTGAATGAGGCGACCGGTTCGGTCAGCACCCGCGCCATCTTCGCAAATCCAAACCGGGCGCTATTGCCTGGCATGTATGTGCGTGCGCGCGTTGTAGCCGGTGTCGATCCCACTGCGATCATGATCCCGCAGCGTGCGGTGTCGCGTAATCCGCTCGGGCAAGCGACCGCCATGTTCGTCGACAAGGACGGCAAGGTCGAGCAGCGCATTATCGAAGTCGCTCAGGCGATCGGCAACAACTGGCTTGTCGAACGCGGCGCTGCCTCGGGTGATCGCGTGATCATCGACGGATTGCAGAAGGTCAAGCCGGGCGCCAATGCCCGGACTGTCGAGGTGACCGTCGATCCCGCCACCGGCCTGACCCTCAATCCCGGCAAGCAGGCTGACGCGGGCCCCGACGCTGCGCTCGCGGCCCGCAAGGAATAACGGGCATGTCGCATTTCTTCATCAAACGGCCGATCTTTGCCTGGGTCCTTGCGATCCTGATCATGTTCGGTGGCCTGCTGGCGATTCTCGGGCTGCCGATCGCCCAGTACCCGCAGATCGCACCGACGGTGATCACGATCTCCGCGACCTATCCGGGCGCCAATGCGCAAACGGCGGAGAACTCGGTGACCAAGGTCATCGAGCAGAACATGACTGGCGTCGACTATCTGCAATATATGTCGTCCTACTCGACCTCGACCGGCACCGTGCAGATCTCGATCACCTTCAGCAACGAGGCCAATCCCGACATCGCGCAGGTGCAGGTGCAGAACAAGCTGCAGCTTGCGATGCCGCTTCTGCCGCAGGTCGTGCAGCAGCAGGGCCTGCGCGTGGTGAAGTCGTCGTCGAGCTTCCTGATGGTTCTCGGCTTCGTCTCCGAGGACGGCAGCATGACCGCCAGCGACATCGCGGATTATGTGGCGAGTTCGATCAACGAACCGATCAGCCGCGTCTCCGGTGTGGGTCAGGTGCAGTTGTTCGGTGCCGAATATGCGATGCGGATCTGGCTCGATGCCGACAGGCTCGCAAAATACAATCTGATGCCAGGTGATGTGACCGCGGCCATTCAGGCGCAGAACACCCAGGTGACCGCCGGCCAGCTCGGCGGTCTCCCGGCGGTCGATGGACAGCAGCTCAATGCGACGATCACGTCACAGAGCCGGCTGCAGACCATCGAGCAATTCAACGACGTCATACTGCGGACCAGCACGTCTGGCCAGACGGTCCGCATCAAGGATGTCGCTCGCGTCGAGCTCGGCTCCAAGAGTTATGACGCCGTAGCGCGCTACAATGGCAAGCCGGCGGCGGGTATGGGCATCAGTCTGGCGACCGGCGCCAATGCGGTGGCGACGTCGGAGGGCGTGAAGGCACGCATCAATCAGCTCACGGTGAATATGCCGCCGGGGTTGAAGGTGATCTATCCCTATGACACGACGCCATTCGTGAAACTGTCGATCGAGAAGGTCGTTCACACGCTGTTCGAGGCGATCGTGCTGGTCTTTATCGTGATGTTTGTATTCCTGCAGAGCTGGCGGGCGACCATCATCCCGACTATTGCCGTGCCGGTGGTTCTGCTCGGCACCTTCGGCGTACTGTCGATTGCCGGATATTCCATCAACACGCTGACCATGTTCGCGATGGTGCTCGCCATCGGCCTGCTTGTCGACGACGCCATCGTCGTGGTGGAGAACGTCGAACGCGTGATGGAGGAAGAGGGCCTGTCGCCGCGTGAGGCGACCGAGAAGTCGATGCACGAGATCACCGGCGCACTGGTCGGCATCGGTGTCGTGCTGTCAGCGGTGTTCATTCCGATGGCCTTTTTCAGCGGCTCTGTCGGCATCATCTATCGGCAATTCGCACTCACCATCGTGTCGGCCATGGTGCTGTCGGTGCTGGTGGCGATGATCCTGACGCCGGCGTTGTGCGCGACGATTCTGAAAAAGCCCGAGAAGAGTCATGGCCAGAAGCGCGGTTTCTTCGGCTGGTTCAATCGCACTTTCGATCGCACCGCGAGTGGCTATGAAAAGACCACGGGCGCTGTGGTACGGCGGCCCGCCGCTGCCTTGATCGCTTTCGTCGCCGTTGTCGCCGGCATGGTGCTGCTATTCGTCCGGTTGCCGAGCTCGTTCCTTCCCGACGAAGACCAAGGCACGCTCATCTCGCTGATCCAGCTGCCGGTGGGCGCCACCGCCGGCCGCACGCTCGACGTGATCAAGCAGGTCGAGCACCAGTTCATGGAGAATGAGAAGGATACGGTGCAGGGCGTGTTTGCGGTGCGCGGCTTCAGCTTCGCCGGGCAAGGCCAGAATGTGGGCCTCGCATTCATCAGCCTGAAGCCGTTTGCGGAACGTGCGGATCACGCGAAGTCGGCACAGGCCATCGCCGGACGTGCGATGGCAGTTTTCTCGAAGATTCGTGATGCGATGGCCTTCACCGTGTTGCCGCCGTCGCTGCCGGGCTTCGGCAATGCCAGTGGCTTCGACTTCTATCTGCAGGACTCCGGCGGTGCCGGCCACGAGGAGCTGCTAAAGACCCGCAATCAATTGCTCGGACAGCTTGCAGGCGACAAGCGTGTCGCGCAGTCGCGGCCGAACGGACAGGATGATACGCCGCAATTCAATCTCGATATCGATCAGCCGAAAGCCACGGCGCTTGGCATCAACCTGACCGACCTCAACACGACGCTCTCGGCGGCGTGGGGCGGCTCTTATGTCAACGACTTCATCGACCGCGGCCGCGTGAAACAGGTCTACGTGCAGGGCGACGCGCCGTTCCGGATGGGGACGACCGATATCGGAAGATGGTATGTGCGCAACGGGTCGGGCTCGATGGTGCCGTTCACAGCTTTCGCGAGCGAGAGATGGAGCTACGGCTCGCCGCGCCTCGAGCGTTACAATGGCGTGGCGGCCGTGCAGATCCAGGGACAGGCGGCACCCGGCACCAGTTCGGGCACCGCGATGACCGCGGTCGACGAGCAGGTGAAGAAACTGCCGGCCGGCTACACGCATGAATGGACCGGACTGTCGTTTCAGGAGCGGTTGACCGGCAGCCAGACGCTTTATCTCTATGCGATTTCGGTACTGATCGTGTTCCTCTGCCTCGCGGCCCTCTATGAGAGCTGGTCGATCCCCTTCGCCGTGATGCTGTCCGTGCCGATCGGCATCCTTGGAGCGCTGGCGGCGGCCACGATGTTCGGGCAGGCCAACGATGTCTATTTCCAGGTCGGTCTACTCACGACGATAGGCCTGTCCGCGAAAAACGCGATTCTGATCGTGGAGTTTGCTATCGAGCAACAAGCGGCGGGCAAGTCGCTGGTCGAGGCGACGTTGCACGCTGCACGGCAGCGTCTGCGCCCGATCCTGATGACTTCGTTGGCCTTTGTTCTCGGCGTACTGCCCCTGGCGATGGCGACCGGCGCAGGTTCGGCCAGCCAGAATGCCATCGGCATCGGCGTCGCGGGCGGTATGGTCACCGCGACGGCGCTCGGCATCTTCTTCGTGCCGGTGCTTTATGTGTTGGTGCAGCGCCTGTTTCCGGGCCGCAAGAAGGACGAGAAGGGCCACGCACAGGAGCACGCAGTGGCATCGCCCGCGGAGTAGCCGCGTCATGCCGGACATTCCGCCCGGCTTATAGCGGTCACCGGGGAATTCCGGCTATCCTCCCGAAAAATGAGAGGGATGGAAAAAGATGCCGCTGTCTTCGGGCGACCGCCACGGGATCGACGACCTCAGCGGCAAAGCGAGTGCCGCGCGGTTTGCGGAAACAATTCGGCCGCGGCTGTCGGTGCCTTTGATCGCAGCGCCGATGTTTCGCGTGTCAGGCCCGGAACTCGTCATCGCCGCGTGCAAGGCTGGCGTGATCGGTTCGTTTCCGACGGCCAATTGCCGAACCGATGATGAACTCGATGGCTGGATAGCGCGCATTCTCGGCGCGCTCGGGCCGGACGACGCGCCGTTCTGTCCGAATCTCATCATTCGTCGCGAGACCTTGCAGGATGATCTGGCGACGGTGATCCGGCATGGCTGCGAGATGGTGATCACCAGCGTCGGACCGCCGGATGCGGTCGTCGGTCCGCTGCATGAGGCAGGCTGTATGGTGTTTGCCGATGTCGCTTCGATCCGGCATGCGAAGAAAGCCATTGCAGCGGGAGTCGATGGGCTCGTCCTGCTGACGGCGGGTGCCGGCGGGCAGACCGGCTGGGTCAACGGTTTTTCGTTCGTGCGTGCGGTTCGCTCGTTCTGGGAGGGGCCGGTCGTGCTGGCCGGCGGTGTGTCGGACGGGCAGGCGGTGTTTGCCGCCGAGGTGCTGGGCTGCGATCTCAGCTATATGGGCACCAAGTTCATTGCCACCGAGGAGAGCATGGCAGTGGACGAGTACAAGCGGATGCTCGTCACGTCCGAGCTCGACGATGTCCTGCTGTCACGGGCTTTCACCGGCCTGGAAACCAATACGCTGGTTCCCTCGATTGTCGCAGCGGGCCTTGATCCGAAAGATCTGCCGACGGACATGACCAAAGAACGCGCCGATGCGCTCTATGGCCGGCAAGCGACGTCCGGGGTCAAGCGATGGCGCGACGTCTGGAGCGCAGGCCACTCTGTCTCAGGTGTTGCTGCAATCGAGCCCGTAGCGACGCTGGTCGCCCGCACGCGCGATGAATATGAGACGGCACGCTCAGCGCCGCGCCGTTCACTCGGGAACTAGCTCGTCAGATGCACGGCTGGGTTGCGGCGCGATATCGTATTCGCGGTAGCGGCTGCCAGTCTCATTGTTGTCATAACGGCTACCACGCTGCCGATTCACACGCTAAACCACACGCCATCCCCGCGCGCCTGGGGGCCGATCTGCTCGGCGCTCGACCGCATCTCTCCCGCCTCATCGCGCGATCTGCGCCAGGCGGCTTCGTACCGATAGAGGACTCTCATGCGTGATTTCATGGCCGTTGCCCGTTCCGTCGCCGTTGCCGAGCACGGGATGGCCGCAACCTCGCATCCGCTGGCGACGCTGGCTGCAGTGGAGATGCTGAAATCAGGCGGCAATGCCATCGATGCGGCGCTGGCGGCGGTCGCCGTGCAATGCGTGGCCGATCCCGCGATGACGGGCATCGGCGGCGATTGTTTCGCCCTCTATTCGCCGAAAGGCGGCGCGCCGATCGCGCTGAACGGCTCCGGCCGTACCCCGGCCAAGATCGATTCCGAGAAATATGCGGCGTCCGGCGCCCGCGACATTCCCGAGACCTGTGTCGAGACCGTCACCGTGCCCGGCGCCATCGATGCCTGGTGCACACTCAGCAAGGATCACGGCTCGAAGCCGCTGGCCGACGTGTTTGCCGCAGCCATCGATGCGGCCGAGAACGGCTTCCTCATCACGCCGCGCGTGTCCGCCGACTGGGCCAAATGGCGCCGCAAGCTGGAACTGCATCCCGACGCGACCGCGCAGTACCTGCCGGGCGGCCATGCCCCCGCGATCGGCGACAAGCGCGTCCAGCCGGCGCTCGCTGCCACGCTGCGCCGGGTCGCGCGCGAGGGCCGTAACGGCTTCTACCAAGGCCAGGTGGCCGACGACATCATCACCACGCTGCGCGCCGTTGGCGGCGTGCACGAGGCCGATGATTTCAATGAGCAGCGCTCCGACTATGTGACGCCGATCTCGGCCAATCATCACGGCTATGATGTCGCCGAATGCCCGCCAAACGGCCAGGGACTCGCCGCACTGATGATCCTGCGCGTGCTGGCCGGCTACGACATGGCCAATCTGAGCGAGGCCGACCGCATCCATGTGCTCGCCGAGGCGACCAAGGCGGCCTATCGCACGCGCGATGCCTATTTCTGCGATCCTGCTTACGGGCAGGTCGATGTCGAGCGCTTCCTGTCGGACAAGTTCATCGGCGACCTCCGCGCCAAGATCGACATGAAGCACGCTTCGCCGGAAGAGCATTGGGACTCGGTCATCCACAAGGACACCGTCTATCTGACCGTGGTCGACCGCGATCTCAACGCCGTGTCACTGATCAATTCGCTGTTCGGCCCGTTCGGTAGCGGCATCTATGCGAAGAAGTCCGGCGTCCTGCTGCATCACCGCGGCTGGAGTTTCCGTGCCAAGCCCGGCCACGTGAATTCGCTTGGCCCGCGCAAGCGGCCGATGCACACGATCATCCCGGGCATGCTGATGAAAGACGGTCGCGCGGTGATGCCGTTCGGCGTGATGGGCGGCCATTATCAGGCCACCGGCCATGCCCAGTTCATATCCGATGTGATCGACCGCAAGATGGACATCCAGGCCGCTGCCGAGGCGCCGCGCTCGTTCGCGACCAACAACCTGCTGCAGCTTGAAAAGACCATCCCGGAAGCGGTGCGCAACGATCTGGCCGCCCGCGGCCATACGCTGCAGATGATGGATACCGGCATCGGCGGCTGCCAGGCGATCCAGATCGATTACGAGCGCGGCGTGCTGCTCGGCGCCTCGGACCACCGCAAGGATGGTCTCGCGCTCGGCTTCTGATCGATCAGGACAAGGCGCGATGGCGAGCTTCAGGTCCCATCGCGCCGTGACTGGTCCGGAGTTCGCCAGTCTTCTACTCGATAAGCTCGAATTCTCTGCATCCAGCGGAAGAGGCTCTGCGCCTGGCGGACAAGCGTGCGATTGGTAACTGCCGGTTAACTCAGTTAGATTTTGACCGAGTTCGCCGATGAAAATTTCAGACTTTGGCGGTATCGGGTGCTTCGGGGAGAAGCGACGTGGTCAAATTCTGGAGATCAATTTTCGTAGGCGTTCCGGACCATGTCCGGATCGAACTCATCGACATGCTCTTCCAGACGCGTGTGCCGCTTTCGATCGCCGGCTTCACACTGGCCATTGTCTCGTGTCACGTCGCCATTAGTTCTGCGAATCCATGGTTCTACGGGTTGAGTGCAGCCGGAGTGATCGTCACGATCTTCCGCGTGGCCACCGAAGGCGTCTATCATCGCAGTAAGGGTCAACGCAGCTTCACAATCGCCGCGGCCGAGCGATGGGAGCGGCTTTACGCGTGGAGCAGCTACGTCTTCGCAGGGCTGATCGGAATACTCGGCGCAGCAACCTTCTGGGCGAAGAATCCGGCTCATCAACTCCTGGCGACCGCGTTGGTGTTCGGCTATGCGGCCGGCATCGTCTGTCGGATTTCCGTCCGGCCGGGGATCGCATTGCCTGCCTTGATGCTGGTCGCCTTGCCGACGGCGTTCGCGGCGCTCGCCCGCGTCGATAGCAATCTGGCTTTCTATGCGGTGATCCTGATCGCGTTCCTGCTCGGCAGCTTCGAGACCGTGCGTTTCATCTATCGGCAGAATATCGAGCAGATCTCGCTCAAGCACGAATTCTCGACCCTCGCGCGGCACGATGCGCTGACGGGCCTGGCCAATCGGCTTGGCTTTCAGGAGCGCCTCGCGATCATCGCCGCGCGCGCCAGGGCGGTGGGCTGTCTCATTGCCGTTCACAGCGTCGACCTCGATCGGTTCAAGGAGGTCAACGACGTGCATGGCCATCCCGTAGGCGATGCGCTGCTGCAGGCGGTCGCGAGCCGGCTCAGCGGAATTTTGCGCGACGGCGACTTCGCGGTGCGCATGGGCGGTGACGAATTCGTCGTGGTGCAATCCGTCGTTGGCAATCGCGAGGAGGCAATGTTGCTGGGCCGCCGCATCATTCGGACGCTCTCGGAGCCGTTCATCATCGATGGCCTGGAACTGACGGTTGGCGCCAGCGTCGGAATAGCCATCGGCCGCGAGGGTGACGATCCCTGCGATCTCACACCTGCTGCCGACAGGGCGCTTTACGCATCGAAAGCCAGCGGTCGAAACCGTGTGACGTTTGCCAAGCCGGTGGATGCCGAGACAATCGCGCGGGCAGGCTAACGTCGAGGCAATGAGCGTGGGCTGACCCGCGCCAGACGAATTTCCGGCAGATCAGAAAAGCTGACAGCGCACCGACGGGATCGGTGGGCGCGGGGTTGACAGGCATGAAGATTGTAATGTTATAACATTACAAATAAGAAGAGCCTGATGTCCCGTACCCTCAAAAGACTGTTCGATCTCGATGCAAAAACTCCCCGTCACAGTCTTGTCCGGCTTCCTCGGGGCTGGAAAGACAACTTTGCTAAACCATGTGCTGAACAACCGTCACGGCCTGAAAGTGGCGGTGATTGTGAACGACATGAGCGAGGTGAACATCGATGCGGCCCTGGTTCGCGATGGCGGTGCCAACCTGTCGCGGACGGATGAGAAGCTGGTCGAGATGACCAATGGCTGCATCTGCTGCACGCTGCGCGACGATCTGCTCAAGGAAGTGCGGGCGCTCGCCGAAAGCCGGCGGTTCGATTACCTGCTGATCGAATCCACCGGAATTGCAGAGCCGCTGCCGGTGGCCGCGACTTTCGATTTCCGCGACGAGAACGGCGACAGCCTGTCGGACGTGGCACAGCTCGACACCATGGTGACGGTGGTCGATGCGGTGAACCTGTTGAAGGACTATTCCTCCACCGACTTCCTGCAGGACCGCGGCGAGGCCCTCGACGGTGACAAGCGGACGCTGGTGGATCTGCTGGTGGAGCAGATCGAATTCGCGGATGTCGTGGTGCTCAACAAGGTCAATGACGCCACGCTTGAGCAATGCAACAGCGCGCGCAAGATCATCTGTGCGCTCAATCCCGATGCCGATATCATCGAGGCAAACTTTGCCGATGTGCCGTTCGACCGCGTGCTCGATACCGGCCGTTTTGATTTTGAAAAGGCGCAGCAGCATCCGCTCTGGCACAAGGAGCTGTATGGTTTTGCCGACCACGTGCCCGAGACCGAAGAATATGGCGTGACGAATTTCGTCTATCGCGCGCGGCGGCCGTTCGATCCCGTGAAGTTTCAGGCCTTTCTGCGCGAGAGCTGGGCCGGCGTAATCCGTAGCAAGGGGCATTTCTGGCTGGCAACGCGGCCACAATGGGTCGGCGAACTCAGCCAGGCGGGCGCCATCGTGCGTACCGAAGGCATGGGATTCTGGTGGGCCAATGTCCCCGTCGATCGCTGGCCGGACGATCCTTATTGGCGGCAGTCGCTGAAGAAGAACTGGAACGAGATCTATGGCGACCGGCGACAGGAGATCGTCTTCATCGGTTCCGACATGGATGAAAGCGATATCCGTCGTCGGCTCGATGCCTGTCTCGTGCCTAGCAAGCCCGGCATGGATATCGCCGGTTGGGCCAAGCTCGCCGATCCGTTTCCGGCCTGGAAACGGGCCGACGAGATGGCATCCTCGTGACGCGTCAAGTCGCCGTCAGCGGCGCGTGACGCAGCACCTGGAAGCGCGACGTCGCAGATGTCTGGTGGAACAGGCCGATGCGGTCGATCCGCAGTGAGGTGAGATCAAGTGTCGCGAACCGCTGCTGCAGCATCGCCAGTACCGCGGCGCTGCGCTCGGGTGCAAGCCGTCCGGTCAGCGTCATGTGAAAGCGGAAGTCGTCGCGCACATAGGGATAGCCGAAACGATCCAGCTGCTCGACCTGCCGCGGCGTCAGGTTCTCCGGTTTGCGGCGCGCGCGATCGTTGGGCGTCATCGGTGCGCGGAACACCTCGAATCCCTCAACGCAGGCCTGAGCCAGTGTGGAAAGTTCAGCAGAGGGGGCATCCGGCACCACAGCCGTGAAGCCGCTGATGATACGAACCACAGGCGAGATTTCCGGGATGGCGCGGGGCATTCGCGCGAAGTCATCGAAGGCTGCGATTAGGTCGGCTTCGGTGGCTTCCGCCGCCAGCGAAAATGGTGCCTTCAGCGTGGCGTGAAAGCCGTATTTGCGCGGATCCTTGATGACAGCCGGCCAGTCCGGCGCCTGCATGATGAGGTCGCCGGGAACCAGCACGTCATTGCCGGTGAAGGGATCGTAGCCGAGGATTTTAGCGCCGAAGCGGGAGAGGGCGCTGTCGGCATCGGGGGCGTAATAGATCGCGTAACGCGGGAATTCATTCATGGCCGCACCATAGAGCATGATCCCGAAAAGTGGATGCCGGTTTTCGGGAACGATCATGCTCAAGTAAGAGAGGAGCCGCGTTACGCCGCGGCAATAGCTTTGCGTTGCATGGCACGCGCCGGCTGCAGGCGCGTGGCATCGGTGAGATGCACGAGCTTGCCCTGTGCGATCACGGCGACGATGCGGGGACGCATTGCGATGCTGTCATCGACGAGCAGCAAATCAGCGCGGCGCCCGCCCGCGATCTCGCCGCGGTCGGTGAGCCCGGCAGCCTTGGCCGGTGCGGACGAGATCAGCGTCCAGGCCTGCGGCAGTGACAGGATACGATCCTCGACCAGTCGGAATGCGGCCAGCAATTGCGCGGGATAATAATAGTCCGATGCGAGGATCGAGCAGAGGCCCTTGGCGATCATGTCGGACGCCTTGGTCCAGCCGGTATGGCTGCCGCCGCGCACCACATTGGGCGCGCCGAACACGATGAAATCGCCGGCATCGGCGGCGGCTTGTGCGGTTTCCACGTTGATCGGGAATTCGGCGATATTGACGCCGAGCCTGCGGAAGTCATCGCGCATCGTAGGCGTTGCGTCATCATGCGAGAGCGTCGGCACGCCGGCAGCGCTCGCCGCTTTGGCGAGGCGGGCAATCGAGGCAGGCACCTCATCGGCGCGCGACAGCACGCGATCGACCAGCTGGTCGAAGGCATCGCTGCTGAGCCCGGTACGTTCGACCATCCGCGCGCGCTTTGCCGGCTTTGAGATGCCGGCGATGTCCATATGATCGTTGAAGGCGAGCAGATCGATGCGGCCGGCCTGCAGCCAGCCGACGATCTCATCTTCGGCGTCGAGATTGAACGTTTCCTGCCGCAGATGGAAGCGCGTGTCGGAGGCGAGCTTCGGCCGCAGCGTCTCGATGGCATCCAGCAGCTTGCGGGCGTTCTCCGCGCCGCGCAGGCCCGGCTCCCAGGACCACGTGGTGCCGTGAAACACTGTGGTGATGCCATTGGCGATGGCCTGCCGATCGCTGTCGATCAAGGCGACATCGACCGGGAAGTCGACGCCGGGGCGCGGCATCAACTGCCGCTCGAAGGCGTCGCCATGCAGGTCGACGATTCCCGGCAGCACCAGCAGATCGGAGGCATCGAGGCCGAGCGCGCCATGGGGCGCATCCGATCCGATGTCCGCAATCACGCCATCCCCAATCTGCAGCGAAGTCTCGGCGATGTCCTGGCCGAGCAAAGTGCGTCCGCCGTCGATGAAAAGTCCAGTCATGTCACTGCCATCCGCCTGGGCGCCTTGACGCCTTTATACTTGCTCAGGAAATCCTCGACCGGGAGCTTGCGGAAATCCGGTAGCGCCTGTCGTAGCATCTCGTGGTCCCAGTTCCACCAGGCGAGGTCCATCAGCCCGTCTTCCACGGCTTCCGAAAATCGTCGCCGCACCGGCCGCGCCGGATTGCCGGCGACGATCGTATAGGGGGCGACGTCCTTGGTCACGATGGCCCCGGCGGCGATCACCGCGCCGGTGCCGATATTGCGGCCGGGCAGCACGATGGCGCCATGGCCGAGCCACACATCGTGGCCGATAGTGCAATGATGTTCGCGTCGCCAGGCAAAGAAGTCGGCGTCGTCGCTTTCGCCGGGGAAGTAGGCACTGGCGCGATAGGTGAAGTGCGCCTGTGTCGCCCGGTGCATCGGGTGATTGCCGGGATTGATCCGGATCATCGCCGCGATCGAGCAGAACTTGCCGATCGTCGTGTAGGTGATCTGGCCGTCATTCACGACATATGAATAGTCGCCCATCGCCACTTCGTTGAGGATCGTGCGCGCGCCGACTTCGGTATAGGCGCCGAGCTCGGTATCGACGAGTTTCGCGGTGGGATCGACCGCTGGCGTGAGCGAGAGTTGTTTTCCGGCCATGTGACGCTCGTGCGACGGAAGAGGAATCGGTGGGTGATATATTAGAGTGAGCGCTGGCGCGCGGGCACCTCTTCGGTCGGTTTCGTGACGGTGTCGTGACATCAGCATGAATTCGGGCGTGTTTTTCCCGCAACGACGATAACCCGTATGCGCAGGGCACATGTCACATCATTGTTAAACGCGGGCGTTACCGGTGGCGATGTCTATTGTCATTGGAGTGCCTCATGCTGGTGGTGGATAAGCTGACGTGCCGTTTCGGCGCCAAGGCAGCCGTCGATAACGCATCGTTCGAGATCAAGCCCGGCGCATTCGTCGGCGTGATCGGTCGTTCCGGTGCCGGCAAGTCGACCATGCTGCGCATGATCAATCGCCTGTGCGAGCCGACCGAAGGCCGTATCGTATTTGATGGCGTGGATGTTACCGCACTCAAGGGCCGCGATCTGCGCAAGTGGCGCGCGCGCTCGGCGATGATCTTCCAGCAGTTCAATCTCGTCGGCCGTCTCGACGTGCTGACCAATGTGCTGATGGGCCGTCTGGCCGAGATGCCGCAGTGGCGCTCGCTGACCCAGATGTGGCCCGAGGACGACCGTGCGCTGGCGATGTCGGCGCTGGAGCAGTTCGACATGGCGCAATACGCCTCGCAACGCGCCGACCAGCTTTCCGGCGGTCAGCAGCAGCGCGTCGCCATTGCCCGCGCCCTCGTGCAGCAGCCCGACATCATACTTGCGGACGAGCCGATCGCATCATTGGATCCGCGCAATACCCGCATCGTCATGGATGCACTGCTGCGGATCAACAAGCACTTCGGCATCACCGTGATGTGCAACCTGCATTCGCTCGATCTGGCGCGGACCTATTGCGATCGCCTGATCGGCATGTCCGCCGGCCGCGTCGTGTTCGATGGCGCGCCGTCCGCGCTCACCGAGCATATCGCCCGTGAACTCTACGATCTCGAAGCCGATGAGGTGATGGGATCGGCGCATATGCCGACGCCTGTCCGCGTTCCCGAATACGGTGTTGCTGCCGTCGCGTGATTGCAGTGCGTTGAAATTATCGCGGTGACGTCATCGTAACGATGGCATCGCCGCGATAGACGCGCCTTCTACCAAGAAAAACGTTTCACCTCAGATCAAAACAGGGACTGTCATGATCAACCGTCGCTCCATTCTGCTCAGCGCTGCGGCGCTGGCTTTCGCCGCCACCTCGGCCTCGGCCCAGGATTACAAGGCCAAGTATCCGGAACTGACCTTCGCCATCATCCCGGCAGAAAACGCCTCGGGCGTCACCGAGCGCTGGGCGCCCTTCGTCGCCTATCTGTCGAAAGAACTCGGCGTGAAGGTCAATTTGCGCATCGCCAATGACTACGCAGCCGTCATCGAAGGCCAGCGCTCCGGCAACATCCACATCGCCAGCTATGGTTCGGCCTCGTTCGCGCGCGCCCGCCTCACCGGCGTCAAGACCGATGCCTTTGCCAACGACATCAACATCGATGGCTCGACGGGCTATTACTCGGTGTTCTTCGTCAAGGCGAACAGCGCTTACAAGACCATCGATAATCTGAAGGGCAAGAACCTCGGTCTGGTCGATCCGAATTCGACCTCCGGCAACAACGTGCCGCGCTTCGAGCTGGACAAGATGGGCATCTCCGATGCCGACACCTATTTCAGCAAGGTCGTGTTCACCGGCAGCCACGAAAATGCGCTGCTGGCGCTGTCGCAGGGCACCGTCGATGTCGCCGCCAACCAGTGGACCAACGACAACGACTCGACGTTGCAGCAGATGCTGACCAAGGGCATGCTGAAGAATGCCGACGGCACGCCGATGAAGAAGGAAGATTTCCGCATCATCCACAAGTCGGCCCCGATCATCAACGGCCCCTATGCCTATAGCTCCGACCTGCCGGAAGAGCTGAAGGTCGCCATCGCCAAGGCCTTCGTCGATGCACCGACCAAGGACAAGGCGGCTTTTGATCGCCTGTCGGACGGCCAGAAGAAGGGCTTCCATGCCGCGACCACCAAGGATTGGGACGCGACCATCGACCTGATCAAGTTCGTCGACGCGCTTCGTAAGAAGAAGGCGTCCTGATCGCCAGATCATTGAAGGGAGCCGGATCAGCAATGGTCCGGCTCCTTTTCTGTGTGGAACGCTGCGGTTTCTTCCCTCGCCCCGCTTGCGGGGAGAGGGTGGCTTCGCGAAGCGAAGACGGGTGAGGGGGAGCCAGCAAGTGAAACACTGGCTCCCCCTCACCCGAAGCCTCGCTAACGCTCGGCTCCGACCTCTCCCCGCAAGCGGGGAGAGGTTATCCTGAGCGCAGCGACCTGACTGTATGTTACTTTCATAGGCACAACCTTTCATGTCCGCCGCCGTTTCCATCCTTCCGGCTCCGCAGCTCGCTGCGCTGAACGACGCCTATCGCAAGGCGGTGGCACGCCGGCGGTTGCGCACGCTGTTCGTTGTGGTGGCTTGCTTTGCAGCGCTGTTCGTCGCGGCGCTGGGCGCCGAGGTTAATCTCAGGACCTTCATCGAGAAGATCGGCAACTTCGGCAGCTATTTCGATCGCATCTTCACGCTCGAAGCCGGCACCCGGGTCTGGACAGATGTCAATGAATGGTTCTGGGGTTGGAAGAAGTGGCTGTCGCTGCTCGGCGAGACCGTGCTGATTAGCTATGTCGGTACGCTGATCGGCGCCGTGCTGGCCTTCGGGCTGAATTTTCTCGCGGCCGAGAACACTGCGCCCTCAGTGCCGCTGCGCTTTGCCGTGCGCCGCTTCATGGAATTCTGCCGGACCGTGCCGGATATCGTGTTCGCGCTGATCTTCGTCATCGCCTTTGGCCTCGGCCCGATGGCCGGCGTGTTGGCCATTGCGATCCACTGCGTTGGGGCGCTCGGCAAGCTCTATGGCGAGATCGTCGAGAATATCGACATGAAGCCGGTGGAAGGCATTCGCTCGACCGGAGCGGGCTGGATCGACTGCATGCGCTTTGCGGTGCTGCCGCAGGTCGCGGCCGGATTTGCGAGCTACACGCTGCTGCGCTTCGAGATCAATGTGCGTGGTGCCTCCGTGATGGGCTTCGTCGGCGCCGGCGGCATCGGCCAGGAACTCGTCGTTGCTGTCAGAAAGTTCTATTATTCCGACGTCAGTGCGATCCTGCTGATGATCATCGTCACGGTCTTCATCATCGACATCGGCACGGGCTGGCTGCGCGGCCGTCTGTTCGGCAAGGAAGCCAGATCATGAGCAGGCAGCCTGACGTCAATACCCCCGCGTTGCGCGGGCGCTATCCTGATGTCTTCAACCGCCCGATGGCGTCGCGCGCCGGTGTGCCCGCCATCCTGGTCGCGGCGCTGGCGCTTTTCATCTTCGGGCTCAATGAACTCGATTTCTCGCCGGCGCGGATGTGGACCGGCCTGCGCGAACTTGGCTGGATCACGATGATGATGATCCCGCCGGATCCCGGCTCGTCACTGCCTGCCTATCTGCACGCGATGGGCGAGACGCTGTCGATCGCGCTGCTTGGCACCACCCTTGCTGCAGTGTTCGCGCTGCCGGTCAGTCTGCTCGCGGCACGCAACGTCATTCCGTCCGCCTGGCTGCGCTTTCCGGTCCGGCGTTTTCTGGATTCGATTCGCGGCGTCGATACGCTGATCTGGGCGCTGGTCTGGATCAACGTCGTCGGTCTCGGCCCGTTTGCCGGCGTGCTGGCGATCGCGATTTCGGATTTCGGCGCCTTCGGCAAATTGTTTTCGGAAGCCATTGAAGCCGCCGACAAGAAGCAGGTCGAGGGCATCCGCGCCTCCGGCGGCAGCGCACTGCACGAGATTCGTTTTGGCTTGATGCCGCAGGTTCTGCCTGTCATCGCCGGACAGGTGCTGTATTTCATCGAGTCCAACACCCGCTCCGCCACCATCATCGGCATTGTCGGTGCGGGCGGTATCGGTCTTCAGCTCGCCGAGCAAATCCGCGTGCTGGAATGGCAGAAGGTCTCGTTTCTGATCCTGATGATCCTGGTCGCCGTGGCGGCAATCGACTGGATCTCCAGCCGATTGCGCTTTGCCATCATCGGTCGCCGCGCGGTGGCCTAACAACACATTCTGTCATGGCCGGGCTTGTCCCGGCCATCCACGTCTTTGTATGCGGCCAAGACGTGGATGCCCGGCATGGCGCCGGGCATGACGAGTTCTAGTTAGATCCAGGGTGGATTAGTTGATCACGCCGCCGTCTTGTGCCGTTCCTGTTCGGCCTTGAACAGTTCGAACTCTTCAGTGACCGCGCGCACGATGCTCGGGCGTTCGCGCAGGCGCTTGTGATAGGCCTTGATCGCCGGCCAGTTGTTCAGATCGATTTCCGGCAACACCATCGTCCAGTTTAGCACCGTGACAAGATAGGCGTCGGCGACGCTGAACCTGTCGAGCAGGAAGTCGCGTCCGGTGAGATGGTTTTCGAGATAGGTCAGCCGCGACAACCCGCTTTGTAGTGCATAGGCCTTCATCTCCGGGGGCGCCTTCTTGGCCAGCAACGGGACGAACAGCCCCTTGTGCAGTTCCGTGCCGATGAAGCAGAGCCACTGCTGCAGCCGGCTGCGGTCGATGCCCGAACCCGCGGCGATGGGGGAGTGTGGAAACCAGTCGGCGACATGCTGCAGGATCGCAGCATTCTCGGTGAGGATGACGCCATCGTCGGTGCGCAGCGTCGGCACCAGACCGAGCGGATTCACGTCGCGGAAATCCGAACCGTCGTTGCGCACCTCCTTGTTCAGTGGATCGACCTCGAAGAACCGGGCATCGGCGCCGGCTTCGGCCTCATACAGCGCGATGCGAGTGGCCATCGAACAGGCCATCGGGGAGAAATACAGATCCATGGAAGCCTCCTTGAGATAGCGGACTGTTGCGACCGGTCCGCCGGTTGATTTTCGTACCGTCTCGCATAATATAACTCTGGTCAAGGGATTTAATGCGAAATGGTACAAAAAAAGAAAAAGCCCGTCGTCGTGGCGAAGCCGGAGGTGGCCACCGAGCCGAAGCGCCGCGGCAGGCCACGCGCCTATGAGCCCGACGTGGCGATCGGTCAGGCGCTGGCGTTGTTTCGCAAAGGCGGTTATGCGGCGACGTCGCTCGACGATCTCAGCGAAGTGACCGGCATGAACCGGCCGTCGCTCTACGGCGCCTTCGGCGACAAGCGCGCGCTCTATATCAAGAGCTACCAGCGCTATCGCGACGACTACACCGTCCGGGTCATCGCGATCTTCAAGGCCGATATCGACATCCGGGAGCGGCTGCGCCGGTTCTTCGACGCGGCACTGGACATCTACACCACAGGCGATACCGCGCCGCGCGGCTGTTTTGCTGTCATGACGGTGGCGTCCGACGCTATCGCCGATCCGGAGATCGGCGCGATGATGCGCGAAAATTTTGTCGAGCTCGATGACGCCTTTGGCTGGTGTTTCAAGACCGCCGTCGCGCGCGGCGAATTGCCGGAGACGATCGATGTTCCCACGCTGTCGCAGATGGCGTCCGGGATACTGAATATGCTCTCGATCCGGTCCCGTGCCGGTGTTCCGCGCGCAGAGCTGGAGGCGTTCCTGCTGAAGGCGGTCGGCCTGTTATGCCGGTCCTCCGCATGACGTGTTCCACGTCGCCGCGCTCCCAACAATAATTTCCGCTAACCTGTCGGGATCGCACGATGCCGACCGTCTTTCATCCAAGGAGACCCCATGCTTTACGCCATCCTCTGCTACCATGATGAAGCCGTTGTCGGCGGCTGGTCGAAGGACGAAGACGACGCCGTGATGGCGAAGCTCGCCGTTGTGCACGGCAAGCTCGCGCAGCAGGGCCGGCTCGGTCCCGTTGCGCGACTGCTGCCGACCACCGCGGCGACAACGTTGCGCAAGGACGAGCCGCCGGTGGTGCTGGACGGCCCCTTCGCTGAAACCAAGGAACAGTTGCTCGGCTTCTATGTGGTCGAGGCAGAAAATCTCGACGGCGCGCTGGAGATTGCGCAGGACCTCGGCCGCGCCAATCCCGGCGGCGCCTATGAAATTCGCCCGATCGGCGTCTTCCACGGAGCGTTCCAGCCATGACCGATGTCGCCTGGATCGATGCGGCGCTGACCTCGGCGCGTCCCCAGGCGCTTGGCGCGTTGCTGCGCTATTTCCGCAACCTTGATACCGCGGAAGAGGCGTTCCAGAACGCCTGCCTGCGCGCGCTGAAGACCTGGCCGCAAAATGGGCCGCCGCGCGATGCCGCGGCCTGGCTGATCATGGTCGGTCGCAACGTCGCTATCGACGATATCCGCCGTGGCGCGAAGCAGCAGCCGCTGCCGGAGGACGACCACGCGATATCCGATCTGGACGATGCCGAGAGCGAGCTCGCCGAGCGCCTCGATGGATCGCATTATCGCGACGACATTCTGCGGCTGCTGTTCATCTGCTGCCATCCGCAACTCCTGGCGACGCAGCAGATTGCGCTGGCACTGCGGATCGTCTCGGGCCTGACGGTGAAGCAGATCGCCCGCGCGTTCCTCGTCTCGGATGCCGCGATGGAACAGCGCATCACCCGCGCCAAATCTGCCGTCGCCAAGGCCAATGTGCCGTTCGAGACGCCCGGCGCGCCGGAGCGCAGCGAGCGTCTCGCTGCTGTGGCCGCCATGCTCTATCTGATCTTCAACGAGGGCTATTCGGCGTCAGGCGAAAGTATCGATCTGCGCGCGCCGTTGTGTGAGGAGGCGATCCGCCTGGGACGATTGCTGCTCAAGCTGTTTCCGGCCGAGCCGGAGATCATGGGCCTGGTAGCGTTGATGCTGCTGCAATATGCCCGCTCGGCGGCGCGTTTCGATGCCAATGGTGCGCTGGTGCTGCTCGACGATCAGGACCGCACGCTGTGGAACGGCAAGATGATCGCCGAAGGCCTGGCGTTGATCGACAAGGCGATGCGCCATCGCCGCACCGGCGCCTACCAGATCCAGGCGGCCATTGCCGCGTTGCATGCGCGTGCGGCGAAGCCGGAACACACCGACTGGGCACAGATCGACCTGCTTTATGGCTCGCTGGAAATCCTGCAGCCGTCGCCGGTGATCACGCTCAACCGCTCGGTGGCGGTTTCGAAAGTGCGCGGTCCCGAAGCCGCGCTGGAGATGATTGCGCCATTGGCCGCAAAGCTCTCGAACTATTTCCACTTTTTCGGCGTGCAAGGCGCATATCTGATGCAGCTCGGCCGCAACGATGAAGCGCGGGAAAGCTTCAACCGCGCCATCGCGCTGGCCAATACGTCGGCGGAGGCGGATCACATCCGGATGCATCTCGATCGGCTGATGCTGGAGAGCAAGCCGCCGAACAGTAGCCGCAAACGAAAGACGGGCGAGACGCTTTCTGCTCCCTCCCCCCTTGCGGGGGAGGGCCGGGGAGGGGGGTAACCACAAGCGATGGCGTGTGTGGCACCCCCCTCCTGGCGCTGTGCGCCACCCTCCCCCGCAAGGGGGGAGGGAAGAAAGTACACCGCGAATAATTTCTATGGCGGTGTCGGATTGCGTCGATGCCGCTCGTCTTTGAGACATCGGCAGCTATTCGAACACAGGACCATTTCATGCCCGTTTCCCGTACCGCGCTCTGGATCGGCCGCATTCTCAGCGGCCTCGTCATTCTCTTTCTTGTGATGGATGGCGGGATCAAGCTAGTGCCGATCAAGGAGGTTACCGAGACCATGCAGCAGCTCGGCTACAGCGGCAGTATGGCGCAGGCGCGCGGCCTTGGCGTTCTCACGCTGCTCTGCGCATTGTTTTACGCGATCCCGCGCACGTCCGTTTTCGGCGCCATTCTGCTCACCGGGCTTCTCGGCGGCGCGATGGCGACGCATCTGCGCGTCGACAGCCCGCTGTTCACGCATCTGTTGTTTGGCTTTTACATCGGCGTGATGGCATGGGGTGGGCTGTACCTGCGCGATCCCCGTTTGCGCGCGATGATCCCGATCCGACCCCAAAGTCTTTAACCGGAGGAAAGAGCGATGCAGGTCAATCCCTATCTTCACTACAACGGCAATTGCGAAGAGGCCCTCAATTTCTATGTGAAGGCAATCGGGGCCAAGATCGACGTCATCATGCATGTGGAAGGCTCGCCCGCGGCGGAACAGATGCCGCCGTCGATGGCCAAGAAGGTGCTGCATGGCCAGATCTCGGTCGATGGCGAGGTCATCATGGCCTCGGACGCGCCGCCGGATTATTTCGAGAAGATGCAGGGCATGTCGGTCTGTCTGCAGATCCAGGATCCTGCAGATGGCGCCAAGGTCTTCGCGGCATTGTCCGAGGGCGGCACCATCAAGATGCCGTTCGGCGCCACGTTCTGGTCAAAGGGATTTGGTATGTGTGTCGACAAATTCGGCGCGCCCTGGATGATCAACTGCGCGATGGAGTGATTGGGCAACGTACGCTCTGTCTAACCTCTCCCCGCACTTGCGCGGGGAGAGGTCGCCGCGTCTTCGCGGCGGGTGAGGGGCGGGGCGCGATGCCAACCGCTTGATTGGCGTGTAGAGCTCGCTTCCGCTACAAGGCGCCCCGTCAGATCATTGGTGTTGTGAGAGGCTGTGCCTTGCTCCTCATCCCAGCCGGCGTGTCACGATCAGCGATCGAAGATGCGTCGCGGCCACGTTGAACAAGAAAAGAAAATCCCATGTCCGCCTTTACCCGCAACGCCGTCGTGCTCGGCCTGCTCTCCGCCGTCGGTCCCTTCGCCATCGACATGTATCTGCCGGCGCTGCCGGCGATCACCGCCGATTTGCACACCACGACCTCGGCGACGCAGATGACGCTGATTGCGTTCTTCATTGCTTTCGGCCTGTGCCAGATCGCTTATGGCCCGCTGTCCGACGTCTATGGCCGCAAGGCGCCGCTCTATGCGGGTCTGACGCTGTTCATCGCCGGCTCGATCGGTTGCGCGCTGGCACCGGGTGTGGCCTGGCTGATCGCGTTCCGTTTCGTCCAGGGACTCGGCGCCGCCGCCATGGGCGTGATCCCGCGCGCCATCATTCGCGATCTGCACACCGGCCCTGAGGCGACGAAACTGATGGCGCTGGTGATGCTGGTATTCTCGGTATCGCCGATACTCGCGCCGCTCGGCGGCAGCGCGTTGATCGTGCCGTTCGGCTGGCGTGCGGTGTTCGTCGCAACGACCATCGCAGCAGTCATTGCTCTTGTGCTGGTGGCCTCGCTGCTGCCGGAGACGCGCCCTGCGCATGAGCGCATCTCGGGCAGCGTGCGCAATGTGCTCGGCAGCTTCGGCGAGCTTTTGCGCGACTGGCACTTCCTCGGGCTCACCTTCATCGGTGGTCTCGGCATGGCGAGCTTCTTTGCGTTCCTGGCGACGTCGTCCTTCGTCTATATCGGGCACTATGGCCTGACGCCGACGCAATACAGCCTGGCTTTCTCGGTCAACGCCATCGGCTTCATCGGCGCCTCGCAATTCGCGGGCTATCTCGGTGGCCGCTTCGGCATGGGCCGCGTGGTGATGGCGGCGGTGTCGGCCTATGCGTTTTTCGCAGTCGTGCTGCTGGCGCTCACGCTGGCCGGTTTCACCAGCCTTGCCGTGCTGATCCCGCTGCTGTTCGTGTCCTTCGCCTTCCTCGGTCTGGTGATCCCGTCGACCATGGTGCTGTCGCTGGAGAACCACGGCCCCATCGCCGGCATCGCCTCCGCCCTGGGCGGTACGCTGCAGATGGTCACCGGTGGTCTGATGATCGGCGTGTCCGGCCTGTTCTTCGATGGCACCTCGCTGCCGATGGTGGCGACCATCGCCTGCACGGCGGTTGGTGCGCTTGTCGTCAGTATTGCCACGCTGCGCCCGCGCGAACTTTCGCCGCAGCTCGCGGAGTAGTAAAACTGCTAGGCTGAGCGCCGACAGGGTCGAGGTGAGGATGGGACGAATGTCGTTCGGCCTGACATTTGCGGCAGCGATAGGCTCCGGCCTGATGGCCGGGTTGTTCTTCGTGTTCTCGGTCACGGTGATGACCGCGCTCGGCAAGCTGCCAGCGCCGGCCGGTATTGCCGCGATGCAGTCGATCAACAGCACGATTCTCAGCCCGCTGTTCCTCACCGCTTTTATGGGCACGGTGCTGCTCTGCGTCATCATCGCTGTGATCGCGGTACTGAACTGGTCGCATCCGGCGTCACCCTATCTCGTCACGGGTGCACTGCTCTATACCGTCGGTACCTTCCTCGTCACCGTTGTCTTCAACGTGCCGCTGAACGACGCGCTCGCTGCCGCACCCGCCGACAGCGCCGAGACTGCAAGTCTGTGGACGCGCTATCTGTCGGTCTGGACCGGCTGGAACCACGTGCGCACGGCGGCATCCACCGGCGCGCTGGCCTTTTTTATGCTGGGGCTCCGCGTTCTCTAGAGCGTTTTCGAGCGAAGCGGGTGCCAGGTCTCAGAACCGATACGTCGCGGTGCTCAGCAGCGTGCGGCCCATGCCGTAGAAGCAGTCGCCGAATGACAGACAGGTGGCGATGTTGCGGGTGTCGGCAATATTGGTCGCATTGAACTGCAGCCGCCACGGGCCGTTGTCCCAGCGCACCATGGCATCGAACAGCGTGTAGTCGGGCGTGCGGAGCAGGTCGATGCCGTCCCAGGATTCGCCGATATAACGCACACCGGCGCCGACGGTGACGTCAGGCAGGCCGAGCGAGGCCAGGCGATATTTTCCCCACAGAGACGCCTGCTGCTGCGGCACGCTGGCCACGCGCTTACCGGCATTGTCGCCGGACTCGATCCGCGCGTCGGTATAGGTATAGGCGCCGATGAGGTCGAGATTGGGTGTGACGCTGGTCAGCACTTCCAGCTCAAGGCCCTTGATCCGCACCTGGCCGGTCTGGATCGAGAAGACGCCGGGTCCGGAGGACAGCCGGTTGCGCTCGGTGGTGTCGTAGATAGCCGCATTGATCGCGGTGCCGGAAAACGGATTGTACTTGACGCCGACCTCAAACTGCTCGCCGCGCACCGGCTTGCAGAACCCGCTTTCGCAGGTGTTGGCGCCGAATACCGGGTTGAACGATTGCGCCCAGGACACATAGGGCGTCACGCCGAACGGCAGCTCATACATCAGCGCGGCGCGGCCGGTGGTGGCCCTGTCATTCTGGGTGGGCAGTCCCTCGACACTATAGCTGACATAGTCCTGCCGTACGCCGAGCAGCGCGAGCCATGGTCCCAGCCGCATCTGGTCCTGGGCATAGAAGCCGGTCTGGCCCTGTTGTGCCTGCCGATCGTCGGTCAGCGAGGCTGAGAAACTGCTATAGACCGGCGCATACAGATCGAACGGCCGCGGATCGAGGCCGGTGCCGCTGCGGGTTTTCTCGTGCAGGCCGAGATAGTCGATGCCCACCAGCACCTTGTGCGACACCGCTCCGGTCTGCAACTTGATTTCGGCATTGCTGTCGGAGGTGAAGGCGTCCTTCGCGGCCTGACGGGCATAATAGATCCGCTGCACGGTACGCCGGCCGGCGTCGAGGAATGGATTGGTGGGGTTGGAATACAGGTCCGGATACATGATGGCGTAATCGCCGTCGGTGTGGCTGTAGCGGAAGCTCTGCTTGATCTTCAGCGCATCGCCGAAGCTCTGCTCGTAGAGGCTGGTGATGCCGCCGGTGGTGATGTTGTAGCGATCGTAATTCGGCTCGCCGGCGAAGCGGTTGACCGGGATATAGCCGTTCGGGCCCGGCTTCAGCACGCCCTCGATGGGCAGGAAGGCGCTGAACGAGCTGGAACTGTCCTTCTGGTAGTTGCCGAGCACGGTCCAGGAGATGTCATTGGTCGGGCGCCAGGTCAGCGACGGCGCCAGCAGGATGCGGTCGTTCGGCACGTAGTCGACCTGCGAGTTGGAGTCGCGTAGCACGCCGACGAAGCGATACAGCCACTCGCCGTCCTTGGTCAGCTTGCCGGTGGAGTCCATCTGCAATTGCTTGCGGTCGAAGGAACCATATTGCACGCCGATCTCGTTGCGGGATTCGGCCTGCGGGCGCTTCGATACTTCGTTGAGAACGCCACCGGTGGACGAGCCGCCATACAGCACGGACGATGGCCCGCGCAGCACTTCGATGCGCTCCAGCGCGTAGGGATCGCGGCGCCATTCCAGCACCTGGCTCAGCCGCGAGCCCTGCATGCCATCGAGATAGCGGCTCGGTTCCTGGCCACGGATCAATGTGTAGTCGCCGCGGGCATCGCCGCCGAACGGATCGGCGGTCACGCCGGGCACATAGCGCAGGGTTTCCTGCACGGACAGGCCGCCCTGGTCGGTAATGCGATCGGCGGTCACGACCGAGATCGACTGCGGCGTCTCGCGCAGTGGCGTGTCGGTCTTGGTGCCGCCCATGCCGCGATTGGCGAGATAGCCCTGCACCGGCCCGGTGGCGGTTTCCGCACGAACGCCGGAAGCCGCGGCGGCAGCAGCAACTGGCGCGTTGTTGCGCGCAGCAGCCTGGCGCGTTGCACGCGCGCGTGCCGTCGATGGGCGGGTCGCGCGTGCACGCGCGGCCTGTCGAACGGGTTGATCCACCACCACGGCTGGCAACGCTGTGCTGCCTTGCGGCGATTGCGCCTGCGATGGCGTCGTGATCAACGCCAGCATTGGCAGTGCCGTCCCGACCAGCCATCCCAGATGTGTGGAAGATTTGAATGTCATTTGCCCGCACCCCATTACCAAGTGATGCAGGCGACTTATCACGCAGCGACGCAGCCGAAAGACGTCCGGGGCGTCATACAATTAGTCTGGAATTAGTATCTCTCTAAGTTGGCAAAGCTGCGCGATCGAATCGGCAGCCGCGCAATCCGGATGATGCTGCACGTCATCCGGGCACGGACCTTCGCTAGCCGTTGATGCCCTCGCGCCGCAGCGTCGGCAGGCCGATGCCCGTGGCGTCAAAACCGCCGTCGACCGCCAGCATCTGGCCGGTGATATAGCTCGACCGGTCGCTGCACAGGAAGAAGATCGCGTCGGCGAGTTCGTCCTCGCCGCCGTAGCGATTGAGCGGAATCGCATCGTGATAATCGGCGCGGATCGCCGGCGTATGCACGGCCTTGGCCATCGCGGTTTCCACCGGGCCCGGCGCCACCGCATTGACGCGAATGCCGAGCAGCGCAAGCTCGACAGCGGACTGTTTGGTGAAGTGAATGATGCCGGCCTTGCTGGTGCCGTAGGCGACGCGCAGGGTGGACGCGCGTAGCGCCGAGATCGAGGCGATGTTGACGATGGCGCCGCCGCCATGCTCGCGCATCAAGGGGGCCGCCGCCTTGGTGCACAGGAACGGGCCGGTAAGGTTCACGGCCATGATGCGTTCCCACTCCTCCAGCGTCGTCTCGAGCAGAGGCTTGAAATTCGCAATGCCGGCATTGTTGACCAGCGCATCGAGCCGGCCGAAGCGGGCCTGCGTGGCAGCAAAGGCCTTGTCGACAGCAGCGGCGTCGGAGACATCCGTATGCAGCGCCAGCGTGTTGTCGGGATCGTTCAGCGCCTTGACGCTGGCGTCGAGCAGCTCGCGTTCGATATCCAGCAGCGCGACACGATAGCCCTCGCCGAGAAAGCGCTTGGCGACCGCAAGGCCGATGCCGCGCGCGGCGCCGGTGACGAGTGCAACCTTGCGAATCTGTTCCTTGCCGTCAGCCTTGGTCATGTCCTGCCCTGTCGTCTTGATCGTTGCAGGCTGTTTAGAGAACGACAACGGCCGGGACAAGCCCGGTCGCTCTTCGATCAGGTGACGTGTGGAGTTCAGAACCGATAGGTTGCGGAGCCCAGCACCGTGCGTCCCATGCCGGGGAAGCAATCGCCGCGGGCAAGGCAGGTGGTCATGTGGCGCTTGTCGGCGAGGTTGCTGGCATTGATCTGCAGCCGCCACGGACCGGTCTCGTATTTGATCATGGCATCGAACAGCGTGTAATCCGGCGTCTGCAGCGTGTCGGTGCCATCCCAGGAAACGCCAATGTAGCGCACACCGCTGCCGATGGTGACCTCTTGCAGGCCGAGCGCGGACAGCCGATAGGTGCCCCAGAGCGAGGCCTGCTGTTCCGGCACGATCTCGACGTGCTTGCCGGCATTGTCGCCGCTCTCGACCTTGGCATCGAGATAGGTATAGGCGCCGATCAGGTTGAGATCCGGTGTGACCTTGGTGATGACTTCAAGCTCGGCGCCGCGGATGCGAACCTGGCCAGTCTGGATCGACAAGTTCGCGTTGTCCGGATCGGCAGCGAGCCTGTTCTTCTCGACGGTGTCGAAGATCGCGCCGTTGATCGCAGTTCCGGGGAACGGATTGTACTTGAAACCGACCTCATAGATTTCGCCGCGCTGTGCCTTGCAGATATCGGCACAGACATTGGCGCCGAACACCGGATTGAACGACGTCGCATAGGTCACATAGGGATTGAAGCCAACCGGCGTTTCATACATCAGGCTGGCGCGTCCGGTGGTTGCGCGGGTGTCCTCGTCGGGGCTGCCGATGACGTCGTTGCCGACGAAATCCTGCCGGATGGCAAGAGTGGCGAGCCATGGACCATAACGCAACTGATCCTGCACATAGAGGCCCAACTGGTTTTGCCGGACGCGGGGATCGTCGAGCAGCGTCGGGGCTACGGTCGTCGTATAGACTGGCGCATAGAGATCGAATGGCGTCAGGTCGTCGAACTGGCCGCTGCGGCTGCGTTCGTTGATCTCGCGATAGTCGGTGCCGACCAGCATCTTGTGACTGACCGGACCGGTGAAGAACTTGAACTGCAGATTGTTGTCCATCGTCAGCATATCGCGTGTCGTCTCATTGTTGGAGACGACACGCGCAACCGTCCGGCGTTCGGGATCAAGGAAGGGATCGGCCGAGAAGCTGTTCGAATAACCGGTGCGATAGATGCCCTCGACATGGGCGTAGCGCAGGTTCTGCGTGAACTTCACCGCATCGTTGAAGTGATGCTCGAAAATGCTGCCGATGGCGGCGGTTTCGGTCTGGTACAGATCGTAGCCGGGATAGCCGGCGAAGCGGGTGATCGGGATCAGGCCATTGGGGCCAGGATAGAGCATGCCTTCATGCGGCAGGAAGCCGGTCCCCGTGCTGGTCTTGTCCTTCTGGTAGAAGCCCTGAATGGTCCAGTTGGTGTTGGTGGTCGGTCGCCAGGTCAGCGACGGGGCGAGCAGGATGCGGTCATCCGGCGTGAAATCGGTCTGCAAGTGACCGTCCCGGAACACGCCGACGAAACGATAGAGCCAGTCGCCGTCTTTGGTCAGCTTGCCGGTCGTGTCCAACTGGATCTGCTTGCGTCCGAAGTTGTCGAACTGCACGCCGATCTCATTGAAGCCTTCTGCTCGCGGCCGTTTCGAGATCAGGTTGATCAGGCCTGCCACCGAAGTGTCGCCATACAGCACGGAAGGCCCACGAAACACCTCGACGCGCTCCAGCATATAGGGGTCTTGCCGCCATTCGCCGAACTTGAAGGTGTTCACGACGCGGGTGCCATCGAGGAAGATGTTGGGGTCCTGACCGCGGACGCGCGGATAGTCGCCGCGCGAGTCCATGCCATAGGGGTCGGCGAGCACGCCGGGCACATAGCGTATGGCTTCCTGAACATTCGTGACCCCTTGATCGGTCATGCGGT
This sequence comes from Tardiphaga sp. OK245, assembly GCF_900108575.1. NCBI lineage: Bacteria > Pseudomonadati > Pseudomonadota > Alphaproteobacteria > Hyphomicrobiales > Nitrobacteraceae > Tardiphaga > Tardiphaga sp. OK245. Next base: position 417,151 of record NZ_FNWZ01000004.1, on the reverse strand, counting down.
CGGCGGTCACCACCGAGATCGATTGTGCGGTCTCGCGCAGCGGCGTGTCGGTCTTCATGCCGGTGGTGCTCTGCCCGGCGAGATAACCCTGGACCGGACCCGTGCCGGATTCGAAAGCCGCAGCAGCCGGAGCGGCGGTCGCGGCCGGCGCCGTCGGCCCCCGCGCTGCAGTTCGACGGCTGGCGGCGGAGTGCGCCGCTTGTGACCGCTGCGGACGTGCCGGCGTGGCACGCGGTTTGGCCTGCTCGACAACGACGGGCGGAAGCTGGCTCTGCGCCTGCGCCGGAGCTTCGATCGCGAAGGTCATAAGAACTGCGATAGACGCTCCGAAGAGTCGCTGTGAGGTTTGGGAAATGGCCACGCTTACGCTCCTTAGCTAATTTTCAGCTAAGTCGGTAACGCGCGCGTGAAGCGGTGTGAACGGCAAATGGCCATTTCCACAGGCTGCCAGCTTAGTATCGTTCTACTTTTCGAGCTCTGAATATGTCCAAGGCCCCCATGGAAGGATTTTGGCTCCCCTGTCGCGAAAATAGGCCGATACTTGTCGGGACGCGTCGAGCCCATTCGTCCTTGGTTGACGTCATTCGCCAGGCTCATGCAGCGGCGATGTATTTCATCCATCCTGACAGGAGGTTCCCTTGTCCCTCACACTGCATTTCCATCCGCTGTCGTCCTATTGCTGGAAGACGCTGGTTGCGCTGTACGAGAACGACACGCCGTTCACGCCGCATATGGTCAATCTCGGCGACGAAGCCGAGCGTGCTGCGCTGTTGAAACTGTGGCCGATCGGCAAATTCCCCGTGCTGCAGGACGATGCGCGCGGCGCGATCGTGCCGGAGTCCTCCATCGTCATCGAGTTTCTCGACCGGCATTTTCCCGGCCGCACGCGTTTCATCCCCGATGGCGACGCCGGCCTGCAGATGCGGTTACGCGACCGCTTCTATGATCTCTATGTGCACACGCCGACGCAGAAGATCGTCGGCGACCGTCTGGTGCCGGCTGACAAGAAGGATCCGCATGGCGTCGCCATGGCGCGGGCCCAGCTCACCACGTCCTACGGCATGATCAACAGGCAGATGGCGACGAACGTGTGGGCGATGGGCACAGCGTTCACGCTCGCCGACTGTGCGGCTGCGCCGGCGCTCTATTACGCGAACAAGGTGCATCCGTTCGGAGACGCGCATCGCAACGTCTCCGCCTATCTCGGCCGGTTGCTGGCGCGTCCATCATTCGCACGGGTGGTGAAGGAGGCGGAGCCGTACGCACACATGTTTCCGGAGGAGTGAGCATCATGAGTGCCGACAAGGCCAGGATCATCCGAGACTTGTTTGCAGCCTATCTGCGCAATGACCGCAAGGCCGTCGAAGATGCGTTCACGGACGACTTCACCTTTACGAGCCCGTTCGATGACGGGATCGACAAGGTGACCTATTTCGCCCGCTGCTGGCGTGTCGCCGACTGGATCGCGCAGCATGATCTTGAGCGTATCGCCGTCGATGGCGATACGGCTTTCGTGACCTATCGTTGCGTGGCGAAGGACGGCAAGAGCTTTCGCAATACCGAAGTCTTCGGCTTCGAGGGCGATCTCATCCGGTCGATCGATGTGTATTTCGGCGCGACATACAGGGATGGGGTATTCCAGAAGCAGGCGTCGTAAGGTCGCAATCATATGAGCGCGGACAAGATCCGAACCATCCATTCGGATCAGCCGCTGATAGTTCCTCCACGCGAGAACTTCGCGTTCCGATCGACGAGGAAAACAACGAGGTCCGTTTCCTGGACGGCGGTAACGTTCATCTCGGCCTGATCCGCGGCAAGCATCAGCGCGGTATGTGTTCCGACGTCGTGCTGTCCCGCAGATATTCTGCCCTGAAAAACATATAGCCAACGATCGAACCCGGGTTTGGACGGGAGGTCGATACTTTGACCTGCCGATAAGTGGGTATCGTACAAATAGACGGCCTGACGTACGAAGGTCGGGGCGTCGGATCCTTTCGGTCCGGTCAGCAACCGCCATTGATCGTTTCGCTTGATCTCATCGAGTTGGACAAATTGAACGATTGGCTCTTCGTCTGCGGCCTCAGGCCGAACGAAAATCTGCAGCATTTCGATCTGGTCGTCTCCGACAACTCGTTCTTCATGATGAAAACCGCGGCCTGCGTTCATCACCATCAACCGGTCGGGCGATATAAGTTCACTCTTTCCGGCGGAGTCGGTGTGTTGCATGCGGCCTGCGCGCATGTAGCTTATGATCTCGTCATTGCGATGCTCGTGCATCCTCACGACGAGGCCGGGTTGCAGCCGGGCGTGGTCGATAACGCCAAGCCCGCCGAAGCCTGCGTCATTTGGCTGTCCCAGAGAGATACCGGGATGGATTCGACGCAACTGGAATGGCCCTTGCGACCGGACCTGATGGCTTTCGGGCGAGACGACACCGATCCCTGCGATGGTTGGTGCTGAGGTCATGTTTTTTCTCCTTATCGCGTTTTCGAGCGAAGTGGATGCCGGTTCGCGTCAAGAAAACGCGTCAAACAAAAAGCTGGAGCCCGGTTCTGCTTCAATCAGAACCAATGAGGCTCCAGCTTCGGCGGGCGCGATGTCGTTACGGATTGATCGGCGGAAGGACCTCGGTGAACAGCAACTGGATGAGCTTTTGCCCATTGGGCGTGCCCCAGTTCTGAGCGAGCTCGGCGATCATCGTGTTGGTTGCTGTTAAAACAACGCCAGCATCCTGCATGCGCCGGCGGGACATATCCTCGGAGAGCTCGAATGGAGACCCGGAAGCGTCCATGACTGCCTGGACGCTGTAGCCTTCGGTCACCGCATCGATCGCCGGGAAGACGAGGCAGACGTCGGTCGTGACGCCGGCCATGATCAGGTTCTTTCGTCCCGTCGCTTCCACCGCTGCCTTGAAGTTGACGTCGGTCCAGGCATTGACGATGCCTTCGCGCTTGACGCGCGCTTTGAAGGCGTCTGGCAGGATCTCCTGCAGCTCCGGCAACAGCGGCCCCTGCAGGCGATCTTCCTGGCTCGACGTCAGGACGGTTGGAATGTTCAGGATGCTCGCTGTTTTCGCCAGTGCCAGCGACATGCGCTTGGCCCGGGCGACGTCGATGTTCTTGATCAACTGCATCGTGCCGATCTGATGATCGATGAGCAGAAGCGCGGAATTTTCCGGGGTGAAGTACTTGGGCATGATCTGACCTCGTTTGGCTCAAAGAGCGTCATTGCTCGCCCATAAGGGTAGAAATGAAACAAAGCCTGCGGCAGACTTGAAAAATGACCTCATCATGTTTCATAAATGGAACATGACAATCTTCGGAGATTTCGACGGCCTTGCGCTATTCACCCGCATCGTCCAGGCGGGAGGGCTCGCGGCGGCCGAGCGTGCGACGGGCATTCCGAAAGCGACGCTGTCCCGGCGACTGTCGGTGCTGGAAAATACCTTGAACGTCCGACTCGTCCGGCGGACGAAAAAGGGCGTCGTGCTCACAGAGCAGGGGCAGCAACTTTTCGAACGAAGCCGTGCGGCCTTCTCGCTCGCTGAAGAGGCCGTAGCCGAGGTTCAGGACGAGCGCGCAGCCCTGTCGGGCAACATTCGTCTTTCCTTGCCGCCCGATATCGCCACTGCAGTGCTTGCGCCTGCGTTGATCCGGTTCGGAGTCAGACATCCCGATGTCACGATTGAGATAACGCTTGCCGATCGCAGAGTGTCGCTGATTGAGGAAGGATATGACTTGGTGGTTCGGATGGGGCCGGTCGCGGACTCCGAACTGGTCTTCAGGAGAATTGCCACCTTGCCGAGAGTGCTGGTCGCCAGCCCGGACTTTTTATCGGCGCACTCCAGTTTGAACGAGCCGCAGGACCTCAGGGAAATTCCCGCGCTTGCGATCCGTCGCGATCTGGTCGAATGGGACCTGCGAAACGACAAAGGCGTGACTGCAACTGTCCATCCCAAAATCGGCTTTGCGATCAACCGGCAGACGATATTGGTGGACGCAGCAATTGCGGGCCTCGGGATTGCCAACCTGCCATTCTTTTTGGTTGAAGCCGCACTGACATCCGGTGCGCTTGTTCGCGTCCTGACGGGGTGGGAGCCATCTCCTGTCGAGATGACGGCGCTGTGGCAAAAGGATAGATTCAGCGGCCGCCTGATAAAGGCAATCGTGACCGAATTCGCAGATGCGCTGAAAGATGATCGGGCGTCGCGCTAGTCGATCATTCGAAATGCTGTTGAGCGATGATTGCGTTTCCGGGAGAGCCACACGGGCGGCCAGTTGTGATCCGGTAATTGTAGAAGCCTGGACCAGGCCGATTGGGCAGCAGCATAGCCCAATTTCGCAGCGGGATTGCCGCTGACCATGGTTGAAGGAAAAAATCTATTGGTCATGACGTCTGAAATAATTTCACCGGTCATGTCGGACTGGCAAAAGCTGCTTCGTCATCCTTGCAGTCGAACCTTCCAACGGAGAGAGACCGATGCGTTTCATGGTGATCGTGCATGCGAACAAGGACACCGAAGCCGGCGTGATGCCGACGACGGAACTGCTGACCGCGATGGGCAAGTTCAATGAGGAGATGTGCAATGCCGGCGTGATGCAGGCCGGCGAGGGGCTGCACCCGACGTCGAAAGGCGCGCGCATCACCTTTACCGGCAGTGAGCCAGTGGTGAAGCAGGGGCCGTTCGATGTGACGCGCGATCTGATAGCGGGCTTCTGGCTGATCGACGTCGCCTCGAAGGACGAGGCGATCGCGTGGATGAAGCGCGCGCCGTTTGCGGCCGGCGACGAGATCGAGATCCGTCAGGTGTTTGCGGCCGAGGATTTCGGTGACGCCCTCACACCCGAATTGCGCGAGAAGGAAGAGCGCCTGCGCGCGCAAGCCGCCAAGAAATAAGCGACGAGATCAACGAGGATAATGTCCATGCGATTCATGATGCTGATGATCCCCAGCGGCTATGAGACTGCGGCGCCGGGCACCGTGCCGGAGGATGTCGAGCGCGTCGCCGCGATGATGGCCTATAACAAGGCGCTGATGGATGCCGGTGTGCTGATCACCTGCGACGGATTGCACCCGCCGTCGATGGGCGCGCGGGTGTCCTTTCCATCCGGCAAGCCGGTGGTGACCGATGGGCCGTTCGCGGAATCCAAAGAAGTGCTCGGCGGCTACTGGATGATCGACGTCGCCTCGCGCGACGAGGCCATCGCCTGGGCCAGTCGCTGCCCGGCGACGCCCAACGAGGTGATCGAGGTCCGCCAGGTGCAGGAAATGGCCGATTATCCGGAGGACGTGCAGGCCGTCGCCTCAGGATTCGAGGTGATGCAGACCACCGCAAAGCGGCTCGGCTGAGGCAAAATCACTGCGACGGGCATGAAACGGTCGTGTCGCAACACGGCCGCATGCCTGCCGCAGGATTTCCGCATGCGGCGGGCGTTGATTTGTTGAGGGAATTTGCGCCGGTCACACCGTTTTGGTGTGACCTTTTGGCCCGGCTCATGTTAAAGCCCTTCACATGAGCTGGCGCAAAGACAGCCGCGGCGAGCGCGGTTATCACCACGGAAATCTGAAAGAGGCCCTGCTGCAGGCAGCGCTGGGGCTGATTGCGGAGAAGGGGCCTGCGGGCTTCACCTTCGCCGATGCCGCGCGCACGGCCGGCGTCAGCGCGGCCGCGCCCTATCGCCATTTCCGCGATCGCGACGATCTTCTCGCCAGCATCGCGCAGCGTGGCTTCGAGCAGTTCGAGCTGGTGCTGACGGCGGCGTGGGATGATGGCCGTCCGAATACGGTCACGGCTTTCGAGCGGATCGGCAAGGCGTATTTGAACTTCGCCCGCACTGAACCGGCCTTCTATTCGGCGATGTTTGAATCCGGAATCCCCGTAGATTCCAGTCCTGAACTCGCCGCGGCGGGAGAACGCGCCTTCGGTGTCATCCGTGCGGCGGCAGAACGTTTGGCCGCCTTGACGCCGCCCGGTGTGACGCGTCCACCGGCGATGATGATGGCGCTGCATATCTGGTCGCTGGCGCATGGCGTGGCCTCGCTGTTCGGCCGCGGCGATGCCGCGCGGCGCAAGCTGCCGATGTCGCCGGACGACCTGCTGGAGGCCGGCGCGCTGATTTATTTGCGCGGACTGGGCTTTCCAACCGACCAAAACGTCCACAAGTCCGACACATCTACAGCGCCCAAATCGGGTCCTTGGGGAACCGCCCCAAAATAATTCGCGGCGCTCCCCTTGCGGTCGCCTTGACAAAATCTGGCCGTGAGCTACGTATGTAAATGTTATTTACATTCACAAGCGGCATGGTGCCGCTGATGGAGAGGAAAATGGCCAACGCTGCAGATTACAATCGATGGGGTCCACCCGCCGATGATCGGGTGTCCTACCAGATGCGCTCACCATGGCACATCGTATTGATCGTGCTCGGTTTTATCATCTGGTGGCCGGTTGGCCTCGCACTTCTCTTCTTCACACTCGGGAGCAGAAAAATGGGTTGCTGGGATCGTCACGGCCGTTTCGAGAACAAGATGGAGCGAATGCAGTACAAGATGGAGCGCATGCGCAACCGCATGGAGCGCTCAGGCTTCGGGTCGGGCTTCGGCTTCGGCCCGCCGACCTCGGGCAACCGCGCCTTCGACGAATATCGCGTCGAAACCCTGCGCCGCCTCGAGGAAGAACAGCACGAATTCAAGAACTTCCTCGATCGTCTGCGTCACGCCAAGGACAAGGAAGAGTTCGACCAGTTCATGGCGCAGCACCGACCAAAGCCGACCCCGCCATCGGATAACAATCAGCCGCAGGGCTAACAGCCCGAAACTGATAGGCGTCAGGCGGTAGCGCCCCCTTCGCCCGATGCCGACATCGCCGCCCGTCTGATCATTCAGGCGGGCGGTTTTGCTTTGTCACGGGCCCTTCACGAACAAGCGAATACCGCTTCATTTCTCGGCCAAAACACGCTTTGGTAACTCTGCATTAACCATGACTGGCGTCTGTTAAAAGCCGCAGAAACGCGTGCAAGCCCTTGTTTTGACATGTTGGCAGGGAATTTAGGGCTCGGCTTCGGACAAGCCCTCCATGCGACACAACAAGAACATTGCACTGGCGTTCCGCGCCGCGCGCGATGCGTGGCCGCGGCACCAGCGATGAGCAAGTCGCTGGCAAATTGAGGATTTTTGCGTTGAGAGGATACCGTTCATGAATCCGGCCGATGTGGCGCAGTCAGCCCTGCCGCTGGCTTCATCCGACGTTTCGCTGATCGCGCTGTTCCTGCAGGCCCACTGGATCGTGAAAGCGGTCATGCTGGGACTGCTGGGCTGTTCGGTGTGGGTCTGGGCGATCGCGATCGACAAGATGTTCCTGTATGCGCGCACACGCCGCGCGATGGACCGGTTCGAGCAGGCCTTCTGGTCCGGCGAGTCCATCGAGGATCTGTACCGCGCGCTGTCCGCCAAGCCGACGCAGTCGATGGCGGCGTGTTTCGTCGCGGCGATGCGCGAGTGGAAGCGGTCTTTCGAAAGCCAGGCGCGCTCCTTCACCGGTCTGCAGATGCGCATCGACAAGGTGATGAACGTCTCCATCGCCCGCGAGGTTGAGCGGCTCGAGCGCCGGCTTCTGGTGCTGGCAACGGTCGGTTCGGCCGGCCCCTTCGTCGGTCTGTTCGGCACCGTCTGGGGCATCATGTCGAGCTTCCAGGCGATCGCGGCGTCCAAGAACACATCGCTGGCGGTGGTCGCACCAGGCATCGCGGAAGCGCTGTTTGCCACGGCCATCGGCCTTATCGCCGCCATCCCGGCGACTATTTTCTACAACAAATTCACGTCAGAAGTGAACAAACAGGCCCAGCGCCTGGAGGGGTTTGCCGACGAGTTTTCAGCGATCCTGTCGCGCCAGATCGACGAGCGCGTCTGATGGGTGACGAATTGAACCTTGAAGTGAGCACCCTGTCATGGGGATGAATATGGGCTCGGGCGGTGGTGGCGGAGGTCGGCGCGGGCGCCGGCGTGCTGCCGTCATGGCCGAGATCAACGTCACCCCGATGGTCGACGTCATGCTCGTGTTGATGATCATCTTCATGGTGTCGGCGCCGCTGATGACCTCGACCATCGATATCGACCTGCCGATCGCGAGCGGCGGCAAGTCGATATCGCAGAATGCTCCGCCGCTCACCGTGTCGGTGAAGCGCACCGGCGGTGGCTGTAATTCGGCGGTCGAAATGTATGTCGGCGACGCCCTGGTGCCGGTGAGTGAGCTCGACGCCAAGATCAAGGCGATCCGGGCGACGCGTTCGGAAACAGACAACACCGTGTTTCTCCGTGGTGACAAGGACGTCTGTTACACGGACATGATGAAATTGCTCGGCACTGTTCGCTCTGCCGGATTCAAGGCCAATATCGTGATCCTGCCGGAGCAGGGGACGTAAGCTCGTGGAACAGCCGGTTGATCTGGGCAGGAGCAGGATTGGAAATCTGATCGTGAAGGTCGACAAGACACTCATCGCATCGGTAGCCCTGCACGTCATCGTGATCGGGTGGGGACTTCTCACGTTCTCTTCCAAGGCATTGGAAGTGATGCCGGAGGATTCCGTCGGGGTCGACATCAGCGTCGAAAGCCAGTCCATGGTCGGTCAAAAGACCGGCAAGAAGGAAAATCCGAAGCCGAAGGTAGAGAAGGTTGCCGAGGCCAAGCCGCCGGTCGAGGATACCGTCGGCAAGATCGACGACAAGAAGCCGCCGGTGATCACCGAGACGGCGCCGAAGGAACAGCCGAAAACTGACGAGAAAGCGGCGGCCGAAGCGGCGAAGGCGGAGGCTGCGGCAAAAGCCGAGGCTGCAGCGAAAGCCGCGGCCGATGCCAAGGCAGAGGCAGAAGCCAAAGCGGCGGCGGTTGCCGACGCCAAGGCAGAGGCTGAAGCGAAGGCCGAGGCTGACGCCAAGGCGCAGGCAGAAGCCAAGGCGAAGGCCGAAGCGCAAGCCAAGGCTAAAGCAGAAGCCAAAGCGAAGGCTGAGGCCAAAGCCAAGGCTGACGCCGAAGCGAAAGCCAAGGCCGAAGCACAGGCCAAGGCAGCAGAGGCCAAGAAGGCCGAGCGCGTGTTCGATCAGTCAAAGATCGCGGCGCTGATCGATAAGCGCGATCCGACCCGGAATTCGGTGACGGGGTCCGACCTCAATCCGAACGAGGCTCTGGGTTTGGCGAAAGGCAATGCGAGCAACAACGTCGCCACTTGGGGCGCAATGTTCAAGTCGCAGGTCGAGCGCTGCTGGAAGAAGCCCTATGGCGGCATCGAAGCGCAGATGACCGAGTCGATTTTCAGCGTCAAGCTGAGGCGTGATGGGTCGTTGGAAACGACGCCGGTTGCCATCAGCAATCCATCGACGCCGTATTTCCGCGTCTATCAGGAGAGCGCACTGCGTGCGATCATCGAATGCGCGCCGTATAAACTGCCTACGGCGTTTTTTGACGAGTGGAAGTTTTTCGAACCCGTTTTCACCGAACGACGGTCATGAGCACGTCACTCCTGGTGACGATCACGAATACCGAGCAAAGCCCGCAATAATGACCGACAAGAATGGATTGCCCCCGATGTTGTTTCGCCCAAGTCGCCGACAGATCATCACAGGAATGGCGGCGACAGGTCTGCTGATGGGCACCAGTGCGCGAACCGCCTTCGGGCAGGCGCGCGTGCAGATCACGGAAGGCAATGTCGCGCCGCTGCCGATCGCGATCCCGAACTTCTCCGCCGGCACCGGTGCGGATAACGAAGTCAGCGTCGGCGTCTCCCAGGTCATCACCAACAATCTGAAGCGCAGCGGCCTGTTCGCGCCGATCGATCCGGCCGCCTTCGTCGAGAAGGCCATCAATATCGACGCGCCGCCGAACTTCGTGAACTGGAAGACCGTCAATGCGCAGGCGCTGGTCACTGGCCGCATGACCCGACAGGGCGATGGTCGCCTGAAGGCCGAATTCCGGCTGTGGGACGTCGCCACCGGTCAGCAATTGGCTGGCCAGCAATATTTCACCTCGCCGGAATACTGGCGTCGTATCGCCCACATCATTTCCGACCAGATCTATGAGCGCCTGACCGGCGAGAAAGGCTATTTCGATAGCCGCGTGGTCTTCGTTGACGAAACGGGCTCCAAGGAGCGCCGCGTCAAGCGATTGGCCCTGATGGATCAGGACGGTGCCAATGTGCGCTACCTGACGCGCGGGGCGGATCTGGTGCTGACGCCGCGTTTCTCGCCGTCGACGCAAGAGATCACTTATATGGAATTCGGCCAGGGTGATCCCAAGGTCTATCTCTTCAATATCGAGACAGGCCAGCGTGAGGTTGTCGGCAACTTCCCGGGCATGTCGTTCTCGCCGCGTTTCTCGCCGGATGGCCAGCGTGTCATCATGAGCCTGCAGCAGGGCGGCAATTCGAACCTGTTCGTCATGGATCTGCGGTCGAAGTCGACGACGCGCCTGACTGATACGCCGGCGATCGATACCTCGCCGTCCTATTCGCCGGACGGGGCACGGATTTGTTTCGAATCCGATCGCGGCGGCAAACCGCAGATCTATACGATGGCGGCCACCGGCGGCGGTGCCCAGCGCATCTCGTTCGGCGAAGGCAGCTATTCGACCCCGGTCTGGTCGCCGCGCGGCGACTATATCGCCTTCACCAAGCAGGGCGGCGGGCAGTTCTCGATCGGCATCATGAAGCCCGATGGCTCCGGTGAGCGGCTGCTGACGTCGGGCTATCATAATGAGGGTCCGACCTTCGCGCCGAACGGTCGCGTGATCATGTTCTTCCGCGATACGGGCGGGGGCCCGTCACTGTTTACGGTCGACGTGTCCGGCCGCAACGAGCTCAAGGTCCCGACCCCCGGCTTCGCGTCCGACCCGGCCTGGTCGCCATTACTATCGTAAACAAACGATTGGCGACGACGGGCGGATTACCGGCTATTCCCGGCAAACTTTGCCCACCGCGCTGAAATCACGAGCAGATTTGCTGTTTATGCGAATGCGTAAACAGTTCGCTAACGATGTTCCCTCAGAAAGACTTCATCAGGACCCGGTACCAATGTGCGCCTGAACAGGACGCATTTACGCCCGATGCAGCTCGCCGACCACAACCGGACGAACAGCAAATCGATGTCGCCGTCGATCTACACGGCGCTCGTCGATTCCTTGTTCGAAAACCCGATTCCGATGCTGGCCGGTGCGGTCTGCGCCGGGACCGGCGCAGTCATGACTGCGGTGAAGACCGGCAACCCTTTGCTGTGGCCATGCGCCGCCCTGATCATCGTCATTGGCGCTTTGCGGGCCCTTCAGCTTAGCCGCTATGAAAAGCGCGAGACCGCGCTGACGCCTGACGAGGCGATCCGCTGGGAATTCAATTACATGGTTGGCGGCTCGCTCTATGCAGCCGCGTTGGGCCTGTGGTGCTGGGTCGTTCTGCTCGGCAGCGATGATCCGGTCGCGCATATGCTGGGTACGGCAGTCACCGTCGCCTATATCGCGGCCGGTGCCGGCCGAACCTATGGCCGTCCGAAGATCGCGCAGTTGCAGGTGCTGCTGGCGTGCGGTCCGATGGCGCTGGCGCTGATTATCCACGGTGACTTCTACTATATCGGCTTTGCGTTTCTGAACGTCCTGTTCTTTGTCGGCCTGCGCCGGATCACGCTTCGTCTGCATGACGTCTACGTCAAAGCGCTGCTGGCCACCGAGCGGGTCGGCTCCATCGCCGGCCAGTTCGATACGGCGCTGAACAATATGCCCAACGGCCTGTGCATGTTCGGCGCCGATGGTCGGTTGGCGGTGCTCAACAATCGCTTTACCGCGATGATGGAGATTTCAGAGGATCTCGTGCAGCGCGGCGTGACTGCTCGCGAAGTCGTCTCGCTCTGCGTCAATGCAGGGACAGTGTCATCGGCCAGCGCGATGACCATCATCACCGAGATTGAAAGCTCGAAGGCAGCCGAAATCACGACCCTTGATCATGCCCACGAGAGTGAACGTGCATTGTCGTGGAAGTTTCAGCCGATGGTCGGCGGCGGCACGGTCGTTCTGCTTGAAGATATTACCGAGCGCCGCAATTCCGAAGCGCGTATCAGCCACATGGCGCGTTTCGACGAATTGACGGGGCTGCCGAACCGGGTCAGTTTCCGGAACGAAATCGGCCGCATGCTGAAGAGCTCGGACCAATCCACGCTGTCGGCCCTGCTGTTCGTCGATCTCGATCAGTTCAAGCAGGTCAACGATACGCTTGGTCATCCATGCGGTGATCAGCTGTTGTGCATGGTCGCCGATCGGCTGCGCGAAATGTTGCGCGCGGATGACTTCGTGGCTCGTTTCGGCGGTGACGAATTTGTCGTGTTCCAACGTGCCATCAAGACAAATCATGATGCAGCCGATCTGGCGCGTCGCATCGTCGAACGGCTCAGTGAGCGCTACGAGGTCGACAATCATCAGGTCGAGATCGGCGCCAGCGTCGGCATCGCCTTGACGGAACCCGACGTCAGCGCCGACAACCTTTTGAAGAACGCCGATATGGCGTTGTATCGTGCGAAGGCCTCCGGCCGTGGCACCTTCTGCTTCTTCCGCGACGAGATGGCCCAGACGGTCGAGGCGCGCCGCGTGCTCGAACTGGATCTGCGCCAGGCGCTCGCCAATGAAGAATTCGAGATTTACTACCAGCCGCTGGTCAATCTGAAGTCGGGACGCATCTCGACCTGCGAAGCGCTGCTGCGCTGGAATCATCCTGTCCGCGGCACTGTTTCGCCGGTCGATATCATTCCCGTCGCAGAAGACATGGGCCTGATCGTCGATCTTGGCCGCTGGATTTTGCGCAAGGCCTGTATCGAATGCATGAAGTGGCCGGACGCGGTCAGCGTCGCCGTCAACTTCTCGTCGCAGCAGTTTCATCAGCGCGATGTGTTGAGCGAGGTACGCTACGCCCTCGATGTGTCCGGGCTGCCGGCGCGTCGTCTCGAGATCGAGATCACCGAATCGTCGCTGCTGCGTAATACGCAGTGGACCCACGATGCCCTCGCGCAGCTTCACGCAGCAGGTTGTCGGATTTCGCTCGACGATTTCGGTACCGGCTATTCGAGCCTGAGCTATCTGCACAATTTCCCGCTGCAGAAGGTGAAGATCGATCGCTCATTCCTCGAAGGGATCGATACGGACCGTCCGTTGACGCTGCTGCGCGGCGTTGCGCGCCTCAGTGCCGATCTGGGAATGACGGTTGTCGTCGAAGGCATCGAGACCAACGAGCAACTCGAGCTGATCAGTGCCGATGGCACGATCAGCGAGGCGCAGGGCTATCTGTTCAGCCGCCCGGTGCCTGCGACCCGGATCAGGCAGCTCCTGGACGCATCCCACGGACGTCGCGTGATCGAGCCCGGCGCCAATGTCGAGGCCACGCGCGCACCGGCCTGACCAGCCGCGGGCCACACTCTCGAATTTCCATTTCCATTCGTTTCGCGCGCCGAATAGGCCAAAAGGGTTAACCACATTGTGGCAGAACCTTTGACAACTTTTAAGAAAGCTTTAACCTTTCCTTACTCGCGTAGTCATGGCGTTGGTGCGTAGGAGACGGAATGATGGCTTCGGCCGATCAAGCGACTGAAGCTTCGAAGCGCAGCGATATTCTCGACCGGGTTGACTACCGTCTTGCCGAAACCGAAGCTGAGAAAGAGGCGATCTATAGCCTGCGCTATAGAGCCTATCTCCATGAGGGAGCCATCGAGCCTCGCGCGGATCGCCGTCTCGCCGACCGTTTCGACGATTTGCCGAATTCATGGACTTTCGGGATATTCGTTGATGGCGAGCTCGCCAGTTCGCTGCGCGTTAGCGTAGCGACGCCGGACAATCCGGAAACGCCTGCCGTCGATGCATTCGGGGACTTGCTGCGTCCCGAGCTGGACAAGGGGAAGATCATCGTCGACCCGAACCGCTTCGTGGCCGACCCGAACAACCGCACCAAGTTTCCTGAACTGCCCTATATGACGGTTCGGCTGGGCTATGTAGCCTGCGGCTATTTCAAAGCCGATATCGGGACGGCGACCGTGCGCGCCGAGCATCGCGCATTCTATCGCAAGGTTTTTCTGCAGACGCCGATGTGCGAGCCGCGGCCCTATCCGACGCTGACCAAGCCGTTATGCCTGATGGCGGCCGACTACGCCGCGGTGCGCGAACGCATTTTTATGCGCTACCCGCATTTCCGCTCCAGTCTCTTCGAGCAGCGGGCTCTGTTCGAGCGCAAGAGCGAGCCCCTGGCGCCGGATCTTCATTCATCCGAGTTCCATATCGCCCAGGCCGCGATGTTGCCCCGCACCTGAGGGTGAGGGGGGCGACGGTCCCATCGCTGGCCATTGCTGACTATCCCAGCAGTCCCGCCGCAGGATTCTGCCTAAAACCAGCTGCTTTCTCAGAACCTTCACCGTCGCGCCACATTTGCCAACCATTAACCACGTCGTTGCTTTTTCGCGGCCTGTGGCTTTTGATCGGTTTTGGCAACACCTCATCAAGGTTGACGGAACGTTCGCTTAACCAACGCCCTGTAGACCGAATGACAGTTGGGTAAAGCGTGAGCGTGGAGGCTCCGGGAATGAAGCATCAGATGCGTATCCTCCAGGGATTAAAACTGGCTGCAGTGCTGGCCGTGGCGCTGTCGATGGGCGCCTGCGCCAACAAGAACGGTTTGGGTGCCGATGGCGCGATGGCCAATGCCGCCACGCCGGGCAGCCAGCAGGACTTCGTCGTCAATGTCGGCGATCGCGTGTTCTTCGAGAGCGATCAGACCGAACTGTCGCCGCAGGCGATCGCGACCCTGGACAAGCAGGCGCAGTGGCTGCAGCAGTACAACCGCTATTCCTTCACCATCGAAGGTCATGCGGACGAGCGCGGCACCCGCGAATACAACATTGCCCTCGGCGCCCGCCGTGCCCAGTCGGTTCGCACCTTCCTGGCCTCGCGCGGGATCGATGCCAGCCGGATGCGCACCATCTCTTACGGCAAGGAACGTCCGGTCGCGGTGTGTAACGACATCTCGTGCTGGTCGCAGAACCGCCGTGCGGTCACCGTGCTGAACGCCGGCGCGTAAGCGACGTCTGATATCAAACAAAACGGCGTCTGCCCCCGGGGCAGGCGCCGTTTTTGTTTTCAACGGGCGCCTTTGTCGCTGTCGAAAGTCACATTTTTGGCGTAGTGAAATCCTCATCGTGATGCGCGCCAATGGGGCGCGAAACCGGTCATTTTCAGGCTCAAATGTCATCCAGATCTCATTCGCTCGCCGGCGCCGCACTCGTCTCCATGCTGCTCGTCACGGCTTCGCCGGTTTGGGCGCAGTTGTTCGGTCAACCGGCTCCCCGTCAGCAGGGCTACGGCCAGCAGTCGGGCGACGACGATGCCGATCAGGGCTTGCAGATCGAGCGGTTGCAGAACCAGCTGCGGCAGCTCACCGGCCAGAACGAGGAGCTGCAGTTCCGTAACCGCCAGCTCGAGGATCAGCTTCGGCAGCTGCAGGCCGGCGGCGCCCCGGCCGGTGCGCCTCCCGGTGCTGCCGGCGGCCGGCCCAATATCGCTGCCGCCCCGGTGCAGCAGGCACCGCAGCCCGGTTACAATCAGCAACAGCCGCAGATCGCGGCACCTGCACCAATTGCTCAGGATCCCGCGCCAGCTCCTCGCGCTGGCCGTCGCAACGATGCGTTCGATCCCAATGCAAACCCCAATGCGCCGGGCGTGCCGCGCGCGCTGGGTGGCGGGCAGCAGCCTATGCCCGCAAACGCACCGGTCGGTGTACAGGGCGGTCGTGGAGCCGGCGAGCCGCTCCCGCTGGGTAATGCCACCCCGGCCGGAGCAGCGCCAGCACTGACGACCTTACCGCCGGGCGCGACCCCGAAGGACGAGTTCGATCTCGGCATCGGCTATATGCAGCGTCGTGATTACGCGCTGGCCGAAGAGACCATGCGCAACTTCGCCCAGAAATATCCCGGTGATCCAATGATTGCGGATTCGCAGTATTGGCTCGGCGAGAGCTTCTTCCAGCGCCAGAAATATCGCGATGCCGCCGAGACATTCCTGGGCGTGACCACGAAATACGACACCTCTGCCAAGGCGCCCGATGCGTTGCTACGGCTCGGCCAGTCGCTGGCCGCGCTGAAGGAAAAGGAAGCGGCCTGTGCCGCCTTCGGTGAAGTGACACGGAAATATCCCCGCGCCTCGGCTGGCGTGAAACAGGGCGTGGACCGCGAGCAAAAACGCGTTAAGTGCTAGGTGATCGCCCCGGACGATGAGCCGGGTCGCAACCGGTTCCGACGCGCATGTCCGACGACGACCAGTCGCCGATTTCGGCCCAGATGGCGAAACAGCTATTCGCTGACTGGGCGTCCGCACCAGCATTGGTCCTGGCCGTGTCCGGCGGTCCTGATTCCGTCGCCCTGATGTGGCTCGCCGCGCGTTGGCGGCGTGCGCTCAAACGCGGCCCCGACCTTATTGCCGTGACCATCGACCATGGTTTACGACCTGAAGCGGCCCGCGAGGCCCGCGACGTGAAGCGGCTCGCGGCATCTCTCGATATTCCTCACCGCACTCTTCGCTGGACTGGCGCCAAGCCGAAAACCGGACTGCCTGCCGCGGCCCGCGATGCGCGCTATCTGCTGCTTGCCAAGGCCGCGCGCAGCGTCGGAGCATTCCATGTACTGACTGCTCATACCCGCGACGATCAGGCCGAGACCCTGCTGATGCGGATGGCGCGGGGCAGCGGTATCGCCGGGCTCGCAGGCATGGCGCGACTAACCGAGCGTGACGGCATCCAGCTCGCGCGTCCCTTTTTGCACATCGCGAAGGCGCAGCTTGTTGCCACGCTGACCAAAGCGAAAATCGACTTCGCGACCGATCCGAGTAACTCCGATCCGAGCTACACCCGTCCGCGGCTGCGGGCTCTGATGCCAGCGCTGGCGTCCGAGGGCTTCGATTCGCGTAACCTCGCCCGGCTGGCGACGCGGCTCCGGCGTGCCGATGCCGCGCTGGAGCTGATGGTCGACGGGGCAGAGCGGTTTCTGGCACTGCACAGCCCGGGCAGGGTGCCTGAAGCCATCGATGCGCGAGCATTTGCGGGGCTCGCGGAGGAAATTCGCGTTCGGTTGTTGCTGCGGATGATCGATCAGGTCGGGCACGAAGGGCCGGCCGAGCTCGGCAAGGTCGAAACGCTTGTATTCGCCATCGTTCAGGCCGCGCGATCGGGCGGGAAAGGTACTCTGCTGAAGCAGACGCTCGCCGGTGCCATGATCACGCTGACGCAGGACCGCCTGAGAATCGTTCCGGCGCCGCCCAGGCGTCGCCGCGCCGATTGAGTGCAAAGACCTACCTGTGGCCCCACAGTACCTTAACCACCGTGGGAAAACCCTGTCAGCACTGCCATTATTTGAACCGGAAATGCGCGTAGATGCGTTAAATAGTCCATCCCAGTTCCCTTGGCAGCGCCCTCGGTCGCACCTAGATTGTATCGGACCGACCCAGGGTGAACCCTTGTGGCGACCCACAAGGGAATAAGGCCGCGATTTCGCGCGGCGACGAAGGAAGATCGATGAACGCGAACCTGCGCAATTTTGCCCTCTGGGTCATTATCGTTTTGTTGCTGCTGGCGCTGTTCACGCTTTTCCAGAATCCTGGTCAGCGCACCGCCTCGCAGGACATTTCGTTCTCGCAGCTCCTCACCGAAGTTGATCAAAATCACGTCCGCGATGTCGTAATCCAGGGTCCCGAGATTCACGGCACCTTCACCAACGGCTCCAGCTTCCAGACCTATGCCCCGAGCGACCCGACCCTGATCAAGCGTCTCTATGACGCCAAGGTCTCGATCACCGCCAAGGCTCCGGGCGACAACGTGCCGTGGTTCGTGTCGCTGCTCGTCTCATGGCTGCCGTTCATCGCGCTGATCGGCGTGTGGATCTTCCTGTCGCGCCAGATGCAGGGCGGCGCCGGCAAGGCGATGGGCTTCGGCAAGTCGCGCGCCAAGATGCTGACGGAAGCGCATGGCCGCGTCACCTTCGAGGACGTCGCCGGTGTCGATGAGGCCAAGCAGGACCTGCAGGAAATCGTCGAATTCCTGCGCGACCCCGGCAAGTATCAGCGCCTCGGCGGACGTATCCCGCGCGGCGTGCTGCTGGTTGGCCCTCCCGGCACCGGTAAGACGCTGATCGCGCGTGCGGTCGCGGGCGAAGCCAATGTGCCGTTCTTCACCATTTCGGGTTCGGACTTCGTCGAAATGTTCGTCGGCGTCGGCGCATCCCGTGTGCGTGACATGTTCGAGCAGGCCAAGAAGAATGCGCCCTGCATCATCTTCATCGACGAAATCGACGCCGTCGGTCGTCATCGTGGCGCCGGTCTCGGCGGCGGCAATGACGAGCGCGAACAGACCCTCAACCAGTTGCTGGTCGAGATGGACGGCTTCGAGGCCAATGAAGGCGTGATCCTGATCGCCGCCACCAACCGTCCGGACGTGCTGGATCCCGCGCTGCTGCGTCCCGGCCGTTTCGACCGTCAGGTCGTGGTACCGAATCCGGACGTCGTCGGTCGCGAGCAGATCCTCAAGGTCCATGTCCGCAAGGTGCCGCTGGCGCCGGATATCAACCTCAAGACCATCGCACGCGGCACGCCCGGTTTCTCCGGCGCGGACCTGATGAATCTCGTCAACGAGGCCGCACTGACTGCCGCGCGCCGTAACAAGCGCATGGTGACGCAGAGCGAGTTCGAAGAGGCCAAGGATAAGGTGATGATGGGCGCCGAGCGCAAGTCGCTGGTGATGTCCGAGGAAGAGAAGATGCTGACGGCCTATCACGAGGGCGGCCACGCCATCGTCGGCCTCAACGTCGTCGCCACCGACCCGATCCACAAGGCGACTATCATTCCGCGCGGCCGTGCGCTCGGCATGGTCATGCAGCTGCCGGAACGCGACAAGATGTCGATGTCCCTGGAGCAGATGACCTCGCGCCTCGCCATCATGATGGGTGGCCGCGTTGCTGAAGAATTGATCTTCGGCCGCAACAAGGTCACCTCGGGTGCGTCCTCCGATATCGAGCAGGCCACGCGGCTGGCTCGCATGATGGTGACGCGCTGGGGCCTGTCGGAAGAACTCGGTACGGTGTCGTACGGCGAGAACAACGACGAAGTCTTCCTCGGCATGCAGATGAACCGCACCCAGGCGGTCTCGGAATCCACGGCGCAGAAGATCGACTCCGAAGTGAAGCGTCTGGTCGCCGAAGGCTATGACGAAGCGACCAAGATCCTCACCGAGAAGCGCGATGACCTCGAAACGCTGGCCAAGGGCTTGCTCGAATTCGAAACCCTCTCGGGCGACGAGATCACGGATTTGCTGAACGGCAAGAAGCCGAACCGCGAGTCGGTGCTGGAGCCGTCGGGTCCGCGCACTTCGGCTGTGCCGCCCGCTGGCAAGCCGCGCCCGCGTCCGGACGGTGGCCTGGAGCCGCAGCCGCAGGCGTAAAGTCGTTCACACGCAAATATGCAAAACGCGGCCGAAAGGCCGCGTTTTTTGTTATCTGTAGCTCAAATGGAGCGAGGCTCGATCTGGGGACCACGTCCCACTTAAACCTTCCTCAAACTTCCCTCGGCACTGTCGCCCGGCGCCCTTGATGCGCATTGGGGACCCTATGCCAGCGCCGCTCACCATGACTTCGACACCCGAGCGTGGCCCAATTCCGCCGGCGCTGCTGATTGTCTGCATCATCCTGGCGATGTTGCATCTCGCCTTCTTCCCGACCTTCTACGGTCGCGGCTGGATCTATGAAGACGGCCTCGGCTCGCCCACCGATTTCGTCAATGTGTGGTCTGCCGGGCGATTGGTGCTCGATGGTCATCCGGCCTGGGCCTATGACTGGGACATCCAGAAAAAGGTCCAGATCGCTGTTCTCGGTCAGACCTATCCCGGCAATTTCGCCTGGCACTATCCGCCGCCGTTCCTGTTCATCGCGGCACTGCTCGCAAAGCTGCCTTATGCCGTGGCCTTTGCCGGCTGGGCTGCAGTCAGCTTCGTGCCGTATCTGGCGGCGATGCGTGCGATCGTCGGTCGTCCCTTTGGCCTTTTATTGGCTGCGGCTTTTCCGGTGGTGATGACCAACGGCCTTGTCGGGCAGAACGGATTTCTGACAGCGGCGCTGATCGGCGGGATGCTGGTGCTGCTGCCGACCCGGCCGATCCTGTCGGGGATCTGTCTGGGCCTGCTCAGCTACAAGCCGCAATACGGATTTCTGTTTCCGCTGATGTTGATCGCGGCGTCACAATGGAAGGCGTTTGTCAGCGCAGGTATCACCACCGTGCTGCTGGCCGCGGTGTCGTGGCTCGCTTTCGGCACCGAGAGCTGGCAGGCGTTTTTTCACTGGATGCCGATGTTCTCGCAGGCCTTCCTCACCGAAGGCCGCGCGCCATGGGGCAAGATGCAGAGCATCTTCGCACTGGTGCGCTATTTCGACGGTAGCGAGCCGCTGGCCTGGACATTCCAGTGGATCATGATCGGCGCTGTTGTGATCGTGCTGGTGTCGTTGTGGCGCAGCAACGTGCGCTATGAACTAAAAGCCGCTGCGCTGGCAGTCGGCGCCTTGCTCACGACGCCCTACCTTTTCCTGTACGACGTGATGGTGCTTGCGATTGCCATCGGCTTCATCGCCCGTATCGGTCTCGCCGAAGGCTTTCGCAGCCACGAACTGCCGGTCCTCGGCCTTGCTGCTGTGCTCCTGATCGCCTATCCGTTCCTCGGCGCCCCCACAGGTTTTGGCGCAACGCTGCTGGTGGCAGCGTTGATCGCCATGCGCGTCCGGGAGTCTATTCGCTCCACGCCGAGTTCAGGATGATGCTGCAGAAATTCGCGCGCTTGTAGGTGGGGTCGCGGAGGTCGAGCACGTCGGCCTTGACGTTGCCGAAGGTGGTCTCCGGCTTGTGGATCGTCCCTGCAGCGAACGCATCGATGATCCCGTTCTTGAAGTCATGGCCGCGCGGATGGCACGTGCACACTTCTTGGCGCTGATGTTCGGTGAAGGCATCGTAGTCCAGACCCAGGACGTCCATCTCGACGCCTGCGGTCACCAGCGCGACGACAGGCCGTTTGTGCTTGGGAATGCCGGGTGTCGTGTGAAGCGCGATGGCGTCCCAGACATCGTCGATGTCGCGCTCATCGATCCTGTGGCTGCGCAGAAAGTCCGCGGCAGCATTTGCACCATCGACTTCGAAACGTTCATCCTTGCTCGCATAAGGCGCCTGCAGGCCCATGTCGTGAAACATCGCGCCGACATAAAGTAACTCGGAATCGACCTTGAGACCCTTGCGCTGTCCGGCGAGCGCGCCGAACAGGAAAACCCGATTGGAATGATGATACAGAAGATCGCTTTCGGTATCGCGCACCAGTTGATCGACCTGGCGGGCGAGGGCGCTGTCGGGGACTTTGATGCCGGCGATGGTCTTGCTCATGGGATGCTCCTTGCACTGTCGCTATGATGCATCCGTTGTCGTCCGGGGGCTGTGTCCTCGCAATCGCGCCGCACCCTGCAAAGCTGCCATTCGCCCGTGATTTCCTGCCGCAAGACGACTATCTATTCAGAATGACTTGGGCCCGTCCTCGCCGTTGGAATGAAGCCTCACCATGAAGAGCGTTGCCCTCGCGATATTCCCCGGCGTCCAGTCGCTGGATGTGGCCGGTCCGCTCGATGTGTTCATGGAAGCCAATGGCTTCGTTGCGCCGGGCGACGGCTACGACATCACACTTGTCGCTGCAGACTGCGCGCCGCAGCGTGCATCGAACGGTTTGCGGATATCCGCCGATCTGGCGTTCAGTAATGCGAACAAGCCCTGGGATCTGGTGCTGGTGGCCGGCGGGCCTGGGCTGCCGACGGCCGAGGCCGACCCGCAGCTTACAGAGTGGCTGGCCAATGCGGCGCTCCAGGCGGGGCGTTATGGTTCGGTGTGCACCGGGGCATTCGCGCTCGGCCATGCAGGCCTGCTCGACGGAAAGACGGTGACGACGCACTGGCAGAATGCGCCGCTATTGGCGGTGCGTTTCCCCAAAGCGCATGTGGAGTTCGATCGCATCTATAGTCGTGACGGCGCGCTGGTGACGTCGGCCGGCGTCACCGCAGGGATCGATCTCGGTCTCGCACTGGTCCAGGAAGATCATGGCGCGGACGTTGCGTTGGCTGTGGCCAAGCGTCTGGTCGTGGTGGCGCAGCGCCAGGGTGGCCAGTCGCAATTCAGTCCGTATCTGGTACCGCCGGCCGAGCCGGACTCGCCGATCGCGCGAGTCCATGCCCATGTGATGGCGCATCTGCGTGACGCACACAGCGTGGATGAACTGGCCGATGTGGCGGGCATGAGCGCGCGCACCTTCGCGCGGGTGTTCAAGCTCGAGACCAAAATGACGCCGGCAGATTTTGTGGAGGGCGCCCGGATCGACACGGCACGCAACCGCCTCGAAGGCAGCGATCTGCCGCTGAAGGTAGTGGCTTATGAATCCGGTTTCACCACCGCCGAACATATGCGTCAGGTCTTCGTGCGGCGGCTGGGTCTGACACCCAGCCAGTATCGGGCCAGCTTTCGCGCGGTCTGATTCTGCTCAGGCGAGTTGCAGCGAAGAAATCGGATCGCTCGCAGGAAAGCTGTCCATCAGCGCTTCGTTCAGCATCTCGTCGAGTCGGCGCCGGGCGATCTGCTCCGGTGTCTCGAACGCCGTGAGCGCGCCTGCGTGCTCCACGAAAGCGTTGAACTCGGTTCTCTCAGTGCTCGTTGCCAGGTTCCGCACGGCATCCTCCATCGATTGATGTGGCTCTTCTGCGCCTCACGGTCCTTTCGGACAACGAATCGCATCGTGCAGAAACCGCCAACGATCCCGCGGTTTCCGCCACACAAGCGGTTGTCCACTGAACCAACAGCCCTACCGAATTTGTTGCGTTCGGCGCCAATGCTCGCTTGACACTTCACCGCGGGTCACACCAAATGTAGATGTCACGGTCCGCCTGGTCGCAAGACTTGGTGGCTAAGAGGGAAGCCGGTAAAGACGCTGTTTTGCGTCATATTCCGGCGCTGCCCCCGCAACTGTAAGCAGTGAGTCTGTTTCGATTGAAGTCACTGATGCGCAAGCATCGGGAAGGCTGAAACAGACATTGACCTGCGAGCCAGGAGACCTGCCGCGACACCAGAACGTCCATGGGCGGGGTGTCCCAGCGGTCGCTTGCAGGCAATGCCGGCGGATCTCCGCCGTGTATTTTGCAGCGTCCTTTCGGCCCCAGCCCCCATTGCTTGATGCATCACACGGGGTCTTGCCGATGCCTACTTCCTCTTCCGCTTTGTCCAACGGACGCGATGCGGCTCATGCGCCGCTGATTCAACTGTCGCCGGAAACGCTCGCTGCGCCTGCGCGCGAACCCTCGATGCAGATCATCCGGCGCAACGGCACCGTATCTCCCTTCGACGGCAGCAAGATTTCCGTGGCCATGACCAAGGCCTTTCTGGCCGTCGAGGGCCACACGGCAGCGGCCTCGCGCCGCGTCCATGAGGCGGTGGAACAGCTGACCGGCGAAGTCGTGGCGGCGCTGACTCGCCGCGTCGGTGAAGGCCGCACCTTCCATATCGAGGACGTCCAGGATCAGGTCGAGCTGGCGCTGATGCGCAGCGAGCACCACAAGGTGGCGCGCGCCTATGTGCTGTACCGCGAGGAGCGCGCTCGCACCCGCGCGGAGGAACTGGCGGCGAAGCCGGCGCTCGTCTCCACCGCACCGGTGCTGCATGTCACGCTCGCCAACGGCACCCGCGCCCCGCTCGATTCGGCGCGTCTCGCGCTGATCGTCAACGAGGCCTGCGCCGGCCTTGACGGCGTCGATGCCGCCCCGGTGCTCGAGGAAACCCGACGCAATCTCTATGACGGCATCACGCTGGATGAGCTGGCACTGGCCGGCATCATGGCCGCGCGCACGCTGGTGGAGCAGGAGCCGGACTACACCTTTGTCAGCGCCCGCCTGCTGCTCGACAAACTGCGCACGGAAGTCCTTTCCTTCGTTCATGGCAGCCCGACCCACGCGTCGCAGGCCGACATGACCACGCGCTACGCCGAATATTTCGGCGCTTATATCAAGACCGGCATTGCGGCCGAGCTGCTCGATCCCGAACTCGCGCGCTTCGACCTGAAGCGAATCGCTGCCGCGCTGAAGCCGGAAGGGGACCTTCAGTTCCAGTTCCTGGGCCTGCAAACGCTCTATGACCGCTACTTCCTGCATGTGCAGGGCAATCGCATCGAACTGCCGCAGGCCTTCTTCATGCGCGTTGCCATGGGCCTCGCGCTGCGCGAGATCGACCGCGAAGCCCGCGCCATCGAATTCTACAACCTGCTGTCGTCGTTCGACTTCATGGCCTCGACGCCGACGCTGTTCAATTCCGGCACGCTGCGGCCGCAGCTGTCGTCCTGCTTCCTCACGACGGTGGCCGACGATCTCGACGGCATCTTCAAGTCGGTGAAGGACAACGCACTGCTGGCGAAATATTCCGGTGGTCTCGGCAATGACTGGACTCGCGTGCGCGGTCTCGGCGCGCATATCAAGGGCACCAATGGCGAGAGCCAGGGCGTTGTGCCGTTCCTGAAGGTTGCCAACGATACGGCCATCGCCGTCAACCAGGGCGGCAAGCGCAAGGGCGCGGTCTGCGCTTACTTGGAAACCTGGCACATCGACATCGAGGAGTTTCTCGATCTCCGCAAGAACACCGGCGACGATCGCCGCCGCACGCACGATATGAACACCGCCAACTGGGTGCCGGATCTGTTCATGCAGCGCGTCGAGGCCGATGGCGAATGGACGCTGTTCTCGCCGGACGAGACGCCCGAGTTGCACGACCTCTATGGCAAGCCGTTTGCCGAACGCTACGCGGCCTATGAGGAGAAGGCTGCGCGCGGCGAGATCCGCGTGTTCAAGAAAGTGCGCGCAACTGACTTGTGGCGCCGCATGCTGACCATGGTGTTCGAGACCGGCCATCCCTGGATCACCTTCAAGGATCCCTGCAACCTGCGCTCGCCGCAGCAGCATGCCGGCGTCATCCACTCGTCGAATCTCTGCACGGAAATCACGCTGAATACGTCGGACGACGAAGTCGCCGTCTGCAATCTCGGATCGGTCAACCTGCTCAATCATATCGGCAAGGATGGTCTCGACCACGCGCAGCTCAAGCGCACCGTGACCACGGCGATGCGGATGCTCGACAATGTCATCGACATCAATTTCTACACCATCCCGGAAGCGCGCCGCTCGAACCTCAAGCATCGTCCGGTGGGTCTGGGTCTGATGGGCTTTCAGGATGCACTGCAGGTGCAGGGTATCGCGATGGCGTCGAATGCGGCCGTGGCGTTTGCCGACACCAGCATGGAAGCGATTGCCTTCCATTCCATCTCGGCATCGGTGGATCTCGCCGCCGAGCGCGGCCGCTATCCGTCCTTTGAGGGATCGCTGTGGAGCCGCGGCATCCTGCCGATCGACTCCATCGAGATACTTGCGGAGGCACGCGGCGGCGTGCAGATGGATCGCTCGACCACGCTCGACTGGAACGGCCTGCGTGACCGCGTGAAGTCCACCGGCATGCGCAATTCCAACGTGATGGCGATTGCGCCGACAGCGACGATCTCCAATATTTGCGGCGTCGCGCAGTCGATCGAGCCGGCCTATCAGAACCTCTATGTCAAATCGAACATGTCAGGCGATTTCACGGTGGTGAACGCCTTCCTTGTGCGCGATCTGAAAAAGAGGGGCCTGTGGGACGAGGTGATGGTCTCCGACCTCAAATATTTCGATGGCAGCGTCGGATCGATCGACCGCGTACCTGACGATCTCAAGGCGCTGTATGCGACCTCGTTCGAGATCGACAGCGCGTGGCTGATCGAGGCGGCCTCGCGCCGGCAGAAATGGATCGATCAGGCGCAGTCGCTCAATCTCTATATCGCCAATCCCTCAGGCAAGAAGCTCGACCAGCTCTATCGCCTGGCCTGGACGCTGGGATTGAAGACGACCTACTACCTGCGCTCGCGCAGCGCGACGCATGTGGAGAAGTCGACGCTGAAGGGCACCGACGGGAAGCTCAATGCCGTGTCAGCAACAGTCGCTGCGGCGAAGACAGCAGGTGCGCCGATCCTCGTTCAGTCCTCCGTCACGGCGCCGGAGCTGAATGTCGCGATGGCATGCTCGATCGACAACCCCGAATGCGAGGCGTGTCAGTAAGGGTGCGCCAAACACACTGACCTCATCCTGAGGAGCGGCCTCTTGGCCGCGTCTCGAAGGATGGCCCCACGCTCATGGTTCGAGACGCCCGCTGAAGAAGCGGGCTCCTCACCATGAGGGCCGAACAAATACGCAAGGAACACCCCATGCTCGACTGGTCCGATACCTCATCCGCTCCCAAAGCCCCCGCCTTCATCCCGATCCCGCAATCTCCCACCGACGCCACCGGCCTTGGCACCATCGACCGCTCCGGCGGGCGCGTCTCGGTGGACGAGAAGCGCATGATTAACTGCCGCGCCGACGTCAATCAGCTGCTGCCGCTGAAATACAAGTGGGCGTGGGAGAAGTATCTCGCCGGCTGCAACAATCACTGGATGCCGACCGAAGTCTCGATGCAGGCGGACATCGCGCTGTGGAAGTCGCGCGACGGCCTGACCGAAGACGAGCGCCGTGCGATCAAGCGCAATCTCGGCTTCTTCGCTGCGTCAGAGAGCCTTGTCGCCAACAATATCGTGCTGGCGATCTATCGCCACCTCACCAATCCGGAATGTCGGCAATATTTGTTGCGGCAGTCGTTCGAGGAGGCGGTGCATACGCACACCTTCCAGTACATCGTCGAGAGTCTCGGCCTCGATGAGGGCGAGCTGTTCAACATGTATCGCGAGGTGCCGTCGATCACCGAGAAGGCCGCCTGGGCGCTCAAGCACACCCAGCATCTCGACGATCCCGACTTCAAGACCGGCACGCCGGAGACCGATCAGGCCTTCATGCGCGATCTCGTGGCGTTCTATGTGATCTTCGAAGGCATGTGGTTTTATACGGGTTTTGCGCAGATCCTGTCGCTCGGCCGCCGCAACAAGATGGTCGGGATCGCCGAACAGTATCAGTACATCCTGCGCGATGAATCGATCCACCTGAATTTCGGCATCGACGTCATCAACCAGATCAAGATCGAGAATCCGCACCTCTGGACCAAAGCGTTCCAGGAGGAAATCCGCGACATGATCCGCACCGCGGCCGAGCTCGAGGCGGCCTACGGGCGGGACACCATGCCGCGCGGCTTCCTTGGACTGAATGCGGCATTGTGCGAGACCTATATGCACTTCATCGCCAACCGCCGCTGCGCCCAGATCGGTCTCGTACCGGTGTTCGTTGAGACGGAAAATCCGTTCCCGTGGATGTCGGAAGCCATGGACCTGAAGAAGGAGAAGAACTTCTTTGAGACCCGGGTGATCGAATACCAGAATGGTGGCGCGCTGAATTGGGAGTAGTCTTTGGTCTCATATCCACCGCTGCATGGCGCATATGAATCCGCATCGCTTGACCTGATCGCGTGATGCCCGCAGGCATGATTGGCCTGCGGGCGTCATGCGGATCAGTCGATGCACGCCACCCACATCCCTAAAGCACCAGCCTATTGGTCGAAGGCCGCCATCGTGCCTGGCATCATTGCCATCGGTCCGATGCTGCCCGGCACGCTGGCCTTCGGCATGGCATTCGGTGCGCTGTGCGCGCAGAAGAACCTCTCGCTTGCCGAAGTCGAGGTGATGATGGCGACGGTCTATGGCGGGCTTTCGCAATTTGTTGCGGTGCAGTCATGGCCTGATGTTTTGACGCCGGGCGCGATCGCGACGCTGGCGCTGCTCACACTCACCGTAAACATCCGCTTCTTCCTGATGAGCGCGACATTGCGCCCGTGGTTCGGCACGTTGCCCGCGTGGCAGGCCTATCCGTCGATGCTCTTGGTCACTGATGGCGGCTGGCTCGCAGCAATGCGCTATCGCGATCATGGCGGGGCCGATGCGTCGTTCTATCTCGGTGGCGGTATCGTGCTGTATTTTACTTGGCTGTTCTCGGCGATCCCGGGCTTCCTGCTGGCCGAACAGCTCACTGACCCTAGAAAGTATGGTGTCGATCTGGTGATGCCGGCCTTCTATGCCGCGATGCTGGTGCCCGCATGGAAGGGCCCCCGCCGTGCCATCCCTTGGGTCGTGTCGGGCGTCGTTGCCGTCGCGGTGCATTGGTTAGTGCCGGGCTGGTGGTTCATCATCGCCGGCGCGCTATCGGGAGCGATCAGTGCCGGGCTCATGGACGAACCCGAACCGCAACATCCGGCGGGTGTGTCCGCATGACGGAATTTTTGCGCAGCGATGTGATGGTCGCCTTCGCGGTCATGACTGCGGTCACGGTGGCGTCGCGCCTCGGTGGCTACTGGCTGATGGGCTATGTCAATGTCACGCCGCGGGTTCGCCGGATGCTCGATGCATTGCCGGGCTCGATCATCGTCGCCGCCGCGTTGCCGGTAGCGGTCAATGGCGGTCCGGTGGTGGTTTTCGCGATCCTCGCCGCGATGGCCGTGACCATCATCCGCCGCAACGACTTCATTGCCGTCATCACCGGGATGGCGGTAGCCGCGGCCGCCCGGGCGCTCGGCTTTGGCGGCTAGGTCTACCCGAAAAGTTGAATCCCGCTATGCGCAAAACACCTTGTCAACGAGTCTGAACTAGTGTTCAGTTCTTATCGCGAGCACCTCGAAGTTCGCTCAAAACCTTGAAGTTACGCACCTTATTTGTGACAGCCGTCAGGTTGGCCAAGGGGTGCCGGGGATGAGACGCTCATGGTTTACCGACGGACCCATCAAGTCGTGAAGCGGCTTGCGGCGCGGCGCAGCGCCATTCTGGCGGCGGCACGCGAAACCTGTGCCGAAGGTGGCATGGCGGCGGTTCAGATTGCGCCGGTTGCGGTTCGCGCCAATGTCGCGGCGGGCACGGTTTATCGGTATTTCCCGTCTAAGGCCGACCTGATTTCCGAACTCATCGCTGACGTCTCGCGCGACGAACTCGCCGCGATCCGCCGGGCTGCGGATGCCGCGCCGGGTCCGTCATCGGCGCTCGCCGCTGCGGTGACCACGGTCGCCGTGCACGTCGTTTCTCACCGCAAATTGTCGTGGGGCATCCTGGCCGAACCGGTCGAGGTCGATGTGACGGAGTCGCGACTGGCCAGCCGCCGCGAGATCGCCGGCGAGATCGAATCCCGCATTTCGGCCGCTATTCGCGCCGGTCATTTGCCGGCGCAGGATACGGCGCTGGCAGCCGCTGCACTGCTCGGCGCGTTACATGAAGCGCTGGTCGGGCCGATGGCGCCTGACAATCTCGAAGATCAGGCCAAGCTGCGCGACGCGGTGCAGACCGTCACGCTGCTGGCGCTGCGCGCCGTCGGCGTGATGGATGCCCGCGCCCGCGGGCTTGTGGTGCAGGCCGTGTTGCCGACCAAGATGGCGGCCGGCGCCTAGCGCGTTTTCAAGCGCAGTGGGCACCGGTTCGCATCAAGAAAACGCGCCAAACCAAAAGGCTTCAGCGCTTACGGCTTGATTTTGCCGTCCTTGTCGAACTGCGCGAGGAAGGCCCAGAGGTCATTCACCTCGGATTCCTTCTTGATGCCGGCAAAGGCCATCTTGGTGCCCGGGATCTTGGCCTTCGGGTCTTTAATGTATTCCTTGAACGTCGCTTCATCCCAGGTGATGCCGGAATTCTTGTTGGCGTCCGAGTAGGAATAGCCCTCGGCGGTTCCAGATTTGCGGCCGTTCAACCCGTTGAGTTCCGGACCGACCTTGTTCTTGGCGTTGTCGCCGACAGCGTGGCAGGCGAGGCACTTGTTAAAGGAGGATTTCCCGGCGGCGACGTCCTGTGCAAGTGCGAAGGAGGAGGCGGTCGAGGCGGCAAGAACGATCAGGGCGCCGAAAGTGACAGACTTCATGGATGGCTCTTTTTGTTGGTTGGCTTTCCAGCTTAGTTTGTTGCACACGCTCCGAGTAGTCCACAAGTGCGATGGCGGCTGCCGCGCGTTCCGGCACCATGCGACGCGTCATGCTTTGGTAAGCTACCCAAAGCCACACGGACGTGGTTGATTCATGGCAAAGCAGCCGAGTGATCGCTGCGATCTTCGGGAGTGCGCGTTCAATGACCATCATGATGCCGGCGGCGGATCAGGCTGTCCTCGCAAGGCGCGAGGCCATTGTCGCTGCGCTGCACAAGCTGGTGCCGGGCGAGGGCGTGATCTCAAGCGCTGCGGAAATGCTGCCCTATGAGTCGGATGGGCTGATGGCCTATCGCCAGCCGCCGATGGTCGTCGTGTTGCCCGATACGACCGAACAGGTCTCCAAAGTTCTGAAATATTGTCACGAGAACGGCATCAAGGTGGTGCCGCGCGGTTCGGGCACGTCGCTGTCCGGTGGCGCGCTGCCGTTGGCCGACGCGGTACTGCTTGGTCTCGGCAAGTTCAAGCGCGTGCGCGAGATCGATTTCGACAACCGCGCCGTTGTTGTCGAGCCCGGCGTCACCAATCTCGCCATCAGCCAGGCGGTAGCGCATGCCGGCTTTTACTACGCGCCGGATCCGTCGTCCCAGATCGCCTGTTCGATCGGCGGCAATGTCGCGGAAAATTCCGGCGGCGTGCACAGCCTCAAATACGGCATGACCACCAATAATCTGCTCGGCTGCGAGATTGTATTGATGTCGGGCGAAGTCATTCGCGTTGGCGGCAAGACCGCGGAGACATCGGGCTACGACCTGATGGGGATCATTACCGGCTCCGAAGGTCTGCTGGGTGTCATCACCGAAATCACCGTGCGTATCCTGCAGAAGCCGGAAACGGCGCGTGCGCTGATGATCGGCTTTGCCGAGGTCGAGCAGGCCGGCCAATGCGTTGCCGATGTCATCAGCGCCGGCATCATCCCTGGCGGCATGGAGATGATGGACAAGCCCGCCATTCACGCGGCGGAAGCCTTCGTGCATGCCGGTTATCCGCTGGACGTCGAAGCCTTGCTCATCATCGAGCTCGACGGCCCAGGCGTCGAAGTTGACGAACTCATCAAGCGCGTCGAGAAAATCGCGCTCGGCTGCGGCTCGACCACCTGCCAGATATCGACCTCCGAACAGGAACGCCTGCTATTCTGGTCCGGCCGCAAGGCAGCCTTCCCTGCAGTTGGGCGCATCTCGCCGGACTATCTCTGCATGGACGGCACCATTCCGCGTGCGGCATTGCCACTCGTCCTGCGTCGCATGAAGGAGATGTCAGCCAAATACGGCCTCGGCGTTGCCAACGTGTTTCATGCCGGCGATGGCAATCTGCACCCGCTGATCCTGTACGATGCGAACAAGCCCGGCGAGTTGCAGCTCGCGGAAGACTTCGGCGCAGATATTCTGAGGCTGTGCGTCGAGGTCGGCGGCGTGCTGACCGGCGAGCACGGCGTCGGCATCGAGAAGCGCGATCTGATGCCGGAGATGTTCAGCGAGGTCGACCTCAATCAGCAGCAGCGTATCAAATGCGCCTTCGACGCGCAGGGTCTGCTCAATCCCGGCAAGGTGTTTCCGACATTGCACCGCTGCGCCGAACTCGGCCGCGTACATGTGCATGGCGGCAAGCTGGCGTTTCCCGATCTGCCGCGGTTTTGATGATGAGAACTGTGAAGTTAGTAGTGCCATCTGCTTTTGCAGCACGCGCGGACAAAGTGCTCCCTCCCCCCTCCGCGCGAAGCAAAGCTTCGCTAGGGGGGAGGGCCGGGGAGGGGGGTAACCCCAATCTCCGGAGCGTGTGGCTACCCCCCTCCCTAATCCTCCCCCGCAAGGGGGGAGGGAATCTACAGCGTGTAGGGCATCTATCGTGGACATTTTGAAAGTACGCGACGCTCAGGACGTCGAGCAGGCGGTGCGCGCGGCAATTGCAAGCGAGCAGCCGCTGGAGATCATCGGTCATGGCAGCAAGCGCATGATCGGCCAGCCCGTTGCGACCAATGCGGTGCTCGATCTGTCGGCGCTGAATGCGGTGACGTCCTATGAGCCGAACGAATTGATCCTCACCGTGCAGGCCGGCGCGCCGATGGCCGACGTGCTCTCGCTGATCGATTCCAAGAACCAGCAATTCTCCTTCGAGCCGATGAACACGTCACAGCTCCTGGGCACGCCGGATATCGGCACCATCGGAGGCATGATCTCGGCCGGGCTCGCCGGGCCACGGCGCATTCAGGCCGGCGGTGCGCGCGATCATTTGCTCGGCGTGCATGCCGTGTCCGGCTTCGGCGACAGCTACAAGGCTGGCGGCCGGGTGGTGAAGAACGTCACCGGTTACGATGTCTGCAAGCTGCTCGCCGGCGCGTGGGGCACGCTGTCCGTGATGACGGAGGTGACCCTCAAGGTCATGCCGCGGGCGGAGAGCGAGCGCACCCTGGTGCTGCGCGGGCTCGATGCTATCGCAGCGAACAAGGCGATGACCGCGGCGCTGGGGTCGCCCTTCGATGTCTCAGGTGCCGCACATCTGCCGGGCTCGGCGTTGCGCACTACGCAGGGGGCGCTTGGCGAGATCGCGTCGCCCGACCAATCGGTCACGCTGATCCGCCTCGAAGGCATCACCGCGTCCGCGTCGCAGCGCGCGGTGTCACTGAGCACGACGCTGAAGTCATTCGGCGTGGCCGAGATACTTGAAGATGCTGCGTCTGCGGTGCTGTGGGCGGCCGTCCGTGACGTAACGCCATTTGCGGCAAGCGGGCCGCGCGCGATGTGGCCGGTGTGGCGCATCGTGACGCCGCCGGCATCCGGCGGTGCGCTGGGCCAGGCCATCGCCAAGGGCTCGCAAGGCGAGGTCATCTATGACTGGGGCGGCGGGTTGATCTGGGCTGCACTACCGCCATCGGCCGATGCGCAGGCAGCGCAACTCCGCAAGCTGGTCAATGCAGCCGGTGGCCATGCGACGCTGATCCGCGCGCCGGAAGATGTGCGCCGTATCATTGATGTGTTTCATCCGCAGCCCAAAGGCATCGCGGCGCTCGGCGAGCGTGTGCGTCACAGTTTCGATCCGAAGACCATTCTCAATCGCGGCCGGATGTCGCGTGGCCTTGGTACTTGAAAGACTTGCGACATGAAAACCGAATTCACCCCGACCCAACTGGCCGATCCGGATATCGCGGAGGCCGACAAGATCCTGCGCAAATGCGTGCATTGCGGATTCTGCACGGCGACCTGTCCGACCTATGTGCTGCTCGGCGACGAACTCGATAGTCCGCGCGGCCGCATCTACCTGATCAAGGAGATGCTGGAGAAAGATCAGAAGCCGACGCAGGAGGTGGTCAAGCATATCGACCGCTGCCTGTCGTGTCTGGCCTGCATGACGACTTGCCCGTCCGGCGTGAACTACATGCATCTGGTCGATCAGGCGCGGGTCAAGATCGAGAAGGACTACACCCGGCCGCTCTCCGAGCGGTTGCTGCGTGACGTGCTGGCCTGGGTGCTGCCGCGTCCCCGTCTGTTTCGCCTGAGCATGACCATGGCCCGGCTGGCGCGGCCGCTGGCGGCGCTGCTGCCCTCGACCAGCAAGCAATCCAACCCGAACCTGCTTAGCCGCGTGAAGGCGATGCTGACGATGGCGCCGAAGCAGTTACCCGCCGCCGGTCCATTGGGTGGCAGCATTTTTCCCGCTATCGGCGCTCGCCGTGGCCGGGTCGCACTCCTGCAGGGCTGCGCCCAGCAGGTGCTGGCGCCGCGGATCAACCAGGCCGCCATCAGCCTTTTGACCCGACATGGCGTCGAGGTCGTGCTGGTCCGGGACGAACAGTGCTGCGGTGCGCTGACCCATCATCTCGGCCGCGACGGGGATGCGCTGGCGCGGGCCAAGGCCAATATCGGCGTCTGGCTGGGGGAGGCAGACCGGGGCGGTCTCGACGCCATCCTGGTCACGGCGTCCGGCTGTGGAACCGTTATCAAGGACTATGGCTTCATGCTGCGCGAGGACCCTGAGTTCGCCGCGCCGGCCGCCAAGGTCTCTGCGCTGGCGAAGGATATCAGCGAGTATGTCAGCGCCATGGATCTGCCGAAGCCTGACAAACAAAGCGACCTTGTCGTCGCCTATCACTCGGCGTGTTCGCTGCAGCATGGGCAGAAAATCACACAGGCTCCCAAAGAATTGCTTTCCAAGAATGGATTCGTGGTGAAAGATATCCCAGAGAGCCATTTGTGTTGCGGTTCGGCGGGGACGTACAACATTCTCCAGCCTGATATTGCGAGCCGGTTGCGCGATCGAAAGGTCGCCAACATCGCGATGGTCAAGCCGGATATCATCGCTGCCGGCAACATCGGCTGCATGGTTCAGATCGCCGGAGGGACGTCAGTCCCGGTCGTACATACGATTGAGCTACTCGATTGGGCGACAGGCGGTCCCAGGCCAGGATTGAACTGATCTAATTGTGACAACGGCCCCGCGTTAAACTGGCCCCGCGCTGGCGCGGAAGACTTGAAACGCCGGTCCCTTTTGGATCGGCGCCAACAGGAGGACCACGATGGCTAAAGGCAAGAAGTCGAAGAAGGACAAGAAAAAGCAGAAGAAGCTTTTGACGGCGGCGAAACCCGCGAAGAAGTCCTCCAAGAAGTCAGTCAAGAAATCCGCGAAGAAGGCTGTGAAGAAAGCGGCCAAGAAGGCTGCGAAGAAATCAGCCAAGAAGACGGTGAAGAAGGCGGCCAAGAAAGCCACCAAGAAGACTGTCAAGAAAGCCGCGAAGAAGTCTGCCAAGAAGGCGCCGAAGAAAGCTCCCGCCAAGAAGGCAGTGAAGAAGGCTGCGCCGAAAAAGGCCGCCAAGAAAGCAACACCGAAGAAAGCTGCCAAGAAGTCCGTGAAGGTTCCTTCTACGCTGTTGTCGAGCACGGCGCCCGCACCCGCTGTGACAGAAGCTCCAGCGCCGGTTGCGCTGCCGCCGAAGCCGCCGCGCAAGCCGCGTGCTCCCAAGCCCAAGCCGGTCGCACCGGCAATCGCTGAGACACCGAGCTGGGCGACGCCGGAGCCTGATCCGTCACCGGTCGAAGGGCATTCTTCAGGCGAGACGACGGCAATCGAATCTCCTGGCGATACGTCGCCCGATCACGACGAAACCAGATAGTCGAACCGGATTAAGTCCGCGTTCCTGACTCGCCAATAAACTCCGGAAAACCGCAGCGCTCGCCGCTGCGGTTTTTGCTTGGTCAGGCTCTGTCGCGCATGCGTATTTCAACCGATGCCCGGGTGTCCTGAATTTGCAGGCGATTCGAGTGATCGTCGGCCCGGAGGCTCTGACGGGCAGCTGTTAACCGCTCCACGGACGGCAATCCACAATTCGCAGTCAGTGGTAATTCCCCGTGGTGGTATTTTCGGGCTGGAATCCCTCCAAAAACGTTGTGCTTTTGCAACACCGCGCCACAACCTCTCACGGAAACGTCAGAACGCCTATTTAGGCGGCACTTGCTCGTTTTTTTTCCTTCACCACTGCGACTTTGCGCCTCAAAGTTGCGTTCAGTCGATGAATTTCGCGGTCTCGCCGTCTTTCAGACACGGAACTGCCTCTGGTTTCAAAAGTGATGGGGAATGTCATGAAGAAAATTGTTGTCGCCTCTGCTGCGGTGCTCGCCATGGGGATGAGCTCGGCTTCCGCAGCCGATCTGGGCGCGAAGATGTACAAGAAGGCGCCGCCGATCGTGGCGGCCTACGATCCTTGGGACATCGCTTTCGGCGCTGCCGTCATGAGCAACTACGTGTTCCGCGGTATCACCCAGTCGAACGGCAACAAGGGTTCGGTCGCAGCTTATTTCGAGCCGCGCTACAACATCACCAAGGACGTCCAGATCTACGCTGGTGTCTCCGGTGAGAGCATCGCCTTCCCGAACCGCGCGTCGATGGAACTCGATGGCTACTTCGGTATCCGCCCGACCTGGGGCGCAGCAGCGTTCGACTTCGGCTTCTTCTATTACGGCTATCCGGGCGGCCAGTGCTTCAACACCCCCGCCTTCTGCGGTGGCGATCTCTCCGCTGTCGCGCTGCCCAACGGCAGCGTCGCCAAGAAGAACGCAAGCTTCTACGAAGGCTATGCCAAGCTCAACTACACCTTCAACGACTACTTCTCGCTGGGCGGCAACGCGTTCTACTCGCCGAACTTCCTGAACACCGGCGCCGAAGGTACCTATGCTTCGATCACTGGTAAGGTGATCGCGCCGTCGACCTGGTTCGGTTCGACCGGCATCGGCTCCTACGTTTCGGGCGAGTTCGGTCGCCAGTGGCTCGGCACTTCGGATTCCTTCTACGGTACCGTCGCCTTCCCGAACGGCATCAAGTACGCCGACTACAACACCTGGAACATCGGCATTGGCTTCACCTACAAGGTCTTCACGCTTGACCTGCGCTACTCGGACACCAACCTGTCCAAGGGTGATTGCAACGCCTTCACTTCGGACTTCACGGCTCCTGCCGCCGGCACCAACTTCACCGCGATCAACCCGTCGGGCGCTGGCTCGAGCTGGTGCGGTGCCACCGGCATCGTCAAGCTGTCGGCTGACCTGACCGCGATGACCAACCTGAAGTAATTGACTTCGACTGAGATCGAAGGGGCGGCAGAGCAATCTGCCGCCCCTTTTCTTTTGGGATAGAGCTTCCATGAATCGAGACTGGTTGCGGCGCGCAGCGAAGACGATCCGTCGCAACAATCATCGCAATGCGCTGGCTGGTGCCGTTGCCGGGCTGGGGGCCGGGATTGCCATCGGTGTGATGGAGTTCTTCTCGGCCGTTGCGCATTATCCGCTGGTCATCATCCCCTTTGCGACCTCGATCGTCCTCGTGATCGGCTCACCCGAAGCCGAGCCGGCGCAGCCGCGCGCACTGGTCGGCGGACACATCGTCGCGACGCTGGTAGGGCTCGCGGTGCTCAAGCTGACCGGCCCCCATGCCTGGGCCGCCGCCATGGCAGTCGGCCTCGCTGTGCTGGCGATGTATGTCACCGGCACATTCCACCCGCCCGCCGGGATCAACCCGCTGCTTGTCGTGTCTCACGCACTACCGTGGACGTTCCTGGTCGCGCCGGTGCTGGTCGGCGCGCTGCTGCTCGCGAGCTTCACGTTTGTCTGGCATCGCTATGCGGCAGGCCGCGACTGGCCGCGGCACTGGCTTTAGCGGGGCGTGTCACGCCTCAGGCGGTTTCCGTCCTGGCCTTTGCATCTCCCAGCGCGAAGTGATCGCCGGACCGCGTTAGCGACACCTTGCGTTGATGCAAGTCATCGAGTGTGTTGCGGTGGCCGATCGAAACGATAGTCGTGCCAGGCAGCTTGTCTTCCAGCAGTCGGTACAAAGCCGCTTCCGATGGTTCGTCGAGCGATGCGGTCGCCTCGTCAAGGAAAAGGTATTGCGGCTTTTGCAGCAGCGCGCGGGCGACGCCGAGGCGCTGCTGTTCACCGAGCGACAGCATGCGATTCCAGTGGCCATCTTCATCAAGCCGGGTCGCCAGCGCAGGCAGACCCACGGATCTGACGGCATCGCCGACCTCCTGTGGGCTGAACGCGTCGGTCCCGGCAGGATAAGCCACCGCATCCAGCAATGTACCGACCGGGAAGTACGGCCGCTGCGGCAGCATCATGATCGCCGCATCCGCGGGGATCGAGATCTTGCCCTTGCCGAATGGCCAGATGCCGGCGATGGCGCGAAACAGCGTGGATTTTCCGGAGCCCGATGGGCCCGTAAACAGCGTGCGTTCCCCGCGGCGGAAGCTGAAGCCCGGCGTCTGCACCATGGGAGCGCCATTGGGGAGGGTGAGCGTCAGATCGCTCAGTGCGATGTCACTGGTGCCGGTCTCGGTGGCGTGAACGATATCGGGCTTGGTCGTCAGCGCCTGTACGTTGGCAATGGCTGTCTCGAAGCCATCAAGGCGCATCACGCCGGACTGCCATTCCGCCAGTGTGCGATAGGCCGTGACGAAGAATGAAAGCGCACCCTGCACGGTGCCGAACGCATCCGCGGTCTGCATCACGGCGCCGAGCTGGACCTTCTCCGCAAAATAGGCCGGCGCGACCAGAACATAGGGCAGAATGATCGCGATCTGCTGATAGCTGACCGTGAAGGATGTCAGCTTCTTGGTGCGGCGCATGATGTCGATCCAGTTGCCGACGACCAGCTGGAAGCGGGTCGAGAGTCGCTGGCGCTCGACCGGCTCGCCGCGCAAGAGAGCGATCTGCTCGGCATTTTCGCGCGCACGCACCAGATTGAAGCGGAAGTCCGCTTCATAGCGCTGCTGCTGGAAATTCAGTGCCATCAATGGTGCGCCGATATAGTGCGTCAGCGCGGTGCCGATCACGGCGTAAATAAGCGCGCCCCAGACGAGATAGCCGGGGATCGGGATATCCCGACCGAACACATGCAGCGGCGCCGCGTCGGACAGGCCCCACAGGATGATCACGAAGGAGAACAGCGTGACGACCGAACTCAGCAGGCCGATGCCGATGTCGAGCGTCTTCTCCACGAACAGCTTCACGTCTTCGGCGATGCGCTGATCCGGATTGTCGGCAGCGTCGCCCTGCAGCTGCATGCGATAGTGGTTGGCGTCGGCGAGCCAGTTGCCGAGATAGCGCTCGGTCATCCAGCGCCGCCAGCGGATCTGGAGCCACTGGTTGAGGTAGAGCTGATAGACCTTGAGTGCGATGTTGATCGCCGCAAGCACGCTGAAGTAAGCGAGCTGATAGGTGAAGACGTCGAGGTTTCTGTCCTGCAGTGCGTTGTAGAAGGTGTTGTTCCAGCGATTGAACAAAACGCTGAGACCGACCACCGCCAGCTCGATGGCGATCACCGCCGTGAGGAGGCCGAGTCCCGCCCATTTGTCCTCGGAACGAAAATAAGGAACTGCGATCCGCCAAACGGTCGCGAGTGTGGAGCGGATGTTATTCACAGGTCGTCTCCGGGAAGAGGGCTCTAAGCCCTTAAGATCAGAAATGAATTCCAGCGTTTAGACTAAAGTAGCTGGTTTGATGGCCTGCGGCACCTTGTCGCGAAACTGTGATTCACCCTAGCATGACGAAAAGCGAGGCATGGGGGCCTCGCATTCGCGTAGCCTATGGGCGCTATCGGCTTTGACCGATCGTGGATGCCCTCGCAAGTGAACAATCAGCAATTTGCCGATCGATAACGATCGAGCCGCTGCAATAATATAAAGGGGGAGAACGACCATGTGGAATCAGGTCTACAATCCATTCAATAGCTCGACGATCTCGACGCTTGTAGCCGCGATACCGGTGGTCGTCCTGCTGGTGCTGATCGCCACCAACAAGGTCAAGGCGCATATCGCTGCGATCATTGCGCTGGTGCTGGCCAATCTTGTGGCGATCTACGCATTCACGATGCCCGCCAATATGTCGCTTCGCGCATCTGCGCTCGGCGTCGTGACCGGTTTCTTCCCGATCGGCTGGATCGTTCTCAACGTCATCTTCATGTATCGCCTCACGGTCGATAGCGGCCGCTTTGAGGTGCTGCAGCGCGCGATCGGCGGCGTCACCAATGATCGGCGTCTGCAGATCCTGCTGATCGCGTTTTCGTTCGGCGCATTCTTCGAGGGCGCGTCGGGCTTCGGTACGCCGGTGGCCGTCACCGGCGCCGTGCTGATCGGCCTCGGCTTCTCGCCGCTGGCAGCATCGGGCCTGTCGCTGATCGCCAATACTGCGCCCGTCGCTTATGGCGCACTCGGCACGCCGATCCAGGGCCTCGCCACCGTCACCGGCTTCGACCCCTTCATCCTGGGCGCGATGGTCGGCCGGCAGTTGCCGATCTTCTCCATGATCGTCCCGTTCTGGGTGGTCTGGGCCTTTGCCGGCTGGAAGGGCATGAAGGAAGTCTGGCCTGCCATCCTCGTTACCGCACTCTCCTTCGCGATCCCGCAATTCGTGATCTCGAACTTCATCAATCCGTGGATCGTCGACATCGGCGCCTCGCTGATCTCGATGGGCGCGTTGATCCTGTTCCTGAAGGTCTGGCAGCCCAAGACGATCTGGACCTCGGCCGCGCTGCGCCAACATGACGACTCGGCGTCGACCGTGCCACCGGTGAAGCCGATGAGCACGGAGAAGCTGACCTCGGCTCAAGTCTGGAGCGCGCTGACGCCATGGATCATCCTCTGCGTCATCCTGCTGGTCTGGGGCACCAACTGGTTCAAGGGGATCGTCAACCCGATCTTCTCCTGGAATTTTCCAGTGCCTGAGCTGCACAACATGATCAACAAGGTGCCACCGGTGGCCTCTAAGCCGACGCCGGAAGGCGCGGTGTTCGCGTTCACTTACGTTTCCTATACCGGCAGCGGCATGTTGCTGGCTGCGATCATCTCCGGCTTCATCATGGGCTTCTCGCCTGCGAAGATGATTGTGGAATATGGCCGCACCATCAAGATCTGCGCCTACTCGCTGATCACCATCTCGGCGATGCTTGCCATCGGCACGCTCACGCGCCTGTCGGGTGTCGACGCGACGCTCGGTCTGGCTTTCGCTGCCACCGGCGTGCTGTACCCGTTCTTCGGCACACTGCTTGGCTGGCTAGGTGTGGCGCTCACCGGTTCGGACACCGCGTCGAACGTGCTGTTTGGCAACCTGCAGAGGATCACGTCCGAACAGCTCGGTCTGTCGCCGATCCTGATGAGCGCGGCGAACTCCTCCGGTGGCGTGATGGGCAAGATGATCGACGCGCAATCGATCGTTGTAGCGTCTACCGCGACCAACTGGTTCGGGCATGAGGGCACGATCCTGCGCTTCGTGTTCTGGCACTCGATCGTGCTGGCCTGCATGGTCGGCCTGTTCGTGATGCTGCAGGCCTATGTCTATCCGTTCACGCTGATGGTCCTGGCGCCGTAGGGCGCACGCAAGGAATCAATGACGAATCCCCGCGGCTGCAAGGCCGCGGGGATTTTTCGTTGTCGCGCCATATTGTTTCCCGACGGTTCTGGTCAACCGTCGCGGCCGCGGGTAGAACCGCGGCCATTGTCGCCGATCCCATCACGCCGAGAATTCATATGACTGCCATGACCACTTTGCTGCGGGCCGCTCTTGCCGGCGCTGCGTTTCTGATTGCCGTCCCTGCGCATGCCGCCGAAGAGTTTCCATTCGGCATGGAAATGACTCTGGATGCACAGCGTCAGCCCGGCTCGAAG
Source organism: Tardiphaga sp. OK245 (assembly GCF_900108575.1). Classification (NCBI taxonomy): domain Bacteria; kingdom Pseudomonadati; phylum Pseudomonadota; class Alphaproteobacteria; order Hyphomicrobiales; family Nitrobacteraceae; genus Tardiphaga; species Tardiphaga sp. OK245. The sequence continues at coordinate 375,954 of NZ_FNWZ01000004.1, read as the reverse complement.
CGGATTCCCAATCTGGAAATCGGCGAGGCCGGCGAGGCGCGGGTGGAGTTGTGGTGCAAGGGCGGCAAGGGCCAGTTCTCGGTCGCCGGCAACACCGTCGTCTTCGTCGCCGGCGCGATGGAGAACCGCAGTTGCTCGGACGCACAGGCCGCGATGGACGATCAGTTGCTCGCCGATCTCGGCGCGGCCACCAACTGGCAGCGGCGCGGTGATGCAGTGACGTTCGTCGGGCCGAAGTCGCTGCGGTTTCGGCTGAATACGAACTGATAGCTTAAGCTGCGTTGGTAGCGAAGCTTTCTTCCTTTTCCTCTCCCCTTGCGGGAGAGGGTGGATCGAACGCACGAAGTGCGTTCGAGACGGGAGAGGGGTGCCACAGGCGCTGAGTTTTGCTGCTACCCCTCTCCCGCCTTCGCTTCGCTCAGGCACCCTCTCCCACAAGGGGAGAGGGGAAGTAGCGGCGCTCACTTCCAGTTCGAATTATCTGCATCCCAACGCTGTGCCTTGAACTCCGCCGCGACAGCTGCAACCGCGCCGTTGTCGTCGCGCGGATCACTCTCTTCATCGGCCGTCGGCGAATCCGCGAGAGCCAGCTTCGCGCCCGAGTTCTCATCCGCGGTTGTTACTGACGGTGTGCTGACCCACAGGATTAGCTTATCCGTCGTGCCGGGCTTGTCGGGAGCGATGATCGCGTTGACCTCGACCGTCTCCGTCAATTCGAGCGCGGGCAGAACCTGACTCGGGCGCTTGAAGGTCAGCTTCAGCTTTCCGGTCTCGTCGTCCCATGACGCGGCGGCAGGTTTGCCCGACATGGTTCTGGCGAGCACATTCGCCAGCGTGGTCGCAACCTTGTTGCGATTGATCTTGTCACCATCGCGCCAGTCGGCGGCCGCAAAGCGCACGGTGCGATCCATGTCGATAGCGCCCGTGGTCCAGCCGACATTGACGACGCCGGGATAAGTCTTGGTTTTGGCGACGAAAGCCGCAGCGCGTTCCGGATCGATGGCGAGGCTGATGACCTGCTCGCCGGCGCGCAGTGCATCGCACGATACGGCCAGGCTGTTCAACGCGACCTCGACATTCTGCCCGCGCAGCGTGCGGACGAAATCGAGTGCGGCTTCGAGCTTGATCTTGACCGCGATCGCTTCGGGCGACACTTCAGTGAAATCCTTCGGTGCGGGCGCGATATTGTCGTCGGTGGACTGATTGTCCTGGAATTCCTTCTCGCTCTGGTCCGAATTGTCCGAAGACGTCACATTGTTGTTGGTCTGGCCGACCGAGATCTGTCCCTTGAATTCGAACGTGTCGCCGGTCGGCCGGCGGTTCAGCTTGATGGTCACCGGCAGCTTGTCGACCTGGGTCTGCGTTGCGCCGGTCAGCGTCGACCCGCTGACCGTGAGATTGGCGACGAAGCGATCCTTGCGGTCGCTGCCCTTCTCGGCGGGATAGCAGACATCAAGTGTCGCCGCCGTGACGGCTTTGCCTTGCCGCGTCTCCCGCAGGATGACGTCGGCATTGCCGTTCATGACGCCGTCGATCGAGGTGAAATAGCGCGTCTCGGGGCCTGCCGGCTGGCTCTTCGGCGCGGCTTTCACCTGCGCGAAAGCGTGGTGGACGGTCCCAACCGAGGCGGTGACCGTAAGGCCGAGCAGACAAAGATGAAGCGCGCGCATTTCAAAAGTCCCTGGACGTTATCGACGTGTCTCCGGGCGGATTTATCTGATTCCGCCCATGCGAGATTAATCACGGGATTGAATCAGAACCGCGACCAAGGCGAAAGGCCATAAGTCGCAAGCACGATGCGTGGCAGGCAAAAAAGAAGGCCGCCCGGAGGCGGCCTTCGATCACAATGCAGTTGAGCGTGAAAGCAGGGCTTAGAAGCCCATGCCTCCCATTCCGCCCATGCCACCCATACCGCCGCCACCGCCCGGCATCGCCGGTGCAGCTTCCTTCGGCAGTTCGGCGACCATGGCTTCGGTGGTCACCAGCAGGCCGGCAACCGAGGCGGCGTCCTGCAGTGCAGTACGCACCACCTTGGCCGGATCGATGATGCCCTTGGCGACCATGTCGACATAGGTTTCGGTCTGCGCGTCGAAGCCGAAGGTCTCGGACTTCTCGTCCAGGATCTTGCCGACCACGATCGAACCTTCAACGCCGGCGTTTTCGGCGATCTGGCGGATCGGAGCTTCCAGCGCCTTCAGCACGATGTTGATACCGGCCTGCACATCGGCGTTCTCGTTGGTGAGACGGCCGACGGCCTTCTTGGCGCGCAGAAGCGCAGTACCGCCACCGGGGACGATGCCTTCCTGAACGGCCGCACGGGTGGCGTTCAGCGCGTCATCCACGCGATCCTTCTTTTCCTTCACTTCGACTTCAGTCGCGCCGCCGACGCGGATGACGGCAACGCCGCCGGCCAGCTTGGCCAGACGCTCCTGCAGCTTCTCACGGTCGTAGTCCGAGGTGGTTTCCTCGATCTGCGCCTTGATCTGATTGACGCGGGCCTCGATCGCCGGCTTCTTGCCAGCGCCGTTGACGACGGTGGTGTTTTCCTTGTCGATCACGACCTTCTTGGCGCGGCCGAGCATGGCGAGCGTGACGCTTTCCAGCTTCATGCCGAGATCTTCCGAGACGAGCTGACCGCCGGTCAGGATGGCGAGGTCTTCCAGCATCGCCTTGCGGCGATCGCCGAAGCCCGGTGCCTTGACGGCAGCAACCTTGAGGCCACCGCGCAGGCGGTTGACGACGAGGGTAGCGAGGGCTTCGCCTTCGACGTCTTCAGCGATGATCAGGAGCGGCTTGCCCGACTGCACCACGGCTTCGAGCACCGGCAGCATGGCCTGCAGGCTGGAGATCTTCTTCTCGACGAGCAGGACGTACACGTCCTCGAGCTCGGCGGTCATCTTCTCGGCATTGGTGACGAAGTAGGGCGACAGGTAGCCGCGATCGAACTTCATACCCTCGACGATGTCGACTTCGGTCTCGAGCGACTTGTTCTCTTCAACCGTGATGACGCCTTCGTTGCCGACCTTCTGCATCGCCTGGGCGATCATCTTGCCGATGGCGGCGTCGCCGTTGGCGGAGATGGTGCCGACCTGAGCGACTTCAGCCGAAGACGCAACCGGCTTGGCGCGCTTGGTGATGTCCTTGATGACGGCGGCGACGGCGATATCGATGCCGCGCTTGAGGTCCATCGGGTTCATGCCGGCAGCAACCGACTTGGCGCCTTCACGGACGATGGCCTGGGCCAGCACGGTGGCGGTGGTGGTGCCGTCGCCTGCGGTGTCGTTGGTCTTCGAGGCGACTTCGCGCAGCATCTGCGCGCCCATGTTCTCGAACTTGTCCTCGAGCTCGATCTCCTTGGCGACGGTGACGCCGTCCTTGGTGATGCGCGGAGCGCCGAACGACTTCTCGATCACGACATTGCGGCCCTTCGGACCGAGCGTGACCTTGACGGCGTTGGCGAGAATGTCGACGCCGCGCAGCATGCGATCGCGCGCGTCTCCAGAGAATTTAACGTCTTTGGCTGCCATGTTGATGGTGCTCCGAGTGATGGGAATTTGAAATTAAAACGCTGTCATGGCCGGGCTTGACCCGGCCATCCATCTTCCTGCGAAGAAGCCAGATGGATGCCCGGATCAAGTCCGGGCATGACGTCCGAGTGTTTGGAGAGCGGACCGCCTTTAAGCGATCACGCCCATGATGTCCGACTCCTTCATGATGAGGAGTTCTTCGCCGTCGAGTTTGATCTCGGTGCCCGACCACTTGCCGAACAGAACCTTGTCGCCGACCTTGATGTCGATCGGGATCAGCTTGCCGGCTTCGTCGCGGCCGCCAGGGCCGACGCCGACGACTTCGCCTTCAGACGGCTTTTCCTTGGCGCTGTCCGGGATGATGATGCCGCCCTTGGTCTTCTCGTCGGCGACGATGCGCTTGACGACGACGCGGTCGTGCAGCGGGCGGAATTTGGTCTTGGCCATGGGAGTGTCCCTTTAGGGTTTGCGATTTCGTTGCCATCTCGGAGGCGGGCGGGAATCCAGCCGGAACGCTCAAGGCGCCCGGCTCATTCCCTTAGCAATCGCGCTCCGGGAGTGCTAATTGAGCGTCCGGGAAATATGGCCAGACGCTTTTTGAGTCAAGCTAGGCCTTAAGGCCTTGGTGAGGCCAATATAGGATGATCTGGAAACCATAATGGAGAGTCGGCGTAATTCTGCCGACCTCATTGCGCCGTCAGGTGTTTTGCGCTTGGCTGCCGGGACGGGCAGCCGGGGAATTTGCTCTAGGGGATAATATGATCAGGTCACGCTACGCCCGCACGGTTGCCCATCTGGCGATCGTTTCAACTTTGGCGCTGTCATTGGGCGGGTGCGGCACGTCTGGTGGATTGGGCGGGTTCAGCTTTGGGAACTCGCAGCCGACACCGCCGCCGGAGCCCCCGCCGGCGCCGGAACTGCCAGCCTCGATCCGCTCGGAAGAACTCGTCGGCCGCTGGGGCCTGGCGTCCTATATGAATCCCAATGATCGCGTTCGCACCGAGAATGCCGCGCGCGGCCAGTGCAAGCAGCCCTATATCATCGGCCAGGGCGCGACCGGCGGGGTCATCATGCATCTTGCCGACGAGGCGACGCCGCAGGAATTGCGCCTCAAGGGCTCGCCGAGCGGCAAGAACTATATCGGCCCGCCCGGTCCCGCCGGTGGCGAGAAGGATCGCGAGATCGTCTCCTTCGACGGCCGGATTCTCGTCACGCGCTTCATCGACAAGGACGCTGCGGTTCGCTACGGCAACATGGTCTATGTCCGTTGCGCACCCAAGGCCTGACCTGACAAGGCCTGACCTGAGGCGTAAGGCGGGTCCCGCCACTCCCTTGAAGACGTGAGCCCATGCACCGATTGCGTGACCTTGTTTTCGGACCGGGCCGCGCGGTCCTTGTGCTGGCATTCACCCAGATCCTGACCTGGGGCATCCTGATCTATCCACCGGTGCTGACCATGCCGCATGTCACGGCGGCACATGGCTGGTCGCTGGCCTTCGGCATGGCGGGCTTTTCGCTGGGGCTGATCGTATCGGGACTGCTGTCGCCGGTGGTTGGTGGATTGATCGACCGCCACGGCGGCAATGTCGTCATGGCATCGGGCGCGTTGGCCGGTGCCTTGGGTCTCGCTCTGTTTTCAGTAGCCGACCATCCCGCGACCTATCTGGCCTGCTGGCTGTTGCTCGGCGCTGCAATGTCGGCGTCGCTCTACGATCCCGCCTTCGCCACGCTGACGCGCATCTTCGGTGCCTCGGCGCGGCGGCAGATCACCTTCGTGACCTTTGCAGGCGGCTTCGCCTCGACGGTCGGCTGGCCGGCGACCCATCTTCTGCTTGAGGCTGTCGGCTGGCGCGGGACGTATCTGACCTTCGCAGCGATCTTCGCCTTTGTCGTTGCGCCGCTTCATGCTTTTGCATTGCCGCGCCACGTCGCCGTCGCGCCGCTGCCCGTGGTGGACGCCGTTGTCGTCCCCCAGCAGGCAACCCTGCGCCCGGAAGGCTGGTCGTTCATCCTGCTGGCGGCGGCTTTCTCGCTTTACAGCTTCATTCTGTCGGGCGTGACCTCGAACCTGCTCGCGCTGCTGGAGCGCGGCGGGCTCAGTGCTGCAACGGCGGTGACCATCGGTGCGATGTTCGGCCCGGCGCAAGTGGCATCGCGGTTGGCGGACTTCATGCTGGCGGGACGCACCCATCCGCTGTGGATCGCGCGCGGGGCGGTGGTGCTCGTAGTATCTGCCTTCGCAATGCTGGCATTGGCCGGGATTTCATTTCCGCTCGCGGCGCTGTTCGCGGTTGCTTTCGGCGCCGCCAATGGCGTCATGACCATCGCGCGCGGCGCGCTGCCGCTGCTGATGTTCGGTCCGGTCGGATATGGCCGCGTCATCGGCCGCATCGCGCGGCCGGCCTTGTTCGTGCAGGCCTTTGCACCGTTCGTGGTGGCATCCGCGGTCGAGACGCTGTCCGACCGCATGGTGCTGCTGCTTGGGACCGTGCTGGCGCTGGCGGTGCTGCTCTGTTTCGTGATGATAAAAACGCCGGGCGTTGCGGCCCGGCGTTAAACGATCTCTAACTGTGGTCGAAAATTATCTTAGCCGAACAGCGCGTCGATATCGTCCTGTGAAGCGTGGCCGACGTCGCCGTCCAGCTTCGGGCCGTTGAGCAGCTTGTCGTCTTCGCTGCGGTCATCGACCTTGGCCGGCGCATGCGCCTTGATCTCATCGACGCCACCCCAGATGTCCATCATCGCAGTAATGCGGTTTTCGATGAACTTCATCGTGGTCATCACCTTGCTGATGCGCTGGCCGGTGAGGTCCTGGAAGTTACAGGCTTCGAAGATCGCGACGACGTTATCGCCGATCTCTTCCAGCATCTGCTTTTGCTGATCGGGTGAGGTCACCTTGCCGAGCGCTGTCGATGCATTATCGATGGCTTCGGCTGCGGCGAGAATCTGCTGCGTGGCTTCTTCGGTGCCGCCGACGACAGCGCCGAGTTCACCGTTGACCTTCGCCATTTCGTCGCCTTCGAAGCTCTTGCCGTGAAGAACTGCGATTTCCATCTTGGTGCGGGTAATGGCGTCGTGGATCAGATCGAGTTCGATCTTGAGCTTTTCGCACTGCTCGATCTGAGCGCGGTAGGTTGCAAGCAGCGCCTGCGCTTCCGCGACCTGCTGATCGGCGGCGGCGCCGACCTGATCTGTCACGGCGTTGCGGGCCGGCGCTCCCATCTGCGCGCGGATCGCGCGGAGCTCAGCCATGATTTCGCGATGCATTGGCATCGGCTCGCTGCTGCCCACCACTTCATTGGGCATAGGTGCAGTACCGAAAACTTCTTCAATGCGAAATCGCTTGCGACGAACAGACATCAGGTCCCCCAACGTTCAATCAATCCCCCGTTCGTATACCCATGAGTTTAACGTGAAGTTCACGCGGGAACATCGCACCTATAGTCGAAATGTCTGCCAGAGAACTGTTAGTTAACCATGGGGCTTTCGCGTTCATTCAAAATAAACGCTACCAAATAGAACTGCGCCGTTTGACGACGTGGTGAATCCAAACGGCGATTGTGTTTACCAAACCGAGGCGATTTTAACCTTAAGTCGGAGTGTGCAAAGCGCTTCTCAGGTGAGAACGCGCACGACGAAACAGTGCAGAGTACGTCGATGTTCAAAAAATTCTCTCTCACGCTTCTTGCCAGCGCATCTTTCATCGCAGCTGGATCGCATCAGACGCTTGCGGTGGAAGCCGCGGCGCAATTCGCCGAGCCTCCGGTGGTGTATTCGCAGCAGCCGCAGCGCCCGATGCAGCGCACGGCCTATGCCGAACGCTCGCGCATGGGCGGCGGCTTCATCGAGTTTCTGTTCAGTGATGGTCCGGCGCAGCAGGGCCAGCGTTACCAGCAACAGCCGGACTACTCTTACGAGCAGCGCCGCTCGCTGCTGCCGCCGATGGATCCGCAACAGCGCGTCTATCAGCAGGAGGAGACGGCAGATGCCGCGCGTCCCGCGCTGGATCCCAAGTATCAACCGCAGATGGTCGAATATCAGGGCAGCGAAAGCGCCGGCACCATCGTCGTCGATACGCCGAACAAGTTCCTGTTTCTGGTGCAAGGCGGTGGCAAGGCGATGCGCTATGGCATCGGCGTCGGCCGGCCGGGCTTCACCTGGTCCGGTGTGAAGACGATCACGGCGAAGAAGGAATGGCCGTCGTGGACGCCGCCAAAGGAAATGCTGGCGCGCCGTCCTGATCTGCCGCGTTACATGGAAGGCGGTCCGGAAAATCCGCTCGGTGCGCGTGCGATGTATCTCGGCTCGACGCTGTACCGTATTCACGGCTCCAACGAGCCATGGACGATCGGCACCAACGTTTCCTCAGGCTGCATTCGTATGCGCAACGAGGACGTCATCGATCTCTATGGCCGCGTCGGCGTTGGCGCCCGGGTCGTCGTGATCTGATCTTGCTTAACCTCTCCCCGCTGTGCGGGGAGAGGTCGGCGCGCAGCGCCGGGTGAGGGGCGGGGCATGCGCTCTCATCACGAAGGGACTGTCGATCCCACCGTTACGCGGCCGGCCATCTTTTGCTGCTAAAATCCGATCCGATAGTTGAGCGACCGAGGCTCATATCGCGCGATGCCCCTCACCCGTCCGGCTTCGCCGGCCGACCTCTCCCCGTAAAAAACGGGGAGAGGTTAAGGCTGCGTCGCCCGACAATTATGCCAAATCGCTGTCGTCGGAGTCCATGTCCATGGCGTCGTAATCGCCGTCGTCCTGGTCTTGATCCTGGTCCTGATCGGCATCGGCCTGCGCCTGATCGAAGGATCCGGCGCGGGAGCCGCTGGACGAACCGATATCATTGACGCCGGCCTGATTGCCCAGGTTGCCACCGGACGAATCCGAACCGGAGCTCCACGGGCTCTTGCTCTCGCTGGCATTGGCGGCGTCGCCAAAACCTTGCTGATGGCTGCCGCCCATCATCGAACGGATGCTGCCGAGCAGAAGCGAGCCGCCGACCACGCCGGCTGCGGCTGCCGCTGCGGTACCCAGAAACGAACCGCCGCCACCACCAGCCTGAGGCTGCTGCTGGCCGAACTGGCCCGGTGCGGGACCTTGGCCATAGCCGCCCTGGCCGTAGCCACCCTGTGGCTGGGGCTGGCCGAGCACCTGTCCGGTGTTCCAGGCAGGACGGCTCGGCTCGGGCGGGCGAACGCTCGGCACGGAGCCGCGCGGCTGGTTCGGGTTCTGACCCTGACCGAACAGGGCGTCTCGCATCGAATCGAGGAAACCGCCCTGAGCCGCCTGTTCGGGGGCGCCGTTGCCTTCCAGTTGCTGGATGCGCTCATGGGCGCGCTTCAGCGCTTCGTCCTGCAGCAATACGGTCTGCACCAGCGCGTACAGCGCATTGGGTGCGCGGCGCTGGCCCTGCGCAATGGCGTCGAGCGCGTCCGGATCGCGTGGCGCGCCTTCGACCTTGCTGAGCCGGTCAAAGAGATCGTCAACCAGTTGGCGTTCTTGCGGTGTCATGGCGTCCTCTGTCTTCAAAGCGCGCTTGCTTTGCGCGCTGGAGATGTAGTGACGCTTTGTGTCGCAATAAGTGCCGCCTGGATTAAATTTAGTTATGCGACAAAACGACCGGCAAGCCTTGTCGTGCTTCCTCTTGTCATGCTTCCAGCGCGTAGCGCGCCAGATTGGCCTTCAGCATGTCGAGAATCTGATCCCGTGCCGGATCGCGGGTCCCTCTGACCCAGGCTGCGGCGAGCGGAAGCCGGTTCATTGCCGCCATGCCGAGCGGCATATAGCGCACGCCGCGTGCGGGCATGCGAGACGTCCAGCGCGGCACGATCGCCAGCCCGATTTCGGCGGCAACGAGATTGACGATGGTCTGCTTCTCGTCAGCGATCTGCACGACATTGGCCTGCAGTCCATCTTCTGCAAACAGCTTCATCGTCAGATCGTGACTGTGCGGCCGCGACCGTCGCTCCGGCACGATCAGAGGTTCGTCGGCGATATCGGAGATCGTCAGATGCGCGCGCGACGCCAGCGGATGGCGTTCGGAGACGGCCACGACGGCTGTCTCGTGAAACAGAAACATGAATTCCAACCGCTTGTCGGCACTCTCGGGCGGTCGGACAAAAGCCAGATCGAGCCGGCCCGACAGCAAGCGCGGCAGCAGCCGGATCGTCTTGTCCTCATCAAGCTTGATGGCAAGGTCAGGGGCGCGTTCGCGAAGATCGTGAAGCAGCGCCGGCAGAAGCCCGGCGGCGGCGCTGTCGATTGCGCCGACCCGGATCGTGGCTGCACGGGCCCGCACGCGTGCGCGGAAGGACGACGCGATCTGATCCGCGCGGGCGAGCAGGTCGCGCGCCTGTTTCAGAAACTCGACGCCGTCATCGGTCAGGGCGACGCTGCGCGTTGTGCGCGTCAGCAGACGTGTGCCGAGATCGTCCTCGAGGAGGCGGATGTAGCGGCCGAGTGCGGACGGCATCATTTCGAGCCGCTGCGCCGCGCGGCCGAAATGCAGTTCGTCCGCCGCCGTCACGAAACAGCGCAACTGGTGCAGATCCATCAAGCCTCCCGATGGCGCCCTTCGGCCGCCTCAGGAGTTATTATATCATTTATTTGTATAAACAACCGCGATTGAGCCCGGCGTGGCCCGCCTGCAGGGTGGGGAGAGCCAGTTCAACCCAGCAGAGACCTCACCATGCGCGAATATTCCATCGCGGCCATCCCGGCCGACGGGATCGGACCCGAAGTCATCGCCGCCGGTACACGCGTGCTGGAAGCGCTGCAAAAGCGCATCGGCGACGTGACTTTCAATGTCGAAACGTTTGATTGGGGCTCGGCCTATTACCGCAAGCACGGCGTGATGATGCCGGCCGACGGCCTGCCGAAGCTGAAGAAGTTCGACGCGATCTATTTCGGTGCGGTGGGGGCGCCCGATGTGCCCGATCACATCACGCTGTGGGGCCTGCGGCTGCCGATCTGCCAGGGCTTCGACCAATACGCCAATGTGCGCCCCACCAAGATCCTGCCCGGCATCACCTCGCCACTGCGCGGTGTCAAAACTGGCGATCTCGACTGGGTGATCGTGCGGGAAAATTCCGAAGGCGAATATGCCGGTTGCGGCGGTCGCGTACATCGCGGGCTGCCGGAGGAAGTCGGTACCGAAGTCTCGGTGTTCACCCGGGTCGGCGTAGTCAGGATCATGCGCTACGCGTTCAAGCTCGCGCAGTCACGTCCGCGCAAGCTGCTCACTGTCGTCACCAAGTCGAACGCGCAGCGCCACGGCATGGTGATGTGGGACGAGATCGCTGACGAAGTGTCGAAGGACTTCCCTGACGTCACCTGGGACAAGATGCTGGTCGACGCCATGACCGTGCGGATGACGCTGAAGCCGCAGAGCCTCGACACCATCGTCGCCACCAATCTTCACGCCGACATTCTCTCCGACCTCGCCGGCGCACTGGCCGGCAGCCTCGGTGTCGCGCCGACGGCGAATATCGACCCGGAACGGCGCTTCCCCTCGATGTTCGAACCGATCCACGGTTCGGCTTTCGACATCACCGGCAAGGGCATCGCCAATCCCGTCGCCAGCTTCTGGACCGCCGCGCAGATGCTCGATCATCTTGGCGAGCCGGATGCATCGGCGCGATTGATGCGTGCGGTGGAGAAGGTCTGTGAAGCCGGCATCATCACACCGGATGTCGGCGGCAAGGCCACGACGAAAGAAGTGACCGACGCAGTGGTGGACGCGATCCATAGTTCGAACGTCTGACGCGATTTCCGAACGCCCCGGTCTCACCGGGGCGTTCGCCTTCAATAAATCAAAACAATATTCAGGGAGGATCTCATGAAAGCCACAGCTACACTTGCGTTTGCGATTACGCTGGCAAGCTCCGCTGCCTTCGCACAGGGCTATCCCAACAGGCCGATCACCATGCTGGTGCCGTTCGCGGCCGGTGGGGCCACCGACACCGTCGCGCGCGTCACCGCTGCGACCATGTCAAAATTGCTCGGCCAGACCATCATCATCGAAAACGCCACAGGCGCCGGCGGCACCATTGCCGCCGCACGCGCGGCTCGCGCCGAGCCGGACGGCTACACGATCCTGATCCATCACATCGGAATTTCTACGGCTGCGACGCTGTATCGCAAACTGCCTTACGACACCAAGACCGCCTTCGCGCCGATCGGCCTCGTCACCAATGCGCCGATGACCATCATCTCCAGGCCGAACCTGCCGCCGAACACGCTCGCCGAGCTGATCACCTATATCAAGGCCAACGGCGACAAGATGACATTCGGCAATGCCGGCCTCGGCGCCGCCTCGCAGCTCTGTGGCCTGATGTTCATGAATGCCATCGACAAGCAGATCCTGTCGGTGCCCTACAAGGGCAACGGCCCGGTGATGAACGATCTGATCGCCGGCCAGATCGATCTCACTTGTGACCAGACCACCAACACCACCGGCCCGATCGCGGCGAAACTTGTGAAGAGCTACGCGATCACGACGAAGACGCGTTTGTCGTCCATGCCGGACCTGCCCACCGCGGATGAAGCCGGCCTGAAGGGTTTTGAGGCGGGCGCCTGGCATGGCATCTACGCGCCAAAGGGAACTCCTGACGATATCGTGCAGAAACTGGCGAAGGTGCTGCAGGATTCGTTGCGCGATCCCGAACTGATCAAGCGCTTCAACGACATCAACACCGATCCGGTGCCGCAGGATCAGGCGACGCCGCAGGCATTGAAGAAGCAGCTCGATAGCGAGGTCGATCGCTGGGCGCCGATCATCAAGGCGAGTGGACAGTTTGCCGACTAGCGCGCCAGCGTGACGTTGTTTGTCGCCAGCAACTGCACGAAGGCATCGCTTGCCAGATATTGATATTCGCGCTCGCGCTGGTCGGTGAACGGGTCGAGGTCGATCAGGATCTCATCGACATGACCCGGGTGGCACATCACGAGTCCGCCATCCGGAAGGTCGTTGAGGAAACCGGCCATGAGCGTGCCGAAGTCGGCATGCTTGGTGAAGTCATAGGCGCCGGCGAATCCCGGATTGAACGTCACGCCGGCGCGCGTCGCACGTCGGCGGAACGTGGCGCTGAGCGTGTCGAGCAGCAGCGCTTTCGGATTATCGAGGCGTTGGCCTAACGGCAGCACGCGGCCGGATTGCCGAACCCAGGCCTTCGGCGCACTTTTCTTCATTGCGGCGAGGAGGGCATCGCGCACCTGCGGGAAGGTCTGCACGTGCTGGTGTCCGTCGATATAGTCGGGGGCGCGCCCGAACAGGGCCACAAATTTCGCGATCTGCGTCGTCAGCTCGGTTTCGATCGCCTCGCGATCGAGTTTTCGCAACAGGCTGAAGCGCAGCATCTTGCCGAGCGGCAGGAACAGCTCGTCGAGCAGCGGCCGGTAGTGCATCGTCAGCGGATGAAACGGGGCGGTCAGTGTCGCGTGGAGGCCGATCTCGCAATTCGGATTCTTGGCGACGGCGTCCTGCAACGCACTCACGTCATCGCGCGAAATCACGGGACCGACCACCATCACGGATGTGGCGTTGAGGCGTCCAAGCGCAATGAGTTCGCGGATGCCCTGATTGACGCCGGGGCTGATGCCGTAATCGTCGGCGCAGAGTGTGATGCGGCGCAGGGCTGCGCCGGTCATTCGGCAGCGGTCCGGTCGGTGGTTTGCGCCGTGCTATCGGTCGCGTTACGCTTCACGCTGTGCTCGGCGACGAAATAGATCGGCCGCGCCTTCAGTTCGGACAGGATCTTGCCGATATATTCGCCGAGCACCCCGATCATGATCAGCTGCACGCCGCCGAGGGTCATCAGGCCGACGACCAGCGATGGATAGCCCGGGACAGACTTGCCGGAGACCCATGTCTCCCACAGGATCGACAGACCGAACAGGAACGCGCCGAAGGCGAGCAGCAGACCGAGCAGGCTGGCGAAACGCAGCGGAGCCACCGAGAACGAGGTCAGGCCTTCGATCGACAGGCCGATCAACTGCTTCGGATTGAACGAGGTCACGCCGTGCTCGCGTGCCGCCGGTTCGTAGTCGACGCGGAGCTGGCGGAAGCCGATCCAGGTCGCCAGTCCCTTGAAGAACCGGTTGCGCTCCGGCAACTGGCGCAACGCCGCAGCCGCACGCGGTGACAGCAGACGGAAGTCGCCGGCATCTTCCGGGATCTTCTGCCGCGCGCCCCAGTTGATCAGCGCATAGAAGCCGCGCACGGCCTGGCGGCGCAGGAAGGACTCGTTGTCGCGATGGGCCTTGGCGGTATAAACGACGTCATAGCCTTCGACGATCCAGTGCCGCACCAGCTGTTCGACCAGTGCCGGTGGATGCTGGCCGTCGCCATCCATGAACAGCACGGCGCCCTTGCTGACGTGATCGAGTCCCGCCATCAGCGCGGCTTCCTTGCCGAAATTGCGCGACAGCGACACGACCTGAACGTCGAGCGATGTGGCCTGCAGGCTGCGCGCAACCGCCAGCGTGCCGTCGGAGCTGCCGTCATCGACATAGACGACTTCGCAGGCGAGGCCGTGGCGTTCTTTCAGTGTAGTCGCAAGCGTCGCCAGCCGCTCATGAAACAAGGCAAGGCCGGGCGCCTCGTTGTAAACTGGCACAACGATCGACAGGCCTTGTGCCGCGGCGGTCGCGGCATCGGTCGACAGGCTCGATACGTCGCTGCCCAGCATCATCGATCAGATTCCGATATCCAAAATAAGCTCATGAATCATATGGTAATCAGCCAGTGCGTCCGCCAGCAAGGCGAAACGCCACGCTGCGCGTTACTGCCGCAAGAACGCCTCAAGTTTGGCGAACAGCGGATTCTCGCGATCCATCACATAGTCGAGCGAGGCGACCGAGACGGTATCTGCGCCGTTGGCGCGCAGGAAGCTGCTCAGCGCGTAAAGCTGCGCCGGCGGGCAGTGTAGCGTGATCATGCCTGACGAGGTCGGGCCGCCGAACGGCGACACCACGCCGAAGCGGTTATGAGCCTCGGTGAGGAGCGGCTGATTGCAGCCGGCGAAGCGGGTGCGCACTTCCTTGTATTTGCTGGCGCGGGCGCGCGCGGCAATGTGGTCGAGAATGATGCGCGCAGTTTCCAGGGACTGCGGCGACCAGTCGGCGGCGCGCGAGGCGACGAGATTGGCCTGGCTGCGCAGGATGACGCCGTCATCGAGCACCTTGAGACCGTTGGCGACGAGGGTCGCGCCGGTGGTGGTGATGTCGACGATCAGTTCGGCCGTGCCGGTGGCCGGTGCGCCCTCGGTGGCGCCGGCGCTTTCGACGATGCGATAGTCGACCACGCCGTGTGACGCGAAGAAGTTGCGTGTCAGGTTGATATACTTCGTGGCGACGCGCATGCGGCGATTGTGCTGCGCGCGGAAGCCGGTGGTGACGTCATCGAGATCGGCCATGGTGCGGACGTCGATCCAGGCCTGAGGCACGGCAACGACCACATTGGCGCTGCCAAAGCCCAGGCCATCGATCAAAGCGACCTTCTTGTCGGCGTCGGGGATGCTCTCGCGCAGCAGATCTTCGCCGGTGATGCCGAGATGCACGGCGCCGCGCGCCAGATTCGAGGCGATCTCGCTGGCCGAGAGATAGGCGATTTCGACATTG
The DNA here is from genome assembly GCF_900108575.1 of Tardiphaga sp. OK245. NCBI lineage: Bacteria > Pseudomonadati > Pseudomonadota > Alphaproteobacteria > Hyphomicrobiales > Nitrobacteraceae > Tardiphaga > Tardiphaga sp. OK245. The sequence continues at coordinate 360,805 of NZ_FNWZ01000004.1, read as the reverse complement.
TCGAAGCCGGCAATGGTGCCGCGGTAATCGCGCACGCCGCCCGGCTTCGCCAGCGTCAGGCCCGCGCGGGTGAAGAAGGCTTCGGCGTTTTCCTGCAGACGGCCCTTGGACGGAACGGCGAGAACGAATGGTGCGGTCATGACGCGCTCCCGGAAACCAGCGCCGAGGACGCGTTGTGAGTGAGGGCTTCGATCCAGATCGAGAAGCCGACCGCAGGAATCGGCGTAGCGGAGCCGAGCTGCGTCAGCAGTCCATCATAACGGCCGCCGGCGACCAGCGGCTCGGTGCCGTTGCCCTTGCGGTGCAGTTCGAATTCGAAGCCGGTGTAGTAGTCGACGCCGCGGCCGAATGAGGTCGAGAAACGCGTCTTGGTGGTATCGATACCGCGCGCCGCCATGAAGCCGATGCGGCTTTCAAATTCGTCGATGGCGGCCGTGATGTTGAGTTTGGCATCGGAGGCGAGCTTGCGCAGTTGCTGCAGGGCATCGTCGGGATCGCCTGAGATCGCGAGGAAGCGCTTGATCAGCACCAGCGCGTCGCGCGGCAGTGCGCCGCCTTTCAGCGTCGACTGTTCGAGGAAGCGATCGGCGATTTCCGCCACCGAACGGCCACCGACATTGGTGGCGCCGGCGATCGACATCAGGTCGGTGACCAGTGCCAGCGCTGCCTTGCGGTCGGAGCCTGCGAGCGCGGCGAGCACACCTTCATATTCGTTGCGGACCGGCGACTCCGCGAGGGTCAGCCGGTCGAGGTCGTGGGTCAGGCTGACCTTGCGGTTGAAATCCTTCATCAGCCGGCGCTTCCACACCGGATAGAGGTCGAGCGCCTCGATCAGCGCTGCGAAGAGGGCGACGTCGCCGGTGCGGATCTCGATATCGCTGAGGCCAAAGGCGGCCGTTGCCTCCAGGCCGAGCGCCAGCATTTCGGCATCGGCGGCGGCGCGATCCTGACGGCCGAAGGATTCGATGCCGGCTTGCTGGAATTCGCTGGGCGTGCCCTGCCGATAGCGGAACACCGGGCCGAGATAGCTGAAGCCGGCGGGGTGGCCGGCCTGCGGTGAGGCGAGATAATCGCGCGCCACGGGGATCGTGAGATCCGGCCGCAGGCACAGCTCTTCGCCGGAGGCGTCAGTCGTCAAGTAAAGGCTTTTGCGGATGTCTTCGCCGGACATATCGAGGAACGGATCGGCCGGCTGCAGGATCGCCGGCTCGGCATGGGCGTAGCCGGCCTCGGCAAACGACAACAGCAGCGCATCCGCCCAGGCGGCGGATCCGGTCGCGCGAGGGGCGGCGGGTTTGGTCATCTCGAAGTCCAGCAATCTCAACAGAGTGGTCGTTGGCGCAGCCCATAGCATGGCGGTTGCGACGTTTCGACCACCATCGCCCGGTGGCCTTAATGTCGGGTCATGGCAGCGGGCTATTTGCCTACTTGGTTACCATTCCAGTCACCAAGGGCAGTCTGCACCAGCGCCAGCGCAGCCACCGCGGCTGTATCGGCGCGCATGATCCGGGGTCCCAGCGCCAGCCGGAGAATATTGGCCTGTTTCAGCAGAAGAGCCCGTTCTTCCTCGGCAAAGCCGCCCTCCGGGCCGATCAAGACGTCGATTCCGTTCGCTGCGGCCTCCCGGGCGCCGGTCAGCGCGGTCATGGGATCGGCCACCTCGGCGGCTTCGTCGCAGAAGATCAGCAGCCGTTTGGCATCCCGCTGGTCGAGATATTTGGGCAGGTTCAGCGGCTCGGCGACGCTGGCCACGCTCAGAATTCCGCATTGTTCGGCCGCCTCGACCACGTTGGCGCGCATCCGCTCGGTATTCACCCGGCTGGCCTGCGTAAAGCGCGTCATCACCGGCTGCAGTGCCGCCGCGCCCATTTCGATGGCCTTCTGGACCATGTAGTCCAGCCGGGCGTGTTTCAGCGGTGCAAACACGTATGTCACGTCGGGCAGGCGATCCTGCGGCCGGACCTGGGTCAGCAGGGTCAGGCGGTCCGCCCGCTTGCCGCCGGAAATGGCGGCCTGCCATTCGCCGTCCTTGCCGTTGAACACCAGCACCGAGGCGCCGGAGCCCAGCCGCAGCACATTGCCGAGGTAGTTGCTCTGGTTACGATCGAGCGAAATGGTCGTATCGGCTGCAAAAGGCGCATCGACAAACAGGCGGGGACTGCGGAAATCGGCTTGCGGCATCGTTCATGTTCCATTCAGAGGGCGAGCTTTAGCCCAACTGCGACGAATTATCATGCGAGAACGCGGGTTTGCGCCGCGCTGCCGCCCGAATCCGCGTGCTGTTGGTGGGTTGTTAAGGCTTGGCAGGAATCGTAGAAAGTCCTGAATCAGGATGGGCTTCGCCCCCGATCGATCGGGGCACTGAGCTGCCGGAGGAATATCTGTGATCATCCGTCGTTTGATTGTGCCGCTGTCCATGGCCGTGTTCGCCATGCAGGCTATCGAAGTTCATGCCCAGGGCGCGTTTCCCGCGCCGCTGCCGGGCAACAGCTCGGCTGCGCCTGCGAGTTCGTCGCCGTTCCCGCCGGTGAACGGTGCGCCTGCCAGCGCATCGCCATTTCCGCCGGTCAATGGTGCGGCCACTGCGCCCAGCGCGTTTCCCTCCAACGGCGCTGCGCCGATCGGTGGTGGCGGCTTTGGCGCTCCTCCGCAGCAACAGGCGGGGCCGCCCGGCGGCGAAGATTGCATGAAGGGCTTTCTGCCCCTGCGCCAGGACGCCGAAAAGAAGGGCGCTGCCATCAAGGCTGCGAGCGAGCGTCGCGCGCCTCCGGACGAGGCCTGCAAGCTGATCACCTCTTTCTCGCAGACCGAAGTCAAGATGATCAAATACATCGAGGCGAATGCGCAGAAGTGCGGCATTCCGCCCAATGTCGGCGAACAGATGAAGACCGGCCACAAGAACACTGAAGGCATGCGGCAGAAGGTCTGCAGCGTCGCGCAGCAGCAACGGGGTGGCGGTGGTGGCGGCCCGGTGGCAGCGCCGCGTCTGAGCGACGTGCTGGGCTCCTCAGCGTCGCTGCCGGAAGCGAATAATGCGCGCAAGAGCGGCGGCACCACCTTCGATACGCTGAACGGCAACGTGCTCACCCGATGATCGGGTGGCAGATCATTCTGTTCCAATGAGCGACGCGGCTGCCCGCGTTGCGGATGCGACCGGCAACTGGGTCGATCGCTCGGCGCCGTTGTGGTCGCGGCCCTATCTGCGGCTGTCGCGCTTCGATCGTCCGATCGGCTCATGGTTGCTGCTGATGCCATGCTGGTGGTCGGCGGCGCTCGCCTCCGGCATGGCGCATGATATCCATCAACTACCCAAGATGATCGCGCTGTTCTTTATCGGCGCCTTCGTCATGCGCGGCGCCGGCTGCACTTGGAACGACATCACCGATCGCGACCTCGACGCCAAGGTGGAGCGCACACGCTCGCGGCCGATTCCGGCCGGGCAGGTCACGGCGAAACAGGCTTTTGCATTTCTGGTGCTGCAGGCCCTCATCGGTCTCGTGGTGCTGCTTCAGTTTAACACTTTCGCCATTGCCACCGGCATCGCCTCGCTCGGCATCGTTGCCGCCTATCCCTTCATGAAGCGCATCACCTATTGGCCACAGAGCGTGCTGGGCCTCGCCTTCTCGTGGGGCGCGCTGATGGGCTTTGCTGTCGTGTTCGGCCGCATCGATGCAACAGCGCTGGCTTTGTACGCGGGTTCGATCTGCTGGGTGATCGCCTATGACACGCTCTACGCTCATCAGGACACCGAGGACGACGCGCTGATCGGCGTGAAGTCCACCGCGCTGTTGTTTGGGGAACGCACGCAGGCCGCGCTGACGCTGTTCTACGGGCTTGCCGTGTTGCTGATCGGCGCGGCGCTAGCACTGGCTGGCGCACGCTGGCCGGCATGGCTCGGCCTTGCAGCATTCGCCCTGCATCTGGTCTGGCAGGTCGCACGCACCGATATCAGCGACTCCGCGCTATGCCTGCGGCTGTTCAAATCCAACCGCGATGCGGGACTGCTGCTGTTTGCAGGATTGCTTGTGGATGCCATCATGCGGGCGGCGTAATCGCGCCTTCCTAGGCATTGGTGGACCGCAGAGATGGACGTCGCGCAGCTCAAGACACTCATTCACGTGGCCGAACTGGGAAGCCTGAGCAAGGCCGCCGATCGCCTTCGCATTGCGCAGCCGGCCTTGAGCCGGCAGATCAGACTTCTGGAAAAGGAGCTCGGCGCCGCGCTGTTCGAACGGCATGGGCGCGGCATGATCATCACCGAGATCGGCCGCGACGTTCTCAACCACGCGACCCGCGTGATGACCGAGCTCGATGCCATCCGCAATGTCACATCCGAAGAGAGCGCCTCGTTCAAGGGCGTCGTCTCCATCGGCACCACGCCGACCGTAGCCGAGATCGTCACCGTTCCCCTGGTGAAGAAGATCAAGGAGGTGCATCCGCAGCTCTCGATCCGGCTGTCATCGGCCTTCACGGGCCATCTGCTCGACTGGCTGCAACGCGGCGAACTGGAGCTCGCCGTGTCCTACGATCCGCAGCCGCTGCGTTCGCTCCGCATCGTGCCGGTGATGATGGAGAACCTGTTATTCGTCAGCGCCGGCAGCAAGGGATTGCGGATGGATCGTCCCGTTCCGTTCGCAGAGCTGGCTCACGAAGAGCTGGTTCTGCCGAGCCTCCGCCATGGCTTGCGCGGAATCATGGAGGAATGCGCGCGGCAGGCGGGCATTCGATTGCGCGGCAGCGTCGAGGCGGACTCCTTCGGCGCGATGATCGATCTGGTGCGCAACGGCGTCGGCTCCACCGCTTTGCCGCTCGCGCCGATCCATGCGCTGGTCGAGAGCGGCGTGCTCTGTGCGGCGCCGCTGATCGATCCCACACCGGCGCGCAAATTGGTGCTGGCCTATCCGGCAGACCGCTCGGTCAGCGCAGCGGCGCGCTTTGTCGGCGATACATTCACGGAGATCGCGGCCGATCTCGTCGCCCGGAATATCTGGGTCGGCCACATGATCGATCCCAGGAAAACGTAGCTGCGTCGCACCATTTGCGCGCTGTCGAGTGCTGCAACGCCAGAGATCAAATCTCGGCATATCTCTTCGAGCAAATCGGTATGCGTCGGGCCGTCTGCTTTGGGCTAAGCGTGAGTCAGCGCTATGCTGCAAGCAACGGAGACTGGAATGTCAGATGCAGGGCCCACGCCCGGTTCACAGGTGGATTGGCGGCACGATGTGTTCCGCATCCTGAAGGAGGCCGACGTCAAGCACATCGTCTATGTGCCCGATGCCGGCCATTCCACGGCGATCCGTCTCGCCGACGAAGACAATGCGATCAACTCCGTGGTGCTGACCACCGAGGAGGAAGGCATCGGCTATCTCGCGGGCGCCTGGCTCGGCGGTGAGCGCGGTGCGCTGTTGATGCAGTCCAGCGGCGTCGGAAATTGTATCAACACGCTGGCGCTGCAGGCCTGCACGCGCTTTCCTCTGCTGATGGTCGTGACCATGCGCGGCGACTGGGCGGAGTTCAATGCGTGGCAAAATCCGATGGGGCAGGCGACCGAGAAGGCGCTCAACCTGATGGGCGTGCTGACCTGGCGCGCCGATGAGCCGCAGGATGTCGCACCGCTGTTGCATGGTGCGGCATCGATGGCATTCAATGGTGATGCGGCCTGCGCATTGCTCCTGGGGCAGCGTTTGATCGGAGAGAAGCAGTGGGTCAAGTAAACGCAACCGGCGCGCTCGATCGCCGCGAGGTCGTGCAGAAGCTGCTGGCTGGCCGCAAGGATCTGCTTGTTGTGACTGGCCTCGGCTCACCATCCTATGACGTGATGGCTGCCGGTGATCACGACAATAACTACTATCTTTGGGCGGCGATGGGCAGCGCGGCCATGGTCGGCCTCGGGCTGGCGACGGCGAAGCCCGATCATTCGGTGCTGGTCATCACCGGCGACGGCGAGATGCTGATGGGCATGGGCGGGCTCGCGACCATCGCCACGCGTAAACCAGCCAATCTCACCATCGCGATTCTCGATAATGGGCATTTCGGCGAAACCGGCATGCAGGTCAGCCACGCCGGGCTCGGCGTCAATCTCGATCGCGTGGCGCAAGCCTGCGGCTTCGGCTGGACGCGCGAGATCCGCGATATGGCCGGCGTGGAGGATCTGCGCACTCGCCTGTCGTCGCGCGATGGCGTCAAGCTCGCGACGATCAAAGTGAAAGCGGAAAACCCGCCCCGCGTGCTGCCGCCGCGTGATGGTGTCTATGTGAAGAACCGATTCCGTGCAGCGCTGGGACACGCGCCGCTCTGAACAAACGGAAGGGCGCTCATCCATGTGGATGCGGCGCCCTTCTGACGATCGTCTGGAGACCCAATGCTGGAAAACCAGTGTGGGAAACAAAAACATCATCAAGGGTAGGGAAACAATGGCGAGCAAGATTACGCGCCGCACGTTCTGCCGCTCGGCAGCCGTTGCGGCGTCCAGCATGATGATTCCAGGTACCAGTGTCTGGGCGCAGGCAGACCTGCCGAAAAGCCCGATCACGCTGGTCGTGCCTTTCGCAGCTGGCGGGGCCACCGACATCGTCAGTCGGCATGTCGCCAAGAAGGTCTCCGATCAGATAGGGCAAACGATCCTCATTGAAAATGTCGGCGGCGCTGGCGGTGTGGTCGGTGCCACGCGGGTCGCGCGCGCGAAGCCTGATGGGCTGACATTGCTGATGGGCACGATCTCTACCCACACCATCAATCCGCTGATGGCGAAGGTGCCGCCTTACGATCCCGTCAAGGATTTCACGGCGATCTCGATGCTGGTCACGGTGCCCAATGTGCTGATGGTGTCCAAGCAGGTGCAAGCGACCACCGTGAAGGAACTCATCGCGCTGCTCAAGGCCGACCCGAGCAAATATAGTTACGGGTCGTCGGGCGTGGGAACGCCACCAAATCTGTCCGGCGAGTTGTTCAAGGTGCAGGCCGGCGTGAAGATGGAGCACGTGCCCTATCGCGGCGGCGCGCCGGCCATGAACGACCTGATGGGCGGACAGATCCCGGTTCTATTCGACGTGCTGAGTGGTGCGGCGCCGTTCATCAAGGCGGGCTCGATCCGCACGCTCGCCGTCACGACCAAGAAGCGGTCGCCGTCCTTCCCTGATATCCCGACCATTGCAGAGTCCGGCCTGCCTGACTACGAGACCTATACTTGGAACGCGGTGTTCGGCCCACCCGGCATGGCGCCGGCGCTGGCCGAGCGGTTGAGTTCAGAGTTCCGCAAGGCCGTCGCCGATCCGGACGTGGCGAAGCAGTTGCGCGAGCTGAGCGGCGATCCGGTGGGCTCGACCGGCGCCGAGCTCGAAGCACAGGTCAAGGCCGAGGGCGTGAAGTGGGGCCCGATCATCCAGGCCGCCGGTCTGAAGGCTGAGTAGCTCTGCGGAAGGATAGCGTGTTGACGTCTCTGAAAGCTGATCCTGCTGCATTTCTTGCTGCCGTGGCCGCAGTTATTAGCGGCAAATATGTGCGCACTGGTATGGATGCCGATTCCTATCAGCAAGACTGGCGCGCCCGTTATCGCGGGGCTGCTGTCGCTGTAGCCCTGCCGGGAAGTACGGAGGAAGTTGCGGCACTGATGGGCGTCTGCCGCAGCTTCGGTGTGGCGGTCGTGCCGCAAGCCGGCAATACCGGGCTCACCGGCGGTGCCATTGCGCCGGATGGACTGGACTGCCTGATCGTCAATGTCTCGCGGCTCAACCGCGTGCGCAATGTCGATCCGCTCAATAATGCGGTGACGCTGGAAGCCGGCTGCATTCTGGCGGATGTGCGTGCGCTGGCTGAGCAGCATGACCGCCAGTTTCCCGTATTGCTCGGCAGCGTCGGCAGTTGCGAGGTCGGCGGGCTGATCTCCACCAATGCCGGCGGCACCGGCGTGCTGCGCTACGGCAATATGCGCGAACAGGTGCTCGGACTGGAAGTGGTGCTGGCAGACGGTCGGATCTGGAATGGCCTCAAGGCGCTGCGCAAGGACAATACCGGCTACGATCTGAAGCAGCTCTTCATCGGAGCCGAGGGTACGCTCGGCATCGTCACCGCCGCTGTGCTGAAACTGTATCCAAAGCTCATGGTGTCAGCGACGGCAATGGTGTCGATGGACGAGGTCGGCCAGGCGATTGCGCTATTGCAGTATCTGCAGCGCACGACGGGCGGTCGTGTCGAGGCCTTTGAACTGATGTCGCAGAGCCAATTGCAGATCGTGCTTCGTCATGGTTCTGCGAGCGGCAGTCCGATGGCGGGTGAGGCGCCATGGTATGTGCTGCTCGAACTGGCGGACAGCGCCGCGGACTGGAACGCCGTGGAAAGCTTGGAGACGGCACTGGCCGCAGCGATGGAGGAAGGGCTCATCGGCGATGCGGTGATTGCGACCGATCAGGCCAAGGCCGAGCGGATCTGGAACCTGCGTCACACGATTTCTGAATCCAACAAGCGCGAGGGTTTTACGGTGTCGAACGATACGTCGGTGCCGATCTCGGCGCTGCCGGAATTCATCGACCGCGTCACGCGTCGGCTGCAGCGCGAACTGCCCAATGCGCAGGTCGCGCATTGCGGGCATGTCGGCGATGGCAATGTGCATGTGATCGTCGTGTTTCCCTACGACATCGGCGATGCGCAGGTCCGCGAGGCTGCGGCGCACGAGGCCAACACCATTGTGCATCAGGAAAGCGTCGCCTGTGGCGGCAGTATCAGCGCCGAGCACGGCATCGGCCGCATGCATATCGATCGGCTTCCGCTCTACACGTCGGAAGTCGAGCTCGATCTGATGCGGCGCGTGAAACTCGCACTCGATCCCGACCGGATGATGAATCCGGTCAAGGTATTGCGGTTGCCTTGAGTGAAGCGGCAGGAGATTCCTGACTGCTTCCCCCATGCGAGAGCGCGACCTCGAACATGTCCGATGCCGCAATCGGTCGATGCCATTTGCCCACGCTGGGCATCTGTCGACTTAAGAGTTGCGCTATCCCTGGAATGTAGCTACGCTTTCAAGATTGCCCGTGAATTGAGCTATCCTTCCCAGTTTCTGTATTTGATTTGGGGGATTGGCATGACGTTCTCGAAAATTGCGTGCGCTTTGCACATTGCGACATTTTTCTTTTTAGCTTTGCTTTGTCCCGCATCGGCGCAAATCGTTGCGATCGGTGGAAGTAACACTCAAGGTCGCGGGGTGAGTTCTTCCGAGTCTTATCCGGCGCAGCTCCAGACAATGTTGGAGGCTAAGGGCTCCAGAATGCGCGTGGTGAACGCCGGCATATCGGGCGACACGACGACCGGAATGCTGGCTCGCCTGTCGAGTGAGGTGCCCAACGGCACAAAGATCGTGATCTTGCAATTTGGCACCAATGATTTCCGCCGAGCGAATTTCGATCCTGCTGTGCGTCAGGCGAATATGGCCAGCATAGAACAGCAGTTGCGCGCCCGTGGGATCAGGATTGTTCACTCCGATCGTCTCGTATGGGCGGCGCTCGCGGCTGGCATGAAGCAGTCGGACGGTACTCATTTGACAGTGGAGGGCCATCGACGGGTTGCTGCTCAATTGCTTCCATCGATACGCTGATCGCCATTGTGGCGCCCGTCCGGTCAGCGAAAGCCGTGACATCGAAAACTGTGCCGCCGCGGCAGCGTGCGGCTGCTCCAAAAAAGAATTTCCTGAAATCCCAGCTGGAGAAGCGCACGTTCGGCGAGCTGGTGATCGTCGTAAAGGCGATCGCTGTCGTTTTTGTAACGGTCGTGCCCGCGGTGCTTGCGACAGTTGTCGTATCGAATGCGATACGCGATACCGGCGTCGTGATGTCATACCTTCGCGTACCGCAGTCGTTCGAGGCGATCGGCTATTCTTCTGAAACGGCCACTCAGCAATTGCTTGATGAGATATCGATTCTGAACAAGAGTTCAACCGCGGCCAAGCCCAAGACGCAGATAGGCGACGCGCACCTTCTGGAAGCTCTGTCTTCGATCGAAACGCCAACTGGCAACCTTGATATCAAATCGGTCCAGTCGTTGATACAACGTGTGCTTGGCAAGACACTCACTCAGATCTCGGGAGAAATCACGACCCGCAAGGAAGACGGTCGTGACCTGACGCGTTTGCGTTTGCGCCAGACTCCCGGTCGCGAGACTCTGATCGATGTCGAAACATCGCAAGGCCCTGACGGTCTCTTCAGAAAGGCTGCCTTGAACCTTCTTGAACATATCGATCCCGAAATCGCGGCGGGAATTTATTGGCGGGAGTATCGCGATGAAGAAAATGCATTGCGGCTGACGGCGATAGCCCTTGCGGGAGGATATCCCGACGCGGAAAAATACGCGATCAATCTGAAATCATTCATTCTGGCATCCCGCGGTCAAGCCGCTGAAGCCCTGCAGGCGTCGGATCAGGCAAGAGCCATGGACGCGGCTTTCGTCGGGGCCGAGTACTCTCGGACGTTTGCCCTGCTTGCCGGGCGGCGATTTGACGAAGCTCTGGTGGCGGCCAAAGCGGGTGTGGAGCGCGCTCCGGGCTCAGTCAACAGCTTCACCACGCTGGGATTTGCGCTTCGGGCTCTCAACCAGAATGACGAGTCGATCAAAGCTTTCAAGGAGGGCCTGCGCCTCGACCGATCCAACGTCTTTGCGTATCGCGCTTTGGCAAATATCTACAGCAGCCTGGGCCAATCCAAGGAAGCAAGCGACACACTTTTTACTGGCGTCGCGACTGTACCACGAAGTGCGTTCCTGCAATTCGATTACGGAGAGAATTTACGCAAGAATGGGCGTCAGCATGACGCTATTGGACCCTTGAGGAAAGCCTACGGGTTACAGCCCGATAATTTGATGTTTCTCATTGGATTGGCAGAAGTCGAACTGGGTGAAGGTCACGACGCCGAAGCGCTTCGAATGGCCTCCATTGTCAGGATGCGCGTCAACAGTGGCGAAAAGGTCGCGCAGAACTTCAAGCAGCGAGCTGACGCACTGATCTCACGCCTCGGAAACGCACCTTAGCGCCGACCGACTTATCGCAATCGGCGCGTTGGATCTATCAGGTCCCATCGCGATCTAGTCTCGTGCGATGATTTCGCGCTCATCCTTGTAGACACCGGCTTCGCCGAGCAAAGCGCCCGGACGACGACGCACAAGAAATTTCGGGCGACGTTCGCGAATCGCATTGCGGCGACGGCGGCGCTGCGACGGTTCGTAAGTCTTCTCTTCCGGCAATTGCGGAAGCGCGAAGATCTCGCTCCACATCTGCCAGGCCATGTCGATTTCTTCGCGATCCGAACTGACCAGCAATGGAATCGACAGTGAAGGATCGCGATGCGCGAGCATCAGCATCTTGCCGTCGTCGAGACCGCGCAAGGTGACGCCGAGAAAATCGCTGACGCGCACATTGATCGCCATACGCATGCCGCCGACGGCACGATGCAGGACGACGCGGGTGCGATGCAGTTCGATATGGCGGATCGCTCCGTCGGCGCGGGTATCATGCGCCTCGAAACGAACCGGAAGTGAATGGGGATCGAGCCGCAATGCGCTGCCCGATCCCGGGGCATGGGCCCCACCTGTCGCTGTTTGATGCCTCACGGCTTTTTATCTCCCCGCCGGAATTATGTTCCCGGTCGATGGGGAGACCTTGCCAGAGCCGGTTCGGAATCGGCTTAAAAAGGCTGGTTAATCGAATCCGACTGCCCTTCATGATTGACAGAAGCTTGGCAGGCATGATTGACGAACCGTTGCGAGAGCCCTGAAATTCTTTCCTTTTCGGCGCGGCAAATGCTTGAAGTCCCTGCGAAATAAGCACATCTCTAACAGCGGCCATCGCCGCTTCGGACCTGTTGAAATCGTCTCTCAATGTTGGGATTTTGTTCGTGAACTCTTCACCAAACGCGTCGTCGTCTGTCTCCACGAAATCCGACAATTCCGATCTGCTCGATCAGTCCGTACTCTCCACGCTGGCGCAGCGTCTCGTCGAGGCTGCCAGGAAGGCCGGTGCGGATGCCGCGGATGCGGTCGCGGTGCGCGGCGTGTCGCATGGCGTCGAAGTGCGTGATGGGAAGGTCGAAGCCTCCGAGCGTTCGGAAGGCGACGATATGGGATTGCGCGTGTTCGTCGGTCGCCGTCAGGCGGTGATCTCCACCAATGACATGTCCGGCGATAATGTCGCGCAACTGGCCGAACGTGCTGTCGCGATGGCGCGCGTCGCACCTGATGATCAATATGTCGGCCTTGCCGACCCAGTGCTGCTTGCGCGCGACTTTGCCAATCTCGATCTGCTCGATCCCGTCGTGCCATCGGTCACAGAGCTCGAACGCCGCGCAGTGGAAGCCGAAGCGGCGGCGCTCGCGGTGAAGGGCGTGACCAAGTCCGGCGGCGCATCGGCCTCGACCGGCATCGGCGGCATGGTGCTCGTCACCTCGACCGGTTTCCACGGCTCCTATCTGCGATCGAGCCAGGGCGTGTCCATGACCGCGATCGTCGGCGACGGCACCAAGATGGAGCGCGACTACGCCTTCACCTCGGCGCTGCATGCATCCGATCTGGACTCGCCGGCCAGCGTCGGCAAGCTCGCGGGCGAGCGCACGGTGGCGCGGGCCAATCCGCGCAAGGTGCCGACCTGCAAGGTGCCGGTGGTGTACGACCCGCGCGTCTCGAACTCGCTGGTCGGTCATGTCATCGGTGCCGCCAATGGCGCGTCCGTCGCGCGCAAGACGACCTTCCTCAAGGACAGTCTCGGCAAGCAGCTGTTCAGCAGCAATATCCGCATCATCGATGATCCCCTGCGCGTGCGCGGCCTGCGTTCGCAGTCCTTCGATGCCGAAGGTGTCGCGACGAAGCAGCAGGCCATCATCGACGGCGGCGTGCTCACCACCTGGCTGTTGGATTGCGCGACCGCGCGCGAACTCGGCATGACCACGACCGGCCACGCGCATCGCGGCGTGTCGTCGTCACCATCGCCCGGCGCGTATAACCTGCATATGGAAGCGGGCGACGTGAGCCCCGGAGACCTGATCGCCGATATCAAGGAAGGCTTTTACGTCACCGATCTGATCGGCTCGGGCGTCAATGGCGTGACCGGCGACTACAGCCGCGGCGCCGGCGGATTCTGGATCGAGAACGGCAAGCTGACCTACGCCGTCAGCGAGATCACCATCGCCGGTCATCTGTTCGAGATCTTCAAGTCGATGACGCCTGCGAACGACCTCACTTTCAAATACGGCGTCAACGCGCCGACCGTGCGCGTCGAGGGACTGACGATTGCCGGACGCTGATCTCGACACAGACAAACGGCTCGCGCACGATGTTGCCCTGATGGCGGACACGGTGCGGGCGGCCGGCGAGCTCGGCCTCGCAATGTTCGGTACGGAACTCAAGAAATGGACCAAGGGCGAATCCTCTCCCGTCTCCGAAGCGGATATCGCCGTCAACGATCTGATCGAGAAGCGGCTTCGTGCCGCGACGCCCGATTACGGCTGGCTCTCGGAGGAGAGCGCCGATGATGAATCCCGTCTCGGCAAGCGCCTGACCTGGATCATCGATCCGATCGACGGCACCCGCAGCTATCTCGCCGGTCGCGAGGATTGGTGTGTCTGTGTCGCGCTGGTCGAGGATGCCCGCCCGGTGATGGCTGCGGTATTTGCGCCATCCACAGATGAATTTTTCCTGGCCATCCACGGGCAAGGCACCACCTGCAACGGCGTTCCGGTTCGGGCCACGACCGGTTCCGCAATGGACTTTTCGCGCGTGGCGGGGCCGAAGCCTCTGGTCGAGCGGATGGTCCATCCCCGGCAGGACATTACCCTCTATCCGCGAATCGGCTCGCTGGCGCTGCGATTGTGCTGGATCGCCAATGGCCGGCTGGATGCGGCCTTTGCCGGGGGGCAGAGCCGGGACTGGGATCTGGCCGCCGCAGATTTGATCGTGCACGAAGCGAATGGTAGGATGACCGAGCTTTCGGGCGATCCCATCCTCTATAATCGCCGGGAAATCACGCACGGGTTGCTGGTGGCAGCGGGGGCCGATCGCCATGCTTACATCGTCGAGCAATTCCAGAACCGCCGGGTTTAACCGGCTGCACCACTATCTTTGACGTATCGGATCGCAGCCGGTCGCTGCAGGAACAGGATTCATGTCGGACACACCACAGCAACTGCTTCATCTGGTCATCGGGGGCGAGCTGACCAACCTGAAAGAGACGACGTTCAAGGATCTCAGCCAGGTTGAAGTCGTCGGCGTCTATCCGAATTACGCGACGGCATTTGTCGCCTGGAAGGCCAAGGCGCAGCAGACCGTCGACAACGCCCACATGCGCTACTTCATCGTCCATCTCCATCGGCTGCTCGATCCGGGTCAAGACGCGAAGCCGACCGCTTGAAACGACTGCTCCGAAACACGCTGCGCAGCAGCTGGGTTCAGCGCGCCGCGGGGTTTCTCGCGGCCGAATTTTTGCGTCTGGTCTGGAAGACCAACACCTTCACCTTCGATCCCGTCGATGTCTATGACATCGTCGAACCGCAGATGCCGGTCATCCTGGCGTTCTGGCATGGCCAGCACTTCATGACGCCGTTCATCCGGCAGAAGGACTATCGCGGCGCGGTGCTGATCTCGAAGCATCGCGATGGTGAGTTCAATGCGCTGGCTGCCGAGCGCCTTGGGATCGCCACCGTTCGCGGCTCCGGCGATCATGGCGGCGCGTTTCACCGCAAGGGCGGCGTCGGTGCGTTCAAGGAAATGGTGCGGGTGCTGGAGCGCGGTATCAATATGGCGCTGACCGCCGACGTGCCGAAGCGTTCGCGTGTCGCCGGCATGGGCATCATCATGCTGGCGCGTGAAAGCGGCCGGCCGATCATGCCGTTTGCCATGGCCACCAGCCGCTACGTCCAGCTCAACAACTGGGACCGTACCACGATCAATCTGCCTTTCGGTCGCGGCGTGCTGGTCGGCGGTGAACCGCTGAGCGTTCCTGCCGATGCCGACGCTGCCACGATGGAGGCGCTGCGCCTGCAGCTCGAAGCCACGCTGAACGAGGCGACGCAGCGTGCCTATGACGCGGTAGGTCGGCCGGAAGGTGCGCGTCGTGCCTAACGCGCTGCCGATCACGCTGCGCGCCTATCGCAGATTGTCGGCGGCGCTGACGCCGCTTGCGCCCGTCCTGATCAGGCAACGGTTGAAGAACAACAAGGAAGATCCCGCGCGCCTCGACGAGCGTCGCGGCATCTCGCAGATCGAGCGCCCCGCCGGGCCGCTGGTCTGGATTCACGGCGCCAGCGTCGGCGAGGTGCTGGCGGCGGCAGCGCTGATCGAGCGGCTGCGCGCACTGGGCATGCGTATCCTCTTGACCTCCGGCACGGTGACCTCGGCCGAGATCATCGCCAAGCGCTTCCCGATCGATATCATCCATCAATACATACCCTATGATTCACCGCGCTTCGTGGCGCGCTTCCTCGATCACTGGAAGCCGAGTCTGGCACTGTTTATCGAGAGCGATCTGTGGCCGAACCTGATCATCTCCGCCGCTAAGCGCCGTCTGCCGATGGTGCTGATCAATGCGCGCATGTCGCAGCGCTCGTTCCCGCGCTGGCAGAAATTTTCGGCGACCATCGGCGCCTTGCTCGGCCGCTTCGAGATTTGCCTGGCGCAGTCCGAAACCGACGCCGAGCGCTTCAGCGCATTGGGGTCGCGCAGCGTCGTCGTCACGGGCAATCTGAAGCTCGACGTGCAGGCGCCGCCCGGTGACGCCGTGAAGCTGGACAAGCTCATGGCGGTGACGCGCGGTCGCCCCATCATCGTCGCATCCTCGACGCATCCCGGCGAAGAAGAAATCATCCTCGAGACTCACAAAACACTTACCAGCTTCTTCCCGAAATTGCTGACGGTCATCGTGCCGCGCCACGCCCATCGCGGCGCCGATATTGCGCAGATGATTACGGTGGCAGGTGCGCAGGCTGCCTTGCGCTCGCGCGAGGAATTGCCCCATGCAGGCACTGACATCTATGTCGCCGACACCATGGGCGAGCTCGGCCTGTTCTATCGCCTGTCACCGGTGGTGTTCATCGGCGGCTCGCTGGTGCCGCATGGTGGGCAGAACCCGATCGAAGCCGTGAAGCTCGGTGCGTCCGTGGTGCATGGTCCGCACGTCTTCAATTTCACCGACGTCTATGAGGCGCTGGATGGCGCCGGCGGTGCAAAGCTTGCCGACTCCTCCGAGCAATTGGTGAAACAGCTCGGCCAGATGCTCGGCAACGAGGCGGCGCGCGATGCCGCGATCGAGGCTGGGCAGCGCGTGGTCGAACGGCTTGGCGGCGCACTCGACCGCACGCTGCATGCGCTGGAGCCTTATCTGATGCAGCTCCGGCTCGAAGCGGGAGCGCAGGATGCGTGAGCCGGCGTTCTGGCGGCCGCCATCGACATGGTTGTCGCGTCTGCTGATGCCGCTTGGCGCCATCTATGGCGAAGTCGCAGGCAGCCGCATGGCCCGCAAGGGCGTCGATGTCGGCATTCCCGTGCTTTGCGTCGGCAATTATCACGTTGGCGGTGCCGGAAAGACGCCGACCACGTTAGCATTGGTACAAGTGCTGCGCGATCTCGGCGAGACGCCGGTGGTGCTCAGCCGCGGCTATGGCGGCAGATTGCGCGGCCCGGTGAAAGTCGATCCTTCGCGGCATCAGGCGGCAGATGTTGGCGACGAACCGCTGATGATGGCACGGCAGATGCCGGTGGTGATCTCCGGGGATCGCGTCGCAGGCGCCGCGCTGGCGCGCTCGACCGGCGCCAGCGTGATCGTGATGGATGACGGCTTTCAGAATCCGGCTATAGCCAAGGATGCGTCGTTCATTGTGATCGACAGCAATCGCGGTCTCGGCAATGGCCGTGTGCTGCCCGCGGGACCTTTGCGCGCGCCGCTCGATCTGCAGATCGCACGCACGGATGCGCTCGTCGTGATTGGCGATGGTGTTGCAGCGACGGGCGTGGCGGCGCTGGTCGCGGGCCGGGGCGGTCCGGTGTTGACGGCGCGCCTTGTGCCGGATGAGGCGTCAGTGGCTGCCCTGCGCGGCAGGCGCGTGCTGGCCTTTGCGGGAATCGGCGATCCCCAGCGCTTCTTCCGGACGTTGCGTCATGCAGGTGTGGACGTGGCTGTGGAGAAAGCCTTTGCCGATCACCACCCCTATACGTCTGGGGAGATCGACGCGCTGACCCTGCAAGCGAAGCGTGATGGGCTAGTGCTGGTGACGACAGAGAAGGACATCGTCAAGCTCAGCAGCATGCCGGCCGCGGCGGAGATCGTACCATTCACCGTCACGCTGGCCTTCGAAGACAAGGCGGCACTGCAGGCTTTCGTGGTCGAGAAGCTCAATCGGGCAAGAGTGAAGACACTCGGAAGGTAGGATGAGTAGAGCCAACGGGTCGCGCGAAGCGCGCCCGATGATAAACTCCGCGAAACCCATCACCTTTCGTGCGGGGAGATGATGGGTTTCGCGAAGACGCGCTACCCATCCTACGGCCTTACTTCTGACCCTTCACGGCGTCCGGATAATGCCGCGCCAGCACCGCGTTCGGCACCGCATAGGCTTCCTGCCGATCGACGCTCCAGTATTTCAGCTCATCCAGCGGAATGCGCTCGCCTGTGATGGCGCAAGTTACATAGGTGCCGGGCGACACCACGCGGAAATCGCCGTCGAGATATTGCAACTGGGCTTCGCCGTGGCCCGAGGGGCCAAATTTGTTCAGCACGGCTTGTCTCCTGGATCGTCACTAAGTCGTCTTGCCGGATCGCTCACCGGCCCTGAATGTCGTCATCTCGTAGCATAAATAGGGCCGCAGCGTCGCCCAATAAAGGCGGCCTGCGAAACCTCTAGAACAGGCTGCCCTGATCGATTTTCGGCGCCTTTTTCGGCACGGCCGGCGACGCAGGCTTTGCTTCACGCACAGCGGCCGGGCGGTCGCCATCGGCGGTCACGCCGACGCGGCCATCGGCGAATTCGATGCTCAGGCGCGCGCCCGCTCCGATGTTGGCGGCGGCATGCAGCGCGGCGCCTTGCTCGTCGCGCACCAGCGCAAAGCCGCGGGCCAGCACGCTGCGATAGGAGAGGGCACCGAGCAACTGGCTCGACGCCTGTACGCGCGCCTGCTGGCGTTGCACCAGTGTCGTCAACGCACGGCGCGCGCGTTCGGCAAGGCGCAGAGCGCGCTCCCGATCGCGCGTGATGGCATTGCGCTGCGCCTGCGCATTGGCGAGCTTGGAGGCCTTCAATCGTGCTTCAAGGCCAGTGAAGCGATCGCGGCGCTGCCGAAGCAGTGCACGCGCGGAGAGGCTCAAGCGTTCATCCGATACCGTCAGTCGCTGCGTGGCGTGGGCGATCTGTGCGTGCAGCACGCGCAGCGTGAGACCCGAGCTCGCCTGAGCGAAGCGGCGATGATGCGCATGCGTATTAGCCTTCAACGCACGCGGCAGCGATGCGGTTGCGCCGTCGAGGCGCTGGCGCGGAATGGCGAGCAATTCGCTGAGATCCGGCAGGGCACGCGCCGCGGCGCGTAGTTCGTTGCGGCGGGATTCCTGCCCGCGCTGCCAGCACAGCATCATGCGGCGCTCGAAGCCGGATATCTCCACCATCAGTTCGGCGCGCACGGGCACCGCCATTTCGGCGGCGGCTGTCGGTGTCGGCGCACGCTTGTCGGCGGCGAAATCGATCAGCGTGATATCGGTCTCGTGGCCCACGGCAGAGATCAGCGGGATCATGCTCTCGGCGGCGGCACGCACCACGATTTCTTCGTTGAACGACCACAGGTCTTCCAGCGAGCCGCCGCCGCGCGCGACGATCAACAGATCCGGCCGTGGAATGGCGCCGCCTTCCGGCAGCGCATTGAAGCCATGGATCGCGGCCGCGACCTGCTCGGCCGAACCTTCGCCCTGAACCTTGACGGGCCAGACCAGCACGCGGCGCGGGAAGCGGTCTTCCAGCCGGTGCAGGATGTCGCGGATGACAGCGCCGGTCGGCGACGTCACCACGCCGATCACCTCCGGCAGCCATGGCAGCAGCTGCTTGCGCGCTTCGTCGAACAGGCCTTCCGCGCCGAGCTTTCGCTTGCGCTCTTCCATCAGCGCCATCAGCGCGCCGACGCCGGCGGGTTCGATGGCCTCGATGACGATCTGGTATTTCGACGAGCCTGGATAGGTGGTCAGCTTGCCGGTGGCGATGACTTCGAGGCCTTCCTGCGGCTTGAAGCGCATTCGGCCATGGACGCCCTTCCAGATCACCGCCTCGATCTTGGCGCTCTCGTCCTTCAGCGAGAAATAGCAGTGGCCCGACGAATGCGGCCCGCGAAAGCCGGAGATCTCGCCGCGCACCCGCACGTTCCCGTAAGTGTCTTCCACCGTCCGTTTCAGGGCTGAGGACAGCTCGGAGACGGTGAATTCGGGGGAATTGGTGAGGGGGGCAGCGGCTTTGGGCATCGAATCTCGGCTTTCAGGATCGTCGCAAAGTAGGGATGTCGGTCGCAAAACGCCAATCGGATATTGATTTACAGATAACTCTGTTATACAGAGTAATCTGTATTCAGAGAATGGCGGGTATTATGGCGTCGATATTGACCTTCGCGGTCCGTGGCATCGTTTGGCTCCTTGCTGCGGTGGGTCTGGCGGCCCTGGTGCTGGCCGGCATGATTGCGGTGCCGGTTTCCCGGCCCAAGGCACTGGCCTCCATTGCGGACACGGCGCGCAGTGCGTATCGCGGGGATGTGCCGCCACTGCAGTATTTCCAGGCGAGAGACGGCTCGAATCTGGCCTACCGGCGCTACACGCCATCCGGACCATCCGTGAACCGTGCCGCACTGCTCATTCATGGTTCGTCGGGATCGAGCATCGCGGTGCACGCTCTCGCGAAAGCGCTTGCCGCGCGGGGCGTCGAAAGCATCGCTCCCGACATGCGCGGCCATGGTGCGTCGGGGACCCGCGGCGATATCGCCTATCTCGGTCAGCTCGACGATGATCTCGCAGATCTCGTCGGCCATGTGCGCGGGCAGGGGCTGGCGTCGCCACTGACGCTCGCCGGGCATTCGTCGGGCGGCGGGTTTGCGCTGCGCGTAGCAGGGTCCGTCAATCAGGGGCTTTTCGCACGCACCGTTCTGCTGTCCCCCTATCTCGGCCTGAAGTCGCCCTCCACACGCGAGAACGCAGGCGGATGGGCCAGTCCGAATGTGCCGCGCATCATCGCGCTCAGCCTACTGCAATCGTTCGGCGTGACATGCTGTTCGCAGCTCCCGGTGGTTGCCTTTGCCGTGCAACCGGGGTCGACACGCATTCTGACGTCCGAATATTCGTTTCGGCTGCTGCAGAATTTCGGCACGCATCGCGACTACCGCCTGGATCTCGATCCGGCGAACGGGCCCATATCGGTCATCGCCGGGCGCAATGACGAGCTGATGTTCGCCGACAAATATCGCGAGGCGATGCAGTCGAAAGCCAATATCGACGTGCGCGTCCTCGACGACGCAAATCACATGGACGTCGTCAGCACGGCAAGTTTCATCGCCGTCGTCGCCGACGATCTCGCAACGAGGTGACACCGTGATCAACAGCCAGGAAGCCAGCGCTGCGTTGATGGAGATCGAGAGCCTCAGTCGGCTGGTCCGGCAGTCGGTGTTCTATCGGCACGCCAGCACGATGCTCATTCTATGGGGCGTTGCGACTTTTATCGGTTATCTGCTCTCGTTCTTTGCGCCTGCTGCGGCTCCCGTCATCTGGTCGGTCGTCATTCTCGCGGGTGTTATCTGCGCGATCATCATCGGGGCCCTCAACAAGAAGCGCGAAGGCGTCAGTACCTTCGATGCCCGTGCAACGGCAGCGTTTATCGCGTTCGTGGCTTTCGGCTGTCTGTGGAGCATCGTTTTCGGGAACATGGCGCCGCGGCAGATCGGCGCGTTCTGGACGACCTACTTCATGTTGCCTTACGTGATGACAGGGTTCTGGTTCGGCCGCGTCTTTGTCGTGATCGGCATGAGCGTGATCGCGCTGACGCTGCTCGGTTACTTCTTCGCCGGACCGTGGTTCACGCTCTGGATGGCTGTCGTCAATGGTGGCGGCCTGTTGCTCGGTGGCCTCTGGATGCGGCGCAGCTGACATGGCCGAACTCGACGACATCATCCATCAGCCTCTGCGGCTCAAGATCATGGCAGCGCTGAACGCTCTGCATCCGACACAGGGGCTGGATTTCCCGCGATTGAAGAAACTGACCGGCGCCACCGATGGCAATCTCGGCGCCCATATCGAGACACTGGCGAAAGCCGGTTATGTCAGCGTCGAAAAGGCCTTTGTCGGCAAGAAGCCGCAGACGACGGTGACGGCCACCGCGACCGGGCGTGCCGCTTTCGCGCGGCACGTCGCCACCTTGCGTGAGATCATCGCGGCTGCGGAAGGCAAGTAGAGCAAAGCAGGTAACGTAGAGCTCGGGAGATTGTCATGGACATCGCGTGGCGCATTCTGACCAACACGCCGATCTGGGTGTTCGCGTTGCTGGCGCTGCTGATCTGGCTCGGAAGTCTGTCGCTCCGGCCGCGCAAGACGCCGTTGCGCCGTTTGCTGATCGTTCCGATGGTGTTTCTCCTGATGGGGCTCTCGCGGCTGATCTTTGCCGGCGGCCAATTGCATCTGATCGGGGCGTGGCTGGCCGCGGCCATCGTGATGGCGGCCGTCGCTCTGTGGGTCGGTCCCGGCGAGATGACCGTCGATCGACAGGACGGCACCATTCTGCGTCCCGGGAGCTGGCTGCCGCTGATCCGCAACCTGTCGGTCTTTCTCCTGCAATATGCCGTGGCGGTCGCAACCGCGATGAAGCTGGGTTCGGGTGCTGCCGTCCCGCTGATCGGTCAACTGGTGTCGGGGGCGTGCGCCGGCTATTTCCTTGGCTGGACGGTGGGTTTGATCCGCCGCTATCGCGCGGAAACAAGTGTCGCCGTCGCTTGACGGGTTGGCCGCCTGGCCGGTTGATTACTCAGACCACTGATTGCTGTCCCGACGCGCCGTGCTAAACGGTGGGCGTGTTTGATTGCAATTGGTCTGGCTCGTTATGAACATTCTCCTCCTCGGTTCCGGTGGTCGCGAACACGCGCTGGCGTGGAAACTCGCCGCGTCCCCGTTGCTGACCAAACTCTGGTGCGCGCCAGGTAATGCCGGCATCGCCCGGGAGGCCGAATGCGTGGCGGTGGATATCACCGACCATGCGGCCGTGATTGATTTCTGCAAGGTGAACAAGGTCGATTTCGTCGTGGTCGGCCCGGATGCCCCGATAGCGGCGGGCATCGTCGACGATCTTGCTGCCGTCGGCATCAAGGCATTCGGACCCAGTAAAGCCGCCGGCCAACTGGAAAGCTCGAAGAGCTTCACCAAGGAACTATGCCGGGCCAATAACATCCCGACTGCGGCCTATGGCCATTTCCATGATGCAGAGTCTGCCAAGGCCTATATCCGGGCCCAGGGCGCACCGATCGTGGTCAAGGCCGATGGCCTTGCCGCTGGCAAGGGCGTTGTGGTGGCGATGTCTGAAGCCGAGGCGCTGGACGCGGTCGACATGATGTTCGATGGCGGCTTCGGCGAGGCCGGTGCGGAAGTCGTGATCGAGGAGTTCATGCAGGGCGAGGAAGCCTCGTTCTTCGCGCTGTGCGATGGCGAGCACGCGTTGGCGCTGGCAACTGCGCAGGACCACAAGCGCGCCTTCGACGGCGACAAAGGCCCGAACACAGGTGGCATGGGCGCCTATTCGCCGGCGCCTGTCATGACTGAGGCGCTCTGCGCGCAGGTAATGGACGAGATGATCATGCCGACCCTGCGCGCGCTCAGCGCCATGGGGACGCCCTATAAGGGCGTGATCTATGCCGGCGTCATGGTGACCGAGCAGGGGCCGAAACTCGTCGAATACAATGCCCGGTTCGGCGATCCGGAGTGCCAGGTGCTGATGGTCCGTATGATGTCGGATCTGCTGCCGGCGCTGATTGCCTGCTGTGACGGGCAGCTCAAGAATTTCGATCTGCGCTGGTTCCCGGATCCGGCGCTGACGGTGGTGATGGCCACGAAGGGCTATCCCGGCGACTACGACAAGGGCACGCGCATCGCCGGCTTGGACCGGGCCGAGAAGATCGAGGGTGTCGAGATTTTCCATGCGGGCACTAAGGCATCCGGCGACTGGATTCTCGCCAATGGTGGCCGCGTCCTCAACGTGACGGCGTCCGCCAAGACCGTCGCTGAGGCCCAGCGCCGTGCCTATGAAGCCATCGGCCTGATCAACTGGCCCGAAGGTTTCTGCCGCCGCGATATCGGCTGGCAGGCGGTGGCGCGGGAGCGCAAAGGACGGTAGCTTGCCACTTTAAGGCGTAGTTCCTTGGGAGGGGTGCCGTGGCGCGTATTGATGATGAGCTCAGCCAAATAGGGGCCAAGCTAAGGAACCGCGAAGACGTATCTTCAGTAACCACGCGAACGTTTCTGGCCTGGGCTGGCGCGCAGCGACGTAGCTATTGGAATGTTTTCTACATTCGGCAGGCTCTGAAGAGAGCTGCCTTGCGGACCGAACCCGATTTCCAATCGGCTTATATCGACTCCGATATCCGATTTGTTTTGGATGAAGATAAGAAGTTAGAAGATGAGCAAGGCGGAGTTACAGTAACCGTTCCGGCGGCAATCGCCGTGGCTGAAGTGAATGGTCCAGTTATATCCGCGATCCCGGCGGATCCGACCTATCGAATAAGTAAGCTTGAAGCAGCTAATAAACCTTTAGTTAGTATTTCTCCGGATGCCACCGTTCAACAAGCGGTGACGATGATGATGACTAATGATTACTCGCAGCTCCCAGTAATGACAGGGCCGCGCGATGTGAAAGGTATAGTCAATTGGAGCTCCATCGGGGCGCGAATGATCCTCGGAAAATGCGGCGACCATGTCCGTGACGTGATGGAGGTACATCAAGAAATTCGCGCTGATGCTTCTATGTTTCAAGCGATTTCGATAGTTGGTCAGTTTGGATATGTGCTGGTTCGCAATGCGCAAAATGTTGTCACAGGCATAGTGACTGCAAGTGACCTAAACTTGCAGTTCCAACAATTGGCCGAACCGTTTTTGCTATTAGGAGAAATTGAAAACCACATAAGAGCAATTCTCGATGGGAAATTCTCCCCCTTAGAACTTGAGACTATGAGGGACCCTTCGGATGAAAATCGAAAGGTCGAGGCCGTCTCGGACCTCACTTTTGGGGAGTATCTTCGGATACTTGAGAGCCAAGAGCATTGGTCGAAGGTTGATATACCGCTCGACCGGAAAACGTTTTGTGAGAAGCTGGATCGGGTTCGAAATATTCGTAACGACGTCATGCATTTTGACCCGGATGGTGTTCCTGCGGCTGATCTCAACCACTTGCGAGGTATCGCGCATTTTTTGCAACAGTTGCAGGTCATTAATTCCTATCGCAAGTAGCAAGTAGACTGCCTTCGATCTTGTTTGAAAATCAGCCGCGATATCGGCTGGCAGGCGGTGGCGCGGGAGCGCAAGGGCAAATAACGGTATTCAGGGGTTCCTCTGGGGGAACCGAAGGTTGTATGGCGCGTTGATGGGGCTGTGAGGTACCCATGACGCACTATTATTTCGACCTCAAGAACGGCACGACGCAGCGCGACCACGCTGGTCGAGAACTGCGCAGTGACGCCGAAGCGATTGCACAGGCTTATGTGATCGCTGACGAAGTCAGCGCACGGCCGGTGACGCATCAGGATCATGAGCGCCATGTCTGCGTCATTCACGAAGACGGGCACGAAGTAACCCGTGTTCCCGTCGATATAGCTGCCAGCAAAGCCTCAGCGCCGCGCTTTAAAAAACTCTCGTAACAGCGTGGCGGACTGGGTTTCGCCCACGGACGGATAGACTTCCGGCGCGTGGTGGCAGGTCGGCGAAGCGAAGAAGCGCACGCCGGAATCGACCCCGCCGCCCTTGGGATCGGCTGCGCCGTAATACAGCCGCCGGATCCGGGCGAAGGAGATTGCGCCCGCGCACATGGTGCAGGGCTCCAGGGTCACATACAGGTCGCACTCGACCAGCCGCTCGCTGCCGAGCCTGGCGGCGGCCTCCCGGATCGCCAGGACTTCGGCATGGGCGGTCGGGTCGCGGTCCCGGAGGGTGCGGTTGCCGGCTGTGGCGATCACCTCGTTATTCCCGACGATGACGCAGCCGATGGGGACTTCACCGGCATTTCCGGCGCTTTCGGCCGCTTTCAGCGCCAGATCCATGAAAGAAGGTGCGGTCAACGGCTCGTTTCCTGCGCAAAACTCTGCTACGGAGTTGCATTCAGCAAAAGTGGATACTGGTTTTGCGTGAGAATGCGCCCCAATGAGCGCGCATTTTCGGCCCGCGAACCCTGTCCGCACCGCTCAACCCAATTCAGCTTCCGCTGCAGTGAGACCCTTCATGCCCCGCGACAACGACAAAAACAACGGCCCCTCGCGCGGCCGGCCACCCGGTGGCAAAGGCGGAGCCGGCAAGGGCCGCTCCGGCGCCGCACGTGGACCCGACAAGAAATTCGCCAAGCGCGATGGCACATACACCCCGAAGCCGCCCGGTGCTGGCGGCGGTGAGAAGCGATCTTTCGGTGGCAAGCCTTCTGGCGGCAAATCTTTTGGCGCCAAGTCTTTTGGATCGAAGCCCTACGCCGGCAAACGCGATGACGACCGCGCGCCGCGCCGCGACTATGGCGATGCGCCGCGTCCGGCTCGCTTCAACCGCGACGACCGTCCCGCGCGCAGCGGCGGTGGTGATCGCCCCGATCGCGGTCCGCGCAAGGATTTCGGTGACCGCGAGAAGCGGCCCTATGCACCGCGCGCCGGTGGCGGCGACAAACGTCCCTACAGCCCGCGCGGAGAGGCACCGCGCGGCGACCGTCCGAATTTCAACAGGGATGACCGCGCCCCGCGTGGCGACCGCGGCGATGCGCGTCCGGCCGGACGTTTCTCCGACAAGAAGTTCGGTGACAAGAAGCCATATGCATCGCGTGATGGTGGTGGCGAGAAGCGCCCCTATACGCCGCGTGGCGAAGGTTTCCGCGGTGGCGATGGTGACCGTCCGCGTCCGCGCTTCGATCGGCCGCAAGGCGATCGCAACGATCGGCCACAGCGTGATCGCAACGAGCGCCCGCAGGGCGACCGCCCCTACAGCCCGCGCCCGTCGCGTGATGGCGATCGACCGTTCAGTCCGCGCCCCTCACGCGACGGCGATCGTCCGCGTGGCGACCGGCCCTTCAGCGCCGAGAAGAAATTTGGCGGCGACAAGAAGTTCTCGCGTGGCGCGCCGGATCGTGGCGGTCCGCGCAAGAGCTTCAGCGATCGTGGAGATCGCGGTGATCGTGGTGGGCGTGATTTCGAGCGTGGCCCTGATCGCAGCGAGCAGAAGCCTTGGCAGAAGCGCGAAGGCGGGTCGGATGATCGCGGCAGCCGCAGCGCGCGTCCGCCGCGCGATGGCGCGCGCAATTTCGACCGGCCGAAATTCGACAGGCCGAAATTCGAGCGTCCGCGCGATGATCGCCCCGAGCGCAGCGACAGCGAGCGTCCGCGTTTCTCGCGTCCGCGTGAGGACCGTCCAAGCTTCGATCGTCCGCGCGAGCCGCGTGGCCGCACCGACTGGCAGGAGCATGGTCGCAGCGAGGCTCGCGACGGTGATGAGCGTCCGCGTCGTGAAAACGAGGACGACAGCAGGATCTTTGCGAAGCGTCCCGCCTTCGGTGGTCGCGGTGAATATCGCGAGCGCGATCCCGAGCAGCGCCGCCCGGCGCGCGTCCCCGCGGCCAAGAAGGCCGGCGAGCGTATCGCCAAGGTCGTGTCGCGCGCGGGCCTGTGCTCGCGCCGCGATGCCGAGGAATGGGTCACGCAGGGCCGCGTCGCCGTCAATGGCCGCGTCATCAACTCGCCGGCGCTCGATGTCTCGACCAACGATGTCATCACGGTCGATGGCAAGCCGTTGCCGGCGCCGGAGCGCACGCGCTTGTTCCTGTATCACAAGCCGCGCGGTCTGATGACGACCCATGCCGATCCCGAGGGACGGCCGACGGTGTTCGATCATCTGCCCGAAGGCCTGCCGCGTCTGATCTCCATCGGCCGGCTCGATTTCAACACCGAAGGCCTGCTGCTGCTGACCAATGACGGCGGCCTCGCGCGCACGCTGGAATTGCCGGAGACCGGCTGGCTGCGGCGCTACCGCGTGCGTGCGCATGGCGAAGTCACGCAGGCGCAGCTCAACGAGCTCAAGAACGGCGTCGAGGTCGATGGCGTCAAATATGGCTCGATCGATGCGACGCTGGAGCGCGACAAGAGCGCCAATGTCTGGATCGTGTTCGCGATCCGCGAAGGCAAGAACCGCGAAGTACGTAACGTGCTGGCGCATCTTGGCCTCGAGGTGAACCGCCTGATCCGCATTTCCTACGGTCCGTTCCAGCTTGGCGAGATCGAAGAAGGCCAGGTCGACGAGGTGAAGACCCGCGTGCTGCGCGAGCAGCTTGGTGAGAAGATCGCGGATGCCTCCGGCGCCGATTTCGGCCGGCAGTTGCCGAGCAAGGGCGATGTGTCGCTCGACCCGGTGATCGTCAAGAAGCCGGTTCTGAAGCGCTCGACGGTGGAAGACCGCAAGGGCCGTCGCATTCTGGTGCAGCGCGCCGGCTCGGAAGAGTCGCGTGCCCGCAATGAGGACGCGGCCACATTCGGCGGCCCGCCGAAGAAGCCGAAGCGCGGCTATCACGGCAAGCGCGATCTGAAGCCGCGGGACGCGTAAGAGAAGTCAAAGAGAAATACGATGTACATCGCGACGGCAGTTGTGCTCCCTCCCCCCTTGCGGGGGAGGGTCGGGGAGGGGGGTCCACGAGCGAAGGCCTTACCGTGGGGCACCCCCACCCCCGACCCCTCCCCGCAAGGGGGAGGGGAGTTCACAGCGCCCGCGGCAGCGGCGCAGTATTCATTGCGAGGCATCTGATGCGTGTCGTCGGTGGCCGGCTGAAGGGCCGCAACATCGCGTCGCCCACGACGCAGGCGATCCGTCCCACGGCGGATCGACTGCGCGAGGCACTGTTCAACATCCTGATCCACGCTTACGAAAGTCCGATCGCGGACGCGCGCGTGCTCGATCTGTTTGCCGGCACCGGTGCGCTCGGCATCGAGGCCGTATCGCGCGGCGCCAAGTTCACGCTGTTCGTCGATAACGGGTCCGAGGCGCGTGCGCTGTTGCGCAACAATGTCGAGGCGCTCGGCCTCGGCGGCGTCACCAAAGTGTATCGCCGGGATGCGGCCGATCTCGGCCCCGCCCATCCGGTCGAGCCGTTCTCGCTGGTGTTCCTCGATCCACCCTATCGCATGAAGCTTGCCGAAAAGGCGCTGGCCTCGCTGCGCGATGGTGGCTGGCTGACGCCGGGCGCTTTGCTGGTGGTGGAAGAGGCGAAGGATGCGGCTTTCGCGGCGCCCGAAGGGTTCGAAGAACTCGAGCGCCGCGCCTATGACGATACCGAGTTTACGTTTCTGCGATTTTTGTAAAAAGACTTCAAAAGGAGCCGCCGATGTCTGCGATCGAATACACCTGGGATCATGTCCATATCCGCACGCCGGACACCGAAGCGACCGCGCAGTGGTTTGCCGATATGCTCGGCGCCGAGATCCTGCGTGCCCCTGGCCGCATCGATATCAGGCTTGGCGGCGGCATGATCTTCCTCGCCCCCGTGACGCCGGAGATGGGCGTCAACCCGCCGCCGGTCACGCCCTATCAGGGCCTCGATCATTTCGGCCTGAAGGTGAAGGACATCGATGCCGTGGCCGCTTCGCTGAAGGCCAAGGGCGTCGAGTTCACCAAGGAGCCCCATACGCTGAAGCCCGGCCTGCGCATCTGCTTCATCCGCGCGCCGCAGGGCGTGTCGATCGAGCTTTTGGAACGCGATCCGAAATATACGTGAGTCGAGCACCAGCCCGTCCACGTCATTGCGAGGAGCGAAGCGACGCGGCAATCCAGTCTTCGCTTGCGGCTCTGGATTGCTTCGCTGCGCTCGCAATGACGGCTGAGGGGTCTATCGTCGCCCGAACAGCTTCTCGATATCGCTGAGCTTCAGCTCGACATAAGTCGGCCGGCCGTGGTTGCACTGGCCGGAATTCGGCGTGTCTTCCATTTCGCGCAGCAGGGCGTTCATTTCCTCGGGCCGCAGGCGGCGGCCTGAGCGCACTGAGCCGTGGCAGGCCATGGTCGCGGCCACATGCAGCAGGCGGCGCTCCAGCGGCAGCGCTTCGTCCCATTCGGCCATGTGTTCGGCGAGATCGCGCAGCAGCGATGCGGCATTGGTCTTGCCCAGCAATGAAGGCGTTTCGCGGACGGCGATGGCGCCGGGGCCGAAACTGTCGATGGCGAGACCATAGCTCGCGAGTTCTTCGGCGCGGTCGAATAGTTTCTCCACGATGGCCTCGTCGAGTTCGACAATCTCGGGGATCAGCAGGATCTGCCGCTGCACGCCATTGGCGGCCAGCGACGCTTTCAGCCGCTCATAGACGATACGTTCATGTGCGGCGTGCTGATCGACCACGATCATGCCGTCGCGGGTCTGCGCGATGATGTAGTTCTCATGCACCTGCGCACGCGCCGCACCGAGCGGCCGGTCGACCAGATCGGTCTGCGGCGTCTCTTCGAAACGCACATCGGCCGTGGGCGTGCCGACATCGAAAGCCGCCTGGCTGCGTTCGGCAAACGCCGCCGAACCATCGAAGCCCGGCGTTGGATTGACCGGATAGGCCGGCGAGCGCTGCCAGTCCCAGTTCGCATTTGCGCGCGGCGCGAAATTGGGTGCGAAGTTGGGGCGGAACGAGTCCAGCACGGCGCCGTCGCTATTGGCCGCGGTGCGGCGTCCTTCGCGAGCCAGGCCTTCTTTCAAAGCATGCACGATCAGCCCGCGCACCAGCCCGGCATTGCGGAAACGCACCTCGGTCTTGGCCGGATGCACATTGGCATCGACCTCCTGCGGATCGAGCGTGACGAACAGCGCGACGATCGGATGGCGGTCGCGGGGCAGATAATCGGAATAGGCCGCGCGCACCGCGCCGATGATCAGCTTGTCGCGCACCGGACGGCCATTGACGAACAGATACTGTCCAAGCGCATTGGCGCGGGTCAGCGATGGCGCCGCGGCAAAACCTTCAACCACCACGCCTTCGCGCTCGCTGCGCACTTCGATGGCGCTGAGACGAAACTCGGGTCCGAGAATATCGCCGAGCCGCGTCAACTGTCCGGCCGGACCGGGCAGGGCCGCCGCCCATGTCACCGGCGCGCGTTCCTCGCCGGCCATGGTGAAGGCGATGTCCGGCCGCGCCATCGCAAGGCGGCGCACCACTTCGCGGATCGCTTCGGCCTCGGTGCGGTCGGTCTTGAGAAATTTCAGCCGGGCAGGCGTCGCGTAGAACAGATCGCTGACCTCGACGCGGGTGCCCTGCGACAGCGCCGCGGGTGCGATCGGCGATTTCTCGCCGCCATCGACGGTACGCGACCAGGCATGCGGTTCCGACGCGTGGCGCGTGGTGATGCTCAGCCGCGCGACAGACCCGATGGAGGGCAGCGCCTCGCCGCGAAAGCCAAGCGTGCGGATCTGCAGCAGGTCCTCGTCATCGAGCTTCGAGGTGGCGTGACGGTCCACTGCGAGGGTGAGATCGCCATGGGTCATGCCGCCACCGTCATCGGTGATGGCGATCTTCCGCCGCCCGCCGCCATCGGTGAAGATCTCGACCCGGCTCGCGCCGGCATCGATGGCATTCTCCACAAGTTCCTTCACCACGCTGGCCGGCCGCTCCACCACCTCGCCGGCGGCGATGCGGTTGACGATGGTTTCTGGGAGCTGGCGAACGGGCATGAATCTCGGGGCGTGGTGATGGGTCGGGATTATGTAGGGAACCTGAAGCGCCATTCTATGGCCCCGGGCGTCCGATGTCCCCGCCGTAGCCCGCTTTTCCCCGGTTCTGGCTTTTCGTTTTGACGCGTTTTCCCGACGCGAACCGGTATCCACGTCGCTCGAAAACGCTTTTAGGCGAATCGGCCGCCCTTCTGGATCACCTCGATCTTGTAGCCGTCGGGGTCGGTGGCGAAGAAGAACTGCGCCAGCGTGCGGCCCTCATGCTTGAAATCGCGCAGCGGCCCGGGCGCGAGCTTCTCGCACTCGAAGCGGGCATGTTCCGCCGCCACGTCGTCCACGACAACCGCGAGATGGCCGTAACCGTCGCCCAGCACATAGGGCTCGGTGCGGTCGAAATTCACCGTCAATTCGAGCTCGAAGGGCGAGGAGGGATGGCGCAGATAGATCAACGCAAAGTCGGGAAATGCGATGCGCTCGGCAATCTCGAGGCCAAAGGCGCGCTTGTAGAAGTCCAATGACCGCGCTTCGTCGAGCACGCGGATCATCGAATGAACGGGTTTGGCCATCGGGAAATTCCTTGAAAAAGTGGTCTGGCTTGTTGTGTGGGCGCCGCTCAGTCGTCGAAGCGGCCGCCGCGGCCGGCCTTGACGTCGCTGCGGCGCTTCTTGCCGTCGAGGCGGCGCATTTTCGAGCCGAGCGTTGGCTTGGTGGCCCGCCGCGGCGCCTGCCGGAAGGCGGCTTCCTGCATCAGCTCCACCAGCCGCTCGATGGCGTCGGCCTTGTTGCGCTCCTGGGTCCGGAAGCGCTGGGCGTGGATCACGATCACGCCGTCCTTGGTCATGCGCTGGCCAGCGAGGGTCCGCAGCCGGATCGCGGTATCCTCGGGCAGCGTCAGCTTGCGGCTGTCGAAGCGCAATTGCGCGGCGGTGGAAACCTTGTTGACGTTCTGCCCGCCGGGTCCGGACGCGCGGACGAAGACGATATCGATATCGTCTTCGTCGATGGCGATGGAGCGGGTGATCCGGAGCAGCATTCTGTCTCCGTAGCACAGGATACCGCGTTTTGCTTGGTGCACCCGTGCGCTTGATCGCAGATCGCAAAGATATGCCCGGGACATAGCGGCAATGCTGGAACTGGCGCCCTGCCGAGGCTTATCGTTGCACCATCAGTCAATCCGGACGTCTCATGACCAAGACCCCCCGCAATATTCTCACCATCGATATCGGCGGTACCCATGTGAAGGTGATGACCAGCCGTGAAGGGATCAAACGCGAATTCGAATCCGGTCCGGACCTGTCCGCGAAGGAAATGGTGCGCAAGGTCAAGGCGCTGACCAAAGACTGGCGCTATGACGTCGTCTCAGCCGGCTATCCCGGCCCGGTGGCCGGCAATCGTCCGCTCAAGGAGCCACACAATCTCGGCACGGGCTGGAAGGGTTTCGATTTCGAACGGGCATTCCGCAAGCCCACGAAGCTTGTGAACGACGCCATGATGCAAGCGGTCGGCAGCTATGATGGCGGCCGGATGCTGTTTCTCGGCCTCGGCACCGGACTGGGTGCGGCCATGATCATCGATGGTCTGTCCGAGCCGATGGAGCTCGGTCATCTGCCCTATCGTCACAAGACATTCGAGGATTATGTCGGCGCAGCCGGCCTGAAGCGGCTGGGCAAGAAGAAGTGGCGGCAGCGCGTGGCTGATGTCGTTGCTGATCTGACGGCTGCGCTGGAGCCCGACTATACGGTGCTCGGCGGTGGCAATGTGGAGATGCTCGACAAACTCCCGCACAAGATCCGGCGCGGCGACAACGCGAATGCGTTCAAAGGCGGCTTCCGGCTCTGGGATCCACCGAAGCCAGTGAAGCGCCGCTAGGCGCGCCGCGATCCACTGCGTTCGACCAGCTTCACCATGACCTGCAGCGCATGGTTGGTCGGCGTCGGAATGCTGTGCTCGGCGCCTTTCCGGACAATGAAGCCGTTGAGGAAGTCGATCTCCGACGGCTTGCCACGCGCGAGATCCTGCGACGTCGAGGATTGTTGAAGCGGCATGCTGGCCGCGAGGGCGAGCGTCTTGTCCAGGAGGTCGGCGGGAAGCGATACGCCGCAGGCGCGCGCCACCGCCAGGCACTCGGTAACGGCATCGGTCACGATGTCAGGCACGCCCTCGACCTTGAACATCTCGCCATAGGCAATCCCGGCCACCGCCGATAATGCATTATAGGCGCAATTGTTGATGAGCTTCGACCACTGCACCGCGTCGATGTCGCCGGCGACGGTGGTCGGCACGCTGGCGTCGGACAGCAGCTTCGCCAGCGTGTCGCTCTCGGACGAGGCGCCGATGATGAGTTCGCCGCGGCCATTGTGCTTCACATGACCGGCCCCCGGCATCTCGGCGGCCACATAGACGGCTGCAGCGATCACCGGCTGGCTGAGGATGGCGCGCAGGCGCTCGGGATTGTCGACGCCGTTCTGCAGGCTCAGCACGATGGAGTTGGGCTTGAGCACAGGCTTCAGCGCTGTTGCCGAGCTGTCCGTATCGCCGGACTTCACGGCGAACAGAACGAGATCCGGCGGCGCGAGATCGGTGATCTGCGTCACCGCCTTCGCCGGAATGAAACCGTCGAACTCGGCACTCTCGAACCGAAGGCCGTGCGCATTGATGGCATCGACATGGATCTGGCGTCCGACCAATGTCACGTCATGGCCGGCGCGCAGCAGCTTGGCGCCGTAGTAGCAGCCAACCGCGCCGGCACCGATCACCGCGATCCGCACGGCGGCGCCTCAGTTGGCCTTCGGTGCCGGGGCTACCGGCGCTGCGGCCGCCTGCGGCGCGCGGCCGACGACGACGGTCAGCAGGCCATCTGCCCACAGCTTCTTCGCTGCCGCCTTGGCCTGGTCCAGCGTCACGGCATCGACCACGGCATTGCGCTTCTCGATGTAATCAATCGGCAGTCTGTCGAGCTGGTATTGCAGCAGTGCGCCGGCCAGTTTCGACGAGGTGTCGAGCGCCAGCATCTGCGAACCCTTGAGATAGGATTTGGCCTCATCCAGCTCGCGCTGGGTCGGACCCTGCTCGGCCATGCGTTTGACTTCGCTGGTCACGGTATCGACCGTCTCGGTGGCGCGATCGGCGCGAGTCGCGGTGCTGCCGATATAGATGCCGGAATGCTGCATCCACAGCAGCGAACCACTGACGGAATAGACCAGGCCGCGCTTCTCGCGCACTTCGTGATACAGCCGCGACGACAGCGTGCCGCCGCCGAGGATGTGATTGACGATATAGGCGGCCATGAAGTTCGGATCGTCGCGTTTGACGCCGGGGCTGCCGAAGGTGATGACCGTCTGCGGCACGTCCAGCGTCACGGATTCCTTCTGCGGCGGCTTAGCCGCTGTGACTTCCGGGATCGGCGTCAGTGTCGCCTTGGCGGGCAGGCCACCGAAGGTCTTGTCCAGCAATGTCGCGAGCGTGTCGGGGTCGACGTCGCCGACCACGGCAATCTTCAGCGTGTCCTTCGCGACGATGCGTTGCTTGTAGGCCCTGATGTCATCGACATTGATGGTCGGCACGTCGGTCAGGCTGCCGTTGGACGGCCGGCTATAGGGATGGTCGCCGAATGCCACCTGCAGAAACTTGCGCGTCGCCAGCGAATTCGGGTTCGATGTTTCGCGGCGCAGGCCGGACAGGATCTGCGCGCGGATGCGCTCGACATCGGGGGCATCGAAGCGTGGCGACGTCAAAGCAAGGCGGGCGAGGTCGAACGCCTCGTCACGATGCTCTTTCAGCATGCGCAGCGAGCCACGCAGGTAATCGCGCTGGGCGTTGAAGTTGAGCTCGATGGCGCGGCGTTCCATGCGATCGCGGAAGGTCGTGGAATCGAGATCGCCCGCGCCTTCGTCCATCAGGCTGGCCACCATGTTCGCAGTGCCGGATTTATCCTTCGGATCCTGTGCCGCACCGCCACCGAACGCATATTCCATGGCGATCAGGGGAACGGTTGCATCCTGCACGAACCAGGCTTCGATGCCGCCCGGCGTCACAAGCCGCTGCACCTTGGCGGCGGCGAAAGATGGCGTCACCGTCAGGGTGACGAGTGAGAAGGCGGTGGCGACGGCAATGCCGAGGCGGCCGGCGTTGAAGATGATGCTCACGACCGCTTCTCCTCGCGCTTCGGCGCAGATGTATCCTTGATCAGATAGCCGGTGACCGAGCGCTTCTTGTCGAGCCAGGTCTGCGCGGCTGCGCGCACCTGCTCGGCAGTGACCGCCTTGATGCGATCGGGCCAGCTACGGATGTCCTCGACGCTGAGGCCCGTGGTGAGTGCCGCGCCGTACCAGCGCGCCAGTGAGGCCTGGCTGTCCTGCGCATAGGTGGCCTCGGCGACAAGCTGCGTCTTGACGCGTTCGAGGTCGGCAGCCGGCACCGGGTTGGTTGCGAGGTCGGCGATCACAGCGTCGATGGTCTTTTCGATATCGGCGAATTCAGCGCCCGGCTTCGGCGAGGCTGAAATCATGAACTGTGCGCTGTCGAGTGCCGTGCCCTGGTAGCTGGCACCGGCATTGATCGCGAGCTGTTTGTCGATGACGAGGGCGCGGTAGAGATATGAGTTCGCGCCGCCGCCGATCAACTGGCCGAGCACATCGAGTGCCTGGCTCTCGCCGGCCGCAGCGGTGGTGGCCGATGGCACCAGATAGTAGCGGCGCAGGCTTGTCTGTTCGACACGCGGATCGGAGAGCGTCACCGTGCGCGGCGCGGCGGGCGTCGGCTCCTGTGGGCGCATGCGGCGTTCGGGGATCGCCGGTTGCGCCGGGACCACGCCATAGGTGCGCTCCACCATCGGGCGGATCTCCGCCGGGTCGACATCGCCGGCGATGATCAGCGTCGCATTGTTGGGGGCATAGAAGCGCTTGTAGAAGGCGAGCGCATCCTCGCGGTCGAGCTTCTCGATCTCCTGATGCCAGCCGATGATCGGGCGGCCATAGGGGTGGTTGAGATAGAGCGCGGCCATGATCTGCTCGGACAGCCGGGCATCCGGGCTGTTGGCGACGCGCATGTTGTATTCTTCCAGCACGACGTCGCGCTCGGGCAGCACGTTCTCGTCCTTCAGCACGAGGCCGGTCATGCGATCGGCCTCGAATTCCATCATCTTGCCGAGCTGGTCCTTGCTGATGCGCTGGTAGTAGCCGGTGTAGTCGGTCGAGGTGAAAGCGTTCTCCTCGCCGCCGACGCGCTGCACGGTCTGCGAGAATTCGCCGACCGGATGTTTCGCGGTGCCCTTGAACATCAGATGTTCGAGGAAATGCGCGAGGCCTGACTTGCCCGGCGTCTCATCGGCCGAGCCGACCTTGTACCAGATCATCTGCGTCACGACGGGCGTGCGGTGATCCTCGATCACCACGACCTGCATGCCGTTATCGAGCTTGAACGTGGTTGGCGGCTTCGCCGTCACCGTCTGCGCGCGGGCGCCCGATATGGCGAGGGCGGGAGCCAGCAGCACAGCGACGACTGCGACGGATCGTACTGCAAGTCGGAATGAAGAGGTCATGGCGGGGCTAGCAGCTCCAAAGCATGGGAAAAGGCGTGACCAAGCCATCGCGCGGGACATATCCGCGCGTGCAGGCTGATCGCAGTGAAAGGACGTCTTTGGAATGGCAGCGCAAAGGGAGCGCTGCGATCAGAACTTACCCGTCATCGGGTTGATGTTGTAATCGTTCTTCATGGTTTCCTTCGGCCCGGTGCCATAGGCATAGCCCGAGGCAGGCGTCTGGTAACCGGCCGGCGGCTGGGTCAGCGACTCGCGTGTCGGCTCGCCCTTGAATTCGGCGGTCTCACCCTTGTTGCTGCCGAACATGTTCTTGAACAGGCCACCCTCATAGCCGAGCTGCTTCGGGCTCAGCACGATGTTCTTGTTCGGGTCGCCTGGCGAGGAATTGTCCACGGCGGACGAGGCGCCACGTGCGCGCTTCGGCGCCATCTCGCGCGGGGTCAACGGACGCGCGGCTTCCAGCACTTCTTCCGGACGTCCAGTCTTGGCGTTGGCGGCGGCTGCGCGGCGCTGCTGCACGTCCGGATCCTTCGGCCAGTTGGCGACAGGCGCGGGGCCCTTGGCGTCCGGTGGCGGCAGGTCGATCTTCGGCGGGACCACCAGCGGCGAGCGCTCACGGTAGTCGATCCCGGTGTTTTCCATATTGGTGCCGCCGAGACCGGTCATGATCTGCTTGATGACCTTCTGCTCGAACGGCTGGTCTTCTTCCTCGGCATCCTGGGCGCGTGCGGCGCCTGCGGACATCACGAGACCAACGCTGAGGGCAACGGCGGTGAGGCGCAGGGCGCGCATCCAGGCGCCCGATGAAGTGTGCAGAGCCCAACCGGTTTCGGTCTCGCGCATCGTGTTCATCCTGTTCAAATATCTGGCGGATCGGCAAGAATCCGAAAAAACCTGCTGCGGTTCCGCTGGTATCGCCCTTGGCCTTGCGTATCGGCTGGGATCAGGGCGCTTTTGCGGCGGGTACCGTGAAGAAAGAGTCATACAGCAGGGCCGCTACACCGGCAACAATGGCGACATCGGCAAGGTTAAACACGTACCAGTTGTAGGTCTTGCCGGCGATTTCCACGTGAAGGAGGGCGAAATCGACCACGGCGCCATAGGCGAACCGGTCGATGGCATTGCCGATCGCGCCCCCGATGATCAGCCCCAGCCCGATCGTGGCCAGTTTGGTCTCCGATTTCGCCATCCAGACGGCCAGCGCCACCACCGCGATTGCCTTGATGGCCACCAGCACGACCTGGCCGGTCGGGCCGGAATCGGAGAACCAGCCGTAGCTGATGCCGGTATTCCAGGCCAGGACGAGATCGAAGAACGGCGTGACCGGGACCACGCCGCGATGGCCGAGATCGAAGGCATAGAGCAGCCACAGCTTCGTCGCCTGATCGAGGATCAGGACGGCGATGGCTGCGATCAGCCCGGAGCGGACGGCTGGTTTCAAACAGCCACTCCCAGCGCCTTCCACTCCCGCAGTGCCTGCGCGTCGCGCGGGGTAACATCGGGATACTCCTTGTCCTCGCCCACCGTCGGCAGGATCTTCCACGACCGCGCACATTTGGTGCCGACGGCCTTTTCGACCACCACGGCCACGCCGGGCACGTCGTTCAGCGCGAAGGCGCGTGCGGGCGCTTCGGCATTGGTCAGCATCGCATTCGAGGTGATGCAGATTTCGGCCAGATCGACGTCGGCCAGAATGGCGAAGATCGCCTTGTCGGTGACATAGACCAGCGGCGAGGCTTCCAGCGACGAGCCGATGTTCTTGGCGGCGCGCTCCACTTCCAGTGCGCCGGTGACGACGCGGCGCACATTGCGGATGGTCTCCCACTTCGCGGCGAGCGCCTCGTTACGCCATGCCGGCAGCGTCTTCTGGAACGGTTCGAGATGCACCGACACGGAGCTGCTGCCATAGCGCGACAGCCACGCCTCCTCGGCGGTGAAGCTCAGAATGGGTGCGAACCAGGTCACGATCGAACGGAACAGGTAGTCGATCACGGTTAGCGACGCCTTGCGCGTCACCGACGACGGCGCGTCGCAATACAGCGTGTCCTTGCGGATGTCGAAGTAGAAGGCCGACAATTCGGTGTTCATGAAGGCGGCGAGCGTGGCCACCACGGTCTTGTAATCGAAATCGGCATAGGCCTGTCGCACAACACCGTCGACCTCGGCGAGACGATGCAGCATCAAGCGCTCGAGCTCCGGCATATCGTCGGCCTTGACGCGATCCTCGTCGCGGAAATGCGCGAGGCTGCCAAGCATCCAGCGCACGCTGTTGCGCAGCTTGCGATAGGTCTCGATGGTGTTCTTGATGATCTCCGGGCCGATGCGCTGGTCGTCGGCATAATCGGTGGCGCAGACCCACAGGCGCAGGATGTCGGCGCCGGAGTCCTTGATGATCTTCTGCGGCTCGATGGTGTTGCCGATCGATTTCGACATCTTGCGGCCGTTCTCGTCGAGCGTGAAGCCGTGGGTCAGCACGACGTCGAACGGTGCGCGGCCGCGGGTGCCGCTGCTCTCCAGCAGCGACGACTGGAACCAGCCGCGGTGCTGGTCGGAGCCTTCCAGATACATGACGGTGTCCGCACCGCCCTCTACCTTGCGCTTGATGCCGGCAAGGCCAGGGAAGTGCACGGGGTCTTCGAGCACGAAGGCATGTGTGGAGCCTGAGTCGAACCAGACGTCGCAGATGTCGTCGACCTTCTTCCACTCCTCATTGGCAAGCGAGCCGAGGAAATGTTCGCGCGCGCCTTCGGCATACCAGGCGTCGGCGCCTTCCTTCTCGAACGCGTCGGCAATGCGCTTGTTGACGGCCTCGTCCTGCAGGATCTCGGCGGAGCCGTCGCCTTTCTCGCGCACGAATACCGCGATCGGCACGCCCC
Source organism: Tardiphaga sp. OK245 (assembly GCF_900108575.1). Taxonomy (NCBI): domain Bacteria; kingdom Pseudomonadati; phylum Pseudomonadota; class Alphaproteobacteria; order Hyphomicrobiales; family Nitrobacteraceae; genus Tardiphaga; species Tardiphaga sp. OK245. Next base: position 321,503 of record NZ_FNWZ01000004.1, on the reverse strand, counting down.
AGGCGCGCTGGCGCGAGATCACCCAGTCGGGCTTGGTGTTGATCATGCCGTTGATGCGGTTCTGGCCGGTGGCCGGCACCCATTGCGTGACCTTGATGGCTTCGAGGGCACGGTGACGCAGCGTGTCACCGGGCTTCGCCTTGCCGTCGTCCGCCATAGCTCCCGGCTTGCCGGGAGCGTTCACTTCCAAAATGTCCTTGTCCATCGCGATGAACCATTGCGGCGTGTTGCGATAGATCACCGGCTTCTTCGAGCGCCAGGAATGTGGATATTGATGCTTCAGGCGCGCACGCGCCACCAGCATGCCGCGCTCGACCAGCGCCTTGATGACGGCCTCGTTGGCGTCGCCCTTCTCGCCCTTGTCGTTGATCACGCGGGTGCCAGCGAAGCCCGGCGCCTGTTCGGTCAGCGCGCCGTTCTCGTCGACCGTGTAGGGGATCGTGGTGGCGATGCCGCGCTCGGTGAGCTGGCGGCCATTCGACGTCCAGATATCAAAGTCGTCGCGGCCATGGCTTGGCGCGGTATGCACGAAGCCGGTGCCGGTATCGTCGGTGACGTGATCGCCGTCGAGCAGCGGCACGATGAAGTCATAGCCGCCGGCGAGACCCTTGAGCGGATGACGGCATTCCAGATCCTCGAGGATGTCGGACGACAGCTCGCTGCTCTTCTTCCATGACGTGACGCGCGCCTGTTTGAACACGCTCTCGGCCAGCGCGTCGGCGAGGATCAGCAGATCGCCGGTCTTCAGCCAGTTATCCTCCGGCGCCTCGGTGACTTCATAGAGGCCGTAAGCGATCTTGCTGGAGAACGAGATGGCGCGGTTGGCCGGCAGCGTCCACGGCGTGGTGGTCCAGATCACCACCGCGGCCTTGGCGAGCCGGCCGAACTCGGCGGCGACCGGGAATTTCACCCACACCGCATCTGACGTGTAGTCCTCATATTCGACTTCGGCTTCGGCCAGCGCGGTCTTCTCGACCACGCTCCACATCACAGGCTTCGATCCGCGATACAGCGTGCCATTGGCCGCAAACTTCATCAGCTCGCGCGCGATCTGCGCCTCGGCGAAATAGTCCATGGTGGCGTAGCGGCCGGCCCAGTCGCCGATGATGCCGAGTCGCTTGAATTCCTCGCGCTGGATGTCGAGCCACTTGTTGGCATAGGCGCGGCATTCCTGGCGGAACGCGATCATCGCCGCGCCGTCCTTGAAGTTCGGCTTGACCTTGCCCTTGGAGCGGTAGTTCTCTTCCTCGATCTTCCACTCGATCGGCAGGCCGTGACAGTCCCAGCCCGGCACGTAGTTCGAGTCAAAGCCCAGCATCTGCTGGCTCTTGGTCACCACGTCCTTGAGGATCTTGTTGAGCGCATGCCCGATATGGATATTGCCATTGGCGTAGGGCGGGCCGTCATGCAGCACGAATTTCGGCTTGCCCTTCGCGGTCTCGCGCAGCTTGCCGTAGAGGTCGATCTCGTTCCAGCGCGCCAGCATTTTCGGCTCGCTGGTCGGCAGACCGGCGCGCATCGGAAATTCGGTCTGCGGCAAATAGAGGGTCTTGGAATAGTCGTGGGTATCAGATTTGGCGGGCTTGTCGGACATAATGGCTCTGGCTTGCTCGAATGGCGCTGAAACGCGTGAAAACGCGATGAAACTGGACGGTCCCGGTCTTGCGCCGAGCGAAGCTCAGGCGGAAGCCGGGCCGATAATGCTTATGATGGGGCGCCGTGCAGACATCCGGCACTCAATAGCAGCCGGGGAGACGATCGCAAAGGGTCGGATTAGCCCCGTTTGCCAATCACCCGGGCTGGATTACCTGCCACGGTGGCGCCGTCCGGAACGTCCCGGGTCACGACACTGCCGGCGCCGATCACGGCGCCGTCACCGATGGTGACGCCGGGCACGATAATGGCCCCGCCGCCGATCCAGACATCGGCGCCGATTTTGACCGGCCGGCCGAATTCCAGTCCGTTGCGGCGGGTCTCGGCGTCGCGGGGATGGTCGGCGGCGTAGATCTGCACGGCCGGGCCGATTTGCGTCCGGTCGCCGATGGAGACCGCGACGATGTCCAGGATCACGCAGTTGAAATTCAGGAAAACGTTGTCGCCGAGATGGATGTTGTAGCCGTAGTCGCAGAAGAACGGCGGCCGGATCACGCAGTCGGCGCCGACCTTGCCGAAATGCTCGGCGAGCAACGTCCGTCGTTCGGCCACGGGCCGGTCCAGCTGCGCGTTGTATTTCGCGAGCCAGGCCTTGTTGGCCTTCTCGTCAGCGACCAGTTCGGGGCTGCCGGGGCGATAGAGTTCGCCGGCGAGCATTTTCTGCTTTTCGGTCCTGGTCAGTCGATGTCTCCCAGTTTCGGAAACGCATCCGGCGCAGCCGCCAGCGCGGCCCGCGCTTTGGCGCTGTCGTCGTCCATCTGGCGGATCAGGGGTTCGATGCCCTCGAATTTCATTTCATCGCGGATGAAGGCAATGAAGGCGACGTCCAGTGCCTGGCCGTAAAGGTCGCCCTTGAAGTCGAACAGGAACACTTCGAGCAAAGGCGCGCCGTTATCGAAGGTCGGGCGCCGGCCAAAGGATGCAACGCCGTCGAAGCGCTCGTTTCCGCGGCCGACCCGCACGGCGTAGATGCCGTGCTTGAGGCCGCAATTGTTATTCAGGCGGATATTGGCGGTGGGATAGCCGAGGTCGCGGCCGAGCTTCTTGCCGTGGATCACTTCGCCGGTGATGAACCACGGCCCGTTCAGCATCTCGGTGGCCTCGGTCACCTGGCCCTCAGCCAAGGCCATGCGGATGGCCGTCGAAGACACCGGGCGCTCATCGATATCGACATGCGGCTGGATGTCGACCTCGATGCCGAGGCGTGGCGCTTCGTTGGCCAGCAGGCTGGGCGAACCGACGCGGCCTTTGCCGAAATGAAAGTCGTAGCCGACGGCGATGCCGCTGATGCCGAGACGCTCAATGAGATCGTGGTGAATGAAGTCTTGCGCCGTGGTGCTGGCGCGTCCCTTGTCGAAGGTCATCACGACGGCGCCGGCGAGGCCGGTTCCCGCCAGCAGGCGCAGCTTGGCGGCTTCGTCGGAGAGCCGGAACTGCGGCGTGTTCGGGCTGAAGAAACTGCGCGGATGCGGCTCGAAGGTCACCGCCAAAGCGCTTGTTTTATGCAGTTCCGCCATGCGTAACGCAGCACCGATGACGGCGCGGTGGCCGAGATGGACGCCGTCGAAATTACCCATTGCCACGACGCATCCGCGCGGGATGGCATTGGCGGGCGTTGTGTCGCGGATCACGCTGAAAGCAGTCGTCATGATTGGATTCGTTGGTGGTTTTGGCGGGTGAGGGACCGTGGCGCGCCCACCACGTCGAAGTCAAGCGAAGGTAAAATCGGCTTTCTTCTCGAATTTGACGAATTTCGCGCCATGGGGCGGTTAACTGGAAATTTAACCCACCCTGCTAATTCTGGCTCCGGGCCGCGGACAGCAATACTCGCCAATCCCGGTTGGAACGGTTTGCCTGACGGCAAATATCATTTTTTGCATTTGCGTATCGTGCCTCAGGGGGAATGAAGATGGCGGTTGATTTGTCGATGACGGTGCTGGTGGTGGACGATTACAACACCATGATCCGCATCATTCGCAATCTTCTGAAGCAGCTTGGTTTCGAACACATCGACGATGCCAGCGATGGTTCGATGGCGCTGGAAAAGATGCGTACCAAGAAGTATGGCCTGGTGATTTCCGACTGGAACATGGAGCCGATGACGGGCTACGACCTGCTCAAGGAAGTCCGCGCCGACCCGAACCTGTCGCAGACCCCGTTCATCATGATCACGGCAGAATCCAAGACCGAGAACGTGATTGCCGCCAAGAAGGCCGGCGTGAACAACTACATCGTCAAGCCGTTCAACGCGGCGACGCTGAAGACCAAGATCGAAGCCGTGTTCCCGGACACCGTGCCGGCGTAAGCCGCGCAGCTTCGCTCAGAGCTTTCGAATTTCGCAATGCCCGGCCTTGTGCCGGGCATTTTGCATTTTGGCTCCCCCTGTCATTCTGGGGCGTCGGAATGCGACGACGTCACGCGCAGGCGAACTTCAGCCACTCCAATTCGAGTGGCGGGGAATCTCGATCCACACTCGTCATTCCGGGGCGCACGTAAGCGGCAGAGCCGCTGAAGTGCGAACCCGGAATCTCAGAGTGTTTTGCGCTGAACATGTCGGGATTCCGGGTTCGCGATACGCCGCCTTCGGCGCCTCCTCGCGCCCCGGAATGACAGTGTAGGGTACCCGAACATTTTTTCCTATCTCTCATTGACAGCATCCCCATCAGGTTTATATTCCCCTCTGTCCTGCCCCACCGAGAGGGGCGATCGCGATCGTCACGTTCGCGGGGTGGGATGCGGTGGACGCCGGAGATGCGGCGTCACGCGGTTCATGGGGAACGTCTGTCTTCGGGCAGGACGGATCTGCGCCAGCACTGCCACTGGCAAGGACACGGCCGACCTTGGGATGGACAGACCCTGGACAGTGTGACGGACGACCAAATCGAAACGCGTTCGGCCAAGTGCTTTGCGGCTACCCTGTCCCTCCGCCCTGGGACATTAATTTTGGTGATGGGACCGTTCGCCATGGCAGATGTGCAAGCAACCGAAAAAACACCGCATGCGGAACGCCGGGCAATCGCTCGGCGCCTCCGAAAGTCCTGATGCATTATCCATGCGGAAGACCGCATTCGCATCAGGCCCAAGGGTGCAACGGGCACCCGGCGTTCCGCACGCCCTCTCACAAGAGGGTGGGAATGCAAACCACGACGGCGCCCCCGCGCCGCAAACAATGGGGGCGATGACGCATGTCTGAAGAGCAGTGGCTGTTTGAAATTCACATCCGCAACGACGCACAGGCGTTTGTGGCATCCCTCCCCCTTGCGGGGAGGGTCGGCCGAACGAGGCGATGCGCAGCATCGACGAAGTGGAGGCCGGGGTGGGGGTGCCACGAGCGACGCCCTCACGTGGGGCACCCCACCCGTCACGTTTGTTCGCTTCGCTCTCAAACGCGCCACCCTCCCCGCTGCGCGCGGCTTCGCCGCGCTTGAGGGAGGGAGAAGTCGCCTCAGCTCACCACTTCAATTCACGCATCAGCGCTTTCGGTGGATGGCCGAACAGTTCCTTCACTTCCGAGGCGCCCATCTGTTCGATGCCTTCGAAGTCGCCGGCATGGATGCCGCGGGTGACGAACAAGAGGTCGATGCCATAGGCATGCGCGCCGGCGAGATCGGTGCGCACGGAATCGCCGATCGCCAGCACGCGATCCAGCGCCGTGTCCTTGCCGCGCTTCGCCTTGGCCAGCGCCATGGCCTGATCGTAGATCGGCCGATGCGGCTTGCCGTAGAAGATCACCTCGCCGCCCATCTCGCGATAGAGTTCGGCGACCGCACCGGCGCAGTAGATCAAGCGGTCACCGCGCTCGACGATGATGTCGGGATTGGCGCATACGAGCGTCAGCTTTCGCGCCAGCGCCTGGCTCATCATGTCGCGATAGTCGTCGGCGGATTCGGTCTCGTCGTCGAACAATCCGCTGCAGACGATGTAGTCGGCCTGTTCGAGTGGGGTGAGCTTCACATCGAGGCCGCGATGGATCGAACTGTCGCGGTCCGGTCCGATCAGATACATCGCCTGACCCGGCCGGCCGGCGACGAAATTGCGCGTGAGGTCGCCGGACGAGACGATGGCGTCATAGGTGTCGTCAGCGACGCCGAGCTTGCGGAGCTGTCGCTGCACGGAGTCGGCGGGGCGCGGCGCATTGGTGATCATGATCACCGTGCCGCCATTGGCGCGAAACGTATGCAACGCCTCGCAGGCTTCGGGGAAGGACTCGAGGCCGTTATGGACGACGCCCCAGATATCGCTGAGGACGACGTCGACATGTCCGGTGAGGTCGCGCAAGCGCTCGACGAAACGCAGTGTGGTCATGAATTGAGGGCCGATCAGTTCGGGCCGGTGGCGCGGCGCGCCAGCGCGGCATTGCCGGTGGAGCGCGGCGGCTCAGGCCGCGCAGGCGTGGTTGGGGCGGATCTCGCTAGGCCATTGGGGTCGGTGGGCGCCTTTGCGGGGTCCTTGGCGGAGGGATTTGGCGCACCGCCATTGGCCGGCGTTTCCGGCCGGAGCGGGCGGGGCGCCGCGAACAGGAAGCCTTGCCCGAACCGGACGTCGAAGTCGAGCAGGTCGACCACGGCCCGTTCGCCCTCGATTCGCTCGGCGATCAGATCGATTCCGAACCGGCCGAGCAGGTCGGAGAGATCGGCGGGGTGAATGTCGGAATTCGACGTCTGCTTGGGGTCGAGCAGGAGTGCTGCCGGTACCTTGATAAAGCGCACGCCGCGATCGGCGAGGTCGCGCGGCTCGATCCGCAAATCCGTGACGTGATCGATGGAGAAGCGGTAGCCGCGCTGGGCGAGGGCGGCGAGATGCTCGCTCTCGATCGGGCCGAGATTGCGGAACACGTTCTGCTTGAATTCCAGCACGAAGGATGGCGCCAGCGCGCGGTTGGCTTCGAGGAAGTCGATGCATTGCGCAAAGGTCTCGGCATTCGACAGGGTCGCGCCAGCCATGTTGCAGAACACGCCGACATCCTTGTTGCGCACCATCAGGCGGCGCAGCACCTGCATGCAGCGCAGCAGCACGATGTGATCGATCTGGCCCATCAGGCCCGCGGCTTCTGCGGGACCGATGAACTCGTCGGCCGTGATCACCTGATCCTTGTCGTCGCGCAGCCGGGTCATCGCCTCGTAGAAGCGCACCTTGCGCTGCGGCAGCGTGACCATCGGCTGCAGATAGATGTCGATACGATTGTCGGCGATGGCACTCTTCACCATGGCGGTGAACTGCGCATTGTCGCGCGCTGGCGCTGCCTCCGGCTTGACGATGATCGCAGGTGCCGTCGGTGTCACGGTGTCCTCGGCGACTTCGACGGCGAGCGGGACCTCGGCTGACGTCACCGTCTTGACGGGTGGTGAGGGCGGCGCGATCGCTGGAGAAACAGTCGCCGTCGCCGGCATCGCCGTCAGCATGTCCTCGTGGGTGGCGACCGATGTGGCGAGTTGCTTCACCAGCGCGCCCAATTCGCCGATCTCGCCGGCGACGGTCTGGATACGGTCCTGATTGGCTGTGCCAGCGGATGCGATCTTGCTCTCGACCACCGCGAGGCGGCGGCCGAATTCGGCGACCTGCCGGGCAAGGTCGGCGGTGCCGCGCGACAGGTCGGTGATCTGGCCGGTGGATTCGGTGCGGTCTTTGATGCGCATCGACACCGCGTTGTAGAGGATCATCACGGTGAGCGCTGTCAGTGCGACGATGGCCGATTCGTAGCCACTGATGCCGGCGATCGCATACAGCACCAGGCCAAGCGAAGCCGAGACCAGCACCATGCAAATGCCGACAAAAATCGTGGAGATGCGGATCATAACGCGCGCAACATCCTCAAATCCAAACTCCTGCACGGCACGACAAAGGTCCGGCCGCGAGCGCTCCCGGCGCTAAGTACCCGGCCAACCTTAGCATTATTGTTGATTCGGAAAGCAGGGCTGGGAGAACTTGCCCACCGGTGCTTTTGCACCTCAGGTGCTGGCGCGGCCGAGCGTATCGGCCATGGCGGCGCCACGTGCGCCCATCGGCCGTCCAGGTCCGACGGTGGTATCCACGGCGGTCTGGTGTTCGATCTCGGAATTCAGTTCGGCCCCGCACAGAACGATGATCGCGGACATCCACATCCACATCATCAGGCCGATGGCGGCGCCGAGCGAGCCGTAAGTGGCGCTGTAATTGCCGAAATTGGACAGGTACCAGGACAGCAGCGCCGAGCCGGCAAGCCAGAGCAGGGCTGCAGCGAGGGTGCCGATGCTGAGCCATTCCCAGCGCGCGCCGGGGCGGCTCGGACCAAAGCGGTAGAGAATGCCGAGCGCCAGCACGACCACAAGCAGCAAGAGCGGCCAGCGGGCGAGGCTGATGATCGTCTTGCTGTCGGTGGCGAGACCGATCCGGTCCAGCGTCAGCGGCAAAGCGACCACCGCGCTGACCATCAGCAGCAGGGCGGCAATGGCACCGGCGGTGAAAGTGAGCGAGAGCATATTGAGCCTGATGAAGCTGCGTTTCTCGCGTTCGCCATAAACGACATTGAGCGCATCGATCACGGCCTTCACGCCGGCATTCGCGCTCCACAGCGCCAGCGCAAGGCCGAACAGGAAGGTGAGGCCGAGTTTGGCCTGCCCGTTGGCGAGCACGCGCGCGATCTGGTCCTGCACGATCTGGAACGAGCCATCCGGCAGCATCAGCGCCAGCGTCTGCAGATTGTCGGAGATCGTCGAGGCATCGGCGAACAACCCGTAGCAGGAAACCAGCGCAGTGATCGCTGGAAACACGGCGAGCAGGCCGAAGAACACGACGCCGGCCGCTATCGCCAGCAGCCGGTCCTCATTGATCTGCTCATAGGTCCGCCACAGCACGTCCTTCCAGCCGGTCCATGGAATCTGCAGCGGACTGGACGAATGGCGGCCGCGGCCGGACTGGGCGAGTTCGCGGGTGAATGTCTGTGGTGGCGGGATGTCGGTGTCGCCGATCGGTTGCGGCTCATCGACAACGGACCTCTCTACCGTGCGCGTCGAGAAAAAGCTCTGCAACGCGAGCACCGCGAAGGTCGTCGCTGCCACCAGCAGCAGACTGTCCGTGTCGGATCGGCGGACGACCATCAGGCGTTCGCTTTGCTCACGGGTCTGCGGGCAGGGGCCGGCTGCGCAAGGCTGCGGCGCCGGGCGAAAGCCCAGCCGGCAAGCGTCGCGGCCAGAACGAGGCCGGCTTTGACGGGGCCATTGTTTGGCAGGGGCTGAGCTGGGCGTGTGCTCGGCCTGAATTCGTTCGGCGCGGGTGCGCGATGCGGTGCGGCCGATGTGACCTGCTCATGCTTGCCGGGGCTCGCATTGATCGCGACGCGCAGTCGGCTGCCCAGACTCGGAAACTGTTTCGTGGGGCGCTTCAAGCGACTCGCCGCGAGGATGGCGAAGAGCGCAGCGAGCACCAGCAGTAGTGCACCGGTTGCGCCAAAGGCCTGAAACAGGCCGTAGCGCAGTTCGACCCAGCGAAACAGCGCGGCAGCGCCGACGAGCAAGGTGGCAATCAGAAAGACGCCTGCGGCAGCATAAAGTCCGGCAGCAACCGCGTAAGACACCGCGATGCCCTGGGTCTGCTCACTGCGGTCACGGACATAGGACGACGTGGCGCGCTTGACCTGATTGAGCTTGAGCGCGAGCCCTGTTCGCACCAGGGCGCTTGCGAGCGGTGGCATATGGAAAGCCTCGTTCTGCGCCGGCAGATGTCTGAAATGGTATCGCGGCCGGCATATGAAAATGAACGGGGAGGCATGACGAAGGTTCCGCCGTGGCGAACCTTGTGGCGTCGCGCATGGCCAACCTCAGGTGATCGCGGGGCCGAACGCTTGCCGGTTCCTGCCTGCGCTGGTACCACGCCGCTATGAGCGAAAAGTCTGAAAAGCCCAAAAAACTCCAGAAACTGCGCGCGCGCTTGCCGCGCGGCCTTGGCGACCGCGGACCGGCCGATATCGCCGCGACCCGGCGCATGACCGACACCATCCGCGAAGTCTATGAGCGCTACGGCTTCGAGCCGGTCGAGACCCCGACGATGGAATTCACCGATGCGCTCGGCAAGTTCCTGCCCGATCAGGACCGGCCGAACGAGGGCGTGTTCTCGTTCCAGGACGATGACGAGCAGTGGATCTCGCTGCGCTACGACCTGACCGCGCCATTGGCGCGCTACGTCGCCGAGCATTGGGACGCGCTGCCGAAGCCCTATCGCAGCTACCGTGCAGGTTATGTCTATCGCAACGAGAAGCCGGGGCCCGGCCGCTTCCGCCAGTTCATGCAGTTCGATGCGGACACCGTCGGCTCCGGCTCGCCGGCGGCGGATGCCGAGATGTGCATGATGGCGGCCGATGCGATGGAAGCGCTCGGCATTCCGCGCGGCAGCTATGTGGTGCGCGTCAACAATCGCAAGGTGCTCGACGGCGTGATGGAGAGCATCGGTCTCGGCGGCGACGAGAACGCCGGGCGACGCCTCACGGTGCTGCGCGCCATCGACAAGATGGACAAGTTTCCGCTCGACGAGATCAGGAAGCTGCTCGGCCCCGGCCGCTGGGATGGCGGCGAAGAAGGCAAGGGTGATTTTACCAAAGGTGCGGGACTCTCGCCGGACGATTCCGAAACCGTGTTGCGTAGCCTCGACGCTGCGAGCGAGCCGACTGCGAAGCTCGATAGCTCCGATGCATACAAGCAGGGACGCGCCGAGCTTGCCGAGATCGAAAAGCTGATCACTGCGGCGGGCTATCAAACCGATCGCATCAAGATCGATCCGTCTGTCGTGCGCGGCCTCGAATACTATACCGGCCCCGTCTATGAAGTTGAACTCACGCTTGAAACCAAAGACGAAAAGGGCCGCCCCGTTCGCTTCGGCTCCGTCGGCGGCGGTGGTCGTTACGATGGTCTCGTCTCGCGCTTCCGTGGCGAGCCGGTGCCCGCTACCGGTTTCTCCATCGGCGTCTCGCGCCTGCAGGCGGCGCTGACGCTGCTCGGCAAGATCGACACCACGCCGGATTTCGGCCCGGTCGTCGTCACCGTGTTTGATCGCGACCGTGTCGCCGATTATCAGAAGATGGTTGCGAGCCTGCGCAATGCCGGCATCCGCGCCGAACTCTATCTCGGCAATCCCAAGAACATGGGCCACCAGCTGAAATATGCCGACCGGCGCAATTCGCCCTGCGTGATCATTCAAGGCTCCGACGAAAAGGCGACCGGCGAAGTGATGCTGAAGGATCTGATCCTCGGTGCCGGACTGTCGGATCTGGAAGGTGACCGCGACGCCTATCTGCAGAAGCAGGCAGAGGCGCAGACCAAGATCGCGGAAACCGATCTCGTCAGTGCGGTCCGCAAGATTCTCGACAAGCACGGCGTGAAGTGGAGCTCATAACCATCAGTTGATCGTCATGCCCGGGCTTGTCCCGGGCATCCACGTCTTGTTTGATGCGGTCGATACGAAGTCGTGGATGGCCGGGACAAGCCCGGGCATGACGAGAGTGAAATCATAAAAGGAGACATCAATGCCTGAGATCACGATCAACCTGGCGGCCGGCCGCACCGACGAGCAGAAGAAGGGCATGATGCTCGACATCACCCAGGCGCTGGTGAAGAATCTCGGCGTCACCGCCGATGCCGTCGTCATCCAGATCAACGAAGCGCCGCTCAACAACAAGATGAAGGGTGGCCAGACCTTCGTCGAGCGCGCAGCCGCCGCGGCGAAGAAGTAAGCGTCTATCCAAACACTGCAATATTCTGACGGCTGGCCATGATGGGCCGGCCGTTTCGATTCCACAGCGTCATCGCCTGGCTGGAATAACCGCCGGCGATCTGCTCGGCGACATTGCGGATCAGCCACCAGCCGTCATCGGTGGTGATCTCGTCGGTGAGCATGTCGATCGACCAGGTCATCGTGCTGATCGGCGAGGGCGTTGTGGATCGGACGGAAGCTGCCGGCGGCGGCGCGTCGGCCAAGGCCAGCAACGCCACCAGCGATGGCTGGATGCCGGGCTCGCGGTGGCGCAGCCACAGCATCATCTGCGGATCCTCGCTGCCGCTGAACGGCATCGAGCCCCCCATATGCCGGCCTTCGATATGCTCCAGGAAACGCAGCGTCGGCGGCGCACGGCGAAAGAAGTCCGGGCAATGCTCCGGTGCTTTCAGTTCCGGCGTCCCGGTAACCACATGGGCAAAAGCCGATTCACGCGCGGCGCCGAAGCAGAACATCGCGCGGGTCGCGAGGCCTGCTTCGCCGACAAGATCGACGCTGGCGAACAAGGTCGATTTGCCCTTGCGCAGAACGCTGGCGCGCAAATGCAATGGACCGGGGGCCGGGCCGATGAAGGCGATCTGCGCCGAGCGAAGCGGCGGCACGGCGCCGAATTCATTGAGCGCAGCCTGCATGCACAGTGCCGCGGCCAGACCGCCATAGACGGTACGGCCCTGTAGCCAGTCGTCGCTGACGCTGACGGCCCAGCCGTCGCCGGAGCGCGTCATGGACGACATCAATGCGGTGAATTCGGTCATTGCGTGTTCCTGATGTTTCCTGTCGCCGGCGTCGTAACGCGCCATTGGGATGATTACCATCATCTATAGCGGAGAACGCAGCGGTGGAAAACATCGGCGCAGCGGGCGCGCGGCTCTATTGCGGCCGGTGCATGCCCTTCATCTTCTCGATGTCTTTGACATTCATCTTCATGCCGCCGGGCATCATGATGTCACCGGGCTTCTGGTCCGGCTTGCAGGCGCCGAGCCATTTTGCTTCCAGCTGCGTGGTGTTGTCGCCCGCATTGGCCTTGGCGGCGCCCGAGCTCTGCGACGTGATCTTCATCGTATAGGCAGAATTGAAATCGCCTGTGATCTCGGCATGCGACGTGCTGGTGGTGCCGCCGATATTGCAGACCGAATCCGTGACATAGCCCGTCGCGGTCTTCTTCATCTCGTTCTTCGAACACATGTCCTTCGCCATCGGCGAGAAGGTCGTGTTCATGAACTTGTCGGTGGTCTCGTCCGTGCAGTGCTGCATCGTCATGCCGGGCATCCCGGCGCTGCCCTGCATCTTCATTTCCCAAAGCCCAGCCTTGCGTGCCGGCAACTCGATGGGATCGGCGATGGCGGGGATTGCCCACAACATCGCAGTCGCGCTCAAAACGGAAACATTCAACAGTGAAACATAGCGTCGCATCATGCTTGGTTCTCCCCAAGCCGATGAGACGCTGTGTCGCGTAAAAAGGTTCAGTAGCGAACGCGGAGCGGCCGATCCGAGGCGCCATAGGGCACCCAGCGGCAGGCGAACGAGACGTAGGCGCCATATTCCTGCGGGGCGCTCAGGAACTTCACGACCTTGCCGTAACGCGCGCAATGATCAATCGCCAGGGCGCGAATGTCGGTCTGGCTGATCAGGGATGTGGAGATGATGCCGCCGGTGTCATTGCCCTTGAATGGCGGCACCCAGTCGGCCTTGGCCGCGCTGCTCATGATCGCACCGCTCAGACCTGCAGCCAAAATCGCCAACCGAATCATTCGCATCACCGTCTCCATCGTCATTATGGGCACCTTAGAGGGCATCGGCGACGCTGAAAAGAACGCCGTCCAAGTTCTGACAGAGTTGTGCGCTGGGTGTGGCCGCGGTGCACTTGACCCTGCACGGGCTTCGCGGCACGTTCCGGGAACAATCATCAGACGGCGGATTCCCCATGCGCGACCTCATTTCATCCTGGAAGAAAGCCGTCCTGGCTGCCATTACCGGCGCCGTTCTCGGGCTTATGACCCTGGCTCCCGGCGCACAGGCTGCGAACCTGCTCGAGCTGAACTTCTGGCTGTCCGGGCCGAACTACGAGGGCCGTCTGGCGGATTGCGAAGCTGGTCTCTCGACGATTTCGTCCCAGTTCCAGGACAAGGAAAGCACCTTCTGGAATTCGGCGCTGCAGATCACCGGCTTTAGCCGTGTCCATGAGACCGCCTTCCGCCCCTGGACCTCCGACAATATTCCGCGCCGCTACTGCACCGCCGACGCGATGCTGACCGATGGCAAGACGCGCCAGGTGCATTATTCGATCATCGAGGACGGCGGCTTTGCCGGTTACGGCCAGGGCGTGGAATGGTGCGTTGTCGGTCTCGACCGCGACTGGGCCTATAACCCGCGTTGCCGGGCGGCGAAGCACTAAGCTTCGTTTGCGGATCCAACCCATTTTGTTCTTGAATTGTTCTTGATGCCTGATTAGGTTTGCCCTTCTCAGGGGTGGGGCGCGTCATGTTTCAGGCATTTCGATTTGTCGTTTCGCTTGGGTTTCTCGCGCTCGCGGCGCTGAGCGTCGATCCGGCCTCCGCCCAGGATCGCCGGCAGAATGCGCCGGGCGAATTCGATTTTTACGTGTTGTCGCTGTCATGGTCGCCGAGTTTCTGCGAGGCGGCTCAGGAGCGCGGCGGCAACAACCGCTCAGCCCAGATGCAATGCGGCGGCCGGCCTTACTCTTTCGTGGTTCATGGCCTGTGGCCGCAATATGACCGCGGCTTCCCGAATTACTGCGAGCGTCCGGCCCCGCGGCTGGCACGCAATATCATGCAGTCGATGCTCGACCTGATGCCGGCGCCCGGCCTGATCTTCAATGAATGGGACAAGCACGGCACCTGCTCCGGCCTCGGCCAGCGGGCCTATTTCGAAGCCATCCGCAAGGCGCGCGCCGGCGTCAAAATTCCCGACGAATTTCTCGATCTGCAGCAGGCCAAGACGATTGCGCCGGACGCAATCGAGGAAGCCTTCATCAAGGTCAATCCGGGTCTCAGTAATTCGGCCATCGCCGTGACCTGCGATCGTAACCGCCTGACCGAGGTCCGGGTCTGCATGAGCAAGGATCTCCAGTTCCGCGCTTGCGAGGAGATCGATCGCCGCGCCTGCCGCCGCGACCAGGTGGTGATGCCGCCGATGCGAGGCGGCTAGCTCAAACCGCCATCGTAGCGTACTGCTGGCGCATGAATTATCGCCACGCCTTCCACGCCGGCAACTTTGCCGATGTCATCAAGCATATCGTGCTGGTCCGCATCCTGACCCATCTGCAGGAGAAGCCGGCGCCGTTCCGCGTCATCGACAGTCATGCCGGCGCCGGGCTCTATGACCTGACCGGCGATGAAGCCACGCGCTCCGGCGAATGGACCACCGGCATCGCGCGCGCCCTGCAGGCGCGGTTCAGCGAAGCCAGTGCGCCGCTGGTCGCGCCCTATCTCGACATTGTCCGGTCATTCAATGCGCCGCGCGAACTCAAGGCCTATCCCGGCTCGCCGCTGATCGCGCGCGCCTTGATGCGGCCGCAGGACAGCATGGTGTGCTGCGAGGTCGAGCCGCAGGCGCGCAAGAAGCTGATCTCTGCGCTGCGCAGGGACGAGCAGGCGCGCGTGGTCGATATCGATGGCTGGATCGGTCTGCCGGCCTATGTGCCGCCGAAGGAACGACGCGGCGTGGTGCTGATCGATCCGCCCTATGAAGATAAGAACGAATTCGCGCGGATGGCTGCAGTGTTCGAGCAGGTCTATGCCAAATGGGCGACCGGCATTTACATGCTGTGGTATCCCGCCAAGAGCCGCCGCGCCACCGATGAGCTGGCGCAGCACGTCGCCGCGACGGCCGCTGCATCTGCCACACCTGGTAAATGCCTGCGCCTCGAATTCAGCGTTGCACCGCAAACGGCGGATGGTCCGCTGACCTCGACGGGACTTTTGATCGTCAATCCGCCGTGGAAGCTTGCTGCCGAGCTCAAGGAAATCCTGCCGCAGCTCGAGAAGCCGCTTGGCCTTGGCGGCGCTGGACGCTTCCGGCTCGAGACGGCCAAACCCTGACGTCGCACGGTCTGCGCTGAACTACGCAAACTCCAACTATCAAACGGTGCCGCCAAAAACGGTAGTCAATCCCGGCGGAACCGTATTAAGCTGCTGGCATTATGACTGGCTTTACGTTCCGCTTCCGCGAATGGTTGCGGCGGAGTGACGTGGCCCAAATCGATATTGAAACAAGGCCTAGCTTCCGTGGAGTGAATGTCCGGTCGGTCGCAGCGCGAAAGCGCCGCGGCGGAGCATTGCGGGGAGGGACCCGATGGGCATGAGCGGTACGGTCAAGTTTTTCAATGGCGAGCGTGGCTACGGCTTCATCAAGCCGGACGATGGCGGACGGGACGTGTTTGTGCACATTACCGCAGTCGAGCGCGCTGGCCTGAAGGACCTGATCGAAGGACAGCGGATCACCTTCGAGGTCGAGCCCGACAAGAAGGGCAAGGGCCCCAAAGCGGTCAATCTGGTCATCACAGGATAGCGGCGGATCCAGCTTGGGAGTGGGCCATAAAAAAAATCCCGGCCGCAGCGCGGCCGGGAGTGGATGGCGACGGTTTCTTGTACTTGGAGATAAAGTACTTGAAGACGAAGTCCGGACGCGAGGCGTCCGGAGCCGGGCTTAGAAGTGATAGTTCACGCCGATGCGCACGGTGCCGAAGCTGAGCCCGCTGTCGGTGCCAGTGAGCGTGTAGGTGTTCTTGGACAGATCGACATAGAGATATTCGATCTTGGCGGTCCAGTTCTGGTAGATGCCGACTTCGGCGCCGACGCCGGCGGTCCAGCCGACCGAAGTCTGCGACTGCTGCAGGCCGTTGAGCTCGGCTTCGAGGCTGCCGAAGGAGAGACCAGCGGTGCCGTAGAGCAATACGTTGTTGAAGGCGTAGCCGATGCGGCCGCGCGCCGTGCCGAACCAGGGGTTCGAGAACTTGTAGGTGGCGAAGCGGTCATCCGCGCCGGTGCCCTGCAGATCGCCTTCGAGACCGAACACGATGTTGCCGCTCTGCCAGTTGTAGCCGCCCGTCACGCCGCCGGCGATGCCCGAGGGCTTCGCACCGGTGTTGGAGACGCTGCCCCATTCGTAACCGAGAGTGGCGCCGAGATACGGACCGGCCCAGCTATAGGCGTTGAGCGGCTGGGCAACGGTATAGGGGGCGCGCGACCGGTAAGGCATGTCCGCCGCATGTGCTGTTGTCGCACCTGCAGCCACGAGGGCGACTGCTGCGAACGCAAACTTACTCATCTCAACTCTCCAAAATACGCGTTACTGCCGGCCCATGGGAGCGCGCTCGGGATCTGCCGAACGAAGCCTTAGGGTTACGGAATTCCATCTTTTATCGAGACGATTTATCGAGAGTTTTAGATTAAGCGGTCCTTAACGGGCTGCTGCGGCGCCGTATTGGCGTTAAAAGAGTCTTACTTTTGGCAATCGGCGAATTTCCTGGGGCGGGCGGCCAAAATCCTGTGGCCTGCCGCGAGCAGCAGGAAAACCGGCCGTTGCGAGGGCATTTCCGGTCGCACGAATGCTGGCGATGACCCGCTGCAACGCTTAAATTGACCGCATGATTCAAGACCCCACCGAGCCGCTGCACGAGACATCATCCGAGCCCGCAGCAGAGCCAGGTTCCGACAACCCTAGTTCCGGGCAGGCCACCCAGTCCACCTTGCAGGCGCCACCCGATCTCGAACCGGAACCCGCGCCGGCCGACGACGAGGAAGACGGCGCGCTCCCGGATGCTGGCGATGACGATTTCGGCGACGTGGTCGCCGAAGGCCCGCTGGCGCTCGGCCGTGCGGCCATCGAACATGCCGTACGGCATGCTCCGACATCGCCCGGCGTCTACCGGATGCTGAATGCGGCCAACGACGTGCTGTATGTCGGCAAGGCCAAGAACGTGAAGAAGCGGTTGTCGTCCTATGCAAGGCCGACCGGGCAGGTGATGCGCATCGCACGCATGATCGCGGCGACCGTGGTGGTGGAAATCATCTCGACCGCGACCGAGACCGAAGCATTGTTGCTTGAGGCCAATCTCATCAAGCAGCTGCGCCCGCGATTCAACGTGCAGCTCCGCGACGACAAGTCCTTTCCGTATATTCTGATCTCAGGCGATCACTGGGCGCCCCAGATTCTGAAACATCGCGGCGCGCAATCGCGGCCCGGCCGCTATTTCGGTCCATTCGCGTCGGTGGGCGCGGTCAACCGCACCATCACGGCACTGCAGCGCGCGTTCCTGGTGCGGTCGTGCACGGATTCCTTTTTCGAGAGCCGCACGCGCCCGTGTCTGCTGTATCAAATCCGCCGCTGCTCTGGCCCCTGCACCGGCGAGATCGATTTTCCCGGCTATACCGAACTGGTGCGTGAGGCGAAGGACTTCCTGTCCGGCCGCAGCCGCGCAGTGAAGCAGCTATTGGCTGGTGAAATGGAGAAGGCGTCGGACGAGCTCGCCTTCGAGCGCGCCGCGCTGTATCGCGACCGCCTTGCAGCCCTGTCTGCCATCCAGTCGCAGCAGGGCATCAATCCGCGCACCGTGGAGGAGGCCGACGTCTTCGCCATCCATCAGGAAGGCGGTTATTCCTGCGTCGAGGTGTTCTTCTTCCGCACCGGCCAGAACTGGGGCAACCGCGCCTATTTCCCCAAGGCCGAAAAATCATACACGCCGGAGGAAGTGCTCGGCTCGTTTCTGGCGCAGTTCTACGAGGACAAGCCGCCGCCGAAGATGGTGCTGCTGTCGCATGCCATCGAGGAAAGCGAGCTGCTGGCCAGCGCGCTTAGCGTAAAGGCAGGCTTCAAGGTCGAGGTGCTGACACCGCAGCGCGGCGAAAAGAAAGAGCTGGTCGTCCATGCACTGACCAATGCCCGCGAGGCGCTTGGCCGCAAGCTCGCCGACACGGCGACGCAGACGCGTCTGCTGGAAGGCATGTCGAAGATGGCGGGCATGGCCACCGTGCCGAAGCGCATCGAAGTCTATGACAATAGCCATATCCAGGGCACCAATGCGGTCGGTGCCATGATCGTGGCGGGGCCGGATGGCTTCATCAAGAACCAGTACCGCAAGTTCAACATCAAGTCGGAAGGGCTCACGCCCGGTGACGACTACGGGATGATGAAGGAGGTGCTGCAGCGCCGTTTCAAGCGTCTGCTGGTGCCGCCGGTTGAGGGCGAGGTGGTCAAGCCAAAGGACGATGACGTGCCGCTATGGCCCGATCTCGTCATCATCGATGGCGGCCGCGGCCAGCTCAATGCAGTCAAGGAGATCTTCGACGAGCTGAAGCTGACCGATGTGACCCTGATGGCTGTGGCCAAGGGGCCGGATCGTGACGCCGGCCGTGAGACCATGTTCATTCCTGGCCGCGAGGCTATCAAATTGGAGCCCCGGGACCCCGTTCTGTATTTTATCCAGCGGCTGCGCGACGAGGCGCATCGGTTCGTCATCGGATCGCACCGCACGCTGCGCAAGAAGGACATCCGCGAGGCCGGATTACAGGAAATCCCGGGGATCGGCCCAACCCGCAAGCGGGCACTCCTGCACCATTTCGGAACGCTGAAAGAGATCGAGCGGGCCTCCGTAGGCGACCTCGGCAAGGTTCCCGGCATCTCGGCCGAGAGCGCCCGCAAGATTTTCGACTTTTTTCACCCCCAGCCAGTGGCCAGATGACCGCAAAGATGGACGAGACGTAATCTGGCTGTCGCATGCCTTGGGGCAGTTTTGCGGTAAACTAAGCCGCCCCGCTTCGCTGGCGGTTGACCTCTGCGCTCTGGCAGTATTGGTAAGACGGATGACAGTGACCACGAGACGGGCCGCGAATTCCGCGATGTCCCTGCCAAATATCCTGACCATGGCCCGCATTGCCGCCATTCCGGTGGTGGTCGGCTGCATCTATTCGCAGTCGATCATGGATGGCCCGCTATGGCTGCGCTGGGTCGCGCTGGCCGTCTTTATCGGCGCCGCGGTCACGGATTTTCTCGATGGCTATTACGCCCGGATCTGGAATCAGCAGTCGGCCTTCGGCCGGATGCTTGATCCGATCGCCGACAAGCTGCTGGTGGCCTCTTGCCTGCTGATGCTGGCGGCCGATGGCATCATCCATGGCTGGACCCTGTGGGCCGCCATTGTGATCCTGTGCCGCGAAATTCTGGTCTCGGGCCTGCGTGAATATCTCGCCGCACTCCGTGTTAGCGTCCCGGTCTCCAGAGTGGCGAAGTGGAAGACGACGGCCCAGTTGATCGCCATCGGCTTCCTGCTGGCCGGTGAGGCGGGCGATCAGGTGATCCCGATCACGACACAGCTCGGCCTGTTGCTGCTGTGGATTTCCGCGCTCGTCACCATTTACACGGGCTACGACTATTTCAGGGCTGGCATTCACCACCTCATTGCGGAGGATGCATGAAGGTCGTCTACTTCGCCTGGGTGCGCGAGCGCATCGGCAAGGCCGAAGAGACGGTCGAGCCGCCAGCAGCCGTGCGCACCGTCGGCGATCTGATCGGATGGCTGAGCACGCGCGGCGACGAATATGCCTATGCGTTCGAAACACCGAAAGTGATCCGCGCCGCCATCGACCATACCCATGTGCGGCCCGACACCGTCATCGCTGGCGCCCGCGAGATTGCATTCTTCCCGCCGATGACCGGCGGCTGATTTACCAACGACTGCGTTGATCTCATGACCTCCAACGTGACCATCCGCATTCAGGATGCCGATTTCGACGTTTCCAGCGAAATCGCGGCGCTGACGGCAAGCCGTACGGACATCGGCGCGGTCGTTACGTTCAGTGGTATCTGCCGTGGCGGCCAAGAAAACCTAAGTGGCAGCGGCGACGCAACCACGGCGCTGACGCTGGAGCATTATCCCGGCATGGCCGAGGCAGAGATTGCGCGTCATGCCGATGAGGCGATGAACCGCTGGCCGCTCACGGGATTGACAATTGTTCACCGCGTCGGCCGCATCCTGCCCGGCGAGAATATCATGGTGGTGCTGACCGCGTCGGCGCACCGCCAGGCGGCGTTTCAGGCCGCCGAGTTTCTGATGGATTACCTCAAGGCGCATGCTCCGTTCTGGAAGCGCGAGGAAACCGCCGGTGGCAGCAGCTGGATTGCTGCGAAGACCGACGATGACGACGCCGCGGCGCGCTGGGATAAAAACTGATGGCAAAGAAGACTGTGAAGACAACCGCGAAGAAGGTGGTCAGGAAATCTGCGAGCAAGGCTTCTGCAAAGGCAAAGACTTCCGTGAAGAAGATCGCAACGGCGACTCTGCCGAAGGTTGGTGCGGGCGAGCTTGCGACATTGCTCGACTATGTGCGCTACGCCACCAGCCGTTTCATCGAGGCCCGGCTCTCTTTTGCGCACGGCACCACCGATCCCGTGGCCGAAGCCGCCTTCATCGTCTGCGAAGTCCTGCATCTGCATCCCGACCAGTTCGAGAATTTCGCCATGGCGCGGGTAACCGCGGCCGAAGGCAAGCAGATCCTCGACATCATTCATCGCCGCGTGACGACGCGCAAACCGGCGGCCTATCTGCTCAACAAGATCTATATGCGCGGCCTGCCGTTCTATGTGGACGAGCGCACCATTGTGCCGCGTTCCTTTATTGGCGAATTGCTGGATTCGCATTTCAGCGGTGACGACGGCGAAGGCGGATCGCTGATTGACGATCCCATGGAGATCGAAAGCGTGCTGGACCTTTGCACCGGCTCCGGCTGCATCGCGATCCTGGCGAGCCAGTCATTCCCCAACGCGCAGGTCGATGCCGTCGATCTCTCGCCTGCGGCGCTTGCCGTCGCTATGCGCAATGTCATCGATTACGGGCTCGACGAGCGGCTGACGCTTTACAAGGGCGATCTGTTCGAACCGCTCGGGGATACCCGTTACGATCTCATCATCACCAATCCGCCTTACGTCGATGCGCAGGGCATGGCGGATTTGCCGGATGAATGCCTGGCGGAACCGGCTATGGCTTTCGATGGCGGCGATGATGGGCTCGACATCGTCAGGAAGATCATTGAACAGGCTGGCGATCATCTGAATCCACATGGCGGTTTGTTGTGTGAAATCGGTCGCGGCCGCGCCAATGTTGATGAAGCCTTTCCCGATCTGCCGTTGATCTGGCTGGACACTGAAGACTCCGAAGGCGAGGTGTTCTGGGTGTCCGCTGCTGCGCTGCAAGGTCGCGGCGCGATCTAGAGGTCGGTCGTATCGTCTGATAGGCATCTATCGTATTAAACCAGACTTCTCCGCCGTCATTGCGAGGAGCGAAGCGACGCGGCAATCCAGTTCTTCCCTGTAAAAAGAAAGACTGGATTGCTTCGTCGCAATTGCTCCTCGCAATGACGGTTGAGAGAGATGTGAGACCATCCGACATCGTTGTCGGACGGATTTCGACGCGACATCCCTTGCAGTCGCGTCGTTCAAATCGACTGAAGGATGTCATGCTGCTGGCTGTCGGTCAGAAAGCGCCAACGCGCAATCTGTGGCTCGCTGAATTGCGAGCGACGCTGGCGCTTGGCTGGCCGCTGGTGCTGACCAATCTTGCGCAGATCGCACTCACCACGACCGACGTGATCATACTCGGCCGCGTGAGCGCGGAGGCATTGGCTGCGTCGGCGCTGGGCGTGAATCTCTATTTCGCGTTTCTGATTTTCGCCATCGGCCTCGTCACGGCGGCATCACCGATGATGGCGGAGGCGATCGGCCGCAAGCTGCATGCGGTGCGCGATGTCAGGCGAACATTTCGGCAAGGTTTGTGGACAGCGTTGATCGTCTCAGTGCCGGCATGGACCGTTCTCTGGCAGACCGAAGCGATCCTGTTGCTGTTCGGTCAGGAGGCGCAGGCCGCTGCCGATGCGCAGACCTTCATGCATATGTTGCAATGGGGTTTCCTGCCCGCGCTCGGGTTCATTGTGCTGCGCTCCTTTGTCGCTGCCGTGCAACGTCCGCTCTGGGCGCTGGTGGTGACGGGCGTGACCATTCTGTTCAATGCTGCTGCCAACTGGGTTCTGGTGTTCGGCCATCTCGGATTTCCGGAGATGGGTCTGCGCGGTTCCGGCCTTGCGACCACGCTGTCGAACATCTTTCTGTTCGCGGTCTTTGCGCTCGTTGTCGCGTGGCATCCGAAGTTTCGGCGCTATCATCTGTTCGGCAACTGGTGGCGCGCCGACTGGCCGCGTCTCGCAAAGCTATGGCGTATCGGTCTGCCGATCGGCGCGACGCTCGCATTCGAAATTACTGTCTTCAATGCGGCGGTGTTCCTGATGGGGCAGTTTGGAACGGCGGCCATCGCGGCGCATGCGATTGCGATCCAGATCGCATCGATCTCCTTCATGGTGCCAATGGGACTGAGCCAGGCGGCAACTGTCCGCGTTGGATTGGCCAAAGGCGCCGTGGATCGCGATGGCATCACGCGAGCAGGATGGACTGCATTTGGCCTTGCGGTGGCATTCATGGCGTCGATGAGCATGTTGTTGCTGGCTGCGCCGCGGGTCCTGATTGGCGCCTTCATCGATCTGGGCAATCCCGCCAATGCCGTCGTCATCGATACGGCAATGTCGTTTCTGTTTTGCGCGGCGGTGTTTCAGATTGCGGACGGCGCGCAGTCGGTCGCTGCAGGGATGCTGCGCGGATTGCAGGATACGCGCGTGCCGATGATCTTTGCCGCATTGGGCTATTGGGGCTTCGGCATGGGTCTCAGCCTGCTGTTCGCATTCAAGCTGGGCTTCGGCGGCGTCGGCATCTGGATCGGGCTGGCAGCGGGTCTCGCGGTCGTTGCGCCGGTTATGCTTTGGCGTTGGACCCGGCGCGTGCAACTCGGGCTCGTGCCGGCGACTTGAGCCAAATAAAAATGCCGCAGCCTCGAAAGGCCGCGGCATTTGTTGTCTTCAGGCGCCTGCGCTTACAGAACCTTGCGGATCCAGTTGTGCGGGTCTGGCGCGCGGCCGTACTGAATGTCGACCAGCTGTTTGCGCAGCCCCATCGTGACCGGACCAGCCGTGCCGCCATTGATGGTAAAATCGCCGCTCGCAGAGCGCACTTGGCCGATCGGCGAGATGACCGCCGCCGTGCCGCAGGCAAAGGCCTCTTTCAGCTTGCCGCTGGCAGCATCGGCACGCCATTGGTCGAGCGTATAGGGTTCTTCGCGCACCTGCGTGCCCTTGTCCTTCGCCAGCGCGATGATCGAATCGCGCGTGATGCCCGGCAGGATCGTGCCGAGCGGCGGTGTCAGCAGCGAACCGTCCTCGAACACGAAGAAAATGTTCATGCCGCCAAGTTCTTCGATGTAACGGCGCTCGACCGCATCGAGGAACACGACCTGATCGCAGCCGTGATCGCTGGCTTCCGCCTGCGCGCGCAGGCTCGCGGCGTAGTTGCCACCGCATTTGACGGCGCCGGTGCCGCCGATCGCGGCGCGTGTGTAGTTCTCCGACACCCAAATCGACACCGGGGCGGGGCCGCCCTTGAAATAGGAGCCGACCGGCGAGGCGATGACGGCAAAGATGTATTCCGCGGACGGCTTCACGCCGAGGAAAATCTCGCTCGCGACCATGAAGGGGCGCAGGTAGAGGCTGCCTTCGCCTGATGGAATCCAGGCGCGGTCGATGCGCACGAGTTGCTCGATCGCATCGATAAACACGGGCTCGGGCAGCGGGGCCATGGCCATGCGATCGGCCGAATTTCGGAAGCGCCTTGCATTGGCATCGGGGCGGAACAGATTCACGCCGCCGTCTTCACGCACATAGGCCTTGAGCCCTTCGAAAATCTCCTGCGCGTAATGCAGGACGGCCGCTGCGGGATCGAGCGGGAAATTCGCGCGGGATTCGATGCGCGCGCCATGCCAGCCGTCGGTCTGATTATAGCGGACGATGGCCATGTGATCGGTGAAAACCCGGCCGAAGCCCGGATCCTTGAGTTTTGCTGCGCGGTCCGCCTCGGACACCGCGTTCGCCGCGGGCTGAATGTCGAATTTCAGCAAAGCTGCACCATCGATTTTATCGAACGAAACTCCCATGGACCTCACTCCTGCTTACGGCGCAGCTCCTGGGGGCGGCAGCGTCGATGTTGTTCTACGTCAAGCGGACCCACGGCAAAAGCGTTTCCGGCCCCGGTGGATGACCCAGGACAGGCTTTAGCGCCATGCCGAAGTCCGGTATGGTTCTCAGATCGGCCCTATTGGGCCATGCGGCGAGAGTTCTAATGTTTCGTCGCGATGGTCAGTTTTGTAAGATTGAACCCAAGATATGTCAATATGGTTGACGTAAATTCCAAGGACGCGGCGTCACGATCGCTTGAGACGATCCAGCGGCAATCCAGCGGCGATCCTGCGAAACCGCCCCGCTGGGACATCATCGAGCTGTTGTTCTTTGCCTATCGCGACTTTGTGGGCGATCCCGACGATGTGCTCGATCAGTTCGGTTTCGGGCGCGCCCATCACCGGGTCGTACACTTTGTGCATCGCTATCCCGGCCTGAAGGTTGCCGATCTGCTCGATGTCTTGCGTATTACGAAGCAGTCGCTGGGCCGTGTCCTCAAGCAATTGCTCGATGAAGGGTATATCGTTCAGAAATCCGGCGAGGCGGATCGGCGGCAACGGCTTCTTTTCGCCACGGCCAAGGGTGAAGCTCTCGTTGCGCAGCTCGCGGGTTTGCAGACCGATCGCATCAACCGCGCGCTCAAGGATTTTACGCCGGTCGAAGTCGAAGCGATCGGCAGGTTTCTCTCGGCGATGATCGACCGCAATGATCCCGACAAGGTGCTGCAGGTCATCTTGGGCCAGGCATCCGCCAAAACTGACGGCAGGACAAACAAGACATGATGTTAGCTCAGGCCGCCAAACGTATGCCGGTGCCATTGGCCGACGATGCGCCGCATCTGCTGCTGGTCGATGACGACCGCCGTATTCGCGATCTCCTCTCGCGCTTTCTCTCGGGCGAGGGCTACCGCGTCACCACGGCGCCGAGCGCCAAGGAAGCGCGCGCCAAGCTGCTCGGTCTGCATTTCGATCTCCTGATCCTCGATGTGATGATGCCAGGCGAGACCGGCTTCGAGCTCGCGCGCTTCATTCGGACGTCCTCGGCCGTGCCGATCATCATGCTGACGGCGCGGCACGAGGCGGAAAGCCGGATCGAGGGATTGCAGATCGGCGCCGACGACTATGTGGCCAAGCCGTTCGAGCCGCGCGAACTGGTGCTGCGCATCGCAAACATCCTGAAGCGTAGTGCGCCGGTGCCGGTCGAGCGCGCGGAGTCGCTGCAGTTCGGGCCTTATGTGTATCACCTCGCGCGCGGCGAACTACGCCAAGGCGACGAGATCATCCATCTCACTGACCGCGAGCGTGACATGCTGCGTGTGCTGGCTGCGGCGCCCGGCGAGACCGTGCCGCGCGGTGAACTCACCGGCGGCGGTGGCACCGTGAACGAGCGTGCGGTGGACGTGCAGATCAATCGCCTGCGTCGCAAGATCGAGACCGATCCGGCCAATCCGTTGTTTCTGCAGGCCGTGCGTGGCATCGGCTATCGCCTCGTCGCGTCGCCATAGTTCGATGAAGTTTGCACGATGACCACACTCGACACCGGCATCACCATCCTCCGCTCTGCGGCGGGCCGCGTCTCTGCGGCGCACAGTCTGATGGGCCGGCGCTTCAAGAGCGTGATGCCCACGGGGCTCTATGCCCGCACACTGCTGATCATGATCGTGCCGATGGTGCTGCTGCAGTCGGTGGTCGCCTTCGTGTTCATGGAGCGGCACTGGAACACGGTGACGCGCCGCCTGTCGCAGGCGGTGGTGCAGGACATCGCGACGCTGATCGACGTCTACAAGGTTTATCCGCAGGATAAGGACCGCACGCAGATCAAAGCCATCGCACAGCAGCGCCTTGGCCTCGTGGTGGATTTCCTGCCGCTCGGCGACATGCCGCCGCCAGGTCCGAAGCCGTTCTTCTCGCTGCTCGATCAGGCGCTGTCGGTCCAGATCGGCCGGCAGATCACGCGGCCGTTCTGGATCGACACCGTTGGTCGCTCCAATCTCGTGGAAATCCGCATCCAGCTCGATGATGCCGTGATGCGCATCTTCGCCCAGCGTAGTGCTGCTTACGCGTCGAATTCGGAAATCTTCCTGTTCTGGATGGTGGGGACGTCTTCGATCCTGCTGATCGTCGCGATCCTGTTCCTGCGTAACCAGATCCGCCCGATCCTCAAACTCGCTGACGCCGCCGAAAGTTTCGGCAAGGGCCGCGAAGCGCCGAATTTCCGGCCGCGCGGCGCACGCGAGGTCCGTCGTGCCGCCAATGCCTTCATCGAGATGAAGGCGCGTATCGAACGCGCAATGGAGCAGCGCACGGCCATGCTGGCCGGCGTCTCGCATGATCTACGCACCATCCTGACGCGCTTCAAGCTCGAACTGGCGCTGATCGAGGACGGTCCGGAAGTCGATGGCATGCGCAAGGATATCGATGAGATGTCGGGCATGCTCGAGGCCTATCTCGCTTTTGCGCGCGGCGACAGCGGCGAGCAGGCGCAGCCGACAGACATGGCTGCAGCGCTGGAAGAACTCCGTAGCGATGCCGAGCGCAACGGCCATAAGGCGACGGTCACGTTCCACGGCCTGCCGATCGTCACGGTGAAGCCAGCCGCGTTCAAGCGTTGCCTCGGCAATCTCGTTTCGAACGCCGCGCGCCACGCCAACGATATCGCCATCACTGGGCACCGCGATCATCGCTATCTCACGGTCACGGTGGACGACGACGGCCCCGGTATTCCCGCCGATATGCGTGAAGAAGTGTTCAAACCGTTCCTGCGGCTCGACGACGCCCGCAATCAGGACGAAGGCGGGACAGGTTTGGGCCTCGCCATCGCCCGCGACATAGCGCGCTCCCATGGCGGCGATATTACGCTGGCGGAGAGTCCGATGGGCGGACTGAGGGCGGTGGTGCGGGTGCCCGTCTAGTTATTTCGCCAGTTCCTTAGACCGCGCCGTTGCCGCAGCAATCGCGCGAGTCAGCAGCGGCTCGAAACCATCATCGGCCATCAATACGCTGAGCGCGGCTGCAGTGGTCCCGCCGGGCGAGGTGACGTTCTTTCGCAGCGTCGCCGCGTCGAGATCGGACTGGCGGAGGAGCTCGCCCGAACCGGACACTGTCTCGCGAGCAAGCTTCATCGCGAGTTCGGGCGGCAAGCCCGCAGCAATGCCGGCGCGAGCCATTTCTTCGGCCAGCAGAAACACATAAGCAGGCCCCGAGCCGGAGACGGCCGTCACAGCATCGATCAGGCTCTCGTCCTCGACCCATTCCACCGATCCGGTGGCGCGCAACAGCGCGTCGGTCAGGCCGCGTTGCTCCTGCGATACGTCGCTCGCGGCAACCGCCACGGTGATGCCGCGGCCGATCGCGGCCGGTGTATTCGGCATCGCGCGAACCACGTTGCCGCCGCAGGCCTTGGCGATGCCGGCGATGGTGGTGCCGGCCATGATCGAGACCACGAGGGATGATCCGGCGATTGTGCGCAGGGTCGGGCCGACCTCCGCGAACATCTGCGGCTTCACGGCAAGAACCAGTGCGGCGACAGCGCCGATGTCTTTCACATCCGGATTGAGGCGGACACCCTTTGCCGCGAGCGCCTTGATCTCGTCGGAGACATGCGGATCGATCACGACGGCGCGCGTCGGATTGAGCCCGCCAGCGATCCAGCCCGTCAGCATTGCGCCGCCCATCTTGCCGGCGCCGGCCAGCACGATATGGCCGTCGATGGTGTTGAGCGCGCGTGAGGTCGTGGAGGAGGTCATCGCAAAATCCCGGCTGTCAGAACGGCCGGGACCATAACATTGCGGGGCAGGCCGCACAGCCCGAACGGACCTAGACGAAGCTTTTTTTCAGGAAGTAGCGCGGACCGCCGCGCGGATAGTCCGGGATTTCGCCAAACACTTCATAGCCCTGCTTCTCGTAGAAGCTCCGCGCCTGAAACCAGTAGGTATCGAGCCACAGACCGATGCAGCCGCGTTCACGCGCGATCTCTTCCGCCTTGGCGAGGACCTTCGAGCCGATGTCCTGGCCGCGAAACTGCTCGGGCACGACGAACAGCTCGACGAAACACCAGTTGAACGCGGTCTTGCCCCAGATGCCGCCGATCGGCTCGCCGGTCGCAGGATCGTGGATCAAGATCGAGAGCGGCTGGTGATTGTTGGGGCCGACGGTCTTGGTATTGTAGGCCAGCAACGCATTTGCGACCACCAGCCGTTCGGCCTCGCCGGGCGCATCCGGCACGGTGATGACCGGCGCGTCGGTCATGCTTCGCCGGCAGTGTCGAACATCGCAGCAGACATCGCTTCGGCTGCGGTCTTGCCGGCCCACACCACGAACTGCAATGCCGGATAGTAGCGCTCGCAGGAATGGATCGCCGAGACCAGCATCGCTTCGCACTGCGCGGTCGTTGCGGTGAGGCCATCGGGCAGCACCAGTGCCTGCCGGTACATCACCATGCCTGAGTGAGTCCAGATATCGAAATGACCGACCCACATCTGTTCGTTGATCGCGGCGATCAGGCGCTGCACTTCCGCGCGGCGAGCGGGTGGAATCTTCATGTCGAAGGCGCAAGCCAGATGCAGGGCCTCGATCTCGTTCATCCAGGTGAAGGAGAGCTGGTAATCGATCCAGTCACCCTTAGAAACAATTGTGACTTCGTCTTCGCCGGAGCGCTCGAAGGCCCAGTTATGATCGGCGGCAATATCCTCGACAACGGCGAGCGGGTTGAGCCGTGAATCGATAGTACCTTCGAGAAGTGACATGCCGTCGCGACCTTGCTCTTGAAATGTGATGATGCAAACAGCTGGCCGGTACGCGAAAATGTCGGAGCGTCGCTGCAGGCTGCAAGTTCTATTCGTCCAGACCTTGCGAGTTTGAAGTGATGTGATTTGCTGAATCTGCGCAACGGCACCACGAATCCATCCACAGACAAACCGGCCCTCATCCACAGGTCATCTCGCCGCAATGAGAACAAACCGGAATCGGATTCCCGGATTGCGAGTCTGTGCGGTGCGCCCTCGCGCGCCGCGAGTCCGGTTGGGGTGGTAACTATTGATTCCGCCGCGGGGCCCGAAAGCTTTCCCGGCCTCGCAGGAGTCCTGTTGGGCCCGATACAGCCTGTGGACGGCCTTGCTGGGCTGGTTCGGTTTCGGCATAGTTTGGCCGTAACGAAAGTATCAGGCCATGAACGACACCACCTCCGAGTCATCCGCAGTCCAGCATCCGCGCTTTGCCAAGCCGCAACGCGTCGCCTTCGTGCAGTCGTCCTGGCATCGCGACATCGTTGCACCGTGTTGGGAATCGTTTCTGAGCGAGATCGAGGCGCGTCATATCGGCCCGTCGCAGGTCGATCTGTTCGAAGTGCCTGGCTCGTTCGAGATCCCACTGCATGTGCAGGTTCTCGCCAAGACGCGGCGCTACACGGCCATCGTCGCGGCCGGCCTCGTGATCGACAGCGGCACCCGCGGCTTCGTGGCGGACACGGTCATCCGTGCGCTCATGGATGTGCAGCTACGCACCGAGATCCCAGTGTTCTCGGCCGTGACGGCGCCGGAGGATTTTCACGAGACGGAAGAGCGGGCGGCATTCTTCCGCAAGCACTTTGCGGAGAGCGGCCTCAAGGTCGCGGCAGCCTGCGCCGAGACGCTACTCAGTCTGGAGCGTCTGCGCGGTCAGGTCGCGGCCGGGATCGTGTAGAGGCGCGAGCCTTAGTCGAACAGGCTCGATACCGACTCTTCCGATGCGGTGCGGCCGATCGCTTCGGCGATCAGCGAGGCAACCGAGAGCACGCGGATGTTCGGCGATTTGCTGACGGCTTCCGTGGGCTGGATCGAGTCCGTGATCACCAATTCCTTGAGCTTGGAATTGGCGATGCGCGCGGCGGCGCCGCCGGACAGCACGCCATGGGTGAGGTAGGCGGAGACGTCCTTGGCACCGTATTTGAGTAGCGCATCGGCGGCGTTCACCAGCGTGCCGCCGGAGTCGACGATGTCGTCGATCAGGATGCAGGTGTAGCCGGCGACGTCGCCAATCACGTTCATCACTTCGGATTCACCGGGGCGTTCGCGGCGTTTGTCGACGATGGCGAGCGGCGCGTTGATGCGTTTGGCAAGGCCGCGGGCACGGGCGACGCCGCCGACGTCGGGCGAAACCACCATCACATTGGCGAGATCGAACTTCTCCTTGATGTCGCGCACCATCAACGGCGCGGCATAGAGGTTGTCGGTCGGGATATCGAAGAAGCCCTGGATCTGGCCGGCATGCAGGTCGAGCGTCATGACGCGGTCGGCGCCGGCATGGGTGATCATGTTGGCGACCAGCTTGGCCGAGATCGGGGTGCGGCCACCGGCCTTGCGGTCCTGGCGAGCGTAGCCGAAATAGGGGATCACCGCGGTGATGCGGCGCGCGGAAGCGCGGCGCAGCGCATCGGTGATGATCAGCAATTCCATCAGATGGTCGTTGGTCGGGAACGACGTGGATTGAAGAATGAAGACGTCGGAGCCGCGGACGTTTTCCTGGATCTCGACGAAGATTTCCATATCGGCGAAGCGCCGGACGCTGGCCTTGGTCAGCGGGATATTCAGCGAGGTCGCGATTTCCTGCGCGAGGACAGGATTGGAATTACCGGCGACCAGTTTGATCGAACCGTTCTTGGCCGACATCGACGCGTCTCCCCGCGGCTTGGTGGATACAACGTTCAGCATATCGGATTACCCACAAGAACTCGTCTAGCTGAGCGAGGTGATATCAAGGTCGGCCGTCCGCTGGCAACCCGTGGGCCGCTGTTTTCCTGCGTAAAAACGGGCCTCTGCTTAACGTGAACTGAAGTCAGCGCGTCTCGGCAAATGCGGTGGCCTGCACGGGCAATTCATCGGTACTGGCGATGGCGGGTCCGTTGCCACTTGGCGCAGGCGGCTGCTCGCCGGGCGTGGTGCCGTTGATCATGCCATTGAGGCCGGTGAGCCCCGCTTGCGCGATCCGCCGCAAGACAAGGTCGTCGGCAGTAGCCCAGGCGTCGCGGCCGCCTTTGCCGGCCTGTTCCTCGCCGCTCAGGCGCAGAGCACGGTTCTGGTCGCGGTCATAGACATCCCAGACCCAGGCGATCGAGGTCTGGCCGCCGCGAACCTGGGCCGAGAGGTAGCTGCGGACCCGAAAAGCCGCGCTGTCCTTGCGCGATACAACCGCAAGGTTGCGCAGGCGCGCTTCACTATCCAACAGGTTGACCATGCGGTCGAAGACCTGCGGCGGCGGCCCGTCGATGGATTCGAACGCGATCGTCGGGCCGGAGGCGGTGGAAAGGCTGGCCTGCGCGTTCATGGCGCCGCCCGAATTGGGGACATTGGCGCAGCCGGCAAGCCCAAACGCTACGGTCAGCGATAGCGCAGCCTGGATCAGGCGCGGTCTGGCTCGATCGGTCGTAAGGGCAGAAAATCGCATAGGGCGTCCCGACTTC
The DNA here is from genome assembly GCF_900108575.1 of Tardiphaga sp. OK245. Taxonomy (NCBI): domain Bacteria; kingdom Pseudomonadati; phylum Pseudomonadota; class Alphaproteobacteria; order Hyphomicrobiales; family Nitrobacteraceae; genus Tardiphaga; species Tardiphaga sp. OK245. Next base: position 289,608 of record NZ_FNWZ01000004.1, on the reverse strand, counting down.
CGTCCGTTTGCCGCAAGCGGCGCCGGACAGGTCGAGCGATATCGTTAAAATGCGTTAAGGTCTAGGGCAGCGCGGCCACAGGTCTTTCCAGGGTGACCGAAACGGTCACCGCGCCCCGACAATTCGCGTTCAGTTTGAGGCAGTTCGGCCGCGTTAAGGATAACGGCGCGTCAACGCGCGAGTTACCGCTCGAGCACGATGGCGTGGATCTGGCGTCCGTAATCCGGCTCTTTCCGATGCACCGACCTGCGATAGCTGAACAGGTTGTTGTCGGGATAGGTGTCGATACCGGTGTCATCGATAATGGCAATGCCGGCGCGCTCCAGCCGCATCCGGATGAAGCCGCCGAGATCGAACATGGCATGACCGGCGCGGGTCGAGGGAATGAAGAACCGGGCGAAGCCAGCGTCGGCCTGGGTGAAGCGTTCGACGAATTCGGCACCAACCTCATAGCTTGGCTGGCGGATCAGCGGACCGATCGCGACCACAATGTCGGAACGATCGGCGCCGAGTTTTTCCATCTCTGCGATGGTGGCTTCGAGCACACCGGTGAAGGCGCCCTTCCAGCCGGCATGGGCGGCGCCGATGACGCGCGCCTTGGGGTCGGCAAACAATACGGGACCGCAATCGGCCGTCGTGACGCCGAGCGCCAGGCCCTCGACCTTCGTCACCATGGCATCGACGCGCGGCCGTGAATCGCCATTCCACGGTGCCGTGGCGACGGCGACATCGGGCGAATGGACCTGATAGGCGGTGAGGAAGTGCAGGGGGGCGACGCCCATCTCCGCCGCCATGCGCCGGCGGTTCTCCGCGACATGCGCGGGATCGTCGTTCGATCCGAGTCCGCCATTGAGCCCGGCATAGATGCCTTCGGAGACACCGCCGTCGCGCGTGAAGAACGCGTGGCGCAGGCCGGGAATGGCTGACAGCAAAGGCGATGTGAAAGTCATGATGTCGGGGCCTCGATGCCGGTGTCGTCGCTCAGCGCCACCAGCGTGTCGATATTGGGATCGGAGATGCCGACCACCTTGAACATCGCGCCCATGCCGCCGCGGCCGCTGTCGATCAAGCGTTTCAGTGCGCCGGAGACCGTTTCCGATACTTCCGGCGTGGCCTTGGCCATCAAGGTCAGCGCGCGCGTCTCGATGCCGAGGCGCTTGAGGAATTCGCCCTGCGTCACCGGCCCGTGCACGCGTGCGCCAACATCCTCTGCTGCGCGGCCGAGTGCCTGGAAATCCACATGCGCGGTGATATCGGCCTGGCCGGGATTCTTCAGCGGATCGGCATAGCTATGCTGTGCGATAGCCTGCAGAGTGTCGCCGGCATCGCTGCGGACATGGCCGTAATCGATGATCAGAGCTGCGCCGCCTTCGTCGCGGACGCGGCTGGCAATCTTCATCATCTCGGTATCGGGGCGCCATTCGAACACCGCGCCGACAGGGGCTGCACGCACCAGCGGTGGCAGCAGCACATCGAAACGCGGCAGCGGATCAGTTGACGCGCTGAACATCAGCTGGCCGTTGCTGTCGATATCCACCATGCGCTCGTGCCAGCCGCCTTCGCGCTTCACGGCCTGATGGATCGGCAGGACGTCGAAATATTCATTGGCAAGGATGATCGACGGACCCGCGGGGACGGTTTCGATACTGTCGTGCCAGGTGATGTTGCGGGCGCCGGATAGCGTTGCCTTCTGCTTCTCGCGCAGCACCGGATTGATTTCGACGAGATGCACGTTGAGCGCCTGATACAGCGGCGGCAGCACGCGTAGGGCGCGGAGCGCGTCGGCCATCATGGTGCCGCGGCCGGGGCCCAGTTCGATCAGGTGCACGAAGGGCGGCGCGCCGATCGCGCGCCAGACCGAAGCCGACCACAGGCCGAGCAGCTCGCCGAACATCTGGCTGACTTCGGGCGACGTGGTGAAGTCACCCTCGCGACCGAGCGGATCGCGCGAAATGTAGTAGCCGTGTTGCGGATGGGTCAGGCACAGCTGCATGTAGCGCCACACCGGCATCGGTCCGGTGGACTTGATCAGGCGCTTGATTTCATCCTGCAGCGGCGATTGGTCGGTCACATCAGGCCTTCTTGCCTGGGCTCAATTCGAGCGATGCCTGCGGCTTTCGCCAGGCGCGCACCATCAAAACGAGTCCCACAAATATCATCGGCACGGAGAGCAGCATGCCCATGGTGAGCCCACCCCACAGAAATCCGAGTTGCGGGTCCGGCTCGCGGAAGAATTCTCCCGTAATACGCGCCAGCGCATAAAAAAAGATGAAGGCGCCGAGGATCAGGCCGGGCCGCTTCAGCGCACCGGCCCGGATCATTACGGCGAGAATGAGAAAGAGCCCGATGCCTTCGAGGCCAGCTTCATAGAGCTGGCTGGGATGGCGCGGTAGCGGCCCGCCATTGGGAAACACCATCGCCCAGGGCACGCTGGCGTCGGCGTGGCGGCCCCATAATTCGCTGTTGATGAAATTGGCGAGGCGCCCGAGCAATAGGCCGATCGGGCCGACCGCGCAGGTGATGTCGCCGAGCGACAGGACCGACAATCCACGCTTCCAGCAGAATAGAAACACGGCAAAGACGCAGCCCATAAAGCCGCCATGGAACGACATGCCGCCCTTCCATAGCTCGAAGATCTCGGCAGGGTGGGCGATGAAGAAATCGAGATTGTAGAACAGCACATAGCCGGTGCGGCCACCGACAATGATGCCGATCGTCACCCAGAGGATGAAGTCGTCGAAATCCAGCAGGGAGATCGGTGAGGACCCGCCCCACAGTTTCGTGCTCTTGATCAGTGCGCGGGCATAGATCCAGCCGAGCACGATGCCGCCGATATAGGCCAGCGCGTACCAGCGAATGACGATGGGGCCGAGCGCAATGGCGACCGGATCGAAAACGGGGAAGGCGATGGTCAGGAATGGCATGTGGTGGGCTTACGGCTCCCGGTGCCGCCAGTAAAGCATTGGCATGTGACGAATTAAGGGACTTCTGCAGTTGTGAACGCCAAAAGCAGGCGATACTTGAACTGCGCGGCCGGGATCGCCATTGTCGATCTACAACTTAATCCCGCGTGTTTGTTCATCCGACCGGAGTTCTTGCCATGACCCAGACCAACAATCGGTTCTTCGACGAGATCGGCCGCCTGATGAACGATGCCGCCGGCGCGGCTCAGGGCGTCAAGCGCGAGGTCGATACGGTTGTGCGTAATCAGGCTGAGAAGATCCTGCGCGATCTCGATATCGTGAAGCGCGAGGAGTTCGAGGCGGTCAAGGATATGGCCCGGCTCGCCCGCGAGGAGAACGAGGCGCTAAAGGCCCGGATCGCAGCGCTGGAAGCCAAGCTCGGCGGCTGAGAGGAAGCCTTGCCGGTGGCCTGCACGGCGCGCCGGACATCGGCTGCCTGTTCACAAATGGCTAAAATAGGCCCCTGGAAGGGCTCCGCAGACGAAGAAAAAGCCCGTCATTTCCTTGTCTTTTTGGCGTTTCGGCGGTAGAAGCCGCCCACGTCCGCAGCCCCCGCACCCCTGGAGGCTTGCTGCAGCGTGAAAACGGGCCGCATTGCGGCCTTTAACTTTTAGAAAACAAGGACTTAAACGATGGCGACCGTCAAGGAATTGAAGGCGACCTCACGTCCGGTCGGCGGCAAGGGGGCCGCACGGGCAGAGCGTCGCGCCGGCCGAGTGCCCGGAGTGATCTATGGTGACAACAAGCCCCCGGTGGCGATTTCGGTGAATGATGCCGAACTGCGTCAGCGCATTCTGGCAGGCCGGTTCCTCACCACGATTTACGACATCGAGCTTGAGGGCAAGAAGCACCGCGTGATTCCGCGCGACTTCCACCTCGACCCGGTCAAGGACTTCCCGCTCCACGTCGACTTCCTCCGCCTCGGCGAAGGCGCGACCATCCGCGTCAGCGTTCCGCTGCACATCAAGGGCGCTGAAGGCGCTCCGGGCGTGAAGCGTGGCGGCACCATCAACATCGTGACCCACACGATCGAACTGGAAGCCGAAGCCGAGAGCATTCCGCAGTTCCTCGAGGTTGATGTCGGCCAGCTCGATATCGGCACGTCGCTGCACATCACCGACGTTGTTCTGCCGAAGGGCGTGAAGACGCTGGCGCGCGATGCCGACCTGACGCTGGTCACCATCGTGCCGCCGTCGGGCTACGGTGAAGAAGCTGCGACCCCTGCGGCTGCTGCTGCGGCTCCCGCGGCTGCTGGTGCCAAGGCTCCGGCTGCCGGCGCCAAGGCCCCCGCCGCTGGTGCAAAGGCTCCGGCCGCTGCCGCCGCTCCGGCGAAGAAGAAGTAATCCGGCGCGGAGCTCCGCGTCATGCTTCTCTTTGTTGGACTCGGAAACCCTGGTGCCAAATACCAGGGCAACCGGCACAATATCGGGTTCATGGTTCTCGATGATATCGCGCGGCGTCACGGTTTTGGACCGTGGCGCCGTCGCTTTCAGGGCGAGACCTCGGAAGGCACGCTGTCTGGTGAGCGCGTCATCCTGCTAAAGCCCATGACCTTCATGAACGAGTCCGGCCGCTCGGTGCAGGAAGCGTCCGCCTATTTGAAGATTTCACTCGGCGACATCGCCGCGTTTCACGACGAGCTCGAACTGCCATTCGCCAAGGTGCGCGTGAAGGTCGGCGGCGGCATTGCGGGACATAACGGTCTGCGCTCGATCTCCGCGCATGTCGGCAACGACTATCGGCGCGTGCGCCTCGGCATCGGACATCCCGGTGCCAAGGAGCTGGTGCATAATCACGTGCTGAGCGATTTCGCCAAGGCCGAACGGCTTCAGCTCGAAGCGTTCAACGATGCGGTGTCCGACCATGTCGGCCTGCTGGTCGGTGGTCAGGACTCGTCGTTTCAGAACAAGGTGCATCTGACGATGCAGGCCAAGGGTTTCACGTCGAAGGACGACAACGGCAAGTAACAACACACTCCGTCATGGCCGGGCTTGTCCCGGCCATCCACGACTTCTTTGTTGCAAAGACGTGGATACCCGGCATTCGCCGGGCATGACGAACATTAACATCGAGGACGTCATGGGATTCAAATGCGGGATCGTCGGATTGCCGAATGTCGGCAAATCGACGCTGTTCAATGCACTGACGGAAACCGCGGCTGCGCAGGCTGCGAACTATCCGTTCTGCACCATCGAGCCGAATGTCGGTGAAGTCGCGGTGCCGGACAAGCGCCTCGACAAGCTGTCCGAGATCGGCAAGTCGCAGCAGATCATTCCGACGCGCCTGACCTTCGTGGACATTGCGGGCCTGGTGAAGGGCGCGTCGAAGGGCGAAGGCCTCGGCAACCAGTTCCTCGCCACCATCCGCGAAGTCGATGCCGTTGCGCATGTGGTGCGTTGCTTCATCGATGACGACATCACCCATGTCGAGGGCAAGATCGATCCGCTCGCCGACATCGAGATCATCGAGACCGAACTGATGCTCGCGGATCTGGATTCCTGTGAGAAGCGCATCGACAACCTGACCAAGAAGGCCAAGGGCAACGACAAGGACGCCAAGGAACAGCTCGATCTGGTCCAGCGCGCTTTGGTGCTGCTGCGCGACGGCAAGCCGACGCGTTTTCTCGAGCGCAAGCCTGAGGAAGAGCGCGCGTTTGGCATGCTCGGCCTGCTGACCTCCAAGCCTGTTCTCTATGTCTGCAATGTCGAGGAAGGCGCGGCGGGCGAAGGCAACGAATACTCGAAGCGGGTCGCAGAACATGCTGCGAAGGAGGGCGCCGTTGCGGTCGCCATCTCCGCCAAGATCGAATCCGAGATCGCGACGCTCTCACGTGCCGAACGCGTGGAATTCCTCGATACGCTCGGGCTTGAAGAAGCGGGCCTCGATCGCCTGATCCGTGCAGGCTATTCGCTGCTGCACCTCATCACCTACTTCACCGTCGGCCCCAAGGAAGCCCGTGCCTGGACCATCACCCAGGGCACCAAGGCACCGCAGGCTGCAGCCGTGATCCACACGGATTTCGAGAAGGGCTTTATCCGCGCGGAAACCATTGGCTATGACGACTATGTCAGGCTCGGTGGCGAAGCCGGCGCGCGCGATGGCGGCAAGCTGCGGTTGGAAGGCAAGGAATATGTCGTCGCCGACGGCGACGTGCTGCATTTCCGGTTCAACACGTAAGATATTCTCAATCCTCTCTCTGTCATTGCGAGGAGCGAAGCGACGCGGCAATCCAGGAGCCACAAGCGAAGACTGGATTGCTTCGTCGCAAGGGCTCCTCGCAATGACGGCGGAGAGAATTAACGCTCAGTACTGCTGGCCGTGGCCGTGATCCTGCCCGAGGTTTTGCCCCTGATCCCGTAGCGCGCCGAGATGTTCGTTGATACGGAACACGATCAGAACGAACTCAGCCGCAATACGTGCGAAGATGATGCCGACGATCACGCTGGCGAGGCTCGACATCACGAGGACGAAACCGCCGAACGGGCTGATGGCCATTGCGGCGAGACCCGAAAAGATCCCGGAAATGCCGAATAGAATGATCAGTGCGATCACCAGCCAGTAGAACGTCTTGATGATTGTGGGTGTGATGAAACGGTCCCACTGAAACAGATCCCGAAATTCGAACATCGGTGAAATCCCCCGCCGTGTAGATGAGTGACAAATTCAATTGCATTGAGAAACGGCTTCAAATATCCCGGCCCGACCACATTGACGGGCAGGATCGCGGGAAAGCCATGCAAGCGACCGGGTTGAGATTGCTGCAAATAACGGCCACAATCAGGCTTCCTCGACGGCATTCCCCATTATGACCCTGACATTTGAAGATTTTAAGCCCGGCCACTTCGGGACCTTCGGGCCGCGCCATATTACGCGCGACGAGATTATCGCCTATGCGAAAGAATACGATCCGCAGCCGATGCATCTCGATGAAGTTGCCGCAAGCGCATCGATGCTCAAAGGACTTTCCGGCTCCGGCTGGCACATGTGCTCGCTGATGATGCGGATGATCTATGACGGGTTTCTGCACAAGACCGCATCGATGGGCTCACCGGGTGTGGATCAGATGCGATGGCTCGCGCCGTTTCGCCCCGGCGACGATCTGACGCTGGATGTCGAAGTGGTCGAGGCGCGCGTATCGCAAAGCCGGCCGACCTTGGGCATCGTTAAATTCAAGTTCAGCACACGCAATGCCAAGGGGCAGACGATTTCCGAGATGATCACCCCGATCATGATCGGGGTGCGTGAACCCGCCTCCGGGAACTAGGGTCGCAGTATGCGCTATCTGGAAGACATCCAAATCGGTATGCGCCGTGATCTCGGCTCGTTCACGTTCACGGCGGAGTCGATCAAGGCGTTTGCCAGGCAATTCGATCCGCAACCGTTCCATCTCGATGAAGAGGCCGGCCGCAAATCGCTATTCGGTGGTCTCGCTGCGTCGGGCTGGCACGTGGCGTCGGTGTGCATGAAGTTGCTGGTCGCCGATGGCCAGCGCGCAAAGGCGGAGGCAGAGGCGCGTGGCGAAGAGCCTCCAGTCGGCGGTCCATCTCCCGGTTTTCGTGATTTGCGCTGGACCCGGCCTGTTCTCGCCGGCGATACCCTGACCTATAGTAGCGAGGTTGTTTCCGTGCGCGCGACCGCGACGCGTCCGGGCTGGGGCATCTTGCAGTCGAAGAACGTTGCCGTTAATCAGCGCGGCGAGGAGGTCTACAGCTTCCTTGGTTCGGTCTTCCTGCCGCAACGGGGCGACGCGGCTTAACCATTTCAAACTTTATCGATGGAACCCTAGCTCTGTTAAGGGGTTCTGAACCTTGTGAGCGTGATCTGCGACTTACAGGTATGACGACCGAGACGACACTTCGCAGGACGATTTTGGGGACGACAATGGCTGACCGCACCGGATTGAAATTTGTGGGCTTCATCTTTGCGAGCGTAACGCTTGCGGTGATGCTGGCCACCTGCATGGTGGTCAAGGGTTATGCCGATGGCGCCTATACGCTCGAGAGCAGCGCGGTCGTCAGCGAGTAATTTCTACGATTTGCTAACCAGACCCGCGCCGAACTGCGCGGGTTTTTTCGTGAGTGGGGTCGATGATGGCGACCTCAGCGACTCCAGGCCCAGGCGAGCAATGCCACGGCCACCAACAGCAACCCGACAAAACGCAAGATAATGGTCCCCATCCTGGGCGCGTTGCTGCGCGCCGGAATGGGATCGGTGTTGTTCGGCCGAATGGTCTCCACGGATCGATTCCCCCAAAAGCAGTTCGCAGGTGCTGCGTAACCGTTGGTCGGGAACAAAACGAATAAAGTTCAATTGAACGGGCTCATGAAAAAGCCGCCGCCCTTTCGGGCGGCGGCTTTTGATTCGGGTGGTCTAGTGCCGATCAGTCGTGACGCAGGCCGTCAGCGGTGCGCTTCCACTGCGCGACGTTGTCGGCGATCAGGCGGGTCGACTTCATCGCGGCCTGGCTGAGCTGGGCGTAGCCCGAGATCTCGCGCTGAACGCGCTGGCCTTCGGCGTGGAGCAGGTCGCGGAGGCTCTCGAGTTCGGAAACCAGTTTCTCGATCTCGCCGAGCGAGGTACCGGCGACGCGCTGGATCAGCGAATTGACGCTGTTCACAGTCGCTTCGGTCGTCGCTTCCAGCGGCGCTTCGGTGCCGGTGGTGGTTTCACTTGAATTGTTCACCATGCCAGGCACCGGACGACGGAGGTAAGCGATATCGTTGCGCACGAAGTCGCGGATACCCGCTTCGACTTCAGACACAGCGGCGAGGTTGCTGTCGTCATCTTTGGCTTCTGTCTGTTCTGAACGAATGGCACTCATCAGCTCTTCCTTGTTTGTGTGAAGCGGACTTCACAATGAGCGAGCGCGGTCCCCCGCATGACAAATTTACGTGTACATCTGCGCAGTGGATTTTGACGAGATAGCGGCGAATATGCGGCAGGGCGCCGATCTTTGCCGGCAATCGTCTGGCAAAGTGTATTAAAACTTAATTCACCAACTATGCTTGAAGCCGGCCGAGAACGTCTTGTTGGTCACGCCCTGGACAGTCTCGCTGATCGATCCGGAGACGTTGACGCCGCCAAACAGCTTCTGCTCCGCGCCGAACTTGCGCAGCCATTTGTCGTCGGTGGTGGCGAGCGATTGTCCGGCGATGAAGCTGGTGCCGGTATCGGTGATGTTGAAACGCGCGAGCTGATCGGTCTCGTAGCTTCGCGTGGGGCGACCGTTGTAACCAATGGCTGGAATGCTGCCTTGCTGGATCACGTTGTAGCCGCTCTGCAGCGTCAGCGAATACTGATCGCCGGCAATGGGTACCGACTTGCTGAGCGAAGTGCCGAGTTTGGTTTGATCCGCGCCCGGATCGACGCGCGCTTCGATCGCCGTCTTGTCCCAGATTGAGCCCACGCCGGGAGCGGTCGCGGCCGCCCAAGCTGCGCCGCCCGATTGGGCCTGCGCCGTGCCGTCGCCGAATTGGTTGCGGTAGGCATCGGCTGCGCTGCGCGGCGCGTTTTGCCGCGCGACATTGATGTCGGCGCCGACGCGGGTATCCCAGAACGGCGTAACCGACTGCTTGACCGAGAGCGCGGAGGTGCCGTTGCTGTCGTTGGAAGTCCAGCTGGACGACGGGCTGCCGACGATCAGCGACGAGCGCTTCTCGCGGAGCGATGCCTTCGCCGTCGGCGAATCGTCGGTATTCAAGAGGCTCCAGTCGGGTTCCGGGGCGTCGCCAGGAGGAGTCGTTGCCGTGTCGACCTGCTCTATTTCACCGGGAGGCGGCGCAACATCGACGAGACCGCGCCACGGATTCTGCGCGTGAACCGGAAAGGCAAACGCGGTTCCGCCGAGTGCTGCGATGAGCGCCCAATATGTCGGTTTGATTGAAGCCATCGTGCCACTGCCCAGCAAGATCGCGGATCGATTGGCACATAATACCATCAGGCCCGGCGGAATTGTGGCGTCGCAACATTTCGCTGGGGATGGACGTGGCGATTGGCAATCGCCGTGCTGCTCAGGCGATCTTCGGCAGATGGATAGGCCGGCCCAATGCCTGTTCGACCAGATCGAACGTATCGACGACCACGCGCATGCTGGTCAGACGCCCGGCCTTGAACTGCGCGAATTGCGCCAGCCGCAGGCTGATAGGGCGGTTCGAATCCAGCGCAGTCAGCGAGAAGCGCATCATTGCGGAGCCAGACTCATCACCAAGGATCATCGACTCACGCTCGAAGCGATGCACCCGCACATTGTCGGCGATCTGCTTGCAGACATCGAGGACGGCGGCCTTGCCGTGACGCGCACCGAGAAACGGAAACATGTCGATCGGGCCGTAGACCGCCCATTCGATATTGTCGTCGATGATGTCAGCGAGTTGGTCGAGCTGGCGTTCGTTGATGGCGCGATGCAACGCGCGCGAGAAACGCCAGAGGCTGTGCTCTGTCATTGGGATAGTCCTGAAAATGGTTGAAACACTTGCGCGCCGGGGCAACGTTGCCCGGGCGGTCTGCACAAATTGCTTGATAGCTGAAGTAATATAATTTCGCTAAAATTCAACGGTTTATTTTGCAATGCACAAATGTTCGTGGTGAGGAGCTGCTCACCAAAACGTTAAGCTGCATCGCGGTGTCGGCATAACCTTACCGGTATGTCTGCTCGTGCTCCTGCACGGGGAGCGGTTCCATGGCGACATCGCCATTGCGGGCGGCCATGACGCCGAACAGGAGGGCCCCGCCGACGGCGCCGAGGAGTGCGCCAATGGGCATGAAAGTGAAAAACACCAGCATGGCGCTATAGCCCTCAAAATTGCTGGTCTTGAACAATTCGACCCATGCAACGCCGGCGCCGATCCCCACGGCCGCTCCACCGAGCAACCCCAGAACCAGACCCAGCAAGATCAGCAACGCGATTTTCATGCAGCGCCCCCACTCAATGTTTTATGCGTCAAACAATGGCGCCAGAAGGTTCAACGGCGGGCAGCGATTTCATGTGCCGGAGCCCGGGAAAGGAACGCTGCTTGGGCGGCTGCGTTTTCTCCCGATCTGCAAGGGAGATTCCCGATGACCAAGCACATCCAGCCCGTTCCCGAAGATAACTGCAGCGACAAGGGACCTGGCAGCGCGCCGAAGGTTACGCTCGATAACACCAAGGGTCATCGCGACGACGAGAAGCACAATATTCGTGAGCAGGCGGCGCACGGCAATCTCACGCAGAACACCAGCAACCGCCGGTCGGGGTGATCGCAATGCGGCGGGCGGTTTCTATATAAGAGGAATGGCCAGTAAACCCGTCGTCACCGCGCGCTTGCGTCGCGCTTCACCCGTTCTTGTCTGCAAGAAATGCCTTGGCCGCATTGATGATGGCAAGGCGCTGCGCAAATCGCTCAAGTCGGACTTGAAACGCCGCAGCGCGAAGCAGGACGTGAAAAGTCCACGCGTGGTGCTGACGAGCTGTCTTGGCATCTGCCCGAAGCGGGCCGTCGTCGTGGCGAGCGCCGCGACGCTACAGAACGGGCAGTATCTGTTGCTGTCAGGTGCGGACGCCAGCGCAGAGGCAGTGGCGACGCTGATGCCGGATCTGGCGCCCTAAATAGAGCGATCAGGCGGCCGATTTCTCCGGCAGTTCACCCAGCGGCCGGCGCTCCATTTCTTCGCCGAAATCGATCGGATGCAGCAGCGCCTCGTGGAGCTGATGGCGATCGAGTTCGCCTTCCCAGCGGCTGATGACGATGGTGGCGACGCCGTTGCCGATCAGATTGGTGAGCGCGCGGCATTCGCTCATGAACTTGTCGATGCCGACGATGATCGCCAGTGCGGTGATCGGAATATCGGGGATGATCGACAGCGTCGCGGCCAGCGTCACGAAGCCCGCGCCGGTGACGCCCGATGCGCCTTTCGATGTCAGCATCGCCACGCCGAGCACCGCGGCCATCTGGCCAAAGGAGAGATGCGTGTTGGTGGCCTGCGCCAGAAACAGCGTGGCGAGCGTCATATAGATATTGGTGCCGTCGAGATTGAAGCTGTAGCCGGTCGGGATCACGAGGCCGACCACCGGCTTCGATGCGCCCAGGGCTTCCATCTTTGTGATCATGCGCGGCAGCACGGTCTCGGACGACGAGGTGCCGAGCACGATCAGCAGCTCGTCCTTGATATAGCCGATGAAGCGCAGGATCGAGAAACCGAAGGCACGCGCGATACCGCCGAGCACCAGCAGAACGAACAGCAGCGACGCCAGATAGAAGGTGAAGATCAGATAGCCGAGATTGACGAGGGCGCCGAGGCCGAACGAGCCGATGGTGAAAGCCATCGCGCCAAAGGCGCCGATGGGCGCGAGCTGCACGATCATGCCGATGATGCGGAAGAACATCTTGCCGGCGAGATCAACGCCTTCGGCAATCTTTTCGCCGGGTTTTCCCATATGCGAGATCGCGAAGCCGGACAGGATCGCGACCAGCAGCACCTGCAGCAGATCGCCTTTGGCCAGCGAGTCGAAATAGGACGTCGGAATGATTCCCATCAGATGGGTGACGAAGCTTTCCTCCTTGGCGCGGCTGACATAGCTGGCGACGGATTTCGCGTCCAATGTGGAGGGATCGATATTGAAGCCGGCGCCGGGCTGCAGGAAGTGACCGACCAGGAGGCCGATCAGCAGCGCCAGGGTGGAGACCGTCTCGAAATACAGCAGCGTCTTGCCGCCGATGCGGCCAACCTTGCTCATGTCGCCGATCGAGGCGATGCCGTGCACCACGGTGCAGAAGATCGCCGGTGCGATCATCATCTTGATCAGGGCAATGAAGCCGTCGCCGAGCGGCTTCAGGGCCTTGCCGGCATCTGGATAGAAGTAGCCGACGGTGACGCCGATCGCGATCGCGATCAGCACCTGGATATAGAGAATGCGATACCAGGGTTGCTTGGCCATCGTGGTTTCGTCCCTTGAAAGCGCTCATCACCATCGACAGCCGCGCGCAAAACATAGGTGCGCTGAACTGCGGCGTAAAGTCACGCTTTGAACAGACCTGAGGTTAAAGCGCGGCGCAGCCCGGCCATGTCTCCCGCGCATGCTGCACTTGCAGTGGTGCGCGCCGGGGCCATTTAAATCTCAAAGGAAGCATCGCCATGCTTGATATCACCGCACATCCCTTAAATGACGATTCCGCGACACCCGCCGTTGCCGCAGTGCCGAACGATGCTGCGCTGCTCGATGCCTATTCGAACGCTGTCATCGATGTCACCGAACGCGTCGGTCCTGCGGTCGTGCGCGTCGAGACCGGCGCGAGGACGCCAAATGCCCGCGACCGCGGTGGGCTGGGCTCCGGCATCGTCATCTCGCCGGACGGCCTTGTCCTGACCAACAGTCATGTCGTCGGCGATTCCAGGCATATTCGCCTGCGCGACACCGAAGGCGTCGTCACTGATGCCCGCGTGCTCGGCGCCGATCCAGATACCGATCTTGCTTTGCTGCGGGCCGATAATGCGCGCGACCTGCGTTATGCGGGTCTCGGCAACTCCAAGAACCTGAAGCGCGGCCAGCTTGTCGTGGCCATCGGCAATCCGCTTGGCTTCGAATCCACGGTCACTGCCGGTGTGGTCTCGGCACTCGGCCGCTCGATCCGCTCGGTGAGCGGGCGTAATATCGAGGACGTGATCCAGACCGATGCCGCGCTCAATCCCGGCAACTCCGGCGGCGCGCTGGTGTCGTCGCGCGGCGAGGTGATCGGCATTAATACAGCGATCATTCAGGGCGCGCAGGGCATCTGCTTTGCGGTCGCCAGCAACACCGCGCAATTCGTGCTGTCGGAGATCATCCGGCACGGCTATGTCCGCCGCGCCTTCATCGGCGTGTCCGGCCAGACCGCGCCGATCCCGCGCCGCCATGCGGTGCTTGCCGGCATCGAGAACACCATGGGCGCGCTGCTCGACCAGATCGATCCCGACGGTCCGGCGTTCAAGGCTGGCCTGTTGCCTGGCGATGTCGTCGTCAGTCTCGATCACGTGCCGGTGAATGGCGTCGATGATCTGATCCGCATTCTTGATCGCGACCGTATCGATCGGACGATCGAGATCGACGTGCTGCGGATGGGCCGCTTGCGCGCCATCGACATTCATCCCGTCGAGCGCAAGGTGCTGGCGCGCGCGTAACAAAAGCGTTTTCGAGCGAAGTGGTCACCGGTTCGCGTTAAGAAAACGCGTAAAACAAGAAGCAGGAGCTCCGTTCCGATTCAATCGGAACGGAAAAGGCTCCGCGTCAGGCCTTGTGCAGCAGCGACAGCTCGGCCTTCAGGCGCAGGCTGCGCTTGCCGGCGAGGGCGGTGGCTTCGAAGGCCGCGCAGCCGTCGCTGCAGCTGCCGGAAAAGCCGATGCCCACTTCGTAGCCGGCGAACAGCGAACTCCCGCCGGCTGCGGGCGTGTGTTCCTGATTGACGATCTCGCCCTTCCAGCGGCCGCCGGCCGAACCATAGGCGCCGAGATAATAGAAGCGGGCGTCGCCGCCGAGAATGCGGCCGTCGAACAGCAGCATCACGCCGGTCAGCCCGTCCTCGACGCCGTCGAGGGTTTTCATGTGCAGCGAATACAGCCCGTTGGCGATGCCGCCATCGCCCACCGTGCCGGTGTCCGGGAAGTCCTCTTCGTCGAGCCGTGTCATCACGGACTCGAAGGCCGGCCCCTTGCCCTGCGCGTCGCCGCCCGTGAACCTGTAGTTCTTGCCGTCGTGGATGCCACGCACGCGGATCGAGCCGTCGTCGTCGCCATAGAGCGTGCGAAACTGCGAGCCGACATGATGGCGCTGGCCGTGGATCACCGCATGGATGCCGTCGTCGGCTTCCTCATAGGTGCCGACATGGGCGAAGGCGGTGTTGCCGCCGAGCATGCGGCCGTCCTTGCAATACATGACGCTGCGGCCGACCACGTCGCCCGCCCGGTAGTCACATTTGTAGAAACCGTCGAACACTTAAAGCCACCCACTGCGCCAACGGGCACCAGTGTAGACGCTCGCGCAGTGCGATAACAGGCATTCCCGGCCGGGCATATCAGCCATCCCGTCCGCGTGACGAACGGAGGTTGGTCGCGCCGGGCTGATCACGCCCTCGTCGAAGCCCCTGGTCGCCGATTGTCGCGCGGCGGGTTTGCGGGCATGGTCGCGCCGAAATCGGGGAGGCCTATGATGCGCATTTTACGATGGATGGTGCTGTTCATGACTGCTGCAGTCCCGGCTTTCGCCCAGCCCGCGCCATCGCCCGAGGTGCTGCGCGATCTCGCGCCGACGGGCAAACTCCGCGCCGCGATCAATTACGGCAATAGCGTCCTGGCCCAGAAGGGCCCCGACGGCGCGCCGCGCGGCGTCTCGGCGGATCTTGCCGCTGAACTCGCGAAGCGCCTCGGCGTGGCCCTGGACTATGTGCCCTATGAGGCGGCAGGCAAGGTGTTCGAGGGCGCCAAGGCCGGCGCCTGGGATGTCGGATTCATCGCCATCGAGCCGGTGCGCGCGCAGGAGATCATCTTCACCGCGCCCTATGTGATCATCGAGGGCACCTACATGGTCCCCGCGCATTCGCCGCTGAAGACGGTCGACGACGTCGACAAGGACGGCGTCAAAATGTCGGTCGGCCTCGGCTCGGCCTATGACCTCTATCTCACCCGCACCATCAAGCACGCCACCGTGCTGCGCGCCGATGCCGGCGGCGGCAGCGCGATGATCCGGAAGTTTCTCGACGAGAAGCTCGATGCCGCCGCCGGCGTGCGCCAGCAGCTCGATGCCTATGCCAAGGACCATCCGGAGATGCGCGTGATGTCCGGCCACTTCCAGGAGATCCAGCAGGCCATGGCCATGCCGCGCATTGCCGACAAGCCGCGCACGGCTGGTGTCGCCTATCTTGCCGCCTTCGTCGAGGAGATGAAGGCGTCGGGCTTCGTCGCCGACGCGCTCAAACGTAGCGGCCAGGTCGCCGACGTCGCGCCGCCGGCGGGGAAGTAACGACGCGGGAGAAGCCCGCCGTCGTTCACTCGGATGTACATGTCAAACATCCACGCGACATCGTTCTCGTGGGCGAAAGCCCCGAGGTGAGCTGTCGTTGTCCCCTCGAAAACTGAGGGGAATGGAGCGCCGCAAGGCGCATCTTGGGTACAGTCGCCACATCCGGCTTGGCTGCGACGCCTCGCCTTCTGCAGCGCAACGCCTTGCGGCGCTCCATCACGGCGATTTCTGTTCCAGGGACCGTGCTTCCGGGTACTGGGCAGGACTAATGAAAGTCCTTCGTTCCGGACAGGCTTTCGCCTGCCTTCACCCGCACCCGTCCAGCCGTTTCCGGCGCAGCCCCGTAGTGGGCCAGGACGGTGACCCCGGACCTCCCGAGTCCGTGCTTGCGAGGCACGTCCGCAGGCGCCGTATCCTGCTCCACTCCGAAAGCGCCCTCGAGAAGCGCCCCTCATGAGCAGGACGGGTAGGGGTATATAGTCTTATGGGAATAATGTCAATATAAATGGTTGAGCGACTTAAAGGCTAATTTCCAATTGGTGAACCGTGGCACCGCTTGTACTTCTTCCCACTTCCGCAAGGGCATGAATCGTTTCTGCCAATTTTTTTGGGTCTGGATTTCAATCGCGAGATGGGGACTGGATTGCGTTTGGGCCATTTAGCCATAATCGCATCCATTTCTCCGTTTGGCTGCCATTTTTCATCGATTGTTGTTGCTCCGCGGATCATACCGGTTGCCGGATCGAGTAATAGGCCGTGCCAAACGTCCCCCTGCGTGTCGTATTTTCGTACCTTGCAATGCGCAATGAGACGATCCCGTGCAATTGCCTCAGGTAGCGAATTGCAATGAACTGTGATGCCTCCTCCTCCATCAATCGCGATCGATAGATCATGGTTTTCGTGATCGCGTCGAGAGGCGGCGATAATTTGATCTATTCCACGACTCAATGCCTTCGCTGTCTTGGTACTAAGTTGGAGAAACAGTAAGCCTATCCCTGTGAGTTGAGGGGAAGCTGCGCGCTCAATCGCAGAAAATAGCGCGCCAATAGTGAGGCCATCAAATCGGGTCAGGAGGCCTTTCGGAGTCTTCTCTCCAGGGAAGCCGTTTCGGCGGGCAAGCATAGCAATATCCAGCGACCCGCCAAAATCCTCGCCGAGGTTGACCATATCATATTTGCTGTCGAGCCAGAGATTGTGCTTGAGATGAAATCCAAGTGTGGTCAATTCCTGCGACACAAGAATTTTTCCATCAACCCGCGCTCGTAGTGCAAGATAGTTGAGAAAATGTAGAGGGCTGTCGAGCATCTCTGTCATCACGTCGATCGTAAAGACATCGGTAGCAAGAGGTGGTTTGAATGAAGGTGTATTTTTTGCCTTCAGAAATTGGCGTGCTTGGAATGCTAAGGCCGGATAGTGATCCGATACTACGCATATCGGAAATATAACACTTGGCTTCTTATTGATGGTGATTTCAGTCCCGGTTTGACAGATGAATTTAAAATCATCTCCAATCAGAGCTTCTGCACATAGGAGGGCTTGATCGTAAGCGTTTTGAATCGCTTTTTTGAAGTCGTCTTTGAGCTGTAGATCATTTCCTTTTCTGGCTTCAATCGTTAGGCGTTTTGATTTTGCCTGAACGATGAGGGCGTGATCTCCGTAGAGGACGAGAGTATCTGCTTCCGAGAAGCGGTTCTTTCCCTTGTAGATGTCCACATTGCGGAAGACCCGGGATGGGCCAAAAACAGTCGTCAGTCGGTCGGTGACGAAACTTTCAGTGAAAATCCCGCGATTGGCGGAAGCGGTTTCGGCGTAAGATTTGTCTCCGGCCATCCAGAAAAACGGGCTTTCATAGATGGCCTCCTTAAAGCTGTAATTCTGAAAGAGCGCGTATGACCCGTCGGTAAACTTTAAAATGGGTGCCGAGTTGGTGGCGTTAAACTCATTGAGTGCCGTAAACGAGCTGTTGCGGTCGTCAGGCCCATAGCTGAAAGCTGCAAGAATGGCTTCAACCTTATCGTCTGATAATCCTGACGCTACTTTTGCTTCTGCGAGAGTAAACATATAGCAATCGAGTGTGGTCCACTTGTCTGGATGCGTCTTTTCGAGTGTGCCTGAAAAATTCTTGTGTCGTTCCATTTCGAGCGATTGCAAAGCGTCTGCCAGCCGGCAGGCATCGTCAATCACGAAACTCTTATTTTCATTGAGCCAGTGGGCGTCCGATGCGTACTTCAGTCGGGAGAAATCTCTATACTGAAAATCATATGCGGATTCTCCGCCATAAAAGATCGGCTCGCGTAATCCGGACGCGCTAGCAAAAGGATCAACTTCTGGGGCTTTGGGTAATTCGCCTGAGAAATCCCATCCCTCAAACCATGGTTTCGTCAGAGCTTGATGAAGTTCATGGAGAAGTTTTTGTGTTTCATCGATGTATCGTTGCATGTTTGAAGGTGTTGGCAGCGCCGAATCGATGGTTTGTTGAACCAGTAGACCGATCAGCGTCGATATCTCGGTTCGCAGCAATCTGTCCGCTGAGTACTGATGCTCAAAATCCTTCTCGACTGCTTGATTTCCGCTGTATCGGATCAAGTTGTCGCGCCAACAAAAATAGCTAACCGCGTGGATATAGCCGGGCGAGGCGCACAGAATGCGAAGTCGTGAGAATACATCCGCTTCCGAGCGGATGTTCTCAGGGCCAAGGTGAAGGTTCTTCATTAATAAACTATAGGTTGATTTCTCGATTGTATTCAATCGAGAAATTTGAGCTTAGCGATAAGAGTCACATGTCGAATGCATGGTGGCCTGAGTAGCGTTGCTCACTCCGCATACTCCACGCTCCCTGACGTCAGCACCGGCTTCATCGCCAACAGCTCTACCTTCGATGACGACAGTTTCTTCTGGCCGATCAGGTTCGCGTTCTTTTTCGCGTCGAGCTTCATGCCGGGCGAGAAGCGTAGCAAGCAGGCAGAGCGATGTGACGATGCGGCACGGAAGGGTCCCGAATGATGCGGAGATTTGTCGTCCGGGATCGTGTGGATATTCAATGGGTGTCGTCCCCGCCTAGCGCGCCGAAGGCGCGCGCGGGGTGGGGACCCATAACCTCCGACAGTGTAACTGAAGCGGCAGAGCTACGCCGATCTCGGTTGAGCTGTCTTTCCAGCGTGTATGGATCCCCGCCTTCGCGGGGATGACATGCGGAGACATGGGAGCGACCACATAATCTGTGCAGGCCGGCCGCAAGCTCGTCTCACCGCTTCTTCCACCCACCCCGATGCCCCGGCGCGCCGCCTGTGCTTCGTGGCGCCGGTCCAAACTCCGGACCGGACTCGCGGCTGTTCTTCGGCTGGAAGATCTTGCTCTCGGTGCCCGGTCCCATCTCGTCGAGTGTCGGCTTGCGCGGACGTTCTACCTCTTTGCCGCGGGCGGGCTTCACTTCATGCCAGTTCGCGATGCCCATCTCGTCGAGCCCGGGCTTGTGCACTTTCGATGACGCGCCGCCCGCTGATGAACTCTTGCCGTATTTGCCGCGCGCCTTGCCTTGCGCGGCCTTGTCGAGACGCGCGGGCAGGTTGGCGGCGTCGCCGTATTTCTTCTCGCCTTTGTAACCGCCGCCGCGTGCGGCGACGCCGCGCTGCTTGACGGTGGGGTCGTCGACCACGGCGAGTTCGGTGGCGCGCAAGCGCTTGACCTCGTCGCGCAGGCGGGCGGCTTCCTCGAAGTTCAGGTCGGCCGCGGCCTCGCGCATCCGCACGTCCAGATCGGCCAGCACGGCTTCGAAATTGTGCCCGATGGTGATGGCGTCCTCGGCCATGCCGCCGCCGATATCCACCAGCACGCGGTCGCCTTCATAGACCGAGTTCATGATGTCGCCGATCGACTTCTTCACGCTCTCCGGCGTGATGCCGTGCAACGTGTTGTATTCGACCTGCTTCTCGCGGCGGCGATCGGTCTCGGCGATGGCGCGGGTCATCGAGCCGGTCATCTGGTCGGCATAGAGAATGACCCGGCCGTCGACATTGCGCGCGGCGCGGCCGATGGTCTGGATCAGCGAGGTCTCCGAACGCAAAAAGCCTTCCTTGTCGGCGTCGAGCACGGCGACCAGCGCGCATTCGGGAATGTCGAGACCTTCGCGGAGGAGATTGATGCCGACCAGCGCGTCGAATGCGCCGAGGCGGAGATCCCGGATGATCTCGATACGCTCGATGGTGTCGATATCGCTGTGCATGTAGCGCACGCGGATGCCCTGCTCATGCAGGAACTCGGTGAGGTCTTCCGCCATGCGCTTGGTCAGCACGGTGATCAGCGAACGATAGCCCTGGGCCGCGGTGGCGCGGACCTCGCCCAAGAGATCGTCGACCTGGGTGCGGGCCGGGCGAATGTTGATCGGCGGATCGATCAGGCCGGTGGGGCGAATGACCTGCTCGACGAACACGCCGCCGGATTCCTGCAGCTCCCAGCCGGACGGCGTGGCGGACACCGCGATCGATTGCGGGCGCATCATGTCCCATTCCTCGAAGCGCAGCGGGCGGTTGTCCATGCAGGAGGGCAGGCGGAAACCGTATTCCGCCAGCGTCGCCTTGCGGCGGAAGTCGCCTTTGAACATGGCGCCGATCTGCGGCACCGAGACGTGGCTTTCGTCGGCGAACACCAGCGCATTGTCCGGCACATATTCGAACAAAGTCGGCGGCGGCTCGCCCGGCCGGCGGCCGGTGAGATAGCGCGAATAGTTCTCGATGCCGGCGCAGGAGCCGGTGGCTTCCATCATTTCGAGATCGAAGGTGGTGCGCTGCTCCAGCCGCTGGGCTTCGAGCAGCCGGCCCTGATTGTGTAGCTGGTCGAGCCGCCACTTCAGCTCTTCCTTGATCGACTTCATGGCCTGGATCAGCGTCGGCCGCGGCGTCACGTAATGCGAATTGGCGTAGATCTTGATGAATTCGAGCTCGTCCTGCTTGTGGCCGGTGAGCGGGTCGAATTCCTCGATGCTCTCCACGGTGTCGCCGAACAGGTTCACGCGCCAGGCGCGGTCTTCATAGTGGGCCGGGAAAATGTCGATGACATCGCCGCGCACGCGGAAGGTGCCGCGGGTGAAGTCGTGCTGGGTGCGCTTGTATTGCAAAGCGACGAGGTCGGCTATGAGCTGGCGCTGGTCGATGCGCTCGTCCTTCTTCAGCGCGAAGGTCATCGCGGTATAGGTTTCCACCGAGCCGATGCCGTAGATGCACGACACCGAGGCCACGATGATGACGTCGTCGCGCTCCAGCAGCGCGCGCGTCGCCGAATGGCGCATGCGGTCGATCTGCTCGTTGATGGACGAGTCTTTCTCGATATAGGTGTCGGTACGCGGGACGTAGGCTTCCGGCTGGTAG
Source organism: Tardiphaga sp. OK245 (assembly GCF_900108575.1). Classification (NCBI taxonomy): domain Bacteria; kingdom Pseudomonadati; phylum Pseudomonadota; class Alphaproteobacteria; order Hyphomicrobiales; family Nitrobacteraceae; genus Tardiphaga; species Tardiphaga sp. OK245. The sequence goes on along the minus strand of NZ_FNWZ01000004.1, from coordinate 268,315 downwards.
TAGTCGTAATAGCTGACGAAATATTCGACGGCGTTGTCGGGGAAGAAGTTCTTGAACTCGCCATAGAGCTGCGCCGCCAGCGTCTTGTTCGGCGCCAGGATGATGGCAGGGCGCTGCGTGGCCTCGATCACCTTGGCCATGGTGTAGGTCTTGCCGGAGCCGGTGACGCCAAGCAGCACCTGGGTGCGGTCGTTGCGGTCGATGCCCTCGACCAGTTCCTTGATGGCGGTGGGCTGGTCGCCCTTCGGCTCATATTCCGACTTCAGCTCGAAGCGCACGCCGCCTTCGGACTTCTCCGGGCGCGGCGGACGGTGCGGCGTCCACACTTTCTGGTCCTTGAATTCCGGACGGCCGTCGCGCACCAGCGCTTCCAGCGCATCGGCCGTGGCCTGCACGCCCAAGGCTTCCATCTTGTTGCGCGGCGGGCGCGCCGTCAGCGCCTCGGCGTCTTCTTCCTCGGTGGTGAAGCCGAGTTGCTTGGCGAGTTCCGGATCCAGCGTCGGGATCGAGGCCGAGGTGTTGTAATTGGCCTGCGGCGCTTCCTCGAGACCCTTCTGCTCGCTCAGCCGCGGCGCATAGGGCGCGACAACAGGCTGGGGAAACGGCTGCAATGGCGTCGGGCGCATGCCTTCATCGCCCTCGAACTTCTTAGGCGTCGATTTGCGCGCGCGATGCACCGCGGCCTCGCCGCCGGAGCGGCGCTCGAAGGAATTAGTCGGCGGCGGCTGCAACCCGGTGCCCGAGCCCATGCCGGCATCGCCGCGATTGATCGCGGGATTCAGCAGTTCCGCCAGCGCAGGCCCGATCGGCTTGACGTCGGGACGGCCGGCGCCAGGCTTGGCGGCGGGGGTCTTGATTGATTTTGTGGGCTTTTTCGGAGAGTCGGGTTTCTTCGCCATGGGCCGAATATGGGGCGAGTCCGGTGGCGATAAAAGGGCCCTACTTCAGTAGCTTCAACAGCTTCTTGCCGGCCGGCGTGGCGAATTCCCTGGCATCGATGGTGCCGTCATTATCGGGGTTTGCCGCGCGGAACCGGGTTTCCACCACGGCGAGATATTCCGCTCTGTCGAGCGTGCCGTCATTGTCCGGATTGGCGACGGCGAACTCGCTCTTGCTCATGCGGCCGCGCAACTCCCGGGCGTCCAGCGTGCCGTCCTTGTCGCGGTCGAGCTTGTCGAACAGTTTGCCGGCGGCGTTCTTGGCTTCGGCGAGGTCGACAGTGCCATCCTTGTCGGGATCGAGCTGCGCCAGGAAAGAGGCGGCCTGCGCCGGCATCGCGGCGAGCGACAGGGCGAGCGACAACAGAACGGTCCGACGTGACAACGCCATGGCAGCCTCCCTTGAATACTATCTTTGAGTGCAAGGATGCCTGAACGGAATGGTCCATTCAAGGGGACGAGACTTGCTGTCCTGCAGGGGGCCGGCTTCACCATGCCTATCCGGCGACCGGTTACGCTCGCAGGCGCTTGAGCGATTCGGGCAGGCGCGCATCGACCCAGGCGCTGATGTCGCGCTGGTGGCGATGGACATACAGCCCCAGCGCAATGATGCCGACGCCGATCAGCGACAGCGCGAACGGGAACAGCATCGAATCCTTGAAGATCTTCTCGGCGAGATCGCCGAGATAGATCGCAATGCCGATGGTGCCGAACACCGCGAAGACCCGTCGCGACAGTGCGACCGAGATCAGAAGGAAACCGACATTCAGCGCGCAGTATAGCGCCTTGTCGAGATTGGTGCCGTTCGACGTGGCGGTGATGCCGCCCCAGAAGGTCAGCACGCCGAACAGATAGAGCCAGAACGCGAAATCGCCGCTGCGCTGGCGCAGGTTGACGATCACCGCAGCAACCAGAATGCCAAGGCCAAACCAGATGGACACCTTGCGCGATAGTTCCCAGTTGCCGTAGCTCGCGCCGGCGATCCAGGGCACGACATCCATCGACAGGAACCATAGCGCGACCGCCATGATGAAGACGATGAAGGGAAAGCGATAGAATTGCAGTGCCACGATCGCCGCGGCGATGGTCGCAAGCTCCATGAAGACGAAGCTGCCCTTGATCCAGACATAGAAATCGCGCATCGCCGCCGGCCTGCCGAATTCGGTCCATGCACCGTAGGCATCCTGTATGCCGAACACGGCGAGCGGCGTCATCGCCACGGCGACCGCGATCAGCAGACCACCCGGCGTGCGCAGCTTCTTGACCGTCCAGAGATAGTGACCGGCTGCGGTGAACAGGCCGGCATAGACCAGGGCAGTGGCGGTCAGCGCCGGTCCGCCCATCTGCGAAAACGCCAGCGTCGAGAACAGTCCCATCGCTGATATCACCACCAGCGCGCCGGCGTACCAGAGCAAATGCACGACATCGAATCTGGGCCCGGCCGCCGGCTGCTCCGGCACACGCGCCGTGAGGAAAGCCAGCAGGGCGTCGAGCTGCGTGGAAGGAAGCACGCCGGCTGTGACAGCCGCGCGCAGATCATCGGTCGAATATCGCATGCACTCTCTCCGCAACGCGCCATTCGACGCCGAACACTGGCCCTTTGTCGCTTACACGGGCCGAAGCGTTCAAGGGCCAAAACCTATCGCCGCGAGACGACAACGCCCGCGCGGCATTGCCCTTGAATGATACAGGCCCGGTCGGATGGTCGGTCGGCGAGTCGACCTCGGGCTCCAGGGTGATCTCCAACAGCTGGTCGGCGACGATTTCCGGCGACAGTCGGGACCTCGACGAAGCGACGGCCGCCGCCGTGCTGCGCCAGCTGCGCGAATGGACACTCAACCCCAAAGCGATTGATGTGGATAAATCAATCAAAAGAAATGCCCTGATAAATATCAACTACGGGATGTGCCGCGAATCTGGCGAGCTTCACCTCATTACAAATCAAAGATTTGCTTGGGGGCGATCATGTTTTCAGGATTCGCGACGCGCTTTACTGCGCGAATGACGGCGCTTGTTCTGGTGGCGTCAATGCTGACGGGGTGTGCGGAGATCGATCGCAAGGGTGGCTACATCGATCAAATCGAAGATGCGGTTCTGTTTCGAGCTGATACAAAAACGCATCGACTACTACGGTCCTATCTTCTCGCCACAGTTCTTCTGACCGTCGCGCGCCGCCAGGGACACAACGATATTGATAGTACGGCGATTGCGGGAGCTCTGGAAGGCGCCCTTGCGATAGCCAATGAGGCGTATATGTGCCTTTATCCGGGCCTATATGAGCGAACCGACGACGCGGCGTCATTTCCGGTCGATCCGTCAAAACTGAAATCTCGAAATTCAATTGGCGGCCCTGATGAAATTACGATGTGGACGTCAGAAGGGCGTCTTGTCAGTGTAACGAAGCCAGCACAGCAGCCGCGTTGGTGTCAGTTCTTCGATGAGAAGATGTCTCGGCTCGACTACGCGCTTTTTCGACTTGCGGCAGTGACTCTATTCAATGGAGAAAGTCGACAGTCGTTGGCAGATATCCAAGCAAAGCTCATAGGCAGAATTCCAGTCATATCGGATACCGTAACCGCTGCCATCCACGTCAATAAGGCTGCCAACCAGATCACGTCTATCATCGACGATTTGCTTAACGTCGCGTTTACAAGCGCTGGACCTGTACTTGCGTTGCTCCCAGTCTATCGAGACTCATTAGAGCTCAACATGTGGGTCGTGACGGATTACTTTGCGTTGTCTTGTAAAGAGTATTGGCCCCAAACCTACGACGCCATCATTGCCGGATCGGCAACTGTACTTGATGCGGCTCCAGAATGTGCAGGGCTAGTTAGCGCAATCGTGGCACTTCGAAAGGGAAATGGGAATCCGAAAATATGGCGGGACTTCCTTAAGCAGATCAGTGCGGAATACGAGGGAGACTTCTCAAAAACGCTGCCGGTTGAGGCGTATCGGCCCCACTTCTTCTTGATATCACAACTGCTCGTGAGGTCATGTCGAAGCGTCCTGTCCGACGGGCAGAAGCCCAAGAGGTGTGAGCAAGTCTTAACTGATGCCTTGGAAAAAGCTGCGTTCAACGCAGACAACGCTACTGGCAGCTTGATTAATTCGGGAGGACCGCCCACTCCAGGTCGGTGGATGACTGTCTCACTTCCCTTACCCGGCGCGCGAATGGTGCAGCTTCGCCCACGCCGCTCGCTAGCTGGCAATCCTTCGGGGGGCGGCACCAGCCATGCTCCACTAAGGTCTGTCGGTTCCGCTCCTGTTTCAGCTGGCCCTGATTCGACTGGTTCGATTGGAAGGCCGCCCGCCCCAGAGACGCTACCTCAGCGTTGAGGCGGTTGGTCTAGGGACATGACCTTTACCGGCCTAATTTTTTGTTGCGCCCTAATATTCGGCTACCTCTACAAGGCCCTTGCCGCATTCCCCTTGAACAAAATCGGCCCGGTCGGACGACCGATCGGCGAGCCGCCTTCTGGCTCCAGCGTGATCTCGAACAGCTGATCCGGGACGGTTTCCGGCAGCGCTTCGAGATCGAGCTGCAGGGTGCGGGACTGGCTGGTGACGGCGATGGACTTCGGGCCGATGTCGCGATCCCACAGGGTCCAGACCTGCAGCGTGCGGCCGGCGGGGACGTCGATCGGGCGCAGCGGGATCAGTTCGACGCGGCCGTCGGAGAAGGTGTTGACGATGGCGCCGGTTTCCCTGGTGACGTCGTTGACCAGCACGGCGACATAGATCGGCTTGCGCTGCGCCAGCGCGATCAGTTCGCGGCGGAGCTGGCGCGACGTCGCGAGCGCGCCGATCAGGATCACCACCAGCATCAAGGCCGCGAACACCCCACCGATCCCGGTGCCGCGCCAGAAGCCGATATTGTCCCACAGCGTTGCGCCGCGCAGCGCGGCGCGGGCGCCGGGCAGCGGGATCGCCGGTTTCACCTTGGTGGAGTCGGCGATGCGGTCCCACAGTGCGGCGCTGGGGGCGAGCGCTTCGGCTGTGGCGTCGAGATCGGCCAATCGCTCGCGCCAGGTGCTGACGGCCCTGGCGAAATCGGCATCGTCGGTCATGCGCGCTTCGGCAGCGGCGAGCTCGGTGCCTTCCAGCAGGCCCATGACATAGTCGGCGGCGAGATCGTCGGTGGAATGCGTGTTGTCGTCGTGCATGCTCATCCCATGCACTCCTGCAGCGAGAACAGGCTGCGGCGGACCCAGCTCTTCACGGTGCCCAAGGGCACCTTCAGCCGGCCGGCCAGTTCGCCGTGGCTCATGCCATGGACATAGGCCAGCACCACGACATCGCGGCGCGGACGGTCGATGCGCTCCAGGCATTTGCGCAGCGCCGATGTCTCGGGCATCCGCGTCATGGTCGCCTCGCAGTCGATGTCGAGCGCACTTTCGTCGGACGCGTCATAGCGATGCTCGTTGCGATGAATGCTGAGCGCGCGATTGCGCACGACGGCATAGAGCCAGCCGCGGGCGCTGCCGCGATGCGGATCGAACGAGGCGGCCGCGCCCCAGATCCGCACGAAGGCATCGTGCACGGCTTCCTCCGCCAGATCCTGCCGGAACAGGATGCGGCGGGCGACCCCGATCATCTTCGGGGCTTCGCTGTTGTAGATCATCTGCAGAGCCGCCCGGTCGCCGGCGGCGCATCGCGCCAGCGCTGCCGACAGCTGCGCCTCGCGCGCGTGGTCGAGGCCCGCCTCGTCGCGCCGGGTCTCGGTGATGGTGCCATTCCCAGTCATGTCCATGCCCTTGCATGGTCAGTCTACCTTTGCTGCGCGCAATTGGATGCACCCAAATGAATTTATTTTCAGGGGCATGCATCCAGTCGGGAGGGCCCGCCGGTAGTCCCTGTGTCGGTCCCGAGGGGACCGCGGAAACACAGGGAGCCACTTATGTCATTTCGTTCGCTTTTCGCCGCCTCCGCAGCATTGCTGCTGATCCCCGCGGCCGCCGCCAATGCCGCCCAGGTCGCAGCCCTGGTCGGTGGCGACACCATCGCCATGGTCGATACCACCAAGAAGATGGCCACCGGGTCCGTCAAGGTCACTGGTATTTCCGGCGCGCTGGTCGGCATCGACGTCCGTCCGGTCGATGGCATGCTCTATGGGTTGGTCGATGACGGCACGATCGTCACCATTGCCGCCGACGGCAAGGCGACGGTGAAGTCGAAGCTCGACACCATGCTGGCCAAGGGCGTCACCGCTACCGTCGATTTCAACCCCGTGGCCGATCGTCTGCGCGTGATGGGTTCGGATGGCATGAGCCTGCGAGCCAATGTCGAGGACGGCAAGGTGACGAAGGACGGCGATCATAAATATGCCGAGACCGACATGCACAAGGGCGAGAAGCCGAATGTCATCGCCGGCGCCTACACAAACTCTGTGAAGGGCACCAAGGAGACCGCGCTGTTCAACATCGACGGCACCATCGGTGCGCTGGTCAAGCAGGCGCCACCGAATGACGGCATTCTCGGCGCGGTCGGCAAACTCGGCATCAAGCCGGCGGCTGTCGCCTTCGATATCTGGTCGGATGGCACCAAAAATGAAGCCTGGCTGATGGCTGACGGCACGCTCTACTCGGTCGATCTCGCCACCGGCAAGGCGACCGAAGCCGCCAAGATCTCGGGCGTCACCGGCAAGGTGACGGATATCGCGATCATGGGCATGTAAGCTTCAGTCGATCACTTCTATCACGATGCTGCGCTCGCAAGGGCGCGGCATCTCTATTTTCTGATTCCCAGATACGGCCGGATCATGTCGACCATCTTTTCGGCCGAGGTGCCGGGCGGAAAGAAGCCGAGATATTTTCCGTCGCGGTCCATCAGATAGACGAATGCGGAGTGATCGACGGTGTAGTCGCCCGGTCTGTCGTGGAAATCGACGCGCTTGTAGTAGACGCGATAGGCTTCGGCGGCGGCATGAATCGCGGTAGTGCTGCCGGTCAGGCCGATCAGCTTCGGGTGAAACATCGGCACATATTGCGCCAGTTGCTCCCGCGTGTCGCGCTCGGGATCCAGAGTGATGAAGAGCGGCTGCACATGAGCGGCGTCAGCGCCAAGCCGGTCCATCGCCAGTCCGATGGCCTGCAGGTCGGTCGGGCAGATGTCCGGACAATAGGTGAAACCGAAATACACCAGCAACAGCTGGCCGCGATAGTCGCGCTCGCTGCGGGCTTGACCCGACTGGTCGATAAGCTGGAACGCGCCACCGATCGGCTCGCGATTCCACATCACTGCGTCCATCAATTCGGCTGCCGAACGGGACGACCCCTGCGCTGAGGCGGGCGCCGCACTCCAGCACCCGAGCCACAGCGCGGCCATGGCAGCTATGCCGGTCCGATACCAGAGGGCGCGTGCGGCGCGCGAGGTCACGCGCTGAAGGTCAGGCGGCTGCCGGTCGAGACGTTGATCACGTTGTCCGGCATCTGCGCGCGCGCCTCGAGCAGGAAGTTCAGGCCGCTGCAATGCATCGGGATGACCACGTCGGGCTCGAGCTTCTTGATCTCGCCGACGATCTGCTTGAGGTAGTCGGCAGGGGCAGGACCGAGGTGAAAGCCGCCGACGACGGCGTGTACTTTCTGCACGCCCGATATCTCCTGCGCCTGCCGGACCGAATTGACGATGCCGACATGGCCGCAGGAGCTGATCACCACCAGCCCCTTGCCGCGGATGTTGAAGCAGGTGGCGTGTTCATGGACGTGTTCGTCCGGTGCAAAATTGCCCTGCAGTTCGGCAGCCGTATAGTGGCCGTAGTCGCAGCCTGCGCTGTCCGGCTTGTAGTCCACGAAGGTGTTCGGCAGTACGCGCTCGACGCTGTTACGCTTGATCTTGCCTGTTGTGAAAGCATGGCCCTCGATGACCGTCGGGGTTTCGCAGAGAACGGTCTGCACCTTCTGCGCGGCGATCTGCTTGCGGTCGAGGATGCCGCCTTCGCCGAACTGACCGGTCGATGCGCGGCTGACGCGGTGGCAGAAATTATCCTCGCCGCCGGCATAGAGCTTGATGTCGGGTGGCAATACGCTGCGATATTGCTCGAGAAAGCCGATCAGTCCACCGTAATGATCGATATGTCCGTGACTGACGATCAGCGCGTTGAGCGAGGCCGGGTCGACCTTGAGCAGCCCGATATTGTTGATGATCGCCGGCGAGGTATAGCCGAAATCCAGCAGGATATTACGCTTGTCCTGCTCACGCTGCGATTCCAGAAACAGCGACAGGCCCCACTCATTGTGCAGCACGTTGCGCGCATCCGCGCTGCGGGCCGGTCCTGGCCCCTCATGCACCACGCCATTTACCGTGCTGCCGCGCAGGAATTGATCGTGCTGCTGATCGACGAGCACGCGGATCGAGAGCCGATCGACGGTCGGCACCTGGATCGGCGCCGCGTTGGCAACCTCCACGCAGGAAAATCCGGCCGCAGCCATGCCAGCAAAGGCTGCCGAGGTCTTGAGAAAGTCGCGGCGGCGGATATCTGCGGTCATGGCATGTCTCCCGGAAATCATCCGCCTGTGCGGAGTTTCCGTTTGATAACAGACCGGATGCGCCACTGGCAGGGAATGATCTTTCGAAGATCATCGGAGGTGGAGCAAATTGCATTGACTTGATCCGATGATCCGGCAACATTTCATGCAGTCGCATTCAATCGGCCTTCGGTCGGGTTTGCGGGTTGCCTCATCACGCAAAACGGATTGAACGATGATCGATCTCTATTACTGGAGCACGCCGAACGGCCACAAGATCACGATCTTTCTTGAGGAGACGGGGCTCCCCTACAAGATCATTCCGGTGAATATCAGCAAGGGTGACCAGTTCAAGGACGAGTTTCTGGCCATCGCGCCGAACAACCGCATTCCGGCGCTGGTCGATCATGCACCCAAGAGTGGCAGCAGGCCGATCTCGGTGTTCGAGTCCGGCGCGATGTTGATGTATCTCGCCGAGAAGACCGGGAAGTTCCTGTCGGGCGATCTCGCCGTGCGTTATGATGCGATCCAGTGGGTGTTCTGGCAGATGGGCGGCCTTGGTCCGATGGCCGGACAGAACCATCACTTCCGCAATTACGCGCAGGAAAAGATCACCTACGCCATCGACCGCTATGTGAACGAGACCAACCGGCTCTATGGCGTGCTCAACAAGCGCCTTGCAGATCGCAAGTTCATCGCCGGCGACTATTCGATTGCCGATATGGCGAGCTATCCCTGGATCGTGCCCTACAAGAACCAGGGCCAGGACATCAACGACTTCCCGCATCTCAAGCGCTGGCTCGAAACCATCGCCGAGCGGCCGGCGGTCAAGCGCGCTTACGAGATCGCCAAAGAGGTCAATCCTAATTTCGGCCAGCCGCCGATCCGCACCGACGAAGAGCGCAAGCTGCTGTTCGGCCAGACCTCGGCTGTGGTGAAGAGTTAGCTCAGAATTACGAGAAGCAATCATGGCGCTGCAACTGTTCGAACTGGTCGGCACTGACGAAGATCGTCCCTTCAGCCCGTTCTGCTGGCGCATCCGGATGGCGCTGGCACATAAGGGCCTCGACGCCACATCGATCCCGTGGCGCTTCACCGAGAAGGACGCGATCAACAAGCACAAATCCGACAAGGTGCCGGTGCTGCTCGATGGTGAGCGCGCGGTCAACGACTCCTGGGCGATCGCCAATTATCTCGAAGACACCTATCCGGATCGTCCGTCACTGTTCGGCGGCGAGGGCGGCCGCGCCATGGGGCGGATGCTGAACTGGTGGGGCGACACGGTCGTGGTCGCCGGCATGTTTCCGTTCATCGTCGCGGATATTCATGGTCATCTGCGTCCGGTCGATCAGGCCTATTTCCGCGAGAGCCGCGAAGCGCGGTTCAAGAAGTCGCTGGAAGAGGTCGCATCCAATCGCGACACGGGCGTAGATGCCTTCCGCAAGTCGCTTGATCCGATGCGCCTCACCCTGAAGACGCAGCCGTTCCTTGGTGGCGCCGCGCCAAACTATGCCGACTACATCGTATTCGGTCCGTTCCAGTGGGCGCGCGCGATCTCGCCGTTCAAGCTGCTGGCGGAAGACGACGCGATCTATGCGTGGCGCGAAAGAATGCTTGATGCTTTTAACAGCATGGCGCGGAACTCGGCGGGCTATCCGGTCTGAGTTCCACTCTCTACGGGCGACGAATTGAGCAACGCTGGTATTCATGTCCGCATACCAGCCTTGTTTCGGTGGTGCTTGGTGCCTTCGTGAAAATCCAAGGATATTCCCTGTAACTCTCGCTATAAGGGAATACCTCAACGATTCACGCTGTCTCACGCGCCAAGGTCGCTATGTCCGTTCCGCCTACCAATCTCGCCGACGATGCCGTGATGTTCGATCTTGCCCCGGTCTCGCTCTGGATCGAGGACTACAGCGATGTGAAGGGGCTGTTCGAACAGTGGCAGGCGCAGGGCGTCGACGACATCGAGACATTCCTGCTCGCCAATCCCGAACGGGTCCGTGAGTGCTCGCAGCACATCCGCATTCTCAAGGTCAATCGCAAGACGCTGTCACTGTTCGGCGCGCGCGACCTGTCTCACCTGACGCTCAGTCTCGGCCTGGTGATGCGCGACGATACGTTCAAGAGTCATGTGTCGGAACTGGCCCAGCTCTGGAGCGGCCGCAATCATTTTTCCAGCCATACGGTCAACTACACGCTGAAGGGTGAGCGCCTCGACATCCAGCTGCACGGCATTGTTCTGCCCGGGCATGAAGAGCGCTGGGATCGCGTGATGATCGCCATCGAGGATGTGACCGAACGTGAAGGCGCGCGCCGTCGCCTCGCGGAGAGCGAGAATTATGCGTTCGGCCTGTTCGCGCATTCGCCGGTGTCGCTGTGGGTCGAGGATTTCAGCGGCGTCAAGCGCCTGGTGGACGACGTTCGCGCGCGGGGCATCGAGGATTTTCGCGTGTTCACGGATGTGCACGAGGAATTCGTTTTGCGCTGCATGAGCGAGATCCGTGTGCTCGATGTCAACAGTCGTACGCTGGAATTGTTCGGCGCGCCCGACAAGGACACGTTGCTCCGTCAATTGTCGGATGTGTTTCGCGACGAGATGGAGCCGCATTTCCGCGAACAGTTGATCGACCTGTGGGAGGGCAAGCTGTTCCAGCAGCGCGAGGTCGTCAACTACGCGCTCGACGGCACCAAGCTTCATCTGCTGCTGCAGTTCTCGGTGTTACCCGGGCATGAGCGCGACTGGTCACAGGTGCAGGTCGCGCTGACCGACATCACCGCGCGCAAGAAGGCGGAAGCCTATCTGGAATATCTCGGCACCCACGACGTATTGACGCGCACCACGAACCGCTCGTTCTTCGTGGACGAACTCAACCGGCTCGAACGCAAGGGATCGCAACCGGTCACCGTGATCGTTGCCGATCTTAACGCGCTGAAGACTGCCAATGACGATCTTGGCCATGCCGCCGGCGACGGGTTGCTGCGCCGGGCCGGTGAAGTGTTTGGCGAACTGGTCGAAAAGCCGGCGACGGTGTCGCGCATAGGCGGCGACGAATTCGCCATCTTGCTGCCCGGAGTTGATGCTGCCGGCGGCGAAGCTGTGCTTGCCTCGCTGGCGCGACTGATCGAGGTCAACAATCAGTACTATCCTGATCTGACGCTGAGCCTCTCCGCCGGGATTGCCACCAGCCGGACCGGCGAGCGGCTCGAAGCCGTGGTCAAGCGCGCCGATATGGAAATGCTGCAAGCCAAGCGCAGCTACTATGCGCAACCCGATCGTGACCGGCGCAGCGCGGGCATGGTGTAGGCAGGCTGCGGGAGCCGATGCGCAATCGCGCGCCCTGCGGATCAGGCACGTCCGTCAGGTCGTGGCGTGCGCCGCCGCCGCCTTCGCGCGCAGGCAGTCGCGGCACAGGCAATCGCCGCCTGTGGTCGGCATCGGCAGTTTTGCGGTCTCCTCGGCGCACCAGCAATTGCCCGACAGGTCGCAGCCGAATTCAGTCCCGCAGTCCGAGCAGGTGAGGCTGCGGCTGAGCGGCTTTAAGCTTTCTGTCCGATAATTCATGAAAGCAGCCCAAATTTCAGCGCGATTTTCATGCCGGGTTCATCTGTTCCACCCGTATATCTGGGGTGTCGCCTTTGATGTTCCAATGCATCATAGGACGAAGGCAGAGTGAGGGAAACCCGATGGCCCGCGACCCGCAAGGTGCGCTGATCGCGCTGAACCGATTCGGCTTTGGCGCGCGGGGTGGCGCTTCCGGCGACATCGTCAATGCGGCCTCCGATCCCCGCGGCTTCGTGAAGGCCGAGCTGGCGCGCCCCAATGCGGCGCTGCTGGAATTGCCCGGCCTGCAATCCACGACCGAGCTGGGGCAGGCGATGTTCGCCTATCAGCTCGAAGTGAAAACGGCACGCGAGGCGGCGCTGAAGACGCCGGGGCTGGTGCCGGTCGAAGCGCCGCCGGCTGCGATGGACAGGAAGCCGGAAGCTCCCGCGATGACCGGCAACACCACCATGACAGTGCAGCCTGACGCACCGAAGCCGCCGCCGGCCGTCGCGCTGCCGCCGAATGTGGTGCAGAAGACCTATCGTGCAGAAGCGCTGGCGCGGATCCAGCGCGCGACCATTACCGAGGGTGGCTTTGTCGAACGCCTCGTCGTGTTCTGGTCGAACCATTTCTGCATCTCGGCCAGCAAGGGCGACCCGGCGCGGATGTGGGCTGGCTCTTTCGAACGCGAGGCGATCCGCCCCTATGTGCTGGGCAAATTTGCCGACATGCTGAAAGCCGTCGAACAGCATCCGGCGATGCTGTTCTTTCTCGACAACCAGCAATCGATCGGCCCGAATTCGAAAGCCGGTGAGAGGGGCAAGCGCGGCCTCAATGAAAATCTCGCACGCGAGATCATGGAGCTGCATACGCTCGGCGTCGGCGGCGGTTACACGCAGGCCGATGTGACGTCGCTGGCGCGCATCATCACCGGCTGGACCTTTGCGGGCCGCGAAGGAAAGATCGGCACGCCCGGCAGTTTTGCCTTCAACGCCAATGCGCATGAACCGGGGCCGCAGCAATTGCTGGGCAAGACCTATGACGACACCGGCGTGGCGCAAGGCGAAGCCGCGCTCGCCGATCTCGCACGCCATCCATCGACGGCGACATTCATCGCCAGGAAATTCGCGCAGCATTTCGTGGTTGATGCGCCGCCGCCGGCACTGCTGGCGCGGCTGGAAGGGGTGTTCAAAAAGACCGACGGCGATCTGAAGGCGCTGGCGCTGGCGCTGCTCGACTCCAATGAAGCCTGGCAGATGCCGATGGCCAAGCTGCGCACGCCCTATGAATATCTGATTTCTACCGGTCGATTGCTGGCGCGTATCCCGGAAGATCCCGGCCGTTACTTTGCGGGGCTGCAGACGCTTGGTCAGCCGCTGTGGACACCGCCGGGGCCGAACGGCTTTCCGGACGGCAATGCCGCCTGGGCCGTCCCCGAAGGCATGAAGCTGCGGCTCGATCTCGCAGCACAGGTTTCGTCGCGCATCCCCGACAGTATCGATCCGCGCGAGATGCTCGACGTGGTCGCCGGCGAGGCGGCCTCATCCGAAACACGACAGACGATCGCGCGCGCGGAGACGCGGCAGCAGGCTCTGACGCTGCTGCTGATGTCGCCGGAATTTCAGAGGAGATGACGATGGACTGCTGTGAAAGCCGCATGCTCGGCCCCACACGCCGCTCGCTTCTGTTATCAGGCGCGGCCTTTGCCGCTTGGGCCTATCTGCCGAAATTCGCTAGGGCCGCCGACGCGCGCGATCCGCGCCTGATCGTGGTGATCCTGCGCGGCGCGCTCGATGGTCTGGCCACCGTCGCGCCGCTCGGCGATCCCGATTATGCCGGTCTGCACGGCTCGATTGCGTTGGCGAAGGATGGCCCGAACGCAGCCATCGCGCTCGACTCGTTCTTCGGCATGCATCCGGCGATGCCGGAATTCGCGCGGATGTATCGCGACAAGAAAGCGGCCGTGGTCCATGCGGTGGCGACGTCCTATCGCGAACGTTCGCATTTCGACGGCCAGGACGTGCTGGAGAGCGGCTATGCCGGCCCCGGCCGCGTGCAGTCGGGCTGGCTCAACCGCGCCATTGAATCGTTGCCGCGTGGCGAACGCGTCTCGTCGGGTCTTGCGATCGGACCGACCACGCCGCTGGTGCTCCGCGGCGCCGCGCCGACGGTTGGCTGGGCGCCGGTCAATCTGCCCAATGCGGCCGATGATACGGCGATGCGGCTGATGCAACTCTATCAGGACCGCGATCCCGCTTTGGCGACGGCCCTGTCGCAGGGCCTGAAGCTCGACAAGATTGCCGTTGGCGACGAGATGAAACCGAAGAGCGGCGGAAATGCCGTCGCGGCGATGCGCCAGGTCGCACGCGGTGCGGCGAAACTCATGGCCGCGGATGACGGACCGCGCATCGCGGCACTCGCCTTCGATGGATGGGACACCCATGCGCAGGAGGGCGGGCCGGTCGGCCGCCTCGCGCAATTGCTCGGCGGTCTGGATGGTGCACTGGCGGAATTCGAGAGCGGGCTTGGGCCACATTGGCGCGACACGGTGGTGGTCGTGGCCACGGAGTTCGGCCGCACCGCCAAGATCAACGGCACGGCCGGCACCGATCACGGCACCGGCACGATTGCGCTGCTTGCGGGTGGCGCGGTCAAGGGCGGCCGGGTGATTGCGGACTGGCCGGGGCTTGCGAATGGCAAGCTCTATGAAGCCCGCGATCTCGCCCCCACCACGGATCTGCGCGCGATCTTCAAGGGCGTGCTGCACGATCACCTCGGCATCAGCGAGCGTGCACTGGCCGAGCAGGTGTTTCCTGACAGTGCGCTGGTGAAGCCGGCGAAGGGATTGGTGGGGTAGCTTGCTTCCCCTCTCCTGCGGCGCGCGGCTTTGCCGCGCTGGGGGAGAGGGGAAGAATCTGCGCGCAACTACCCCAGCGTAATCCCGTCGATCTCCGTCATCTCCTCCGCCGTCAGCTTCCACTGCGCCGCCTTCACATTTTGCTCGATCTGCTCGGGCGATGATGCGCCGGCGATGACGCTGGAGACTTGCGGGCGGGCGGCGAGCCACGAGAAGGCGAGCTCAAGCATCGAATGGCCGCGCGCGCTGACGAAGGCCTGCAGTTGATCGACCAAGGCGATGTTGCGCGGGTTCAGATAGCGCTCCTGCATATAGGGGGTCTTGCCGAAGCGCGTATCGGCGGGGACGTTCTTCAGGCCGGCATATTTACCGGTCAGCATGCCGCCGGCGAGCGGGAAGAACGGCAGCAGGCCGAGATTGAAATGCTGCGCGGCCGGCAGCAGGTCCTTCTCGATGTCGCGGACGACGAGACTGTATTCGTCCTGGCACGACACGAAGGGCGCGACGCCCATCTGGCGCGCGGCCATCTCGGCTTCGGCGATGCGCCAAGCCGGGAAGTTGGAATTGCCGATATAGCGCACCTTGCCCTGACGCACGAGGTCGTCGAGCGTGCGCAGCGTCTCTTCGATGGGCGTCAGCGCATCGTAATCGTGCTGTTGATACAGATCGATATAGTCAGTCTTCAGCCTCCTCAGGCTGGCCTCGACGGCGCTCATGATGTAGCGGCGCGAGGCGCCCTGCTTGCTGCCGTCATTGCTCATCGGCTTGCAGTATTTCGTCGCGAGTACGATGTCCTTGCGGCGATCGCCCAGCACTTCACCCAGCACCGTCTCGGAGCCGCCCATGCCGGCATAGATGTCGGCGGTGTCGAACAGCGTGATGCCGAGATCGATCGCCTTGTGGATGACCTTGCGCGCGGTCTCCAGATCGGTGCGCTGGCCGAAATTGTTGCAGCCGAGACCGACGGCGGAGACGCGAAGGCCGGAGCGGCCGAGATTGCGGATTTCCATGATGAGTGTGCCTTGTGAGGGAAGCGCGGACCAAGGTTATGGCGCGCGCCTCATCGCGCAGCAAGACGCGCTGCATCATGGCAGTCGCGCGGGCGCTCAGGCGATTGCGGAAGCGGACTCGGGCGTTTGAACTTCGGGTGCGGGCGCGGCGGTCGGGGTCTTCCGCGGCGGGCCGGCGCGCAGGGCTGCGGATGTCATGCGCCGTACAGCGTTTTCCGCGTTACGCGTGATGGTCTTGCGATCAGCGGACATGTCATAGGCGACGGCTTCGCCCCAGCTTACGACGACGTCGATGGCGCCCGACGACAGGATGCCGATGAAATGCGGGATCAGATCGATGTCGCCATACCACGCCACGTTTTCGCGAAAGGCGCGGCCGACCGGCAATCCACCGAAGCCGACATAGGCGATCGACATCGGCTGCACCGTGATCTCTTTGTGATGCGTGGAATCGCCGAGCGCGTGATGCACCGAGCCGACCAGTGCCGAGCGAAACGGCAGCACGCGCATGCCGTCGCTGGAGGTACCCTCCGCGAACAGGACCACCGCGTCGCCGGACAGCATGCGGTCGCCGATTTCCTGCGCCGTCGCGCCGGTCTTCTGCCGGCGTTCGCGCTCGACAAAAATCGTGCGCTGCAATTTGGCGAGCCAGCCGAACACGGGCCATTTGGCAACTTCGCTCTTGGCGACGAACACCACGGGCGCCCTGGCGCCGATGATGATGATGTCGAGCCATGAGACGTGATTGGAGAGGATCAGGACCGGCGTGTCCGTCGTCTGCTTGCCGACCTCGTGAATGCGCACCCCGATCAATGCGCAAAGCACGCGGTGAAACAGATGCGGAATGCTCTGCTGCCAGCGCAGGCCGAAGGCCAGTGCGGTCAGCTGAAACGGCGCCAGCAGCAGCGTCAGCATGGTCAAGGAGATCAGGACGGCGGCGAAACGGATCATGGGTTTATTATACCGGGGCCGACTTCCGCAGGCAAAGTCAGTTGCATGAATTAAGAGAAACCACGGCAAAAAGAAGCGGTCCCGGTCAGCGCGGCAACTGACGGAGACCGCTGGGAAGCACCCGATTGGCGACGGGGGGAAGCAACCGGCTGCATGAGGAGCCTAGCCGGGGCGAGTGACATCGCCATGACAACCCGGGATATCCACAGGCGGCGTTGTGCCCTATTCGGCGGCGTCCAGCCGGTGGGAGCTGAACACGTCGCCCTCGCGCAGCGCCAGATAATAGTCGCGCTCGGAGAGCTCGTCGGTGTGACGAATGAGGTCGGTCACCGGAGTGTAGCTCAGCATCCGCCCGCCATCGGGCAGCACGGCGCAACTCATCCGCAGCACCCGACCATTGGCGAGGCGCAACGTCGTCGGCGTGGAAGTGCCGGCGCGGATCATCTCGACGCGCCTGGCGATGAAGCTGTCGACCTCGTCGTCGGGGAGGGCGTAAGCGTGGATATCGCGCGCGTGATACATCAGCGCGATCAGCGGCGGCTTGCTGTCAGCCTTCTCGTCGGGGAGCGTGAAGTAGTCGCGGAAGGCGCGGTTGATGAATTCGGCGCGGGTGTCGGCATTGAGAAGCACGACACCGATATCGATCTGGTCAAGTGCAGCCGAAAGGCGCTGGGCAGTGGCGTGCTGCTCGTTCTCGCGGGCCCGGGCCGCGCGTCGCAGCCGGAAGAGGCGGATTGCCAAAGTAATCCCGACGGCTGCGATCACAATGATCGCCGTTTCAATTCCCGGATCGAGAATCAGTCGCCAATCGTACTGCATCGGCTGTACCTGTGTCCGTACAAAGGTAAGAAACGCAGGTTGGCCTCTGGTTGCAAAAAGGCCCACAATTTCCCGCCGGTATAGCTAACGGCGCGTGAAGAGCCCGGCATCATTTTCCCCTTGTTCGCTTCAAATGCTATCGATGCCACCGGAACCGGCGCCGGCCCTTGAATGTTAGCGCCGGGATTTAAAAAGGACCCCGATCGAATGCCCTTCACCATTCCGCCGCTGCTGCTGCCGATTTTGATGCTGCTGGCCTCGAATATCTTCATGACCTTCGCTTGGTATGGCCATCTCAAATTCAAGGATCACTCGTTGCCCCTCGTCATCATGGTGAGCTGGGGCATTGCCTTCTTCGAATATTGGCTGGCAGTGCCCGCCAATCGCTGGGGCAGCGAGGTCTACAATGCCGCCCAGTTGAAGACGATGCAGGAAGTCATCACGCTGGTCGTGTTTGCTGCATTTTCGGTGCTGTATCTGAAGGAGCCGCTCGGCTGGAATCACGCGCTGGGCTTTGCCTTCATCGCGCTCGGGGCGTTCTTCATTTTCCACAAGTGGTCGTAGCGACCGCTTACTTCCCGGCCGGCGTAATCCGCAGGATTCGTCCTGCCGAACTATCCGTCAGCAGCCACAGCGCGCCGTCCGGTCCCTGCCGGACGTCGCGGATGCGTTCGTTGAGATTTTGCAGGACGCGCTCTTCGGACGTGACCGTGTTTCCGTTGAGCTGTAGCCGCACCAGCATCTGGCCTGCCAGCGCGCCGGTGAACAGGCTGCCCCGCCAGCGCGGGAAGAGATCGCCGGTATAGAACGTCATGCCGGACGGGGCGATCGACGGCACCCAGTATTTCACCGGCTGCTCCATGCCCGCCTTCGACGTGGTTTCGTGGATCTTCGCGCCGGAATAGTCGATGCCGTAGCCGATCACAGGCCAGCCGTAATTCTTGCCCTTGCCGATGATGTTCACTTCATCGCCGCCGCGCGGCCCGTGCTCGGTCTCCCACAACTCACCGGTCGCCGGATTAATGGCGAGGCCTTGCTGGTTGCGATGACCGTAGCTCCAGATCTCCGGCCTGGCACCGTCGCGGCCGACAAACGGATTGTCCTTCGGTACCGAGCCATCCGGCGCGATGCGGATCAGCTTGCCGAGATGATTATCGAGACTCTGGGCCTGATCGCGGCCGCTATAGTGTTCGCCGAGCGTAACAAACAGGTTGCTGTCAGGCGCCTGAACAATACGGCAGCCGTGGTGATTGCCCGACGACAGCGGGCCGTCCTGGCGAAAGATCACCTTCATGTCGTCGAGACGCGGCGCGGTGCCGTCGATGAGCTTGCTGCGCGCGATGGCGGTGCGAGCGCCGCTGCCCGAACGTTCCGAGTAGCAGAAGTAGATCGTGTTGTTCTGCGCGTAGTTCTTGTCGGTGATGACGTCGAGCAAACCGCCCTGGCCGATGGCCATCACCTCGGGCACGCCTTTCACCGCAGGCGACAACTGTCCCTGCGGCGAGACGATACGGATGCGACCGGGCCGTTCTGTAACGAGCATGCGGCCCTCGGGCAGAAACGCCAGCGCCCATGGATAAGCGAGACCGGAGGCGACGGTCTGTACTTCGAGCCTGCCGGCCGACGAGCCGAACGAGGTGTTTTCGCCACGGGTGGTCGTGGCGATCAGAAGGGTCGCGGTCACGACGATAGCCGCCGTCAACGTGACAGTGACCCAGATCACGGGCCTTTTCATCGAAATGGCTCCATCACGGAGTCGCAGGTTGCATAAGCGATGCGCGGCATCGCGGCTGAGTGTTTATGAGTTGTGGGGACCGTCAGAGCGGCATCGCACTCGCCACCGGGATCGACATCACGGTGAGGGCGACGATGACGCAGAGCGACAGACAGCCAACCGCGAGCGACGCCGCTACGGCGTGGGTCAACCGGGTGGATGCGATGGACGTGGGGCGTGCCTGAAATCCTGCACCCACGCGAAGCGACCGTATCATGGCCGTAAATCCTTCAAATCGCGGGCGAATCACCCGCGTGCTACAAATTCGCAGCTGCGGCAGGCGAGATTTGGGCGGGAATTGCCCAAACTATGGCGGGAAAATGGCATTCACAGCGGTTATGCCCGCTATTTCAGGACTTAAGCGTCGGCGACTACGTCCAAGGTATCGTATTCCGACGACGTCGGGTGCCAGTCCATGGAGATAAAACCCGGCTGGGTTTCCACCAGACGCAGCCAGCGGCGGATCGACGGAAAGCTGGAGAGGTCGAAATCGCACTTCTCGGCGACGTGGGTGTAACCGTATAGCGCGATGTCGGCGATTGTCAGCTGGCCCGCGGCGAAGAAGTCATGGATCTTGAGGTGATTCTCCATCACCTGCAGCGCGGCATAGCCACGCTCCATCCAGTCTTCCAGCGCGTGGGTCTGCAGGTCGCGGCCACCGCGCACCAAGCATAGCCAGAAATAGGCGGCACCGAGATTCGGCTCAAGGGCGTGCTGCTCGAAGAACATCCACTGCATGGCTTCGGCACGGTCCATCCGCGATTCCGGCGCCAGAGATGTACCGATGGCGACATACCACAGGATGGCGTTGGATTCGGCGAGATAGCGGCCTTCGGCGATCTCGAGCAGCGGCACCTGACCGCTGGGGTTCTTGGCCAGAAATTCCGGGGTACGGCTCTCGCCGCGCAGAATGTCCACTTCGATGGCGCGATAAGGCGCGTCCAGGAACGCCAGCGCAAGGCGAACCTTGTAGCTATTGCCAGAGCGCTGCATCGAATAGAGTTTGTACATTCGCAGATGTTCAATTCATTTCAGGTCAAGGCAACTGCGCGATTGGCCAGCGCAGATCGCGGTTAGACAATGATGCTGATGCGAGCCTGTCGCAAGGCCCACGGAATGGAAAAAGTCGAAAACGGCTGCGGCAGTCTGGATTGAGAAAAATGTATGTCAGGCCGCATTCGGCAATGGAAGATCACGCTGCCGCGATCTGTGTGTGAAGGTGCCGCGATGTGCTGTTATCAGCGAGTGCGCGCCGCAGCACGATGATATAGAAAGCGACCATCACCAGAAAGCCGAGCGGCAGTTCGATGGCGCCAGCGATGCTGCGCGTCAGCAGCGGCATGATCCAGGTCAATGCGAGCAGGCTGATCTCGCCCGCGCGAAAGCCATGATCGAGTCCATGCCGCGCGAAGAAGGCGATGGCGAGCACCATGAGATCGTAGTCGAGCACATGGGGCGTCGCCAGCAGACTGCCGATCGCGAGCGCTGTTGCCTTGAGTTCGAACGCTGCATGGCTGCGCCATAGCCACATCAGACTGATGGCAATGCCGGCTGCGAGACTGAACTGTGCGGCATAAGCGACAGGAAGACCGGCGCCCCACATCCGTGTCGCGGCGAAGATCGACTGGATTTTCTGCCACCCGGTGCCGCCTTGTTCGAGTACGACGTCGCGAGTGAAAGCAGTGGAGTCGGCAAAGGCCTGCCAGATGCTGGCGCCGAACAACCCCGTGCTCAATACGATGAGGACAGCGACGGTGAGTGCGGCCGATACCATCGTGATCCAGCGTCTGTCGGCGAGCAGGGCGAGAGGAATCAGCACACCGAATTGCGGCTTGTAGGCCAATAGCCCGATCAACACGCCGGCCAGCCACGGCCGGCGATGGAGCAGAAGCAATGCGCCGCCCAGCAGTGCGGTGGTTAGAAATCCGTTATGGCCGTGACCGACATTGATGAAGACGGCAGGAAAGGCGGCGGCCACCAGCAGCGTTTCCCGGCGGGGCAGGATCGTGCGGATCGCGGCGAGGTAGGCGGCGAAGCTGGCGACGAGCCACAGACCGAGCCCCCATCCATAGGGCACCGTGGCCACCAGCGCGGCAATTCCGAGAAAGAACGGCGGATAGTGCCAGCCGTAGAACGGCACGTCGCGGCCAAACACCCGCTGTTCCGCGGCGTGTTGCAGGGCGGGATCATACGCGTCGGCGGGTTTGCCTTCGAGGGTGAGCCGGCCCGCCGCATAGATGTTGGAAAAGTCGGTCCCGATCGGCTTGCCATTGCGGTCGATCACGCCGTCCGAGACCGCAATCCAGCCGGCGAAGGCCAATGTGCCCAAAGCGAGCACGATCAGGCTGTAAGCCCGCACGCGTTCGAGGGGCAGCCATGCGCCGCTTTCAATGTGCTGCCAGATCCAGATCATTTTAAGGGTGCATTTTGGCCCAAATCGTCGATTGCGACGTGCGGTTGACGCTACCGTCCCCCGTTTAACGCTTGCTGAATTGCATCACTTCCAGATGTGTTTTTGCCCAAGCTTCTTGCGATGCAACGTCGCACGCACTAGGGTGCGCCGATCCCAGCAGGATCAGCCATTTTGACGTCGCCGACCGCGGGTCCGCGACCTTTCTCAGGAGAAGATGATGTCGTTTTTGTCCGCTGCGCTCGACCGTGTGAAGCCGTCCGCGACGATCGCGGTGACGGATAAAGCACGTGCGCTGAAAGCAGCCGGCCGCAACGTCATCGGTCTTGGTTCGGGCGAGCCCGATTTCGACACCCCGGCGAACATCAAGCTGGCAGCGATTCACGCCATCGAGGCCGGTAAGACCAAGTACACCGCCGTGGACGGTATTCCCGAACTGAAGGAAGCCATTATCGGCAAGTTTCAGCGCGAGAATGGCCTGACCTACAAACCGAACCAGATCATCGTCGGCACCGGCGGCAAGCAGGTGCTCTACAACGCGCTGATGGCGACGCTGAACCCGGGTGACGAAGTCATCATCCCGGCGCCGTATTGGGTGAGCTATCCGGAAATGGTGGCGCTGGCCGGCGGCACGCCCGTGTCCGTGGTCTGCACCGCAGAATTCGGCTTCAAGCTGCAGGCTTCCGCGCTGGAAGCAGCGATCACGCCGAAGACCAAGTGGATCATCCTGTGCTCGCCGTCGAACCCGACGGGCGCCGCCTACAAGAAGTCGGAGCTCAAGGCGCTCACCGATGTCCTCGTGAAGCATCCTCACGTTTGGGTGATGACCGACGATATGTATGAGCACCTCGTCTATGACGACTTCGAGTTCACCACGCCGGCACAGATCGAACCGTCTTTGTTCAATCGCACGCTGACCGTGAACGGCGTCTCCAAGGCTTATTGCATGACCGGCTGGCGCATCGGTTACGCCGGTGGTCCCGCCGAGCTCATCAAGGCAATGGCGACGATCCAGTCGCAGTCGACCTCGAACCCGTCGTCGATCGCGCAGTGGGCGGCGGTGGAAGCCTTGAACGGTCCGCAAGATTTCATCCCGAAGAACAATGCCGTGTTCAAGGAGCGCCGCGATCTCGTGGTGGCAATGCTGAATCAGGCCTCGGGCATCAACTGCCCGCGTCCGGAAGGCGCATTCTACGTCTATCCGTCCTGCGCCGGCACCATCGGCAAGACTGCGCCTTCGGGCAAGGTTATCGCCAATGACGAAGACTTCGTCACAGAACTGTTGGAAACCGAAGGCGTGGCGGTGGTGCAGGGTTCGGCCTTCGGCCTTGGCCCGGCATTCCGCATCTCCTACGCGACGAAAACATCCGATCTCGAAGATGCCTGCAAGCGCATCCAGCGCTTCTGCGGAAATCTTCGGTAACAAAACCTGCTCCGAAACTTTTGACGGTTTCGGGGCTTATTCCGGGAAGCGCCTTGTTTTCGACACGGCGCTTCCTTCTTGTCCCCTCGCTATCAAAATCCCCAAGGTGGAGTAACACTATGCGACTTTCCAAGATGTTCGGCCTGACGGCCGTGGCCTTTGCGGCGTCGGTTGCGACCGCAAATGCACAGCAGCCTGGCAGCGTTCAGGTTGGCGTGCTGGAGTGCCGTGGCGGCCAGAACGTCGGCTACGTGGTCGGTTCGAATGCGCACCTCAACTGCGTCTTCCAGAGCGCCGGTGGCCGCGCCGAAGGTTACGTCGCCAACATCCGCCGTTTCGGCCTTGATCTCGGCTTCACCGAAAACACCACGGTGCAGTGGGCTGCCTTCGCTCCGACCACCCGCGTGCCGCGCGGCGCACTGGCCGGCAGCTACGGCGGCGTTGGTACCAACGCATCGGTTGGCCTCGGTTTCGGCGGCAACTTCCTCGTTGGCGGTCCGGGCAACACCTATTCGCTGCAGCCGATCTCGGTGCAGGGCCAGACCGGTCTGAACGTCGCCAGCGGCATCGTTCAGCTCGAACTGGAAGCGACCGGTCCGGTCAGCGGTCATCGCTACAACAAGAAGCGCCGTCATCGCAGCCATCGCTAAGCGATCGCAAGCGATCGGTGTGATCGCGTAAGCGATCCGGCAAGGTTAACGAAAAGGCCCGCGCGAGCGGGCCTTTTTTGTTGCGCGCGCTGCGCGTGCGCCGCTGTCATTGGGCGGTATCATTAGCTATGGATAGTCGATCCACATCCTTACTTCCGTTCATCACCCGGAGATTCCTGATGGTCCGCCTCTCATCGCTTGTTCTCGGTATCGCTGCCGCCGCCTTTTTCACTGCATCGCAAGCGCAGTCGCAGCAAGGCGTGCAGGTCGGCGTCTTGAACTGCCGGGGCGGAGCCAGCGTCGGATTCGTCGTGGGCTCGGTGACCAATCTCGGCTGCGTGCTCACCGGTACCGGTCGTCCAGATCAGCCTTATGTCGCCACGATCCGCAAGGTGGGCATCGATCTCGGTATTACCGAACAGACCGCGCTATCCTGGGCCGTGTTCGTGCCGGTGAACTATAGCGGTCCCGGCGATCTGTCCGGCAACTATGCGGGCGCACAGGGCAGTGCGTCGGTTGGTGTCGGCGTCGGCGCGAATGTCCTGGTTGGCGGTTCGCAAAACGCCTTCTCCCTGCAGCCGCTCAGCCTGCAGGGGTCGGTGGGACTGAATGTCGCCGCCGGTCTGCAGAGCCTGGAGTTGCGCCCCGGTCGCTGATCCCGCGGCGATCGCTCGCACAAATTCATCCGGCTTCGCCCATGGCGGAGCCGGATTTTTTATGGCGCAATCCGATCACGTTCATCGCAGCGCAGCAACTTTTCCATCTTGCCAAATATCCTGACCGGGCGGAGCATTGACCGCCGACCCAATCATGGGCCGAGCTCCACATGAGGAGGCGGCAATGGGACAAGACCTGAGAAGTCCCCGCGGTCCACAAGGCAATGCCGCAAAGTGCATTGCGCTGGTGGGCCCTTTCCAGAGCGGAAAAACCACACTGCTTGAAGCGATCATGGCCCGCACCGGGGCGATTCCGCGGGCCGGCAGCGTCGACAATGGGACAAGCATCGGCGATGCCAATACGGAAGCCAGAGCCCACAAGATGGGCGTCGGCCTGACGGCTGCGACCACCACCTTCATGGGCGACAGCTACACATTCATCGACTGTCCGGGTTCGGTGGAATTCGCGCATGACATGCGCGCGGCATTACCCGCCGTCGATGCAGCCATCGTGGTTTGCGAGGCGGATGCGCGAAAATTGCCGCAGCTGCAATTGATCCTGCGCGAACTCGAAGACCTCGGCATTCCCAGATTTCTGTTTCTCAACAAGATCGACCGCGCCCACAAGCGCGTGCGCGAGACGCTGGCGACATTGCAGCCGGCCTCGCGCGTGCCGCTGGTGCTGCGGCAGATCCCGATCTGGAACGGCGATCTGGTCGCCGGTTTCGTCGATCTCGCGCTGGAGCGCGCTTTCGTCTATCGCGAGCACAAGGCGTCCGAAGTCATCAAGCTCGAAGGCGGCGATCTCGATCGGGAGAAGGAGGCGCGTTTCTCCATGCTGGAGAAGCTTGCGGATCATGACGACGCGCTGATGGAGCAGTTGCTTGACGACATCGCGCCGCCGGCCGACGCCGTGTTCGACGATCTCGCGCGCGAATTGCGCGAAGGTCTGATCTGTCCGGTACTGCTGGGCTCGGCAATGCGCGAGAATGGCGTGCTGCGGCTGATGAAGGCGCTACGCCACGAGGCACCCGGCGTGGCCGAGACGGCCAAGCGCCTCGGCGTGCCTGACAGCAAGGATGCGATCGGTTACGTGTTCAAGAGCAGCCATCTACAGCATGGCGGCAAGCTGTCTTACGCGCGCGTGCTGAGTGGTCATCTCGATGATGGCGCAACATTGCTGTCCTCGTCGGGCGAAAGCGGGCGTGTCTCCGGCATTCTTGCGGCGAGCGGCGGACATGACAGCAAGCGCGCATCGGCCGAAGCGGGCGAGACCGTCGCGCTCGGCAAGCTCGATCATGTCAGGACCGGCGACACGATCTCGACCGGCAAGACTGCGCCGGCCTCTGTCGTGAGTGTCATAGCTGCATCGCCCGTGCTGGCCATGGCGCTTGCGTCCGCCGATCGCAAGGACGACGTCAAGCTCGGGCAGGCGCTGTTGCGGCTGACCGAGGAAGATCCGTCGCTTGCGGTGGTCAATAATGCGCAGACCCATGACGTGGTGTTGTGGGGGCAGGGCGAGATGCATCTGCGCGTGGCGATGGAGCGCCTGCACGAACGCTTCGGCATCAACGTCAAATCGCATGCGCCGGTGATCGGCTATCAGGAGACCATCCGTAAACCGATCACCCAGCGCGGCAGGCACAAGAAGCAGTCCGGCGGTCACGGCCAGTTTGGCGACGTTGTGCTGGAGATAGGCCCGTTGCCGCGCGGCGAGGGCTTTGCATTCCAGGAAAAGGTGGTCGGCGGCGCGGTGCCGCGCAACTACATTCCCGCGGTGCAGGAGGGCGTCGTCGACGGGTTGCAGCGTGGTCCGCTCGGTTTTCCTGTCATCGACGTGCAGGTGACGCTCACCGATGGGTCGTATCACAGCGTCGATTCATCCGATCAGGCGTTCCGGACCGCTGCCCGGATCGGTTTCACCGAGGCGCTGCCGCAATGCCAGCCGGTGCTGCTGGAGCCGATCCATACGGTGGAGATCGTCTGTCCCACCGAGGCCACGGCCAAGGTCAACGCCATCCTGTCAGGACGGCGCGGCCAGATCCTTGGCTTCGATACCCGTGACAACTGGCCGGGCTGGGATACGGTGCGCGCGATGTTGCCGGAAGCGGAGATCGGCGACCTGATCGTCGAACTACGTTCGGCCACCGCGGGTGCCGGCAGCTTCACCCGCAGCTTCGACCACATGGCCGAAGTCTCGGGCCGCGCCGCCGACCAGATCGTTGCGGCGCATCGGGTGGCGGCTTAGTACAGTGGCCCATGACGCTTGGACCGCGGGTTGTAATCATTGGCAATAGCGGCTCGGGCAAGAGCACGCTGGCGCGGCAGCTTGAAAGCCGCGTCGGCGGCGAACGCACGGATCTCGATCATATCCATTGGCTGGACAGGGTCGGTGTGAAGCGCGACGAGGGGCAGGCCAAAGAACTGGTGGCCGCCCTTGCCGTGAAGTCGAACTGGATCATCGAAGGCGTTTACGGCTGGCTGGTCGAAGCGGCATTGCCGCGCGCCACAGCATTGATCTGGCTCGACATGAGCCCGGAGGTTTGTCGTGATAGCCTCGCTCTCCGGGGCCCCTGGGGTGGCGCGACGGCCGAGGAACATGCAGATTTTCTGGCTTGGGCCGAGGCCTACTGGCAGCGCAAAACGTCGAGTTCGTTCGTTGGCCACCTGGCGCTGTTCGACGACTTCGGCGGCGTCAAACGACGCCTGACATCGCGCGCCGCTGTCGCCCAGTTCGTGGCGACCATGGCGGCTTCGCCGATCGAGTGATGTTTTATACATCATTGAAGATATCTCACATATGATATAAGACTCGTGAAACTGGAAACCGCCCTTGATTACATCGTTTCAGATGCGGGCCGCCCGTGCGCTGCTGGGTATCGATCAAAAGCGGCTGGCCGAAATGGCCGGCGTGTCGCTACCGACCATCCAGCGCATGGAAGCGAGCGAAGGCAATGTCAGGGGCGTGGTGGATTCGCTGATCAAGGTTGTCGATGCCCTCGATCGCTCAGGCGTCGATTTGATCGGCGAGAACGTCCGCAGCGATTCCGGCGGACGAGGGGTGAGGCTGAAACAGCCCGGTCCACCACCGAAACTTGAAGAGCCAAAGCTGACGGATTGAGAACGGGCCGCGGCCTCGATCGAGATCCGCGGCAGGTGACAGGGGCGAGTCGGGAATGGACATGTCCAGAAATCGCGCGTGGGGGCCGCATCAGCCGACCTTCGCCGAACTGTTCACGCCGAAATTGATCACGGTGTTGCGCGAAGGCTACGGCATCGCCGATCTGCGCGCCGACATCTTGTCCGGCTTGACGGTGGCAATCGTCGCGCTTCCGTTGTCCATGGCGATTGCCATAGCCTCGGGGACGTCGCCGGATCGTGGCCTCATCACCGCTGTGATCGGCGGCTTCCTCGTGTCTGCGCTGGGTGGAAGCCGCTTTCAGATCGGCGGTCCAGCCGGCGCCTTCATCGTGCTGGTGGCTGCCACCGTGAGCCGCCATGGCATCGACGGACTGATCCTCGCGACCATGCTCTCTGGCGTGTTCCTGATGGTGGCGGGCTATTTGAAGCTCGGCACTTACATCAAGTTCATTCCCTATCCGGTCACGGTGGGATTTACCGCCGGTATTGCCGTCATTATTTTCGCCAGCCAGATCAGGGATCTCCTCGGGCTCACACTCACCGGCAAGGAGCCTGGCGAACTGATCCCGAAGCTGCAGGTGCTCGGAAGTGCGATCCACACCGTCAACCTGTCGGCCGCCGCGATCACCATCGCGACCATTGCGATCATCCTTCTGCTCAAGAAGCTGCGGCCTTCCTGGCCGGGCATTCTGATCGCGGTTGCCGCAAGCGCGGTCGCGGCATGGTTCTTTGCGCTGCCGGTTGAAACCATCGGCACCAAGTTCGGCGGCATTTCGCAATCCTTTCCGCTGCCGTCGCTTCCCGCGATTTCCCTGGCAAAGCTGCAGGCCATTCTGCCGGACGCCATCTCCTTTGCGCTGCTGGGCGCGATTGAATCTTTGCTCTCAGCTGTCGTCGCTGACGGCATGACCGGCCGGCGGCATCGCTCCAATTGCGAACTGGTGGCGCAGGGCATCGCCAATATCGGCTCGGCGCTGTTCGGTGGAATCTGCGTGACCGGCACCATCGCGCGAACCGCCACCAATGTCCGCGCCGGCGCGCACGGCCCGATCTCGGGCATGCTGCATGCGGTATTCCTGCTGGTATTCATTCTCGTCGCGGCGCCATTGGCAAGTTACATTCCGCTGGCGGCGCTCGCCGCGGTGCTTGCCGTGGTCGCCTGGAACATGGCGGAGAAGCATGAATTCGCGACGTTACTGCGGTCATCATGGGGCGATGCTGCCGTGCTGTCGGCGACTTTCCTGCTAACGATCTTCCGCGATCTTACCGAAGGCATTGTGGTCGGCTTCGCGCTTGGCGCGATTCTGTTCATCAACCGCATGGCGCAAACAACCGGCATTGAGGCGGATAAGCCGCTGGTCGTGGCCGACAAGGCCGACGACGCCAATGGCGACCGAAAACCCTATGATCCCGGTCTCGCTGCCGATCCCGACGTCGTTGTCTATCGCATCACCGGCGCATTTTTCTTCGGCGCGGCCTCCACCATCGGATCCGTGCTCGAGGGCTTCTCGGATCGCCACAAGGCTTTTGTGATCGATTTTGCCGCGGTCCCCTTCCTGGATTCGACTGCTGCGAATGCGATCAAGGGCATTGCCGAGAAGGCAAAGCGACAAGGTGTCCGCGTCATTCTCACCGGCACCTCGCAGGGCGTGCGCCGGGCGCTGCTGACCCACGGCGCGCGACCGCCACTGGTCAAATACCGTGCTGATGTTGCAGTGGCCGTCAGCGAGATCAAGATCCGACGCGCTGCAGCGATCCAGGAGACGTCGAGCTGATGGCATCGGCAGTTGCTCGCAGCTGCAGTATTGATCGTCTGCATGGTTGTCGGACTTGCTGTGCGCCGCAAAACTGTCTGATGATTAAGAGCCCCTGCATGATTTTTATGCTACGCACGCTTCCGCCTGAAGCGAAGGATGAATGATGCCGAACGAGACCACGCCCCGCGCCGCCTGTTTGATCGGCTGGCCTGCCGCGCATTCGCGCTCGCCGCTGATCCACCATCACTGGCTGCGCAGCATGGATATTCCGGGCGGTTACAGCATCGAGTCGATTCCACCGGAAGGCGTGGCCGAATTCGTGATGAACCTCTCCAAGCATGGTTACATCGGCGCCAATGTCACGATCCCGCACAAGGAGCGCGTGCTGAAATTGACCTCCCCGGATCGCCGCGCGCGGGCGGTCGGGGCTGCCAACACGCTATGGTACGACCACGGCACGCTGCGCGCGACCAATACGGATATCGAAGGCTTCATCGACAATCTCGATCACGCGGCTCCCGATTGGGACCACACGGACGATGCACTGGTGCTCGGCGCCGGCGGTTCGTCGCGTGCAGTGGTGTTCGGATTGCTGGAACGCGGCATCAAGCATATCTATGTCGCCAATCGCAGTCTCGATCGTGCCGAGGCGATGGCTGCGCAATTCGGGTCGCGGGTCGTGCCGCTGGCGTGGGAGCATGTCGCCAGCATGTTGCCGCGCGCATCCTTGCTGGTGAACACCACGTCGCTCGGCATGAGCGGCCAGCCGCCACTGACCATCGATCTCGATCAGCTGCCTGACCAGGCGGTCGTCGCCGATCTCGTTTACGTGCCGCTCGATACGCCGCTGCTCGCCGGCGCCCGCACGAGGGGCCTCCGCACCGCCGATGGTCTCGGCATGCTGTTGTATCAGGCCGTGCGTGGCTTCGAGCTGTGGTTCGGGCAGCGCCCCGATGTGACGCCGGAACTGCGTCGCCTCGTCGAGGCCGACCTCACAGTGGCGTGAGCGGGGAATAGCTATTTGGCCTTGGGGTTTCCATCTGCAGCGGTGGGCGCTGCCTTCAAAGGAAATTCCCCTATGGTTCAGATCGTATCGACTTCGGCTCGCTTGTTCGCGGGCTCACTTCTTGCTGGTTCATTGCTGATTTCCGCCGCATCGGCGCAGCAGCCGCAACCCCTGCGCATCCGTGGTGCCATCGAAGCCGTCGATGGCACGGTGCTGACGATCAAGACGCGCGACGGCGATGAGCGCAAAGTGAAGATGACGGACAATGTCACCGTGACCGGCATTGCCAGAACGACAATGGCCGAGGTGAAGCCCGGCTCCTATATCGGCGTGACCGGCATGCCGCAGGCCGATGGCACGCAGAAGGCCATCGCGATCCATATCTTTCCAGAAGCGATGCGCGGCACCGGCGAAGGCTCGCGCCCCTGGGATCTGCGCCCCAACAGCAGCATGACCAATGCCACCGTCGATCAGAAGGTCCAGGCCTCCGATGGCCAGACGGTGACGGTGAAGTACAAGGACGGGGAAAAGAAAGTGACCGTGACGCCTGACACGCCGATCGTGACATTCGTGCCGGGCAACAAGGATGAACTCAAGCCTGGCGCCAAGATCATCATCATGGGCGCTACCAAGAAGGATGACGGCACCTTCGAGACGGCACGCGTCAATGTCGGGCTGGATGGGCTGACGCCGCCGATGTGAGCTAGAAAGCTTGCACTAGAACACGATCGTCATGCCCGGCCTTGTGCCGGGCATCCACGTCTTGGGCAAGGCAGAAGACGTGGATGGCCGGGACAAGCCCGGCCATGACGACTGAGAGAGGCATTCAGCTCACCAGCACGTGCCTGTCGATCTCGGCGATCGAATTCACGCCACACAGGCCCATGGTGACGCTGAGTTCGTTGCGCAGGATGTCCAGGGCCTTGGTCACGCCGGGGCCGCCATAGGCGCCGAGACCGTAGATATAGGCGCGGCCGATCATGCAGGACTTGGCGCCGAGGGCGAGCGCACGCATCACGTCCTGCCCCGAGCGGATGCCGCTGTCGAACATCACTTCGATCTCCGAGCCGACCGCATCGGCGATCCCCGGCAGTACCGAGATCGACGACGGCGCGCCGTCGAGCTGACGTCCGCCGTGGTTGGACACGACCATCGCCTGCGCGCCAACCTTTACGGCTTCGCGGGCATCCTCGATATCGTGAATGCCCTTGATCACGATCTTGCCGGGCCAGATGCTGCGGATCCAGTCGAGATCCTTCCAGTTCAACGACGCATCGAATTGCGATGCTGTCCACTGCGCGACGGAGCCGAGATCGTCGGTGTTCTTCACGAAGCCGGCGATGTTGCCGAAGTTGCGCCGCTTGGCTTTCAGCGTGCGCACCAGCCAGCCGGGCTTGCTCATGAAATCGATCAGGTTCTTCACATTCAATATCTGAGGTGGCACCGACAGGCCATTCTTGATGTCGGCATGACGCTGGCCGATCACCTGCAGATCGACGGTCAGCACCAGCGCGCTACACTTCGCCTTGATGGCGCGCTCGATCAATTCCTTGATGAAGCCGCGATCCTTCATGACATAGAGCTGAAACCAGAACGGTTTCTCGACATTCTCGGCGACGTCTTCGATCGAATTGATCGACATCGTCGAGAGCGTATAGGGAATGCCCGCCGCCTGCGCCGCCCGGCAGGCGTGAATTTCGCCGTCGCCATATTGCAAGCCGGTTGAGCCGACCGGCGCGCAGATCAGCGGCATGGTGGCCTTCTCACCGAGGATGGTCGTCGAGGTGTCGCGATTGGCGATGTCGACCAGAATACGCTGGCGGAACTTCAGCTTCTGCAGATCCTCGCAATTCGCACGGAACGTGTCTTCGCTATAGGAGCCGTGGTCGACATAATCGAAGAACGCCTTCGGCACGTTGCGCTTGTGCTCGAGGCGAAGATCTTCGATGCAGGTGATATGCTTCATGAGATGTCCCAGCCGTTCTTGTCTTTGCTTGTATTTGCTTGTTTCGGTGTCATCTAGCATGGTTAAGCGGTCCGCCATATCATCCTTGTCATCGGGATGTCGTCGAAATTGAAGGAGGGCAGAATGTCCGGCTCCAAGGCAAATTCAGCGACAAATCCAGCAGGCCACGGGGCCGGCAAGGCAGCCGCGGACGACGAAAAGCGACAGCTGGAAGTTGCGCTGGACGAAGGGTTGGAGGAGACTTTTCCGGGCTCCGATCCGGTCAGTGTAACCCAGCCTGCCCATTCAAAGGCTGACGCGCATATCAAGCGAAAGGGCTGAGCGGGCCGGGTTCCGGTTAGCCGATGCTCCATCGAAGGCATTACATGAAAGGTAAGGTATATAAGTAATATCAATGGCTTGTCGTTAATTACGTGTTCCGGGCCTTGGTAATGATTCATCATATTTTTTGAAGCGATTTTAGGGGCCCGAGCCTTATAAGTCCGTCACATATATGGCGCTGCCAATGGGTCAGTCGCCTGAGACAGGGTTTTGAGCCCTCGCGCGAAGCGCGAGGGCATTGGGGGTTACCATGAGCCGTAAATATTTCGGGACAGACGGCATTCGCGGCCGCGCCAATGGTCTGATCACGCCGGAACTGGCACTGAAGGTTGGGCAGGCCGCAGGTCTTGTGTTTCAGCGCGGCGAACACCGTCATCGTGTCGTGATCGGCAAGGACACCCGGTTGTCCGGCTACATGATCGAAAATGCGATGGTGGCAGGCTTCACGTCGGTCGGCATGGATGTGCTGCTGGTCGGGCCGATGCCGACGCCCGCCGTGGCGATGCTGACCAAGTCGATGCGCGCCGATCTCGGCGTGATGATTTCCGCATCGCACAATCTGTTCGAGGACAACGGCATCAAGCTGTTCGGACCGCTCGGCTACAAGCTGTCGGACGATGTCGAGAAGCAGATCGAGGAATTGCTCGACGAGAATCTCGACAAGAGACTGTCGCAGAGCGCCAGCCTCGGTCGGGCGCGCCGCATCGACGGGGTGCATGATCGTTACATCGAATTTGCCAAACGCACGCTGCCGCGAAATCTCAGCCTCGATGGTTTGCGCGTCGTCATCGATTGCGCCCATGGCGCCGCCTACAAGGTGGCGCCGGAGGCGCTCTGGGAACTCGGCGCGGACGTCATCTCCATCGGCGTCGAGCCGGACGGTTTCAACATCAACAAGGAATGCGGATCGACTGCACCGGAAGCGCTGAGCCGCAAGGTGCGCGAGATGCGCGCCGATATCGGCATTGCGCTGGATGGCGACGCTGATCGGCTGATCATGGTCGACGAGCGTGGCCATCTGGTTGATGGCGATCAGTTGCTCGCCGTTATCGCGCAGAGCTGGAAGGAAGACGGGCGGCTTGCTAAGCCAGGCATTGTCTCCACCGTGATGTCAAATCTCGGTCTGGAGCGCTTCCTGAAGGGGCAGGGCATCGATCTCATCCGCACGGCAGTGGGTGATCGCTATGTGCTCGAGCAGATGCTGCAGCATGGCTACAATGTCGGCGGCGAACCATCGGGCCATATCATCATGTCGGACCATGCGACGACAGGCGACGGTTTCGTAGCTGCGCTGCAGGTGCTGGCCGTGGTGACCAAGCTCGGTCGGCCGGTGTCGGAAGTCTGCCACCTGTTCGATCCGTTGCCGCAGATTCTGAAGAATGTGCGTTATCGCAGCGGCAAGCCGCTCGATGATGCGGAAGTGAAATCCACCATCGCTGCCGGCGAACAGCGCCTCAATGGTCATGGTCGCCTCCTGATCCGCCCGTCGGGCACGGAGCCAGTCATCCGCGTGATGGGAGAGGGCGATGACCGCGTGATGGTCGAGGAAGTGGTGGATTCCATCGTTGACGCGCTGGGCCACGCAGCCGCGGCGTAAGATTCCTGTTCGTTCGCTCTGGCCAAGGCGCCAGCGCGATGACTGCCGAGCTGACATGAAGAGCCGTCTTGCCCGAATATTTATCGGGTGAGGCGGCTCTTTTGCATTTTGATAGTTCGCGTTGGAGCGCTTTCGAGCGAAGTGGGCACCGGTTCGCATCAAGGAAACGCGTCTCAACAAAAAGCCGGAGCCTCGGTTCTGATCCGGTCAGAGCCGAAATCTCCGGGCAGGTAAGTCCTCGTTAACACCTGGCGATGCCGCGGCGCATTGCAGCGCGGTTTGATAGCAAGACATTGTTAGTAACTGTGGCGACGCAGTGGCGTGATGGAATTTGCGCGCATTTTCGTCACCAAATATCAACCTTAAAAGTTAGGGTTAAGCGCCGCTTAAGGAGTTGGTGTCATCGTCCGTTTGTGAGTTTCCGAGTGTGAGGCCTCCATTAGTTGCCTCTTTGGCCCAAAAGGACGAAGCCAATGCGTAGCGTTAAATTCATTCTGGCCGCGGGCGCGGCTTCCCTGATGTCGACCGCCGTTCTCGCTGCCGACATGCCCATTGCTCCACCGCCTCAGATGTATGCGCCGCCGCCGGTTGAAGACTTCGGCGGTTGGTACCTGCGCGGCGATATCGGTTTCAGCAACCAGCGCGTCAAGAACATCGAGATGGGTGATGGTCGCAACGCCAATCTGCTCTCGCTTCAGCAGACCACTGCCTTCGATACGGCTGGCATCTTCCAGCTCGGCGTCGGTTATCAGTTCAACAACTGGTTCCGCGGTGACATCACCGGCCAGTATCGCGGCAATTCGAATTTCAAGGGCACCGATCACGTGACGTTCCCGTCGAGCGGCCTCGTTGGTACCGGCGTGAACAACTACAACGCCACCAAGTCCGAATGGGTGGTGATGGCCAATGGTTACGTCGATCTCGGCACCTGGTGGTGCGTGACCCCGTTCGTCGGCGCCGGCGTCGGTATGGCTCGCGTCAATATCGGGAACTACACGGATAACGGTGCGATCAATGTCGGTTCCGCCGGCGGCGTGCCCTTCATCGGCGGCCCGTTCCCGAGCTATGCCAGCGCGCCGGCAGCATCGAAGTGGAACTTCGCATGGGCCCTGCACACGGGCCTGGCTTACAAGGTCAATCCGGCTATGACCGTCGAACTCGGCTACAGCTACATGAATCTCGGCGATGGCCAGACCGGGCCGGTCTCGACTTATGACGGCTTCACCCGCGGCGTGGCGATGCAGTTCAAGGACATCACCTCGCATGACCTGAAGCTCGGCGTGCGCTGGAACCTCGACAGCCCGCCGGCCTATGCGCCGCCGCCGTTGATCCGCAAGGGCTAAAGCTAAGCGGATCGCCTCAACTATCTTAAGACATCTTAACGGCGCGGGAGCTTCCCGCGCCGTTTTGTTTTGCACGGGTAGTATCATCGCAACCAATGATTAAGGTTAACAGCGGATGATCGGGACAGTTCGGTGAGTTGAGGAATTGTCGTGATGCGTAGACTTCTGATCGCTGCAGCGCTGCTGGGCGCAGTGCAAACCGCTCAAGCTGCCGACATGCCGGAGTTCCCGGCGCTGCGCGGTTCGTTCCCTGAGGGACTGAGCCGCGACCGCCCGACATGGGAAGGCTTCTATGTCGGTGGGCAGGCCGGATACGGCACTTCCGACGAGAAGTTCACGGGCTCCAACTCGAACATGACGGCGGCCCTGCTCGCCAATACTCTGGTCGAAAGCGAGATGGGCGTGTCGCAATGGCCGCTCAGCTTCTCGAAACAGTCGTCGCATGGCCACGGTTATGGTGGCTTTGCGGGTTACAATTCGCAGTGGGATGACGTCGTCATCGGCCTTGAAATGAGTTATCTGCACGGCAAATTCGGCGGTTCATCGACGGGGTCGATGTCCCGCATAAGCTCTCAGCCGCTGTCGGATGGTGACTATCATTCCGTCACGTCGTCGGCGACAAGTTCGATCAACATCACTGATATAGGCACATTCCGTGCGCGTGCAGGTTACGTCTGGGGCGGCTTCATGCCCTATATGTTCGGCGGCGTTGCGCTCGGTCAGGCTGATACGGTCCGATCAGTCAGGATCGACGGGGACGTTACCGCGGGGCCGGCCTCGACCACCCCGCCAAGTCTGCTCGGGCCAAGGCAGCCGTTGTCCGCGACCAGCGGGCAATATAGCCGCCTGATCTATGGATACACTGCAGGCCTCGGCGTTGACGTCAATCTCGTCGGCGGTCTGTTCCTGCGCGGTGAGTGGGAATACATCCGCTTCACATCCGCGGTTGATACCACCATCAACACCGTACGCGCCGGTGTAGGCTATCGGTTCTGATCTGACACGTCGCGGCGCGGCCTCCGCGTTACGGGACGTCTCGCTGTTGACATGTCTCGATGCAGGTGATGCTTTTAGCCCGTCCATCGCGGCGGGGCAGTCATCATGAAAATCTACGGCGATCTGAATTCCGGCAATTGCCTGAAGGTGAAGTGGGTGAGCGATCACCTCAAGCTTCCCTATACGTGGATTGATATCGACACCAGCAAGGGCGAGAGCCGGACGCCGGAGTTTCTGGCGCTCAACGGCGCCGGTCAGGTGCCGACCGTTGTGCTCGATGACGGCCGTCCTCTCGCGCAGTCCAATGCCATCATCCGCTATCTCGCCCGTGGCAGTGATCTGATCCCGACCGATGCCTATGATGCCGCCAAGATGGACGAATGGCTGTTCTGGGAGCAATACAGCCATGAGCCCTATATCGCGGTGTGCCGCTATCAGATCGTCTATCTCGGCAAGGCGATTTCGGATCTCGATCCCGAAAAGCTGAAGCGCGGCTATTTCGCGCTGGTGCGCATGGAGCATCACCTGACGACATCGCGTTTCCTTGTCGGAGATCACGTCTCGCTGGCCGACGCGTCGTTGCTGGCCTATACGCGCGTCGCCCATGAGGGGGGCTTCCATCTCGACGGTTACGCGTCGATCAGGCGCTGGATCGCCGACAGCGAGAAGGCATTGGGCCTCGTATGAGCACGAAGGTCGTACTGCGGCCGGCGCAGCGCCAGGACGTCGCTGCAATCGTGGCGATGTTGGCCGATGATGCGCTCGGCCGTGGCCGCGAGCGTATCGAGGATCCGCTGCCGCAATCTTATTACGAGGCCTTCGATAAACTCGCGCATGATCCGAATATCCAGTTGATGGTTGCCGAAGGCGGCGATGGCAGCGTGGTCGGATGCCTGCAGCTCTGCATCCTGCCGGGCTTGAGCTCGCAGGGCGCTTCGCGTGCGCTTATCGAGGATGTTCGTGTGTCGACGACGCTGCGCAGCCAGGGCATCGGCGAACAACTGGTGCGATGGGCCATTGGCGAGGCACAGGCGAGGGGATGCAAACTCGTCGAGCTGCTGACGCATCAGACCCGGGTCGATGCCCAGCGCTTCTACAAACGGCTCGGTTTCGCTGACAGTCATGTGGGCATGACGTTCCGCTTCTAGGCCACGCGCGATCACCATGACGTGCGGTCGGGAACGTCGAACAGGACCGGTGGTTGCCCATCGTCATCAACGATGGAGCTGCCCATGCAATCCCGATTTGGCTTTTCCGCTATCGTCGTCGCCTCGCTTCTGGCCTCGACCGGATTCGCCTCGGCCCAAGGCGCCGGCACGGACGGTGTCACGGGCGCTCCGGTGACACAGATGCCGAGCCCCGGCGCTTCGTCGCCTCCTTCAACGCATTCGACGACAGGCATGGGCGGCGGCACGAGTCAGCCGGGCGCGCCGAACACGACGACGCCGGGACGGATCGGCACCGGCGCGTCGCCGAGCGGTTTACCTGGGGATAATCCGAATGCGCCGGGCTTTCCCGGAAAGGTCGGACGATAGGCGTTTCACTCGTGAGAGCGAGTAAGCCGCAACCTCAAACGCAAGGGCAGCGATGGTCATCGCTGCCCTTTTCGTTGACCGCGCATGTTCGTTCCGTCAGCGGGAAATGACGAAGAGGGCCGGTATCATGCGGCTGTGGGTGTCGGTGTTCCGGTTAATGACCCGTAAACCAGCGAAGCGCTGATGGGATTTGTTTCGGAACGTGCGGGGACGAGCGACGTATCCATATACGCGGGGATGTTGGAAGGACTCATGAGCAATTATTCGATTGAGAAGGTCGGCAGCGACTATGTCGTGAAAGTCGACGATCAAAGCGTCATGAAAGTCGGCAGCCGCCGCCGTGCCGCGCAGCTCGTGGTCTATGCGTCGGAATTGCTGAACGACGTGCCCCTGGTACCCGATGACGCTGCATCGTCCGGTGACCTCGCGATGCCTGCGGGTGCATCGTCTGTGAAGGATCACGACCCGGCGGGCGATGTCACCCAAGATCAATGACGCGTGATAGCCCGGAAGTCGCTTGACGCTCCGGGTCGGTTCCCATATCCACGCCAGCGGGACACCTCCCCCCAACGGGAGGCTAGCTATCTGGAAGGATAGAATATGACTGCAGCGAAGCCCGCTTCGCGGCCTAACGTGCCGCATTTCTCCTCCGGCCCCTGCGCCAAGCGCCCCGGCTGGACCCCCGAAAAACTCACCGACGCAGCCCTTGGCCGTTCGCACCGTGCGAAGATCGGCAAGAACAAGCTCAAACTCGCGATCGATCTGACGCGTGAAGTGCTTGAAGTGCCCGCCGATTACCGCATCGGTATCGTGCCGGCATCGGATACGGGCGCCGTTGAGATGGCGCTGTGGTCGCTGCTCGGGCCGCGTCCCGTCACCACCATCGCCTGGGAATCCTTCGGTGAGGGCTGGGTCTCCGACATCGTCAAGGAGCTGAAGCTCAAGGACGTCACCAAGCTGCATGCCGGCTATGGCGAGCTTCCCGACCTGTCGAAGGCCGATCCGAATTCGGACATCGTCTTTACCTGGAACGGCACGACCTCCGGCGTGCGCGTGCCGAATGCCGATTGGATCAAGGCTGACCGCGAAGGCCTGACCATTTGCGACGCGACCTCGGCCGCTTTCGCGCAGCCGCTCGACTGGGCGAAGCTCGATGTCGTCACCTTCTCCTGGCAGAAGGCGCTCGGCGGCGAAGCCGCACATGGCATGCTCGTGCTGTCGCCGCGCGCCGTGGCGCGTCTGGAGAGCTACACGCCGCCATGGCCGCTGCCGAAGATCTTCCGCATGACCAAGGGCGGCAAGCTCAACGAAGGCATCTTCGTCGGTGAGACCATCAACACGCCGTCGATGCTGTGCGTCGAGGACTATCTCGATGCGCTCGGCTGGGCCAAGTCGGTCGGAGGTCTCAAGGCGCTGATCGCGCGTGCGGACGCTAACACCAAGGCGCTCGCCGACTGGAAAGCGAAGACGCCGTGGATCGACTTCCTCGCGGCCGATCCCGCGATCCGCTCCAACACATCGGTGTGCATGAAGGTGATCGATCCCGCGATCACCGCGCTCTCGCCGGACGCGCAGGCTGACTTCGCCAAGAAGCTGGTCGCAGCCGTCGAGAAGGAGAATGCCGGTTTCGACTTCGCGCATTATCGCGATGCGCCGGCTGGTCTGCGCATCTGGTGCGGTGCCACGGTCGAAGCCAAGGACGTCCAAATCCTCACGCAGTGGATCGACTGGGCCTTCGCCGAAACCAAGGCTTCGCTCGCTAAAGCGGCGTAAGGCGGCTTCTTACCCTCCCCTGGAGGGGGAGGGTCGACGAGGACTGGCGACGCGCAGCGTCGTCAGGATTCGGCGGGGTGGGGTGACATCCTCTCCCCGTCCTCTCATTCAATGATCAGCCCGTTGCTTCACCCCACCCCGGCGCTTCGCGCCGACCCTCCCCCTCAAGGGGAGGGTGAAGGAGCCTCATCATGACCGCCCCCAAAGTTCTCATTTCCGACGCTCTCTCTCCCGCTGCCGTGCAGATCTTTCGGGATCGCGGCATCGACGTCGACTTCCAGCCGAACCTCGGCAAGGACAAGGACAAGCTCGCCGAGATCATCGGCAACTATGACGGCCTCGCCATCCGCTCGGCCACCAAGGCGACCGCGAAGATCCTCGAAAAGGCGACGCGCCTGAAGGTGATCGGCCGCGCCGGCATCGGCGTCGACAATGTCGAAATTCCCGCGGCGACCGCCAAGGGCATCATCGTGATGAACACGCCGTTCGGCAATTCGATCACCACCGCCGAACATGCGATCACTTTGATGCTGTCGCTCGCCCGCGAGATCCCGCAGGCCGATGCGTCGACGCAGGCCGGCAAGTGGGAGAAGAACCGCTTCATGGGCGTCGAGATCACCGGCAAGACGCTGGGCGTGATCGGCTGCGGCAATATCGGCGCCATCGCGGCTGACCGCGCGCTTGGCCTGCGCATGAAGGTCATCGCCTTCGATCCGTTCCTGTCGCCGGAGCGCGCCAAGGATATCGGCGTCGAGAAGGTCGAACTCGACGACCTCCTCAAGCGTGCCGACTTCATCACGTTGCACACGCCGCTCACCGAGAAGACGAAGAACATCATCGATGCCGCTGCCATCGCCAAGATGAAGCCCGGCGTGCGCATTATCAACTGCGCCCGCGGCGGTCTGGTCGACGAGCAGGCGCTGGTCGATGCGCTGAATAGCAAGCATGTCGCCGGCGCTGCCTTCGACGTGTTCGTCGAGGAGCCGGCCACCAAGAACGTGCTGTTCGGCCATCCCAATGTGATCTGCACGCCGCATCTGGGTGCATCGACCACCGAAGCGCAGGAGAATGTCGCGCTGCAAGTCGCCGAGCAGATGTCGGATTATCTGCTGTCGGGCGCGATCTCCAACGCGGTCAACTTCCCGTCGATCACCGCGGAAGAAGCGCCGAAACTGAAGCCGTTCATCGAACTCGCCGAGAAGCTCGGCTCGTTTGCGGGCCAGCTCACCGAGACCGGTATTGCCAAGGTGCAGATCACCTATGAAGGCGCGGTCGCCGAAATGAAGATCAAGGCCCTGACGTCTGCTGCATTGAGCGGGTTGCTGCGGCCGATGCTCGGCGACGTCAACGTCGTCTCCGCGCCGGCCGTTGCCAAGGAGCGCGGCATGGTGGTCGATGAAGTGGTGCGCGCGGCGCAGAGCGATTACGAAAGCCTGATCACCGTTACGGTTATCACCGAACGGCAGGAACGCTCGGTGTCCGGCACTGTCTATCATGACGGCAAGCCGCGGCTGGTTGATATCAAGGGTATCCGCGTCGATGCCGAATTCGGGAAATCGATGATCTATGTCACCAACGAGGACAAGCCGGGCTTCATCGGAAAGTTCGCTTCGCTGCTCGGCGATGCCAAGGTCAACATCGCAACCTTCCATCTCGGCCGCAACGAGCAGGGCGGTGACGCCATTGCGCTGGTGGAGATCGACGGCGTTGTGCCGGCCGATGTGCTGAGCAAGGTGCAGGCGCTGCCGCAGGTGAAACAGGCCAAGGCGCTGACATTCTGAGTGTCTCTTACCCGAACTGACATTGCCGAAATCCCCGTCCGAAAGGCGGGGATTTTTTCGTTTTACGGAAAATGTTCACATTCAGGTCGGCGCGGCAGGTTTGCCCCCGCCCCGCACGTGTAAGGATTTGGGAACACTACCCCGATACATTTTACTCCGAGGAATCAGCGATCGAAAATCGCACGCCCGGGGGAATACAGCCGTGAAGCTCGCCAATATCCGTATTACGTACAAGCTCGCCGTTCTGGTGGCCGTGACCATGATTGGCCTCTGCGCCGCGGGCATTCTGGCCGCCTATATGGTCAAGAGCGAGATGCTCTCCGCGCGAACCGAGCAGCTGAAGTCGATCGTCGAAATCGGGACCAACGTAGCGGCCAGCATCCAGAAGGATGTCGCAGCAGGCAAGCTCACCAAGGAAGCCGCGACCGCCGAGTTGGTACGCCGCATCGAGCCGATGACCTATGACAACGGCAACTATCTGTTCATCTACACGATGGACGGTGAGGTGGTTCATTTGCCGGGCTTCAAGGCGGGATCCAACCGGCTCGACGTCAAGGTCAGTGGCGTTGCCATTACGCGTGAATTCCGCGACGGCGTCGCAGCCAACGGCACCAAGATTCTGACCTACGAATTCCAGAAGCCCAATGAGCAAGTCCCGTCGCGCAAGATGGGCTATGCCGCGGCGCTTCCCGGCTGGAACATGTTTATTGCCACCGGCGCCTATCTCGATGACCTCGACGCCCATCTGAAACCGATCATCTGGGCGCTCGGCCTGGCCATGCTGGCCATTGCCGCAGTGGCGGGTGCGATCGCGTGGCTGATCGGCCGTAGCATCACCAAGCCGCTCGGCATGCTGGGATCGCGCATGGAGTCGCTCGCCAATGGTGCGCTGGATGAGGAAATTCCCGGCGTTGGCCGTAGCGATGAAGTCGGTGCGATGGCCAAGACGGTTCAGGTGTTCAAGGACAACGCGCTGCGTATCCGCTCGCTGGAACAGGTCGAGGCGGATGCGCA
Organism: Tardiphaga sp. OK245; assembly: GCF_900108575.1. Taxonomy (NCBI): domain Bacteria; kingdom Pseudomonadati; phylum Pseudomonadota; class Alphaproteobacteria; order Hyphomicrobiales; family Nitrobacteraceae; genus Tardiphaga; species Tardiphaga sp. OK245. Next base: position 225,587 of record NZ_FNWZ01000004.1, on the reverse strand, counting down.
GGGCCGTATCGCCGCGGAGCGCCGAGCCGCCATGGAGGCGATGGCCACGGATTTCGAGCGCAGCGTGACGGGTATCGTCCGCTCGGTTTCCACCGCCGCAGTCGGCATGCAGAGCACCGCGCAGTCGATGACGGCGACGGCAAGCGATGCAAGCTCGCGCGCCGCGACGGTCAGTGCAGCTTCGACGCGCTCGTCCGACAATGTCAGCACGGTTGCGGCGGCTGCGGAGGAATTGTCGGCGTCAGTCAGTGAAGTGCTGCGTCAGGTATCGGCTTCCAGCGAGATCGCCAGCAAGGCGGTAGGCGATGCCGAGCGCACCAATGCGACTGTTCAGATCCTGTCGAGCGGCGCTGAGAAAATCGGCGAAGTGGTACAGCTGATCCACAGCATTGCCTCCCAGACCAATCTGCTGGCGCTGAACGCGACCATCGAAGCCGCACGTGCCGGCGAGTCCGGTCGCGGCTTTGCCGTGGTTGCGTCGGAGGTGAAGGCGCTGGCCAGCCAGACCGCCAAGGCTACCGAGGAAATTTCGGCGCAGGTCGCCGCCATGCAGGCATCGACCAGCGAGGCCGTTGCATCGATCGGCGCCATCACCGGCACCATCGCCCAGATGAGCCAGATCACCAACACGATCTTTGTGGCGGTGGAGCAGCAGGGCACGGCGACGCAGGAAATCGCGCGCAACATTCAGTCGGTGTCGGCCGGCGCGAATGAGATCAGCAATCATATCGGCGGCGTCAGCAGCGCAGCCGAGGCCACCGGCTCCGCGGCGTCACAGGTGCTGTCGAATGCAAAGGAGCTGGAGAGCCAGTCCGGCATGCTGCGCACCGCCGTGGATGAATTCCTCGCCAAGGTGAGAGCAGCCTGAGTCAAATCCTTCCCCGAGCGCGGCTTAGCTGCGCTCGGGGAGCTACCAGGCTGGACTTGCCTGAACTATTGAGCTTCGGCCGCTGCGTCGTATCGCTGCACCACCAAATTAAAATCTGCACAATGATAGTTCATAGTGGTGCGCAGCTACCTGTCGCGCGACTTTTGGTGCATTCGAGGTAACCTATAACCGCGGTTGCAAAAACGGAACTACACACCACTTCACGAACTCGAAACTACACCCTGCGATGGTGACTCGCTTATTTCAGCGCGCCTTACAGGGATACTTCCCATGAATCGTTTGAAAATTTCGATCGGCCTTCGCCTGTACAGCATCATTGGCTTGAGCTTTCTTGGCCTCGCCGGGCTGGCCTGGATGCAGCTGAACACCCTCGGCGACTCCCTCAAACAGCAGCGTCAGAGCGAATTGACCCATCTTACGGAGCTGGCGCTCGGCATTGCGCAGGAAGAATACGCGACGATTCAGCGTAGCGGCGTGTCGGACGAGGCCGCGCGCAAGACCGCAGCGGCGCGTATCGGTAAACTGCGCTACGGCAATGGCGATTACTTCTGGATCAACGACCTGCAGCCGCGCATGGTGATGCATCCGATCAAGCCCGAGATGAACGGCAGCGATCTCTCCGGCAACAAGGACCCGAACGGCAAGCGGCTGTTTGTCGAGTTCGCCGATGTCGTGAAGAAGCAGAAGGCCGGCTTCGTCGATTATCTTTGGCCGAAACCCGGCAAGGACGCACCGCAGCCGAAGCTGTCTTATGTCGTTGGTTTCGAGCCTTGGGGCTGGGTGATCGGCACCGGCGTCTATATCGACGACCTACAGGTACAGCTCTGGGAGAGTGCGCGCACCGTGATGATCGCGGCACTCGCGGTCATTGTCATTCTCGGCGCGCTTGCCTGGATGATTGGCCGCAGCATCACCATCCCGCTTCGCCGGCTCGGCGCGCGCATGCGCGGTCTCGCCGATGGCGCGCTGGATGAAGCGATCCCCGACGTCGATCGGGGCGACGAGATCGGCGCCATGGCCGCAACGGTTCAGGTGTTCAAGGACAACGCGGTGCGTATCCGCGGGCTCGACAAGATCGAGGTGGAATCGCAGGCCCGTGTTGCTGCCGAACGCCGTGCGGCTATGGAAAGCCTCGCCGATGATTTCGAGCGCAGCGTCAACGGCATCGTGCGTTCCGTCTCCACCGCCGCGGCTGGTATGCAGAGCACCGCGCAGTCGATGACGGCGACAGCCAGCGACGCGAGCTCGCGCGCATCGACGGTCGGAGCGGCATCGGCGCGCTCATCTGACAATGTCAGCACGGTTGCCGCCGCGGCTGAAGAACTATCGGCATCGGTCAGCGAAGTGCTGCGTCAGGTCGCAGCCTCGAGCGATATCGCCAGCAAGGCCGTGGGCGATGCGGAGCGCACCAATGCGACGGTGCAGCAGCTCTCCAGCGGCGCCGAGAAGATTGGCGAGGTCGTGCAGCTGATCCACAACATCGCCTCGCAGACCAATCTGCTTGCGCTGAACGCAACCATCGAAGCGGCACGCGCCGGTGAATCCGGCCGTGGCTTTGCGGTCGTCGCGTCGGAAGTGAAGGCACTGGCGAGCCAGACGGCCAAGGCGACCGAGGAAATCTCGGCGCAGGTTGCGGCGATGCAGGCGTCGACACAGGAGGCTGTCAACTCGATCAACGCCATCACCGGTACGATCGCGCAGATGAGCCAGATCACCACGACGATCTCGTCGGCAGTGGAAGAGCAGGGCTCGGCCACACAGGAGATCGCGCGCAACATCCAGTCGGTTGCCGCAGGCTCGAGCGAGGTCAGCGCTCATATCGGCGGCGTCAGCGCAGCGGCGGAAGCAACGGGGCAGGCGGCAGGCATGGTGCTGTCGAATGCGAAGGAGCTGGACGGCCAGTCCAGCATCCTGCGCAAGGCGGTGGATGAATTCCTCGCGAAGGTTCGCGCAGCGTAGAGCCTTTCCTCTTCTCTCGCGGAGAGCGAGATCTTGTAGCGCTGCAATCGTTGCTCGTCATCAAGTATCACAAGCTCGATGATTTGCGGGTTTGGTTTGTAAAGAACAAAAAAAGGTCTGTTCGGTATTCTCTCCTCAATTGGTATTTGCACCCGCGACCTTTTTTGGAGAACTCATTGTGAAGATAAGTAATCTGACGATCACGCCCAAGCTCGGTATTCTGGTGGGTGTCATGTTGCTCGGGCTGTGCGCGTCAGGCGTTCTCGCGGGATATTTCGTTCAGCGCGAAATGATGACTTCAAGGATCGAGGAGCTTCGTCACTTCGTCGATGCCGCGCGCAGCGTGGCGATCGGACTGCAGAAACAAGTCGACGCCGGCCAGCTCACCAAGGAAGCCGCGATGGCTGAATTCGGTCGTCGTGCAAATACGATGACCTACGACAACGGCGCCGGCTATCTGTTCGGCTCCATGATGGATGGTGTCACGGTGTTGTCGCCGGATGCCAAGCAGATCGGTCAGAACCGTCTCGATGTGGTGACCAATGGCAAGGCGATCGGTCGCGAGTGGCGCGACAGTGTTGCTGCCAAGGGCGAGCACACGATGTTCTACGACTACGTCAAACCTGGCCAGACGGAGCCGCTGCGTAAGGTTGCTTATGCCGCTGCGATCCCGGGATGGAACATGTATGTGGGCGCCGGAGCCTATCTGGAAGACCTCGACGCCAGGTTGAAGCCGATCGTCTGGGCGCTCGGTTTGGCGATCCTTGCTATCGGTGCGGTCGCGGGCGGCATCGCCTGGATGATCGGTCGCAGCATCAGCCGCCCGCTCGGTCAGCTCGGTGCGCGGATGCGCACGCTGGCCGATGGCGCGCTCGAAGACGACATTCCCGGGACCGGGCGCGGCGATGAGATCGGTGCGATGGCATCGACCGTTCAGGTCTTCAAGGACAACGCGGTCCGGATTCGCGGGCTCGACAAGATCGAAGCCGAGACGCAGGCGCGCGCGTCTGCCGAGCGTCGTTCGACCATGGAGAGCATCGCCGATGATTTCGAACGCAGCGTCAACGGGATTGTTCGCTCGGTATCGACGGCAGCGGCAGGGATGCAGACCACCGCGCAATCCATGACGGCGACCGCCAGCGATGCCAGTTCGCGTGCATCGACGGTCGGCGCCGCGTCGGAGCGGTCGTCTGACAATGTCAGCACGGTTGCAGCCGCCGCCGAGGAATTGTCGGCTTCGGTCAGCGAAGTCCTGCGGCAGGTCTCGCAGTCGAGCCAAATTGCCAGCAAGGCAGTCGGCGACGCGGAGCGCACCAATGCGACCGTTCAGCTGCTGTCCAGCGGCGCGGAGAAGATCGGCGAAGTGGTTCAGTTGATCCACAGCATCGCCTCCCAGACCAACCTGCTCGCGCTGAATGCGACCATCGAAGCGGCGCGCGCCGGCGAGTCCGGCCGCGGCTTTGCGGTCGTCGCCTCTGAAGTGAAGGCGTTGGCGAGCCAGACCGCCAAGGCCACCGAAGAGATCTCCGCCCAGGTTGCCGCGATGCAGGCGTCCACCAGCGAAGCCGTGCTGTCGATCAGCGCCATTACCGGCACGATCGCGCAGATGAGCGAGATCACCACCAGCATCTCCACGGCCGTCCAGGAGCAGGGCGAGGCCACGCGGGAAATCGCGCGCAACATTCAGTCGGTCGCGGCGGGCTCCAGTGAAATCAGCGAACATATCGGCGGCGTCAGCAGCGCAGCAGAAGCGACCGGGACGGCGGCCTCGCAGGTGTTGTCGAATGCCAGGGAGCTCGACACCCAGTCCGGCATGTTGCGAACGGCGGTGGACGAGTTCCTGACCAAGGTGCGTGCGGCGTAGAGGCTCTTCTTCCCCTCTCTCCCCTTGTGGGAGAGGAAAGTAGATCACGCTCTAACGCAAAAAGCCCTCCCTTGCGGGAGGGCTTTCGTCGTTTCAGGCGGGGGCCTGCTCGCGTTGCTTACTTCGCCTTCAGAAAGTCGGCGACTTCGAGCAGCACGAACTCGTTGTCATCGGCCTTGTTCGGCTCGCGGCTCGACGAGAACGGCAGGTTGTTGTCGTTGCCGACGATGATGTGGGTGGCATCAACCTGGTCGACGTTCTCGATGGTGAAGAACGGGAAGGTCAGCACACCATCATTCAGCGGCTTGCGGGCCAGCTTGTTCGGGTCCTGGATTTTCATCAGGTCGATGAAACCAATCTTGCGAACGGGCTTGCCGACATTGGCGTCGTTCAGTTCGATCTTGTAGACCTTCTTGAACTTGGCGAGATCCGGGAAGCAGTCTTCACCGCGCTTGCCGTCGGCGCAGGCCTTGTCCTTGGTGCCTTCGCCGTTGTCACGCTCGATGATCAGGCCGTTGTCGGCGGTGATCATGTTGAAGTCGCCGATGGCATTGCCGTTCTGTTCGAACACATACTGCCAGTAGCGACCGGTGAACTTCTCGTTGGCGACGTCGAATTCCAGGATGCGCGAAGCTTCCTTGCCGTCGACCTTTTCCCAGTCCTTCTTCTCGGCATCCCAGATCGGGCCTTCGAGCAGGCCGTAGAGGAACTTGCCATCCTTGGAGGAGGCGAAGCCTTCATAGCCCTTGGAGCGGCGCAGATTGACGGTGGTGTAGGTGGCGCCCGGCGCACCCGGCGACTGCACCGACCAATGGTCGGGCGAACGCACCGGCTTGCCGTCGGCGACGGTGTCGAACACAGCCAGAACCTTGCCGGTCTTGTCGGCCTTGATGATGTAGGGGCCGAATTCCTCGCCGATCCAGAAATTGTCGCCGACGATCTGGAAGCCTTCGGTGTCGACATCGGCGCCGGTCAGATAGCGCTTGGCGGTGTCTTCATGAACGATGCGGAACGGCACCTTCTTGTCGGGATCGTGCAGGAACACGGTGGCCTGACGCTCGACCTTGCCGTTTTTCCAGTCGATCTTGTGATGATTGAGATAGATCATGTAGTCGGCCGAATTGTAGCGCGAGCCGGCGCCATTGTCGGTCAGCACCCAGAACGAACCGTCGGGCATCACCTTGATGCCGGAATGGCCCTGCAGCGGCTGGCCCTTCATCGGCAGCGAGATGCCGGTGGCGCGCTCATAGGACTTGCCCATCACGGTGCCGAGCGCGTCGACGCGCTTGCCGGTGGTGTATTTGCCCGAGGTCTTCAGGTCGTTCGGCGCATCCGCAGGCGCATCGATGGTCGACGTCGCCGGCAGCACGGCATGGCCGGCGAGCTTGGCGGGGAATTCACCTTCGGTCTGGGCGAAAGCGGCGGATGTGAGCATGACGAGGGAAGCGACGGAGCAGAGGAATGTGCTGCGCATGGTGTGTCTCCTTGTGGTGACCATGCGGCGTGTTCTGAGGCGCGGGCGTTACGCTGCGCTGACAGTTCCGTGACGACTGGGTGACAGCAGGGGAAAGATCTGCGGCATGGCGTCGCCTCGGCTGCGGGTTAGGCTACCGCTGTTGTCATCCTGCTCAGGTCTTTCCGTCGTCCCCGCGCAGGCGGGGACCCATAACCAAGGTCAGTGCATTGACGCTCTGCCGCGAGAGCTTCTTTTGACAGGACGGAGGCTATGGGTCCCCGCCTTCGCGGGGACGACCCGTTGAAAGGTCATGGCCAAGTTACGAGTCATTCGCCAGCAGCGGCGACAGGTCGCTCCATTCGGGATTGTCCGTCTCGATCAGCCGGATCTTCCAGTCACGATTCCACTTCTTGAGCTGCTTTTCACGCGTGATGGCATCGCTGGGTCGGTCGTAGCTCTCGACATAGACCAACCGGAAAATCTTGTACTCCCGAGCGAATTTCGAACCCTTTCCCGTCCGATGCTCCATTATTCGCCGAGCCATATTATTAGTTACGCCGATATACAGCGTACCATGACGACCGCTGGCGAGAATGTATACGTAGTACATGCACGCCAGCCCCTCCACGTCGTCCCCGCAAAGGCGGGGACCCATAACCAAGGTCAGTGCTTCGACACTCTGCCGCGAGAGCTTCTTTTGACAGGACGGAGGCTATGGGTCCCCGCCTTCGCGGGGACGACAGTTGAGAGGCCGATCCCTAGTTACTGCTTCTCGATCCCCGCATCCGTGATCAGCTTCTCCCACACCTTGAGCTGATCCTTCAGGAAGGCGTCGAATTCTTCCGGCGTACCGGAGAAGGCTTCCATGCCGCGGTTGGCGAGGTCTTTCTGGATCTCGGGGCGTTCGACGATCTTGCGGATTTCGGCGTTGAGCTTGACGACAATGTCCTTCGGCATGTTGGCCGGGCCGAGATAGCCCTGCCACGACGTAATGTCGAAGCCCTTCACGCCGGCCTCGTCCATGGTCGGAAGGTCGGGCAGAAGCTTGGAGCGATACTTGGTGGTCACCGCGAGCGACTTCAACGCCTTGGCGTTGACATGCGGCAGGCCGGTCGGAACGTCGACGAACATCATGCTGACACGGCCGGCGATGACATCGGTGAGCGCCGGTGGTGAGCTCTTGTAAGGCACGTGCAGGAGATCGAGCTTGGCGAGGCGGGCAAAGGTCGCGCCCGAGACGATCGCCGACGAACTGCCCGATGCGTAGGAGTACTTGCCCGGCTCTTTCTTGGCGAGCGCGATCAGCTCTTCCACGGAGTTGGCGGGAATCTCAGGATTGATCACCAGCATGAAGGGCAGGTCGCCGGTGCGCGCGATCGGCGTGAAATCCTTGATCGGATCATAGCTCATGGTCTTGAGCAGAAAAGGATTGGCCGAATGCGTCGTGTTGGTCGTGACGAACAGCGTGTAACCGTCGGCGGGGGCGCGGGCGACGAAACTGGCGGCGATCGAGCCATTGGCGCCGGCCTTGTTGTCGATCACGGTGTTGGCGTTCAGTGCGGTGCCGAGTTCCTTGGCGATCAGGCGCGTCGTGGTGTCGGTGCCGCTGCCGGCGGCGAAAGGGAGCACCAGCGTGATCGCCCGGTTAGGATAGTTCGCAGTTTGTGCGATGGCATCCGGCGTCGCCAACAGCAGCGCTCCGATAAAGGATGTGCTCGCCACACCGCGAAGAATTGAAAGTCCGTGCATTCCGCTTTTCTCCCTGAATCGGCTTTGGTAGCCCACATTTGTTGCGGGCAAACTAGCGGAGGTCGGTGACACACGGAAGCGGAAAGGTATGCAGTTCGGGTTAGTGCGCTGTCGATGGTGTAGGCCATGCATCGACGTCTGCAGCACCGGGTCGACCTTATCGCGTTCGTGAGCGACAGCACCTGCAGACGGCCGCTGATCCGCAGCGTCTCCGCGTCGGGGTCGATGCGAATGCCGGGGCGTCTGGAGCACGCGCGGTCGTTTCGTCGCGGTGCTGCTCGTCGCCGCTACTGCTTCCTGACCAGCGACAGGTTCAGCGCCGCGCAGGCGCAAAGCTCTTTGACAAATGCACAGCAGCTCTTATATAAATTAGAATAGTTCTAAACTAAGTAAGGCATTGATATGAAGGCGTTTTCGGACCTCACCGAACGCGAGGTGCTAGCGGTTGCGATCTCCAGCGAGGAAGAGGACAGCCGGATCTATCTCAGCTTCGCCGAGGATCTGGCAGAGCGCTATCCCGATTCCGCGAAAGTCTTCAGCGAGATGGCCGAAGAGGAAAAGGGCCATCGGCATCTGCTGTTGCAGATGTATGAGGAGCGCTTCGGACCGAACCTTCCGCCGATCCGGCGCGAAGACGTCAAGGGCTTCATCCGCCGCCGACCAATCTGGCTCACGCGTAACCTGTCGCTCGAAACCATCCGCAAGGAGGCCGAGAGGATGGAGTTCGAGGCCGAGCGCTTTTATGCCAGGGCCGCCGAGCAGGCGACGGATGTCGGCGTTCGCAAGTTGCTGGGCGATCTGGCCGAGCTGGAAAAAGGACACGAGCATCTCGCGGCCAAATTATCGGATGCCATCCTGACGTCCGACGTTCGTACGGTGGAGGACAACACCCGCCACCGGATGTTCGTCCTGCAATATGTCCAGCCAGGTCTTGCGGGCTTGATGGACGGCTCCGTATCGACGCTGGCGCCGCTGTTTGCGGCCGCGTTTGCAACACATCACAACTGGCAGACATTCCTTGTTGGCCTCGCCGCGTCGATCGGCGCCGGCATCAGCATGGGTTTCGCCGAAGCACTGTCGGACGATGGCTCCATGACCGGACGCGGCTCGCCGTGGCTACGTGGCGGCATCTGTGGGCTGATGACGACGCTGGGCGGTCTCGGCCATACTCTGCCTTATCTCGTGCCGGACAGCTGGCCGAATGCATTCTGGATCGCGACGGCCATCGCGGGTGTTGTCGTTTTTTTCGAACTCTGGGCCATCGCCTATATCAGGGCGCGCTATATGGATACGCCGTTCCTGCAGGCCGTCTTTCAGGTGGTGCTTGGCGGCGTCATCGTTCTGGCGGTGGGAATATTGATCGGAGGCGCATAGTGGGTGGGGAGGCGTCAGATGGCGTCGTTGCGCGGGATGGCGTAGGTTCTATGGGCGGGAAACCCTGCTGCTCGTCCCGCCGATGATGAGTGTGTGCGATGCATGATCGCGGCAGGTGCGATCGCGGGCAGCTTACGGGTAAAGGAGCGTCCCATGTATGCTGCCATTCGTCAGAGCAAGGCAAAGACCGGCATGGCTGAGGAACTGACGCGCAGGATCAAGGAAGGTGCCATTCCGATCATCAGTGATGTCGAAGGTTTCATGGCCTATTATGTGGTCTATGCGTCCGACGATACGGTGACGGCGATCAGCATCTTCAACAATTTCGCGGGCGCCGAGGAGTCGAACCGACGCGGGCTCGCATGGAGCGAACAGAATCTAGCGCCCTTGCTGATTGGACCAGCCACAGCGATAGCCGGGCCGGTTATCGTTCATACACTGGCATAACGCGCGCGGGACAGGTGCTATGCCGGGCAGTGGCATGTGCGTGTAGATGACTCGCTGGATTCTCAATCTCCCAGCAGGCGCTTCGCGCCGGCGATTGCGCGGCGCGCGACTTCTTCGGGGCCGCGCTCCCGGGTCAGCGCATCCATCGGCACTTCGAGCGCGACCGGAATATGCTTCGGCAGGTGCGCGACGATGGCGCGGAGGTCGATGCCGCCGTCGCCAGGTGGCAGCCGTTCAGCGCGCGCGGTGTGCAGCAGTCCTTCCACCGTGCCAGGCTTCTCCGCCGGAGCATCGCAAAAATGGAAAAACGGCAGTAAGTGCGATGGCATGTCGTCGAGTTCGGCGAGGCTGCTGTCGGAGCGGTCAAAATGCAACGTATCGACAAGGATACCCGCATTGGCGCGGCCCGCGGTCTCGACGATGGCGCGTGCCTTGTGCAGGTTCGACACATTGGTCCAGGGAAAGAACTCCATCACCGGCATGATGCCGTATCGCGCCGCAAGATCGGCGATGGCCGCCAGTCGGTCGGCGAGGCGGGACAAGTCGGGATCATAGGGCGCGACGATGACATGGCGGGCTCCGAGCTCCGCGCCGGCGGTGAGCATCGGCTCAAGCGCCGCGACGTCGATCCCGGGCGTGATCTTGACGAGTTCAATATCGAGCACGTGCAGTCCGGTGTCGGCGAGACGCGCCTTGGTTTGCCGCATCATCGCCTTGTCGTTCATCAGCGGGTAGCCGGGGCTTTCCGCGGTCACGGCGATCAGTCTCAGTCCGACACTCCGGTAGCCGCAGCGCGCGGCGAGGTCGATCATCTCTGGCGGCGCCAGCGATAGCACGGTGAGGTGGGCGAGCGAGAAAACGGTCATGAGATGTTTCTACTCCCGAGTCTGGCAGGCCGGACCGGATGTTCGGTCTATCGCCGCGATGCGATCAATACGCCCGACAGTACCAGCACGTAGCCGATGAGGTGAAACAGTTGCGGCTGCTCGCCGAGAAACGCGATGGCCAATACCGAGCCGAACACCGGCATCAGATGCAGAAATGGTGCCGCGCGATTCGGGCCGATCAGTACGATGCCGCGATTGAAAAACAGATAGGCCAGCGCTGATGGAAAGATCATGGCATAGGCGAGCGTCAGCAGCGTCACGGTGTCGAAGATCAGCGGCGAACCCGAATTGAGTTCCCAGATGCTGACCGGCAGGGTCAGGATCGCGCCGCCGGCCGTGGTGAAGGCGATCAGCGACATCGGATGCGTCACCGGTCGCCGCAGCATCAGCGCCGAATAGATGCCGAACACCAGCAGCGCTGCGAACAGCATCGCATCGCCCTTGTTGATCTGAATACTGGCCAGTGCGGTGAGATCGCCGCGCAGGATGATGATCAGCACGCCGGCCATGGAGACCACAATGCCGAGCAGTTGCGCCACCGTCAGCCGCACGCCGAACAGGATCAGCGTCCACAGCGCGACGCAGAGCGGGCCCGATGACTGGATCAGCAGCGCATTCAGGGCCTGCGTGTATTGCAGGCCCCAATAGGCCAGCACCGTATTGGCGGCGAAGCCGGTCAGCGCCAGCATGGTCATGAGAGAAAGCTGCGCGCGGAGGACCGGCCAGTCCGTGCGCAGATGCGCCCAGGCGAAGGGGAGCAACAGGAAGAAGGCCCCAATCCAGCGCACGCAGGCCAGTGTCACTGGCGGGACGTGGCCCGCGACATAGCGGCCGAGCACGATATTCCCGGCCCAGAACAGCGAGGTGAGGCTGAGCAGGAGATAAGGCTGGTTGGCGAACCAGCCGACGATCGTTTGTCGCGGCGGAGCGGAAGGGGTCATCGGCTCGATGGTCAATGCAGCTTTCCATAGGCGGCAGTTCGCCGGGTGGCACAAGTCACGCTGGCGCGCGGGCACCATGCGCGGCAGCGGAGCGCGCATCGGTAGATGCGTCGAATGGACGCCAGGAATGAGCCTCGATTCAGGTATTTAGATGCCGAAAAACACGCAAGATCAGACGATTATACCTTTTCCGCCAGGCGAACATTAACTGCTTTCCAACGGCTAGCCGATAGAACTGAATCATAATGATGGAACTTGTTTCTTGAATTGCGGGTCCGGATACCTCGTCGACGTTGTGCAGTGAGTGTGTCTGGAGCCGTTCGGCTTTGAGCGCACGACCGAGGGGTCGGCGCGACAGGAGATCGCAATGCCATTGTCCGCCTTCCAACCCAAACCCGGCCGTCGCCGGGGTCTCGGTCTTGGCCCGCGCATCATGTTGATGACGGTCTCCGGCATTCTCATCCTCGGCGTCTGCATCACGCTGGTCGCCAAATATGTGCTCGAACAGGGCGCCGCCAAATCCGCGACAGAGCGGGTCGAGACCAATATGCGCGTCGCCTGGAACGTGCTGCGTGAGAGCGGCGACAAGTACAGTATCGCGGATGGCAAGCTGCTGGCGGACGGCAAGCCGCTGAACGGCAATTTCGCAGCGGTCGACAAGATCAAGACGCTGGTCGGCGGCACCGCAACGATCTTCATGAATGATACCCGCATCTCCACCAATGTGATGAAGCCGGATGGCACCCGTGCCATCGGCACGCAGCTGGCGAAAGGGCCGGCCTATGACGCGGTCTTCAATGGCAAGACCGCGTTCCGTGGTGAAGTGGCTATCCTCGGTGAGCCGTATATGACCGTCTATGATCCGATCTTCGACGCCAACCGCAACGTGATCGGCATTCTCTATGTGGGCATCAAGAAGGTCGAGTTTCTCGAAACCGCCAACGACACGCTCTGGACCATTATCTATGCGACGCTCGGCGTGATGCTGCTCGCCATCGTTGTCAGCTATGTTGTGGCGCGCAGCAGCGTGGTGCGTCCGTTGAAGGCAAGCATCGCCACGATGAACAAGCTCGCTAAAGGAGACCTCACCGTCGACATTCCGGCAAGCAAGCGCGCCGACGAGATCGGGGAGATCATGACGGCGCTGAGTGTATTCAAGGAGAACGGCCTCGAAGTCGAGCGCATGAAGGTTGCGCAGATCGCTACGGAAAGCCGTACGGCCGAACAGCGCAAGGCGGATATGATGAAGCTTGCCGCCGATTTCGAGGGCGCCGTCGGGCAGATTGTCGAGACCGTATCGTCTGCTTCGAAAGAGCTGGAAGGTTCAGCCACCACATTGACGGCAACATCGGATCGCTCGCAGGCTTTGGCGATCGCTGTGTCGGCGGCATCGGAAGAAGCCGCGACAAACGTGCAGTCGGTCGCATCCGCCACCGAGGAGATGTCGTCGTCCGTGCACGAGATCAGCCGCCAGGTGCAGGGCGCCGCGCGCATTGCCAGCGAGGCCGTTGCGCAGGCTGACAATACCAACAACCGCGTCAGCGAACTGGCGACGGCCGCGGCACGCATCGGCGATGTCGTCGAGCTGATCAACAATATCGCGGGCCAGACCAATCTGCTGGCGCTCAACGCGACCATCGAGGCCGCGCGCGCCGGTGAGGCCGGTCGCGGCTTTGCGGTGGTTGCCGCGGAAGTGAAGGCGCTGGCCGAGCAGACTGCAAAGGCCACGGGTGAAATCAGTCAGCAGGTCTCGGGCATCCAGAAAGCGACCGAGGATTCGGTCTCGGCCATCAAGGAGATCTCCATGACCATCGGCCAGATGTCGGAGATCGCCTCCGCCATCGCATCGGCCGTTGAAGAGCAGGGCGCCACCACGCAGGAGATTTCGCGCAACGTGCAGCAGGCCGCAGCAGGTACGATGCAGGTGAGTTCGAACATCACCGATGTGCAGCGCGGTGTCGAGGAAGCAGGCTCGGCCTCATCGCAGGTTCTGTCCGCGGCGCAGTCGCTGTCGAGCGAAAGCACGCGACTGAAGCAGGAGGTAGGCAACTTCCTGCGCTCGGTGCGCGCCGCGTAACTATTCACCGGGAAAGGCAAGAATCGCGCGCGACGGCGCCACAACTATTTGCGGGCAGACATGACCGCCGCGCCTGGACTGCATCTTGCTGAGAAAAATACCCGCTGAATTTAGAACCATTAAAATCTGCGGCAGTGATGTCACACTGCCGCAGAATGCTTGTTGTTTGGAACGCTTCTATTGGCGGTGACGCGGCCGTCCCTCTAACCCCGATCCATCATATGAGGTCATCCATCATCGAATATGTCGATGCGGATGAGATTTTGGGGATCACCTTGAACAGTACCATTCGTTTGTCGCGTCTCGCGCTTCTGTCGTCGGTCTGTGCGCTCAGCGTCGTCACGCTCGATACGTCGCTGGCGCAGTCCAGTTCCACGCAGACCGGTGCGCAGCCTTTGCCGCCCGTGGTCGTCAACCAGCCGCAGCAGCGTCGCCGCGCGGCCGCCGCGCCGAGCCGCACGCCGCGCGCCCGCACCGCCGTTGCGCCGCGTCCGGTGGCTCAGCCGCCGCGCAGCAACGTATTCGTGGAGAGCCCGCGCGGTCCGATCCAGGGTTATGTCGCCAATCGCAGCTCGACGGGCACCAAGACCAACACGCCGATCAACGAAACGCCGCAGTCGATCTCTGTGATCGGTGCCGAGCAGATCCGCGATCAGAAGCCACGTAGCTTTGATGACGCCTTGCGCTATGCGCCGGGCGTGTTGGCCGGCACCTTCGGTTCCGACTTCCGCAACGACTGGTTCCTCATCCGTGGCTTCAAGTCCGACGACAACAGCGTGTTCCTCGACGGTCTCCAGCTTTTCTACACCTCCTATGCAAGCTGGAAGCTGCAGCCCTCCAACATGGAGCGCGTGGAAATCCTGCGCGGCCCGTCGGCGATCCTGTATGGCGGCTCCAGCCCGAGCGGTATTGTTAATGTCGTCAGCAAGATGCCGCAGGCCGAGCCGATCCGTTACATCGAGACGGGCGTCGACAATTTCGGAAATGCCTATATTGGCTTTGACATCAATACGCCGATCAAGCTCGCACCGGGCAATGGCGAACTTTATACTCGCTTCGTCGGTCAGGTGCAGAACGGTGGCACGCAAACCGACTTCACGCCGAACAACAACTACTTCATCGCACCATCGGTAACCTGGAAGCCGGATGTCGACACCACGCTGACGATCCTCGCGTCGGCCTCCTACAACGAGACCCGCGCCGCCCAGTTCCTGCCCTATGTGGGCACGGTCACCAGTGCGCCGTTCGGCCGTATTCCGACCAGCTTCTTCGGCGGCGAACCGAACTTCGACAAATTCAAGCGCGAGCAGGAAATGCTCGGCTACCAGTTTGAGCGCAAGCTGTCGGACAGCGTGACCTTCCGTCAGAATGCGCGCTTCGCGCATGTCGACGTGAACTACACGGGTGTCACCGGCAGCGGTTACGCCAACCAGACGACAGGCGATCTCGCGCGCTTTCCCTTCGGCACGCGCGGTATCGCCAATCAGGCGCAGATGGACAGCCAGGTCGAGTACCGATTCAACACCGGCATCCTCAGCCACACCACATTGTTCGGTCTTGACCTGAAATACTACTCGATCAGCGACACCCAGGCTTTCGCTGGAGGTGTGCCGCCGATCAACGTCCTCAACCCTGTCTACACTGGTGCTGCGCCGTTGACGGCTGCTCCTTATCGCGACAGCCAGCTCACCCAGCAGCAGCTCGGCGTCTATTTGCAGGACCAGATCAAGCTCGACCGCTTCACCCTCGTGTTGTCCGGCCGCAACGACTGGGTCGATACCAGCGATATCAGCCGCATTGCCGGCACCCCTTCGCTGAGCCGCGATACCGGCAAGTTCAGCGGTCGCGCCGGCCTGATCTACAACTTCGACAACGGCCTCGCGCCCTATATCTCCTATGCAACCAGCTTTAACCCGGTTATTGGCGTGAACGGCTCCGGTCAGTTGCTGCTGCCCGAAACCGGTCAGCAAACCGAGGTCGGCGTCAAGTTCCAACCGGTGGGTTTCGACGGCCACTTCGGCTTCGCCTATTTCGACCTGAAGCGGCAGAACGCGCTTACTACCGATCCCACCAGCGTGCTGATCCCGACCCAGAGCGGCGAAGTGACGTCGCGTGGTATTGAACTCGAGGCCGTGGCCAATCTAGCGCCCGGCTTCAAGGTGCTCGGGTCGTTCACCTCCTACCACCTGTTCGTCAGCAAGGACTTCGATCCGACGCTGATTGGCAAGACGCCGACGAATACGCCACAGCAGGTGGCATCCGGCTGGGCCGACTACACCTTCCAGGAAGGCATCCTGCGTGGCTTCGGCTTCGGCGGTGGCGTGCGCTATGTTGGTTCGTCCTACGCCGATCAGGCGAATACGTTGGGAGTGCCGTCGCGAGTCCTCGGTGATCTCGCGGTGCATTATGATTGGCAGAATTGGCGGTTTGCAGTGAACGCCAACAACGTCACCGACGAAATCTACGTCGCCAACTGTTCGACTGCGACAGCCTGTTTCTACGGCGATCGCCGCCGCGTGACCGGCAGCATCGGCTACAAGTGGTAACGGTACGGGCGAGCGAGCCGGCACGACAATAGGTCGCTGTACGTCACGCTCGCCGCACGGTCGCCACGTCAAAATGATCTGCTCATGTCGTCTCCGGCTCGCCGGGGACGACATTTTCAGTAGTTGAAGAAGGATCGATCCCCTGAAAGCGCGTACGGCCCGCATCTGGTCGCTGATCCACAAATGGACCAGCCTTGTCTCGACCGTCTTTCTGCTGCTGCTGTGCCTCACGGGCCTGCCGTTGATCTTTCATCATGAGATCGACGAGGCGCTTGGCTATGCGCCGAAGATGGATGTGCATGTGCCGGGCGCGGCGAAGCTCAGTCTCGATGCCATCGGCCGCGCCGCGATCGCGGATCATCCCGGCAGTGTGTTGCTCTATGTGGCGTGGGACAAGGACGAGCCCGGCATGGTCTCGACCTTCACCAACACGTCGGTGACCTCCGATCCGCAGACCACGGTGGTGAAGGCACTCGATGCCTATACGGCGAAGCCGGTGGGTCTCCTCGGCACCGGCCCGATGCTGGTGATGCTGCGGCTGCATACCGACATGTATCTCGGGCTTCCCGGCAAATGGTTCATGGGTGTCATGGGCTTCCTCTTCATGATCGCCATTGTTTCCGGCGTGGTGCTGTACTGGCCGTTCACGCGCCGTCTGAATTTCGCGGCGATCCGCAAACAGAAATCGCGCAGGATCTTGTGGCTCGACTGGCACAATCTGCTTGGCGTGGTC
This sequence comes from Tardiphaga sp. OK245, assembly GCF_900108575.1. Classification (NCBI taxonomy): domain Bacteria; kingdom Pseudomonadati; phylum Pseudomonadota; class Alphaproteobacteria; order Hyphomicrobiales; family Nitrobacteraceae; genus Tardiphaga; species Tardiphaga sp. OK245. The sequence goes on along the minus strand of NZ_FNWZ01000004.1, from coordinate 208,665 downwards.
ACCATCGTGTGGGCGCTGGTGGTCGGCGGCACCGGTGTCATCAACGCCTATGCCGAAGTCATGCTCGGCATCTGGCAGCGTAATGAATTGGCTGCCATGGCCGCACCCTATGCCGGCAAGCCCACGCCGACGCAGCTCGCGTCGCTGGACAAGGTCGTCGGCAATGCCATGAAGACGACGCCCGGCATGGATCCGGCCTTCATCGCATTTCCTGGCACGCCGTTCACGTCAACGCATCACTTCGCCGTTTTTCTGCGCGGCGACACGCCTTTGACATCGCGGTTGGTGAAACCCGTGCTGCTTGATGGCGAGACCGGCGAGGTGTCCGACACCAGCGAGCTGCCAACCTATCTGAAAGCCGTGCTCGTCTCGCAGCCGCTGCATTTCGGCGACTATGGCGGCATGCCGCTGAAGATTATCTGGGCGCTGCTCACAGTCTTCACGATCATCGTGCTCGGCAGCGGGCTGTATCTGTGGGCAGTGAAGCGCAGCAAGGTCAGGCGCGGGGCGCGGCTGTCTGCCGGCGCGACGGCAGCATTCGGACGATCGTCATGAGCGAGGTGCAGGAGCGCAGGGCGAGCTGGTGGCGCGTGTTCGGCGCGCCGATCGTCATTGGCGTCTTATCGCTGGCAGGCTTGTTGTCGGCGCTGCTCGCGGGCGATCCCGGCCGCTATTTTGCGTGGTTCGGCGTTGGGCTGCCGATCGCGATCGTGATGTGGGCGTATTGCCGAAAGTGACAAGGGAGACGTGGCGGATCAGCGAAGCGCAATCCGCCACGTCTCCGACATCGTAACGCCTGCGACGGATTACGCCTTCGGCTAATCCGTCATTGGCCTATGAGGCTACCAGCGCCGATCCCAGTTATTGTTCCAGCCGTTGTTCCATCCATTGTCCCAGTCGTTGGGCTGACCGCGCATTGCGCGGCTCTGGCCGCGGCGCTGGTCGCCATAGGCCAGCATCGGGTTCTGCATGCAGTCGCCGCGCTGGCCGCTCACGGTGGCCATGCACTGGTTATAGGAGGTGAACGTACAGCTCGGATTGAAGCCGGTGGCCGAGGTGCGCGAGCACCATGGATATTCGCGGGCCATGGAGGGCGTGGCGCCCATCACGACCAGAAGTGCAGCTGCTGCCAGGATTGAGCGCATGTCGATTCTCCCTTGAGGTCTGAAATCGATAATGCGCAGCCTACATTGCTGTTCCCGCCTGCGACAGTGGATCGTGATCACACCGGCATACCCGCGCTTCAAACAGCGGTGATGCGCATCAGTCCGTCAGTGTGGCCGCCATCGCATCCAGTGCTGCCCGTGCGGCCTCCGGCGCAATCTCGATCTGCAGCCCGCGCTGGCCGCCATTGAGATAGATCGTATTTTCCGACAATGCCGCCTGCTCCATGGCGACCGGCACGCGCTTCTTCTGTCCGAACGGGCTGATACCGCCGACGTGATAGCCGGTCATCCGTTCGGCGTCGGCCGGGCGCATCATCTTCGCGCTCTTGCCGTGAAACGCTCCGGCGAGCTTCTTCATGCTGACCTCCTTGTCGGAGGGCACGACGACGCAGACCGGCTTGCCATCCACCTCTGCCATCAGCGTCTTCAACATGCGTTGTGGCGCAATGCCGAGTGCCTCCGCTGCCTGCAGGCCGATGCTCTCCGCATTCGGATCATACTCGTAGGTATGCAGGGTGAACGCGGCGCCGAGCTTGCTCAGCGTCTGTGTGGCGCGGGTGGTTTTCGACATGGAGTGCTCAAGCAGTGGTGAATTCAGACGACCTCGGACACGGGCTGCATGTCGATAGCAAAACTTTCGAGGAATTTCGAGGTCATGATGTAGAAGCCGACTGACAACTGCAATTCCACCAGCGCGCCGGGTGTCAGCTTGGCTGCGATCGCCTTGAAGGTCGCGTCGGTGGGGCGATGCAGTTTGACGATCTCATCGGTGAACGCCAGCGCCGCGCGCTGCGTGTCATCGAAACATGTCGCCGCCTGCCAGTCGTCCAACGCGGCGTTCTGTTCGTTTGACACACCGACATAGCCGCCGATGCGCTTGTGTGCCGCGACTTCATACGGCGCCTCGCAGAGAATGCCGGTGCGGGTGATCGCCAGTTCGCGGATGATGGGATCGAGCTCGCCCTTGTTGCGGATGGCGCCGCCGAGCCGGCAATATTGTTCGAGATAGCTCGGCGAATGCGCCATCATGCGGAAGATGTTGGCATTGCGGTTCTTGCCGAGGATCTCGTGGGTGCGTTCGCTGGCTGTGGCGGGGTCGCTGTAGTCGATGCGGGCCATGGGTCCTCCCTTGAGATCGCCGTCGCGCCCTCCTGATGGGGGCGTTCGGGCGAATGGCCGTGCCGTTGTAGCCGAGCAGGGATAGCTCTGCCAGATCGCGATGGTCAGGCCGGCGTGTCGTATTCAACATTGCAGGCGCTTGCGCATAGTGGTCAAAGGGGGGCCCGTCATTCTGGCGGGGCCATGCGCCGGTCTCGATTCAATGACAAAAAGAGAAGACCCAAGGAACGTTTCGAGCGACGTTGCACCTCGCAAGACAGGTATTCGACTGTTCGTCCCCATCCTGGCGGGGGCACGGCTTGGCGAGCGCATGATTGCTTGCCTGGGCGCACTGCTGGGCATCGTGCTCACGGGATTGATCTGCCGATCTGTGCTGGGCGACAGCTCCAGCCTGCCGCTGATCGTGGCGCCGCTTGGCGCATCTGCTGTGCTCTTGTTTGCGGTTCCCACGAGTCCGCTGGCCCAGCCATGGGCGATCATCGGCGGTAACACCATCTCGGCTCTGATCGGTGTCGCTGTCGCGCATCTCATTCCTGATCAGATTCTGGCGATCGGCTTCGGCGTATCGCTCGCCATCGCGGCGATGTCCTTTGCGCGCTGCCTGCATCCGCCCGGTGGCGCGACGGCCCTTACGGCCATCATCGGCGGGCCAATCGTTACGTCATCTGGTTATCTGTTTCCATTCGTGCCTGTCGGCCTGAACTCGGTGCTTCTGGTCGGGCTGGGCTATCTGTTCCACAAGATCTCGCGGCGGACCTATCCTCACAGGGCGCCGGTGCCATCAGCAAATCCGCATCAGACATCGGATATCAGCCCGGAGCTCCGGGTCGGCTTTCGTGCCGAGGATATCGACAAGGCGCTGGAAGCGCTCAGCGAGACTTTCGATATCAGCCCCGACGATCTCGAAACGCTGCTGCGGCAGGTCGAGCTGCAAGCCATGTTGCGCTCGCACGGCACGATCCTGTGCGGAGACATCATGTCGCGCGATGTCGTCACGGTCGGATTGCGGGATAGTGCCGAGCTGGCCCGCTCGCGGCTGCTCCTGCACAATGTCCGCACGCTTCCCGTCCTGGGCAAGCAGGGACAGCTCGTCGGAACGGTCGGCCTCCGTGAGCTGATGAAAGAATCGGGCGATGTCGGAAAATCCATGTCGCCCGCAGCGACGGCGACGATGCAGACGCCCGCGGTGACCTTGCTGCCGACGCTGACCGATGGACGAACACACGCCGTCATCATCGTCGATCAGGACCGCATGATTCAGGGGCTGATCACCCAGACCGATTTGCTCAGCGCCGTCGCGAAGCTTGTTCCTGTTGCCGTGTAGGCGATTGTGCACCTGCAAGTCCGCGGACGGAATGAAGCTGCAATTCGGTTGAACAATCTGTAGCTGGAGATATGGTTCTCGCGCAGCGTTAAAACTCACAGCGAGGCCGTCATGCGATCTTCACGAATTCCCGTTCTGAAGCTTGTGCTCGGCCTGGGCATGTTCGCCGCCGCGTTTTGTAGTGCGGGCGTCATCGCAGAGGAGGGACGGGCCGTCGTGTGGCCGACCCAGGGCTGGCAGACATCGACGCCGGAAGAGCAGGGCGTCGATTCGGCAGCGCTCGCCGCACTGCTGGAACTCGGAAGCCGCAACGATTTCGACAGCCTGCTGATCGTGCGTCATGGCAAGATCGTTCTGGATGCCTATTACGCGCCTTACACTGCCGATCTGCCGCACGTGGTCAATTCCGTCACCAAGGCCGTCATCGGCACGCTGACATCGATGGCGTTGCAGGATGGTCTCCTGAAGGGTACGGACCAGCGGATGCTGGCATTCTTCGGCGAGCGCAGTGCTGCTAACCTTGATGACAACAAGAAGGCGATCACGCTTCAAAGTCTGTTGGACATGACGTCCGGCCTGGCGCGGGACGGCCGGGCCGGTGTCAACCGTTCATTGGAGTCGACGGCCGGCATGGAGCGGAGCCGGGACTGGATCCAGTACATTCTCGATCGTCCGATGGCTGCTTCGCCGGGAGACGGCTTCAATTACGATAGTGGAAATGCACATCTGCTATCGGCCATCCTTGCCAAAGTGACCGGCATGAGTGCGGAGGATTACGCGAAAGCGAAGCTGTTCGGTCCGTTGGGCATCACGGCGTGGAAATGGCGGCGCGATCCGCAGGGCATCTCGACCGGCGGATACGGCCTGGCGCTGCATCCGCGCGACATGGCGAAATTCGGCTATCTGTATCTGCACAACGGGACGTGGGAGGGCAAACCGCTGGTGTCGCCCGCCTGGATCGACGGAGTGAGTCACGCCACGGTGGACATGAAGCTCTCCTTTGCGCCGGAGTTTCGCTATTCGAACTTCTTCTGGGCGCGACCTGACCGCAATGTCTATTGGGCGAGCGGGCTGCACTGTCAGCTTGTGATGGTCTATCCAGTACTGGACCTCGTTGCCGTGACGACCGGCCGAGACAATTGCCCGGTGACCGACATCGTGGAAGCCATCCCAAAGGCTGTCAGGTCCGAGACGGCAATACAGCCGGACCCTGCAGGCACTGAGCGACTCGCAAGCGTTGTTCGCGCCATTTCAACCGAGGCACAGGTGGAAGTTAAGGAAGCACCTCCGATTGCCTCGGCGGTATCAGGCAAGACCTACACCTTTTCGCCCAATCCTCTCGGTGTGAAGTCGCTGTCGCTGACATTCGTGGACTCCCATCCGCACTATGATTTCGAAATCTATAGTCGCGATCCCACGAGAGGGGCTGAGAAAATCAGTGGCCCTCTCGGGCTCGACGGACGGTATCGCAGAGGGACGCCAACGGCATTTGGTATTATTGCCGTGAAAGGGAGGTGGCTCGACGAACATGCGTTCGAAATCGAGCGCAGGACCCTCGGCGAGGACGGTCGCCCGCGGACATGGACGTTGTCATTCGACGGCGACAAGGTCAGTCTTCGCGGTAAGAATTTTGAAGGTGTCGATGTTGCGATCGACGGTAAGTCGGGTGGTTGATCGCCGAAAGGCACGGGAAGTCCTGAGACCTCCCGTGCGGTGTTGCAGCGTCAGGCCGGCATGATGCCCGGTGCCTGACGCGGCCATTTGGCGATAACTTCGGGTGCCACATTGAGATGTTGTGCGACGAGAGCCGGCGGCGTGTGCGTCAACCAGTCGGACAGCGACACTTCCTCGTAATGCGCCGCGCGGAACACCTCGATGAATTGCAGGTCGGTGTCGCCGGTGTTCTCGATATAGTGGCCGAAGTTGCGTTTGACGTAGCCGACATCGCCCGGCGTGAAGTCGATGGTGGTGGCGTTCGGGCCGGAATTGAACAGGGTCATCCGCGCGCGGCCCGCGAGATAATACTGCCACTCGTCGGCATTCGGATGCCAGTGCATCTCGCGCATGCCGCCGGGCTTCACCGTCACCAGCGCCACCGCGATCGTCGCCGAAGCGGTGAAGTTGCTGGTGTCGGCAATCCGGATCTCGCCGTTGCGTGTCGATTTGACCGGCTTGGACGATCCCAGCGAATAGGTGAACGGATAGAGCGCGACATCCGCATCGCGATAGGACGAGGCCTGATCGGCCGCGAGCGAACCGGGAACCGTGCCCTGGAAGATCCAGAGATTTTGCAGCGGGATTTTCGCGAAGCTTTCGACTGGCACACCGAAATTCTTGGCGAGGATTTCCGGCGGCGTATGCGCGATCCAGTCCAACAGCAGCAGCGTATTGAACTCGTTGGCCTGGCCGTCATCGAAGCAGATCACGAATTCGCAGCCATCGGGGCCGAGGCCCTGCAGCGAATGCGGCGCGCCGGAGGGGAAGTACCAGAGATCGCCCGCATTGACGTCGGCAACATAAGGCCGACCCTGATTGTCGAGCACGGTCACCCGGCACGAGCCGTAAGTCATGATCGCCCATTCGCCGGCCTGGTGCCAATGCATCTCGCGGATGCCACCGGCGGTGAGCCGCATATTGACGCCGGAGATCGTGGTCGAGATCGCAAAGTCTGCTTGCGTCACCTGCCGTGCCCAGCCGCCGTTCTGGATGCGCCGCGGTGCATTGTTGAACGTGGCCCAGGGCAGCGCCATGCCGCCGATATCGGTCGCCGGCGGCAATTGCGAGGATGGAAACTGGCCGGCGATAACGGGATTCTGCGGGCCGGGATCACTCAGATTGTTCGGCCCCTTGGCATTGATCGCGCCCTGCGGCGGCAGATCCGGATTGCCGAATGTCGCGGCCTGTGCCGATGCTGCGGCGGTCATCACGATGCCCGATGCTGTGGCTGCCATGAGATCTCTCCGTGAGAACATGGGACGTCCTCCTGTTGCGACGCAGATCATGCGTCATGATTGTCGGATCGATGAAAGCGATGCGCGCCGGGTACGCCCGACGCGCGCTGTTAAGGGGAAAGAAACAGCTCTACTTCTTGACGCCTGCGGCCGCGAGGATCAGGTCGGCGACTTCCTTCGGGTGCGACACCAGCGAGAGGTGGCCGGCATTGAGTTCGATCGTCGTCGCATTCATGCGCTTGGCGAGGAAACGCTCGAGATCGGGATTGATCGTCTTGTCCTCTTTCGACACGGCATAGAATGACGGCTTGTCATGCCACGCGGCCGCAGTGGTGCGGCCTGCGAAGATCGATGCGGCGGTCGAGCCCTGCACGGCATAGAGCACTTCGGCCTGCTTGCGCGGAACGCCATTGGCGAAATATTTCAGGAACGAGTCTTCGGAGAGCTGGGTGTAGCCATCATGGGTCTGGATTCCGGCGCGCACCTCGCCCGTCGGGAATTTGCCGGACAGCGCCACGAAGTCCTCATTGGCGTCCGGCGCGCGGGCTGCGACATAAACCAGCGCCGAGACCTTCGGGTCGGTGCCGACGTCGCTGATCACGGTGCCGCCCCAGGAATGCGCGACGAGGACGGTCGGCCCATCCTGCAAGGCGAGCGCGCGGCGGGTCGCGGCATTGGAGTCGTCCAGCGAGCTCAGCGGATTTTGCACGGCCGTCACATGGAGGCCTGCCTTCTGCAACAGCGGAATGACTCCGGCCCAGCTCGATCCGTCGGCCCAGGCGCCGTGCACCAGAACCACGTTCTTGGCTTTCACGGGCGCTGCGGTTGCAGCTTGCGCCATCGGCGCCGTCAGCAGGCACATGGTCGCCATCAGCATCGCACGCAGAGTCGTCTTGGAAAGGGAGTTCATCAACATGGTATCACCATTCGGTTGCCGGCGATTGTCCTCGCCGGAGGGATGAAGGAAGCATGGATGTTGCACTTGACGAGTTCGCGCCGGTCAGCTCGAACGGGAGCGGATCGGCATGACATTATCGGGTTTACGGGATGGCGAGGCTGCGGTGAATCGGACGGTGGTGTGCAGCCGGCATACCTAGGTTTATGGCTACGAATACGCAGGGCCGGCGCCGACTGTTACGTCGGCGAACCCGGCGGTAACGGAATGGTGAGGGCTACAGCATGATCGACTATGTCACCGTGGATGTGTTCACGGACCAGCGTTTCGGCGGCAATCCGCTGGCAGTCGTTCCGGATGCGCGCGGCATCGACGATGCGCTGCTGCAGAAGATCGCCACCGAGTTCAACTATTCGGAAACGACCTTCGTGTTTCCCCCGGATGATCCCGCACATACCGCACGCGTTCGCATCTTCACGCCGACCACTGAAATCCCTTTCGCCGGTCATCCCAATGTCGGCACCGCCTTCGTGCTTGGCCGCCAGGGCACGGCCTTCGGCAGGCCTGTCGGCGATCACATGGTGTTCGAAGAGAAGGCAGGCCTCGTCCATCTCGATCTGCTGCGCGATGGCGGCGCGATTGTCGGCACCGGCTTCGTCGCGCCGCAGCCCCTCACGATGCATGGTGAGATTGACCGTGACATGATGGCCGCCTGCGTATCACTCGCGCCCGATGCCATCGTCACGTCAACGCACGGGCCGCGCATGGTGTCCGTCGGTCTGCCTTTCGCGGTGACCGAACTGAGCAGTCTCGATGCGCTGGCGTCCGCACGGCCAAACACAACGGCCTTCGAGCAGGCCGAACGGAAACACCGGCATCACGACGATCGTTTTTCGGCCTTCATCTATGTCCGGATCGGCGATGGTTTCGATCGCCTGCGCGCGCGGATGTTCGCGCCGCTCGACAACGTCCCCGAAGATCCCGCCACCGGCAGCGCCTCCGCGGCGCTCGCGGCCTATCTCGTCACGCTCGACCCGCGCCGCGATGCGGTCTGTAGCATCACCATCGAGCAGGGCGTTGAGATGGGGCGCCGCAGCCTCATTGAGGTTGGAGTGCACAAAGCCGAGGGGCAGGTGCAGAGCGTTCGCATTTCCGGCCGTTGCGTGCCGGTGATGCAGGGCCGTATCGACGTGTAAGCTGAATCACGCCCCGTCCGGCAGATCTCTCACGCGCCACAGGGCCAGCGACTTGTCGGCATAGTCGCCGGCAGCTTCCGTGCAGCCTTCGTTGATCACGGCTAAGGGAGCAGGAAACAGGAACGGTGCGTACTGCAGATTGAGCACGCGCCAGTCACCGTCCTCGATATCGCGATTGGCTGATGCGTCGGGAAATGTCGTGGTCACCAGCCAGCAGGTGCCGGAGCGTTTCAGATTGGCGATGGCGCGGTGGATGTTGGCGAATGACAGATGCACAAGGCAGTCGCGGCACAACACCAGATCGGCAGCGGGCAGGGTATCGCTGACGAGATCGAGTCGGGCAAAATCGATATGGCCTGCATTGCCATAGTGCGCGGCATTGGCTGCCACGATATCCGGAACGATATCGGCGCCGAGATAGCGGATACCGCCGAGGTCCATCTGCGCCATCCAGGTGAAATCGCCGCAGGGCAGATCGAGGATCGATTGCACCCGCAATCGCCGCAGCAATTGCGTGAGGTCGCGGCGGAGTGACATTGTTGCGTCGAGTTCGGAGCCGAGGCCGGATTGCGATTTTTCAGCGCCCCACAGATTGGTGCGATAGATCAGCTCGAAACGCGTGGTGAGATCGAGCCCATCGAATTCGCAGCGCCGCTCGGCGAAGCGAATTTCGGCCAGAACCGGTGTGCGTCGCCTCGATCTGTCCATTCGCGTGCCCGCTGCAGCAACGGTAAATCAGAGTTCCGTAGCCAGCTTCGATCTGAAGTTCAGCGTTGTAAATGCTCGTTAAACACGCTCTGGAATCATTGTTCTTGTAATTCGGCTGAAATCGTCTATATTGCAGTTATTCGAATATATGCTCTGGCTTGTTGACCGCGCCGTAATCGGCTCCATTCCCCAAGACATCGTTGAAATCGGATCGGGCTCACGCGATGTCGCGTAGGGCTCGCGCATTCGCGCATCTTGGAGAATAGTTATGGCAGTCGGTACAGTTAAGTGGTTCAACGCGACCAAGGGTTTCGGTTTCATTCAGCCTGATGACGGCGGCCAGGATGTGTTCGTTCACATCAGTGCAGTCGAGCGCGCTGGATTGGGTTCGCTCAATGAAGGCCAGAAGGTTTCTTTCGAAGCCAAGGCTGACAAGATGCGCGGCAAGACCAGCGCGGAAGATCTCCGCGCGATCTGAGCTTGAAGGTCCTGAAATTTCCACGGATGTACTGGGATTTCTCGACCGACAAGTTTTGCGTCGTCTCATAGATTTGAAATGACTGAGGCCCGCCGGTGATCATCACCGGCGGGCTTCATGCTATACGCATGACCATACGCCTGATTTCAGCATCCGATATGAGGATCGATCAAGATGATTGAACGTCTGGATACGCTCAAGGCGGCGCGTATGCGCATGATCGAGGAACGTGATGCGCACGCAAAAGTGCTGGCGGCGCCCTTCAATCGCGATAATGCGGAACGGGCTCGCATGAAGTTTGTCGAGATTCAGAACGTGGTCGACGCCATCGATCGCGCCATCGTCGGCGAGCAACCCGTCCAATAGCGCCGGCTCTAGCCGATCAGCGCGCGTAGTTCCGCGATCATCTTCGTCGTCTCGAACGGCTTGCCGAAGAAGCGGCTGTCGTCGGGCAGATCGTTCTTGGCGACCTGCAAATGGCCGGAAACGATCACGATCTTGATCGGAGGCCAGCGGTTGCGTACCGCGTGGGCCAGTTTCAACCCGTCCATGCTTCCAGGCATCTGTACGTCGGTGAACAGCAGAACGATGTCGTCGCGCGTTTCCAGAATTCGCACGGCCTCGTCGGCATTATTGGCCTCGATGGCGAAGAACCCGGCTTCCTCGACGATGTCGGCCGCGTGAATACGGAGCAGAGGCTCGTCCTCGACGATGAGGACGGCGGGGCGCTGCATGTCACGTGCATTGAGTTCCTGGAGTGATGCCATAAAAATTGGTGTCACCTTTCGTCGGGCACCGAAGCCAGATCGCTCAATCTGGTTTCGAACCGACATGTGAGCCCTTCGGGCAAAAATTCGATTTTGACGGAACTGCCGAAGTCGGCAGACAGCGTACCTTCGATCAGTCGTGAGCCAAATCCACGTCGCGTCGGCGGCGCCACGACGGGGCCGCCGGATTCGCGCCACACGAAACCTAACGCCGGCCCGTCGCTGCCGGTGTGACAAGCCCAGTCGATAGTGATCGTTCCGTCTGGAACGGACAATGCACCATACTTTGTGGCATTGGTTGCGAGTTCATGCAGCGCGAGTGCCAGCGACAGCGCCTGCTTGGCCGTCAGTTCCACCTCGGGGCCCGAGACGCGAATGCGCTTTTCGCCCGTTCGATGCGGCGCGAGCGCGCCAGCGATCACCGTGGGCATCGACGCGCTGGTCCAGCTCGATTGCGTGAGGATGTCATGCGCCTGGTTGAGCGCGGCCAGACGCGCATCGAAGATCGTGCGCGCCTCTTCCTTGGTCGCGGCAGTCCGGAACGTCTGACTGGCGATGGCGCCGACCATCGCCATGGTGTTCTTCATGCGATGTTCGAGTTCCCGCGTCAGTAATTGCTGCTGTGTCTCGGCACGTTTCAGTTTACCGACGTCGCGAATAGTGCCGATGAAGCGCGTAACGACGTCGTTCTCGAATTCAGCCCTGCCTTTGGCGGAACACCAGCGCTCGATGCCGTCATCGAGACCGATGGTGCGGTATTCGATGTCATAGGCCTGTGGTCCGTCCAGCTTCATGGCGTTCAGGCACGCCTTCTCCGTGACGTCGCGATCGTCGGGATGAAGCCCTTGCAGGAAGACGTCGAACGAGATCGGCTTGCCGAAGGTGAGGCCGAACAATTCGTAGCAGCGCCGGTCCCATTGCAGCACGCCGGTACGCGGGTCGAGATCCCAGGTTCCAGTGTCGGCGGCGTCGAGTGCAAGTCGTAGCTGGCTTTCGCTGGCCTGCAGCGCCACATCCACGGCACGCGATGCAGTGATATCGCGCGACACCGAAAGCAGCTGATGCGGTTTTCCATCGGGGCCGGGAATGGCGGTGACGGTGACATCCCACCATTTCGGCGTGCCGGCCATTGTGGTGGCGAAACCCTGGAAGTGTCCGGTACGCCCAAGCTGAGCGGCTCTTACAGCCGCCTTCGCGTCGATATTGCCCTGATCCTGCCAGAAGTCAGGCCATGGGCAGCCCTTGATCGCGCCGAAGTCCGTGACCTCCATGATGCGCTGGCCGCCCTCGGTCATGAAGATGAGGTTGCCGTCGAAATCGAGAACCTTGATGCAGTCGCCCGATGCTGCGAGCAAACTTCGCAAGAATGAATTGGCGTCCTGAATAGGTCCTAACGATTGATCCACGAATACCCCGGGAGCTGCGGCTCCGATCGCAAAAATACGCTGCAATGAAATACGGCCGCAAACAGATACGGTTGCGGATGTACGCTAACAGGTCTTCGAGCAAACGTGCCAGACCAGACCGGGTTCCGGCTCAATCGCGGCGATGCCGCGTGCGTCGATTTACGCTGAGGTCGATATAGCCTCCGCCGCGCTGCCGTCGTGCCAGAGCCACGCGCTGACCGCGCCGCTGCGGCCGCGGATCTGGACTTCGGTCGGGCCGCTCAGCGCCCCGGTCGCGCGCACCGCACAGTTCGCTCCCGCGGCGCGCAGCAGGTCGTCGCTTAGGGCCACCTTGGCGCCGTGGCTCGCGGCCACCTCCATGAGCCGGCTGGCGACATTGACGGTATCGCCGGTCGCGGTGATGTGCTGGTAGCTGGCGCCGCCGAGACGCGATGCGACGATATCGCCGAAATGTGCGCCGATCTTGAATCCGATCTGGCCGGCGATCTCAGGCGGAAGACCGGCGATCCATGTGCCGGTGCGCGTCGTCAGTTCGATACAGCAGCGCACGGCACGGGCGGCATCGTCATCGGCGACCACAGGCAATCCGAACAGGATCATCGCGCCGTCGCCCATGAAGGTTGTCACCACACCGCCATGGGCGAGGGTCACCTGATCGATCATGGCGTGGAAGGACTTCAGCAATTCGCGCACCGCATCTGCGTCGCGTGTCTCACTGAGTGCGGTGAAGCGCGAGATATCGATGAAGATGACGGCGGCATGCTGATGCACCGGCTGCAACAGATAGTCCGGATCCTTGATCAGCCATTCGCGCAGGCCCGGCGCCTGAAACTGGCGCAGCAGATCGCTGCGGGCGGCGAAATGCTGCACGCTGCGCCGGCTGCTCCAGATCTGCAGCGCGCCGAACGCCATGGCCGGCGGCACAGCCGCGGCCAGCGGCAATGCAGCGCTCATCCAGATGCCATGGGCATAGGCGACGGTGTTGATCACGGCCCACAATGCGACGACGGCGACGATCGCAATGAGGCCGACGGCATTGCGCCGCCAGGCGAGCAGGGCGATGCACAGCATCGCCAGGACGATCGCAAAGCCGGCATCGAACAGCCGGATGGATGTATTGCGCAGCAAGGTGTCCTTGGCGAGCAGATGCGTGATTGCGGTGGACACGACTTCGACGCCGGGCATCACCGGATCGAACGGCGTCGAGAAGAAATCGCCGCCGCCGCTGACGGTGACGCCGATGGCGACGACGCGATCCTCGACATCGGCGCGGCGGAGCTTGCCCGCCAGAACCTCCGATGCGCTGATCGTCCTGATCGTGCCGTGCGGCCCATAGAAAGACATCGGCAGCAAATGGCCGACATCGGTCGGGACATGGGTGCCGGCGAGGGAGAAATTATACTCGCCAATCTGGGCATCGTCGCGCGAGGCGGCGGATGCGACGCGCAGCGGCATCGACACCATCACGCGGTCGGCCGAGCGCATCAGCATCGGCATCGAGCGCGGTACGCCGCTGCTGTCGGTGTTGAGATTGACCACGCCGACCGTGGCCTGATCGGCGAAGACTTTCAGCGGCAGCAGAAATCCCGACGCCACCGGCAGATCCGCAAGCGGCCCGGACTCCTTGGTGGCCACGGTCTGTTTGGACTCGCTGAACAGCGCCGCCGCGGCAATGACGGTGTTGGTCTTGCCGAGCGCCTGTGCCAGTGCGGCATCGCTCTCTGCTGCGCCGGCATCGACCAGCAGCAGATCGAGAGCGAGCACTTTCGGTTTGTAGCGTGCGATTTCCTCGATGATTGTCGTCAGCGTGGCGCGGGGCAGCGGATAGCTACCTTGTTCGCGTGCGACCCGATCGTCGATGGCGATGATGGTGACGAGATCGGGCGGTTTCTTCACGCCGCGGATCTGGATGCGCAGGTCGGTCAGCGTCGCCTCTAACCGGTCGAGAAAGCCGACATCGCCGCGGTTATGTCCAAAGGCCAGCGCCGCCGCCCACACGCCCGCAAGGACCATGGCGAGCGGTGTCTGCAATCTGCTGGCCTTCATCATCGTCGCGTATCCAGGCCTCTTTAACGTCCAAGCCTTGCTAACGACCAAGCCTTGCCATCAATGCGGCGACGCGCGGCGCGGGCCAACGCTTGATGTCGAGTGGTGTCGCTGATGCATCCACATCGACGCCTTCACCGGGGCCGAGGCTCACGCTGCCGGGGCCGGTCACACGCCTGACGCCGACACGACCGGTCTCGACGAAGACGGAGGTCTTGCTGCCCTCGGCGTCCACCGCCCATTTGGTGCCACGCACCGCGGCGATTGCTTGCGGTGTCATCACCTCGAAGGTTTTGCCGGCCTTCTGTTTGGGGGCCTCGATGAAAATGGCCTTGCTTTGCAGGTCGACGCCGTCGATACGGCCGTTGCGGTCGCGATCGAGCAGCGTGAAACGCGCGCCGTTTTCAGCAATGATCGTCACGCCGCCGCAGTGCAGGGTTTGTGGGCCGCCGACCGGTTGGCTCGATGTGCAGCCGGGGCCGGCCTGCTGCGCCGATGCAGCACTGCCATACAGGCACGCCGCAGCGACGATAGCCGCCGCCAGCCTGATTGAATGGGTCATGTTGGTTACTCCTGAACGCCACATCGGTAAGGCGGGCGGCGGGCGATTCCGTTCAACGTCAGCGGGCGAGCGTCGCGATTAACGCTTGGAGGTACCCATATAGGGCGACGCAGCGGCACAACGAGGGCAGATCCAACCGGGATGGCCGATCTCACGACCATGTGAGATTGAGAGGCATTCTCAGTAATCGGGCCGCGAGCGCTGCCGCAATCTCGCCACAACGCCCCGGATTTTCAGGGGATATCAAAGGTTTGCATGAGGCTAACGAGGCCATTTTCGGGGCGTTCGTGCTTGTTTTCCCCCCGCGCTTCCTTTATTCCCGTTTTGCATCGCAGACAGCGTCCTGGAAGACTTGGGTAACCAAGATCATTGGCCGCGTTTAGGCGGATGCCTGGGCGTGATCCGGCAAACGGCAGACCGTTTTCCGCGCTGATCACGCTTCGACGCGTGTATTTTCAGAGGACTAGCGCCAAATGGCCAATGTTGTCGTCGTCGGCGCCCAGTGGGGCGACGAGGGTAAGGGCAAGATCGTTGACTGGTTGTCGGATCAGGCTGATGTCGTCGCCCGCTATCAGGGCGGCCACAATGCCGGTCATACGCTGGTCATCAATGGTCAGACCTACAAGCTGGCGCTGCTGCCGTCGGGCGTCGTGCGCCAGTCCAAGCTCTCGGTGATCGGCAATGGCGTGGTGTTTGACCCGCAGGCCTTTGTCGATGAAGTCGCCAAGCTCCGCGGCCAGGGCGTTGATGTCGGCCCGCACAATCTGCGCGTTGCCGAAAACGTCACGCTGATCCTGCCGCTGCACCGCGAACTCGATGCACTGCGCGAGAATGCCAACAAGGCTACGGCCATCGGCACCACCCAGCGCGGCATCGGCCCGGCCTATGAAGACAAGGTCGGCCGCCGTGCGATCCGTCTGATGGATCTCGCCGATCTCGCCACCCTGCCGCACAAGGTCGATCGCCTGCTGACGCATCACAATGCGCTGCGCCGCGGCCTCGGCCTCGCAGAATTCAACACGGCTGACATCGTGAAGGAGCTCTCCGCATTCGCGCCGGTGCTGCTGCCCTACGCTGAGGCCGTCTGGCGGCTGCTGGACAGCAAGCGCCGCGAAGGCAAGCGCATCCTGTTCGAGGGCGCGCAGGGCGCGCTGCTCGACGTCGATCACGGCACCTATCCCTATGTCACCTCGTCCAACACGGTTGCTGCGCAGGCGGCGACGGGCACCGGCATGGGCCCGGGCGCGGTCGGCTATGTGCTCGGCATCTGCAAGGCCTACACCACGCGCGTCGGCCAGGGTCCGTTCCCGACCGAACTGCTCAACGAGATCGGCGAAGAGATCGGCCGTCGCGGCAAGGAATTCGGCGTCAATACCGGGCGCAAGCGTCGCTGTGGCTGGTTCGATGCGGTGCTGGTGCGACAGACTGTCCGCACCTGCGGCATCAATGGCCTGGCGCTGACCAAGCTCGACATCCTCGACGGCTTCGACACCATCGAGGTCTGCGTCGGTTATAAGCTCGACGGCAAGGAGATCGACTATCTGCCGGCCGGCGAAGGCGCCCAGGCCCGGATCGAGCCGATCTACGAGACCATCGAGGGTTGGAAAGAGCCGACCGCGAATGCGCGCTCCTGGGCCGATCTGCCGGCGCAGGCGATTAAATACGTGCGCCGGATCGAGGAACTGGTGGGCTGTCCGATTGCTTTGCTTTCCACGAGCCCGGAACGCGAAGATACTATTCTGGTGCAAAACCCGTTCGAGGCTTAACGGACTGTTACCGGATAGCCTCCAAATTGATGCACCCGCAACATTGAGTCGAGATGGCTGATTACTACCCGTTGATCGCCCGTGCCATCGCCGGACTGGACCCCAGTGCTCCCGGTGAGCAGCGGCGCGCGCTCTATGAGCGCGCCCGCACGGCTCTGATTGCCCAGTTGCGCAGTGTTGAGCCGCCGCTCAGCGAGTCAGAGATCACTAGGGAGCGGCTGTCGCTCGAAGAGGCCGTCCGCAAGGTCGAATCCGAAGCGGCCCAGCGCGCCCGCGATGCGTCGCGGCCTGCGGGGGCCGGAACGACGGGCGACGGCAAGCCGCGCGCCGGCGATGCTTTCCGCAATGCCGGGCCGCGTGCCGGTGCCACGCCGGCCGAGCCGTCGCCGCGCGGCCGCCAGCCGATTACGCCGACGCCGGCGTCCCCCCGCGGGCCGGAAGAGCCGCGCCCGCCGCGCACCTTGCGCGTCGATCCGCCGCCGATTCCAAAGCAGCAGTCGCCCAATGCCGGCGCGCAGGATCCGAACGGTCCACCAACCCGCGAACGATCAGGCACGCCGCGCCGCTTCGAAAACAATCCGGCGGCACCCCCGCCGGCCCGCAACGACCGCGGCGACCAGGGCGATGCCGCCATGCGCGGCTTCCGTGACGTCACCGCCGATGTCGACGATCTTGGCCGCGCCGCCGCCCAGGCCAACCGCGCGGCGCGCAAGACCTACGCCAACGTGCCGTCGCCGACGCCGGAATTCGATCGTCTCGAACCCAGCATGGAAGCGCGGAGCGAGGCGTTCGGCTACGACGAGACGGCTTACGACGACCAGGACGGCGACGAGTCGCAGGTGCCGCCGTCGCGCATCAAGGATTCCAAGGGCAAGAAGGCGAAGCCGCCCAAGCCTCCGAAGCCGAAGCGCGTCAGCGGCGGTTTCCCGTTCAAGACCGCGCTTCTCATCGGCATCGTGATGATCCTGATCGGCGCCGTGATTCTGGGATGGCCGACGATCAACAAAATGGTGCGCGGTTTCGCCGGCGGTTCGGCGCCCGTCGTCACCGACAACAAGGATGCGCCGCTGGCGCCGCGGCCGAAGATCGCCGATCGCGTCGGTCAGCCGTCGTCGTCGGATCAGATCGCGCCGGTCGCGCAGCGCGTCGTTCTGTATGACGAGGATCCGGCCGAGCCGAAGGGCCGGCAATATGTCGGCACGGTGGTCTGGCGCACCGAGCAGATCAAGGGCACCGGCGGCAAGCCTGGTGACATCGCCGTGCGCGCGGACATCGAGATTCCGGAACGCAAGTTCAAGACGACCATGTCGTTCCGCCGCAACACCGACACGTCGCTGCCTGCCAGCCACACGGCCGAACTCACTTTCGTTCTGCCGCCTGATTTCGCCGGCGGCGGCATCGCCAATGTTCCGGGCGTGCTGATGAAGTCGAACGAGCAGGCCCGCGGCACGCCGCTGGCCGGCCTCGCGGTCAAGGTCACCGACGGCTTCTTCCTGGTCGGTCTCAGCAATGTCGAAAGCGATCGCGCGCGCAACCTGCAGCTCCTGAAGGAGCGGTCATGGTTCGATATCCCGCTGGTCTATGCCAACCAGCGCCGCGCCATCATCGCCATCGAGAAGGGCTCGCCCGGCGAGCGTGCCTTCAACGACGCCTTCGCGGCCTGGGGCGAGTAACAGATCAAGCGCGCTGGTCAGCCGCTCGTGATCTGCACCGATCTCTCCACGTCATGCCCGGCCTTGAGCCGGGCATCCACGTCTTGTCACAGGCGAAGGCGTGGATGGCCGGGTCAAGCCCGGCCATGACGGATGATAGTGCGTCGTCTGGACGGAGCTACTTGCAGCCGAAACTCGCCGCCTGCGCCACCGCTCCGTCGTTTCACGTCATTCCTGCAGCCAGAACTGCTTCATCAGAGGTTTCGCAGCCGCGCTCTCACCATCGCGCTGTCACGCTGCCGAGAACGGTGCGCCCCTGTGTGAAGGTGCAGGTCCCACCGTTGCAGATCGGAACACGCTCGTCCGACAGATTGCGCGCATTCACGGCCAGGCGCATGCCGCGATAATCGTAATGCACACCCGCATCGAACGCCGTGATCGCAGGGTTTCTGAGCGTATTGATGTCGTCAGCCCAGGTCTGTCCGATCCAGCGCGCGCCGGCGCCGACACCGAAGCCCGCGAGCGGGCCGGATTGCCAGGTGTAGTCGAGGAAGATCGCCGCCTGCTGAGTGGGCACGCCGATCGGTACCTTGCCGAGATCGAAGCCATTGCTGCGGGTCACGGTCGCGTCGGTGTAGCTGTAGGAGGCGATGCCCTTCAGCCCCGGCATCAGCGCCATCACCGCCTCCAGTTCGGTTCCGCGTGAGCGTATCTGGCCGGTCTGCACCGAATACAGCGAACCGAAGACCGGATCGGTGGTGAGCACGTTGTCCTTGGTCAGGTTGAACCAGGTCGCCGTGAAGTAACTGTTCCAGCCGAGCGGCTGATACTTGATACCGGCTTCGAACGATTCACCGGTCGTCGGCGCGAAGGGCGTCGCGCCGCGCCCGGGCGCCGTCGTGCCACTCTGCGGCAGAAATGACGTCGCGTAGTTGACGTAAGGCGCGAGCCCGTTGTCGAACAGATACAGCAATCCCGCGCGGCCTGTGAACTTGCTTGGGTCGCTCGTGCTCGTCACGCCTGACAGGTCGTCGTGGTTCG
The DNA here is from genome assembly GCF_900108575.1 of Tardiphaga sp. OK245. Lineage (NCBI taxonomy): Bacteria > Pseudomonadati > Pseudomonadota > Alphaproteobacteria > Hyphomicrobiales > Nitrobacteraceae > Tardiphaga > Tardiphaga sp. OK245. The sequence continues at coordinate 189,588 of NZ_FNWZ01000004.1, read as the reverse complement.
AGAGTTCGGCAAAGTCCTGCCGGCCGCCGATGGTCAGCCGCCAGCCGCCCAGTGCCATCTGGTCCTGTGCGTAAAGTCCGAGCTGGCCGAGCGTCTGGCTGTTGGCGCTCATAATCGACAAAGGCAATGTCGGCACCGAAGTGCTATAAACAGGATTTGTCAGGTCGAGCGACGGACCGGTGCCCGCATAGTAGCCAAAAGTCGTTCCCTGCCGGAAGTAATCGACACCGGCCAGGACCGTATGCTTGATCGGGCCGGTTGCCAATCTGGCTTGGATCTGATTGTCGATATTGAAGGTGTTCAGGCTTTCCTTATAGGTCGACGCGTAACGGTTCAGCGTGCGGCCGTCGGGAGAGAGACTGAGTGCATCGATCATGTTGCCTTCGAACGACACGTGCCCGAGCCGGACGTTCTGCCGGAACGTCACAGCCTCATTGAAGCGATGTTCGAGCCTGTAGCCGACCGAGGCCTGCGACTGCGTGAGCGCATCGAATGACGGATCGCCGAGACGAATATTGGTCACCACGCCCGTTGCCGGGTTGCGTAAATAATACGGCCACATCGACGTCTTGCTGCGCTCGTATTCGGCCAGCACCGTGAGCGTCGTGTCTTCGCCCAGCTTTGCGGTGAAGCTCGGTGCGAGAAACACGCGATCGTCCCAGGTGCCGGGAATCTGCGTGCCGCTGTCACGCACCAGGCCGGTGAAGCGATAGAGCAGCTTGTCGTTGTCGAGCGTCGGCCCGCTGAAATCGAAACGGCCCTGATAGCGATTGAAATTGCCGATATCGAGCCCGGCTTCGTTGAGCCGCTTCTCGAGCGGCATCTTGCTGACATAGTTCACCATGCCGCCGGCTTCGTTGGCGCCATAGAGCACGGAGGACGGACCGCGCATGACCTCGATGCGTTCGGCGCCATAGGGTTCGTTGCGGAAATGGGCGAAGGAACCGTTGCCCTGCCGCAGACCGTCGCGGTATTCGCCGAATTGGTTGGCCGCAAATCCGCGGATCAGGAACTGATCGTAGCGGGGATCGAAGCCATAGGGTTGGGTTTGCACGCCCGCCGTATAGGCCAGCGCCTCACCGACGGTTCGCGCGCCCTGGTCGCGCATCTGCTCCGGCGTTACCACCGAAATCGACTGCGGCGTCTCGATCAGAGGCGTATCTGTTTTGGTGCCCGTGGCACTTCGCGTGGCCACATAGCCTTGAACGGGGCCCCATGCGGATTCCGTTGCGCGGGCGCCCGGCACATTGCTCGGCGTGACCGTTCCCTGACGCGGGGCTGTGCGCGCCTCCCGTGCGGCGGTGCGCGACGCGCTGCTGCGCGCAGTGTTCTTGGGTTTGGCGCGCCGGTCTGCGCTGCCTTGAACGATGACGGGATCCAGCTGCGTGGCCCGCGCTGAAGGCGTCTCCGTGCCGGTGGCTTGCGCCAGCATTTGTGCGCTTGCCTGCGCTGACAGGCCCATCAACAAGACAATAGAACTCGCTGCACCAAGACACATTGCCTTGGTGACTTTTCTTTCGACGATCCCCACCGATAACGCCCCGCATGTCGTTCGAGCTGACCGAGCCCGATTCCTGCGAGGTCTCTAGGACATCAAATCGCGCATGGCATTACCTGCCAAGTTAGAACCTCTACACACTAGAATCGTTAAAATCTCAGGAGTGTGCCGAGCGGCAATTTGCGGATGGCCGGATCAAATCCGGCCATGACGAACGAGAGGCGAGAGCTTTCGCTCTCGCGCCGCCGGAATGACAGCTACTTGCAGCCGAAACTCGCCGCCTGTGTCACTGCTCCACCATTCCACACTGTCCGCGACGGATAGACGCAAGCCGGATAGCTTAACTTGCTGTCGCGCGACGTCAGTGCGATCTCGCCGGGAGCCACACCTTTCTCGACCCAGTCCGTCAGCGCGGTGAAGAACTGATCCTGCTCGCGCGTCGGCGTCTGGTTGGCATTCCCCGGCAGTTTCGGCAGCGGCACGGAATCGTTCTGTCCGCTGACCGTATAGGCCCGGCCCTGCGAGCTGTGGGCCGAGCCGGGCAGCAGATACATCCGCATGAACTTCTGCACCTCCGCGTGGCCGCCCATCTGCACCGCGACGCGCTCGTGATAGTTGACATTGCCGGCGGGCGGGATCGCGTCATCGACGAGGCCGCTATAGACGATGATCTTGCGGCCGAGATCGCGCAACTTGCCGAGATCCGCCTTGTCGGTGCCGAGATTGCTGAACAGGGTGGGTTGCAGGGCAAGGTTCTTGTTCACCGTATCGGCCAGATCGGCATAGCTGAGCTCCTGCCACTTGTTACGTTCGGTGGTCGAGCCGTTGTTGAACGGAATGTCCGACGGGTTGGTGGCGCTGGCATCGGCGGCGTAGCGGACGTCCTGCAGGGCCAGGGCCACGCTGCCGGCGGCTGTACCGGTGATCTGGCTGCCGATCGCCGTGGTCCTGGTGAAGGCCCACCACACCTGTTTCGTGCCGAGCACCTTGCCACTGCGGCTGTCGGAGCTTTGCGCGGCGTCATAGCTGCCATCGGGCGTTGCGCCGAACCAGATCCTGTCGAGCGCCATCGCTTCCTTCAGGCTCATACAGGTTGCCGCATCGGCATTGCTGCCGGTGACGCCCTGGCCAGCCTCGCCGCTGCAGAGAGCTGCGGCATCGCGCGCGGGATCGTAATCGCAGGCGAACGGATCGAGCAGGAAGCCGATCCCGGCTTTGTCGCACGCGGCGAGGGCACGTTTATTGGCGGCGTCGATCTTGGCGGCGAAGGCGGTGGCTTTCGGCTTGTCGAGCGCTGTGAAGCCGAGTTCGGTCTTCATCACGATCTGCGGATACAGCGCGGCCGTGCCGAATTGCGGGATGTTGAGCGCCGGCTGCGCGATCATGTAGCCGTCATAGAGCTCGGGATAGTCCTGGGCGATCTTCATGCCCTGCCGGCCGCCCTGCGAATGGCCATCGTAATAAGCGTAAGCCGGCGCCTTGCCGTAATAGAGCGTGACGAGCGCTCTGGTCTTGACGGCCTGCTCCACCATGGCGCGGACCGAGAAGTCGCGGAACGCCTCGGCATTGACCTTGCCGTCGGAGAGGAATGTGAAGGAGCCGTCCTGATACCAGGGTTGTCCTGCATCGGTGGTGCCCGAGGCATAACCCATATTGGCGTTGACGAGGGCGGGCACCTTGCTGCCGATCTTGTCGACAGTGCGATGGCCACCGCCGACCCAGCCGCCGCCGCCGTAATTGCGGATGCGCGTATTCCAGTTCGCCGGTGTTGGCAGCCAGACCTCGATGCCGATGCCCTCGGACCAGGAGCGCGCAGTCTTGTCCTTTTCCGCCGTGAAGCCTGGCCCGACCAGAAGCTTCACAAGGCACATGTCCGCCGCCATGGTGATCGGGCGAGGCGAATCCTGTGCGACCAGTTCCTCGCCCTTCTTGATCGCCCGCACGGCCACCACGGTGGTGGCCTCATCGGGATGAAATGCAGTCTTGATTCCGTCGTCGCAGGCGAGCTGCTGTGCGGAAGCGGGGGCGGTGGTGCCGCATAACGCAGCAAACAAGGCCAGCGCCGTCACGACGGCACGCGCGCGGTTGTCATCATGGATGATGTGGGGGGCTGTCGACATGGCGTTTCCCGTCTGTTTTATTTTTGAGTTGGGGTGAGTTCTCCTCACTTCGCCTCTGCGATCAACTACCAAAACGATGTCGGAACGTAACATTATGTTAAAAAGGGCCCCGTGGATTGGGCCTACAGCGATGTGATTTGACCCCGTGCGGTCGCCTGCTATCCACAATGATCCGCTCTTGAACCCCTTCTGCCGCCATGGACCCCCGCATGACCACGCGCCGACAGGTGATGAAGCTCGCCGCCTTTGCTGCCAGCCAGACCGCGCTGATGGGCGCGGTGCGTGCCGAGGGCGGTGTCGATCTCGGCGCGGCCGCGTCGGCTGCGCTCCCCTTCGCGCAGCAGACGCCGATGCGTATCGGCGCCGCGGCGCTGCGCGTCCGCGACCTCGGCAAGATGCGGACCTATTACATAGACCTGCTGAAGTTCGACACCATCAGCGCGGACAAGACCGAGGTCGTGCTCGGCGTCGATGGCGTGGCGCTGTTGCATCTGATCCATCGGCCCGATGCGCCACTGGAAGCGCAGACCACCGCCGGGCTTTTTCACACCGCGTTCCTGATGCCGAGCCGTGCCGATTTCGCGCGCTGGCTGGTCCATGCCGCGCTGGCGCGCACGCCGTTCGATGGCTTTGCCGACCATCATGTCAGCGAAGCCTCCTATCTCACCGATCCCGAGGGCAACGGCATCGAGGTCTATTCGGACCGGCCGCCATCGGCGTGGAAATGGACCGGCGACACCGTCACCATGGGGACCGACCAGCTCGACATCGACAACATCGTGGCGCAGACGGACACGACTCGCGATCAGTATCACACCGCGCCGAAGGCGCTGCGTATCGGCCACATGCATCTGCGCGTCGGCGACGTCGCGCGCGGTCGCAGTTTTTATGAGGGGCTGATCGGGATGGAGCCGACGCGGCTCGGGCGGCCGGGTGTCGCCTTTCTGTCGTCAGGTCGCTATCATCACCACATCGGCATCAACACATGGCAGAGCGCGGGCAGCGGTCCGCGCAATGTGCAGGAGACCGGGCTGGCCTGGTTCTCGCTCCGTATTGCCGATGATGCCGTGATGGCCGACCGCAAGCGCCGCCTGGCGGCAGCGGGCCTGTCAGGCGAGTCGATCGCAGATGGCGTTGCGATCGCCGATCCCTGGGGCACTCAGGTGCGGCTCGTGAAAGCGTAACCCCTGGCGGTCGGGTTCGCGACCGTCGCCTGACGGCGCCGCTTCGCGCCCGAAATGACAGCTAACCTCACGCCTCAGCCAATTCGAAATACCGCGGCGCGTCGCGCCAGCCGTGGGCTGCAGCATGGAGCGCCTTGGCGCGATAATCCAGTTCGAGATCGCAGAGCATGCCGCGCATTTCCAGATCGCTCTCCTCGCGGGCGAGGCGGTTGCAATCGTCCGCGCGGTCTCTGAAATAATTTTCTGACATAATCATCGGTATCGTTTTCCATCGGCTTCGATGGAACTTCGCTGTCCGGTTTGGCGAAGACGTGGCGGCATGCCATCAAATACGTGGCAGTTCCCGCTTTTCGCGTCGCGAAAGATTGCGCAGCGATGTTACGGCGCGCCGTTCGCGCCTGCGGTCACGGCGTGCGACACGAGCGCATGGGCATCGGTGATGCCGCCGGCCGCATGGCGCACGATGGTCTCCGCCATCATCGCCTTCGTCGCCGGCGTACGATGCTGCACGGCGATCTGCTGCACAGCGATATCCAGTACCTGGCGCAGCGTGGCCACATAGTTTGCGTCGAACTTCGGTGTCGGGTCGGTTGTCATGCTACACTCCGTCGTCTCGAGCTGCGCGGACCATGCTGGCGCATTGGGGCGTATCTTGGCCCGTGCGATGAAACGTGGATGACGGCTGGTGACATTGTTTTGAAGTGCGGGCGTGAACCTTCACGCGGTGTTGCGCGACATCCCGCCACGCGCAGTACGACTTGCGCATTCGAATAAAACGCAGTGCAAAAATCTTCAGGATTTGTGAAACCGGCGTGACATCGCGTGCACATTCGCGCGATCGATGATGCTGCGGCTTTCTGAATGTGGTGTTTAACTAACGCTCAGTCATTCTTGCGCAGGCTTGCTGCGTGGCACTCGCGCCTAGCGTTCCTGCATGACGCTGAGCGGAATGTTGACCTCGCAACTGAGGCCATCGGGATCGAAGCGCAGGCGTGCTTCGCCCTGCAGTTGCCCGGGCAGCGCCTGTTCGATCAGACGGCTCCCGAAACTCTTCCGTGACGGTTCGATCACCGGCGGTCCGCCACTTTCGATCCAGCGCAGGATGAAGCGCTTCGGCGTATCCTGCGTCGTTGACCACGAGATCGTGACGCGGCCGGCCGGCGTGGACAGCGCGCCATATTTGGTGGCATTGGTGCAGAGCTCGTGGATCACCATTGACAGCGACATGGCAGGCCCGGACGAGATGGCGAGGGTGTCGCCGGTGATCGTGAACTGATCGAGGCTCTTGGATTGGAATGCGCGCACCGCGCTCTCGATCAGCGAACGGCAGCTCGCACCGGTCCAGGTCTCGCGGATCAGGAGATCCTGCGCCACCGCCAGCGCCTGCAGGCGATCGCCGATGGTCTTGGCAGCTTCTTCGAGGCTGCCGGCCGTGCGCAGGCTCTGCGATGTAATGGCCGACACGATGGCAAGGGTGTTCTTGACGCGGTGATGCAGTTCACCGATCACCACTTCCTGCAGCTTGGCCGCGATGGCGAGCGCCTGCGCATCGACGCCAGCCTTCGCGAGCAGTTCCTTGAGATAGTCAGGCTCGTTCTCGATCGAGCGCGGCAAAGGAATGGTCATTCCCCGTAGTAACAGGTTGGCGGAGCGTCGTATATTGCGAAGGTATTGCCAGCTGACCTGCCCATGTGCGTTCGGAACGGGCCACAGGCGACCGGGCTGACTACGGACTGGTGGACGGTCGACCGCTGATCGGGCTTCCGCCGCGAGATTTCCACCATCGAATCAAGCATCCGCGTTGCGCGGCAGTTGCCGTCGGCGCGCAGCCAGCGCACGCGGTCGCCGGCCACGGTCCGGTATTCCGCAAAGAACGGTTCGTCATGTTTGAAACGCGCCGTAGCGCTCCGCTTATGGGCTCGCCGCTTACCTCAGCGAGATGGCGAGGCCCGAGAGATCGGCATTAACCATCAATCCGGTCTGGCGGCCGCTGAGTTCCAGCAGCGCGCCTTTCTCGTTGGTGAGCACGATGGCGCTGACGCCGCGGCCGACGGCAGCCCCCGCGCCGCCTGCGCCATAGACGCCGGCCACATCGCCCGGGCTGTTGATGCGGCTGACGCGGCCGGACAGATAGGTCTGCGACGCGCCGAAGACGAGGCCCGCGCTCAAGCCGCCGATCGACAGCGGATAGGTCCGCCCGCGAAAGGTCAGCGTGCCCGAACCGCCCGACGCGCCGATGAACCAGCCGCCCTTCAGCACATTGATGCGGATCGTGCCGCTATCGGCGAAAGCCGCGGAGGACAGGCTTGCGCCGATCAAGGCGAGGGCGGCGACGAGGGTGGTGCGGAAAAGCGAGCGCGACATGGGGGTGTCCTCCGAGGGATGATTCGTTGGCGCAAGGCGAGGCCGGCACAATCCAGTAAAATGGTTGCGGGGTCCATGGGCCTTCGGCGCTGCGCGGGCGGCGAGGGCGCTGCAATTGACAAATGCAGGCCCGACCAAACACACTCGGCCATGGCCAGGACCGTCCTCTTCCTCTGCACCGGCAACTACTATCGCAGCCGCTATGCGGAAGAACTGTTCAATCACCTGGCGCGCCGTGCCGGTCTGGACTGGGAGGCGACGTCTCACGCCCTGGCCATCGAGCGGGGCAAGGACAATGTCGGCCCGATGGCGCGGCAGACCATCGACGCACTGTCCGTCGATGGCATTGCGCCCCTTGGCGCGTCGCGGATGCCGGCGGTCTGTACGCATGATGCGCTGGAAGCGTCCGATATGGTCGTGGCCGTGAAGGAAGCCGAGCACCGCACCTTGCTGGCGGAGCGCTTTCCGGGCTGGGAAGATCGCGTGACCTATTGGCACGTGCATGACATCGACGTGGCGCCTCCCGACGTCGCGCTGGGCGAGCTGAAAGCGCATGTCGCGCGTCTGGTGCGTGAGCTGGCTGAACCTCCCCATACGAGCCTGATCGCTCCCGCCATGTGGCAACTCGTCGAGCGCCATGTGGGGCAGGTCGGCTATAAAGGCGGCGTCAAGTCCGAAGGACTTGCGTGGGATCCGCCGGTCATCGATTGCTCCGGCTGGGCTGCGCTGCTGCTGTCCAGCGCGATGCAAGCGATGAATGATGCATCCAGAAGCGGCATCTTCAGCGCCGGTGAGATTGCCGGGATTTCGACCTGGTCCGATCGCATGATCGAGGTCATCGAGGCCCGCACCGGGTTTATTCTCGAAGGCGATCGGATCGATCTCGACAGCCTGCCGCGCTTTGCAACGATCGGCTTGCGACAGGGTAGTGGAGCATGGGCCGCGAACCATCCGCGTCCACGCGGGATCACGCATGTGGTCCAGATCGTGCGCCGCCCTCATGACGATGCGCCGTTCGTGACGGAGTCGCAGGGCTGGGCAACGCCCTCTGGTCTCCGGTTGCTGCCGCTGGCGGATTGGCTCGATATCAGCCGCGCGTGGCTCAAATCCGGCGAGGCGTGGGCGGTCGATCCGTTTGCGCCGTGCGTGCATCGCGCGGGCGTGGCGTAAGGCCAACGCCGCGAACCGCGAAGACAGCATCAATTGATGCTGTGAAAGAACCACTTCACCAGCAACACGCCGCTGCCGACCGCCACCACCACGATCCCATAGCCGGTCTGGACGTCGGCCGGCGTGCCGCCAAACGGCCATATCGCGGCAATGGCGATGCCGACGGTGAATGTCAGTATGACGGAAAACAGAATGCCACGCTCTTCCGGCTTTGATGCCAGCGCCTGCATGGTGAATTCCAGAAGGGGACTCGGCTCGGACATCGACATGGCTCCTCGTCCAATATGTCGGCGCGCGCGAAGATCGGGTTCAGGCGTGCTGCTGCCGTCTGGTGCCCTCTGTCTGAGTGAACCTGGTGCGCAGTTATCCCGACTTATCGCCACCGTCCCACGGCCGCATTGGCTAATCACGAGGCCGCTGCCTTGACACCCCTTGAGCAAGTCGATCACCGCATGCGCGTGCTTACCGCACGCATCCATGCGCCCGAGGAGCTGCTGCCGGGGTATCGGCATGTCGATTCCGGCCGTGCGCTGATCGAGCATGACGGGCACTTCCACTACATGTTCGTCGAACGCGGCGAGCGATACGACATGCGGACCACCGACGATCTAGATGAGCTGATGTACTGGACTTTTGAGACCATCACCTCGGCGATGGCCGGAACCTATGAACTCATGCACCGCAATTCCAACGCCGGCGATATTAGGCGCCTGCGTTTTGCGCATCAGCTCGCATTGCTGGGCCGGCTTGATCCTGCATGGGCGGATCGCTGCCGCGCCGGACTCGATGATATCCTCTCGCGGCATCCTTATGTCGACGGGCGTTGATCGACATGCATCGCTCGGAAGCAGGCGTGATGTGAGCAATGGGCGGCGCGACAGGCTTTGTTATGTCGGTCGATCCAAAACAGGCCAATTGTTCTCGTTGGCGGTGTTGCGACGGTCACCGGATGTGACGCTCCGCCAGCCACCAGTAAGCGAGCGCGGCAACGCTTCCGCCGCAGGCCGCTGCGCCGATCAGCCCCCATTCGGTCGGCAGTGAGGAGCCAACGGAGGCGCTGATGCCGAAGAAGCCGCCGCCGGTGATGGCGCCGCCGATCATGCACATCGCGGGCGACATGATCCGGGCCCATCGCGCCAGGAGGATTCCAGGCACGGCGATAAAAACGGCGGCCTTGAACGAACCCGCCACGCCGAAAACGAGAGTCAGCAGAGCCGTCGGGACGACCGCGCCGAGATGCGCGGCGAGTCCATCGGTGGGCCGAAGGCTGAGCTGCAGCAGAATTCCCATGGCCAAAGGCGCGATGACAATCGCCGCGATCAGGCCGACGATCATGCGCCCGATGTCGATCAGGCATCGTGAGACGCGGGACATCGGTGGTGCGGGAATGGGAGACGTCGGAGGCATGACGCTTGGCATGTGCCACTTCCAGACATCAAGCCATGTCAGCGCCGCCCCGTCATATTGCGCTCAATTCTTTCGATACGCGCTTCAGAGCCTTCTGGCCGTCCGGATCGGACGGAGCGAGTCGCGCGTGCATCTTGAAGTCAGCCAATGCCTCTTTCAGACTGCGTTTCATCTCCCGCGCCATGCCGCGGTTGTAATAGGCTTTGGTATCTTTCGGATCGAGCTGGATCGCCTCGTTGAAGTTCGCGATGGCCCGGTCGAAATCGCCTTTGGCGCCCCAGGCGTTGCCGCGGTTGACGTAGGCAGCCCCATGTTTCGGATCGAGCTGGATCGCCTGATCGTAGTCCGCGATGGCCCGATCGAGGTCACCTTTGCCCCTCCAGGCGCTGCCGCGGTTGTAGTAGGCTTCAGCATCTTTCGGATCGAGTTGGATCGCCTGGTCGAAGTCCACGATGGCCCGGTCGAAGTCGCCCTTGGCGCCCCAGGCGCTGCCGCGGTTGGCGTAGGCGTAGCCATATTTCGGATCGAGCCGGATCGCCTGGTTATAGTCTGCGATGGCCCGATCGAATTTTCCGCTGTGGTACCAAGCGTTGCCGCGATTGTTGTAGGCAGACGGATAGGTCGGATCGATCCGCATCGACTCGTTGTAATCCGCCATGGCGTGGGTGAGGTCGCCCTGTGCCCGGTACGCCCCGCCGCGACGCGCATAGACCCGCGCGAGGCTTCGACCCGTGTATTGGTGCGAGTCGATGGTGCGCGTGCACCCCGCGACCGCGAGGTCATCCGACAGCTTTATGCAGGAATCCGACTCGTCTGCGGCGGCCCCTCCCGGCAACCCGGCGAGAAGCACCACGCCCATGCATGCGAACAACCGGTATGTTGAGAAGCGCATCTGCATCGCATGTGGTCTCCTCACCTTGTCCGGAGCAGCCGGGATACCCGACCGCCATTCCCCGGACGCTCATTTGTCCCTTGGTCGGGGTCGCAGATCAAATAGTTCATCAGCGATGATTGGATCCTCGGTTTCCGCTTCGGGGCATTGTTCGGGACCGGAAAGAGCAGCAGATCGAACGGCTTCGGTCCAGCAGCGACGAGTTCGGGCGCCTCGCTTGAGCTCGGGCTGATCGGCGTCCAGGCACTCATTTTTGAATGAAAACTGCACGTCCGCGCGTCGATTGCACAAGAAGCCAAGGAAAACTCAACGGCAATTCAAGGTGCCTACAAGGCTTTCCGGCCCGTATGCGCGCATTCTGGCAGTGCTTTCAGGAGCAAGGCCACGGATGGCCCGAACAATCGGAGGAAAGTCATGAGGATTATCGTCATGGGCGGTACGGGTCTCATCGGACGCACACGAATGCCTGATGCGGGTACACGTCCATGACCAAGCCTCACGATCGTTCGAATGACCCGGCAGCCGCATCTGAGGCGCCCCAGGACACTCCGTCCCATGCCGAGCGGCGTTCTGCCGGTGCGGAGATGTCCCGCGTGCTCGGGACCACACCATTTCATATGGCTTTGGATTCCTCCGGTGCCGGAATCACCCACTGGAAACATGAGCCATTGCACGACGTCGTCGAGCCGATGACCCATCACGTCATCATGGCTTACAACGGTTCGATGCAGCGCATGGAGCGGCGGTCGGGAAGATCGGTTGCGATTGGAACGTTTCGTCCCGGTGTTGTGATCATCATTCCAGAAGGATCAAGCTCCCGATGGGATATTCCGAAACCTGTCGATGTCGTTCAGCTCTATCTTCCGCACAAAATACTCGAGCGCGTTGCCCACGAAGCCGACATCGCCGCTCCCGGCGACCTTCTGGAGCGAACGGCGCATCCCGATCCCATCACATCGCGGTTGCTCATAAGTGCGGCGGACGTCCTGGAGGGCAATGCGGCCCTGGATGCCCTGTTCAGGCAGCAAGTGACGGATCTACTGGCCACGCGCCTGCTGGCTGCGCATACCGGCGCGCCAACCACGTTCCAGCAGACCATGGGCGGGCTGGCGCCGAAGACGCTGCTACGTGCCATCGAACGTTTGCGCTCGGACAGCGATACAGACGTCTCTCTCTCCGCCCTGGCCTCGGATGCCGGCCTGTCGCGTTTTCACTTCTGCCGCGCCTTCAAGGAAAGCACCGGGCTTTCGCCACATGCCTGGTTGCGCCAACACCGGCTTGAGCAGGCCATGAACATGCTGCGCGACACCGACGCATCGGTCGTGTCGGTGGCTGCGGCGCTTGGCTATGCCTCGCAGACGGCCTTCGCAGCGGCGTTCAGGAAGCTGACCGGCGAAAGTCCCAGCGATTGGCGCCGACGGACGCGTTAGCCGCAATCTCTCGACAGGTACGTCAATCGCTCTGGGGCAGTTGCAGATCCGATCAGCTAGATCATCACCGTGCCCACGCCAATAACGGACGGAGACAGACAATGGCCTGGAAGACCTTCGTCGACCCACTTGCAATGATACCGCGACGGAGGGTCGTCACGAGCTCTCTGATATATGGACTTTCACTGACCATTCGACTGACGACATCGACGGGCGAAGAGGCCGAGAAGCCAGCGCAGCCCGCCCAAGACAGCACCCCCTCGTTGTCCATCATCGTGAGCGATGACATCCAGGCTTTGAACGACCGGCCGCTGACGTTCGCACAGCCGATCATCTTTCATCGTGACCGGCCGCTGGTTCCGCGAATCTGCCGCGCCGAATGTGAACGTCCCATGCAACTGGCGTCGATGCTGGACTGTACCCCTCCATAGGGGCTCACCTCGTCGTTTCCCGTCTTCGCGTCATCGTTGATCGCAACAAATTTGCCGCAGGTGAGAAGCGGCGGCGGTGACGCGCGTACTGCCGAGCAACTTAAACCCAAGGAGAACATCACATGCGAATAGTCATCATAGGCGCCGGCTTCGCCGGCATGTACGCCGCATTGTCCGCAGCCCGCCTGCGCGACATCAAGGGCGTCTCGCCCGAAGAGCTCGAGATCGCGCTGGTCGCACCCGAGCCGACACTGGTCATTCGCCCGCGGCTCTATGAGCCGAAGCCCGAAACCTTGACGGCGCCTTTGCTGGACGTCCTCAAGGCCGTCGACGTCGTCTATATCAAAGGCAGCGCCGAGACGATCGACACCGCATCCCGCATCGTGCAGGTCGCGACCGCCAACAATAAGCGACAGTCGCTGTCATACGATCGGCTGGTCGTGGCGACCGGAAGCCGGTTGTTTCGTCCGAATATTCCCGGCCTCGCGGAGCATGGTTTCAGCGTCGACAATCTCGACGATGCGATCGCGCTCGACAAGCATCTGCACGGCCTGGCCGATCGGCCGGCGTCGAGCGGACGCGACACCATCGTCGTAGCCGGCGGCGGCTTCACGGGAATTGAAGCAGCGACCGAAATCCCGGCGCGGCTTCGCACGATCCTCGGCAAGGATGCCAAGCCGCGCGTCATCATTGTCGAACGAAACAGTGCGATCGCCCCCGACATGGGCGAGGGTCCGCGTCCCATCATCGAGGAGGCGCTGCGCAAGCTCGGTGTGGAGACCCGGCTCGGTGCCGGCGTTGCCTCGCTGGATGCATCCGGGATCACACTGTCCGACGGCGAACGTATCGAAACCGAGACCGTGATCTGGGCGGCAGGCATTCGCGCCGCGCCGCTGACCACGCAGATCCCCGCCGAGCGCGACAATTTCGGCCGGCTGCTGGTCGACCGCGATTTGCGCGTACCCTCGGTGCCCGGCGTCTTCGCCACTGGCGATGCCGCCAGAGCGGCCAGCGACGATGTCGGCAACTACGCGCTGATGTCGTGTCAGCATGCGACGCGGATGGGCGCCTTTGCCGGCAACAATGCCGCCGCCGAATTGTTGCGCATGGCGACCAGGCCATATCACCAGAAGGGCTACGTCACCTGCCTCGACCTCGGCGAAGCCGGCGCACTGTTCACGCGCGGCTGGGATCGCAAGGTCGAGATGGTTGGCGACGTCGCCAAGAAGACCAAGAAGGAAATCAACACCGTCTGGATTTATCCGCCGAAGCCCGAGCGTGCCGCCGCTCTCGCCTCGGCCGATCCGGAGCATGTGACCGAAGTCTAGCCGCTCCACACAAGAAAGGACCGTGCTCCATGCCGGAGCGCGGCCAGCTCTCGCAACCGATCAACCAGGAGGACTCACAGATGGCACAGACGATTCAAGCCACTCGGAAAAACACTCAGCAAAATACCCAGCAAAATGCTCAGAAGGAGAAACACATGAACCTTGATACGACATCTGCCCCCGTCAAGTCGGGGCGTAACGAACTGGTCCCCTCGCGCTATGCAGTGAAGATCGGCGACATCGACGTGCTGGTGGTCAGCGATGGCGTGTTGCCACTCCCAACCTCCATGTTGGGACATAACGCAGACCCCGCCGTCCGGGCCGCCTGGATGCGCGACATGTTCCTGCCGCCGGACGCTTTCGACTGGCCGCTGAACGTCGTCGTCGTGCAGAGTGGCGAGCAGACCATTCTTGTCGACGCCGGGTTGGGATTGGACCCGGACCTGCATTTGCCGCGGGCCGGACTACTGATCCAGCGATTGGCCGCTGCCGAGATCGATCTTGCATGCGTCACCGATATCGTGCTGACGCACTTGCATATGGACCATATCGGCGGACTTCTCGTCGAAGGGGTGAAGGATCAACTACGTTCGGATCTGCGGATCCACGTCGCTGCCGCCGAGGTCGAGTTTTGGAAAGCGCCTGATTTCTCTCACACCCAAATGCCGCCGGGATTCCCGGACGCGCTGCGGGCGACCGCCAAGCGGTTCATGGCCGAATATGGAAAGCATTTTCGGACATTCACGGATGAGCACGAACTGGCGCCGGGAGTCATCGTGCGTCGGACCGGCGGCCACACGCCTGGACACAGTGTCGTCCGCCTGGCATCCGGCGGTGACGCACTGACCTTCGCCGGCGACGCCGTGTTCACGGTCGGGTTTGACCAACCCGATTGGCACAACGGTTTCGAGCACGACCCCGAAGAAGCAGCGCGCGTTCGGACCCGTCTGTTGCGGGAGCTGGCGGCAACAGGCGAATTGTTGGTCGCGACCCATCTGCCATTCCCGTCCGCCGGCCACGTGGCGATCGATGGCGACGCGTTTCGCTGGGTTCCGATCTCCTGGGACTACTGATCGTTTGCCGGGTTAGGACCGGGGCGCGCCCTCTTCGCTAATGAGAGCGCGCCCTGGTTTTAGCAGCGCCGATTCAGATGGACTGCAGAGTCGTGGGGCCAAGCCGCGTCATCTTGGCAAGAAGGAGATTGAAAATGCAGAGTGAAAAGGTCGTGATTGTAACGGGCGGCAGCTCCGGCATAGGGAAGGCGGCGGCGCTGCGCTTCGCAAGGGAAGGCAACAAGGTGTTCGTGACGGGTCGTCGCCCAGGCCCTATCGAAGAAACGATTGCCGAGCATGCGAACATAGCCGGCATGGTGGCGGATGCAGCCTCCGCCGAAGATGCCAAGCGCACAATCGCCAAGACGGTCGATCTTTGGGGCAGGGTTGATGCCTTGGTCAACAACGCGGGCGCAGGCGCCATCCTTCCGCTGGCAGACGCGACAGCCGATCGGATCGTGGACATTTTCTCCGTCAATGTGCTCGGCCCAAGTCTCCTCGCCTCTGCTGCTCTTCCTCACCTAAAGGCAACACGGGGCACGATCGTTAATGTCTCGAGCACTTTCGGCCACAAGCCGGTGGCTGGACTGTCTCATTACGCCGCCAGCAAGGCGGCTTTGGAGCATTTGACCCGCTGCTGGGCGCTGGAGCTTGCACCACTCGGCATACGCGTGAACGCCGTGGCGGCGGGGCCTACGGAATCAGGCGCGCTGACTGGCATGATGGGGCTCTCCCTGGAACAGGCTGCGGCAATCAAGGAGCAGGAGCGTGCGCGCATACCGCTCGGGCGGCGCGGCGTTCCTGACGACCTGGCGGAATGGATCGTGAGGCTTTCAAGTCCCGCTTCGGAATGGATGACGGGCCAGGTTGTTGCTGTTGATGGCGGCCTGGGACTGGCTTAGTTGCAGTTGACGTTGCGGGAAAACGTGAGCCAGTCGCAAAAGCGCGACGCTGCTGGCTAGTGTTTTCGAATGATGCATCGATCTGAAGAAAGGCGGTCCGCAATTGGGCAGACCGCCTCCTTTATTCATGGCTTGAACGTGAAGTCCGGCCCGAGCGCGACGTCCGCCGGAATGGGTGGCAGATCGGCGAATAGTTCGGGATGCTTCTTCATGACGTTCAGCATCGGCTTGGCGTCGATGTTCTTGTTGACGTCGAATGTCGCCTTCAGCACGCCCAGCCGCTGAAGCCGGTCCTGCGCGCTCCAGAGTGCCTTGTAGCTATTTGCCGAAAGACGTCGATCAAGTTGCTGGACATTGAATTCCATGGCGGCTTCGGCGATCTCCGGCTTCAGGCCGGGAATCCAGCGGGTGCCGATCTGCGCGGCGGCCTTGGGATTTTTGCGCATCCACTGGTCGGCCTGTGAGGTCGCGGCCAGGAATTTCTCCGTCGATTCCGGATTTTTCTCGACCCAGGACCGAAGCGAGACGACATAGCCGAGATAGGCGATGACATCACCGCCGCGGATCACTTCGAAGGCACCGGGGACGTCCTTCTGCGCGATGATCGGCCACGGATCCCAGCCGGAAAACGCATCGATGCCCTTGGCGAGCAGCGCGACCGTCATATCCGGCGGCGGCGTGTTGACCAGCTGGACGTCGTCGGGCTTGAGCCCGGCCTTTTCCAGCAGTGCCAGGATATAGAGATGGTTGATGGTGCCGAAGGAGGTCGCGATCTTCTTGCCCTTGAGGCTCTTGAGGTCACCCTTGACGATGCCCGATCCCTCACGGGCGATGATCGCCATGGTCGCATCCGAACCGGACTTGGTGGCGCTGCCGCTGTAATTGCCGAGCGCCACGAGATCCATGCCGCGCAACACGGCGCCGATCAT
The DNA here is from genome assembly GCF_900108575.1 of Tardiphaga sp. OK245. Taxonomy (NCBI): domain Bacteria; kingdom Pseudomonadati; phylum Pseudomonadota; class Alphaproteobacteria; order Hyphomicrobiales; family Nitrobacteraceae; genus Tardiphaga; species Tardiphaga sp. OK245. Next base: position 172,881 of record NZ_FNWZ01000004.1, on the reverse strand, counting down.
CGGAACGCCGACCTGCAGGATCTCGGTCTCGCCAGCCTGCAGCGCATTCAGCGCATCAACGCCGGTTGCGTAGGGGCGCGCAATGGTGACATCGAGACCCTGCTTCTCGAAGTAACCGCGCTCCAGCGCCACCGGGATCGCCAGCATGTCGATGGCGCTGACCATGCCGACATTCAGTTTCGTCAATGTCTGCGATTGTGCGGGCACGCAAGCCAGCATCACGGCGGTTAAGGCCCATAATATGCGTTTCAAAATCAGTCCTCCTCCTTGATTGGCCCCACGCTCGTGACCCAGTAAGGCCGGGCAACCGCGTTGAGGTCCGTTCGTTTCACACCCCTTAGTCCGATGGAATGATCGTCAGCTCCGGCGATCCGCCCATACTTCTGAAACGCCAGAACGTGAAAACGCTCGGGCGTAAACGGCATATCGATCTGGATATTGACCTTGTCGGACGCGCCGGCGAGCTCCTTGGAGATCTTGCCCGGCGCCTCGATGCTCAGCCAGCCCTGAAACGCGGCCCACACGGTGATGACAGCGAGCACCACACGCCCGCGTGTCGAACGAATGACATCTCGCGCGATGCTCATGCGGCCCGCACCATTTGCAGCACCTGCGCCGATAGACGCTTGAACGTTTCATCCTCGATCAGTTGATCCCAGACGCGCGGACGCGGCAGATCGACCTTGATCTGATCGAGCACGCGGCCCTTGGACAGCACGACGACGCGGTTGGCGAGGAACACGGCCTCCGCCACATCGTGTGTGATGAAAATGACGGTCGGCTTGCGCTCCTGCCAGATACGCGTCAGCTCCTCCTGCAGTGTCATGCGGGTCTGCGCATCGACGCTGGCGAACGGCTCGTCCATCAGCAGCACGGCCGGATTGTTGGCCAATGCGCGGACGACGCCGACGCGCTGCTGCATGCCGCCGGACAATTCGTTCGGGTAGCGATCCGCGGCATGCGAGAGACCGGCGAGCGCGAGATATTCCCGAGCAGTGCGGTCGCGCTCGTCCTTTGGTACGCCCCGCATCTTCGGGCCGAAGCCGACATTCTCCAGCACCGTCTTCCACGGGAAGAGGGCGAACGACTGGAAAACAACGCCGCGATCCGGACCCGGTCCCTTGACGAGATTACCGTCAATCAGGATTTCACCGCCCGTATAGGGGATGAAGCCCGCGATCATGTTCAGGATCGTCGTTTTGCCGCAGCCGGAGGGACCGACGACGGAGACGAATTCGCCCTGCTCGACGTCGAGCGAGACGTCCTGGACGGCGGTGACCTGCGATCCCGCATAGGGATCGAAATAGGTCTTGCGAAGATTCTTGAGCGACAACGTTTTCATGACGTAACCAATCCCCACCGCTGGCCCGTTGCGCGCTCGATCGGCGCAAGGATCCAGGCATCGACGATGTACCAAAGAGTGCCGAGAACGATCATGCCGAGCAGGATCTCGACCGTTGAGCCGGCACGACGTGCATCGAACATCATGAATCCGATGCCGCTGGTGCCGACGATGATCTCCACCGCGATCAGCGCGCGCCAGCCATAGCCGAGGCCGTTGCGCAGGCCGGTAATGATATTCGGCAACGCACCGGGCAGCGTCACTTCCCACAATACCCGCATCGGCGACGCGCCGAGGCTCTGCGCCGCACGGGCCAGATCGCGGTGCACCGACTGCACGCCGAGCACGGTGCTCAGCACGATCGGGAACAGCACGGTGTAAACGATGACAAAGGTCATGGTGGTGAGGCCGAAGCCGAACCAGATCAGCAGGATCGGCAGCCATGCAATGTCGCCGATGGCCTGAAAGAACAGCAGCACTGGCCAGCAGATGCGATGCGCGAGGCGGCTGGAGCCGATCAGGATGCCGAGCGGAATGCCCAGCGCGACGCCGATGGCTGCACCGAACAGCAGCCGGATCAGACTGTCCTGCAGATAGTCCGGCAGAATTCCCTTGTAGGTGAGGGAGATGAACGACCGTATCACATCCACCGGCGCCGGGAAGAAGGCGCGCGGAAACATGCCTGAATTGGCGACAATGCTCCAGATCGCCACCACGGGAATAAACGGCACGATGGTCGCGATAATTGGCCACCGATGCGTCGTGCGCACGTAACCGCTCCAGAATTTCAGTGCAATGTTCATGTGCGCCTCACCAGTCCCCATCGCTCGATCGTCGCGCGTTCCAGCGGAACGAGCAGCAACCGGTCGATGAATAGCCACAACACGCCGATGACGATCATGCCGAGCACGATCACTTCGGTGCGATAGAAGTCACGGGCGACGAACAGCATGTAGCCAAGTCCGACATTGGTCGCGATCATCTCCGCCGCGATCAGGCCGCGCCACGCGAAGCCGAGCCCGGTGCGCACGCCTGTCACGATATTGGGGAGCGCACCCGGCAGCAGCACTTCGGTAAGCAAGGCCCATCGTCCGGCACCGAGCGAGGCGGCCGCATTGCGGATCGTCATCGGAATGGTGGAGACACCGAGCAGCGTGTTGTAGGCGACCACAAAGAAGACGGCGTTGAAGATCACGAAGATGATGGCGCCGAAGCCGTAGCCGAACCACAATGTTGCAATCGGTATCCAGGCGATGCCGGCAAGCACCGAGAAGAAGCGAAACAGCGGCGTCAGGAACGCCGAGACCGCAGGGCTCACGCCCATGGCGACGCCAAGCGGAACAGCGACGAGCACGCCGAGAAACGTGCCCAGTCCGACACGCAGCATGCTCGCGCCGATATGGCGGATGAGTGAGCCATCGCCGATCGCGGCAACCGCTGCTTCGGCAACCGAGCCGACCGAGGGGAAAATCCGCGGATTGACATTGAACAGCGGGACCACGATCGCCCAGATGGCGACGAGCACCAGCAAGGGCGCCACGAACAAGGCTGCGCCCACCAGCGAGTTCATGCCGCGCCAGGCGACGCGGGACCGCACTTTTTGACCGGGCGCAACGAGCACGCGACCTCCCTTTGACCAGCGTTCTGGCCGTTTTATTTTTATCTGCGAGGCTCTCGGCTACGCAGTTTAGTACTCAAATCTCGTCTGCGAACGGCGGCACTTCGCCGCCGTCCTGGTCACGTCACGGCATATCCGCCGTCGATGACGAGGATCGTCCCCGTCACGAAAGATGCCGTCGGCGAACACAGATAGAGCACGCCACCCAAGAGGTCCGATGGCTTGCCCCAACGGCCCAACGGCGTGCGCCCCAGAATGACCTGGCTACGTTCCGGGCTGGCCTGCAGATCGGTCGTCAGCGGCGTCGCGATCCAGCCTGGCGCGATCGCGTTGACGCGAATGCCGTCATTCGCATAGGCGATCGCCAGCGATTTCGTCAGTTGTGCAATACCGCCCTTGCTGGCGGCATAACCGGGAACGAGACCGCCGCCGAAGAACGACAGCATGGATGCCAGATTGACGATCGCGCCCTTGGAGCGCGCCAGCAGTGGCCGCGCGGCGGCGCACATCCGCATGGTGCCGTTGAGATTGATATCGACCACCGACTGGAAAACCGCGGGGTCGAGTTCTTCGCTGCGACGAATGACGCCGGCGCAATTGACGATCACGTCGAGCTCGCCGAGCGAGCCGACAAGGGACTTGATCGCGCTGTCGTCGCGAACGTCGAGCTGATGTGCCTGAGCCTCGCGCAACACCGAATCCGAACGTGCCCGCTCGATCTCCGCAGCATTCACGCCGGTCGCGATGACCTCCGCGCCGGCCTCAACGAAGCCGCGCGCGAGGCCCGCGCCGATCCCTGACGTTCCGCCCGTCACCAGCACGCGTTTTCCCGCATACCAGATCGACGCCCATGCGGCCGACGGAATCTCCTCGATCATGTTGGCTCCGTCTGCCATCAGCGCACAAACTGGTCGACGTAGTCACGGCCAAGGCCGACGGACTCGTAGTGGGCGCGGCACATATCGATCTTGGTGAAGACGTCCTCATAGCCGACGTGCTTGTTGTTCTCATCGAGATACAGCATCGATCCCTGGATGTTGAAGAAGGTGATCATCTCGGAAACGTCCTCTGGGACGACCAGCGTGTGGATCTCACCCGGAGGCTCGAACACGTAGGAGCCTTCCGTCGCCACCCACTGGTGTTCGCGGTAGAACCACTTGCCGCGCAACACGAAGCCGTGCACCGGATTGGGATGCAGATGTCGCGATAGCACGCCGGCGCGTCGCACGCGCAGCAGATTGCACCACTGCCCCTGTCGTGTGTTCAGCATCAGCGGACGAAACCAGACATCCGGCGCCTGCGGCACCCAGACGCGCTCGTCCTCGGGAATGGCGACGACGGCGATTTCCGGCGATGCAAGGACGTGCGTCGATCCAATCATGTCACGATACATGGGGCTTCCTCTTTCTTTTTTTCGCCGTCGCGGTTGAGACCCGCGTTATGCCTTCAGGCGTCGCAGTCGCGCGACGCTTCGAGAGTTTGAATTGCGTGTAGCCAAGCACCTGTTCCATGGCGGTCTTGGCCTTCTTTGCATCACCCGCGGAAATCGCGCGCGCAGCGGCCGCGTGGTTTGGCAGATTGTCTTCGAACCAGCCGGGGCTGCCGACCGCGACAAGAAATACCGCGCTCAGAATGGTATCGATGGCGCCGCGAAAACCCTGCAACACGGGGTTATGCGTCGCATCTAGAATGGCGAGGTGGAATGCCTTGTCCGCCTTGATGGCGCTTTCCTGATCGTGCGAGGTTTCCATGCCGACCAGCGCGGCTTCGATGCGTAACCTGTCCTGCTTGGTGCTCCGCGTTGCCGCGAGCGCGGCTGCTGCCGGCTCGATGATCAGTCGGACTTCCTGAATGGCCATCAGAAGATCGCGGTCCGGTTCGCCGCCGCCGACCAGCCATCCCAGCACATCGCGATCGAGCAGGCTCCAGTCGCGGCGCGGCAAGACGTGCGTACCGTAACGCGGACGCACGCTGACCATTCCTTTCGCAGCAAGGGTTTTGATCGCTTCCCGGATGACGCCGCGCCCAACACCGAAGCGCGCCTCCAGTTCCGGCTCTGGGGGGAGGGTTGCGCCAATCGGGATAATATCCTGCGCGATTTCGCAGCCGAGCGTGGTCAAGACCGAATTGATACGGCCTGGCTTGCTTCCCCGCTCCAGCGATTTCGTAGGACTTCGTGCCACGAGTGTTCTTTCCCCGCTTGTTTGCTCAGTGGCCTATCTCACGTTTTCAGAGCGAATGCAATCATCCGATGTTTAACATCGGATGATTGATTTGCGGCGCACAATGCTTTGCCCGATCGCAATTCGAGTTTGAAATTCGTGGCAAAGCGGTGGCGATAGACGCCTGTTCCGGGAACGAGATTGGCTGTTCCACCGTTTTCAGAGACACCGGGCCGGTTCGGTTTCAGCAGGACCAGTTTTCTTTGGCTCGTGAAAATCAGGAGAAAGCAAATGATGTCCGAGACTCAAGTCCACACCATCGCCCGGCAGATGCTTGATCGGCACGGCGCCGTGGCCATCGCTCATGCCGCTCAGAATGCACTGACATGCGAGCAAAAGGGGCAGGTGGAAGAAGCAAACGAGTGGCGCCACGTGAAGGATGCCATGAAAATCATGCAAGGCCCGCATCAGAGCTGAGGTTGCGATGCCGCCTTGCGAATGCGCGCAGTGCCGTCCGTAGTGTCGTGGCGGCAATGGCGCCTTGATGTCCTGCGATGCGGCGAACTCCCTCCGATGTCAGAGTGAAGAATCATGAATCACGAAGACTTGGAACTGATTTGAACTAGATCAGACAATTGATGCTTGATGAATTGTCCAGCTGACCTGAGCGCCAACCTTGCGTCTGTAAGACCGCCATTCCACAGAGGCCATGCATGGATCATGTCGGGCCATACCTCCAACGTCGTCGCGACGTCGGCTATCGCGGCAGCCTCCGCGAAACGCGTCGAGTCTGCGAGCAAAGTTTCGGCTGACCCGACCTGAATGAGTGTTGGTGGAAATCCGATGAGGTCCGAGAACAGCGGAGACAGAAACGGGCTCCTGCGGTCGAGCGATGCCGGAGCAAAGGCGTCAGCCAGTTCCTCGAGGTAGCCACGGTGGATGATCGGATCGATCTGATCCTTGCTTTGCAGCGTCGTCCCGGACATTGAAAGATCGGTCCAGGGCGAAATAAGCCAAGCGCATGCCGGCGACTCTTCATTGGCTCCGCGCAAGGCGTTGATCAGGGTAATTGTGAGATTGCCGCCAGCGCTGTCACCGCCAACTACGATATTGCTGGCGTTTATGCCCTGCTGGCGCAGATATCGCCAAGCGCTCATCGCGTCGTCGTGAGCGGCAGGAAACGGGTTTTCCGGCGCGAGCCGATAGTCAATCGCCAGGGTGCTTATGCCAGCAGCCCGCCCCGCCTCTGTCACGAGGCGTCGATGACTGAGGATTGATCCCGAACAAAAACCGCCGCCATGAAAATACAGAAGCACGCGCGTCGTATCTGCCCCCGGTGAGAAGGACCATTCCCCCGCGACATTTCCGCAATCGACAGTCCGCAGCTCGACATCGTCGGCCACCGGCCAGATCGACCCGACTTCGTCAAGTCGCTGCCGGCGCTGATCCCACCCGACCGGGCGGGGCTTTGACAACAGTACTGCGCGAATATTCGCAATCCCACTTTCGGCCAAGGATACTTTCCCCCGAAAATTCGTGAAAATCGAGCGGCAATTTCAAAACTTCGCAGAAGCAAGTCTAGAGGGAACGCGGGGATTGCGCCAGCAGCGGACAATTCCGCATAATTCTGAATCTGACATCGCGTGGCGCTCGGCTCCCACTTGTAATTCGCCAGTCGTGCTTAACTAGAGCGAGGGCTGTTCTTCACAAAGTGGAGGATGCTGCAATGCGTGAACCAAATCCTGAAAAGCTGAACGCACTCGTAGGAAAGCTGGTCAACGACCTCGGCATTTCACTCGGCGGTGCCAGTATACTGCTCGGCGATCGCCTCGGCCTCTACAAGGCAATGGCGAATGGAGATATCTTCACGCCTTCGGAGCTTGCCAAGAAGACCGGCCTGCATGAGCGTTATGTCCGCGAGTGGCTCTCCGGCCAGGCCGCCTCTGGTTACATCGATTATCACCCTGAGAAAAACGCGTTCTCGCTCTCGGCCGAACAAGCGATGGCATTCGCCGAGGAGGGGTCGCCAGCTTTCTTCGCCGGTGCATTCGATGTCGTGCAGTCCACCTATCTCGACGAACCCAAGGTCGCCGAAGCATTTCGAACAGGGAAGGGCGTTGGCTGGCATGAGCATTCGAAGTGCCTTTTCTCGGGCACCGAACGCTTCTTCAGGCCGGGCTATAACGCCAATCTCGTCTCAAACTGGATTCCGACGCTCGAAGGCGTCGAAGCCAAATTGAAAGCTGGCGCCAAGGTGGCCGATGTCGGATGCGGCCACGGCGCCTCGACCATCGTGATGGCGCAGGCGTATCCCAAATCCAGGTTCTTCGGGTTTGATTACCACAAACCTTCGATCGATCGCGCGAAGGTCCTGGCCCAGGAAGCGGGGGTCGGAGACCGAATTGAATTCGCGCAGGCCAGTGCCAAGGATTTTCCGGCAAAAGACTACGATCTGGTCGCGTTCTTCGATTGCCTGCATGACATGGGCGACCCCGTTGGTGCGGGCAAGCATGTCAAGGAAACACTGGCCAAAGACGGGTCGTGGATGATCGTCGAGCCATTCGCTCATGACAATCTCAAGGATAATCTCAACCCGATCGGGTCCATTTTCTATCACGCCTCGACATTCATTTGTACGCCTGCGTCGCTCTCTCAGGAGGTGGGCTTGGGGCTCGGTGCCCAGGCAGGTGAAAGCAAATTGCGTCAGGTCGCGACTGAGGCAGGATTCAAGCGCTTCCGCCGCGCGACTGAGACGCCTTTCAATATGATCTTCGAAGTACGTTCCTGATCGATCAGATCAACGGTGCGGAGCGACCCGGATGCCGCGGGAAATGCGGCTTCTAGGGGCGGCGTCGCTCTGGATTGATGTCACCTGTCGACAGGAGCGCTGCAGATTCGAAAAGGAGCCGCTGCAAAAATCTCTCGATTATAAGACGTCGCGTAATATGCGGAGTTTTCAATCGGACGCGCGGAGCGACACCCCGGCTACGGTTGCTGCTACTGGCGGATTGGCTTGATATCAGTCAGACGTGGCTCAAGTCCGGCGGAGGCGTGGGCGGTCGATCCGTTTGCGCCAGTAGCACGGCTGACGTGCCGATCGTCAGGGACGGTAACGGGTCATCGCCGCAGCGCCAGAGCTTCTTTTGTCCGCAGCGGACGCTCCGCCAGCCACCAGTAAGCGAGCGCCGCGAGGCTTCCGCCATACGCTGCCGCGCCGATCAGCCCCCATTCGATCGGCAGCGGCGATCCAACGAAGGCGCTGATGCCGAAGAAGCCGCCGCCGGTGATGGCGCCGCCGATCATGCACATTACCGGCGACATGATGCCGGCCCATCGCGCAAAGAGGATTCCGGGCACGGCGATCAGCACGGCGGCTTTGAATGAACCCGCCACGCCGAAAACGAGAGTCAGGAGAGCCGCGGTGGCGACCGCGCCGAGATGCGCGGCGAGTCCGCCGGTGGGCCGAAGGCTGAGCTGCAGCAGAACTCCCATGACCAAAGGCGCGATGATGATCGCCGCGATCAGGCCGACGATCATGCGCCCGATGTCGATCAGACATAGCGAGACGCGGGACATGGGAGGGGTGGGGATATCAGACGTCGGAGGCATGGTGGTGTGTCAGCGAAGCGCGGCTGAACGTTCAATGCCGAATGTGTAGCCCAGATGCACATTGCAACAGCCGGGTTATGCTGTTGAGGCACAATCTGAAAAGAGAGAAGGATCGCTACGATCCTCCGAAATATCTGAAGCCGGAAGCGCGGTAACGTTAGGCTAGGGATCATTCCTCAGGCGTGCTGCGCCTTGCGGAACCGATCGGGGCGCTTCATCGCTAGTAGCGACGCGCGAACCCACCGCCACGCACGAGCCGGATGATGAGAAGCAGGACGATCGCGCCGAGTGTTGCGTTGATGATTGCGCGGACGATTCCAGCTCCAAGATGAATACCGAGCTTGGGCAGAAGCCAGCTTCCGATAAATGCGCCGAGAATGCCGATGATCAGGTCGCCGATCAGGCCAAAGCCTGCGCCACGAACGATCTGGCCTGCGAGCCAACCCGCGACGATGCCAACGATCAGGATGACAAGAAGACTTTCGCCGGACATGTTCATTGGAAGTCTTCTCCCGAGGCAGCGGATGCTGATGGAAAGAGAAGTCGTACCGCGGTCAAGAGTTCCAGCTCGCAGGATGGAATAGCGCCGTGTCATTCGCCATCGATCACGTGGAGCGGGGTAGCGCAATCCCTGGAGTGTATCGCTGGGCGCATGACGCGTGATCCGTCGGCGCTAGCGCCCCGCGAGTATTTTGAAAATAATCCTTGACGCCATTCCAGTACAGATTATATTCCCCTGCATCCCGTCCCACTTTGAGGGGCGTTGCCAGGGACGCTTGTTAGCGCGGGGCGGGATGTGGCGCCTGCGGGCGGGAGGGAGACGTTTGCTCACGCACTCGGGAGGCCTTGGGTCACCGTCCGGCCCCACTACGGGGGTCTGCCACTCATGCTGGCTGGACGTGGCATTGGTGAACGGCGGGAAACCGTCGGGATAAGCGGACTGCGGAAGTCTGCGCCTTTGCCCGGAAGAACGGTCCCGGGGACAGAAATCGCCACGATGGAGCGTCGAAAGGCGTTTCCGCGGCCTCTGCTGTCCGGCGATCCGGACACTACGCTGCGGCACTGTACCCAAGTCGCGCCTTTCGGCGCTTCATCTCCCTCATTCTTGAGGGAGCCCCCCGGGACTGCCACGCACGCGCTCAGGCGCGGGCAAGAACGGCGCGTGGCCGTCACCCAAGTCACTCATATCCAGTCATCATCGTCACAACGGGAGTTCACATGATCATCTCGCAACACGACGCCTGGCATCTCGCGCAGCGCGCCAGGGACAAGAGCGACCTGGCGGCCAAGCGGCTGTCTGATATGATCGTCGCCGCCTGCATCGAGGAGATCGAGCGCGGCAATGCGAACATCCTTCGCACCCATCGCACTTGCTTCATCAAGGCCTGTCGTCGTGCACACCATTGCACAGGCAGCCGGCCGATCTGTCTTCTGTTTCAACGACGACGTGTTCTGAATGCAGAGCAGCAGCAAGCGACGCTGGACGAAATGTATTGGCGCGTCCTGGAGGCGCTCGTCGCCAGCGAGGCGGCGTGATGGATTTGTTAACCGGCCTTGCTTCCTGCCGCGGCGCTGCCGTGACACCGCAGGCGGGGTCCGTTAGTGTCGCGCGCAATAGTGCGCGCCGATGCGCGCTCATAGCCGGGGTTTCGCGACATGCGCGCAGTGACGATGACGACGTTTTGGCGCCCGCGCGGCATCGCACTCGCTGTCATCGCGGTGCTGGCGCTGCTCGATGTCACGCTGCTGGTGGCGCGCGAACTGCCGAGCGTGCCGGTGCTGCAGAAGGTCGGATTCGACATGGAGTCCGCCGGCTTCAAGGCGCGCTTTGCCAACGATGCCGCAGGGAAGGCGGCCTTAAGCAAATTACCGGCCTATCGCTTCGTCGTCCACAATACGCCGAACGGCCCGCGCTATCTCTATGCCGATCCCGCCAAATGCATGTGCACCTTCGTCGGCAATCGCGACAATTATCTGAACTATCAGGATATCGTGCGCCGTGGCCTGCCGCAGGCGGATTACGTGGCGCCGGACTACAAGACGCAGGCGAGTGCGCTGCTCTCGGACGATCCGATCGCGTCGGACCAGATCGACTGGCAGCCCGACAGTCTCGCGGATGCGTTCCGGGATTATTACTGATCGCGATCTCTCCCCGCGCGGCGAAGCTTGGCTCCGACCGGCGGGGAGAGATCAGAACATCAGCCGTCGATCTTGCCCGCGATGATCGGGCCGAACAGCTCCCACTTCTCGCCCTTGAAGCGCTGCATCTGCAACTGCTCGATCGGGTAGAAGTCGGTGGCCGAGGTCGAGATGGTCACGCCGGGCAGCAATGTGTCGGGCGCGAATTCCTTGAGGTTGGCTGCTTCCTTCATGATGTTCGCGCGGGTCAGGTTGTCACCGGCCTGCTTGAGCACCTGAACGATGGTCTGCGCCTGGCCATAGCCATAGACGACCGAGCCGTCGCTCCTGTCCATGGTGGGCGCATATTTGGCGAGGAAAGCGTAGAATTTCTTCATGCCCTCGTCATTGTCCCAGCTGGAATCAGCGCCGTCCTTGGCGTAGTTCGCCGACAGGATGCCCTGGGCGATCTCATAACCCGCCGGCTTCATCACGCCGCCGACCGAAGAGCCGACATTGCTCTGGATGAAGGTTGGTTTCCAGCTGAGCTCCGCCACTTTCTTGATCGCCTGCGCAGCGAATTTCGGCGTGGTGAAGCTGACAAAGGTATCGGCATTGGTCGACTTCAGCTTGACGATGTGGGACTCGATGGTCGGCTCCGACACTTCATAGCTTTCCTCGGCGACAATCATCGATGCCGCCTTGGCGCCGAGACCATCCTTCAGACCCTTCAGCATGTCTTTGCCGAAATCGTCGTTCTGATACATGACCGCGATCTTGGCGTCGGGCTTTTCTCTCAGCAGATAGGCCGCATAGATCCTGGATTCGCTCTGATAGGCAGGCTGCCAGCCCATGGTCCAGGGGAAGTCCTTGTAGTCGCCGAACTTGGTGGCGCCAGTGGCCACGAACAGTTGCGGGACTTTCTTGGCATTCATGTATTTCTGAATGGCAGAGTTCGACGGGGTGCCGAGCGAGCTGGCGATGAACAATACTTCGTCCGACTCGACGAGCTTGCGGGCCTGCTCAACGGCCTTCGGCGGCGAGTAGCCGTCGTCATAGGTGATGTAATTGATCTTGCGGCCGTTGATGCCACCCTGATCGTTGATCATCTTGAAATAGGCTTCTTCCATCTTGCCGATCACGCCATAGGCGGATGCGGGCCCGCTATAGGGCATGATGTTGCCGATCTTGATCTCGGTATCGCTGGCGCCGGTGTCGTATTTTTTCTGGGCGAAGGCAGTACCGCCAAGGGCCGCACTGAGGGCTGCGGCAACCGTGAACGTCATTGCACGCGAGCTGAACGAAGGCATTTCTGATCTCCCTGATCTCTGGATAAAACCGCGCGTATTCTTGTTTTTATTGAATGCTGCGGCGCGCCGGATTGAATACTCTTCCACTGCAACTAGCAAGAAAAAGCCCCTCACGACTTTCGTCGTAAGGGGCTGTTTTATTGGGCATTATCGCTGTCGTTCCGGGGCGTACGCGCGCCTTCGCGCGTGCGAACCCGGAACCTCGTATTGTTCATCACTCATGTCGAGATTCCGGGTCTACCCTTCAGTCGACTTCGTCGCCTTTCGGGCATCCCGGAATGACGGTTGAGTTTACCCGCCGAGCTTGCTGTCGATCGGCGGGCCGAACACGTCCCACTTCTCGCCGGTGAAGCGCATCATGCGCAGTTGCTCGATCGGGTAGAAGTCGGTCGCCGAGGTGTTGATCTTGACGCCCGGCAGCAGCGTGTCGGGTGCGAAGTCCTTCAGGCTGGCGGCCTGTTTCATGATATTGGCACGGGTCAGATCGTCGCCGGCCTGCTTGAGGACCTGAACCACGGTCTGTGCCTGGCCGTAGCCATAGGCGGCCGAGCTTTCGGCCGGATTGGCGAAGGGAGCGTATTTGGTGAGGAAGTCGAGATACTTCTTCATGCCCTCATCGTCCTTCCACTGCGGGTCGATGGCATCCTTGGCATAGGCCAGCGACAGCACGCCCTGCGCGTTGTCGATACCCGCCGGACGCATCACTGCGCCGACCGAGGAGCCGACATTGCTCTGGAAGAACATCGGCTTCCAGCCGATCTCGGCCACCTTCTTGATCGCCTGCGCGGCGAATTTCGGCGTCGAGATCGAGACGAAGATGTCGGCGCCCGAGGCCTTCATCTTGACGATGTGCGAGTCGATGGTCGGCTCGGACACTTCATAGCTGTCTTCGGCCACGATCATCGAGGCCTTCTCGCCGAGGCCGTCCTTCAGGCCCTTCAGCATGTCCTTGCCGAGGTCGTCGTTCTGGTAGAACACGGCGATCTTGCCGTTCGGCTTCTCGGTGATGGCGTATTGCGCGAAGATGCGGCCTTCGCTCTGATAGGCTGGCTGCCAGCCCATCGTCCATGGCGCGGTCTTATACTCGCCGAACTTGGTCGCGCCGGTGGCGACGAACAGCTGCGGGATCTTCTTGGCGTTCAGGTACTTCATGATAGCGGTGTTCGACGGCGTGCCGAGCGGACCGAACACGAACAGAACTTCGTCGGATTCGACCAGCTTGCGGGTCTGTTCCACGGCCTTGGCCGGGCTGTAGGCATCGTCATAGCTGACGAAGGTGATCTTGCGGCCGTTGATACCGCCCTGATCGTTGATCATCTTGAAGTAGGCTTCTTCCATCTTCCCGATGATGCCGTAGGCCGAAGCCGGGCCGCTATAGGGAATGATGTTGCCGATCTTGATCTCGGTATCGCTCGCCCCGGTGTCGTATTTCTTCTGGGCATTCGCGGAAGTTGAGAAGGCGAGAAACGCAAACGCCGCGCTCGAGAGCGCGGCGGTGCGCAGAAAGTTTCTGCAGTTCATAGGTCCTCAGTGTTTACGTAGTTTGCCTATCAAGCCCTGTGCCAAATAGGCGAGTTGCCTGGCCCCGTTCGGGAGCAGGAAGATGATGATGATCAGGATGACACCAAACACGGCACCAGACAGACCCTTCGAGACGTGTTCCGCAATATTCGGAACGAAGACGATGAAAGCCGCACCGGCGAGCGAGCCCGGAAGCCAGCCAACGCCGCCGACGACCATGCCCAGGAACAGCGCAATAGCGAGCTGGATGGTGTAGCCATCCGGCGCCACGAACTGCACGGCGATGGCACCGAGACCGCCAGCAACGCCGGTGATGCCGGCGCTGACGCCGAAGGCCAGCGTCTTGTAGAGCGAGACGTCCACGCCCATCGCCGAGGCGGCGATTTCGTTGTCGCGGATCGCCATCATGGCCCGGCCCGACCGCGACTTCAGCAGGTTGACCGAGAGGATGTAGATCAGGATCGTGACCGCGAGGGTGAAGAAGTACAGCCACATGTCCTGCGACACTTTCAGGCCCAGCGAGGCCAGGATTTCCGGTGCATCAGGCTTGGTGACGACAAGGCCCTGCACGCCGCCGGTCCAGTGTTCGAACACGCCAAGCTTCAGGAGCTGTGGCATCGCCACCGCGAGGGCGAAGGTCGCCAGCGCGAGGTAGATGCCGGAGAGCCGAAGCGCCGGCAGGCCGAATAGGAAGCCGGCGATGAAGCAGACCAGACCAGCCACAGGAAGCGTCAGTGCGTAGTTGACGCCGACATGTTCCATGAGGATTGCCGACGTATAGGCGCCGAGGGCGTAGAACGCGCTCTGGCCGAGCGAGAACTGGCCGCTGGCGCCGGTCAGGATGTTCAGTGCGAGAACCGCGATGGCGTAGATCAGCCACATCGTCATCTGGAAGATGATGAAGTTTTTCACGAACAGTGGTGTGACGATGAGCAGCGCCAGGATGATCAGCGATGCCAGCGGGCCGAGCGCCATTGCCTTTTTGGGAACGGCAGCGACCGCGGGAGCGGCGGAGACGTCTTGAACGGTGCTCATGATCAAACTCGCTTCACGATGGCACGGCCGAACAGGCCATTGGGTTTGACGACCAGCACGGTGATAATCAGCGCCAGGGCGATGGGCAGTTTCAGCTCATTGCCGACACCCGGGATATAGGTGCCGACGAGGTTCTCGAAGACGCCGACGAGGAACCCGCCAATAACAGCACCCAGTGGGCTCGTGAGTCCGCCGACGACGGCCGCGGCAAATCCGTAGATCAGCACGCCGCCCATCATGTTGGGCTCGAGGAACACGACGGGGGCGATCAGCATACCGGCGATCGAACCGATCGCAGCTGCCATGCCCCAGCCGAGTGCAATCATCCATGACGTGTTGATGCCGACCAGCCGCGCCGATTCAGGCATCGACGCCGCTGCCCGCATCGCAAGGCCCACGCGGGTGTAGCGGAAGAAGATGAACAGCAGGACGAGCAGGATGATCGTCACGCCGATCATGCCGGCCTGATGCGTCGAGATCAGCTGGCTGCCCAGGAAGGGCGACGAGCCGAACGGCGAGGGAAACTGCTTGATGGTGAAGTCCCAGGTCAGGCCCGCGACGCTGTTGATGATGGCGAACAGCGCGATGAAACCTGCGACGTGGGTCAGCACCGGCGCCTTGGCGAGCGGCTTGAACAAAGCCCGCTCGATGACGATGCCGCCGACAAAGGAGAAAATCAGCGTCAGCGCGAATGCGCCCCAATAGGGTATGCCCCACTGCATCATCTGCCAGGCGACGAAGGTCGAGAACATCGCCATTTCGCCCTGGGCGAAGTTCAGGTGGTCGATCGCCTGGTAGATCATAACCACGGCGAGCGCCATACAGGCGTAGATCGCGCCGGTGGCGATGCCAGCCAGGACTTGGTTGGTAAAGAGTTCCATGGCCGCCCCCTCAATATCCCAGATACGATTTACGGACGTCTTCGTTGTTCGCGATCTCGTCGGCAGTGCCGGACATCACGATGCGTCCTGTTTCGATGACATAGGCCTTGTCGGCGAGTTCGAGCGCGAGCTGCGCGTTCTGTTCGACCACAAGAATGCTGACCTTGTCCTCGCGGTTGATCTTGCCGAGGATCTTGAACAGATCCCGCACGATCAGGGGCGCAAGGCCGAAGGACGGCTCGTCCAGCAGCATCAGGCGGGGACGCAGCATCAGCGCGCGGGCGACCGCGAGCATCTGCTGTTCACCGCCGGACAGCGTGCCGGCCTGCTGGGTATGGCGCTGCTTGAGCACCGGGAAGTGGGCATACATTCGCTCGATGTCGTCACTGATCGCCTTGGTATCCTTGCGACTGATCGCGCCGAGCTGCAAGTTCTCTTCCACCGTCATGGTGGTGAAGGTGCCGCGGCCCTGCGGCACATGGGCGATGCCCAGCCGCACGATGCTTTCGGTCGACTTGTTGTCGAGCTTCTTGCCCTCGAACTCGATCGAGCCCGTGGAGCGGATCATGTTGCAGATCGAGCGCAGCGTGGTGGTCTTGCCGGCACCGTTGGCGCCGAGCAGGGTGGTCAGGCTGCCTTCCTGCAGTTCGAATTCGAGGCCGTGCAGTGCCTGGACCTGGCCGTAATACGCACGCAGGTCTTTTACGTGAAGCATCGCGGTCATGAGTCTTTGTCTCCCAGATAGGCCTTGATCACAGCAGGGTCTTTCTGGACGGCAGCAGGTGTGCCTTCAGCGAGCTTCTTGCCGAAATTCAATGCGACGACATGGTCGGCGATCGACATCACGAGACCCATGTGATGCTCGACCAGGAGCACCGTCACGCCGCGATCGTCGCGGATGCGGCGGATCAGGTCGCCAAGAATGTAGACTTCCTCATGGTTGAGACCGCCTGCGGGCTCGTCGAGCAGCAGGATCTTCGGTTCGGCGGCGAGCGCACGCGCGAGTTCGACGCGCTTCTGCGTGCCGAACGGAAGACCGCTGACGATCGTATCGGCAACGCTGTGCAGATCGAGATAATCAAGGATGTCGTTGACGTCCTTGTTGATCGCAGCTTCGCCTGATCGAACCCATGGCAGCTTCAGCGAGTCGCTGATGATGTCGCTGTTGGTGCGCGCATGTTTGCCGACGCGGACATTGTCACGCACGGTCAGGTTCGGAAACAGCGCGACGTTCTGGAAGGTGCGGCCGATGCCGATCTCGGAAATCTTGTGGGCCGGACGATTCAGGATCGTCTGGCCGTCCATCAGGATATCGCCCTTGCTCGGCTGGTAGAGCCGGCTGAGACAATTGAACAGCGTGGTCTTGCCGGCGCCGTTCGGTCCGATGAGGCCGAGGATGTGACCCTTCTGCATGTCGAACGAGACGCCGTTCAACGCGATGATGCCACCGAACACAACGCTGACGTCGCGAACCGAAAGCAGCGGCGCCGTCGATGCGACGGGCGCGCGCTCTGCGAGTTGTGCCTGTGTCATGTGCGGTGATCCTCGATCGTCGGCTGCGGCGAAGTCTTGCGCAGGTCACGACGATGAAGGCTGTCAGAGCCCTTCAACAATGCGTGCAACTTTCCCTCCTGATTTGATTTTTTTGCTGTCGAGTTTTTTGGATTGTGGTGCAGCTGTTCCCCCGAGCGCCGCTTCGATGTTTCTTACCATCGCCAATAGCCGAGGTCCAATATCGTTGAGCAAGCGCTCTTCCGTGAAACGGAACGCGGGCGCGCCGCAATTAAAGGCATAAGGACCGGTGCCGTCATTCAATGTCATCGCAACACCGGCAGCGTGCACATCGTCCTGCCACTCGCCAGCCGAGATGACGAAGCCGTGGCGTGCGACCATTTCGCCCGCACGTTCGAGTCCATCACGCATCTTCGACCAGCGATGTCCGTAATGTTCGCGAAATTCGCGCAATAATTGGGCACGTTCTTCCGCAGGCAATGCCCAGAAATAAGCGCGGCCCATCGCCGTGGTTGCAATGGGAATGCGCGAGCCGACGTCGAGTTGAACGCCGACAGTGAGACTGGAACGGCTCTGCCCGAAATAGATCATGCTCAATCGATCGCGCGCGCCTACTGCGCAGGCACCGCCGGTCTGCCGCATCAATTCGTCGCGAAATGATTCCGAGAGATGCTTAACGCCTAAGTTCGCAAGTGCAGCATACCCCAGGGCCATGGCTGCTGGCGCGAGTTGATACTTCTCGAAGCGTGGCACGGGTGTAAGGTAGCCCAACTTCGTGAGTGTGTAAGTCAATCGCGAGATGGTTGGCTTCGGCAATTTGGTGCGGGCGGCAATCTCCTGATTGCCGAGAAGCCCGTCATTGGGGCGAAATGCACGCAAGACATCCAGGCCGCGAGCCAATGCGACGACGAAATTGCGATCTGTCGCCACATTCTTCGCTGGACGTTTCATGCTTCCCGAAATTTGGTTTTGTCAGTTTCATACGATTGCACCACGGCCCTCGTTGACAAGGGACGCTCTTCAAAATAACCCTCCGTGTCAAGATGTGGAATTAAATTTCGCAGTGCGAAACTAAGAAAATCAGACCGGTAAACGTAGCCAAGGAGAATGCCGTGAGCGATGTCGTAAAGCTTGAACGTCATGATGAAGTCGCCATCGTCACGATCAACTCTCCCCCTGTAAATGCGCTGAGTGCGGCGGTTCGCCGCGGCATTTTTGAGAACGTCAAAACGGCCGCTGCCGATCCTGCCGTGAAGGCGATCGTCATCGCATGCGCAGGCCGTACCTTCGTTGCCGGCGCTGACATCACCGAATTCGGCAAGCCGCCGCAGTCGCCCGGATTGAGCGAAGTCATCTCGGAAATCGAGAATTGTTCCAAACCGGTGATCGCCGCGATCCATGGCACCGCGCTCGGCGGCGGCCTCGAGCTCACACTCGGCTGTCATTTCCGCGTGGCGACAAAAGAAGCCAAGCTCGGTCTGCCCGAAGTGAAGCTCGGCCTCCTGCCGGGTGCCGGCGGCACGCAACGCCTGCCGCGCGCAGTCGGTCCTGAACTCGGCGTCAAGATGGTCGTCACCGGCGATCCGATCAGCGCTGCTGAAGCCTTGAAGAACGGTCTGATCGAAGAGATCGTCGAGGGTCCGGCCTCGGGCGCAGAAGCTTTTGCGCGCAAGGTGATCGCCGAAAAGCGTCCGCTGCGCCTGCTGCGCAACGACGATTCCAAGCTCGCCGCCGCTCGCGCCGATCGCACCATCTTCACCAACGCCGCCGCAGCCGCCAACAAGAAGAACCGCGGCATGAATGCGCCGCTGGCCTGCGCCGAAGCCGTCAGCTGGACGCTCGATGTGCCGTTCGACGAGGCGCTCAAGAAGGAGCGCGAGATGTTCCTCAAGCTGGTCGCCGACGACCAGTCCAAGGCGCAGCGTTATGCGTTCTTCTCCGAGCGCGAAGCCGCCAAGGTCCAGAACGTGCCGGAAGGCGTCAAGCCGCGTCCGGTCGAGCGCGTCGCCATCATCGGCGCCGGCACCATGGGCGGCGGTATTGCGATGTCCTTCGCCAATGCCGGTATTCCCGTCACGCTGATCGAGACCGGCGAGGAGCAGCTCAAGCGCGGCCTCGGCATCATGCAGAAGAACTATGAAGCCACTGCAGCCCGCGGTGGCATTCCTGCCGATGCGCCCGCCAAGCGCATGGCACTGATCAACGGCGTCGTCGGCCTCGAAAACGTCAAGGATGTCGATCTGGTGATCGAAGCCGTGTTCGAGACCATGGCGATCAAGAAGGAAGTGTTCACCGCGCTGGATGCCTATGCCAAGCCGGGCGCCATTCTCGCCAGCAACACGTCCTATCTCAACATCGACGAGATCGCAGCCGTCACCAAGCGTCCGCAGGACGTGCTTGGCATGCACTTCTTCTCGCCGGCCAATGTCATGAAGCTGTGCGAAATCGTCCGCGCCGACAAGACCGCGCCGGACGCGCTCGTCACCGCTGTCGCTGTCGCCCGCAAGATCGCCAAGGTGCCGGCCGTGGTCGGCGTCTCCGACGGCTTCGTCGGCAACCGCATGCTCGCGGCCCGCTCCAAGCAGTCCGAGAAGTTGCTGTTCGAAGGCGCGCTGCCACAGCAGGTCGATGCCGTCGTCACCAAGTTCGGCATGCCGATGGGTCCGTTCGCCATGGGCGATCTCGCCGGCCTCGATATCGGCTGGCGCTCGCGCAAGGATCGCGGCATCACCTCGCCGATCGCCGATGCGCTCTGCGAAGCCGGCCGCTTCGGCCAGAAGACCGGCAAGGGCTATTACAAGTATGAAGCCGGCTCCCGTGCGCCGGTGCCGGATCCGGACGTCGAGAAGCTCATCGACGATACCTGCCGGAGCCTGGGCCTGACGCGCCGCGCCGTCAGCGATCAGGAGATCCTGGAACGCATGATGTATCCGATGATCAACGAGGGTGCCCGCATCCTCGAGGAGAAGGTCGCCTCGCGTCCGAGCGATATCGATGTGATCTGGCTCTATGGCTATGGCTGGCCGATCTATCGCGGCGGCCCGATGTTCTATGCCGATCAGGTCGGCCTCAAGCAGATCGTCGAGCGCCTGCAGTTCTACGCCAAGCAGACCAACGATCCGTCGCTGGAGCCGGCCGCGCTGCTGAAGAAGCTGGCGGATGAAGGCAAGACGTTTGCGTCACTGGCGAAGGGCTAGTTGTGGTGACGCGAGCACGATGTGCTCCCCTCCCCCTTGCGGGGAGGGGCCGGGGGCGCGGGTCCCCGGGCGACGTCACTTGTGGCTTACCCCCCTCCCTGACCCTCCCCCGCAAGGGTGGAGGGAACATTGGCGCCGTGCGCTCCTTATGTAAGCAGGCCACGCCATGACCCATCCCGGCGAACAGCACTACCCACCGGGCGTCACCTGGGACGCGCCGATTGCGCGTGGGTCGCTGCCGGGTCTGCTTGCCGACTCCATTGCAAAACATGGTGACCGCACCGCCATCGAATTTCGGGATCAGCCGATCTCGTTCAATGATCTGCAGGCGCGCGTCGATGTCGTCGCCGCCGCGCTGATGCGCGCCGGCTATGGCAAAGGCTCCTCCATCGGCATCTTCCTCGGCAATACGCCGGATCATCCGGTGCATTTCTTCGGTGGCCTCAAGGCAGGCGCGCGGCTCGTGCATCTGTCGCCGCTCGATGGCGAGATCGCGCTGTCGCACAAGCTCAAGGATTCCGGCGCGCGCGTGCTGGTCACCAGCAACCTTGCGGCGTTGCTGCCGATGGCGCTGAAGTTTCTCGACAAGGGGCTGCTCGACAGGCTGATCGTCTGTGAAGACAATGACTGGGGCGCTGTGAACAATCCGCAGCTGCCGCTGCCGGAAAATCCCGCGATTGTCACTTTCCGCAATTTCACCGCGGGCGCCACGCCGCCGACGCAGTGGCCGGAGATTTCGGCCGATGACGTCGCGCTGCTGCAATATACCGGCGGCACCACCGGCCTGCCCAAGGGCGCGATGCTGAGCCACGGCAATCTCACCTCGGCGGTCTCGATCTACAATCTATGGGGCGCGCCGGCACGCGCCGGGCGCAATAGGATCGAGCGCGTCATCTGTGTGCTGCCGCTGTTTCATATCTATGCACTGACCGTGATCCTGCTGAGCCGCATCAGCCTCGGAGACACCATCTCGCTGCACCAGCGCTTCGATGTCAGCCGCGTGCTCGACGATATCGAGAAAAAGAAGGCCACCGTCTTTCCCGGCGTGCCCACCATGTGGATCGCCATCGCGGCCGATCCGTCGCTGGAGACCCGCGATCTGTCGTCGCTGGTGTCGGCGGCCTCTGGCGGCGCGCCGTTGCCCGATGAAGTGGCGCGTCTGTTCGAGCGCAAGACTGGCCTGTCGCTGAAGAGCGGCTGGGGCATGACCGAAACCTGCTCGCCCGGCACCAGCCATCCGCCCGGCGGTCTCGACAAGCCGGGCTCGATCGGCCTGATGCTGCCGGGGATCGACATTGACGTTGTGTCGCTCGATGACCCGACCAGGGTGCTCGGCACCGGCGAGACTGGTGAAATTCGCATCAAGGGGCCGAACGTCACCAAAGGCTACTGGAACCGCGCGCAGGAGAGTGCCGAGTCATTCGTCGGCGATCGCTTCCTCACCGGCGATATCGGCTACATGGACGAGGACGGCTTCTTCTATCTGGTCGATCGCAAGAAGGACATGATCATCTCCGGCGGTTTCAACGTCTATCCGCAGATGATCGAGCAGGCGATTTACGAACATCCGTCGGTGCAGGAAGTGATCGTCATCGGTGTAACCGATCAGTATCGCGGCGAGGCGGCCAAGGCCTTTATCAGGCTGCGCAATGGCGCGGCGCCGTTCACCATCGACGAGCTGCGCGCGTTTCTCACCGGCAAGCTCGGCAAGCATGAACTACCGGCCGCCCTGGATTTCGTCGACGATTTGCCGCGCACCGCGGTCGGAAAACTCTCGCGCCACGCCTTGCGCGGGTTGCAACCCACGCCCATCATGAACCAAGAAACAACCTCGCAACAACAAACCGCCTCTGGAGGACTCCGCCCATGACCGAAGCCGTTATCGTTTCCACCGCTCGTACGCCGATCGGCAAGGCCTTTCGCGGCGCCCTCAATGCCACCGAAGGCGCGACGCTGCTCGGCCATGCGATCGAGCATGCCGTCAAGCGCGCCGGCATCGATCCCAAGGAAGTCGAAGATGTGGTGATGGGCGCAGCCCTGCAGCAGGGCGCGACCGGCGGCAACATCGCACGCAAGGCGCTGCTCCGCGCCGGCCTGCCGGTCACGGTTGGCGGCACCACTATCGATCGTCAGTGCGCTTCGGGCCTGCAGGCGATTGCGCTCGCAGCGCGTTCGGTGATTTTCGACGGCGTCGAGATCGCGGTTGGCGGCGGCGGCGAGTCGATCTCGCTGGTGCAGAACGAGCATGCCAACAAGTTCCACACCGTCGATCCCGAACTGATGAAGATCAAGGGCGACGTCTATATGCCGATGCTCGACACTGCCGAGACGGTGGCCAAGCGCTACAACATCTCGCGCGAACGCCAGGACGAGTATTCGTTGGAGAGCCAGCGCCGCACCGCAGCCGCGCAGCAGGGCGGCAAGTTCAACGATGAACTGGCGCCGATCTCCACCAAGATGGGGGTCGTCGACAAGGCGACCGGCGAAGTCTCGTTCAAGGACATCACGCTGTCCAAGGATGAAGGCCCGCGTCCAGAAACCACTGCCGAAGGCCTCGCCGGTCTGAAGGCCGTGCGCGGCGATGGCTTCACCATCACCGCCGGCAATGCCTCGCAGCTTTCGGACGGCGCCAGCGCCACCGTGATCATGAGCGACAAGCTCGCCGCCCAGAAGGGCCTCAAGCCGCTCGGCATCTTCCGCGGCTTCGTCTCCGCCGGTTGCGAGCCGGATGAAATGGGCATCGGTCCGGTGTTCGCCGTGCCGCGTCTCTTGAAGCGTCATGGCCTCAAGATCGAGGACATCGATCTCTGGGAACTCAATGAGGCCTTCGCCGTGCAGGTTCTGTATTGCCGCGACAAGCTCGGCATCGATCCGGAGAAGCTCAACGTCAATGGCGGCGCGATCTCGGTCGGCCATCCCTATGGCATGTCGGGCGCACGTCTCGCTGGTCACGCACTGATTGAAGGCCGTCGCCGCAAGGCGAAATATGCCGTCGTCACCATGTGCGTCGGCGGCGGCATGGGCTCCGCCGGCCTGCTCGAAATCGTTCAGTAATTACAAATCTGCTCACAAGGAGGATCCGATGGATCTGAGCTTCAGCAAAGAAGAAACAGCATTCCGCGACGAGGTGCGCACCTTTTTCCGCGAAAGCCTCGACCCGGCGGTGCGCAAGAAACTGCAGGAAGGTCACCACACCAGCAAAGACGACCTGGTGAACTGGCAGCGCACGCTCAACAAGAAGGGCTGGGCCGTCCCGCATTGGCCGCAGGAATATGGCGGCACCGGCTGGAGCGCCGCCAAGCAGTACATCTTCCTGGAAGAGCTGCAGAAGACCCCAGCGCCGCCGCCACTGCCGTTCGGCGTCAACATGGTCGGTCCGGTGATCTACACTTTCGGCAATGAGCAGCAGAAGAAGCACTTCCTGCCGCGCATCGCCAATATGGACGATTGGTGGTGCCAGGGCTTCTCGGAGCCGGGCTCGGGTTCGGACCTTGCCTCGCTGAAGACCACAGCGAAGAAGAAGGGCGATACCTATATCGTCAACGGCCAGAAGACCTGGACCACGCTCGCGCAACATGCCGACTGGATCTTCTGCCTCTGCCGCACCGACCCCGATGCGAAGAAGCAGTCGGGCATCTCCTTCATCCTCATCGACATGAAGTCGAAGGGCATCACCGTCCGTCCGATCCAGACCATCGATGGCGGCGTCGAAGTCAACGAAGTGTTCTTCGATGAGGTCGTGGTGCCGGCCGAGAATCTGGTTGGTGAAGAGAACAAGGGCTGGGACTACGCGAAATTCCTGCTCGGTAACGAGCGCGTCAACATCGCGCGCGTCGGCATGTCGAAGGAGCGCATCCGCCGCATCAAGGAGCTGGCGTCCAGCGTGATGTCCGGTGACAAGCCGCTGATCGAGGATCCGCAGTTCCGCCAGAAGCTCGCGGCTACCGAGATCGAGCTCAAGGCGCTCGAACTGACGCAGATGCGCGTCGTCGCCGCCGAAGGCAAGCACGGCAAGGGTAAGCCGGATCCGGCCTCGTCGATCCTCAAGATCAAGGGCTCGGAAATCCAGCAGACGCTCACCGAGCTGCTGCTCGAAGTCACTGGCCCGTTCGCATTGCCGTTCATGCCGGAAGGCGAGGGGCAGAACGAAGAGGGCGACTGGGCCTCGCCGATCGCGCCGACCTATTTCAACTACCGCAAGGTGTCGATCTATGGCGGCTCCAACGAGATCCAGCGCAACATCATCGCGAAAGCGGTGCTGGGGCTTTGATGTCTTCCTTCTCCCCGCTTGCGGGGAGAAGGTGGTCCGATTGCGCGTAGCGCATTCGGACCGGATGAGGGGGAGCCTCCGCCGGCTCGGGGCCCGCGGATAGTCCCCCTCACCCGAAGGCTCCGCTTCGCTCGCCCTCGACCTCTCCCCGCAAGCGGGGAGAGGTTAGGGAGCTTAAACACATTCACACGCGCGTTACGCGCGATCCGAGAGAGAAAGACCATGGATTTTGATTTGTCGGAGGAGCAACGCCTCCTCAAGGACAGCGTCGACGGCCTGCTGAAATCGTCCTACGAATTCGAGGCGCGCAAGAAGTATCGCGCCGAGAAGGGCGGCTGGAGCCGCGATGTCTGGGGCAAGTTTGCCGAACAGGGCCTGCTCGGCCTGCCGTTCTCCGAGGACGATGGCGGCTTCGGCGCCGGTCCGATCGAGACCATGATCGTGATGGAAGCGCTGGGCCGTAATCTCGTGGTCGAGCCCTATCTTGATACGGTCGTGCTCGGCGGCGGTTTCCTGCGCCGCGCCTCTGCGGAGCAGCGTGCTGCGCATCTGCCCGGGATCATCGACGGCTCCAAGACCATGGCTTTCGCACAGGTCGAGCGTGATTCACGCTATGACCTCGGGGACATCAAGACGTCGGCCAAGAAGAGCGGTTCGGGCTACACGTTGTCCGGCGAGAAGTTCGTCGTCGGTCACGGCGATACTGCCGATACGCTGATCGTCACCGCGCGCACTGCCGGTGGCCAGCGCGACGCCAAGGGCGTCGGCGTGTTCCTGGTGCCCGCCAATGCCAAGGGCGTCGACATCAAGGGCTATGAGACGCAGGACGGCAGCCGCGCCGCCGATATCAAGCTGAACAATGTCGAGGTCGGCGCAGATGCTGCGATCGGCAATGCCGAGGATGGCTTGTCGATCGTCAATCAGGTCGTCGATGACGCGCGCATCGCACTGTGTGCCGAAGCGGTCGGTGCGATGGAAGAGGCGCTGAAGATCTCCGTCGAATACATCAAGGAGCGCAAGCAGTTCGGCGTCGCCATCGGCTCGTTCCAAGCGCTGCAGCACCGTGCGGCCGACATGTTCACCGCGCTGGAGACTGCGCGCAGCATGTCGTTCCTGGCCTCGATGGCGTCGAGCTTCACCGATCTCGACGAACGCACCAAGACGGTCGCCGCTGCCAAGGTGCAGATCGGCCGCTCCGCGCGCTTCGTCGGCCAGGGCGGCGTGCAGCTGCATGGCGGCGTCGGCGTGACTATGGAATACAAGATCGGCCACTACTTCAAGCGGCTGACCATGATCGAGCAGCAGTTCGGCGATGCCGATTATCACCTGCGCCGCGTCGCGCAGGCGGGCGGGATCACGGAGTAACGACACGCGCGTCGTTCCAGCCACATACTCGTCATTCCGGGGCGCGCGAGCGTCAAGCTCGCGCGAACCCGGAATCCCGAGATGGAAGGCTTCGTGCAAAACACGTCGAGATTCCGGGTTCGCGTCCGGCAAGCGCCGGCCACGCCCCGGAATGACGAGCTAGAGACTCAAAACCATCAAGGAGACCGCCCGTGAAAAATCCATTCGATCTCACCGGTAAGGTCGCCGTCATCACCGGGTCCAGCCGCGGCATTGGCAAGGCCTCCGCGGAATTGCTCGCCAGCCTCGGTGCCAAGGTTGTCGTCTCCAGCCGCAAGGCCGATGCCTGTCAGGCCGTGGTCGATGGCATCAAGGCCAATGGCGGTGATGCCCATGTCATTCCCTGCAACATCTCGCGCCGCGACGAGGTCGAAGCTTTGATCGATGGCACCGTGAAACATTACGGCCCGATCGATATTCTGGTCTGCAATGCCGCGGTGAATCCCTATTACGGTCCGCTGCTCGATATTGCGGATGAGGCCTTTGACAAGATCATGGGATCCAACGTCAAGAGCAACATCTGGCTCTGCGCCAAGGCGATCCCGGCCATGGCCGAGCGCGGCAAGGGCTCTGTCGTCATCATCTCATCCATCGGCGGTCTGCGCGGGTCCACGGTGATTGGCGCCTACGGCATCTCCAAGGCTGCCGACTTCTCCCTGTGTCGCAGCCTCGCCGGCGAATGGGGACCGAAGGGCGTGCGCGTCAATTGCATCGCGCCGGGTCTGGTGAAGACCGACTTCGCGAAAGCGCTGTGGGAAGACGAGGCCAATCTCAAGCGCCGCACCGCGACCACGCCGCTGCGCCGGATCGGTGAGCCCCACGAGATCGCCGGCGCCGTCGCCTATCTCGGCTCGGATTCCTCCACCTTTATGACCGGCCAGACCATCGTTATCGATGGCGGCGTAACGACCGCATCGGTGTAAGTATCGCCTGACCCACGCTCGTCATTCCGGGGCGCGAGCGCCGTTAGGCGATCGCGAACCCGGAATCTCGACATCGGAGTCTCCGTCGAGCCAAGCCACTCAGGGATTCCGGGTTCGCGTCCGGCTCGCGCCGGCCGCGCCCCGGAATGACGGACGTGAATGCTGCGCTCCGTCCGGACTACGGCACGTGAAGTCGCTCGAAACAATTCTCCCGCGGTAACTCCCCACCGCCTGCCTCAATCCTTTCCCGTTTTTTAACACTTAGGGCGCACGGATAGCCGCAGCTGGAGAGTTCCCGTGCGGCAGACGGATATCGCGATCATTGGTGGCGGCCTCGCCGGGTCGACGGCTGCGGCGATGCTCGGTCGCGCCGGTGTGTCTGCAATCCTGATCGAGCCGCATCAGGTCCATCCGCCCGAACTCCGCTGCGAGAAGATCAGCGGCGGCGTCCAGCTCGAGCGGCTCCGCAAGACGGGTCTCGTCGATGCGGTGCTCGGTGCCGCCACCCATGACGACGAGATCTGGATCGCGCGTTTCGGCCGCGTGATCGACAAGCGCCCCAGCCAGCAGCACGGCTTTCTCTATGACACGCTGGTCAATACCGTGCGTGGCCAGATCCCGTCATCTGTCGAGACCATTCACGCCAAGGCGACGTCGATCGCCACATCGGATGACCGTCAGACCATCGGCCTGTCCAATGGCGAGGAGATTTCCGCGCGTCTCGTTGTGCTCGCCAACGGCGCCAGCGTCAGCCTGCGCAATCAGCTCAATATCGGCCGCCCGGTCATCTCGGCCAATCATTCGATCTCAGTGGGTTTCGATATCGCGCCCGTCGGCCGTGAACGTTTTGCCTTTCCGGCGCTCACTTATTTCGCGGAAACCACGGTTCATCGCACCGCCTATGTCACGCTGTTCCCGATCGGCGACACGATGCGCGGCAATCTGTTCGTCTATCGCGAGACCGACGATCCCTGGATTCGCCAGATGCGCCGGACGCCCGAGGCGGCGCTTGACGCCTGCCTGCCGAAACTGCGCGCGCTGATCGGCGACTACAAGATATCCGGCGATATCAGGATCCGCCCCATCGATCTCTATGAGAGCGACAATGTGGTCCAGCCTGGCGTCGTGCTGGTTGGCGATGCCTTTGCTTCGCCGTGCCCGGGCAGCGGCACCGGCACCGACAAGGTGTTCACCGATGTCGCGCAGCTCTGCAGCGTGCATATCCCGAACTGGCTAGCGACTTCAGGCATGGGCGCCGACAAGATCGCGCAATATTACGCCGATCCGTTGAAGCTGGAATGCGACGCCTGGGCCACCGGCAAGGCGTTCAAGCTGCGCTCAGTCACTGTCGAGAATTCGCTGTATTGGCGCACACAGCGCTGGGCACGTTTCTTCGGCCGGCTGGGCGAGGGCATGGTGCGGCGGGCCCGCGAGACGCTGCCGCGCGAACTGGCGATGGTCGCGTCCGCTCTGGTCATGATGATCGACTCGGCGACCTGACCGCCGGCGCTGCCGCTTGACGCGCCCGCGCTAATCCGGTTGCCTGCGCCTCCCAACACAACGCGACCACAATCTTTCGGGAAGAAACGTCATGTCTTTCGTGATGGCCATCGATCAGGGCACCACATCCTCGCGCGCGATGATCTTTCGCGCCGACATCTCGATCGCGGCCTCCGCGCAGCAGGAATTCCCGCAGCATTTCCCGGCCTCCGGCTGGGTCGAGCATGAGCCGGAGGATATCTGGACCTCGACGCTGGCCGTTTGCCGCGAGGCGATGAAGAAGGCCGACGTGACCGCGAAGGATATTGCCGCGATCGGCATCACCAATCAGCGCGAGACCGTGGTGGTGTGGGACCGCGTCACCGGCCAGGCTGTGCACCGTGCCATCGTCTGGCAGGACCGCCGCACCGCGGAGATCTGCGCGCAGATGAAAGCCGACGGCCATGAGCCGTTGATCACGCAAAAGACTGGCCTGATCATCGATCCGTATTTCTCCGGAACGAAAGTGGCGTGGATTCTCGATCATGTCCCCGGCGCGCGCGACCGCGCCGAGCGCGGCGAATTGCTGTTCGGCACCGTCGATTGCTATCTGCTGTGGCGGCTGACGGCGGGGAAGGTGCATGCCACCGACGCCACCAATGCCTCGCGCACGCAGTTGTTCAACATCCACACCGGTGAATGGGACGATGAGCTGCTGAAGCTGCTGCGCGTGCCCAAGGCGATGCTGCCCAGGGTGCAGGACTCTTCGTCGGATTTCGGCAGCACCGATCTGTTCGGTGGCACGATCATCATCGGCGGCATTGCCGGGGATCAGCAGGCTGCAACCATCGGGCAGGCCTGTTTCGCGCCGGGCATGATCAAGTCGACTTATGGCACCGGCTGTTTTGCGCTGCTCAACACCGGCACGACGCCGGTGCAATCGAAGAACAAGCTGCTCACAACCGTGGCGTATCAACTCAACGGCGTGCGCACCTATGCGCTGGAAGGTTCGATCTTCGTTGCCGGCTCCGCCGTGCAGTGGCTGCGTGACGGGCTCGGCATCATCAAGAGCGCGGCCGAAAGCGGGCCGCTCGCTGATCAGAACGATTCTTCGCAATCGGTCTATCTGGTCCCGGCCTTTGTCGGCCTCGGCGCGCCTTACTGGAATCCCGATGTGCGCGGAGCGCTGTTCGGACTGACGCGCAACACCGGCCCGGCCGAACTCGCCCATGCCGCGCTGGAAAGCGTCTGCTATCAGACGAGGGATCTCTATGCGGCGATGCGTGCTGACTGGCCCGATGTCTCCGCTGCGACTGTCGTGCTGCGCGTCGATGGCGGCATGACCGCATCGGACTGGACCATGCAGCGTCTCGCCGATCTCCTGAATGCACCAGTCGATCGCCCGATGATCCAGGAAACCACCGCGCTGGGTGCTGCCTATCTCGCCGGTCTCACGGCC
The DNA here is from genome assembly GCF_900108575.1 of Tardiphaga sp. OK245. Classification (NCBI taxonomy): domain Bacteria; kingdom Pseudomonadati; phylum Pseudomonadota; class Alphaproteobacteria; order Hyphomicrobiales; family Nitrobacteraceae; genus Tardiphaga; species Tardiphaga sp. OK245. Next base: position 143,041 of record NZ_FNWZ01000004.1, on the reverse strand, counting down.
GGCGTATTTCCGGAGCCTGCCAAATTCGCCGACAACTGGCGGCTCGAACACCGCTTCAAGCCGGCCATGAGCGAAGCCACACGGACACGAAAACTGAAGGGCTGGGCGCAGGCAGTGAAGGGCGTATTGGCGAGCGATCCGGGGAAAGATTGAAAGCTTGCTCACCAAACAGAAAGAGCCGCCTGTGCGGGCGGCTCCTATAATGGTCATGTCAGGCTGACCGTGCCTGTTGTTGGTTGTTAGCGCCAGCCGCGATGCCGTCCGCGCGACCAGCCATAATGATGGCCGCGTCCGCGGCCCCAGCCGTAATGATGTCCACGCCCGCCGCGGTGCATGCCGTGATGTCCGCCGCCATGGCCACGAATCTGGATGATGTCGCTGGCGGTGCTCGCAGGTGCAAGCCCACCGACCGGCATGGCGTTCGCTGGAAGCATCAGGCCCAGACCCAGGAGTGCCGCGGCTGCCGTCGCGATCATGGTACGTTTCATTTCAACCCTCCAAACGCAAATATTGCGCATACGACAAGCTGCGGCCTTCCTGATCGTTCCGTCGCCACGGGATTGAAACGATAACTTTGCCGGGACCGGAATTCGTCGCGGCAGTGGTAGAGAGAAAATAATCCCTCGCGCTCTATTGACGAAAATCCTATATGGGTCTATATGCCTTTTATCTCGTTCGCGAGGGGCGCTTCTAGAGGCGTCTTGAAGTGGGACTGGGATGCGGCGCCTGCGGGTGTGGGGTGACGTACCCTGCGCACTCGGGAGGCCTTGGGTCACCGTCCGGCCCCACTACGGGGGTCTGCCACTCATGCTGGCTGGACGTGGCATTGGTGAACGGCGGGAAACCGTCGGGATCAGCGGAGTGCGGAGCTCTGCGCCTTTGCCCGGAAGAACGGTCCCGGGGACAGAAATCGCCACGGTGGAGCGTCGAAAGGCGTTTCCGCGGCCTCTGTTGTCCGGCGATCCGGACAGTACGCTGCGGCACTGTACCCAAGTCGCGCCTTTCGGCGCTTCATCTCCCTCATTCTTGAGGGAGCCCCCCGGGACTGCCACGCACGCGCTCAGGCG
>NZ_FNWZ01000004.1:0-141964 GCF_900108575.1 Tardiphaga sp. OK245 | reverse complement strand
TGCCCGGAAGAACGGTCCCGGGGACAGAAATCGCCGCGGTGGCGCGCCGTGAGGCGTTGCGCGGTTGCAGCTTGCCGGCGTTCCGGTGGAGCGGATCGCGATAAAACCACCCTTTGCGCCTCACGGCGCGCCGCCACCCCTCATGTTTCGAGGGGCACTGCTCACACCTCGGACGCGCAAGCGCCGCGAGAATGCGAGAGCGTGGCTGTTTGACAAGCACATCCTGCGACTTGCAAAGCGCTACTTCGCTCCGACCTTCTTGCCGCGATACATCAGATGCACCGCGCAGTTACATCCCGGCGGATGGGTCGCGAGTTCGTCATTGGCAGGCGCGGGTACGGCGACCGGCGCAGGCTCGGCACCCGGAATGTAGTTCAGCACCGGCGCCAGCCAACGTTCCACCTCGGCCACGCTCATGTTCTTGCGCGCGGCATATTCCTCGACCTGATCGCGCTCGATCTTGCCGACGCCGAAATAATAGCTCTCGGGATGGCTGAAATAGAGCCCGGACACTGACGAGCCCGGCCACATGGCGTAGCTTTCGGTGAGTGTTACGCCCGCAGTGTTCTCCGCATCGAGCAATTTGAAGATCGTCGCCTTCTCGGTGTGATCGGGCTGTGCGGGATAGCCGGGAGCAGGGCGGATGCCCTGATACTTCTCCAGGATCAGGTCGTCAGTCGAGATGTTCTCGTCCGGCGCATAGGCCCAGAACTCCTTGCGCACGCGCTCATGCATGCGTTCTGCAAAGGCTTCGGCGAGACGGTCGGCCAGTGCCTTGCACAGGATCGACGAATAGTCGTCATTCGCATTCTTGAAGCGGTCGGCGATGATGTCCTCGCCGATGCCCGCTGTGACGACGAAGCCGCCCATATAATCCGGCACATTCGAGGTCTTCGGCGCGATGAAGTCGGAGAGCGCGGCGTTGAAGCGACCCTCGCGCTTTTCGAGCTGCTGGCGTAACGTGTAGAGCGTCGCGATCTCAGTTGTGCGTGTGTCATCGGCATAGAGGCGGATGTCGTCGCCCACGGCGTTGGCCGGCCAGAAGCCGATGGTTGCCTTCGCCGTGAACCACTTCTCCTCGACGATCTGCTTGAGCATCTTCTGCGCATCGGCATAGAGCGACGTCGCGACTTCGCCGACCACGCTGTCGGTGAGGATGCCGGGGAAACGGCCGGACAGTTCCCAGGTCTGGAAGAACGGCGTCCAGTCGATATAGGCAGCAAGCTCTTCGAGCGAATAATCGCTGAAAGTCCGGATGCCCAGGAAGGTCGGCTTGCGCACCGTCTTGCTGAAGTCCGCGACATGCGCATTGGCGCGCGCTGCGATGAGCGAGAGGCGCTTCTTGTCCTGCTGGGCGCGGAAATGTGCCGCAGAGATCTTCGCATAATCGGCGCGCACCTCGGCCGCATAGGCGACGCTCTTCTCAGGCGACAGCAGCGACGAGGCGACGCCCACGGCGCGGCTGGCGTCGTTGACATGCACAACGGCGCCAGCGCGGTAGTTCGGATCAATCTTTACCGCGGTATGCACACGGCTGGTCGTCGCGCCGCCGATCAGCAGCGGCATCTTCAGACCCTGCCGTTCCATCTCGCCGGCCAAAAATGTCATCTCATCGAGCGACGGCGTGATCAGGCCTGACAGGCCGATAATGTCGGCGCCTTCGGCCTTGGCGGTGTCGATGATCTTCGAGGCCGGCACCATGACGCCGAGATCGATGACCTCGAAATTGTTGCACTGGAGCACGATGCCGACAATGTTCTTGCCGATGTCGTGGACATCGCCCTTCACGGTCGCGAGCACGATCTTGCCGGCATTCTTGCGGCCGTCGCCGGTGATCCCTGCGGCGAGATTGTCGGCCTTCTCCTGCTCCATGAACGGCATCAGGTAAGCCACCGCCTGCTTCATCACGCGGGCCGACTTCACCACCTGCGGCAGGAACATCTTGCCGTCGCCGAACAGGTCGCCGACGATATTCATGCCGGCCATCAGCGGGCCCTCGATGACATGCAGCGGTCGTGCCACGGTCAGGCGCGCGGCTTCGGTGTCCTCGTCGATATATTGGGTGATGCCGTGCACCAGCGCGTGGCTCAGCCGCTTCTCCACCGGCCATTCGCGCCAGGTGAGGTCCTGTTCCTTGGCCTGCTTGGTCTGGCCGCGGAATTTCTCGGCGAGTTCGAGCAGCCGTTCCGAGGCGCCGGGATCGCGGTTGAGGATGACGTCCTCGCAGACCTGGCGCAGTTCGGGATCGATGTCGTCATAGACGATCATCTGGCCGGCATTGACGATGCCCATATCCATGCCCGCCTTGATGGCGTGATACAGGAACACCGAATGCATCGCCTCGCGTACCGGCTCGTTGCCGCGGAACGAGAAGGACAAGTTGGAGACGCCGCCGGAAATATGCGCATGCGGCAGGTTCTGGCGGATCCAGCGTGTCGCTTCGATGAAGTCGACGCCGTAATTGTTGTGCTCTTCGAGGCCGGTCGCGATGGCGAAAATGTTTGGATCGAAGATGATGTCTTCCGGCGGGAAGTTCAGCTCTTTGACCAGAATGTCGTAGGCGCGTTTGCAGATCTCGGTCTTGCGCGCGAACGTGTCGGCCTGGCCGACCTCGTCGAAGGCCATGACGACCACGGCGGCGCCATGGCGCTGCGCGATCTTGGCCTCATGGATGAACTTCTCCACGCCTTCCTTCATCGAGATCGAATTGACGATCGGCTTGCCCTGAACGCATTTAAGGCCGGCTTCGATGACGTTGAATTTCGACGAGTCGACCATCACCGGCACGCGGGCGATGTCCGGCTCGGAGGCGACCAGATGGAGGAACTCGACCATCGCCGCTTCGGAATCCAGCAGGCCTTCGTCCATATTGACGTCGATGACCTGCGCGCCGTTCTCGACCTGGTCGCGCGCCACTTGCAGCGCGGCGGTGTAGTCGCCGGCGGTGATCAGCTTGCGGAATTTAGCCGAGCCGGTGACGTTGGTGCGCTCGCCGACATTGACGAAGGGAATCGCCGAGGTCAGTTCGAACGGCTCCAGACCTGACAGGCGGAGGAGCGGTGCGATCTCCGGCACGACGCGCGGCTTGTGCGGCGCGACGGCCTTGGCGATGGCCGCGATATGATCCGGCGTGGTGCCGCAGCAGCCGCCGACCACATTGACGAGGCCGCTGGCAGCGAACTCGCCGATCAGCCCCGCCATGAATTCCGGGCTCTCGTCATACTGGCCGAATTCGTTGGGCAGGCCGGCATTCGGATAGGCGCAGACGAGGGTATCGGCGACGCGGCCGATATCGGCGATATGCGCGCGCAGGTCTTCGGCGCCGAGGGCGCAGTTGAAGCCGATGGTGGCGGGTCTGGCGTGCTTCACCGAATTCCAGAACGCTTCCGGCATCTGGCCGGACAGCAGGCGTCCGGACTTGTCGGTGATGGTTCCGGAGATCATCACGGGCACGTCGATGCCGCGCGCCTCGCAGATTTCGGCAATGGCATAGAGCGCCGCCTTGGCGTTCAGCGTGTCGAAGATGGTCTCGACCAGCAGGAGATCGGCGCCGCCGTCGAGCAAGCCGTTGATCTGCTCGCTATAGGCGATGCGCAGATCGTCGAAGGTCACCGCACGATAGCCGGGATTGGCGACATCCGGTGAGATCGAGGCGGTGCGGTTGGTCGGGCCGATGGCGCCGGCGACGAAGCGTGGCTTGCCGTCCTCGGCAGCGACGGTGATCGCGGCGTTCTTGGCGAGGCGCGCGCCTTCGCGGCTCATTTCATAGGCGATGTCCTGCAGGTCGTAATCGGCCTGCGCGATCGAGGTCGAGGAGAAGGTGTTGGTGGCGACGATGTCGGCACCGGCGCGCAGATATTGCGCGTGGATGTCCTCGATGGCGTCGGCCTGCGTCAGGATCAACAGGTCGTTGTTGCCGCGGAGGTCGCGGTGGAAATTCTTGTAGCGCTCACCGCGGAATGCGGCCTCGTCGAATTGCAGACCCTGGATCATGGTGCCCATGGCACCGTCGAGCACGAGAATGCGCTCGGCAGCGGCGGCAAGCAGTTCGGTACGCTTCGGCGAAACGGGTACGGACATGAGATCAGGCAGCTTTCTGCGCGCCGTTCGGCCGGAAGCCCAACAGGTGACTAATGGCGAAAACGAGATCGGCGCGGTTCATCGTGTAGAAATGGAAGTCACTGACGCCCTGTTTGGCGAGCTTCTGCACCTGGCCGGCGGCGACGGTGGTCGCTACCAGTTTGCGTGTCTCGGCATCGTTATCGAGGCCGTCGAACTTGGCGGCGAGCCAGTCGGGCACCGTGGTGCCGGCGCGGGTGACGAAAGCTCTCGCCTGCTTGAAATTATGCATCGGCATGATGCCGGGCAGCACCGGGATATCGATGCCGCGGGCGCGGACCTTGTCGAGGTAGCGGAAATACAGGTCGTTATCGAAGAACACCTGGGTGATGGCGCGGGTCGCGCCGGCATCGACTTTGGCCTTCAGCGTATCGATGTCAGCATCGAAGTCGGCGCTCTCGGGATGCTTCTCCGGATAGGCGGAGACGGTGACGTCGATATCGGGATAGCGGTTGCGGATGCTGGCGACCAGATCGGCGGAGGTCTTGTAACCGTCGGGGTGCGGTATATATTCCGTACCGATGCCCGTGGTCGGATCGCCGCGCAGGGCCACGATGTGGCGGACGCCGGCCTCATGATAGCGGGTCACGACATCGTCGATTTCGCTTTTCGGCGCGCCGACGCAGGTCAGGTGCGCCGCCGGGGTGAGGGCGGTCTCCTTGAGCAGACGGACGATGGTGGCGTGGGTGCGCTCGCGCGTCGACCCACCGGCGCCATAGGTCACCGACACGAAGGACGGGGTCAGCGGCGCCAGGCGCTCAATGGTGTCCCACAGGGTGCGGTCCATCTCCTCGGTCTTCGGCGGGAAGAACTCGAAGGAGATATTGGGAAGCTTGGTGGGGGTGGCCGGGTTGATCTCGGTCATCGCGTCGAACTCCACCGCATGAAGCGGTACCGGTTGTCTCTGGCGCCAAGCCCGGGGGACTTTGGCTGCACTGCACAAAGATAGGCTATGGTCGGTGACTGAAATAGCCCATCTGGAGCGGTTTTAGGGTGGGAATTGGCCCAACTAAGGGCAGATATCTCGCGTAATTTCCCTCGTTGGAATATAAGTGGGCAGCGCAGGTTTCCCGCAAAACTACCAGAATATGGCTTCAAATAGCCAATCGAGCCACTTCGATCTATAGACAGTGTATGTGGGCAGATGTCGTGTAATTATTCTTATATCATAATTCGTCCCACGAGAGGCGACCCTTGCTGCGATTGGCGTTTGGGGGAGGCGTTGGTGGCCCAAAACGCTCTTTGCCCTCTCCGGCGCAGGCACTAGCTTGGCGCCATGATCCCATTGTCCATTCTCGACCTCTCGGTCGTCACGTCAGGCACGCCGCCCGCGGGCGCGCTCCGTAACAGCATCGATCTGGCCAAACATGCCGATCGCCTCGGCTATGTCCGCTACTGGCTGGCCGAGCATCACAATCTGGCGTCGGTCGCGAGCCCGGCACCGGAGATCATGATCGGGCAGATCGCGGCGGTAACGCAGCATATCCGGGTCGGCTCCGGCGGTGTGATGCTGCCGAACCATGCGCCGCTGATGGTGGCCGAGCGCTTCAAGATGCTGGAGGCGCTGTTTCCCGGCCGGATCGATCTCGGCCTTGGCCGTGCGCCGGGCACTGATGGCGCCACAGCCTATGCGCTGCGCAACCGTCTTGCCGGCCGCGAGGGCGATGATTTCCTTGAGCGACTGAGCGAGCTGGTGCTGTGGGAGACGCGGCAATTCCCGGAAGGTCATCCCTATAACCACGTTGTGGCGATGCCGAATGACGTGCCACTGCCGCCGCTCTGGCTGCTCGGGTCCAGCGACTACAGTTCGGATCTCGCTGCGCAGGTCGGCATGGGCTTCGCTTTCGCCCACCATTTTGCATCCCACGACGCCGCCGACGCGATGGTGCACTACCGCGCGCGCTTCAAGTCCTCCAGCTGGCGGCAAGCACCGCATGCGATTCTCGCTGTCGCAGTGATTTGTGCGGAGACGGATGCCGAGGCCGAGCGGCTGGCGTCGTCAGCCGACCTCAATCGCCTTCGTCGTGACCGCGGCGAATACGCGCCGCTGCCGAGCGTCGAAGAGGCGCTGGCCTATCCTTATAGCGACAGCGAAAAGATGAAGATCGCGCGCAATCGTTCACGGCTGTTCGTCGGCAGTCCGTCAACAGTCTTGGAAAAGCTGCAGCCGCTCATCAGCGAATGCCAGGCCGATGAGTTGATGGTCATTACCGCGATGTATGATCATGAGGCGCGGAAGCGGTCCTATGATCTGTTGGCGGATGTATTTCAATTGCAGAGAGCAGCAGCCTAGGCGCAGCGAGGTTAGCGAGCGCCGCGACAATGGGAGGGGATGATGGCGCCTCTGGTAACACCTCGTGGCCTTGGCGAAGTTGTTCTGCGTGTCAGCGATATGCCGCGGGCGGTCAGTTTCTATCGAGATGTCCTTGGTCTCAGTGTGCTGCGCGCCTTCGACGATCGGATCGTGTTTCTCAAGGTGGAGGATGGCTTTGAAGGCCATCACCGTATTATCGGCCTTTTCAGGGCCGATCAGCCGTCCAATCGTGACGATACGAAATGGTCCGCTCCCGATTTGCGGGCACCCACTCTGCATCACCTTGCGCTAGAGATTGCGTTATCGGACTATCAGCCTGCTCTCGATGCCCTGACGAAGGCGGGTTTCAAGCCGAACACCTACGAACACCGATGGATCGGTTGGCGCTCCATTTACGTCACCGATCCGGACGGCAATATCGTCGAGTTGGTTGCGGTGGATGCGTCAATTTGCGAGGCGTCGTAAAGTTTCGAGAGGCAATGTCGGGATCGGGACTACCGAAACGTCCTTGGATCGGCGCCGTCACCACACGAGGTAAAACCTATGCTCTATGCAATTCTGGCCTATCACGTCGAAGACGTCGTCGTGTCCTGGACGGCCGACGAAGACACTGCGGTGATGGCCAATCTTCATGAGCTTCATGAGAAGCTGACGGCCGACGGCCGGATGGGGCCGGCTGCGCGGCTGGGCGGCACCAAGGGTGCATTCACATTGCGCGGACCCGGCGCTGGCGTGGTCATCGACGGCCCCTTTGCCGAGACCAAGGAGCAGTTGCTCGGCTTCTATGTCGTCGATTGTGCGACCCGTGAGGACGCCGTCGCAACCGCGCGCGATCTGCGCCGCGTCAATCCGACTGCGGTCTATGAAATCCGTCCGGTTCAGCTATTTCTGCCCGGATCGCCCATGGCGGCGACGCATGCGCTGACCGATCACGTCCGGCCGGCGTCGTCCTGAACCTGCCGGTTACGAGGTCGGTTCGCCGAAGGTCGCGCGGAAAGGATGCGCCGGATAGACGCCGACGATCCTGAATTCGCGTGAGAAGAACTTCAGCTCTTCGAGCGCGAAAGCGAGGTTGCGGTCATCCGGATGACCGTCGACATCGGCGTAGAACTGCGTGGCGAAGAACTCGCCGTCGACCATGTAGCTTTCCAGCTTGGTCATGTTGACGCCGTTGGTGGCGAAGCCGCCGAGTGCCTTGTAGAGCGCCGCAGGAAGGTTGCGGACACGGAAAACAAAACTCGTGACCAGCGGTTCGGAGCCCTGCGGCGCCCATTTGGCGTCCTTGGAAAGGATGACGAAACGCGTGGTGTTGTGATCCTCGTCCTCGACGTCCTCGGCGAGAATTTCGAGCCCGTAGATATCTGCCGCGAGCCGCGAGGCCAGCGAGGCGCAGCTCTTGTCGCCGCGTTCGGCAATCGCGCGGGCCGAGCCGGCGGTGTCGGCGGCGACGATGGCCTTGATGCCGAGCTTGCGAATGATGCGGCGGCACTGGCCGAGTGCATGGACGTGGCTTTCCACCGTCTTGATGTCGGTGAGCTTCGCACCGGGCAGCGCCATCATCTGGTGGTGAATGGGCAGAAACCACTCACCGACGATATGCAGGCCTGACTGCGGCAGCAGATGATGGATGTCGGCGACGCGGCCGGCGATCGAGTTCTCGATCGGGATCATGCCTAGATCGGCCTCGCCCGAGGTGATCGCGGCCAGCGCGTCCTCGAAGGTGGCGCAGGGCAGCGGCTCGGCATTCGGAAACGCCTCGACGATGGCGATATGGGAATTGGCGCCGGGCTCGCCCTGGAATGCGATCTTCATGATCTGATTTTTGGGAATGGTCATGGCGGGCCTTGTATCAGTCACTCAGGTTTTTGCCAGTAGCCGGCGGGCGGTTTCGAGATCCGCGGGCGTATCGACGCCGAGCGGGACGCTATCGACGATGGCGGCGTCGATCCGCATGCCGGCTTCCAGTGCGCGGAGCTGTTCGAGCTTTTCGCGCAGCTCCAGCGTCGACGGCGCGAGTTTGACGAAGCCTTCGAGCGCGGCGCGCCGATAGGCATAAAGCCCGATGTGATGGTAGCGGGGCCCGTCGCCATAGGGCGCCGTGGCGCGGGTGAAATACAGCGCACGCAGCCTGTCGGGTCCGGCTGGCGAGCCGATCAGCTTCACCACGCTCGGATTGGTATGTTCGTCATCCTTGTGGATCTCGGTCGCCAGGGTCGCGATGTCGACCGCGGGGTCGTCGAGCAGGCGGACCGCGGCGCTTATGTCGCCCGGCGGAATAGTGGGCAGGTCGCCCTGGACGTTGACGATGGTCTGGACGTGTCCGGCCGGGTCCAGTTTGCACAGGGCCTCAAATATCCGGTCGGACCCCGACGGATGGTCCGGGGAGGTCATGACCGCCTCGAAACCGTGGGCTTTAACGGCGTCCGCGATGTCGGCCGTATCGGTGGCGATGGCGACACGGCCCAGACCGGCCTCTTTGGCGCGTCGCGCCACATGCACGATCATCGGCAGCCCGCCAATATCGAGCAGCGGCTTGCCGGGCAGGCGGGTGGCCGCCATCCGGGCGGGAATGAGCACCAGGGTGCGTGTGTCTGTCATGTCAAAATCGGCTTGGATTCCAGTGATCTTCCCCCCGAAAAGTATGATGCACATCAAAGGGCGCGGCGTTTATACGGGTTGCCAGAGGATGGGCAAACCGTTATCTCAAAACGGCAGGCCTGAGGGCCGCAGGAACGTGATTCCTGAGTGTGTCGAGGCCGTTGGAGCGGCCTTCCAATGACCTAAAACGGCGTGGGGCTTTTCGACTATGGACTCCTTCGAACTCAACAAGATTATGGGCGCCATTCTCGGCACTTGCCTGGTTCTGATGGTGACGAATTTCACCGCCCAGGCCGTGTTTTCACCGAAGCATATGGAAAAGCCCGGCTTTGATATCGCCGTGAAGGAAGAGGCTGCCGGTGGTGCCAAGGCTGCTGCCGCGCCGTCCGAACCGATCGAGAAGCTGCTGCAGACCGCTTCGGTCGAGAAGGGCTCAACCGCAGCCAAGAAGTGCGCTGCCTGCCATACATTCGAAAAGGGTGGCCCGAACCGCGTTGGCCCGAACCTGTTCGGCGTCGTCAATGAGAAGGTGGGCGAAGGCAAGGCCGGGTTTAACTTCTCGGCGGGCATGAAGGCCAAGGGCGGCACCTGGACCTTCGAGGAGCTGAACAAGTTCATCGCCAATCCGAAGGGCACCGTACCGGGCACGGCCATGGGCTTCGCCGGCATTCAAAAGGATAGCGAGCGCGCCGACGTGATCGCCTATCTGGCAACTCTCGCCGATAAGCCGGTGCCGCTGCCCACTGCAGCGAAATGAGGACGGTGTCGTAACGCTGTTCCTTGGTAATTTATCATCGATTAAACGGCCAGGCTCAGCCTGGCCGTTTTCGTATCTGCATTACCAAAGCTTAAGCGGGACGTTTGGCCGCAACGCGTTAGGATGCAACCAGCGTGACGGGTGGTATCCTGCGGAAAAGCCGGCATAATCGGTCGAACCCTCGCCTTATATGACCGTTCTAATAGACTGCTTCGGTTCACAGGATTCAGCACATTGACGATTTCCCGACGCCGCCTTCTCCAGACCAGCGCCTTCGCCGCACTTACCCCTGTCATCGGTGGTGCCGGCAGCCTCTCCGTGATCGATGCAGCAAGTGCCCAGTCTACGGCTAAAGGTGCAGAATGGCGCCACGCGCTGTCCCTGTTCGGGGAGATCAAGTATCCGGCGGAGTTCAAGCGCTTCGACTACGTCAATCCGGAAGCGCCTAAGGGCGGTACCGTCCGCCAGATCGCCATCGGCACCTTCGACAATTTCAACATCGCGGTGGCCGGCGTGAAGGGCAACATCGCCGGTGCCGTCGGACTGATCTACGAGTCCCTTACGACAGGATCGCTGGACGAGGTCTCGACCGAATATGGTCTGCTGGCCGAAGCCGTCAGCCATCCCGAGGATTACTCCTGGGTGTCCTATCGGTTGCGGGCGAATGCCAAGTGGCATGATGGCAAGCCGGTGACCCCGGAGGATGTGATCTTCTCGCTGGAGTCCTTCAAGAAATATCACCCGCAATATTCTGCCTATTACCGCCATGTGGTGAAGGCCGAGAAGGTCGGCGAGCGTGAGATCAAGTTCACCTTCGATGCGCCCGGCAATCGCGAATTGCCGCAGATCGTCGGCCAGCTCACCGTGCTGCCCAAGCACTGGTGGGAGGGCACGAACGCTTCCGGCGCCAAGCGCGACATCGGCAGCACCACGCTGGAGGTGCCGCTCGGCAGCGCCGCCTACCGCATCAAGGATTTCGTGCCGGGCCGTTCGGTGTCGGTGGAGCGCGTGAAAGACTATTGGGGCCGCGACCTCAACGTGAATGTCGGTCGCAATAATTTCGATGAGCTGCGCTACGAGTATTTCCGTGACGGCACCGTCGCGCTCGAAGCCTTCAAGGGCGATCAGGTCGATTGGCGCACCGAGAACAGCGCCAAGAACTGGGCGACGGCCTATGACTTTCCTGCAGTTGCCGAGAAGCGCGTTATCCTCGAAGAATTCCTCAACCGCTCGTCGGGCATCATGCAGGGCTTCGCGCTCAACATCCGCCGCGACAAGTTCAAGGATCCGCGCGTTCGCCGCGCGCTGAATTATGCGTTCGACTTCGAGGAGATGAACAAGCAGATCTTCTTCGGCCAGTACAAGCGCATCTCCAGCTATTTCGACGGCACCGAACTGGCATCGTCGGGTCTGCCGGAAGGCAAGGAGCTGGAGATTCTGGAGACGGTGCGCGCCGAAGTGCCGCCGGAGGTTTTCACCAAGCCCTATACGAATCCGGTCGGTGGCAGTGCTGAAAATGTGCGCGGCAATCTTCGCGAAGCGCTGCAACTGTTCAAGGAAGCGGGCTACGAAGTCCGTGATCGCAAACTGGTCAATGCCAAGACCGGTGCGCCGTTTGAGCTGGAATTGCTCGGCGAGGATCCCTCTTTCGAGCGCGTGATGCTGTTCTTCAAGCCGTCGCTGGAACGTCTCGGCATCGGCGTGTCGGTCCGCACCATCGATGCCACGCAATATGAGAACCGGCTGCGGACCTGGGATTTTGACATCGTCGTGTCGTCCTGGCCGGAGTCGCTGTCACCCGGTAACGAGCAGCGTGAATTCTGGGGCTCGCAGGCTGCCGATATGGCCGGCTCACGCAACATCGTCGGCATCAAGAATCCTGCGATCGACAAGCTGATCGATCGCGTGATCTTCACCAAGGACCGCAACGATCTCGTCGCTGCGACCAAGGCGCTGGATCGTGTGCTGCTGTGGAATAACTTCGTGGTGCCGCAATGGACTTACAACAAGGTCCGCACGGCGCGCTGGGATCGCTTCGGTCGTCCGCCCGAGCCGCCGAAATACGGGCAGTCGGGTTTCCCCGCCATCTGGTGGTACGACGCCGACAAGGCCGCCAAGATCGGCAAGCGCTCTTGAGGAGCACATCGCGCATGGCGCAGCTCAATCGTCGGCACGTGCTGGGTCTCGGGATCGGCGCTATCGCGGCGTCACGCTTCAGCCCCGCTTTGGCACAGGCGCCGAGCGAAGCCCACGGTATCTCCGCCTTTGGCGATCTGAAATATCCGGCCGATTTTCCGAATTTCGACTACGTCAACGTCAAGGCGCCGAAGGGCGGCGCCTTCTCGACGGTGCCGTCGAGCCGTGCATTCAACCAGTCGTTCCAGACCTTCAATTCGCTGAACGCCTATGTTCTGAAGGGCGACGGCGCGCAGGGCATGGGCATGACCTTCGCCCCGCTGATGGTGCGCGCGGGCGACGAGGCAGACGCGATGTACGGGCTGGTCGCGAAGTCCGTGCAGATCTCCGCCGATGGCCTGACTTATCGTTTTACGCTGAGGCCGGAAGCTCGCTTCCACGACGGTAGCAAGCTCACTGCACGCGATGCGGCATTCTCATTGACGGCCCTCAAGACCAAGGGCCATCCCATCATCACGCAGCAGATGCGCGACATGGTGAAGGCCGAGGCTGTGGACGACCTGACGCTGGTGGTGACATTCGCCGAGAAACGCGGCCGCGATGTGCCGTTGTTCGTGGCAGGCATGCCGATTTTCTCGCAGGCCTATTACGATAAGCGCGCATTCGATGAGACGTCGCTGGAGACGCCGCTCGGCAGCGGTCCCTACAAGGTCGGGCGCTTCGAAGTCGGGCGCTATATCGAATTCGATCGTGTGAAGGACTGGTGGGCCGCGGACCTTCCGGTCAATCGCGGCAGCTATAATTTCGATACAGTGCGGTTCGATTTCTATCGCGACCGCGACGTGGCCTTCGAAGGTTTCACCGGCCGCAGTTATCTGTATCGCGAGGAGTTCACCTCGCGCATCTGGAACACGCGCTACGATTTCCCGGCGGTGAAGGATGGCCGGGTCAAACAGGAGATGCTGCCCGACGATACACCGTCCGGCGCGCAGGGCTGGTTCCTCAACACACGCCGCGCCAAGTTCAAGGATCCGCGCGTGCGCGAGGCGCTGGGCAATGCATTCGATTTCGAATGGACCAACAAGACCATCATGTATGGCGCCTATGTGCGCACGGTGTCGCCGTTCCAGAACTCTGACCTGATGGCGACCGGCGCGCCGTCGCCGGAAGAGATCGCATTGCTGGAGCCATTCCGCGACAAGGTGCCAGCCGAGGTTTTCGGAGCGCCCTATCTGCCACCGACATCGGATGGATCAGGTCAGGACCGTGCGCTGCTGCGCAAGGCCATCCAGCTCCTGAACGACGCAGGTTGCGCAATGAAGGACGGCAAGCGCATGACGGCGCAGGGTGAGCCGTTCAAGATCGAGTTCCTGCTCGATGAGCCTGCTTTCCAGGCGCATCACATGCCCTATATCAAGAATCTCGGCACGCTGGGCATCGAGGCCAGTGTACGTCTCGTCGATCCCGTGCAATTCCGCGCACGCCGCGACGATTTCGATTTCGATGCAGCCATTGAGCGCTTCAGCTTTTCCACCATTCCCGGCGATTCCCTGCGTTCGTTCTTCTCGATGCAGTCGGCAGTCACCAAGGGCTCGAATAATCTCGCCGGCATTTCCGATCCCGTCGTCGATGCGCTGATGAACGAAGTCATCGCCGCCGATACGCGCCCCAAGCTGGTCTTCGCGGCGCGGGCGCTGGATCGTGTCATCCGCGCCGGCCGCTACTGGGTGCCGCAATGGTACTCCGCCTCGCATCGCGTGGCCTATTGGGATGTGTTCGGCCATCCCGCAAATCTGCCGAAATATATCGGCGTCGGTGCCCCCGATCTGTGGTGGGCGTCCGTAAAACCGTCAAGCGAGCAGGCCAAATAGCATGGGCGCATATATTGCACGGCGCGTGCTGCTGATGTTTCCCACGCTGCTGGGAATCCTGTTCGTGTCCTTTGTCGTGGTGCAATTTGCGCCCGGTGGTCCCGTCGAACGCGTGATCGCGCAACTCAGCGGCGCCGATACAGGCGCGTCGCGCGTTTCCGGTTCATCTGGTGGTGACTTCGGTAACCGTGCGCAGCCGGGCGCCGCAGGCGATGCGGTGAACTCGAAATATCGCGGCGCGCAGGGGCTCGATCCGGATTTCGTCAAGAGCCTGGAAAAGCAGTTCGGCTTCGACAAGCCTGCGCCGGAACGTTTCGCGCTGATGCTGTGGAACTTCGCCCGCTTCGATTTCGGCAAGAGTTACTTCCGTGACACGACAGTGCTGCAACTGATCAAGGAGAAGCTGCCGGTCTCGATGTCGCTCGGCATCTGGATGATGCTAATCACCTACCTGATCTCGATCCCGCTCGGCATCCGCAAGGCGGTGCAGGACGGCTCGCGCTTCGACACCTGGACCTCGGCCGTCATCATTGTCGGTTTCGCCATCCCCGGCTTCCTGTTCGCGATCCTGCTGATCATCCTGTTTTCCGGCGGATCGTTCTGGAGCATCTTCCCGCTGCGCGGCCTGACTTCGGACGGCTGGAGCCAGTTCCCGTGGTACTGGAAGATCATCGATTATTTCTGGCACATGACGCTGCCACTGATCTCGATGGTGCTCGGTGCCTTCGCCACCATGACGCTACTGACCAAGAACTCGTTCCTCGATGAAATCCGCAAGCAATATGTGATGACCGCGCGCGCCAAGGGCTGCAATGAGCGGCAGGTGCTCTACAATCACATTTTCCGTAACGCCATGCTGATCGTCATCGCCGGTTTCCCGGGCGCGTTCATTCACGCGTTCTTCTCGGGCTCGCTGCTGATCGAAACCATCTTCTCGCTCGACGGCCTCGGTCTCCTCGGCTTCGAGAGCGTGCTCAACCGCGATTATCCCGTGGTGTTCGGCACGCTGTTTATCTTTTCGCTGGTCGGTCTTGTCGTGAACCTCCTGTCCGATCTGGCCTATATGTGGATCGATCCGCGGATCGACTTTGAGGCGCGAGAAGTCTGATGACCATCACCGCGCCCGTGCCCGTCGAAACCACCACGCTGTCGCCGCTCGGCGAAGCCGTGCCGCCGTCGCGTCACCCGCTCGGCATTTCGCCGCTCAACCAGCGTCGCTGGCAGAACTTCAAGTCCAATCGCCGTGGCTACTGGTCGTTCTGGATTTTCTTGTTCCTGTTCTTCATCTCGCTGTTTGCCGAGGTGATCGCCAATGACCGACCGTTCTTCATCAAGTTTGACGGCAAGATGTATTTCCCGGCTTTCGTCACCTATTCGGAAACGACTTTTGGCGGTGATTTCGAGACGGCCGCCGATTATCGCGACCCGTTCCTGCAAAAGCTGATCGCCGAGAAGAACGGCACCATCCTCTGGCCGCTGATCCGCTATTCCTACGATACCCACAATCTCGATCTACCGACGCCAGCTCCCTCGAAGCCGACCTGGATGCTCACCGAGGAACAGTGCAAGCCGGTGGTCGAAAAGAAGGGCCTCAAGAGCTGCCGCGACCTCGAATATAACTGGCTCGGCACCGACGATCAGGGCCGCGATGTCGTCGCGCGGCTGATCTACGGCTTCCGCATCTCGGTGCTATTCGGTCTCGCGCTTACCATCGTCTCGTCGATAATTGGCATCGCGGCAGGCGGTGTGCAGGGCTATTTCGGTGGCTGGGTCGATCTCGCTTTCCAGCGCTTCATCGAGATCTGGAGTGCGATCCCGTCACTCTATCTGCTGCTGATCCTGTCGTCGGTATTGGTGCCCGGCTTCTTCGTGCTGCTCGGCATCCTGCTGCTGTTTTCATGGGTATCGCTGGTCGGTCTCGTGCGCGCGGAATTCCTGCGCGGCCGCAACTTCGAATACATCATGGCGGCGCGGGCGCTCGGCGTGTCCAACGCCAAGATCATGATCCGGCATCTGCTGCCGAACGCGATGGTCGCGACGATGACTTTCCTGCCGTTTATCGTCTCGTCCTCGGTGATGACGCTGACTGCGCTGGATTTCCTCGGCTTCGGCCTGCCGCCGGGCTCGCCGTCGCTCGGCGAGCTGTTGTCGCAGGGCAAGGCCAATGTGCAGGCGCCGTGGCTCGGCTTCACCGGCTTCTTCGCGGTGGCGATCATGCTGTCACTGTTGATTTTCATCGGCGAGGGCGTCCGCGATGCCTTCGATCCGCGCAAGACGTTCAGATAGGGCCGCAGCATGGATGCCATCAACCAGCCGCTGCTTGATGTGCGCGATCTCTCTGT
Organism: Tardiphaga sp. OK245; assembly: GCF_900108575.1. Taxonomy (NCBI): domain Bacteria; kingdom Pseudomonadati; phylum Pseudomonadota; class Alphaproteobacteria; order Hyphomicrobiales; family Nitrobacteraceae; genus Tardiphaga; species Tardiphaga sp. OK245. The sequence goes on along the minus strand of NZ_FNWZ01000004.1, from coordinate 125,827 downwards.
CGCGTTTCACCATGGCGGCAATACATCGGTCGCGGTCGACAGAGTGTCGTTCGAGATCAAGCGCGGCGAATGCGTTGCACTTGTGGGCGAGTCCGGCTCGGGAAAATCCGTCAGCGCAATGTCGATCCTGCGGCTGCTGCCTTATCCAACAGCGTCGCATCCATCCGGCCATATCCGTTTCAAGGGCCATGAGCTTCTGAGCATGTCGGAGCGCGAGATCCGCGGCATCCGCGGCAACGATATCTCGATCATCTTCCAGGAGCCCATGACCTCGCTGAACCCGCTGCACACCATCGGTGCGCAGATCGGCGAGATCCTGCAGCTCCATAACGGCATCCGCGGCAGCAAGGCGCGCGAACGAACGCTGGAATTGCTGACGCAAGTCGGCATTCCCGACCCGGAAACACGCCTCGCCAGCTATCCGCATCAATTGTCGGGTGGTCAGCGCCAGCGCGTGATGATTGCGATGGCGTTGGCCAATGAGCCGGATCTGTTGATCGCTGATGAGCCAACCACCGCGCTGGACGTCACGGTGCAGGCGCAGATCCTTGCACTGCTCGCCGATATCCGGCAGCGGCTCGGGATGAGCCTCCTCTTCATCACCCACGACCTCGGCATTGTCCGCCGTATCGCCGACACCGTCTGCGTCATGAACAATGGCAAGATCGTCGAGCAGGGGCCGGTGGAGCAGGTGTTCACGTCGCCGCAGCATGCCTACACCAAGGCGCTGCTCGCAGCCGAGCCGAAGCCTGATCCTGCGCCGCCGCGGCCGGAAGCGCCGGTGGTGATGTCGACGGACGGTCTCAAGGTCTGGTTCCCGATCAAGCGAGGCTTGCTGCGCAAGACGGTGGGCCATGTAAAAGCGGTGGACGGCGTCAGCCTGCAAGTGCGGCAGGGCGAGACGCTGGGCGTCGTCGGTGAGTCCGGCTCGGGCAAAACGACGTTAGGGCTCGCGCTGCTGCGGCTGATTTCCTCGCAGGGGCCGATCGTGTTCCTCAGCAGGGACATTCAGCGTTTGCAGTTCAAGGACATGCGGCCGATCCGGCGCGACATGCAGATCGTGTTTCAGGATCCATTCGGGGCGCTGTCGCCGCGTATGTCAGTTGGCGATATCGTCGCCGAAGGGCTCAGCGTGCATCAGCCTTCCCTCTCGTCGGAGGATCGTGAGACGCGTGTTGTCAAGGCGCTGCAGGATGTCGGGCTCGATCCCAAGACGCGGTTCCGCTATCCGCATGAGTTCTCCGGCGGCCAGCGCCAACGCATCAGCATCGCGCGCGCAGCCGTGCTGGAGCCGAGCTTCGTCGTTCTGGACGAGCCGACCAGCGCGCTCGACATGTTGTTCCAGGCGCAGATGGTGGACCTCCTGCGCGAGCTGCAGCGCAAGCGCGATCTCACTTATCTGTTCATCTCGCATGACCTGCGCGTGGTCGCGTCACTGGCCAGCCATCTCATCGTGATGCGCCATGGCAAGGTGGTCGAGGAAGGGCCGGCGGCCGAGCTGTTCAAGAATCCGAAGACCGACTACACCCGCGCGCTGTTTGCCGCAGCGTTCAGGATCGAAACGGCACCGGGCGGGGATGCTGCGCAGTAGGATACAATGACGAAAGACAACGATCACCGTCCCACCATTACGGACCGTGCTGCCGATGTCGCTGTCTCGGCCCCGACGGTGGTCGGACGCGGCTTCATGACCTACGAACGGTACGACATCGCGATCATTCGCGCGGACGATGAGACGTTGCGGCAGCAGCGCGACGTGCTGCGTGCGAGCAAGGTGGCAGCAGTAATTCCCATCGATCTGGAGCGCGGCAAGATCGTACTGATCCACCAGTTCCGTTTGCCGGCGCATCTGGCCACGGGGCGTGGTGAGATGGTTGAGATCGTCGCCGGGCGGATCGATGGCGATGAAACGCCGCTCGCCGCCGCTGCGCGAGAATGCGCGGAAGAGATCGGCGTAACGCCGCAGCGTTTGTTTGAACTCTATAGCGTGCTGCCGACGCCAGGCTGCACCGACGAATATATCACGTTCTTTCTCGGCTTCGTCGACAGCAGCAAGGTGCCTGTTCGGGGCGGCCTCGTCGGAGAGACTGAGGATACGCGGCCCTTCGTGGTCTCCATCCACGACGCGATCGCGGCGCTGGATAGCGGTGTAATTCACAATGGCCTAATGGTGAGTGCCCTACAGTGGTTGGCGCTACATCGTGACCGACTGCAGGACTACTACGAGCGCGCGGTGCCTAGTCCAGCCGTTTGATGCTCGTGACATTGCTGCCGGCCGCCCTGATCCGCGCAATGGCGCCTTTCGTGTCCTCGATGGCCGTTGCCATGTGATGCGCATTGGCATGCACGATGGTGTCGGCATCGCGGGCGATGGCGACGTGGCCCTTCCAGAAGATCAGGTCGCCGCGCTTCAGATGCCGCATCTCGGCGTCTGTCAAGGCGCGGCCGAGGCCGCTCTCCTGCATGTCGCTGTCGCGGGGGCATCCGGTTCCCGCGGCGGTTAGTGCGATTTGCACCAGGCCGGAGCAATCGATACCGAGGCTGCTCTTGCCGCCCCAGAGATAGGGCGTGCCGATGAAGCGCTCGGCGACTGCAACGAAATCGTTTTCGAACGCATCGATCTCCGCGACATGCCGCCTCGGTGCGCAATGTCCGGCATTCGTCATCGCAAACGCATCGGTCATCTTGACGATGGCCAGGCGCGCGCCGAGCGGCAGCGTATCTGTCGGCGGCAGCTTGATGGAGGGCCCAGGGAAAAGGAACGTCCGGAGCGCGGTCACCTTGTGTGTCGGTGTCGGCCCGGGTGGATAGAGTGCGAGATCCGAGAGCCAGCCGACATAGCCGTCGCCATTGAGTTGGCCCCAGGCCCAGCCTTCGTCGTTGCGATCGTAGATGGTGAAGCGCTCGCCCTTCAAGGCCTGCGTGCTCATTTCGGCGCCGGCGAATGGCTTAAGCCGCATGGAGGTGACGCCATCGGCAACTTCAAATTCCTCGCCGTCAACGAAACGTGCGGCCTCGACCTGACCTTCAAGATATCGCGCGGCGACGTCTGGCCGCGCGGGCGTGAGCCTGGGGTCGCGTTTATCCATAGCGCTGGCTCAATAGCTGATAGATTGCGCGTGCCGCCTGGCATTCGCCGCCTTCGGGGCGCGCGGGTTTCGCCGACGGCGTCCAGCCATAGATATCAACATGCAGCCAGCTCCTGGCAGCTTCGACGAAGCGCTGCAGAAACAGCGCGCAGGTGATCGAGCCGGCAAAACCGCCGGATGGTGCGTTGTTGATATTGGCGACCTTGGAGTCGAGCCAGGCATCGTAGGGCGCCCAGAGCGGCAGTCGCCAGAGCGGATCGTTCTGCTCCTTCGCACAGCGCGCGACGTCGAGCGCCAGCGTCTCGTCATTCGTATAGTAGGGTGGTAGCTCGGGTCCGAGCGCCACGCGCGCAGCGCCGGTCAGTGTGCCCAGATCGACCAGCAGGTCCGGCTTCTCCTCATCGGCATAGGCCAGCGCATCGGCCAGCACCAGGCGGCCCTCGGCGTCGGTGTTGCCGATCTCGACGGTCGGGCCCTTGCGCGACTTGAAAATATCGAGCGGGCGGAAGGCGTTGCCGGCAACGGCGTTCTCCACCGCAGGGATCAGCACGCGCAACCGCACTTTCAGTTTGGCGTCCATCACCATCAGCGCCAGCGCCAGGACATTGGCCGCACCGCCCATATCCTTCTTCATGATCAGCATGCCGCTCGATGGCTTGAGATCGAGACCACCGGTGTCGAAGCAGACGCCCTTGCCGACCAGCGTCACCTTCGGATGCGACGGATCACCCCAGGAGAAATCGATCAGTCGTGGCGCACGTGTCGAGGCCATGCCCACGGCGTAGATCAGTGGGAAATTCTGTTGCACGAGGTCGTCGCCGATGATGCAGTTGAAGTCTGCACCAAAACGCGCTGCGAGATCCCTGGCGGCCGCGGCGAGTTCTTCCGGTCCCATATCGTTCGACGGCGTATTGATGAGATCGCGCGCCAGTGCTGCGGCCTCGGCGATACGGCTGATCTCGGCGACATCGACGCCCTCAGGCGGCACCAGCTTCACCTTGGGCTCATCATTCTTGCGATAACGGCCGAAACGATAGCTGCCGAGGGCGAAAGCGAGCACGGCGAGGCGGGTGTCGTGTGGTGCGTTGGCGAAACGGTAGGTGCCCGGTGGCAGCAGGCCGGGCAATTGCCCCGGGCGGAACAGGTCGCGGAAGGTCGCGCCGTCGTCTTCCAGCCCGAAGATGACCTGGGCGATTGCGCCATCTTCCGTCGGCAGCGCCAGCCAGGCGCCGGGCTTCGCCGCAAAACCGTGGGCCATGGCGAAAGCTCTCGCCCGCGCGGGGAGTGCTGCGCTGATTTCGGGCCAGGTCGTCTTGGTTGCGAAGGTGATCGGAATGGTGGATGCGGCGGCAGCGGTCTCGAAGGCGGAATGCATATGCAGAATCTCGCGAAAGGGAGCGGCAATGACACCTGAAGCGCAAAGGGCGTCAAGCGACGGTATTGGAGGATATGGCGTGGCCCGCGCCGATTAACCAGCCATTAGGGTTAACACTCTATTGCTGAAGGCATCCGGCTCGTCCGTCCGCTCCATTGTTGAGTCAAAGTGCCATGCGTCAGCCCCCTTGTCTTGCCCGGCTTTTGACGACCGCGGCAATGACGGCAATCCTGGCCAGCGGCCTTGCCGGCTGCAAGACGGCGGGCATGTCCGATATCACCGGTTCCCTTGGCGCTCGGGCGGAAGCACCAGCCGATGCCGATCCCGCCCGTGCGGCCGAAGTCTATGGCGAACGCTATCGCGCCAATCCCAAGGATGCTGACACTGCCCTGCGTTACGGCCAGGCGCTCCGGGCCAACGGCCAGCGGGCCCAGGCCGTTTCGGTGTTCGAACAGGCGACGCTGACGAATCCCGGCAACAGGCCGCTGCTGGCAGGCTACGGCCGCGCGCTGGCCGACGCCGGCAGCTTCCAGCGCGCCTTCGATGTGCTGACCACCGCACATAGCCCAGCCAATCCGGACTGGCGTATCCTGTCGGCACAAGGCGCCGTCCTTGACCAGATGGGGAGGCATGACGAAGCCCGCCGTTACTACGACAGTGCGCTGAAGATCAGGCCGGAGGAGCCGTCCGTGCTCTCCAATCTCGGTCTGTCCTACATGCTTTCGAAGGATCTGCCGCAGGCCGAGGCAACGCTGCGCCGCGCGCAGGGCCGCGGCAATGTCGATCCGCGCGTTCGCCAGAATCTCGGTCTCGTGGTTGGCCTGCAAGGCCGGTTCGGTGAAGCGGAATCCATCGTGAGGGCTGACCTGCCGCCAGACGAAGCAGCGGCGAATGTCGCCTATCTCAAGCAGATGCTGAGCAGTAAAGGTCAGCCCCGCCTGGGCGCCCGGGACGACGACGCACCGCGTCGGTCGTAATTTCTCGCAGGTCAAATTTCGCAATGACGTTGAGCAAGGCCAAGCTCACCGGCGTCACTGCATCGCTGCGACCTTGATGCCCGTTGGGCCGAGAATGACGACGAACAGAACCGGCAGGAAGAACAGGATCATCGGCACCGTCAGCTTTGGCGGCAGCGCGGCGGCCTTCTTCTCGGCTTCGTTCATGCGCATGTCGCGGTTTTCCTGCGCCATCACGCGAAGGCTCTGACCGAGCGGAGTGCCGTAGCGTTCCGACTGCATCAGCGCCAGACAGACTGATTTGACGCCCTCCAATCCGGTACGCTTTGCGAGGTTCTCATATGCAACCTTGCGATCCTGCAGATAGGACAGTTCGGCCGTGGTCAGTGTGAATTCCTCGGCCAGCGCCACCGACTGCGTTCCGATCTCGATGGACACGCGGCGAAACGCGACTTCGATGGACATGCCGGATTCGATACAGATCAGCAGCAGATCGAGAGCGTCCGGAAACGCGCGGCGGATCGAAAGCTGGCGTTTGGTGATTGCATTCTTGAGAAAGATCATCGGCGCTTGCAGGCCAAGATAGGCGGCACCGAGGCACATGCCGATCTTGATGGGCATCGACTGTTCCATGCGCGAGATGACGAACACATAGAGGATCGCGAAGACGAGGAACACGATCGGCGTGACGGCGCGGAAGAACAGGAAGGTGATATAAGGCGCTTGGCCGCGATAGCCGGCCATGACCAGCTTGTCGAGCGCGGCTTCCTGCGCCAGCCATTTGCTGAGGTTGAAGTCGGTTACAACCTTGGAGACGAGTTGCTTCGGCGTCTGGCGCAGCGACACTCTCTCGCCTTTGGCCATGCGGTCCCGCTCGCGCTGCCGCAGCCGCTCCCGCTCGCTGGCGACCGCTTTCATCCGCTTGGCGAGACCGTCGCCGGCGAACAACGGCGTAAGCAGGCTGTAGGCTGTTGCTGCAACCGCGATCGCGGCAAGCAGCATCGTCATGAAACGGATGTCGTGAAGCTTTGCTATCAGGAGATCGAGCATGCCAGCACCATCAGAAGTCGAAGTTGATCATGCGCTTCATGACGTAGATGCCGCAGGACATCCAGACCACGCAGGCCGCCAGCATCAGGCGGCCTGTCGGATGGGTCCACAGCAGCGAAATATATTCAGGCGTGCTGAGATAGACGAGCAACATCACGATCGGCGGCAGCGAGCCGATGATGCCGGCGGACGCCTTGGCTTCCATCGACATGGCCTGGATTTTCTCGGCCATCTTCTTGCGGTCGCGCAGCACCTTGGAGAGATTGCCAAGAGCTTCCGAGAGGTTGCCACCCGACTTCTGCTGAATCGCGATGACGATGCCGAAGAAGTTGGCCTCCGGAAGCGGCATGCGCTCATAGAGCCGCGCACAAGCCTCGCCGAGCGGCATACCGATCGTCTGAGTTTCGATGATGGCAAGAAATTCGCTGCGTAGGGGTTCCGATGCGTCGGCGGCGACAACCTTGATCGAGTCGAATAGCGGCAGACCGGCCTTGATACCGCGAACGATGACGTCGACGGCATCTGGAAGCGCTTTGAGGAAGGCCGCCTCGCGCCGCTTCTTGAGAAAGCTGAGGATCCAGCGCGGCAGGCCGAAGCCGGCGGCGAATCCGAGACCGGCGGCCGCGAGCAGACCGCCGCCAAACATCATGGTCATTAGGAAGCTTCCGCCTCCCAGAATGCCGGAGATCACCATGAATTTCTGGTCACTCCAGTCGAGGCCGGCCTGCGCGATCCGGATTCCGAGCGGGATCTTCTTTTCCTTCTGAAGGCGTGCTTCGACTTCCTTGAGAGATCCTTCGACCTGCTCGCGCCGGGAGCGCTGGTTTTTGTCGACCTGGCGCGCCACGGGCTCCGTCCGCGCGACCGATGCACGGCGGGCTTCGGCCTTCTTCTCGCCGGACAACAGCGGATAGAGAAAAACCCAGGCCAGACCGCCGACAGCGATGCTGGCCATGAATGCCAATGCGAGCGCCTGCATGTTCATCATTCGCTCCTCAGTTCGGCGCAATGACTTCGGCAGCATCGAGCGCCGCCGCGAGCCGCTTCTCCTCGCCGTAATAGCGGGCACGATCCCAGAACCGCGGGCGGCCAATGCCGGTCGAGCGGTGCCGTCCGATGATGTTGCCGTTGGCGTCTTCACCGACCATGTCGTAGACGAACAGGTCCTGCGTAATGATGGTGTCGCCTTCCATGCCCATCACCTCGGTGATGTGCGTGATGCGGCGCGAGCCGTCGCGCAGACGGGCGGCCTGTACGATGACGTCGATCGACGCGCAGATCATTTCGCGAATGGTGCGCGAGGGCAGCGAGAAGCCACCCATGGTGATCATGGATTCGCAGCGCGACAGCGCTTCACGCGGATTGTTGGCGTGGAGGGTGCCCATCGAGCCGTCATGGCCGGTATTCATCGCTTGTAAGAGGTCGAATGCCTCGGGTCCGCGGACTTCGCCGACGATGATCCGCTCCGGGCGCATGCGCAGACAGTTGCGCACCAGTTCGCGCATCGTGACCTGGCCTTCGCCCTCGATGTTCGGCGGCCGAGTTTCGAGCCGCACCACGTGGGGCTGCTGCAGCTGAAGTTCAGCGGCGTCCTCGCAGGTGATGATGCGCTCGTCGTCGTCGATATAGTTGGTGAGGCAGTTCAGCAGCGTGGTCTTGCCCGAACCGGTACCGCCGGAGATCAGCACGTTGGCGCGGCAGCGGCCGATGATCTGAAGGATCTGGGCACCGTCCGGCGAGATCGCGCCGAATTTGACCAGCTGCTCGAGCGTCAGCTTGTCTTTCTTGAACTTACGAATCGTCAGCGCGGGACCATCGATGGCCAGCGGCGGCACGATGGCGTTGACGCGCGAACCGTCGGCAAGACGAGCGTCGCAGATCGGTGAGGATTCGTCGACGCGGCGGCCGACCTGGCTGACGATGCGCTGGCAGATATTCAGCAGCTGCTGATTGTCGCGGAAACGGATGCCGGTCTTCTGGATCTTGCCGGCAACTTCGATGAACACCGTGCCGGCGCCATTGACCATGATGTCGGCGATGTCGTCGCGCGCCAGAAGCGGCTCGAGCGGCCCGTAACCGAGCACGTCGTTGCAGATGTCGTCGAGCAGTTCTTCCTGCTCGGCAATGGACATCACGATGTTCTTGATCGCGATGATCTCGTTGACGATGTCGCGGATTTCCTCGCGCGCGGATTCGCCGTCGAGCTTGGCGAGCTGCGCGAGGTCGATCGCCTCGATCAGGGCGCCGAAAATCGTCGCTTTGACCTGATAGTAATTTTCGGAGCGGCGCTCTGCGATGACGGGGGCAGGTGCGGCGCGCGCGGGTGACAGCGGCGGCGATGACACAGCTGGTGGCGCAGACGCAGCCATCGCGCCGGGAGAGGGCTCCGGCGCGCTGGCGGGCTTGACGGCCCGGACATCGGTATCTGTTCCGCTACGCTTACCAAACACGACAACACTCCATGCGGTGAATTACTTCGACCGCAATTTCTCCAGGAACGGACCCAGGAAGGATCCTCGTGGCTTCTTGGCCTCGCCGCGGCCCGTCAGCCGCTGCGCAATTTGCAGAAAGAGTTCGGTGGTGCGATGGCCGGCCGCAATCTCGGCAATCATCTGACCATTGTTGGCGGCCGAGCCGAACATCTGTGGATCGAACGGGATCGTGACGATCGGCGGTGTCTCGATGGCCTTGGCGAATTCGCTGGCGCTGATTTCGGGCCGCTTTGGAACGCCGACCTGATTGAGGCAGTACAGCGGTGCGCGATCATTGGGACGTGAGGCCTTGATCAGATCGTACATGTTCTTGGTATTGCGCAGGTTGGCGAGATCCGGTGCTGCAACGATCAGGATGTCGTCCGCGCCGATCAGGGCCCGCTTGGTCCAGCCCGACCATTGATGCGGCACGTCGAGCACGATGCAGGGCATTGTCGACCGTAGCGTGTCAAAGATCGAGTCGAAGGCCTCGGCGCCAAAGTCGTAGACGCGGTCCAGTGTGGCTGGGGCAGCCAGCAGACTGAGATGGTCGGTGCACTTCGACAACAGTCGGTCGATGAAGGCGGTATCGACACGATCCGGCGAGAACACCGCGTCCGCGATGCCTTGCGGCGGGTCCTGGTTGTAGTCCAGCCCGGCAGTTCCAAAGGCAAGATCGAGGTCGGCGACAACGGAGTCCAGTGCCAGATCGCGCGCGATCGCCCAGGCGATGTTGTGAGCGATGGTGGACGCGCCGACGCCGCCCTTGGCGCCGACCACGGCAATGATACGGCCGACCGCCTTGGCTTCCGGCGCCGAGAACAGTCCGCAGATCGAACGAACGACGTCGATAGTCGCAACAGGCGCGATCACGTAGTCGCTGACGCCGCGACGAACGAGCTCGCGGTAGAGCGTGACATCGTTGACCTTGCCGATCACCACCACGCGGGTACCGGAATCGCAAACCGTCGCCAGTTGATCAAGGCCAGCGAGAATGTCGCCGCGCGGTTCGGTCTCGAGAACAATGACGTTCGGCGTCGGTGCCGACCGATAGGCCTCGATGGCCGCAGGCATGCCGCCCATCTGGATCTTGATGTGAGCCTTGCCCAGGCGCCTGTCCTCGGCGGCGGCCTGCACAGCGGCAGCGGTTTCCACGGTCTCGCAGAACGCCTGCACCGACACCCGCGGTGCCGGCGCAATATGCTCCTCTGCCGCGGGTGTTGCGGCGGAGGGCTGCTCGTCTGCGGTTTTCTGCGCGTAGCTAATCATTGGCCCACATTGCTGATTCTGGTCTTGTCTTCGGGATAGGTCGTCGCGGTGCTCTCACCCTTGCGATACTTGTCCAACACGAACGTACGTCGGCCGGCATAGACAGGGGTTTCGGCGCGCGGCTGAACCAGATCCGAAGGATTGGCGACCATGGCGGCGAGATTGCGTTGTTGTGCACAGCCGAGATTGTAGTACGGCTTGTTCGCGAGATAGCCCTTGTTCTTGATCGACGACGCAAGGTCGTCGGGCCAGGTGCCGCACGGACCGGCCGAAGCCGCGATCAGCGGGTAGCTGACGCGGATGGTCGGCAACATACGCGGATCGCTCGGCTGATAGCTGCGCATCAGGACGCCGTTCTGGGGCACGCCAATCGCCATCAGAAGCGAATGAACCTCACGATAAGACTCTCTGGCGGCGCGTGCATTCGGTGTATTGACCGGCACCTCCGCAGTGATGACGCCGGTGCCTTCGCGCAACCAGTCCTGACCGAGCGATACGACATCCGCGCGCTGTGTGGCCGACAGGCCGCCGCGCTGGCTACCGACGAAGACCTCGGTGGTCTTGGCCCGTTCTTCGACAACGATGGGATGCCGCAGCCGGTAATCGTCCGGTATGCTCGACGTGGTGTCCTGCGCAACGGTCTTGCAGCCGCCAAGCGCAAGCGCCAGGAACAGCAGCGCGCCAGTGGCGGTCCGTGTGCGCGAAGAGTGTATCGCTGTGTGATTGTTCATGGTCATCGGATACTTGCCCCGTCTCAATCCGTGATGAAGCCGAAAACGCCGCGATAGCTGCGCGTCGGTTGGGTTGGCTCGGTGCGGTGCGGTGCGCCATAGATGCGGTTGACGTTGCCGAGCAGATCGGCCTGCGGATCGGATGCATCCACGAAGCCGTCATCCGGACGCGAGAGATCCTTCTGCGCGACGGCGCGGACCACATAGGGCGTGACCAGGACCATCAGCTCGGTGTTGTTGTTGACGTAATCCCGGCTGCGGAACAGCGTGCCCAGCACAGGCAATTGCGACATGCCCGGCAGGCCGCTAATGGCCGCTTTGGTCTGCTGCTTGATAAGGCCGGCCATCACCATCGAACCGCCGGACGGAATCTCGAGCGTGGTGTCCGCACGGTTGACCTTGATCGCCGGGATCGAGGTTCCGCTGATCGTGACGGAATTTTCCTGCGATAGCTCGGAGACTTCGGTGCCGACACGCAGGCTGATACGACCTTCGCTCAGAACCACCGGCGTAAAGCCCAGCGAAATACCGAATTTCTTGAAGGTGATCTGCGTCGTACAGATTCGCGTCGTGGGATCGCAGGTATTGCCGCCGGGGACCGGGAATTCACCACCCGCAAGGAAATTGGCGGTCTCGCCGGAGATCGCGGTCAGCGTGGGCTCGGCAAGCGTCCGGATGACGCCGGCGTTTTCCATCGCCTTCAGCGTCGCCGTGACGGATGGCGTCGATCCGAAGGATGCCTTGAGGGCATTATCGGAGACCAGGCTGCTGCCGCGCGCCGTGAACGGGTTGCTATTGTTGAAGTTGACGACGGACGTGCCGTAGCTCATCGACGCCGACAGATCGACGCCGAGCTGCTTGACAATGTTGCGCTGGACTTCCGCAACGGTGACCTTGAGCATGACCTGATCACGCCCGCGCACCGAGATGCTGTTCACGACCTTGTCCATGCCGCCGACGAGGCGCGCCGCGAGGTCCGCGGCCTGCTGCGCTTCGACCTGGCTCGATGCCGTACCCGACAGCATCACGCTATCGCCGAGACCTTCGATGCGAATATCGGCATTGGGCATGGTCTGCTTGAGCGCGGCCCGAATACCGTTCAGGTCGCGCGTGACGGCGATATCATAGGCGGCGATCTGCTGGCCGCTGACGTCGAAGAATACGATGTTGGTCTGGCCTACGGTCGCACCGATGATGTAGGCGCGCTGCGCCGAACGTATGACGGCGTTGGCGATCTTGGGATCGGCGACCAGCACATCCTTGATGTCGCGCGGCAGGTCGATGACGATCGACTTGCCGATGCCGAGCGGCAGGAATTTCGCGTTCAAGGCGCCGGCGCTGCCGGCTTGCATGGACGCGGAGTCGGCCGCGAAAACGGGCGTCAATATGGGATTGATCGTGAGCGCCGTGATGGCGGTGAGCGACAGCGCGCGGGCTGCAAGAGCCCGCATCGATCCGCCTGTTGTGATGCGCTTCATCGCCTGCGTCCTCTTGATCACTTCGTCATGGTCGCGGTCGACGGGATGCCGTAACGCACGATGCTAATGCTGTCGCGCTTGCCGCCATTGGGATCTTCGACCGGCGCAGGCGCGTTAGCGTCGACCAGGGCCCGCAATGCCAGCGAGATCGTGCCGCTCTGCCGCGCGCGGGCGAGCAACTCGGCCTGTTCGGGCTTCAATTCGAGCGTTGCGGTCTTGCCGACGACCGAATTCTGACCGTCCTTTTCCTTGGGCGCCTGATCGATGGCGAGAACGCGGATATTGTTCAGGATGATCTCGGAGCTTATGGCCTCCGTGCCGCCGCGATCACCGCCGCGTTCGCGCTTCGACAGGATCACGTCGACGCGGTCGTTTGGCAGGATGAAGCCGCCGGCGCCCGTTTCCGGCGAAATTTCGGTGGAGACGGCACGCATGCCGGTCGGCAGAACGGCGGCCATGAAGCCAGCGCCATTGGCGCGCACAAGTTTCGGTTCGCGGATCGGTTCGCCGGCAATAAAGGCCGAACGCGCGATGGAGCCGGCGATTTGCGTCGCGGCGTCCGGGCGGCTGTTACGGCTGATGACATTGGTGCTCGCCGCAGATGCGGGCCAGGACTGCCACTGGACATCGTCGGGACCGAGCGCCTGACCGAGCGCGATATCGGCCTTGGCAACGAGAACGTCAGTTGTCGGGGCTTCGGCGACCTGAGGGGGCGGCGGTGTGTCCGATGTGCTCGCAAGATATAGCGCCACACTGCCAGCGCCGAGTGCAATGGCGAGGACCACAATGCGTGCGGTATTCATACGCTTCACTTTCCACATTACGCCGCGACGCTGCCGCCGCTGTAACGGGAGTTGACCAGTTATTCGTCAAAGCATGGTTAATGAGCGGTATCTAAATCGCGTTAATAGAAAGTTCCGATTTTAGTGAAGCGCGAAACGCGCCAGGTCGATCGTCTTCACCCATCCGGTGTCGGGGTAAACGAGCAGCGCGCCGAGGGCGAGGGCAATACCGTAGGGGATGCCGGTTTCCTTGTGATGCAGACGCATCAGCCAGGCCTGGCTGCCGAGCGCATAGGGCAGCGGCCACTGCCGGAACTGGAGCAGCAGCAACGTGAGCGCGCCGCCGAACAGCGAGGCGTAAACGAGGTAGTTCAGGAGATGATCGAAGCCGAACCACAGTCCTGCCGCCGCGGCGAGCTTGGCATCGCCGCCGCCGACCCAGCCGAACGCGAAACAGGCGAAAGCGACCACCAGCACCAATGCCCCCGCGCCGAGATGCGACATCGCATCGTGAAGACCCATTCCGCCGAAGATCGCCAATACGGCGAAGCCCGCCACCAGCAGCAGCGAGATGCGGTTCGAAATGGTCATCGTGAAAAGGTCGCTGATCGCCGCATAGGCCATCAGGCCCGGGAGCAACAGAAGGCGTACTAAATCGAGGATCATGGCGTCAAAGGCCCGTTGTGGCGACAACGGAAAATCTAGCCAGCAGAAATGAACAATCGGACAACAAGAAATGATTTACCAAACGCTGGCGATGCGGATCGCGACCGCAATCAGGGCGAGGATCAGCGCCGTGCAGATCAGGCCTGCCGGATCGCGCAGCGTGAGCTGAACCCCCTGCAGGACAGAGCGTGGAATGTCGGGATGTCTCATACGCACAATACTCGCGACGACCGGTGAGCAACATTCCAAAACAAAAAAGGCTCCGGAAACCGGAGCCTTCGATGCACGCGTAACAGTCGCTTACTTGAGCGAGGTGTTGATATCGGCGAACTTGCCGTTCAGCTTGGTGCCGAGGCCGTTAACGACTGCGATAATGGCCAGCGAGATGCCGGCAGCAATCAGGCCGTATTCGATAGCGGTGGCGCCGGACTCATCCTTCATGAAACGCGAAACGAGGTTCTTCATAATACAAAACTCCATATGTGCACGTGGCTGTCGATCGTGATGCCTGGTCTCCCCGGCGTTCTCAGCACCGTGACCATGAGGGAACACTAGGAGTGGGGAATTGCAGTGCGGTTAATTCGATTGATGAAAGTCGGTCGCATTTGTCTCTTCTTTTGCACGGTAAATACCTACTTAAGACGATTTTAGAATGACTTGGGTTTGATGACACCACGCGTGTCCTTTTCGCTTCATTGCTCCTTAAGCATACCGCGGTAACTCTTGGCCTTCGAATACCGCGAGGCCGCGATGACGACACTCCCCTTCGATATCCTGAATATGTTCGGTGAGACCATCATGAAGGTGGTCCCGATCACACTGGCTCTGGCCGTAGTCTTTACGGTGCTGACGCATTTCTGGGCCTGCAATCCCGGCAAGCACTGGTGGCGCAAGACGGAGATCGTGACCGACGTGGTCTACTGGTTCTTCGTGCCGCTGATCACCCGCGTCGTGCGGATCGGACTCCTCGTGCTCGGCGCTGCCGTCATCTTCAATATTCACGATGCCGATGAATTGATCGCCTTCTACGATAACGGACACGGGCCGCTGGCGCAGATGCCGCTCTGGGTACAGGCGCTCTTCTTCCTCGTGGTGTCCGACTTCATGCTGTACTGGCTGCACCGGATGTATCACGGTGGCGGCTTCTGGAAATACCACGCGATCCATCACTCGTCGGAAGAGGTGGACTGGATCTCCGCGGCGCGGTTTCATCCGGTCAATCTGTTTCTCGGCACCGTCGCGGTCGACGTGCTGCTATTGATGGCGGGTATCTCGCCGAACATCATGCTGTGGGTCGGACCGTTCACGACCTTCCACTCGGCTTTCGTGCATGCCAATCTGAACTGGACCCTCGGGCCGTTCAAATATGTGCTGGCGACGCCGGTGTTTCACCGCTGGCACCACACCTCGCAGGAGCGCGGCGGCAACACCAATTTCGCCGGCACGTTTCCGATCTGGGACATTATGTTCGGGACCTTCCGCATGCCGAAGGGTGAACTGCCGGACAATTACGGTGTCGACGGCGAGCCTTTGCCGACCGAATTCACCGGGCAACTGGCCTATCCGTTCAAGCAGTAGCACGCTCTTCCTGCTCCTCCCCCAAGCGGCGTAGCCGCGCTGAGGGAGGGATTCCTCTGGCGCCTACGCGCCATCGCAGATTCAACTGTCAAACAGCCACGACCCTTCAGACATGCGTCATCGCCCCCATTGTTTGCGGCGCGGGGGCGCCGTCGTGTCTTGCATTCCCGCCCCCTGTGAGAGGGCGTGCGGAACGCCGGGTGCCCGTTGCACCCTTGGGCCTGATGCGAATGCGGTCTTCCGCAGGTTAGTGTGCATCAGGACTTTCGGAGGCGCCGAGCGCTTGCCTGGCGTTCCGCATGCGGTGTTTTTTCGGTTGCTTGCACATCTGCCATGGCGAACGGTCCCATCACCAAAATTAATGTCCCAGGGCGGAGGGACAGGGTAGCCGCAAAGCACTTGGCCGAACGCGTTTCGATTTGGTCGTCCGTCACACTGTCCCGGAGTCTTTCCATCCCAAGGCCAAACGTCTCCTTGCCAGTGGCAGTGCTGGCGCAGATCCGTCCTGCCCGAAGACAGACGTTCCCCCATGAACCACGTGACGCCGCATCTCCGGCGTCCACCGCATCCCACCCCGCGAACGTGACGATCGCGATCGCCCCTCTCGGTGGGGCAGGACGGAGGAGAATATAAACCTGACGGGGATGTTGTCAACGGGGAATAGGAAAATATGTTCGGAGCGCCCCAAACTGTCATTCCGGGGCGGGACCGGCGCCGCAGGCGACGGGACCGAGCCCGGAATCCCGACATGGGAGTCTCCGATCGTGCCAAACACATCGGGATTCCCCGCCACTCCAATTGAAGTGGCTGAGGTTCGTACTTCAGCGGCTTTGCCGGCGACGCGCGCCCCAGAATGACGAGCCAGGACGACCGCCTGGGACCGGCAGTGAGCGTCCCCCGCGTCCATCATGCACCCTGCCACCGCCGTTTCCAGTTCCTTCATCAATTAACGGCACATTTGCCATGTCGGGCGCCGGCACCGCTGCGTATCTGCTTTTGTCGGCTTGTATCGTCCCGGAGTACAGGATGTCGTTTCAGTCGAAGCGCGCGCGGATGCGCGCGGTGTTTGTGGCCCGTGCTCTGGCGGCAGGGACCATGCTGTTGCCGGTGGGCGGTCTTGCGGCCCCTGCGAATGATCTGATCGCAGTCAGCGTCGATCAGGCCAGGCTCGTCAAATTTCCCGAGAAGATCGCGACCATCGTGGTCGGCAACCCCTTGATCGCCGATGTGACGCTGCAGGCCGGCGGTATGGTTGTCGTCACCGGCAAGAGCTATGGCGCCACCAATGTGATTGCCATTGATCGCCAGGGCTCCGTGCTGATGGACCGCGTTATTCAGGTGGAAGGGCCGACCGACAAGGTCGTGACGGTCTATCGCGGTATGAGCCGGGAGACCTATAGCTGCGCAGCGAATTGCGAGCGGCGTTTGACGCTGGGTGACGGGGAAACCTTCTTCAAGTCGACGATGGATCAGGCCGGCGCCATCGGCAGTCAGGCCGCGACGATCGGGGCGAGGAACAACTAAGCCACCACTTTTCGTCGGTCAGACCAATCCCGCCGGACACCGTCGCAAGCGTCCTGCCACATGGTTAATTGCGGGTTAACCCATCGAGCCGTCTTGTCTCGATCCGGCGAAACACTTCAACAATCTGTTTCCGATACATCTCGGCGGTAGCTATTTCCTATCACCGAGGCACTTGCAGATGCTGTTACCGCTGATTTCGATGGCGATGCTCGCCAGGCGGCTCCGCCGCTTCGGCCGCAACAGCAGCGGCTCGGCCGCGGTCGAATTCGCATTCATCGCGCCCGTCTTCTTCGCGCTGATTTTTGCCATCATGGAGACCGGGATGGTGTTCTTCGCCGGCCAGGTCCTTGACACCGCCGTCGAGGACGGTGCGAGGTCGGTCTATACGTGTTCCGCTGCAGCTAAAGTCGTCGATTTCAAAACGCCGATTTGCGCGCGCACATGGGCACTGATGGATTGCGCCAAGATCGATATCGATGTGCGCTCCTACGATCCCGGCACAGCGATCACGATTTCGGATCCGATCGACTCCAGCGGCAACTATTCATCGATAAATCTCGTCTACCAGCCGCCGGCCTGTCCGACCACCAAGACAGTGGTCGTGCGGGGCTTCTATCAGTGGCCGCTTTATGTGACTGGCCTCGGCTACAATATCGCCAATATCGGTCGCGGAACGACGAGCAGCAAGCGCCTGCTGGCCGCGACAGCGGCGACCGGGCCGCAGTGATGGCAGGGATCGGGACAATGCGCGTGCGTATGGCGGCACTGGCAGCCTGGCGACGGGCCTTGCTGTTGCGAGACGACACGAGAGGCGTCTCCGCGGTCGAGTTCGCGATGATCCTCCCGCTGATGTTTCTGATGTTCTTCGGCATGCTGGATCTTACCAACGGTTTTGCCGTCAAGCGCAAGGTCAGCCAGATCTCACAGGGCATCGCCGACCTGGCGTCACGCTACACGACGCTGGCGGAAACCGATGTCTCGAATTTCTTCATCATCGCCGATACGATGCTGACGCCCTATGACAAGGCGCCGCTCCAAGCGTCGATCAGTCAGGTCTATATCGACCCGACGAGCAAGACCGCCAAGGTGGTGTGGACGCGCGGCGATTTTCCCATCGCGACAGATGCGAAGGGCAATCCTGTGCTCAGGAAAGTGAACGACATCGTATCGGTTCCCACCGACCTGATCGTCAAGGACGCCAACGGGAACTATCTGCCGAACCAGTATCTGATCCTCGGCGAGGCCAACTATAAATACGTGCCGACGATCGGCTGGGTCACGTCGAAGGGCGGGGTCCCATTGATGAATGCGATGTACACGCGACCGCGGCAAACGTCGTGCGTCGTGATGGTGACAAGCTGCACGCCGCCGTAACTGACCAATCGCTGCGTATTTGTAGTTGCAGCGAACGATCGTCGGTCCACTTTCCCGGATCATGCTTCAGCAAAAAGGCCGCGCTCGAGAGCGCGGCCTTTTCGTATTCAGTCGGTCAATTCGCAAGCATCAAGCTTGCGAATGATCGTTTAGCCTGCGGCGCGGAGATTGTCGGCCGACGACTTGCCGGAACGACGGTCAGCAACGATTTCGTAGCTGATCTTCTGGCCTTCACGCAGGGTGCCGAGACCGGCACGCTCAACGGCGGAGATGTGAACGAACACGTCGTTGCCACCATCGTCCGGCTGAATGAAGCCGAAGCCCTTGGTCGCGTTAAACCACTTCACTGTTCCCATGCTCATGGGGGTAGTCCCTTCTCAAAGATATAGTGTAGCCCACGAAACAAATGTGGGCTGGTGACATCGAATTTTTGGAAGGGTCGTCAGTCTAGACCGGCTGCACCGGGGGATAGATAATGTCGTCCGGCCGAAAATCGATTAACTCATATTAGGGGAAGCGTCCCTTCAAAACAATCCTGACGCGCACGATTTTTTGATTGCGCACGAACGGTCAGGAACGCTTACCCATCCGCGCATCGCGAGTGATCCGATGCGCGGATGGGTTGTCGTTGCGATCTAAACTGTCGACAGTTTTAAACGCTGGATGCGCTTAGCGGCGGCGGAACTGACCGCGCGGCGGTGCGCCACGCGGAGGACCGCCGGGACGCTCGTCCTTGTGGCGGAAAATCAGACGACCTTTTTCGAGATCGTAAGGCGACATCTCGATGGTCACGCGATCGCCGGCCAGCGTCTTGATGCGGTTCTTCTTCATCTTGCCGGCGGTGTAGGCGACGATTTCGTGTCCTGCGTCCAATTGCACGCGATAGCGTGCATCGGGGAGGATTTCGGTCACCAGTCCTTCGAACTGGATCAGCTCTTCTTTGGCCATTGTTAGCTCCAGATCGATCGGCTGTTAGCGTGGCCGCTGGGTGCGGTTCGGGGTTGTATTCGGTCGGCTTTCGCGGTGCAGGAAGGCAACGCCCTGCATCCCTTCTTTGGTAGCAGTTCCAGCCTGGTTGGCCGGACGTGAGATCGGCTCATGCCGTGCATTCTCGTGTCTCGCATTCTCGTTCCGACCATGATCGCGGTTCGGTTGCGATGCGCCCCCGTTGCCGCCATGCGGACGACGACGATTGCGCGCGTTCTTGCCGGGTGCTCCGTCATTGCTGCGTGGTGCGTGCGGGGCGGAGCGACCGTTGCGCTGACCGCCACGGTTCTGGGAAGGCGACGGCCCCACGTCGTTGCGGCCTGGGGTGCGGCGGTCTTCCTTCGGAAGCGAAATGCGGATCAGCTTTTCAATATCGCGCAGATACGCCATTTCCTCGCCCGCGCAAAGCGAGATTGCGATGCCTTCGCGTCCGGCACGGGCCGTACGGCCGATTCGGTGGACATAGGTTTCCGGGATATTCGGCAGGTCGAAGTTTACCACATGGGTGATGCCGTCGACGTCGATGCCGCGGGCGGCGATGTCGGTGGCCACCAGGGTGCGGATTTCGCCGGTGCGGAACTGGGCCAGCGTGCGCTCGCGGTGGTTCTGCGACTTGTTGCCGTGGATCGCGGCGGCGGCGATGCCGGCGCGCTCGAGGCCCTTCACGACCTTGTCGGCGCCGTGCTTGGTGCGGGTGAACACAAGGGCGCGGTCAACCGTCTCGGTCTTGAGGATCTGGGCGAGGATCGTCGGCTTGGCGGAGTGATCGACCAGCATGATCCGCTGGCTGATGCGCTCCACGGTGGAGGCGACCGGGGTCACCGCAACGCGGGCCGGATCCTTGAGCATTGCTTCGGCAAGATCGGCGATGTCCTTCGGCATGGTGGCCGAGAAGAACAGCGTCTGGCGCTTGATCGGGAGCTTGGCGACGACTTTGCGGATGTCGTTGATGAAGCCCATATCGAGCATGCGGTCGGCTTCGTCGAGCACCAGGAACTCAACCATGTTGAGCTTCAGGCCGTTGCTCTGCACGAGGTCGAGCAGGCGGCCCGGGGTGGCGACGAGGACATCCACGCCCTGCATCAGCGAACGGACCTGACGGCCCATCGGCACGCCGCCGATGGCCAGCGCCGATGCGAGGTGCATATGGCGCCCATAGGCGTTGAAACTGTCGAGGATCTGGCCGGAGAGTTCGCGGGTCGGGCTCAGCACCAGCACGCGGCAGGTCTTGGGCTGCGGCTTGATGCGGTTCTCGAGCAGGCGGTGAAGGATGGGAAGCGCGAAGGAAGCGGTCTTGCCGGTGCCGGTCTGGGCGATACCGATCACGTCCTTGCCGGTGATGGCAATCGGGATGGTCTGGGCCTGGATCGGGGTCGGGGTGGTGTAGTTTTCTTCTTTAAGCGCACGGGTGATGGGATCGGCGAGGCCGAATTCCTGAAAGGTGGTCAAAAGATTAATCTTTCCAAAGTGAAAGCAGGCGCCCGGCCATGATTCAAAGACCATGGGGCCAGGGAGCGCGCGAGTGTGTCTGGGACACCCGCGTGTTTGGGGCGTCAGTTCTGGTTAGCTGAAGGGGCAAGCCAGAAACCGTCGAACTGCCCTGAGGAGATCAGAGTAAAGACGGGATCAGAACACGCGGCTCGCAAGGACCTGATGATTCTCTAGGTCGCTCGATTGATATGGAACAGCAAGGCGGCGGATTCAAGGTCAATCGGCGCGAGGGTTAAAACCAGCGACAAAATACCGCTGCATGAAATTTAGACATGAGGCAATTTTTGGCGATTATTTAAGCTGTTTGCCGTGTGCATGATCAATTTTTCTGCACAAGAAATAAACAGGAAAACCTCCGCACTTTCCGAAAATCAGAAACACGCGAACAATCCCAATCACTTAACGTGTGTTCGAGGGCTGGCACACTTCTTGCGATCTCCTTAACGCGCCGGCCGTGGGGCCGTTCCGCATTGATTTCGTCTGCGTCAGGGAGAGACCGCACATGATTACCAATTTGACTCACGCAATAGCCAAGCCGATCTCGCGTCGCAGCCTGATGGCCGCGGCAACGGGTCTGGCTCTGGGCCTGTCGGCATTTTCGCCGGCCAAAGCCGCAGACGACACCATCAAGGTCGGCGTCCTGCATTCGCTGTCGGGCACCATGGCGATTTCCGAGACCACGCTGAAGGACACCGTGCTGTTCATGATCGATCAGCAGAACAAGAAGGGCGGCGTGAACGGCAAGAAGCTCGAAGCCGTGGTGGTCGATCCGGCATCGAACTGGCCGCTGTTCGCCGAAAAGGCGCGCGAGCTGATCACCAAGGACAAGGTTGCCGTCGTGTTCGGCTGCTGGACCTCGGTGTCGCGCAAGTCGGTTCTCCCGGTGTTCAAGGAACTGAACAACATCCTGTTCTATCCCGTGCAGTACGAGGGCGAGGAGTCCGAGCGTAACGTGTTCTACACGGGTGCTGCTCCGAACCAGCAGGCGATTCCGGCCGTCGACTACCTGATGAAGGACGAGAAGGTGAAGCGCTGGGTGCTGGCCGGCACCGACTACGTCTATCCGCGCACCACGAACAAGATTCTCGAAGCCTACTTGAAGTCGAAGGGCGTCAAGCAGGAAGACATCATGATCAACTACACGCCGTTTGGTCATAGTGACTGGCAGACGATCGTGGCCGACATCAAGAAGTTCGGTTCGGCCGGCAAGAAGACCGCCGTGGTCTCGACCATCAACGGCGATGCCAACGTTCCGTTCTACAAGGAACTCGGCAACCAGGGCATCAAGGCGACCGACATTCCGGTGGTTGCGTTCTCGGTGGGTGAAGAAGAACTCGCCGGCATCGACACCAAGCCGCTGCTCGGCCATCTCGCGGCCTGGAACTACTTCCAGTCGATCAAGAATCCTGAGAACGAGAAGTTCATCAAGGAATGGCAGGCCTTCACCAAGAATCCGAAGCGCGTGACCAACGACCCGATGGAAGCCACCGTAATCGGCTTCAACATGTGGGTGAAGGCGGTCGAGAAGGCCAAGTCGATCGAAGCCGACAAGGTCATCGACGCACTGCCCGGCATCGAAGCCAAGAACCTGACCGGCGGTACCTCGAAGATGCTGCCGAACCACCACATCACCAAGCCGGTGTTCATTGGCGAAATCAAAGCCAATGGCCAGTTTGACGTGGTCTGGAAGACCCCCGCGCTGGTGGCTGGCGATGCATGGTCGAAGGAGCTCGACGGCTCCAAGGACCTGATCGGCGACTGGGTCGGCAAGAAGTGCGGCAACTTCAACACCAAGACCAACAAGTGCGGCGGTCAGGGTTCGTAAGTTAGCTCCACACACTCTCCGTCATTGCGAGCGCAGCGAAGCAATCCAGTTCTTTCTTGTTTGCGGCTTCTGGATTGCTTCGTCGCTTCGCTCCTCGCAATGACGGTTGATGGTTTCGTGTCTATCGACTCTCGAGACTCCCAAAACTGGAGAAGGCGGTGAATCCGTCGCCTTCTCTTTTTTCTTCGGCCGGGGTTTTCCAGTGACTGATCTCCTTTATCGTTTCCGCGCGATCGCCGTTGCATTTCTGCTGATCGTCGCGACCGCCATTCCGGCCTTCGCGGGTCCTTTCGAGGATGCCGTCGCCAAATTCGCCAATGACGATTTCTCCGACAGCGACGAAGCCGTGGGCATCATTGCCACCTCGGGCCATCCGCAGGCTTTCGCTGTGATCACCGCGCTGCAGGAAGGCCGGCTCTCCGCCGATCCCGACAGCAAGAAGGTTTATCTCACCGGCACCGACGGCAAGGTCACCGACGCCGCGACCGGCGAGGCCATTGCCGAAGTGCCGGCCAGTGCCGCAGCGGTGCGCCTCAACAATCGTCTTCGCCGCAACATCGAATCCGCGCTTGGCGGCCTCACGCTGATGTCGCCGGATCCCGCCAAGCGCATCGCCTCGGCGCAATCGGTGTTCAAGAGTCACGAGACCGCGATGCTGCCGGTGATCGAGACCGCGCTGGAAAAGGAAACCAACAAATCCGCCAAGCAGGCCTTCACCGAGGCCCGTGCTGCGATCCTGCTCTATAAGGAAGACGCCACCGAGGCCGAGAAGATCGAATCCATCGCGATCATCAAGGGGCGCGGCGATCAGGACGCGCTGGCGCTGCTCACCAGCCTGCCGGCCGACCAGACCGTTGGTGTCGCGCGCAGCGCGGCCAGCGCCGTCACGGCGATCAACAGCCGGCAGACGCTGTGGTCGATCGGTCAGAACGCCTGGTACGGGCTGTCGCTCGGCTCGGTTCTCCTGCTCGCCGCCATTGGTCTGGCCATCACTTTCGGCGTGATGGGCGTCATCAACATGGCGCATGGCGAGATGGTGATGATCGGCGCCTATGTCACCTTCGTGGTGCAGGACGTGATCCGCACCAGCTATCCCGGCCTGTTCGACTACTCGCTGCTGATGGCGGTGCCGCTGGCCTTCATCGTCGCTGGTCTCCTCGGCATCGTCATCGAGCGCACCATCATCCGCTTCCTCTATGGCCGTCCGCTGGAAACGCTGCTGGCGACCTGGGGCCTGTCGCTGGTGCTGCAACAGGCGGTGCGCACGATGTTCGGCCCGACCAATCGTGAGGTTGGTAATCCCTCCTGGATGTCTGGCGCATTCGAGCTGGGTCAGCTCACCATCACCTACAACCGGCTCTGGATCCTGTGCTTCACGCTCGCCGTGTTCGCGATCCTGCTGGCGATGTTGCGCTACACCTCGATCGGACTCGAGATGCGCGCCGTCACCCAGAACCGCCGCATGGCGGCGTCCATGGGCATCGCGACCTCGCGTGTCGATGCTCTGACCTTCGGTCTCGGCTCCGGCATCGCGGGCATTGCCGGCGTGGCGCTGTCGCAGATCGACAACGTGTCGCCCAATCTCGGCCAGAGCTACATCATCGACAGTTTCATGGTCGTGGTGTTCGGCGGCGTCGGTAATCTGTGGGGCACGCTGGTCGGTGCATTCTCGCTCGGCATCGCCAATAAGTTCCTCGAGCCGGTCGCAGGCGCCGTGCTTGGCAAGATCGCCATCCTGGTGCTGATCATCCTGTTCATCCAGAAACGGCCGCGCGGTCTGTTCGCGCTCAAGGGCAGGGCGATCGAAGCATGATGGACTTAACTACACTTCGCTTCGAAACGCAGTCGCTCTGCTCCCTCCCCCCTTGCGGGGGAGGGGCGGGGAGGGGGGGCCACAGGCGACGTCGCTTGTGGTACCCCCGCCCCCAACCCCTCCCCGCAAGGGGGAGGGGAGCCGGCCGTGCCGTGTTGTGGAGTCCGCGCGCATGACCCCGCATTTCCTCACCCGCACGCTCGACCGCAGCGCGACGATTTTCCTGCTGATCGTCGCCGCCGTCGGCATTCTTATTCCGCTGTCGAACCTGTTGCTGCCGGCGGACTCGCCGCTGCAGGTGCCGACCTATCTGATGGCGCTGTTCGGCAAATATGTCTGCTACGCCATTCTCGCACTCTCCATCGATCTGATCTGGGGCTATTGCGGCATTCTCTCGCTCGGCCACGGCGCCTTCTTCGCGCTCGGCGGCTACGCCATGGGCATGTATCTGATGCGCCAGATCGGCTCGCGCGGCGTCTATGGCAACCCGATCCTGCCGGACTTCATGGTGTTCCTGAACTACAAGGCGCTGCCGTGGTACTGGTACGGCTTCGACATGTTCTGGTTCGCCGCCGCCATGGTGCTGATCGCGCCCGGCATCCTGGCTTTCGTGTTCGGCTGGCTCACCTTCCGCTCGCGCGTGTCTGGCGTATATCTGTCGATCATCACGCAGGCGATGACCTATGCGCTGCTGCTGGCGTTCTTCCGCAACGATTTCGGCTTCGGCGGCAATAACGGCCTGACCGATTTCAAGGACATCCTCGGATTCAACGTGCAGGCCGACGGCACGCGTGCGGCACTGTTCGCGTTGAGCTGTCTGGCGCTGATCATCGGCTTCCTCGTCTGCCGTGCCATCGTCACCTCCAAGCTCGGCAAGGTGCTGATCGCCATACGCGACGCGGAATCCCGCACAAGATTTTTGGGCTACCGTGTCGAATCCTACAAGCTGTTCGTGTTCACGCTGTCGGCTTGCATGGCCGGCGTTGCGGGTGCGCTCTACGTGCCGCAGGTGGGTATCATCAATCCCGGTGAATTCGCCCCGGCGAACTCGATTGAAGCAGTCATCTGGGTCGCGGTCGGCGGTCGTGGCACGCTGGTCGGTGCGGCGCTCGGCGCGGTCGTGGTCAACTACGCCAAGACGGTGTTCACGTCCGGCGCCCTTGCTCCCTACTGGCTGTTCATGCTCGGTGCGCTGTTCATTCTCGTGACGCTGTTGCTGCCCAAGGGCATCATCGGCACCTTCAATGCGTGGTCGGAAAGCCGCAAAGCCAGCAATAGCGCGAATGCCGAGAGCGCCGCAGCGGAAGATGGCGTCACCAAACCTCATCTGGCGGAGAAGGCGTGATGACTATGATCGAAACGCCAGCCCCGGCAACTCAGGTGTCTCACGCGCCCGCTATCATTGATCCAGTGGTCGCAGCGCGCGAAGCCGAGGCCCGGCAGAAGCGCATCACCTCCGCACAGCTCTATCTCGACGGCGTCCATGTGTCGTTCGACGGCTTCCATGCCATCAATAACCTGTCGATGGTGCTCGCGCCCGGCGAGATGCGCGCCATTATCGGCCCCAACGGCGCCGGCAAGACCACGATGATGGACATCATCACTGGCAAGACCAAGCCGGACGAGGGCGACGTCTATTTCGACGGCATTCACGACCTGACGCTGCTGGATGAAACCAAGATCGCCGAGCTCGGCATCGGTCGTAAATTCCAGAAGCCGACGGTGTTCGAGAGCCAGACGATTTACGACAATCTCCTGCTGGCGCTGAATGTCGACCACAGCGTGCGCGGCACGCTGTTCTGGCGCGGCAGCCGGGGCGAGGCAGAGCGCATCGACAAGGTGCTTGAGACCATTCGCCTCACGGACTCGCGCGATCGGCTCGCCGGCAATCTCTCCCACGGTCAGAAGCAGTGGCTCGAAATCGGCATGCTGCTGGCGCAGGATCCGAAGCTGCTGCTGGTGGATGAGCCGGTGGCCGGCATGACCGACGTCGAAACGCACCAGACCGCCGAATTGCTGAAAGCGATCAACCGCGACAACAAGACCGTCATGGTGGTCGAGCACGACATGACCTTCGTGCGCGAACTCGGCGTCAAGGTGACATGTCTGCATGAAGGCACGGTGCTGGCCGAAGGCACCATCGATCAGGTGTCGACCAATGACCGCGTGGTCGAAGTGTATTTGGGGCGCTGACGCATGATCCCGAAAAGTGGAAACCGGTTTTCGGACCAGATCATGCGCAAGGATTAGGTCATATGCTGAAGGTCGATAATATCAGCCTCTATTACGGTGCAGCCCAGGCGCTGCGCGGCGTCACGGTCTCGGCGGAGCCCGGCAAGGTCACCTGCGTGCTCGGTCGCAACGGTGTCGGTAAGACGTCGCTGCTGCGCGCCATGGTCGGCCAGCAGGCGATTTCAAGCGGTTCGATTACGTTTGACGGGCAGGACATCTCGACGCTGAAGCCGTTCGAGCGGGCGCGGCGCGGCATCTCTTTCGTACCACAGGGCCGTGAGATCTTCCCGCTGCTCACAGTGGAAGAAAACCTCAAGACCGGCTACGCGCCGCTGAAGCGCGCCGACCGCAATATTCCCGATGACGTGTTCTCGCTGTTTCCGGTGCTGAATTCGATGCTGGGGCGGCGCGGCGGCGATCTCTCCGGCGGCCAGCAGCAGCAGCTCGCCATCGGCCGTGCGCTGGTGATGCGGCCGAAACTCCTGCTGCTGGATGAGCCGACCGAAGGCATCCAGCCCTCGATCATCAAGGATATCGGCCGCGCGATTTCCTATCTGCGCTCCCTCGGCAATATCGCCATCGTCCTGGTGGAGCAGTATCTCGACTTTGCCTGCGAACTCGGCGACAACTTCGCCGTGATGGATCGCGGCGCGGTGAAATACACCTGCGACCGCAGTACGCTCGATCCCGCCGAGATCAGCCGCCAGATGGCGCTGTAGGGCCGGGTTCAAAGCCGGGGAGCGCATGCAGGCTGACAACACCACGCTGTCGTCATCGGCGATCTCATCGTCCTCGGCGATTTTTGCGGCCAACCGTGCCCGCGGCGCGGTCAAATTTGACGTGCATTTCGCTGAAGGCAAGACGCGGCGGCGGCAGTTGCATGAATCTGGTTCGTTGCGCGTGCGCTTTCCATCCCCCGAAGACGACGGCCTCTCCGCGATGTTCGTCAACACCGCCGGCGGTGCGGCAGGCGGCGACCGTTTCGATATTGACATCACGGCCGGCGAGGGCACGCGCCTGACCATGTCCACTGCGGCCGCCGAGAAGATCTATCGCTCCCATGGTCCCGCGGCCGAGATCAACATTGCGCTGAAGGCCGAGGCCGGCGCGCATCTGTCCTGGCTGCCGCAGGAAACCATCCTGTTCGATCAGGCCCGCACTATCAGGCGCATCGATATCGATCTGGCCGATCGCGCGACGCTTTTGCTTTGCGAGATCGTGGTGTTCGGTCGTGCGGCCATGGGTGAGGTGATGCAGACGGGGTCTTTCGTCGACCGCTGGCGCCTGCGTCGCGGTGGCAGGCTGGTGTTCGCGGAAAACGTGCGGCTGGATGGCGATATCGCCGCGAAACTGGCCAGACCGGCAATCGGCAATGGCGCGGTGGCCATCGGCACGGCGCTGATCGTGCCCGGCGATGAAGCACTCATTGAGCGGCTACGCGAAGCCACGGATGGCGCTGGCGGTGAAGTTGGTATCTCCTGCTGGAACGGCTTTGCAATGGCCCGCTTCTGTGCACAAGATGCGGCCAAGCTGCGCGCCGACATGATGGCGGTGCTCGGGCGATCGGGCGCGATGCTGCCGCGCATGTGGCTCAACTAAACCTATCAGAGTGTTCGCATGAATCTCTCCCCCCGCGAAAAAGACAAGCTCCTGATCTCGATGGCCGCCATCGTGGCGCGCCGCCGGCTGGAACGCGGCGTCAAGCTCAACCATCCCGAAGCCATCGCCATCATCTCCGATTTCATCGTCGAGGGCGCGCGCGACGGCCGCACCGTTGCCGAGCTGATGAAATCCGGCGCCGAGGTCATCACCCGCGCGCAATGCATGGATGGGATCGCCGAGATGATCCACGACATTCAGGTGGAAGCGACATTCCCTGACGGGACGAAGCTCGTCACCGTTCACGAACCCATTCGTTGAGGCCCCACATGATCCCCGGCGAACTCTTCATCCAGGACGGCGAGATCGAGCTCAATGCCGGCCGCAAGACCGTGACATTGACTGTGGCGAATTCCGGCGACCGGCCGATCCAGGTCGGTTCGCACTATCATTTCTTCGAGACCAATCCGGCGCTGAAATTCGATCGCAAGAAAGCCCGCGGCATGCGTCTCGACATCGCCGCCGGCACGGCCGTGCGCTTTGAGCCCGGCCAGACCCGCGATGTGCAGTTGGTCGAACTCTCCGGCAAACGCACGGTTTACGGCTTCCGCGGCGATGTGATGGGGAAGCTCTGAGCGCCTAGCCGCCGGCGCTGTCCATCATGAACGAGCGGAAGTATCGATCGATGGCCAGCGATATCAGGACGACCGAGACGAACAGAAGACAGCTGTACAATGACCAACGTCCGACATCGTCACGGAACGATCGGATGCCAAGGATCACGAACCAGATGCCCAGAGCGATGCTGAACCAGTTGAACCAGGTGACGAGGATCGCTTCAGCGGCGTCCAGTTCGGCAATGAAGCCATCCGGAAATCCGAGCCACATCACGCGGGTCATGTATAGCCAGAACGTCAGCGCGAACAGCAGGCATGCCGCAGCAAATGGATAGACGTTCTTCCATCTCACGATATCGGTCTCCGCTTCAGATCCCGACGCCGCGCGCCTTGTTGG
Source organism: Tardiphaga sp. OK245 (assembly GCF_900108575.1). NCBI lineage: Bacteria > Pseudomonadati > Pseudomonadota > Alphaproteobacteria > Hyphomicrobiales > Nitrobacteraceae > Tardiphaga > Tardiphaga sp. OK245. The sequence goes on along the minus strand of NZ_FNWZ01000004.1, from coordinate 96,523 downwards.
GGTGCGCGAAGCTATGGAAGTCGCGGGTCACGCCGTCAATGAACAAAGGCGCAGGCAAGCGTACCGTCTATGGATTCCGCAGCGACGTAATGGTGAAGTTGTGATTGTTGGGAATGTGACGGCCGTAGTGCTCCCTCCCCCCTTGCGGGGGAGGGGCGGGGAGGGGGGTATGCCACATAACGAGGTCGGCGAGTTTCAGCGCGGTCGCGCCAAGGAACTGCGGCGCGTAATGACTCGCGCCGAGACCTTGCTGTGGCGACAGCTAAAGGCACATCGTCTGGCAAATTTGGGTTTTCGTCGACAAGCCCCGATGGGTGTTTACATTGCTGATTTCGTTTCCCATGCGAGCAAGCTCATTGTCGAAGTCGATGGTGAAAGCCATGATTTTGTAGAGCGCATCGCGCACGACGCGCGCCGCGACGCTTGGTTTGCCGCGCGTGGCTATCGCGTCCTTCGTTTCAGCAATGACGATGTCATGAAGAATCTCGAAGGTGTTGTCCTCGCGATCGGCGAGGCCGCGACCTGTGGCACACCCCCCTCCCTGACCCTCCCCCGCCCAGCGAAGCTTCACTTCGCGCGGGGGGGAGGGAGCACTCCGGCCAATGGAGCGAAAACATGCCCGTGAAAATCAAACGCTCCGTCTATGCCGACATGTTCGGCCCCACCACCGGCGATCGCGTGCGGCTCGCCGACACCGATCTGATCATCGAGGTGGAGAAGGACTTCACCATCTACGGCGAAGAAGTGAAGTTCGGCGGCGGCAAGGTGATCCGCGACGGCATGGGGCAGTCGCAGGCGACACGCGCGCAGGGCGCGGTCGATACCGTCATTACCAACGTGCTGATCGTCGATCACTGGGGCATCGTGAAGGCCGATGTGGCGCTCAAGGGCGGCATGGTCCACGCCATCGGCAAGGCCGGTAATCCCGATATCCAGCCGGGCGTGACCATCAATGTCGGTCCCGGCACCGATGTCATCGCGGGCGAGGGCAAGATCCTCACCGCCGGCGGCTTCGACAGCCATATCCATTTCATCTGCCCGCAGCAGATCGAACACGCGCTGATGTCCGGTGTCACGTCGATGTTAGGGGGCGGCACCGGCCCGTCGCACGGCACCTTCGCGACGACCTGTACGCCTGGTCCATGGCACATTGCGCGGATGATCCAGTCCTTCGATGCGTTCCCGGTCAATCTCGGCATTTCCGGCAAGGGCAATGCCTCGAAGCCCGCGCCGCTGGTGGAAATGATCAATGCCGGCGCCTGTGCGCTGAAGCTGCACGAGGACTGGGGCACCACGCCCGCCGCGATCGACAACTGCCTCAGCGTCGCCGACGACTACGACGTGCAGGTGATGCTGCACTCCGACACGCTGAACGAGTCCGGCTTCGTCGAGGACACGATCAAGGCCTTCAAGGGCCGCACCATCCACGCCTTCCATACCGAAGGTGCCGGCGGTGGCCATGCGCCCGATATCATCAAGGTCGCGGGCCTCAAGAACGTGCTGCCGTCATCGACCAATCCGACACGGCCATTCACGCGCAACACCATCGATGAGCATCTGGACATGCTGATGGTCTGCCACCATCTCGATCCGTCGATTGCGGAAGATCTGGCATTTGCCGAAAGCCGCATCCGCAAGGAGACGATCGCTGCCGAGGACATCCTGCACGATCTCGGCGCGCTCTCGATGATGTCGTCGGACAGTCAGGCCATGGGCCGGCTCGGCGAGGTGATCATCCGGACGTGGCAAACTGCCGACAAGATGAAGAAGCAGCGCGGGTCGCTGAAGGAAGACAAGGGCAACAACGACAATTTCCGCGTCAAGCGCTACATCGCGAAATACACGATCAATCCGGCGATCGCCCATGGTGTCTCGAAGCTGATCGGCTCGGTGGAGAAGGGCAAGATGGCGGATCTGGTGCTGTGGTCGCCGGCGTTCTTTGGCGTCAAGCCGGATCTGGTGATCAAGGGCGGCTCGATCGTCGCGGCGCCAATGGGCGATCCGAACGCGTCCATTCCCACGCCGCAGCCGGTGCACTACCAGCCGATGTTCGGCGCCTTCGGCCGCGCGCTGACCCAGTCGTCGGTGGTGTTCACATCCGGTGCGGCGGTGGCCGGCGGTCTCGCCAAGAAGCTCGGCATTCAGAAGTCGCTCTATGCGGTGGAAAATGTCCGCGATGGCATCTCGAAGAAGAGCATGATTCATAATGGCGCGACGCCGAAGATCGAGGTGGATTCGGAGACCTATGAGGTGAGGGCGGATGGCGAACTTTTGACCTGCGAGCCGGCCGAAGTCCTGCCGATGGCGCAGAGGTACTTTATGTATTGAGGTGCGCTATCGCTCGTCATTCCGGGGCGCCGAACCGGCGCCGCAGGCGACGGTCGGCGAACCCGGAATCTCGCGCTGGGGCACGACGGCGCTTCACCATGTCGGGATTCCGGGCTCGCGTCGCTGGCTGCGCCTTCGACGCGCCCCGGAATGACGAGTAGAGGCGGTGAGATGAAAGGTGCCCCCCTTCCTCCCCCTCGCATTCCCCCCTAATGTCCGTCCCGGCATTCTTAGCCACAACAACAAACCGGGAGGACTCCCCTTGATCTACGTCGTTGCCACTTTGTCCGTGAAACCCGAAGCCCGCGCCGAACTGATCGAAGCTGCCAAGGCTTGTATCGCCGAGACCCGCAAGGAAGCGGGTAATATCGCCTATGATCTGCACGAGAGCGTCACTGATCCGACCCGCATGGTGTTCGTCGAGCAGTGGGAGAATGCCGAGGCACTGGTGCCGCACCGAACGCAGGAACATATGAAGACTTTCGGCCGCGTCGCGGTGAAATGCTTCAGCGCGCCTCCGAAGATCGAAATCATCACCCCGGCTGACGTCGTGGTGCGTTAAACCAAACGAGAGATTCCATGATCCGCGCGACTGAGGTCAAAGGCCAATACAACTGGAAAGAGGCGGCGGTAGACACCGTCGTTCTCGACTTCGACGATCGTCATCGTCGCCGCATGGCGATGACGGGGACGCGCGGACTGGAATTCCTGCTCGATCTCGAAAACGCCGTCGCCCTGCGGGGCGGCGACGCTTTGGTACTGGAAGACGGCCGCCTGATCGAGGTGGTCGCAGCGCCGGAGCCACTGATCGAGATCCGTGGTACCGATCCCGGCCATCTGGTGCGGCTCGCATGGCATCTCGGCAATCGCCATCTGCCGACGCAGATCATGGCCAAGGGCCTGCGCATCCGCAGCGATCATGTCATCGAGGAGATGGTGAAGGGTCTTGGCGCCAAGGTCATCGAGATCGAAGCACCGTTCGATCCCGAAGGCGGCGCCTATGCCGCTGCGCATGAGCCGGCAGGTCATGGACATCATGATCATGCTCATCACGATCATGGACACAGTCACGACGATCATGGGCACGACCACCATGGCCACAGGCATGACGCGCACGGTCATGCCGGTCATGGCCATGACCAGCATGTCCATGACGAGCATTGCGGTCACGATCACGATCATCATCATGATCACGACAGCAAGCACGACCACCACGGTCATTCTCATGCTCATGACCGCAAATAAAGCGGCGGACGACAGCCCGCCGAACGACTCTCCCGCCTTGTCTGCCGACGAAGGCGCTGCGCTGTACCGGCTGATGACTTGGCTGTCGCCGGCTTTTCCGGTCGGCGCGTTTTCCTATTCCAGCGGTATCGAATGGGCGGTGGAAGCAGGCGACATCACCGATGCTGCCAGCCTGCAGGACTGGTTGTCGGCGATGCTGTCCGATGGCGCAGGGTTTTGCGATGGCGTGTTTCTCGCTCATGTGCACCGCGCGGCATCTGACGGCGACGACAAGGCATTGCGCGAGGTTGCCGAACTCGCCAGCGCCTTCGTGCCATCAAGGGAACGTCAGCTGGAGACCACCACGCAAGGCAAGGCCTTCATCGAGATCGCGCGCAATGCCTGGTCGCATGAGGGTATGGAGCGGCTGATCGCGATATGCGACAGCCCGATCGTCTATCCCGTTGCCGTCGGACTTGTGAGCGCCGCCCATGGCGTGCCGCTGTCGGCAACCATGCATGGTTTTTTCCACGCGGTGGTCTCGAACTGGATTTCCGCTGGCGCGCGGCTGGTGCCGCTCGGTCAGACCGACAGCCAGCGCGTACTTGCAGCGCTGGAGCCCGTCGTCGTGACCACAGGCCATCGCGCTATGGCCGCATCCCTCGACGATCTCGGTGGCGCGACATTTCGCTCTGATATCGCCAGCATGCGTCACGAGACGCAGTATACGCGGCTGTTCAGGTCATGACGGCTCTAACCCAAATCATACACCAGACCCCTCATGGTCGCCTGAACGCAATCGCGTTCAGGCTGGAGGAGCGAGCCGTTTGGCGCGTGTCTCGAACCATGAGTTGCTTGGCGCATCCTTCGAGACGCGGCGAAGCCGCCGCTCCTCAGGATGAGGGCCGTCGCTTCATCCTCAACCGAAAGCACCCCTGACATGTCCAGTTTTCACGGTCCGCTCCGCGTCGGTATTGGCGGTCCCGTCGGCTCCGGCAAGACCGCGCTGATGGATCTGCTGTGCAAGACCATGCGCGAGCGCTACGACATCGCGGCGATCACCAATGACATCTACACGAAGTGGGATGCCGAATATCTGGTGCGCTCGGGTTCGCTGACAGCGGATCGCATTGCTGGCGTCGAAACCGGCGGCTGTCCGCATACGGCGATCCGCGAGGACGCCTCGATGAACCTCGCCGCCGTTGCTGACATGCGCGTCAAGTTTCCCGATCTCGACATGGTGCTGATCGAATCCGGCGGTGACAACCTCGCGGCGACCTTCTCGCCGGAACTGGCCGATATCACTATTTACGTTATCGACGTTGCGGCTGGCGACAAGATCCCCTCCAAGGGGGGGCCGGGCATCACGCGCTCGGACCTGCTGGTGATCAACAAGATCGATCTGGCGCCCTATGTCGGGGCTTCGCTCGAGAAGATGGACGTCGACGCCAAACGGATGCGCGGGTCACGGCCGTTCGTGATGACCAACATGAAGACCCAGGACGGCCTCGACCGGATTATCTCATTCATTGAGACGAAAGGCGGCCTGAAAGCCAGATAGCTAGCTGCGTGAAGCCTTATGAAGCTTGGCCAACTGGACGTTCAGATCCTTATATTTCCGCTGTAATGCGACAGAGGATATCGCGGCGTGCAGACGTTCCCAGACTCGATCTGCTCCACGTGGTTTAAAGGGTACAAGATATTCTTCCGTTAAAGCGGTGAGCCGCGCAGCAGTCGGACCAGCCTGCATTGCTTCGTCGAAATTTGAGAGCCCGATCTCAAGTTCAATTTGATTTGCAAGATACGATACGCCGTTTGTTTTAAGCCGCGATCGTATTTGTATTCGTTTTTTGTTTGAGGATTTTTGAAGCTGTAAGGCCTCTCGCTTCTTGCCCTTCAAAAAATATGCTCTTGCGAGATTGCGCTCGATATAAGCCTCCCAGAGGTGGCGGATAAAGCCGGTATTGGCCTGGAATGCGGACTTGAACTGAGAGCATTCAACGAGCGCTGCCTGAAATGCAGTTATAGCGTCGTCCAGGTGATTTTGGTTCTTGCCCAGAAGAAACAATCGAAGATTCGTCAGGCCGATAAAATCCTCGAGAAGCACGTCGAAAATATTGAATATTCTATCCTTCGACCCGCGGATGGACGTCAGGGAGTCCACGATATTGTTCAACTGTCGGTATTCGCTCGTCTTCTTGATGTTTCGATCAATTTTGAGTTTTGTGAGGTTGTCGGTCAGGTCGTAATAATTCAGTATTTCGCCGACAAGAATTGTAAGATTTGAAAGAGGGCCGCTGACTTTCTGATCGTAAAAGCTCATGAAGTCGCGAATGAATTTCAGGTCGTTCCGATAAAAAGCCGGTTGCAGCAGGTGGAGCACATAGTAACCCGCCTCTCGTGGATTGAAGGCTTGGTTTCCTTCTGACATTTCCCAAAGCGCGCTGCGGTAGACGTCGTAGTTCTTGATTATTTCAAGGCCGTCAAAATCGATTTCGATGATGTTCTTTTGAAATATCGCGGCGATCTGATTGGCCAGAGCCGTCACCGCGGCTGGTGAAGCGTTGGCTGGATTACGCAGGGTCACCTTCTGGGTGTAGGCGTTAAGAAGGTCGCCGGGTAATTCTTCGCGTTCAATATTTATCAGGAATACATGGATGGCATCGGCTCTGAGACGGTGCTGCAAATAGCCCCATTCGAACATCAGGTTTGGTCGAAATTCATTAGTTGGCTGCCCCTTTGAATCGAAAATTTTCTGCGCCAGAATGATCGCCGCCGATGCCCCGTTCATTTGCGTCAGAACATTTGCATTTATGAAGAACGACGATGGGGATTTCCCGCGTTGTACGCCCCCGACTACGGGTGAGTATCCAAAATCCTGCAGGCGTTTTGCTACGGCTTGGGCCAAACCTTCGTTTTTGCCCCATGCGATAAAGACATTCTCGGACATTTAGCGAGTCATTCTCCCACAATCACAGATTGATAAGTGAGCATGGGGTGCGAAAAACGGCAAGCCATATCGAAAGTTCGCTGATCCAAGACGGACCGGCGTCGGAAGACCCTGGGCAACTCGCAGGTTGATTGCCTCGATGACTGATAGGAGAGAGGCGTTTTATCTGCCCTTTGCTTGCATGCTCACCTACGTCATCTACGTCATCGACGTTACGGCCGGCGACAAGGGCCCCTTCAAGGGGGCCGGGCATCAGGCGCTCGGACCCGCTCGTGATCAACAAGATCGACCTTGCGCCCGATGTCGGAGCCTCGCTGAAAAAGATAGAGTGGATGCCAGGCGGATGCGCGGGTCACGGCCGTTCGTGATGACCAATATGAAGACCCAGGACGGCCTCGACCGGATTATCTCATTCATTGAGACGAAGGGTGGGCTCAAGGCGAAAGCGGTGGCTTAACGCCGGAGTTGAGGACCTGAGTTTGAGGCTTGGACCTGAGACTTGGATCTGATGCCTGGACTTGAGCCCCGCATATCTCGTTGGCTATAACGGCGAGCCGTCTGGCACCCCGACGCGCATTGCGCGTTCGGTCATTTCGTTAAGCCTGTTTCTCTAGATTTGTCCCGGTCCGGAGTTATTTCCAGAAGGCTGGAACCAATTCCTTCCAGCGTGATTGGCATACTCCTGAGCCGCTGACCCGGCAGCAACGTCCTAATTTCCCGAGTATCCGTGTGGTCCGGCTTGGTTTCATCATCGCATTACTGGCACTGGTCGGAGCTCTGCTCTCCGGCCTTGCGGCCTATCGCGTGCATGACCAGGAGCTGGCGATCGAGAATATCGCGCTGGGCCGGGCCGTGGATATCCATGCCAGCCTGGTGCAGGAGCGTTTGACCGAGCGCGAATTGCTGGCGCGCGTCGCAGCCGGGCTGTTTCGTGCGCCGACGGTCATGAAGGCCAACATGCTGCAGCCGCTGCGGGCCTCGATCTACGCCTTCAAGACCGATTTCGCGATTGCCGCCTGGATCGCTCGCCTGCAGCCGAACGAATTCGCGGCCGCCAGCGCGGAGCTGGCCAGTGCCGGCTACCGCAATCCTACGATCCGCAGCTACAACGACGATCGCCTCGATGCCAGGGCGCTGGGGCAGCCGCTCGACGTGCTGATGGATGTGGAGCCGCGCAATTCCGTCACCGAAGGCTTCGCCGGTCGCGCTCTGAATTTCTCTCCCGTCACAGGTCCAACGCTGGTGCGCGCCGTGAACGAGGGCAAGCCGGTCGCCTCCAGCCCCACGCCGCTGCAGCAGCCCGATGGACCGCTGGGATTGGTACTGGTGACGCCAGTTGTGCCCGAAGGTGATCCCGCGCCGGCCGGCTTCGTGTCGTTCTCCTATGAACTTGGGCCGTTGATGCTGGCCAATGACGAGATGTCATTGTTCTCGGTGGCACTGAAAGATCCGCGCGTCGCTGATGGCGAAATCGTCGCCGATGACGATGGCAGGGTAACGGCGCGCCCGCTGGTGGCGAATGGTCCTGCGCTGGCAGTCCTGCGCACGGTTTCGTTCGGCGGGCGTGACTGGTCGCTGGGCTATTATCCGAAGGTCAATACCGAGCTGCGCGCGCAGCGCACCGCCATCATTGTCGGCGGGTTCGGCCTCGCGCTGACGGCCATTGTTTGCGGGCTGTTTGGCTATGTCTCCTACGCCAATCTGCGGCTGCGGCGCGAGGTGGAGATCCGCATCGGCTTCGAACGTCGCCTGACCGCCGTCATCGACGAGCTCAATCATCGCGTGAAAAACATTTTGGCGGTGATCCAGTCCATCGTGACACGCACGCTGCGCCACGGCTCCGATGTGGACAACGCGCGCGATCTCCTGATCGGCCGTATTCACGCGATGTCGAATGTTGTGTCGCTGCTGAGCGAGAGCCAGTGGCAGGGCGTGCAGCTCAAGGGCCTGTTCGAGGCGCGAGCGATCCCGCATGCCGACCGTATCGCACTGGAAGGTCCGGATATCATTGTCAGCGCGCGCGCCGCGCAGAGCCTGTCGCTGCTGTTCTTTGAACTGGCCTCGCATTCCGACGAGGGCCTGTCGCTGGTGGGTAAACATCCGCATATCGTTGCGCATTGGGAGATCACGGGCAGTGAGCCGGATGGGCTGTTCAATTTCCGCTGGGAAGAGTTCAACACCAGCGAAGCAACGCGGCGGCCGGACAGCGATTTCGGTCTGGTGCTACTCGATCGCGTGGCGCCGGAAGCGCTGGGTGGTACGGCGAAGCGCTACTTCACCGACGTGTCCTACGTCTATGAACTGACGGCACCCGTCGAAACGGTGATCGACATGACCGAGCGCGACCGGACAGAAGCGCTGGCGAAGCCGATCAGATAATTGACCCCCTCTGCCAATCGAAGCGATGTCCCTCACCTGGTTTGCGGGGACGCGTGCGCCACGGGGCGTCGGAACAATGTTCTTTATCGGAGCATGATCTCTCGACAAACGATCTCGTTTGTCGGCGAAAGCCGGTATCCACTTTTCGGGATCATGCTCTAGCTTCCATTCACCCAACAAAAAAGCCGGCGTTTCCGCCGGCTTTCGTATTCGTTGTATCCGCTGCGCCTGTTAGTGCGCAGCTTCCAGAGCGGCAGCTTCCGCCTTGGCGATGGTGCCCTTGACCGCGGTCTGCACCTTTTCAAAGGCGCGGACTTCGATCTGACGGACACGCTCGCGCGAGACGCCGAACTCCGAGGCGAGATCTTCCAGCGTCATCGGTTCATCGGCGAGGCGACGGGCCTCGAAGATGCGCCGTTCGCGCGGGTTGAGGACACCGATGGCGCCGTTCAGCGCCTGACGGCGATGATCGAACTCCTCGTGTTCCGCCATGATGGTTTCCTGATTGGGCGAGTTATCGACCAGCCAGTCCTGCCATTCGCCGGCTTCGCCGTCGTCACGGATCGGTGCGTTGAGCGACGCGTCGCCACCGAGGCGGCGGTTCATGTCGATCACGTCCTGTTCCGTCACGCCGAGACGCGTGGCGATCAGCTTGACCTGGTCGGGGCGAAGATCGCCTTCGTCCAGGGCGGAAATCTTGCTCTTCGCCTTACGCAGGTTGAAGAACAGCTTCTTCTGGTTCGCGGTGGTGCCCATCTTCACGAGCGACCACGAACGCAGGATGTACTCTTGAATCGAGGCCTTGATCCACCACATGGCGTAGGTGGCCAGGCGGAAGCCTTTCTCCGGCTCGAAGCGTTTCACAGCCTGCATCAGACCGACGTTGCCTTCCGAGACAACTTCGGAGATCGGCAGACCGTAGCCGCGATAGCCCATGGCGATCTTGGCGACGAGTCGCAGATGGCTGGTCACAAGGTGATGTGCCGCGTCGCGATCGTCGTGCTCGCGCCAACGCTTGGCAAACATATATTCCTGCTGAGGTTCCAACATCGGAAACTTGCGGATCTCGGCGAGGTAATGCGAGAGGCCGGATTCTCCATTAAGAACCGGAAGGGTAGCTGTACGGGCCATTATGATGCCCTCCAGTGGTTCAGACCCCCGATAGCGGCGGGCCAGGCAGCGAGCGCTTTGTTAAAGCCGCCCTGGCTGCGATGTTCCGCGTCTCATTTGACGCAGGTGCAACATACACCCTACTACAAGCGTATTGAAAGTGAATTCCCTGTCACGTTCCCGTGGGGCCAATATAAGCGTTTGGAAAGGCTTACTTTTTTATATGCATCTGCGTCATTCTGGCACGGCCATATGGGCTCTCAGAACCGCCAAATCGTGAGGAAGCTCGCTGGTCCACTCCAGAATCTCGCCCGTGCGAGGGTGCTCCAGAGCCAGCAAATAGGCGTGAAGCGCCTGCCGGTCGAGCGCTTCCAGCGCGGCGCGGCTCTTCACGCCCAGCGACGACGCCTTGGTCTTGAAATGCGAGCCATAGACCGAATCCCCCATCAGCGGATGCTGAATATGCGCCAGATGCACGCGGATCTGGTGCGTCCGGCCAGTCTCGAGCTGGCAGGCCAGCAGGGTGGCGATCGGCTTGCCGTGGCGGTCGGGGAATTCCTGCAGCACTTCCCAGTGGGTGACGGCATCGCGGCCGCCTTCGCGGACGGCCATTTTCTCGCGGGCATGGGGATGCCGGTCGATCGGCGCTTCCACCGTGCCGCGCGGCCGGTTTGGGATACCCCAGGCAAAGGCCATATAGCCGCGCCGCATCTCGTTGGTGCGGCCGTGATCGGCGAATTGCGCCGTCAGCGACGCGTGGGCGGCGTCGTTCTTGGCGACCACCATCAATCCGGTGGTGTCCTTGTCCAGCCGGTGCACGATGCCCGGCCGCTTGACGCCGCCGATCCCCGACAAAGACGCGCCGCAATGGGCGATCAGAGCATTCACCAGCGTGCCGGTCTCGTGGCCGGCGGCGGGATGCACGACGAGGCCCTTGGGCTTGTTGATGACGATGATGTCCTCGTCCTCGAACACGATATCGAGGGCGATATCCTCGCCTTCGGGCTCCGGCGCGATGGCAGGCGGCACGTCGATTGTGATCGTATCGCCGGCAGCGACATGATAAGCGGGGTCGCGCACGGGGGTGGGGGCTTGCGAAGACCGGGTGATCGTCACCTGGCCGGCGAGGATCAACGCCTTCAGCCGCGACCGCGACAAAGCCGGGCTGCGCACGGCGAGCACGCGATCGAGCCGGGTCGAGCCTTCGTCGCCCTGCACCGTGACATCCAGCCGTTGATCGTTCATTCCGTAAAGCCTTACCTGACAGAAGCGTGTTGCTTCGAGAGCCGTGAATTAAGAGACGAGTGCTTGCATGACCCAGCCCGCCGCCGATAGCGCGCCCGAACCGACCCTTGAACAGGCCGCCATGATCGCGCGCGTCCGCCGCATGATGCTGATCGCGGGCCTGACCACCGCCCTGGGCGTCGGCGCGCTGCTCGTCGTGATCGGCTACCGCCTTTTCCGCACGGATGGAAGCACTGTCACGTCCACGACGACTGCGACCCTGCCGAAAGGCGCCAAAATCCTCTCCACGGGGGTAGCCGGCGACCGGATCGTGCTGACGCTGGACGTCGGCGGCAGCACCGAAATCCGCACTTTCGACGCCAAGAGCCTGAAACCCGCGGGAACGCTGAAATTCGCCAGCGAGCCCTGAGGTTCGTTTGCGAACCCCAAGGGCTCGCCAAAACCCCAAGGGTTCGCCTGCGAACCATAACCATATAAGTGCGCGAGGGGGCGGCAGCATCTTGCAGCCACCGCCATTCCCGGCTATCCCCTCCCGCGCACGCTCCGTTCGTCTAACGGTTAGGACATGGCCCTCTCAAGGCTAAAATAAGGGTTCGATTCCCTTACGGAGCGCCATTTTTCAGCTAATTCAGAGATAAATCGCGAATCCGGACAGCGGCGGCGTTGACTGCTGCGGGTCTGGTTTCGGTCGAAAATCACCGTTTGTCACACAATTTTAGGTGCGCGCTGTCACGTCCGTAGATAAGCGCGACGACTTTACCGGCCCCAGAATGCCGGCGTCGCCTTGAAGCGCCGCCATTTCTTGCGCAGCGTTTTCGTGGCCGCCATTTCATCGCGGGCCTGCCAGCCGGTGATCGTGCCGATGGCGAGGTGAAGCGCGGCCTGATCGTCCTGCCTGACGGAACCGAGCAATCCGCGGATACTTGCGATGTCGCAGACGCGTCCCAGATTCTTCTGGAGCCTGGCGAGCCGAGCCACGTAGCGCTTGGCGGGCGCATGGCCGGCGTAAAGTGGCAAGAAGAACTCGGCCGCATAGCGCAGCCTCTTGAGCTGGATCCTGAGACTGTGCCGTGCAGCGGTGTCGAGCTGCCGGAAGTGCGTGCCACGCTTGCGCACCTTCCGCTGCTGTCGCGCCAGAATTTTGTCGGCGAGCGCCGGCATCGGCTGCGACAGGACAGCCAGCGCATCGCTGTCGATATCGTTGCGCCAGCTGCGGCGCTCGACCCAGTGCCCGAGCGAAAGCAGAAAACGGCTGTAGCGCGGATCGTCGAGAACCGCCTGCAGGCTGCCATAGCTCGACTTGCGCTGCCGCTCGATTGCCTCGCGCAAGCCGCCGAAGTCGACCTCCGGCGTGGTCGTCGCCACGCGAGAAATGGTCGTGGTGGCGAAAACGTCCCAATCGCGGGTTTGGCCGAGCTGTCGCATCAGCCACCTCGCTTCGCTATTGATCGCCTCGAACGAGGGCGATGGGATCTCGCGCCGGAACAGCGCACAGATCGTGCGCAAACGGCGCAGAGCGATGCGCATCTGGTGCACGCCTTCGGGGTCGGATCCTTCCTTTGCCACCGCATGATTGCGCAGGAGATGATGCCAGCAGGCGCCCCCCAGCAGCGCAATGACATCGTCAACCGCGTGCTCGGCAGTGATGTTGACGGGCTCGGCTTTCACCGCCGGTTGCACGACGTCGAACGCCAGCGCATAGCCGCGTTCCGCCTTGCTCCGTGTGCCGACCTGCAGCGGCGCGGCATCGAGCAACTGCGTTCCAAGATCAAACAGCGCGCCAGCGTTGCCGCTCTTCAATTCGAGCTCGATCTCGGACAGGACTTCTTGACGCGTACCGACCTCGATAGTCCCCACGTCGAAGGCGACTTCAACTGACGCATCAGGCAGATCGAGCTGCCGTGCATGCCGGCGAACTCTTGTCGCAAACGCCGGCACGAGCGCATCGAGCGTAAGCGTCGTCACCGGATCTCCGATCTCGGCGACAGGAAGCCGCGCCAGATCGGGCGTCATGCCGTCAATCGACGTTTCCCACTGCCGTCGCGCCAACGGCCGCCCGATGTCGGGCAGAAGCTTCAATGTCTGAATGAAATGCTTGCCGCTGCGTCGCACGCGCAGCGACATGCCGCGTTGAAACAGCGCCCCCTCCGGTGTGTCGTAATAAATTGTCTCCAGCCGGCGGACCACGCCGCGATTGCGGGCATGCTGTACAATGACGGGGATCTCGCGCAGTTTTTCGAGGATAGCTTGCGGCGCCAGCAGCTTAAGTTCGATTTCCGCCTGTTCACCCGGTCGTACAGCAATTGCTGCGCCAGCAGAATCGGGCACGATTGGCTGCTGGGCGTTCAATGGTAACTCCATCGGAAGCACGCATCATATTTTATGACACTAGCAAGACATGCCCAAGATGGCGATGGAATGACGCGGTAAATTACGACGGCAATTTCCGGATCGATTGGGAGCAGCGGGACTCAGGGCTGTTCGAATGGTGCGAACGCCCACATTCGTGAAAAGCAAAATGCTGCCTCAGCTGGCGGCCTTAGTTTGCTTTTCGCTTGGCGGTTTGATCGGGGTCTGCGGTACGGGACCGGTCACGACTGGAGATGATCTACCATTGGATGGCTTATCATCGGAGGCGTGACTTCTGATTGTCTCGAGCACCAGAAAAAACTTCTCGGCAAGCATGACAGTAACCTCGCTGGCGAAAGTATCTCCATCATTAGTTGAGTCGAGTTGCTGAAAATTCAATCACTTACGGCAGGCCGCCGCAATTAAATTTACGCGCCAGAGAGTATCGCGAAAGGGCAGTGATATTGACTTGGTTTGTCTCGCCGGGAGGACAGCGTTCTGGCGGAAGCCGATCAATCTCGAAGCAAAGGCAGGAGTATTTTGCCTTGCCGCTCGATCTCCGCCAGATAGGGCGTATCGGACAGGATGAAATACTTGATTCCGAGATCACGGTATTTCTGCAGCGAACTGGCCACTTCGGATGCCGAACCGACCAGCCAGGTGGTGCCGGCGCCGGCTGCGCCGAATTTTCCTGGTGCCGTATAGAGATTGTCGTCGAGGACGTCGCCGCGGGCCTGCAGGTCGAGCAGTCGCCGTTGGCCGATTGCGATGGCAGGGCCGTGGTCGTTCCAGCCCGCGCCTGCTTTCCGCGCCATGTCGGCAACCTTGGCTTCCGCCGCAGCCCAGGCCTCGGCCGAGCTCTCCCGGACAAGCGTTGTGATCCTGAGACCAAACTCCAGGGGCGGGAGATCCCGATCGAGGCGCTGACTTAAGCTCTTGAGCCGTTCGATGCGCTGTTTGACGTCGCCAAGCGGTTCGCCCCAGAAGAGCTGGACATCGGCTTCGGTTGCGGCGACATGCTCGGCCGCGTCCGACGCCCCGCCGAAATACAGCTTCGGATGGCGGCGACTGCCGCGCTGGACGATGCGCGGCGCTGCGGTTGAGTCAGAGACGCGAAAATGTGCGCCGGAATAGGTGACGTTTTCTTCGGTCCACAGCCGCCGGACGATGCGCATGAATTCCTTGGTCCGCGCATATCGCTGCGACGAGTCGGCTTCGTCATCGCCGTAAGCCGCCAGATTGTCCTTGCCGGAGACGATATTGATGCGAACCCGGCCACCGCTCAATTGATCCAGTGTGGCTGCGGCAGATGCAAAATGCGCCGGCTGCCAATAGCCGGGACGGATGGCTATCAGCGGCTCGAAACGCGTCGTTCGGGCCGCCAGCACTGACGCGACGGTGAATGTGTCCGGCCTTCCCCAGCCGGTTCCGATCAGCGCGCCTTTCCACCCGTGACGTTCCAGCGCTTGCGCCTGGTCGACAAGCGTCTCGACGCTGTTGTGGTTTGGATCGACGACATCGCCGCGGTGACCTGCCTTCACGTCATTCGGGATGTACCAAAGAAAATCCGAACGATCGCTCATGATGTCCTCTGACGATGGGACCGCATGTTTGCGTGCGGCTCACCGTCCCGTGCCGTTGTCAAAATGGGCGCACCGATGTCGCGCCGAACACGATGGCTGCGATCAGCGCAAATGCGCCGTAAACGGCAGCCGTGTGCAGGCGCACCGCTGTGCGGTTCGACGACGCGCGCGCACCGCTATGCAACCGGGCTTCCGCCGATAGTTCACGCATCATCGTTCTCCAACGCAACATTTGCAGATAACAAGGCGATAAATCCGGTCTACGCAAGCGCGTGCCAGAAATAATGATGATCAGCACGCCGGGGCGTTCCGGCGTGGAGTAATATTCTCCATGCCGTCTGCGCCGGGCAATTTTGTTCGTTCGACGCTGATTGTCGTTCTGGTCGGGCGAGGACAGTCTCGAACTCAGCGAGCCGTGGCGATACGGGATTGGCTAGCCTTGTGACTTCGCTGGTCTATGAGTGCCTTCGCTGCGCGTTCCGCTGCACGGGCCGATCCGAAATGGTCGCCTTCGAGCGTGTCGAAGGCAGGTTCTGATGAAAAGAAACGAAATCCGCGCTCTTCGGCGACGACGATTCCGGCAGTGCGATTGAAGACTTCGATGACATAGGCATTCGACATGCGCGTTCTGTTCGCCGCCGAGGCAGCGATCCTATCAATGAGTGATGGGATGTTCGGTGTGAGTCGTTACGCCGGAATCAACAACACGCGCCGGTGGCCGCGGACACGCAGCGGCAGGTCACGCGCTTGCGCGACTGGCTCACTACTGTTGTCTCATATGCGGTCATTGCAGGCATTCCGAAGTGCATAATCTGTGTGAGGAATATCCGACGTCGGCGTTCGTTCGTCAATGAAATGACCATCCAAATTTATCGGCACCGCAATGACGACGATGCTGTGCGCAGGCATGTGCGGCGAATGAACGGCTGTTTGGCGACGGCAGCAGCCATCCGATCACGGTAAAATCGTTCCGCCGTGCAGCTTGCACAGCCTTGGAAGCTGCGCGCATGCCGGTTCGCGTGCTCGACCGCGATCGTACCGGAAGCGAAGGCATGTGACGTGAGGTCGGCGCCTGTGAAGGAAGCATGGACGTATCGAAAATGCTGCACTTTTGGAATTCCTAGTCCCAGGCTCATGAGTCACAGTTGCAGCTGCGTGAGATCGCAACAGGGGAGCCGCGATGTCGAGGGTTGCCGAGGACGTCAAACAAGACACAGATCGGGACGGTCCGGCGCCACTTTGGGACCTGGGTACGATCGTTGCCGGGCTGCGCGAGTCCCGCGACGTTGCCCATAATATCTGGCAGCGTGGACCGAGCAGACGGGCGCCGTCACGCGAAGTCCTCGCGGAGGTGCTCAAGAGCCTCACCGAGGCATTGTTTCCCCGGCATTACGGGCGCTCCGATTTCGGCACCGAAAGCATCGATGCGTTTGTCGAAGGCAAACTGGGCGCCGCGCTGGATGGCTTGCTCGAGCAAGTCTATCGGGGGCAGACTTTCGTTTCCGACGGTGCGCCGACCGAGCGACATTTCGAGGACGCCGTTGCGTTGACGCGCGACTTCGCCGCCCGGCTGCCGGAGATCCGAGGCAGGCTGGTCAGCGATCTCAGGGCCGCCTTCGTGGGAGATCCTGCTGCGACGAGCTTCCCCGAAATCCTGATTGGCTATCCCGGCATGGTGGCGATCATCCATCACCGCGTCGCGCACCTGCTTTACAATCTCGGAGCGACGATGGTGGCGCGGTTGATTGCCGAGCTGGCACATAGCGCAACGGGAATCGACATTCACCCGGGCGCGCGTCTTGGCGCCAGCATCTTCATCGACCATGGCACCGGCGTGGTGATCGGCGAAACTGCCATCGTTGGCGATCGCGTCCGAATCTATCAGGCGGTAACGCTTGGAGCCCGGCACTTCCCGACCGATCACGAGGGCAAGGCGATCAAGGGCAATGCGCGCCATCCGATCATCGAGGACGATGTCATCATCTATGCGGGCGCGACCATTCTGGGACGCATCGTGGTCGGAAGCGGCTCCACCATCGGCGGCAATGTCTGGTTGACCGAAGACGTACCGCCCAACAGTTTCGTGACGCAGGCATCGGTGCGCAGCAAGATCAGCCCGCGATGATGGTTGGATAGCCGTTGCGCTGGCACGCTGCCGCTGTCGCGACAGGCGCGGCCCGTGGTTGGGCCATGCCACATCGCGTCAGGGAGGACACGCGAGCTGCCCCCCGTTGAGATTTACCAGGCGGCGAGGATCGAGCCGTTGAACTTGGTGCGGATGAAATCCTTTACCGGCTGCGAACGATAGATCGAGATGAATTTCTTGATCTGCGGATCGTCCTTGCGATCGTCACGTGCGGCGAAGACGAGGGTATAATATGGCTTGGCTTCGACGACGCTGGTCTCGGCCGCAAGCGCCTTGTTGAGGTCCAGGCCAGCGAGATAGGCGTAGTTGGATGACACAAAGGCGGCTGCCACGTCATCGAGAGATCGCGGTAACTGGGCCGCGTCGATCTCGACGATCTGCAGCTTCTTCGGATTTTCAGTCACATCGAGAATGCTCGCCGAGAGGCCCGCATCGGTCTTCAACTTGAGCAGTCCAGCGGTCTGAAACAGCAACAATGCGCGCGCTGCATTGGTCGGATCGTTGGGGATCGCGATCTTGGCCCCGTCGGGAATGTCGGAGGCCTTGGTGTATTTCTTGGAGAAGACGCCGGCCGGCACCAGTATCGATTCATCGAGGGCGGAGAGCTTGTAACCGCGCGCCTTCGATTGATTGGCGAGATAGAAGCGGTGCTGGAAGTTGTTGAGGTCGATGTCGCCTGCCTGCAGCGCTGCATTGGGCTGGTTCCAGTCGCTGAACTCGATGATCTCCGCCTTTAGTCCCTCTTTCTCGGAAAGCCGTGCGGCCTCGCGAAGAATGTCACCATAGGGCCCTGCCGAAACGCCGACCTTGAGCGGCTTGTCGGCGGCATTGGCCTGCAGGGCGGGTAACGACAGTGCGAGCGCTGAAAGGGAGAGAATGAGAAATCGAGATGCAGCTTTCATGATGCGTCCAGGTTGGGAATGAAGTGAATGTACCGCGCTCGCTACGATGTCGCAGCGTTCCGGATGGCCTAGAAGAAGCCCTTGGCCGGCAGCGGCGTGCCGTTGACCTCATAGGCGCCGATAGCCTGCGCCTTGTAGGTCACCGGGTTGTGCGACGACAGCGTCCGCGCATTGCGCCAGTGGCGGTCAAGATTGTCGGACTTCTTGGTCGCGGATGCGCCGCCGGCATCGAACAGCAGGCTGCCACTACGGATAGCTAGTTCGTCGACGACTATTTTGGCTTTGGACGATGCGAGGGCGGCATCCAGCGCCGGCTTGGTATCTTCCCGATCAGGGACCTTGCTCGATACGTCAAGCGCGTCGGCCGCGGCCAGCACGGTCGCTTCTGCCGCGAACGCATTGCTTGCGATCTGGCCAATAGTCTGCTGCAGGATCGGGTCCTCGCGCGGGCGAAGCGTGGGCGCATAATAGAAACTGCGCGCGCGCCGCCTGACCAGGTCACTGGCGTCACGCAGGATGGCTGCTGCGATGCCGGCATTGATGGCTGTCAGATAGAGTTGCGCGAACGTGTTCTGATAGGCGGCCCCGTAGCCGATATTGGGTTGGTCGAAGATCAGTTCGGCCGCTTCGACCCGGACGTTGCGGAAATGCGTGGTGCCGCTTCCGGTCAGGCGCTGGCCCGAACCATCCCAGTCATCGACCAGCTCGATACCTTCGCGCTTGACCGGAATGATCGTGGTCGCGAGTGCTTCATTGCCGTCCGCGACGCGCACCAGCACATAGTCCGCGTAGAGCGTGCCGGTGCTATAATATTTGGTGCCGTTCAGGCGGTAGCCATCGCCATCCGGCGTGACAGTGGTGGCGGGAGCGATGTCTCCCACCTGCGAGCTGCCCAGCTCCGTGGTGGCAAGGCCAATGATGGCGCCGGCCGCGACGTCGTCGCGCCACTTGCGATTCTGCGCGCTTGGCGGCGAGGCCAGCAGGCGCTCGACCACGCTATAGTGATTGCGCAGGATATGCGCGACATTGGCGTCGGCTTCCGCCAGCCTGATGACTGCAGTGAGCAGTTCTCGTACGGTACTGCCGCCGCCACCATCGGCCTTGGGAATGCGGAGCGCGCCGATCCGCGATCGGCGGATCAGCTCGATGATGTCGTAAGGCAGAACACGGTCGTGCTCGCGCCCTGCCTCGCCCTGCGCGATGTGATCAAACAACTGTTGCAGATCGGACGAGCCGATCCGGATCGGCTGCGACACGTCGAACGAGTGCTGCGGTGTGGGCTTGTTCATGGGATGCTTTCTCGGCGATTCCGGTGGGGGGATCGAGCGGCGATAAAAACTTAAAGACTGGCCAGATGATCCGAGACGGTGACGGACTCGGGCAGGACCTTTCGCTCGGTCAGCCAGTTCGCTGCGGTTTGCAGTTCTCCGACGAATTTCTTATCCGACACGGGGATGAGCGTGTAGTTGCGTTTGCGCTCGATGAACTGGTCTCGAATCCGGTCGTCATATTTCGCGACCTTCTGGATGAGATGCTCGGCGTCGGTGGTGTTCTTGTTGACCCACTGCGCTTCCTTCTCATAGGCCGCATTGAGCGCCCGCACGATGGCCGGATTGTCCTTCGCGAACTTGCGTGACGTCACGTAAGAGGAAAAGTCGATCTGGAACGGCAGGTCGCGTCCCTCAAGGAAAACGTCGTGAGCCTTGTAGTCCAGCCGCGCGATGTCGACGCCCGGCGACCACATCGACCAGGCATCCACCTTGCCGGATGCGAGTGCCGGCGCTGCGTCCGGTGGGTTGAGATAGACGAATTTCACCTTGGAGCGGTCGACCTTGTGCTTCTCGAGCGCGGCGATGAGCAGGAACTCGCCAAGCCCGGAGCGGTTGACCGCGACCGACTTGCCGACCAGATCCTCGACCTTGTTGATGCCGGAATCATCCTTGGCGATGATCGCCGTCGTGCGCGGCTCGTAGAGCACGAATTGGGTGAAAACGAGCGGCGAGCCGGCGATGATGGCCGCCAGCGCGGGCGTGGTGCTACCGCCAAAGCCAAAATCAGCACTGTCACCGGTCACCGCCTGTAAGGTCGGCGCGTGGTTCGGGAATGGGCCGAGCCATTCCACCTTGATGTCATGCTGGGCGAGTGCCTTCTCAAACTCGCCGCGTTCCTTCGCGATCAGCGTGAGGCCGTGATAGCCCCAGGTGAGACGGACCTTGTCGGTCTTTCGGCCGGTGCTTTGCGCGATGGCATCGTCATGGCCGGCGAGATGAATGCCGGCATAGGCGCTGACCCCCGCCATCGCGAGACTGAGAAAATCCCGGCGTGACGATGTGAAGAACGGTTTTGACATGAGAAAACTTCCTGTGAGGTGGAATCAGGCGACCTGGAGATTGGTGGCGACGCCGAGTTCGCGAAGCAGTTGATCGCGGGATGCAGCCGGCCCGCCGTGAGTATCGGCGCGGTGCTCGGACGCGATCACCCCGTTGCGCATCACCAGAATTCGGTCGGCGAGGGCAATTGCTTCATCGACATCGTGAGTGACGAGGAGCACGCCGGGCTGGTGGCGGGCGACAAGCTCCTTGACCAGCACATGCATGCGAATTCGCGTCAGCGCGTCCAGCGCTGCGAAGGGCTCGTCGAGCAACAGCAGCCGGGGCTCCTGCACCAGCGCGCGGGCGAGGGCGACGCGCTGCGCCTGTCCGCCAGACAGATTACGCGGCCAGTCGTCCAGCCGGTCGCCGAGTCCGACCTCGACCAGAGCAGCGGCGGCGCGCTTGCGCGGATCCGCGCCGGGAAGGCCGAGCGAGACATTCTGCCAGAGCGTATCCCAGGGCAGCAGGCGATGTTCCTGAAACACCACGGCAGGTCGCCCGGGCGCATCGATATGTCCGCCCTGGATCGGGTCGAGGCCGGCGAGGGCGCGCAGCAACGTCGTCTTGCCGCAGCCGCTCTCACCGAGAAGGGCGACGAATTCACCGCGCCCGATGCGGAGATCAAGCCTGTCGATCACCACCCGCGGTCCATAGGCGCGCGTCAGGCCGCTCACGGTTACGGCGGTTTCGCTAGATGTCACAGATGTCGGGCTCATGATCGCGCGCCCTTGCCATAGTTCGGATGCCAGGCGAGCAATTTGCGTTCGAGCAGCCGGGCGATGGAGTCGGCGGCAACGCCGATCAGCGCGTAGATCACGATGGTCAGCACGATCACATCGGTGCGCAGGAATTCGCGGGCGTCCATGGCGAGGAACCCGAGGCCTGATTGCGCGCCGACGGTCTCGGCCACCACAAGCGCCAGCCATGCCGTTGCCAGCGAATAGCGGACACCGGTGAGGATCGACGGCAGCGCGCCGGGCAGGATGATGCGCCGGATCAATTGCAGCGTGGACAATCCTTGCACGCGGCCGAGCTCGATCAGCTTCGGATCGATCTGCCGAATGCCGAGCGTGGTGTTGATATAGATCGGAAAGGCGACACCGAGCGAGACCAGAAAGATCTTCTGTCCCTCACCGACGCCGAACCAGACGATGACGAGCGGGACGAGGGCGAGGAACGGGATCGCACGGATCATCTGCACGCTGCGATCGATCAATGCTTCGGCGATGCGCGAGAAGCCTACCAGCGTGCCGAGGATGAAGCCGATGCTGCCGCCGATTGCAAAGCCGGCGGCCGCACGCAGCAGGCTGACGCCGAGATCGTTCAGCAGCGATCCGGATAGAGTCAGCTTCCACGCCGTGCGTAGCACCTTCGAAGGTGCAGGAAGCACTTGCGGCGACAGCCAACCGGCCTGCGCCAGCGCTTCCCATACAACGATGAGGACGACTGGCGCGATCCAGGACAGGACGATCAGATTTGGCTTTAGGCCGGGTTTCGCAATGGCGGAAGCGTGGCGCGCGGGTGCCGGCGTTGCGGGCGCGCGATACTCCTGGCGAATGACGTAGTCGACGTTGCTCACCCTGCCATCCATTGCTGCAGTTCTGAAATTCAGCGGCGATGATAGAGCAACGAAAAGCGCAGCGTCTTCAGTTTCTTCGGCGAAACCATTCTCCATGCGATATTAGATCAGTTTGATATCCGAGCGACGCGATTGAGAGGTGAACGATCTTTTGCAGTGCTTGTTTTTGGAAAATGAAGCTGCGTGTTGCCTTGAAATTAAATCGGCCCGAAGCGCAGTGGAATTTTCTTGTGGTGCTATGCGTCATGCGAAGAAGAAGTTTCTCGTTCGATCCGCGCTATTTTTCCGCCGATGTCACGAGTGCATGGCGGTGCTTGCATTGTCGTGTGCGGGTCGTCTTATAGCGAGAGCGACGTGAATATGAGGCAGACAATGAGCACGAATCCTCTTCGATTTGGCGTCTGGGCACCGGTGCATGGGCCACGGGCGTCGCATCATGATCCTGAAGAGCCGTATGATGCGTCGTGGGAGCGTAACAAGGAGCTGGTCCTGCAGGCCGAGGCACTAGGTTACGATTCGACTCTGATCGCGCAGCACACCATCAATCCGCATCAGGAAGATCTCGATCAACTCGAGACCTGGAGCTCTGCAGCGGCACTGGCTGCGCTGACCAGCCGGATCGAGATCATTGCGGCGATCAAGCCCTATCTGTTTCATCCGGTCGTACTCGCCAAGATGGCACTGCAGATCGAGAATATCAGCCACGGCCGCTTTGCGCTCAATCTCGTCAATGCCTGGAACAAGCCCGAGCTGGAGAAGGCCGGTATCGGCTTTGCCGAGCATGACGATCGCTATGCCTATGGCAAGGAATGGATCTCGATCGTTGCGCAGTTGACGGGCGGGGAACGCCTGACGCATAAGGGCGAAAATTTCGATGTCCGAGACTACGCGCTGCGGCCGAAGGACCGGTACCGCGCGCGGCCTGCGATCTATGTCGGCGGCGAGTCGGAGCCGGCGCGCGAACTGGTCGCGTCCCACGGCGATGTTTGGTTCATCAACGGCCAGCCGCTGGCCGATGTCGCAGCACTGATCGCCAATGTGGCGGCACGACCGCGGGCCGGCGCACCGCTGCGTTTCGGCCTGTCGGCCTTCGTGATCGCGCGTGAGACTGACGCAGAAGCCGAGCAGGCACATCAGCGTCTGCTGGCGCTCGCCACGCAGGACGCGCCGATGAAGGCCATTCAGCGTGCCAATACCGATCCCAAGGTCGTGATGATGCAGACGATGCAGAAGTCGCCGCGGGTGGGCACCAATGGCGGAACCGCTGCGGGTCTGGTGGGAAGCTACGATACGGTCGCCGCGCGCATTCGCGAATTCCATGCCGCCGGCATCGAGTTGTTCATGCTGCAATTCCAGCCATTGGAGAGCGAGATGCAGCGCTTTGCCGAGCAAATCTTTCCACGGGTAAAGGGGAAGGCAGCTTTGCTGAAGGCCTCGCGCGGTTGAGTTGACACCGCGAGGCGGTCCCGCCGGAAGGCGAGAGCCCCGTTTAGCGAAACCACCACACGAACAGGCTGAGGAACGTCGCGTGTCCCAGTACCAAAGCGATCATCTTTCCGAGATACATGCCTTGGTCCCTTCTTCCGTCTACATGGCTGACGCGTTGTCTCTGACTGTATCGAGGCGGAGCGCCTGCAGGGCGCGATCGAGTTGCTGGGCTGGCGTCACTGTGGCTGCGGCATTCCGGGACATGTCAGGATTGGGCTGATGGGCGGCGTGATAGGTCTCGACGGCCGTCGCAAGCGCGAGAGCACCTGCGATGGCGACGGCGAGACGTGGCGGATGTGGCATCAATTCGACTCCTGAAGACACTCATTAACGCTCCACACGGCGCGCTTGGGAATTCCAAAGTTGGGCCGAACGGCTTCCAATCCTTCTTTCGGAGCGTCGGTCACGAGGCGTAATTGCTTGCGGATGCAAGCGATGTCCCGCTTGCGCGGGAACACCGATGCCGAACGTCGTTCACGATGGCCGTGATCACAACATTAAACATCTTCAATCGATATCAATGCTGAAATCACATCATCTGTTTTCACGCTGCCGGGAAATGACGTTCTTATTTGAAAAGTCCCATTGGCGCGGCGGGTCGCCGGGATCAGATTGAAGCAAATGGGCCGCATGAAATGCGTGATGAGCCCATGTCAATCGGGAGAACCATCATGGGATTGCTCAACGAGAAGATCACGGCCGGTGCATTCGTCACCGCGGACCTGAACTACCTGGCGCCGATCAATGGCCGCCCTCGTACCTATACATTCGATCCTCCGGCCGGCGAGCCGCGCTCCACTGCGGAGCCGGAGCCGCATGCGGTTGCGATCCATGATGCGCGACCGAGCATCGATCAGTGGTCGCTCGATGAACACGGCTTTGCGGTGGCGCACCAGCACAGCGCGGTCTCCGACTTCTACGATGATGAGAACGTCAAAGGCGTCTACTATCCCGAAGCCGAGAAGCTGCTGAAAGACATCACCGGCGCGAGTCGCGTCTTCATCTTCGATCATACCGTGCGCAAGCGCGTCGATGGCGTCAATGACCGCGGCGACGGCCCGCGCCAGCCCGTCGCCCGGGTGCATGTCGATCACACCGATAGATCGGGCCCGCAACGTGTTCGCGATCTGCTCCCGGAGGATGCGGAAGAATTGCTCAAGGGGCGCGTGCAGATCATCAATCTGTGGCGTCCGATCCGCGGCCCGTTGAAGGATTCGCCGCTGGCGGTCGCCGATGCGCGGACCGTTCGCTTTGACGAGCTGGTCGGATCGGATCTGGTCTATCAGCACCGGATCGGTGAAACCTACGCGGTGAAATTCAATCCGCAGCATCGCTGGTACTACGTGCCGGATATGACGCCCGACGAGATATTGCTGCTGAAGTGCTATGATTCGACCAAAGACGGCGTCGCACGTTTCGCTCCGCACACGGCCTTCGCCGATCCGACCGCGCCTGCGGATGCGCCGCCGCGCGAGAGCATCGAGCTGCGCGCGCTGGTGTTCCACGCGCCATAGGGCAGGTGAGCGCGACCGTGACTGCTCCCGCCGATCGCGGCGGGAGCAGTCACCTATGGTGCTATCACGCCGTGACGGCCGCTGCGGGGCGCTTCGCGTAGCGGCTGGGCGGACGTTCGAGTCCGAAGTGGTCGCGCAGCGTGGTGCCCTCGTAGTCGCGGCGGAAGATGCCGCGCTTTTGCAATAGGGGGACGACTTCGTCGACGAACACGGCCAGGCCCGCCGGGAGTACATCAGGCATCAGGTTGAAGCCATCGGCGGCACCGGCCCTGAACCAGGCCTCGATATCGTCGGCGATCGCCTCGGGCGTTCCGACGATGATGCGATGGCCGACGCCGCCGCCCAGCGCCTTGAGCAGTTGTCGCACCGTCAGATTATCCTTGCGGGCCATGGCAACGGTGCCCTTGAACATCGTCTGATTGGCATTGGCGGGCAGTGGGATGTCCGGCAATGGCTTGTCGAGTTCGAGGATCTCGGGCGGGACATGCAGTGTTCCTGCGAGCCGCGACAGGCTGTACTGGATCGGCACCAGGTCCCACAACTCATCCTGCCGTCGCTGCGCCTCGGCCTCGGTGCTGCCGATGATGGTCGCGAGGCCCGGCAGGATCACGATGGAATCCGACGGGCGGCCATAGGCGACGGCTCGCGCCCGCAGATCACGCGCATAGGCGACGCCGTCCTCGATCGATTGCGACAGCGTGAACACCGCATCGGCCTGCGCCGCGGCGAGGTCGCGGCCGTCGCTTGAACCGCCGGCCTGCACGGTGATCGGCCGGCCCTGCGGTGAGCGCGGCACGGTCAGCGCACCGGCCACGGTATAATGCGTGCCACGATGATCGATGGCGTGGACCTTCGATATATCGACGAAACGCGCCGTCGCCTTGTCGCCGACAAAGGCGTCGTCTTCCCAGCTATCCCACAGCGCGTGCACGACCT
Organism: Tardiphaga sp. OK245; assembly: GCF_900108575.1. Lineage (NCBI taxonomy): Bacteria > Pseudomonadati > Pseudomonadota > Alphaproteobacteria > Hyphomicrobiales > Nitrobacteraceae > Tardiphaga > Tardiphaga sp. OK245. The sequence goes on along the minus strand of NZ_FNWZ01000004.1, from coordinate 70,418 downwards.
CGGCGAATTCCTTTGCGCGCTCGTAGCGCAAGCCGTGTTCGAGGACGTTCGACAGGCCGAAATTGCGACTCGCAGACGCGTCCGCCGTGGTCACCGCATTCCAGCCGACGCGGCCGCCGCTTGCATGGTCGAGCGTCGCGAAGCGCCGTGCGATGTTATATGGCTCGTTATACGTCGTGGATGCGGTGGCGATCAGGCCGATATGCGTGGTCGCGGCAGCCACGCTAGCCAGAACGATGGTCGGCTCCATGGATTGAAACGGCCGCAGGTCGATGCGGTCGGTGATGGCCGGCGTGTCGGCGAGAAAGATCGCGTCGAATTTTCCGCGCTCGGCGATCTTCGCGACATTTACATAATGCTGCACGTCGTAGAATGCGCCGGGATCGCTGTCAGGTAGCCGCCATGCCGATGCATAGACCCCGGAATGGAGCAGGTTCACGTTGAGATGCAGTTTGCGTTCACTCATGGAGCATTCCTGATGGGCGAGACGGAGAGCGATCCAGTTGTCTTTGGGCTTGCGCGTATGACATTCGCCCACTGATCGCATCGCATCGCGAATGATCTTTCAAACTTGGTGTCGCGACGATGAGATCGCGCGAAGTGCATTGTCTTTGCGCGGATTGCAGATTTAGATCGCGCTACAAATTGCTACCGCGTTGCAGCGCTCAGATGAAGTGGCAACTCCATGCCATTGATCACTTCAGAAAATGCGAGACGTTGCTGCTGCGGTTGGTAGTGAAAAACACCAACGGACGGTCCCCAATGAGGAAGATTAGTATTTCGGCGCGCGCGTCGATCGCCATCGTATCGGTCATGCTTGGCGGGCAGCTTGCGCGGGCGCAGGAAGGCAGGCCGGTCTCCGGCGGCGCCATTACATGGGGCGTTGCGACCGAGCCGAGCTGCTTCGATCCGCATCGCGCCTCGCAGCAGGCCGCGTTTTTCGTGGCGCGCAACTATATCGACTCGCTGGTTGGCAAGAAGACCGATGGCAGCTTCGCGCCGTGGCTGGCCACGGAGTGGTCGATCTCGCCGGACGGCAAGGAATATACGTACAAGCTGCGCGAGGACGTCGTCTTCCACGACGGCGAGAAGTTCGACGCGGCGGCGGTAAAGGCGAATTACGATTTCGTCAAGAAGCCGGAAAACGCCACCAATGCAGTCGCGCTGCTGCAATATTTCGATCGCGCCGAAGTGGTATCGCCCTATGTCGTCAAATTGATCCTGACGCAGCCGGATTCGACGTTCCTGGAGTCCACATCCAACGTCAAACTGGGCATCATCTCGCCAAAGGCCCTCGCCAAGGGCGACCTGTGCGGCGGCGGGCCGCTGCTCGCGGGCAGCGGGCCGTTCGTGTTCGAGCGCTACAGCCGCGGCCAGTCGGCGGTGTTCGTCCGCAACAAGGATTACAAGTGGGGACCGGGTTATGCCGCGCATACCGGCCCGGCCTATCTCGATCGCGTGACGCTGCGGTTCTTGCCGGAGGCTGCAGTGCGGGCCGGTGCGCTGACGTCGGGACAGGTCGATCTGATCGAAGGCGTGCAGCCGACCGACGTGGCGCTGTTTGCGGATCAGGCCGAGTTCAAGTTGCTGACCGGCCCGTCCGGCGCCAGCACGTCATTCACGTTTAACATCAACTACACCATTCCGCCGGCGGATGACGTGCGGGTCCGGCGCGCGCTGCGAGACGGCTTCGATCTCGAGCCGCTGGTCAAGCAGGTCTATCTCGGCACCGTGCCGCGTGCATGGTCCATCATCGGGCCGGCCAACCCAGCCTATAACAAGGCGCTGGTTGGTACATGGGGCAACAATATTGCGGGCGCCAACAAGCTGCTCGACGAAGCCGGCTGGACCGGCCGCGATTCTGAAGGCTTCCGCACCAAGAACGGCGTGCGCCTGAAGATCGACGTCGGCTATCCGCAGCCTTACGTCCGCGACAACCGCGAAGTGCTGATCCAGGGCATCCAGGCCGCGTTGCGCAAGAATATCGGCTTCGATCTCAACCTGCGCATCATCACCGCTGGCGAATATGCCAAGAACAACGCCAACGGCAACTGGACGATCTATCCGAACACCGACAATCCATCGGATCCGGCGCGGGAGTTGTGGGACATGCTCGGCTCCAAAGGGTTTCTGTATTCCAACATCGCCAATCCGGATCCGCAGATTACGGGTCTGATCGATGAAGCGCTGCGCTCGACCGATGTGACGAAGAAGCGTGCCCTCACCGATGAAATCCAGAAGCTCGGCGTCGATCAGGCCTTCATCGTGCCGATGTTCGCTCCGAGCTGGTTTCTGGCGGCGAAGAACAATGTCAACGGGCTGAGCTTCGAGGCGGGTCTGGACTCGCCGTCGAGCGCCTATGACTTCTGGCTGGCGAAGTAGACGAGATCATGTGGTCTCGTGTCATTTCCAGATTGCTCACCAGTCTCGTGGTGGCCTGGTCAAGTGTGACGGTGTCATTCTTGGCGCTGCACGCCTTGCCGGGGCGCATCCAGGATATCCTGGCGGGCGATCTGGAATATCCAGGGCTGCGCGAGGCGATTGCGGCGGAGTGGGGGCTCGATCGCAGTCTGCCCGCGCAGTACCTGGATTTTCTTCTGCGCATCCTGCAGGGCGATTTCGGCACGTCCTATGTGCTGCGTCAGCCCGTCACCGAGGTGGTGGGATCACAACTGATGCCGACCGTGCAGCTTGCGCTGCTCGGCGGGCTTCTGGCCATCGTGATCGCAGTCGGGCTCGCGATGCTGACAGCCGGCCGCGGGCGCATCTCGCGCCAGATCGCATCCTTTCTGGAATTGGTATTCGCATCCACGCCGGTGTTCTGGCTTGGCATCCTGCTGCTGATGGCGTTCTCGTTCACGCTGCGCTGGTTTCCGGTGTCCGGGACCAGTGGCTGGCAGTCGATTGTGCTGCCGTCGCTGACACTGGCACTGCCGACGGCGGGCCTCCTCGCGCAGGTGCTGCGTGAGGCGATGGAAAAGACGCTCGATCAGCCCTTCGTCACTACGGTGCGTTCGCGTGGCGTCGGCGAGCTCGTGATCCGTGCGCGCCATGTGCTCCGGCATGCCCTGCTGCCGGCGGTGACGCTGGGTGGCTGGCTGATCGGCGGACTGCTCGGCGGCGCTGTGATCACGGAGAAGGTCTTCGGGCGTCCGGGTCTCGGCACCGTGACGCTCGGCGCCGTGCTGACCCATGATGTGCCGGTGGTGCTGGCCGTGGTGCTGCTGGCCGCTTTCATCCATGTCGCAGCCTCGACCGTGCTCGACATCCTGTATCTGCTGATCGATCCGCGACTGAGGGCGCAATGAACATTCAAACGCGTTCGCTCGCGGACTTGTCCGTCGCGCTCGACCCGCAGGTCAATCCGCCCGGTGCGGTGGAACCAGTGACGACGGCGGCCGTGATCGCGCCGCGATTGTTGTCGCCGGGCCTTGCGATCTCTCTGGCGTTTCTGTTCGTGCTGCTGCTGGCCGCGACATTCCCACGCGCCTTCACCCAGTTCGATCCGCTGATCGGGGATTATGCGCTGGGGCTGAAGCCGCCGAGCTGGGAGCATCTGTTCGGCACCGACCGGCTCGGCCGCGACGTGTTCGCGCGGACCATCCACGGCACGCGCTATTCGCTCCTGATCGGGCTCGGCGGCATGGCGATCAGTCTGGCCTTCGGCATCGTGCTTGGCATTCTCGCCGGACAGCGCAACCGCTTCCTCGATGAGGCGACGTCGCGCGTGTTCGACGTGCTGTCGTCATTCCCCGGCGTGCTGCTGGCGATGTTGGTGGTCACGTTTCTGGGGCAGGGTATGCTCAACATCGCCATCGCGGTCGGCATTGCCGGCATTCCGAAATTCGGTCGCGTCATCCGTGCCCAAACGCAATTGGTGCGCGATGCCGATTATGTGACGCATGCGGTCGTCTATGGCCTCGGCCGCTGGCAGATCTTCATCCGCCATGTGCTGCCGAATGTCTTGGTCGCCGTGCCGGTGATCGCGACGGTCTATATCGGCAATACCATCCTCGCGGTGTCGGGCCTCAGCTTTCTGGGGCTCGGCCCGCAGCCTCCGACGCCGGAATGGGGCGTGATGCTGGCGGAGAGTCGCGACGTGCTGCGCGTGGCGTGGTGGCCGGGCGTATTTCCCGGCCTCGCCATCACGCTCACGGTGATCGCCTTCACGCTGGTCGGCAATGCCATCCAGAAACGATTTGAAGGACGGCTGGCATGACCGACAAACCATATCTGGTCGTTCCACAGCCCGATGATCTGCTAATCGATATCGAGGGCCTCTCGATCGGTTTTGCCGGCGCCTATGGCGGCGTGCCTATCGTCCGGAACTTCGACCTGACGATCCGCCGCGGCGAATGCGTGGCTTTGGTCGGCGAGTCCGGATCGGGCAAGAGCATTACGGCACGCAGCCTGCTCAACCTGTCCGGCGATGGGGCCGAGGTCGACGCTGATCGATTCCAGATCAAGGGCCGCAATGCGTTGCAGTTTCGCGAAACCGACTGGCGCAAGCTGCGCGGCACGGTCACCGGCCTTGTCATGCAGGATGCGCTGGTGTCGCTGGATCCGCTACGCACCATCGGCCAGGAAGTCGGCGAGGTGCTCTCCGCGCATCGGACGTTACGTGGGCGACACACAGTTGCCGCACGTGTCACCGATGTGCTGCGCAAGGTCGGCATTCCGGATCCCGAACATCGAGCTGCACAATATGCGCATCAACTCTCCGGCGGTTTGCGCCAGCGCGCACTGATTGCGTCGGCCATTGCAGCTGATCCAGATCTCATCATCGCAGACGAACCGACCACATCGCTGGACGTCACCGTCCAGGCGCAGGTGCTGGCCGTATTGGCCGAGCGCGTGCGGGAAGGCGCCGGGCTGCTGCTGATCAGCCACGATCTCGCTGTCGTGGCTGGAATCGCGGATCGAGTGATCGTGATGCGCGACGGCCGCATCGTGGACAGCGGAGCCACGGCCGATGTCTTGCGCCGTCCGCGCCATCCCTATACGCGACAGCTTCTCGCTGCGATCCCATCCGCTGATTCAAAGGGACATCTGCTCGCGTCTGCCCGATTTGACGTTGCAAGCGTCGAAGGGAACGGCGCCGTCGGGTCTGTCATCGTCCGGGAGCCGCTGCCGGTCCGAAAGCCGTCGGATGAAGCTTTGGTGCTCCAGGTTGAGGGCATTTCTAAACATTATGTCCAGCGGCGATCGGCTGCGGTCGGCGCGATATCGCCGCCGGCGCTCGACCGAGTAACTTTCTCGGTCAAGGCCGGTGAGGTCGTAGGCATTGTCGGCGAGTCCGGTTCGGGCAAGTCGACATGCGCCAAGATCGTGCTCGGCCTGCTCGCGCCGGATGAGGGCGCGGTGCGCCTGCTCGGGCAGCGCTGGTCCGGGGTGGCGGAGGCCGAGCGGCGCGCGCTGCGGGCAAGGCTGCAATATATCCCGCAGGATGCCCTCAGCAGTTTCGATCCGCGCTACCGGGTCGCTGATGTGATTGCCGAAAACCTGACCGGCGATGCGCGCGCAAAGCGCGACCGCATCGTCGCGCTGCTCGAGCAGGTCGGGCTGAACGCGGGTCATCTCGGTCGCACTCCCCGCTCGCTGTCGGGCGGCCAGCGGCAGCGAGTCTCGATTGCACGTGCACTGGCGGCTGAGCCGGACATCATTGTCTGCGACGAGCCGGTGTCGGCGCTGGATGTTTCGATCCAGGCCCAGGTTCTGGACCTGCTGAGCGAACTGCAGGCGCGCCTCGGTACAGCGCTGCTGTTCATTTCGCACGATCTGGGCGTCGTCCAGCATATCGCGGATCGCGTGCTGGTGTTTCACCGCGGGCGGATCGTCGAATCCGGACCGGTCGATCAGGTATTTTCCAACCCGGCCGATGACTACACCAGGGCCTTGTTGTCATCGATCCCCGCGATCGAGAGTGCCTTCGTGCGTTCGTCTGCAAATGCGGCGACGGCTGGCCTTTCGACGGCACGATCGGTTTGAACGGAACGATAAGACGGCTTGAAACACTCTACGACGCCGACACCCGTTTGCCGGTCGTGCGGCTTCCGAATGGCCGTGGCGGGTGCCGTGCCGTCTCGGCTTTCGCTGCCAGCGCATCGACCATGCCATGCGCGGCCGGCCACGCGCCATAGCCCGACGCGATATTGATGTGGCCGGCTTCGCCCATATTGACGAAGTCCGAGCCCCAGCTCTCGGCCAGCATGCGCGCTCGTTGCAGCGACATGAAGGGATCGTTGCTGCTGGCGACGACGATGCTCGGAAACGGCAGGGATGTCGTCGGCATCGGTGCAAAGTTGCGCAATTGCGGGAATGCGTCGGTGTTCGTTTCCACATCGGCCGGTGCGACCAGAAGTGCGCCGCCGATTTTGATGTCCGGCACCCGCAGCGCTGTATGAGCAATGAGGATACAGCCGAGACTGTGGGCGACTGCGATCGCGCCGGGATTGGCATCCGCGCTCGACAGAAGTCGCTCCACCCAGCGATCGAGCACAGGTGCGTCCCAGTCGTCCTGCTCGACACGGCGCGCTAACGGCGTATGGCTCTGCAACAGGGTCTGCCAGTGGCCGGCCGGTGAGCCGTGAAGGCCCGGAATGATCAGAGCGCCTCGCATGCGTCGATCCCTCTGCTGCTTTGGTGCCAGCCCGAGCGGTAGGCCGACTTCGAGTCGTTACTCCGCGGCGATAGCGGATGGCAGAGCGTGGCGGAACGACGAGGCTGGATGCGGCGCCTGCAGCCGTGCGCGACCGGCACCGAACAGTTTTTCGCGAAGAGTACCGGGCGCATAGGCACTCTTGTAGATGCCGCGCCGGGTCAGTTCCGGCACCAGCAGATCGACGATGTTCTCGAAGCTGCCCGGCGAGATCGCGAAGGCGAGGTTCAAGCCATCGACGTCGGTCTGTGCGACCCAGTCCTCGATGGCGTCCGCCACCTGTTCGGGCGTTCCGACCACGATTGGCCCGATGCCACCGATGCCGACATGCTCGGCGACTTCGCGTACCGTCCAGGTGCGATCGGGATCGGCGCGGGTGATGTTGTCCATCGCGGTGCGGCCGGCCTCGTTGTGGACGTGCTCCACCTTCTGGTCGAGGTCATAGGTCGAGAAATCGACGCCGGTCCAGCCGGACATCAGCGTCAGGGCGCCTTCGTGGTTGATATAGCGACGATACTCCGCATGTTTCGCGGCGGCTTCCTCCTCGGTGCGGCCGAGGATCACCGTCATCATGCTGAACATCAGGATTTCCGACGGATCGCGCCCGGTCTCTGCCGTAAGCGCGCGGATCGCAGCGACGCGCGGCGCGATCACCTTTGCGGACGGACCGGACATGAACACGCATTCGGCGTGTTGCGCGGCGAACAGTTTTCCGCGCAGCGACGTTCCGGCCTGATACAGCACCGGCGTTCGTTGCGGTGACGGCTCGGAGAGATGGATGGCGTCGAGCGTGTAGTTCTCGCCATAATGCTGGACGCGGTGAACGCGCGATGGGTCGGTGAAGATGCCGCGCGCCTTGTCGCGCTGCACGGCGTCGTCTTCCCAGCTGCCTTCCCACAGTTTGTAGACGACCTCCATATATTCTTCGGCGACGTTGTAGCGGTCGTCATGGGCGTTCTGGCTGGCCTTGCCCATACCCTTGGCGGCGCTGTCGAGATAGCCGGTAACGATGTTCCAGCCGATACGGCCGTCGGTGAGGTGGTCGAGGGTCGACATCCGGCGCGCGAATGGATAGGGCGGCTCGTAGGACAGCGTACAGGTCACGCCGAAACCGAGATTCTCGGTGACGGCAGCCATCGCCGACACCAGCAGCAGCGGGTCGTTCACCGGCACCTGTGCGGCATTGCGCAATGCCGCGTCCGGATTGCCGCCGAACACGTCGTAGACGCCGAGCACATCTGCAAGGAAGAGGCCGTCGAACCGTCCGCGTTCCAGCGTTCGCGCGAGATCGAGCCAGTAGGGCAGGCGATTATAGTCGCTGGAGCGATCGTCGGGATGCGTCCACAGGCCGGGCGACTGGTGCGCCACGCAGTTCATGGCAAATGCGTTGAGGCGAATCTGCTTGGTCACGTGGTGTCCTCCAGATGCCGCGGCGTCATTGCGCCGCTGGGATCAAGGCTGGCGGCGCATCAAACTTTTGCGGTCGCCCGGCGGTGATCTGCGAGTGGCTCTCCAAACGGGCCGGTATTGGCGCGGAACTGCCGGACATTGCTGGTTTGTTGCAACGACAGCAGCGGAAACACCAGTTCGGCAAACCGATAGGCCTCTTCGAGATGCGGATAGCCGGACAGGATGAACGTATCGATGCCGAGGTCCTGATATTCGCGGATGCGTGCGGCGACGGTGGCGGGATCGCCGACCAGCGCCGTGCCGGCGCCGCCGCGCACCAGGCCAACGCCGGCCCACAGATTCGGGCTGACCTCGAGCCGGTCGCGCCGGCCGCCGTGCAATTGCGACATGCGCTGCTGGCCGACGGAATCCATTCGCCCGAGAATTTGCTGCGCGGATGCGATCGTGTCGTCGGTGAGATGCTCGATTAGTTCGTCGGCGGCCTTCCATGCGGCCTCGTTGGTATGGCGTACGATGACATGCAGCCGAATGCCGAACGTGATCTTGCGGCCTCGCTGCTCGGCAATCCCGCGCACGCGTGCAATCTTCTCCGCGACCTGGGCCGGGGGCTCGCCCCAGGTCAGGTATTTGTCGACGGTATCGACGGCGACATCGATGCCGGCATCCGACGAACCGCCAAAATAGAACGGCGGATGAGGTGTCTGGATCGGTGGATAGAGGATACGACCGTCTTCGACCGTGATGTGTTTGCCCGCGACAGTGACGGCTTCGCCGGCGAGCTCCCGCGCGTAAACATTCAGAAACTCACGCGTGACTTCATAGCGTTCGTCGTGATCGAGGAAGACGCCATCGCTCTTGTTCTCGACGGCATCGCCGCCCGTCACGATGTTGATGAGCAACCGTCCGTTGGTCAGGCGATCCAGCGTGGCAGTCATACGCGCCGCCCCCGTGGGCGACTGCAGTCCGGGGCGCACGGCGACGAGATAGCGCAATCGTTCCGTCCACGGCGCGATGGCCGATGCGATGACCCAGGAGTCTTCGCAATTGCGCCCGGTCGGGAGTAGGGCCCCGTAATAGCCGAGCTTGTCCGCGGCACGCGCAATCTGCCGCAGATAGTCGAAATCGACCTCGCGCGCACCGGCCGTGGTTCCGAGATAGTGGCCATCGCCGCTGGTCGGCAGGAACCAGAGAATCTTGAGAGCGTCGTCGACGGCCGTCATGGTGCGGGTGTCCCGGCGGCGTCGGCTACGGCAATGGCTTTCGGGATCAGTCCGAGCGCCAGAAACGTATCGGCCAGTTGCTGCTGCTCGGTGATGACCTTGCGATCAATCGGCTTGATCCCGTAGGCCTGCCGCTTGAGCGCGACCTCCAGGACAGGAACCGGCAGGCCGACCGAGGGGCTCAGCTGTTCGGCCACGGCCTTGATGTCTGTCTTGGCCCAGTCGTCGACTTCCCGCAGGCCTTCGAGAATCGCATCGACCACCTTGGGATCGGATTCCAGGAATTTCTGCGATGACAGATAGAACTGGTAGTTCGACACGGTATCGGTGCCGTCGGCAAGAACCGTCGCCTCAATTGCGGCTTCAGCGGCCGCCTGGAACGGATCCCAGATCACCCAGGCATCCACGGCTCCGCGCTCGAACGCCGCTCGCGCGTCAGCCGGCGCCAGGAACACCGGGGTGATGTCGGAATATTTGACATTGGCTTTCTCCAGCGCCTTGACGAGGAGATAGTGAACGTTGGAGCCCTTGTTGAGCGCGACCTTCTTGCCATTCAGCTCGGCGACCGATTTGATCGGACTGCCTTTCGGCACCAGGATCGCTTCGCCCTTGGGCGCTGGCGGCTCGTAGGCGACATAGCGGATCGGTGCGCCAGCGGCCTGCGCGAAGATCGGCGGCGCCTCGCCGGTGTTACCGAAATCGAGCGCACCGACATTGATGGCTTCCAGCAGCGCGGGGCCTGCCGAAAACTCCGTCCACTTGATGTTCCAGCCAAGTGCCTTCAGGCGTGGCTCAAGGCTGCCTTTGCTCTTCAGCAGAACCAGCTTGCCGTATTTCTGGAAGCCAATCCGGACGGTCTTCTCCTGCGCGTGTGCCGATCCGGAACCGATCAGCGCGGGAGCGGAGACGACAGCCACGCCGAGACCCATGGCGATGGCGGCTTTCAAGATCATTCGTCTGGCATGCATTGTCGTTGTCCTGCATTGGGGCGTGAAAGGCACCATCACTGATGACGCATTAGAGTCCCAAGCAGGCGATCTGGGGAATTCCAAAAACCGGGACGATCATGGGTTGATCGCTCTGCACAATGCCGCCATCCGGAGAACGTTGTGCTTCCGGTATTGCCGCCGCAGATTGCTCGCTCAGGCCTGCTCCTGGCCCCAGCGCTGAACGGTAATCCGCGTCAACGTCCGGAAGATCACGCCTTCAACAATGAGGCCGATCAGGATGACCGTGAGCAGTCCCGCGAACACGCTGGCCGTCTCCAACTGTGCACGGCTGGTGTAGATGAACCAGCCGAGACCGCCGGAGCGCGCGCTGACGCCGAATACCAGTTCGGCCGCGATCAAGGTTCGCCATGCGAAGGCCCAGCCGATCCGTAGGCCCGACAGGATTTGCGGAAACGCTGCAGGCACCAGGATCTCCACCACGAACCGGCCGCCGGACAGGCCGAGATTGCGGCCAGCCATCCGCAGCGTCGGCGGCACGGCGAGAAAGCCGCCATAGCAGGCCAGCGCCACCGGCCACAGCACCGAATGGACGATAACGAAGATCAGGCTCGGCGTGCCGATGCCGAACCACAGCAGCGCAACCGGCAGCAGCGCGATGGCGGGAAGCGGATTGAACATGGATGTCAGCAGCCCGAGCGCTTCGTTGCCCCAACGTGACAGCGCGGCGAGGGTGGTGAGGATCGCGGCGACGGCGACGCCCAGCGCATAGCCGGTGATCAGGACGCGCAGCGACGTCAGGGTGCGGTCCGGCAGTTCACCGGAGACGATAGCCGCCCACAGCGCCGACAAAGTCGCGCCCATGGTCGGCAGCAGCAGCGCGTTGTCGAGCCAGCGCGCATAAAGCTCCCAGATCAGCGCAAAGCCCGCGAGGATCACGGCACGGCGCCACGGCGTACCATCGAACACGCGCCGCAAAGCGGGCGCGCGCACCAGTTTCGGCGCAGCGATATCAAACATATTCGGTTTCCGGATCGGCGAACACGCTCTGCTGGATCTGTCGTTCCAGCTCGGCGAAGCGCGCGGTGCCGCGGATGCGGGTGTCGGGTGGCACGTCGAATGCCGCGGCCAGCCGGCCGGGATGCGGCGTCAGTGCGAGGATGCGGGTGCCGACGCGGATCGCCTCGTCGATGCCATGGGTGACGAATAGCGCCGTGCTCCCGGTCTCCTCGCACAGCTTGAGCAGTTCGTCCTGCATCTGTCGACGCGTCAGCGCATCCAGTGCAGCGAACGGTTCGTCCATCAGCAGCAGCGTCGGCTCGAGCGCGAAGGCACGGGCGATGGCGACGCGCTGCTTCATGCCGCCGGACAGCGTATGCGGATAGGCATCGACGAAATTCTTCAGCCCGACGCGGCTGAGCCAATGACGCGCGACATCCTCCGCCTGCCGGCGCGGCAGCGACTTGCCGCGCTCCAGCGCGTAACGGACATTGCCCAGCACCGTGCGCCACGGCAGCAACTGGTCGAACTCCTGAAACACCGTCATACGATCGGGGCCAGGCGCATCGATGCGCCGCCCGTGTAGCCGGATCTCGCCGGTGCTGGGCTTCAGGAAACCGCCCACCGTACGCAGCAGCGTGGACTTGCCGCAGCCCGACGGGCCGAGCAGCACCAATCGCTCGCCGGCCGAGAGTGTGAAGCTGACATCCTCGACGGCCGTGAGGATGCCGTCGCGGGTGGGATAGCTGATGCTGACATGGTCGAGCGCCAGCAGCGGCGCCGTTACGGCGTCACCGACGAAGTCAGCCGATCGCGGTGTGACGTTCACGTCAGCTTCCCGGCTTTTCCCCGAGGCCGGACCAGAACAGATCCCGCCATGACGCCGGCGCTTGCTTGATGAGGCCGACCTTGGCTTCGAAGTCGGCGAATTTCTGCGCGCCCTCGGGAATTGTGGTGAAGTTGATGTTCTTGTCGCGAATGATGCTCTCGACGAAATCCGGCGCAAGCTTCGAGTTTTCCGCCTTGATGTAGAGAGCGGTGGCTTCTTTCGGATTGGCCTTGATCCAGTCATTGGCGCGGTCGAGCCCGCGCACGAAGGCCTGGATCGTCTTCGGATTGTCGTTGACGAATTTTGTGGTGGCATAGACCACGTTGAAAGTATGCGGGCCGCCGAGCACGTCGTAGCTGTTCAGCACCTGGTGCACCTTGCCGCTGGCGAGTTGCTGTTGCGAGAACGGCGGCGAGGTGAAGTGTGCCGTGATCTCGGAGCGACCCGACAGGATCTGCGCCGTTGCGTCCGGATGCGGCATGCTGACGGTGAGCTCGTCGAGCTTGTCGTATTTGCCGAACGCCTTGTCGGCCGCCATCTGCAGCACGATCGGCTGGAAACCGACCTTGACTGACGGCAGCGCGATGCGGTCCTTCTCGGTGAAGTCGGCCAGTGTCTTGACGTTCGGATTGTTGGTGGTGAGGATATTGGCCATCGATCCCAAGGCGGCGACACCGATGATCTTGGCGGTGGTTCGCGTCTTGTCCCAGGTCAGGATCATTGGCGTGATGCCGGCGGTCGCGAAATCGAGACCGCCGGAAATCAGTGCTTCGTTCATCGATGCGGCGCCCGAGAGCCGCAGCCATTCGATCTTCGGCGGCGTGATGCCAAGTGCCTTGGCCTCGTCCTCGATCAAACCTCGTTCGCTCGCGACGATGAGCGGGAGATAGGCGATCCCGAATTGCTGCGCGATACGGAGTTGGGCCGTCTCGGCGCGAACGCCTTGCATAGTCGCCGCGACAAAGCCCAATGCGAGCGCGCCGACGTGCAGAAATTTTGCTGTCTTCATGGTGTGTTTCTTCAATGCCGGCTCGTGCGAGCCAAGTGTCGCGGTTTCAACAATTCGCAATTACACTTCAGGAAATCAGCAAAATGGTCCAGCGTGCAGATGCGATGGCACCATGTTCGGAAGAAGCCTGCTGGCACGACGGTGAATGTAGGAGAGTTTTTCTCGGAATTGCTTGTCCGAGAGAACGTCGTTGACCTGTCGGTCAGCAGTTTCAGGGCAGGGTTGCTGATTGGGGGGCTCTCCCAAGCGAGACGTCTGGAAATTTCAGCACCCACGCGCTGCCTCCGGATGCCGATCGACTTCCTGACGGCATCCCTGAATGGTCGCAGCGCTCAATCAAACAGTCACGCTTTCGCCATGCGCGTCATTGCTGCTGCGACTTCCAGTCGCGCTTGATCTTCTTGGCGAGCGACCATTTGTGGACTTCGGTCGGGCCGTCATAGATGCGGAACGCGCGGATTTCCCGGAAGGCCTGTTCGACGATGGTTTCGCCTGACACACCGGTGCCGCCCATCACTTGCACGCAACGGTCGGCGATCCGCATCAGCGCTTCCGATACGGCGACCTTGGCCATCGAGCTTTCGGCCGTGCCGAGCGAGCCGGTGTCGAGCACGTCGGCGCACCAGTCGATCATCAATTCCGACTGTTTGATGTCGATCAGGTTTTCCGCCAGCATGAAGCCGACGCCTTCATGATCGATCAGGGCCTTTCCGAATGCATGGCGGCGACAGGCATAGTCGGTTGCGATCTCGTTGGCGCGGATCGCAAGACCCAGCCAACGCATGCAATGCGACAGGCGCGCGGGGCTAAGGCGGATTTGCGCGTATTTGAAACCGTCGCCTGACGCGCCAAGCATCTGGTCTGCAGGCACACGCAGGTTATCGATCTCGATCTCCGCATGGCCGCCGGGCATCGAATTGTCGATCGTATCCAGCACACGCAGGGTGCGGATCGCAGGATCGGGCAGGTCGACGAGAAACATGCAGGCGCCATCCTCGGACTTCGCCATGACGATCCCGACCTTGGCGCCTTCCGCGCCGGTGATGAACTTCTTCCGCCCGTTGATGACCCAGTGATTGCCATCGAGTTTGCAGGTGGTCTGCATCATCGACGGATCGGAGCCAGCGCCGCCTTCGTCTGCCGGCTCGGTCATGAAGAATGCCGAACGTGCTTTGCCCGACACCAGCGGTTCCAGAAAACGCGTCTTCTGTTCGGCTGTGCCGACCTTGCCGAGCAGGTACATATTGCCCTCATCGGGCGCCATCGTGTTGCAGGCAAGCGGACCCAGCGGCGAAAGACCGGATTTGATCAGGGCCTTTGCCGTTTCGCGCTGCGTCAGATGCGACCCATCCGCAAGAATGTGCGGGGTCAAAACGCCGGCCTTGCGGGCCTTGTCGCGCAGCTCTTGCACCAGTTCGTCGCTCGGGCCGTGAGCACCTGTCCGCGGATCTTTCTCATAGGGGATGACTTCGGCGCGAATGAAGGTCTCGATCCTGGCGGCAATGGCGTCGGCGCGATCAGTCATGGAAGCAGATACTCCGGTCGCCCCCTTGGGCGAAGTCCTGGGGCAGGATTGAGGCAGGCGGGGCCGATCACGGTACGGGTGGTGGCCGGCGACGAGGTGAGGGATAGCATTAACACGACCAGTATGCCTGATCGTATCGAACTCGGCTACGAGGCATCGATCACCCTGAAGAGGGTCGTGGCGTCACTGACCCTCGCATAGCGTGCTGATTGGCCGAATCTTGATCGGCTGGTCTTGACCGGTGGAAAACCGCTATTTCGGCGCGGGTTCGGCGGCATCGAGATTGATGCTCGGGAAACGCCGCTTCAGGTCCCGCTTCAGCGATCTGAAATGCTCGATATTGTTTTCGAGCGTCCGCAGCCGTGCTTCGCCGATGCGAATCTCGTCATCCGATTTCTGCAGGAGTTCCGCCCGTGGGTCCGACTGGCTGTTGACGTCCTCGATCTCGTTACCGCCGACAATTGCGGCGATGGAGATGACGTCTTCCAGCCGACGCTTCAGGCCGTCATGCTCGTATTCTGCGCTGCGCAGGCCGGAGTCGATGGTCGCCGCAATGGCAAGAACCAGCCGTTCATCGGTGATGCGATCGCGTTCCGGGGAGCGCGTCCGGAATGTCTCGGACGAGGAGCGAAAGATGCGCTTCAGCATGGCGGCATTTCCCTCTGGCTCAGGTGAGACCCTTGATCTTCTTACACGATGTTGCAGAGCCTGACGACATCTGCACAATGCCCGATGTCGATTTCGTTAGCACGAGCTCCTTGGCGGAGATGAAGCGTAGCGTGGCTCTGGGGTTGGCGTCGCAGAATCGCGACAGCGTCGCCGCGGTGGCGGCCACCGTGTCCTGTTTCGGAATCACCGCGATGCCCCCATCCTTCAGGATGTAGACATCTTTGACGTTCGGCATCGTCGCCGTCGCGGTGCAGACCTTGAACAGGCCTTCATAGGCCTGTGGCGGCATGGTGAGATCGCCTGCAAGGCCGCCGAGCAGATATTCCCGGCTCTTGTTGCAATTGTCGGCATGCGCGGTGCTTGCGGTGAGCACGAGCAATGTGACGATGGCAGCGAGCTGTTTCATGCCGATGCCCTCAGCTCCGATCCCGTCTGCAAGGCATCCTCCGACGGTGATGGCCGTTTCAAACCATAGGTTTCTGCGGCGCAGCGTTCCCACGACAGATCACGCGCATGTGCGGCGGCGCCAGCGCCGAGGCGCGCCCGCAGCTCATCGTCCTCGGCCAATTGCCGGATCACATGGGTGATCATGTCGACGCGGGGAGCGACCAGAAGGCCAGACTGGCCGGCGAGCACCGCATCGGGCACACCTCCGATATTGCTTGCGACGCTCGGCAGACCCGTGGCACCGGCCTCGAGATAGACGAGACCGAAGCCTTCGACGCGGCCGGATGAATCCGGCACACCGGTCAGGCAAAAGAAGTCCGCCGCACCGTAGATGTCGCGAATTTCCTCATTCGATAGCGCGCCGAGCAGCCTGACGTCGCAGTCGGACGCCGCGATCATGCCGCGAAGCTCATCGACATAGTCAGCCTCTCCCTGCGGACCGATGACCAGCCAGGTGACGCGCTGACGTAATTCGTCAGGAAGCTGCGCGAGTGCGGCGAGTGTGAGGTGGTGTCCCTTGCGCCGCGTGAGCCGCGCCACAGTGACCATGACGATCCGGTCGGGCGCAATGTCATAGATCGCACGCGTGGCAGCGCGGTCGCTACGCCGGCCCGACCAGAAATCGGAGACGCCAAGGCGAATGGCATGGATGCGGCGTTCGTCGATCGTGAATCTTTTGCGAAACAGCTCGCGTGTGAAGTTGCTATTGGCAGCGACCTCGGTGCGCGGCCCGAACACGCCACTGAAGCGGATCGCCAGTCGCTTCAGTGGCGTCTGAGTCTCATTGATCTCTGTACCGTGCACGGTCATCAGCATTCGGGCCGGCGTGCGGCCGCGCGCGAGTGCGACCGGAATGAAGAAGGGCCAGTCGGCGGCATGCACCACATCGAACGGGGCCGTACCGATCCGGCTGCGCGCCAGCATGATCTTGGCAGGCAGATCACGCGCCGAATGCAATCCGCCGCTGAAGCGGTGGATTGCGAAGGGCATGGCGCGATCGTCGGCTGACATATCCTGTGCGTAATCGGGAGCGACCAGCGTCACCCGCGCGCCGAGCTGCGTTGCGGCCAATGCGATCTCATGGGCGTAGGTGCCTATCCCGCCGCGTGCGGGAGCATATTCGCTCGATAGCAACAGGATATTCACAAATAACCTCAGTGTGCCGCGGAGGGCGTCATCGTCATGTTGCGCGCATTCTGGATGTCCTGGTGATAGGTAAAGACGCGCGCCAGCTGTGTTGCTGGTGTGAAATTATCGATCGCGCTGGCAACCTGCACCGGGTTGATTTCGCCTGTGCCGATCGCATTGCGGGTATCGAGGAAACGTTGGGCTAGGTTCTCGATCATCTCGTCGCGGGATGAGCTGCGGGAAATGAGATAGCCGCTCTCGCCATCATGAATTACTGACTCCAGTTGCGGCAGGTGCACGGCGACGACCGGGCGGCCGACCGCAAGCGTCTCGAGCACGCAGCGCGGCATGCCCTCGAACTCGGACGTCAGGATGCCTGCATGGGCATTGGCCAATGTTGCGGCCATGCCGACAGCGTCCTTGAAGCCGTGCCGGATCGTGATGTCTTCGATCGCGGCGAATTCGGCAAAGCGATGCGGATCGCTGGTCCCGATATAATGGAATTCGAGATGGCCATGCAGCCGCTCGCGCAGGCGGGCGATGGTGCTGAACATCAACGGCGGATCCTTGAACTCGTCAAGGCGTCCCGCGAAGATGATTCGGAACGGCTCGGTCATCGCCGGAAATGGTTGTGGCTTGAAGATGTCGGTGTTGACCCAGGTCCACAGCGTATCGATCTTGCCGCTCTGGCCGGGATAGGTCTTTTGCAGCCGTTCGGTGATGAACGGATTCACGCACAGAAATTTTGCGCTGGTCGTGACCGCGAAGCGCTCGCCTGCATTGTGCACGAACGAATATTTGCGCAGCAGCGAGTCCATCTGCAACTTCGGCGCGCCCTCGCCATGCAGCATCTGGATGAACGGACGGCGCAGCAGCGTCGGCAGCCAGGAGAATTCGACACGGCGGAGATCGATGGTGCAGTCGCGCTCGCGGATCAGCCGCGACACCGGGCCGAAGTGGCGGAGCAGTGCCATGAAGAACTGCCCGGTCAGCGACGAGCGGATGGTGCGCGCGGCCTCGCGGGCCTGCTGGTCGGAATAGTGCAGAATGGGGAGGAAGTCGAAGTCGCGTCCGCGGAAGGTCAGGCGTCGCACTTCGCCGAGCTTGAGGTCGCCGATCGAATCCACGCCAACGAACAGGATGTCCGTGTCTGTGGGATGGAACGTGATGAAGTCGCGGATATAGGTCTCCAGCCCGCCAACCTTCTGGCCGCGCGGATCGAACGGGTGGATGAGGCAGATCTGATAGCGGCGCTTGGCCGGGGCGGAATTTCGGGCGCGAAGCCCCAGAGTGAGTGTCGAGGTCATGCGGCTTTCCTCATGCGGGCATTCAGGATTTGTGGAAGCGTGCCGGCAATCAAACGTGGCACGGCGGCCGCGCAGCGAGCGTAACGAGGCGCAAGGCGGCGTGGATCTTTCAACATGCGCCAGACCCATTCGAGGCCGGCGCGCTGGGTGAACATCGGTGCGCGAACCTGTGTGCCCGCGATAAAATCGAGCGCCGCGCCGATGCACAGGCAGGCAGTGCCGTCGAGCTCATCGATACAACGCGAGGCGAACAATTCCTGTCGCGGTGCGCCGAGCGCGAGGAAGCACAACTTTGCACCGGATGCACGGATCTGTGCAATCGCTGCATCGGCCTCGGTCGAGTAAGCATCGAAACCACGACCAGGCGCGAAAGTGCCAGCGATCTGCAAGCCCTCATATCTCCTGCGCAATTCGGTCGCGGTCTTTTCGAGCGTCGGCGTATCCGAGCCGAACAGAAAGATCGGAAGGCCTCTCTTGCCGGCGGCTTCGCACAAGGGAGCCACGAGATCGGCGCCGGTTGTTCGCGTAATTGGTGTGCCCAAAAGATGGCTTAGGACCACAATCGGAAAACCATCAGCGGTTACAAAGCGTGCGCGACGATAGGCGGCGCGAAAATCAGGCTTTTGTTGCAGTTGGACAACATGATCGAGGTTGAGCGTACATACACTGAAGTTCTCGCCATGTTCGACGGCATCGACGATCGACGAAACGGCTTCATTGAGTGATGAAATATTGACGGTGACACCATCAACGGTGAGATTTCGGGCGTGTGGCGCCTGCGTCTGCAACATGTCGTTCCCCTGATGACGATGTGGCCGAGTTACGCTTGAACGAAGTGCACACTTGCTTGCTATCGATGCAGCGAAGAAAAGTGAGTCGAAAATCATCCCCTCGACGTGATGGACATCAAAACGAACTATTGCGACGCAACGATGGCGATGCTGTCGCGCAATATGGAAAAGATAGCAGTCACGATTTTGAATCGATGGAGAGTGGATATGTTCGAATGTTCAAGGAGAAAGTCGCTCGCAGTCATCGCCGGTGCGACAGTCGCTATGCAACAACATGCACTCGGCGCGACTCAAATGCAGAGCCTTGGTACAATTGCGGCAAAAAATGGTTTGATGTTTGGCGCGGCTGCAGGGCCGGTGATCGACAAGGATGTTGGATATCGTGAGCTTTACACAACACAGACGAAAATTATAACGACGGATATCGCTCTGAAAATGGGCACGCTTGCGCCGATGGCGGGTCCGAAGCGATTCGAGAGCGCCGATCGATTGCACCAATTTTGTGCGAGCAATCGCATTCCCATGCGCGGTCATTGTCTGATCTGGAACGAATGGGTGCCGCAATGGATCAAGTCGATGAGCAATCCCGAACGGCAGGCCTTCTTCGATAGTTATATTGATGAGGTGGTCGGTCGTTATGCGGGCCAGTTGCAGTCATGGGACATCGTCAACGAGCCGTTCTGGCCCGGCCATAAGGCCCCTGGCGGCTATCGTCTCGGACCGTGGTACGATGCGTTTGGAACCGATTATATCAAGCGTGCCTTCACGCGCGCCGGTGCGGTGGATAAGAAGACCAAGTTTGTGCTCAATGAGGCACAGGCGGAACGCGATGACGATGTCGGTCTCGCGGTGCGCGCGGGATTGTTGCGTCTGGTCGATGAATTGCAGCATGCCGGCGTCCGGCTCGATGTCGTCGGCCTGCAGGGCCACTTGCAGCCGCGCTATCCGCATGATCCCCAGCGGTTTCTGGAATTCGTCCACGCGCTCGCCGAACGCAAGGTCGACATTTATATCACCGAGTTCGATGTTCGTGACGACACGTTCCCGGATGATGTGGCCACGCGCGACAAGATGATCGCGGAGACCGGCGGGAAATTCCTCGAAACGGTGCTGCAAGTTCCGGCGGTCAAGGCCGTGATCGCGTGGCAGCTGTCCGATCACTATTCATTCTATACGGACGCCGCGAGAAAGAAGAATCCTCTCGCAGAACGACTGCCACGGCCGCTGCCGTTCGATGAGAACATGCAGAAAAAGCCGCTGTGGTACGCAATGGCCCGAGCGCTGGAGACCGCCAAACGGTCGTGACGATTTCACAACATTAGAGCTCCGAGAGTTGCGGCTGCCGGCGCAGCATCCGAAGCAACGTCGGCCCGTAAAGGATGGCAAGGACCAACACGTAGATCGCCGCGCCTGCGGCGACATGTGCTGCCAGCAGGACATGGTTGGGCGCTTCGGGCAGTTGCGTCAGCAGTGCCGCCATGGCCCCGGTTGCGAGGACGATGCGGGCGAGATGCGCCCAGGGCAGGGTCAGGCCGAATTTCGAAAAACCGATGATGAAACTGACCAGCGCTGCGGCAATGGCGGACAGCACTGTCGCGCCGGCCGCACCGACGAGTCCCCAATAGTGGATACAGATGAAGCTCGCCACGATCGTCACCAGCGCGTCGATGCTGGAGACCACGATCATCAGTTGTGTCTTGCTGTGCAGGAGAAACACCTGATCGCCGAAATGGGCACGGATGTTGCGGATCGAACCGGCCAGGGCCGAGAGAGGCAGAATTGCCAGCGTCACCTGTTGAAACGGCGTAGCGATCAGCAGGTGCACGATCTCGGCCCGTAGCAGGAAGATGCCCGCAATGCTTGGCGCGAGAATGCCGATGAGCAGTGCACTGTTGTCGGCGAGCTGGCGCATCGCAGCCTTGCTGCCGCCTTGCTCCATGCTCTTGACCGCCAGCGGAAACGCCGCGGCCGTCACCAGCATCGCAGCCACTGCCGCGGCGCGCTGGCCCAGACCATAACCAACGGCAAAGAGACCGGCGGCGGCGACGCCGAGCATGTCGTTGACGATGAAGCGCGAGGCATTGAGACCGACCCAGCCCAGCGCACCGCCGATGATCAGCGGAATGCCGTAGCTCACCGCATGGCGAATGATCTCGCGGTCGATCGGCCACAGGCGGTGGCTGTAGCCGATGTGGGGCAGGACGACCAAAGCGGCAAAGAGCTGCGCGGCGGCATAGCCCAGCAGCGGCCATTCCGGCGATGGGCCGATCAGCTTGATGAGTATCAGGCCAAGAATGAAGCCGATCGACGGCCCGACGATCTGCTGGATCGAATAGACGCCGATCTGGTGCCGGACCCGGGCGCGTTCAGCGATATAGAGATTGAGCGAGCGGCTGATGACATAAGCGACGGTAGCGCCGAGCAGCGCCGGGTTGGTGTCAGTCGCAATCACCGTATAGAGCACACCGATCACGGCGGCGCTCTGCAGCACCAGCGAAACAAGAATGACGACATTCTCGGTGCGATAGAAGCGTTCGGCCTGTTCGCCATCCTGATAGCGACCGAAGAAGCGCAGCGCATATTGCGACCACCAGGCCAGGAATGCGATCTGCAGCAGTTCGTGCGTCGCCGTGATCAGCGTGATCACACCCAGCGTATGCTCGTTGACCACATGGGTCCACACGATCATCGCGACCAGCTGGAACATTGGTCCGACGATCTGAGCGGGAAGATAAAGGATCGTGCGCTTCAGCAGCATGGTCAGGCTCCGAGCCAGCGGGCCGCGCGCGGGGGCGCCCATCGTTGCACGGCGAGCAGTGCGATAAGGCTCAGGGCGACAGTGATCGCATACATCAGAAATGTCCCCGCAACCGGGCCGAACTGGCGCAGTCCGCCATGATCGCGCAAGGCCATGACAATGAAAATATGCCAGAGATAGATGAAGTAGCTGCCGGATCCGAGCATGGCCAGGATCGGCGCGCGGACGCCGAGTGCGAGCAACAGGACGCAGAGCGCCGCCGCATAGCCGAAGAACGCCATCGAATCATAATCGGCGGCGTCGCCGATCTTGAGCAGTCTCGCTGCCACATAGATCACATAGGCCAGCAGTGCCGCCGCGGTCAGCGTCAGGCGCATCCGTGGAAGGGCCAGCCGCGCCGTCGATCCGGCGACCAGCATTCCCAGCGCCACGAAGCTGAACCAGAACGGGATATCACGCATGCGCACTTCCTCGATCAGCCCTTCGGACAGCCCGCGCTGTATCAGCAGGGGATCGACATAGCTGCCGATAATCAGTCCGAAGACGAGGGCGAGCATCAGGACGAGGCGCAGTCGCTCATTGGCTTGGGTCGGCACACGATGGGCAAACCATAGGGTGAGCCAGAGCATGAGCGTACAGCCGAGATAAACGAAGACATAATAATACACGAACACGTAAGCGAGCACGAAGCGGGCAGCCGTTGTCGTTGGGCGGTGATCCATCGCCGGGTTCTGCAGCGCCATGTAGAGATAGGCCGCAGCGAAAGCGATCGCATAGGGGATCAATGCGGCCATGACGCGCTTGCCGAGTGGAACGCGGCCCGACAGCGCGGTCAGATAGCCGGATGCGAACAGGAAGATCGGCACACAGGGGCGCAGAGCCGCATCGAGCATGGTCTTCCACGAAGCATCGAGCGGTTGCTGCAGCGAATGGATGCCGATCACCATCAGAATGGCGAGGCCGCGCATGCTGTCGATGGCCACATCCCGGCTGGCTGTCCTCGTTTGAGCCAGCGGCCGCGCCGCCCCGGACATTGTCTGCGTTGCATCCACCATCAGGTCACGTCTGCCTTGGCACCGTCGCCGCGGCAATTCGCGTGCTGAAATGGCGATCATAAGCCTCATTGAGAGCGCGTCGCATGGGCGTCTCGAAATAGCGCAGGGACAGAATACTGGCGGCCGCAAGAACGGCGATGGCCAGCGGCACCAGGGCGAGCTTGCCGCCGGGAATGACGGGGGCAAGGAAGCGTGCCGCCAGCGTGAGGACGACGGTCGCGACCGGAATATGCAGCATGTAGGAGGAATAGGTCAGCGACGACCAGCGCTCAAAGCCAAGGCGCGAGAACAGGGTGGTCTGGCCGGAGAGGTCGTGATTAATGGCGAGCACCGCGATGAGATAGATTACTGCCAGTGCTGCCATGATCGGAAGCTGCGCGCCGAAGATCAGGAACAGGACGAGGGCCGTGGTCAGCAGGCCCGGTATCGCTGGAAGCCGGGCAATCCGGTCGCGAAACAGCCAGCAGGCAATGCCGAGATTGAAGGCAGGCAAGGCGCGAAAGGCGCCCCCCTTGTTGATCCAGTCAGGCCAGGGCTCGGTGCCCATGGCAATGGCATAGATGCTGTTGGCCAGCAGCGGCAGCACGACCAGTGCGATGATCACCGTCCTGTTCCGCGCGATCGTCAGCACCATCAGCGGAAACAGCACGTAGCAGAAGAACTCGGCCGACAGCGACCAGCTCGGAAAATTGAAGGTCAGCCGGTCGCCATCGATGGCGTGCAGCAGCAGGAACTGCGCCGGCAGGTCCGAGAACGGATAACGTGCCGGGTTGTCGGTCTTGGCGATGCCCGCATGAAGCGCCAGTGCGATCACGATATAGAAAGCCAGCGTTGCCAGATGCAGTGGATAGATCCGCGCGAGGCGCCGCCACAGGAAGCGACCGACCGCGGCGGGTGAGCCGACTTTCGCCAGATACTGGCTGGCAATGACGAAGCCGGAGATAACGAAGAACAGATCGACGAACAGATTGAAGTGCCAGGTGTGGTCCACCATGAAGCGACCGATTGGTAGTTCCTTGATGTAATCCGAATAATGCAGGATCACGACGGCGCTGGCCGCAACGATGCGCAGCCCGTCCAGATGTCGTGTGCTGGTGTCGATATCCTGCAAGAAGCAATATCCCCTGTTGAACGGACCAAGCGTGGCCCCGATCCGGCATGGACGCTGGCGCCACGATCCTAATGCGCGACGTTGGGCTTCGCCGCCGAACGACTGCCGGCCAGCTGCCCGCCGGCGAGTTCGGCGATCAGGTCGATGACGATGTCGTGGTCGCTCGCTGCCAGCGCGTTCCAGCGCGCGAGGTTCTCGGTCGCTGCCGCAACATACTGCCTGCGCCACAGCGAAGCTGCGATAGCCCCGCCGATCTGCGACGCCGCGGTGCCGTGGTCCGACGGATCGATGAAGATGCCGGATGTGCCCAGTACTTCATGGAAGACGGGCGCATTCGGCGCCACGATCGGCAGGCCGGCATATTGGGCTTCGAGCAGTGGCAAGCCGAGACCTTCATCATGCGAGGTGCACAGGAAAATATCGGCCTCATTGAGAATGCGTGCCACGTTTTCGGACGACTGATAGCCATGCAAGGTCACACACGACATGCGTTCCAGCGTCTTCCAGTCATCGCCCCAGCCCTTGCGGCCAACGATGTCGAGGGTGGCGCCGGGAAAACCGTGCTGGCGCAATTCACGTACGATATTGGCCGCGGCGATGAAGTTCTTGCGTGGCTCCACGGTGCCGAGGGCCACGACGCGCAACGGCGACGTCTCGGGCTCGCGCTCGGCGCGCTCAGAGGATTCCAGCTTGAACACGTTGCGCACTGGTGGGCGATACAGCGTGATCTCGGCATCCGGGCGACAATGTTCGGCGAGCTTGCGCTGGGTGTCGCGCGAATTGGTCAGGAAACGCGGATAGTTCTTGAGCGCGATCTTGAAAGGCGTCGCCATATAGAGTCGTGCGCGAGCATTGAGATCGGCCTGTCGCGTCAGCAGGAAGTCGTCGTGCATATAGGGCAGCACGCGTGAGGAAAACATCCGCAGCAGCGGGCTCGGCGGAAAGCCGGGGCACAGCAGGAACGACGAGGGAGACGCCAGGCGCATTGGCAGACCGAAAGTCTGCGTCGCCACCATCTGGCCGGTGCCGCGCGAGGTGATGGGAACGACATCGAGCGGCGCCAGCGCCTGCTGCGAAAACAGCTCCAGTGTGATCCGTTCGAGCCCGGTCACATGGCGTCCGAGATGGGTGTGATCGACATAGATAGTCATGCAAACTCCTGATCCCGGGGGACGGCGCGGACATGCGGGGCGGCCATCGGCGGCCGCTGATGGACATAGCGGGGCGGCGCCACGGCCGGCGCGCGTTCGCGCGGCAACAGCAGCGCGATGAGTAGAACGAGCTGCGCCAGCTGGATGTTCTTCGACGAGAAGCTCACCGAGCTTGCAGCAATCATCAGGATCAGCAGCAAGATGGCGAAGGCTGCGCGGTCCGACCGGCGCAGCAGTTCGATGAAGAAGCAGGTCAGGCCCAGCGTGATCAGGATGGTGTGGATCAGACCAAATTGCACGATGCAGGACACCCAGAAGTTCTCAATGCCATAATTCAAACCGAGCTGCGACTGCAGCGCGTTCACGCGAACCGGATTGGGTCCGAGGATCAGTTCGCTCCACTGGAAATGATTGAGCATGTCGAAGGTCGCAAAGCGAGCCAGGGCGCTGCCTTTATCCGATGAGAAGCGCAGCAGCATCTTGTCGAAGATGCCGAGATAGAGCGCAGCAAACACGACGCCTGCCGCCGCAAAAAGAAAGCAGATTGCGCCGACAGCGAACAGCAGCGGCACGCGCTTGCCGCGGATCAGCCGGATCGTCTCAAGCAGACCGAGGCAAGCCAACACGAACAATACTGTCATCAGCGCGGTACGGCCGCCGAAGGCCATCAGTGAGCCCAGACTGAAGGCGATCAGTGGCACGCGGATCATGATCGGCGGGCAGATGGCCGGTCGCAGCACCAGCGCCATGATATAGGCGCCGACAATGCCCGAGGCCGTCAGCGGATGGCCGAGGAGCGCAGCCGAGCGCCATTCACCGACCACCAGCACGCTGCCGAGCGTCAGCGGAATGATGCGATGGCCGGAGAAATATTCGTAATAGCCAATCAGGATGTTGAGCAGCAGTGTCGCATGGATGGCCCAGACCAGCGGCCGTCGTTGCGCCGGCGTCAGCCGCCAGATCAGCAGGCACAGCAGCACCGGCAGCAGGAACGTGTCGATGATGACCGTGAACGGGCGTTCCAGCACGAACATCTGGATCAGCAGGACGAACCAGCAGAACAGGTGCACCAGCAAAAGCTTGGCGTCCGTGAAGGCACGGTTGATCTCACCGATCGGGTCACCGTCGCGCATCAGCAGCAAAAGCGTCGCGATGAATGTCGCATAGGTGCCGGGATGCAATTTCTCAAGAAAATTGCCGCCGGGTGTCAGATAGTGAATCTTGAGATTAGTCAGAACGCCGCCGGACAGTGTGAAAATCGCGACGATGGCGCCCAGCAGCACACTGACGATCATTAAATTAATGAGTTGGGCAGTGTTAACGATCTGCCGTCGTTGCGGAACGCGTGCACGCGAGCCCGCCGCGGCGAGGGCGCCGTTGCGATGCAGCCTGAGCGGCGCGGTCCGGGCCAATGTCAACGCGCAGCTCCCGCACTGGCGGCGGCGACGCCATAGGGTTTCAGATAGGCCGAGCTGCGGTAGTAGTCATAGAAGCGGATCTTGCTGAGATCGACCTGGGTCAGCACGGTGCCGAGAATGCGATCATGCACCGGCGCCAGCAGCTCCATCGTGTGGGCGACGACCTCGCGCGGTGTCTGATTCCAGGCCATGGCCAGCAAAATTCGGTCGGCGAGTTCGGCCAGCGCGCGGCCGTCGACCAGCGGAATCAGCGGCGGCGAGTCGATGATGATCAGTTCATAATGCGACTTCAGGCGGTCGAGGATTTCGACGATCTGCTCGGAGAACATCAGCTCGGTGATGGCATCGACGTCCTTGATAGCGGGGGAAGGCAGGATCGAGAGGCCGGTGCTGCGATCGAGCAGGATGGCGCGCTCCAGCGTCACTTCGCCAGTTGCCACCTGCAGGAGGCCGGCATCGGCATTGGGGCTGACGGCGCGGGTCAGGCCGGGATTGCGCAGATCGCCGTCGATCAGCAGCGTCTTGATGCCCAGCGTGGCAAAGGACAGTGCGAGATTGCCGGCGAAGGTCGTCTTGCCTTCACTTTCGAGGCCCGACGTTACCAGCACGACCTTGACCGTGTCGATCTTGCGCGCGCGCTGGATCGCCAGACGAACGGCGCGGATCGCTTCGGCGAAGAATGTGCCGGGCTCCTCGATGGCATAGCGCATCAGCGGAGGCTGCAATGCAGCCGGCAGCAGCCGCATGGTGCGTGGATCGTAATTGCCGAGTTCGGTGCGGCCGCGTTTGGCACGCCCGGCGAGTTCGCGACTGCTGATCGAGGGTAGAGCGGCCAGCGCGGGAACGCCCGATATCTCTTCGGCCTGTTCCAACGTCTTGATCCGCCCGTCGAGATAGTCGGTCAGGAATGCCAGCACCGTGCCGCCGCCGAGGCCGAGCAGGATGGCAAAGCCTAGAATAAGCATGGTCTTCGGCGCGGAAGGCTTGAGCGGGATGCTGGCAAAGCTGACGATGCGGGAGTCCGGCATCTCCAGGCTTTCCTGCGCCGTCGTCTCCTTCGAGCGCGCCAGATATGACTCATAGAGCGTGCGGTTGGCCTCGGCCTCGCGCTGCAGCTCGTGCAGCCGGACCACGGCCTGACCGGACGTGCTGGAGACGCCCTGCAGCTTGTCGAAGCTGTCCTGCAGCGACGCCTCGCGCGATTTCGCAACGTCATAATCATGCGCCGTGCCCTGCACGATGCGCGCTATTTCCTCGTTGATCAGCCGCTGCGTGTCCTTGAGCTGCGCCCGCACATTGGCGACCTGCGGATGCCGCGGACCATATTTGCTGGTCAGGTCGGCTTCGTTCTTGGCGATATCGGCATATTGCGCGCGCAGCTTGGTCACCATCTCCGAGGAGACGGCGGCATTGAGCCCGCCGGCATCGCCGCCGGTTTTCGCCAATTGTTGCACCTGATCGAACTTGGCACGCGCTTCGGCGGTCTGCACCCGGGCAGCAATCAGCTTGCTGTTGAGATCGGTGATCTGCTGGTCGTTGACCGTCACGCCCTGCGAGACCGCGAGGTTATTGGCGGAACGATAGTCCGCGACGGCCTGTTCGGAGGTGACGACGCGGTTCTTCAGCGCATCTATCTGGCCGCCGAGCCATTTGGCTGCGATGCGCGTCGCATCGAATTTGGCGCGGACCTGTTCCTCGAAATAGGCGTCAGCCACCGCATTGGCGATGGTCGCGGCTTTCTGCGGCGATTCCGAGCTGACGGCGATATCGACCAGGAATGTCGTGCCTTGTCGTGTCACCTTCATGCGGCGCTGGAGCAGATATATAGAGTATGCACGCGCGGCGTCTTCGGGGCTCACGCCATCGACCGGGCTGCTGCTGCGGAACAGATTGCGGATCGGATCGAGCAGGCCGGGCTTTGGCATGAACTCGAGATCCTGCGTCAGCTTCAACTTGTCGACCACGCGCTGCAGGATCGAGAGCGACTGGATCAGCAGCGTCTGGCTCTCGATGGTCGCATCGTCCGTGCCGAAATTGGTCAGCACCGATTGATTGGTTTCGACCACATTGGCGCGCCGGGGATCGACCAGTACGGTGGAGTTCGCAGTATAGAGTGTGGTCGCCGTCGCCACATAAGCGAGGGCGATACCACCGAGCACGGCGGCGGGCAGCACGACCGCGCGCCAGCGCCGGCGCAGGATGCGCGCCATTTCCCGGAGATCGACGGTCGGCGCCTGCCAACCGGCAACGGCGGTCGGAACCGGTTCCGGTGCCGCCGGATAAGGCTGATCAAAATTGCGCTGTAACATTGAGCCCTACCTGATGTTTGTCGTAACTGAAGGTGGGTATATCGCTGTCGCGCGATGTGTAGCGGTGATAGGCCGAGATCGCGCTGAAGCGGTTCATCAAATACTTCACGCTGGCATTGGTCGTGGTCACGCGGTCCTTGCGGGCCTGGCCGAAGAAGCGATCGATCTCATAGGCGCCCGCCAGCGACAGGATGACGTTGCGACGCAGCTCGTAGTCGACACCGACCTGCACGGCATTGGCCAGCACGCCGGTCGAGCTGGTATCGGATGTCTGCGTGACCAGCTGTTCGGCCTTGACGTGGATGTCCATCAATCGCGTCGGGCTCCATGTGAGCTTGGCGCGATAGGACGGTCCGTCGACGGTGCCGATCAGAGGATTGTCAAAGCGCTGCTCGACATAGCCGCCGCCGAATTCGCCGCGGAGCAGATTGCCGAAACCGACGGTCAAGCCCGACAACGCGCGATAGCCGGTGGAGTCCAGCGTCTGGCCGGGCACGCCGCGGATGTTGCGCTGGTTGCCTTCGACGCCGCCGAACCAGCCGAGCACAGGCGAGAACGCATAATCGACGCGGCCGTGAAGCGCATAGATCTGGCCGTCGCGGCTGCTCTGGTCGATCAGACTGCCATCCTGCGCGCGCGCCGTGCCGTAATCGTACGAGTCGACGCGTGCGCCGATCGATGTCGCCAGCCGGTTGAATTCCTTGCGGACGGTCAGGTCGCCGGACATCAGATTATAAGGCGTCGGTGTCACGGCATTGGAAGGCGAGCTCAGCGAACCCACACCCTCATTGAGATGCGCGATCTGGAAACTGCCCAGCACGACCATGTCGTTGGCGATATCGATCCAGCCGGCGCCCTTCAGGCTCACATCGGTCTGGTCGAGGCTCGAATTTTCATTATAGGCCGTGGTTCGTGAATTGAGCTTGATGTCGATGCCGTGTCGCTCCCACAGCGTGTGCGCACGCAGGCTGGGTTCGATCACCGCTGCGACGTCGCCGCGCTTCTGAGTGTTCGAGGCAAACACATTGCTGTCATAGAGCGCGCCCGTCATCAGCGACGGGTTGAACATCCAGGATCCCTGGCGGATGCCGACGGGTTCATAACCAGGTTGCTGTCGCTTTTTTACTGGCATGTCCTCTGGCGCTATTGCTTCGCGGTTATCCCGGTCGACCAGATCGGGCAGCGCGGACGGTTCGAAAATCCGTTGCGCATTCCAGGGTGGCGCGAGCTCGTCGCTGGTTGCCGGGATCGCCTGAGCATTGGCGGGTGATGCAATACCAAGCAGAATCGCCGTGACCGGCCATGGCGCGATACGGAGAGCGCGGCGCGTGACGGGAATCGGCCGCAGCCCCTCCGGTCCTTCGCCGATCGCATCCGATCCTGCTGATACAAACGTACATTTCATCACTCATCCCTTGCGAAGGACATGCATTCCTCCGCTATCGAATTGTCGTCGAGACTTGATTGCCGCTTAGAAATTCATCCCGGCGCTTACAAACTCAGCAAGCCCGTGATGAATGTCGCGCCCCCACTAGCGCACTCAACACTCGTCTGATGAAACGCCCTTCTCTTTGCTGCCCACAATGCGAAGTACGAAGTAAAGTTCGTCGCACTGCACAAGAATACGCACCGCAAAAAGTCGAGACTATGGCGACGCGCGACATGAAGGCGCGCATCGGTCACTACACATCAGACAAAATCAAAAATGATGAGTTCAGAAGTATCGTTCTGGGACACGCACATTGTCGCCGGGAAATACCAGGACTGGCGAATCGAGCGCATAGATCTCTTCGACCGTTGAGCCCGATCGCCGCAAATACACTTTGTTCTCATTGGCGCGATAGGTGAATCCACCGGCTGTTGCGACGGCGTCCATCACGGTCAGGCCCATGCGATAAGGGTATTCGCCGCTCTTCTTCACTTCGCCAAGGATATAGAAGGGGCGATACAGTGCGATTTCCACATTCACGCGTGGGTCTCGCACGATTCCCTTGGCCAACGCGGAGGAGATGCCCTTCTCTAATTGCCGTGTGGTCAGGCCTGCGGCCTTCACGTGGCCCGCAAGGGGAATCGATACAAATCCGTTGCTGTCGACTTCATATTCACCGGTGATATCAGCTTCGCCATAGACCTTCAGACGGATCCGGTCAGTTGGTCCAAGAAGATAGGTGCCTGACGGCGAAGCCGCAGAAACCCGCTGGTCCTGCGCGAGCGCGATCGACGGAGCGACGCCAGCAAGGAAAAATGAAAGCACCGGTACTATCAAAATGCCGGCGCATCGGTTCGTTCGCAACATGGTAGACCCCCAACACAACATCAATGTGATCATCTGCATCAATTCGATGACAATTGATGCAGACGACAATTGCGCGAGAGTGTCCGGCAAAAAACGGCGAAAGAATGTGGCGTACTCAGAGAGTGCGCAGATTGCGTACTAATGTCTTCTTAGAGAACCAGAATCTCTGTGCCTTCGATGGCAATGCACGTGAGGATGCCGCTGCGCCACGCACCTGTGTCAATATTCACACGGTTATCTCTAATATCTGCATGGGGAACCGGTGTGTGTCCGTGCACCACATAGACGCCATGATCGCGCTTGGAATCCAGAAACTCGTCCCTGATCCACATCAGATCATGCGGATCTTGAGACGAGAGCGGTACATTGGGACGAATGCCCGCGTGAACGAACAGAAAGTCGCCGCATCTGATATTGTTCCGCAGGCAACGCAAGAAAGCGTCATGCGCCGGAGGGAATGCGGCGCGAAAGGCGTTCTGTACATCGCGCGCCGTTGCCGTGCGCGATGGAGAAACGCCATAGGATGCGAGAGTCTGAAGTCCGCCCAGTTGGCGCCAGTGCTCAAGCACGCTGGCATCCTCCAGGAAGTCTTCCATGATGGCTTCGTGATTGCCGCGTAGGCAGATTGCATGGTTGTGCACCATGCGGACTGCCAGCAAATCGATCACACCTTTCGAATCCGCGCCACGATCGATGTAATCGCCGATATAGACTTCCGCCGCATAGGTGATCGGGCGACGTCGGATGTCCTCATCGATGCGCGCGATGGTTTCCTGCAGCAGGTCGGCGCGTCCGTGAATGTCACCGATGGCATAGATGCGCGTATCGGGCGGCAGTGCCGCCTTGTTCGAATCTGACCTGGAGAGGGAGCGCGGCATTTCGCGCAAGCTACGATCAGGGAACCGTCGCGGTCAAATTCAATCGGCCGCGCAACGCTTTGGGACTCATAAAGCTTTGGGGATAGCGAAGAGCTCAGAAGAAAATGATGCGAACGGCGACGATCACAGCGACCCAGACGGCCGCATTGATAAGAAGAAGTCTGTTTCGCAGTTTGCGGCCAGATACGTTACGCACATCGTTGGCAGAACTATCCACAGGGCTGGAGATAGTGGCCTTATCCACGGCAATCGCGCGCGGGGGAAATGAAATGTCCCCTGTAGTCATCTGAGGTGTTCGTCGAGCGACCATGGCGATGCCGAAATATCTGGCGGAGTGAGTAGTCTCAGTGCGCAACATAATGGGCGCGCTTTAGTATCGAGTGAAAAATCAAGCTCGAATCGATTGCCGCTTGGTGGCGATTTGTTAATTGCGAAGATCATGCACCCGATCTCGCAGCGACGCGATGCAATTCATCGATCTGCGTCGTGTAATTATTTTGCATGGCTGCTGTGAGCGTGATGCAGCGCAATAGACGGACAAAACGATCTAAGCGCTTCCGTGCACAACGAATTTTGCGCGCCGCACAATTATATCAATATTGCGACTGCGTAATGTTACACGCCAATACCGTTTTGCCGCCCTAATTCGTTCGCACAGTTAAGAAATCTTCAGTGATGAAGGTTCTTGCTGATCGACGAAGATGGTTTCGCAATTGCGAATGTTCGTCGAAGGGAAGGGTTCTGAATTCGCATGCCTGCCACATAGGCATGTTTCTGTTCGATTATCGCGCACCAAAGTTCCAGCAGGGAGCGAGAGCATGGCCTCTACAGTTTCAGTTGGTTTTGATCGCAACAAGGTGACACCGCTCTGGAAGGAGCGGCAGTTCATTTCTGTGCGGCCGGTCGAGTTTGCCGGCCACGGGTCGTATCGCAACAGCGCCTATCGCAGCCGCCGGACAAACCAGGTTGCCCGGTGCGAGCCGTCGGAGTCGATTGCCAAGCGATTGTTCGACATTGCGGCCGCAGGCTCGGCCCTGCTGTTTCTCGCGCCACTGCTGATCACGATCGCAATCATCATCAAGGCGACCTCGCCGGGGCCGGTGTTCTTCACCCAGTATCGCTATGGCTACCGCAACCGGTTCTTCAAGATCTACAAGTTCCGCTCAATGCGCACCGATGCCGGCGACAAGCGCGGCATTCAGCAGACGGTCGAAGGCGACGCCCGGGTGACGCGGATTGGCAAGCTGCTGCGCAAGACCAGCCTCGACGAAATTCCGCAGCTGATCAACGTGCTCAAGGGCGATATGTCTCTGGTTGGGCCGCGGCCCCATGTCCCGGGCATGCTGGCCGCCAACGTGCTCTATGAAGATCTTGTGCCGTATTACTTTACGCGTCACAGCGCACGGCCCGGCATCACCGGTCTGGCCCAGGTGAGCGGCTGCCGCGGCAGCACTGTCGAGGCGCCCCGGGCGATCTCGCGCATCGATTACGACCTCGAATATATCGAGAAATGGTCGATGCGTATGGACATCATGATCATCGTGCAGACGGTCCGGCGCGAATTCCTCTCCGGTAATGCCTTCTGATGCCCACGACCGATTGAGCGGCGGCATCGATCACACCACACATTGCAGACATTGCGCTGGCGGGCCTCCGTCCGGCGCCCGGCATTGTTTTGCCTTGAAACCAGCCTCGAACGAAGGGTGACAGCCATGACGGCGACGCAACGGACCAAGCAGCTTCTGAAAGACGCTTTCCCGTCGATGTATCTGCGCTGGCGCTTCCTGAAGCGTCCCAAATCGGCGGAGCGTGAACTGGCCTATCTCGACAAGATCGTGCCGCAGGGTGCCGTCACGGTGGATGTCGGCGCCAATTGCGGTCTCTATACCCAGCAACTGGCGCGACTGTCCGGTCAGGTCCATGCGTTCGAGCCATCGCATGAGATGGCCGATCTGCTTCGGCGCACCTCCGCGTCCAATGTCCGCATCCATGAAGTGGCTCTTTCGGATCATGAAGGCGATGCCGAGCTCTACACACCGCAAGGCGAGGATGGCCTGGTTTACGGGAGGGCATCGCTCGAGCAGCAGTATGAGCCGTCGGTAAAGCAACTGATCACGACGCATGTTCCATTGGCGCGTCTCGATGGTGTCGTGCGCGAGGACGTGTCCTTCGTGAAGGTGGACGTCGAGGGGCACGAGTTGAGCGTCTTGCATGGAGCCGTCGGCCTGATCGACCGGTGCCAGCCGGTCTTCCTTGTCGAGGCAGAGGATCGCCACCGTGCCGAGGCGACGCGCTCGGTGTTCGATTTCTTTCGCGACAAATCCTATCGCGGCTTTTTCCTCCAGGACGACGAGGTGATCTCCATCGATCATTTCAACGCTGGGGAAATGCAGGACGCCGATGCGCTGTTGCCCAATGGTGGCCGTAAACCCGGGCAAGCTTACGTCAACAACTTCTTTTTCTTTCCGCAGCATCTCGACGGCGAGTTGATCCTCAACAGCTGAGGCGCATGCGGAATTCTCGGGGGATGTCCGGGTCGTTCTGACCGCGGACTGTTTACAAGACAGGACATGCAATGCGAATTGCCATGATTGGCGCTGGCTATGTGGGGCTCGTGTCGGGGGCGTGCTTTTCGGACTTCGGCCATCACGTCACCTGCGTCGATACGGATCAGGGAAAGATCGATGCGCTGAACAACGGTGAGATTCCGATCCATGAGCCTGGTCTCGATGCGCTGGTCGCGAGCAATGCCAAGCAGGGACGTCTCAAATTCGTTACCGATGTCACATCTGCTGTCGGTGCGGCCGAGGTGGTGTTCATCGCCGTCGGCACGCCATCGCGGCGTGGTGACGGTCATGCGGACCTGTCCTATGTCTATGCAGCGGCGCGCGAGATCGCGAAGGCCATCAAGAAGTTCACCGTGGTGGTCAACAAGTCGACGGTGCCGGTCGGTTCCGGCGACGAGGTCGAGCGCATCATTCGCGAGGAGAACCCGGAGGCGGAATTCGCCGTGGTCTCGAATCCGGAGTTCCTGCGCGAAGGCGCGGCTATCAGAGACTTCAAACATCCCGACCGTATCGTCATCGGTTCCAGCGACCAGCGTGCCAAGGACGTGATGGCCGAAGTCTACCGGCCGCTGCATCTTAACTCGTCGCCGATCATGTATACGGATCGCCGCACGGCCGAACTGACCAAATACGCCGCCAATTCATTCCTGGCCACGAAAGTCGCCTTCATCAACGAGATCGCCGATCTCGCCGAGAAGGTCGGTGCCAATGTGCAGGAAGTCGCGCGGGGCATCGGCCTCGACAACCGGATCGGCCTGAAATTCCTGCACGCCGGACCGGGCTATGGCGGCTCGTGTTTTCCGAAGGACACGCTGGCACTGATCAAGACGGGCCAGGATTACGAAGCGCCGCTGCGCATCGTCGAGACCGTGGTTGCCGTCAACGACCAGCGCAAGCGCGCGATGGCACGCAAGGTGGCGCATGCCTTCGGCGGCAATCTGCGCGGCAAGTCCATCGCCATTCTCGGTGTGACCTTCAAGCCGAATACCGACGACATGCGCGACGCGCCGTCGATCCCGTTGATCACGGCGCTGCAGGATATGGGCGCCGAGGTGCGGGTCTATGATCCCGTGGGCATGGAGCAGGCGAAGAAGGTGTTCGAAAATGTCACCTTTTGCGAGGGGCCCTATGAATGCGCCCGCGGGTGTCACGCCATGGTCATCGTCACCGAATGGGAGCAGTTCCGCGCGCTCGATCTGAAGGAGATGGCGGCGATCATGGCCTGTCCGGTGATCATCGATCTCCGCAACATCTATTCGCCGGATGAAGTGACGCGGAACGGATTTCTCTATAGCGGCGTCGGGCGGCCGCAAGCAGTGGCTTACTAGCTCGCGCATCTGCGCAGATAAGGGGAGGCGCGCAGTGTCTTACTGCGTCGCTTCCTCCGTCGTGCCGGGCGCAGTCGCATGCTCGCTTCGCGGCGTCGTGGAGGCGTCGTTATAGCTTTCAGTCTGGTAGATCGATTCCAGGTCGCTGCCGCCGAGATACCAGCTTCCAAGGAAATATGTGGCGCCGATGATGGCTGCGGCCATCACGAGGCCGCGGCCGACGGAGAAGACGATATCGGCCTTCGTGACTTTATGCGGAGCGATCTTGTCCATGAAGGCGTCCCTATGGGGCATGCCGCTATCCTGCAACGGCGTGGTCCAGTTGGTGCTCAGGAATTCGAGCGCAAGCAACAGCGCAATCAATCCCGGACAGTGTAGCGTTATCGACCTGACATGTCTGCTGGAAATGCCGAGATCGTCGCGTAGCAGAGAACCCATTGAATAAGCGAATAATGCGGCGCTCAGACCGCAGATCGCAGAATCACATCACTTTCGGCATCCGCCCCATCCGCGAACATCGCCAATGCGGCTCATTTGTTCAACCGTCACAATTGCAACAATTCAACCCCGAATGTCGGAATACCGAACACAGGCGCGTGAGCACGAGCTTTCTCCCGTGGAACCTGAGGATGACGACAGAGTGACGATGCGTTGCTGGAGTACCGAGGTTATGATCGCACTATGAGACAAACTACATTTATACTGGCACTTGCCGCCGTGATCGCGTCCCCGATCTATGCGAACGAAATTGATCAGATGGCGAACAATCTGGAAACAAGCTGTTCGAACCACTTTCGCAAGCGGCCGAACAAACCTTCGAGCGATTCCAAAAAGTTCTGCAGCTGTTTTGCCGGAACCTTCACATCGACCATCTCGCTGCGGGAACTCGATGCCGCAAATGGGGTGGTAACATCGGAAATTCAGGAACAATTCGAACGCGCTGCGGAGTTCTGCGGCCGCGATGTTGCGCCGTCCGTCGCGCAAGCGGGCAGGGCATGGATCATGGAATCCAACTGACCGACGAATCCCGGCGATCATTGTCGGCTGTTACCCTGACTCACTGTCGCCTCATTTGACCGCAAGTCTTTGCTCGTCGGCAAAGTGGGACACATCTTGCGCCGGCATTTGGGGACTGCTCATTGACTGACTCTCGTTTCAAGGCGCAAGTGGCGTCTCGCATGCCTATGCTCCGATTCAAGGAGTCGAAGCTCAGGCAGAAAGTCGGTTCCGCCCTTGAGGCGGTTTCGATCGCATGCGCCCATGTTCTTGCTATCGCGGCCCTGGTGATCATCGGCGGTCTTGTCATCTATGTGAGATAATCGTCGTGCGTACTATTCTACTTGGACTGTTCCTGACGGCCGTCGCCCAGCCGTGTTTCGCGCAAAAATTTCTCTCCTTCGAACCTTTGATGATGGATCCGTATGCGACCGTGTTCGTCGACAACGGTTCGTGTTCGGCGGGCAAGGTGCTGAAGGTGCAAGGTGCGCCGAACAACCAGCGTCGCAAGAAGAGCTGTGTGCCGATCAGCGACGTTCGCGGCGCCGGCGCCGTCAGAGGCAAATAGCCAAGACCAGAGCAACGGCGCTTACGCCGTCGCCTGCTGTATCGTCGGTCGGCCCACGCCATAGGCGTTGACGGCGCCCGGCGCATCGATGCCGCGCATATGCGATGGATGTGGCTTCCGTGGCATCCATGCCCAAATGGGCAGCAAAGGCAGAAAATACGGGCTTAATTCGTCGAAAATGCCCGCATCCGCGCGGACGCCCTGACAAGCGGGAACAGCATTGCTATGGTCGCGCGTACCGGCCGCGACGTGCCGGGTTCCGAATCGAGATGGATCAGTTCAGGTGACATTTGAGCCTTCCGCGCGTCCGGGTGCAATGCAGGGCGGACTCGCGGCATCGTATATAAATATGACGGATGATGAGGCCGTCGATCTCGCCCGCGAGCGTTTTAGCATCGAAGGCCGTCCCACGCGCTTTGCCACCGAGAAGGACGACACCTTCCGAATCGCGCCGGCAAGCGGGCCGCGCTTTATCCTGAAGGTTGCGAACCCCATCGAGGACATTCCCGAGATTGATCTGCAGGTGCAGGTGCTCGATCACGTCGCGGCGCGTGCGCCCGATCTGCCGGTGCCGCGCGTCATTCCCAACGACAAGGGCGAGCGGCATTTCAATTATCTGGATCGTGCCGGCCAGCGCCGGCAGGTGCGGATGATGTCCTATCTCGAAGGCCAGCCTCTCAGCGAGGTGCCGTCCACGGCGTCGGGTCGGGCCGAGATCGGCAAATTGCTGGCGCGGCTCCGCCTCGCGCTGGCCGATTTCAGCCATCCGTCGGATTCAAGGGTTGTCGCATGGGACGTCAAGAACCTGCTGACGCTGCGCGATCTGCTGGCGGAAATCACCGATGCCGCACAGCGCCGCAAGGTCGAGGCTGCACTGGAGCGCTTCGCCGCCATCGAAACCCGACTCAAGCAGTGCCGCATGCAGGTGCTGCATAATGATTTTACCCGCTCCAATGTCGTCGTCGATGCGTCGCTGCCGGGTTTTGTCAGCGGCATCATCGATTTCGGCGACACGGTCCGCACCGCGATCGCCATCGATGCATCGACGGCGATGCTCAATCAGTTGCCCGTCGCGATGGACGGCGATGTCTTTGCCGATGGCCGCGATCTGCTGAAAGGCTATCTCTCCATCGCCGATCTGACGGCGGAAGAACTGAGCCTCATTCCGCATCTGATCTTCTCGCGTCTGGCGACGCGCCTGCTGCTGTCCACGGCCATGGCCAACCGGGTGCCGTCCGTCGCCGCCTATGTTCTGCGCAACAATGAGCAGACCTGGGTGCAGATGGACTGGTTCATCGCCCGCTCGATGGACGAGATCTCCGATCAGTTGATGGACTTCGCCAGATAATCTCCGCCACATCCGACCCTGCTTCCAGAGGAAACAACAACATGACCGCAGTCACCAGCGCCCCGCGCGGCAAGATGGTCAACGGCTTCGACCCCGCCACGGCAACCGGCCTCACTGAGGAGAGCCGCGAGCTCGTGAAGCGCCGCAGCGATCTGCTCGGTCCAGCCTACCGGCTGTTCTACAGCAACCCGGTCGAGGTCGCGCGCGCCAAGGGCGTGCTGCTCTATGATTCAGAGGGCAACGAATATCTCGACGCCTACAACAACGTGGTGTCGGTCGGTCACTGCCACCCGCGCGTGGTCGATGCGATCACGCAGCAGGCGCAGACCATCTGCACCCATACGCGTTACATCCAGAAGGGTATTCTCGATTACGCCGAAGACCTGCTCGGCACATTCGACGGGCCCAAGCGTCATGCGATGTTCACCTGCACCGGCTCGGAAGCCAATGATCTCGCCGTTCGCATGGCCAAGCATCACACCGGCAATCTGGGCATCATCATCACCGAAGAGGCCTATCACGGCAATTCGGAGCTGACCGCGGGCTTCTCGCCGTCGCTCGGGCCGTATTCGCCGCTCGGCACTTTCGTGCGTCGCGTGCCCGCACCGGATTCCTATCGCATTGCGCCGGAGAAGATCGGTGCCTGGATGGCGGAGAAAGTGTCCGAGCAGATCGTCGACCTGCAGCGCCGCGGTGCCGGCGTTGCCGCCTTTATTGCGGATTCGATGTTCTCGTCCGATGGCATCTTCTCGCATCCGACCGACGTGCTGAAGCCGGTGATCGATGTCGTGCACAAGGCTGGCGGCGTGTTCATCGCCGATGAAGTGCAGTCCGGTTTCGGCCGCAGCGGCGAGAAACTGTGGGGCTATCAGCGCCACGGCATCACGCCTGATATCATCACCATGGGCAAGCCGATGGGCAATGGCTACCCCGTTGCTGCTGCTGTGATGCTGCCGGAGATCGTCGAGAAATTCGGCCGCGACAATCGCTACTTCAACACGTTCGGCGGCAATACGGTGGCGATGGCGGCCGCACAGGCCGTGCTGAACGTCATTCGCGACGAGAAGCTGGTCGAGAATTCGCTCCGCGTCGGCAAAATCCTGCGTGACGGCTTCCATGCGCTGGCGAAGAAATATGAGCAGATCGGCGACGTCCGTGGCTCCGGCCTCTATGTCGGCGTCGAACTCGTGAAGGATCGCAGCACCAAAGAGCCGGATGCCGCCGCTGCATCTGCCGTGGTCAATGGTCTGCGCGCACGTCGCGTGCTGATCTCGGCGACGGGCCCTCATGCCAATGTTCTGAAGGTTCGCCCGCCGCTGGTCTTCACCGAGGCAAATGCCGACCGGCTGCTGACCGAGGCCGAAGCCGTGATGGCGTCGCTCTGAGATGACACGGATCGATGCCATCGCGCGGGTCAACGCGCAGTTCGCGTCGGGTGATTTCCTCGCCACGCTCGATCGCATGGTGGGCTACAAGACCGAGAGCCAGAGCGACAAGCGCGCCGACGATCTGCGCGCCTATCTTGAGCAGGAACTGACGCCGACCTTCACGGCGCTCGGCTTTACGACTGACATCATCCCGTCGCCGTCGGGGCGCGGGCCACATCTGCTCGCGACCTATCATGAGAGCGACGACCTGCCGACCGTGCTGATGTATGGCCATGGCGATGTGGTCCCCGGCATGGAAGGCGAGTGGCGCGACGGGCTCGATCCGTGGCGCTGCACCACCGTCGGCGAGCGCGTCTATGGCCGCGGCACCGCCGACAATAAAGGCCAGCACGCCATCAACATCGCGGCCCTCCGCGCCGTGCATGAAGCGCGCGGCGGCAAACTGGGCTTCAATGCCAAGTTCATCATCGAGATGGGCGAGGAGATCGGCTCACCCGATCTGCCGAAGGTCTGCGAAGCCCATCGCGATGCGCTGAAGGCCGACCTGTTTCTGGCCTCCGATGGCCCGCGTCTCTCCGCCGAGCGTCCGACAATCTTTCTCGGCTGCCGTGGTGGCCGCCGCATCCATCTCGACATCGAGCTGCGCGACGGCGCACATCATTCTGGCAACTGGGGTGGGCTACTCGCGAATCCAGCAACGATCCTCGCTTCGGCGATAGCGACGTTGATCGACAAGAACGGTCGTATCCTGCTGGACGCATTGAAGCCACCGCGCATTTCCAATCAGGTTCGCGCGGCGCTGGCCGATGTCATCGTCGCGCCATCAGCCGATGAACCCGCTCTGTCCGAGAATTGGGGCGAAGACGGATTGTCGCCGGCGGAGCGGCTCTATGCCTGGAACACGCTGGAAGTGCTGGCGATCAATGCCGGCAATATCAACAATCCCGCCAATGCCATTCCGGGCAAGGCCAGCGCGGTGCTGCAACTTCGCTTTGTCGTCGGCACCGATATCGAGAATGTCATGCCGGCGATTCAGAAGCATCTCGCTGAAAACGGCTTCGCTGATATCAAGGTGGGCCAGTCGCAATATTTTTCGGCCTCGCGCACCGATATCGATAATCCATGGGTGGGTTGGGCCGTCGAATCCGTTCGCAAGACCACGGGTAGCGCGCCGGCGCTGCTGCCGAATTTCGGCGGCTCGCTGCCGAATGACGTGTTCACGGATACTCTCGGCCTGCCCACCGTGTGGGTGCCGCATTCCTATCCCGGCTGCTCGCAGCACGCGCCGGATGAACACATTCTTCTTCCGGTGACGGAACAGGCGCTGAACATCATGGCGGGGTTGTTCTGGGATTTGGGTGAAGTGAAGAGCCGGGCGCCGTAGGTCCCTCTCCCCGCCCGGCGAAGCGAAGCTTCGCTAGGCGGAGAGAGGGTGGCGCGGACGAAGTCCGCGACGGGTGAGGGGGAGCCAGCGAGTGAAACACTGGCTCCCCCTCACCCGACTTCCACTTGCTCGCGCAAGTGAAAGTCGACCTCTCCCCGCAAGCGGGGCGAGGTAAGCAAGATCAATCCTTTACAAACGCCAGCAACACGCCATTGCCCTTGCTCGGCGGCACGACGACGCCGACATCGCTGCGGGCGCCCGCTGTACCAACCGCCTTCTCGGCCGCTGCAATATCAGCCACGCCGAACACCAGCGAAATGCCGCCACGCTCGGGAATGCCGGCCAGCGATGTGCCGGGGAAGTGCTTCGCCAATACATCCTTGGTGACGAACACAAAGTCCGCGCGGTCGCCGCCTGACGGCACGGTCACGGCGCCGTCGGCTTCCGTCTTTGCAGTGCCGTCGATCAGCTTCGCCATATGCTGCGCGTCCTTCTCCGGCTCCGGCGTGACGATGAACACCTTCTTCAGGCGCTTCGCCGTATTGGCATGCACCTGCAGCTCGGGAATCCAGACGGTCTCGCGTGTCTTGTGCTGGCAGGCGAAGATGCGGAGGCCACCGGGAGCTTCCTCATAGGGCCACTGATAGGTGGCAAATTTCGCCGCGCTCAGGCTGCCGTCCGGCATCGTCACCGGCCGTTCGAAATCGGTCGGGCCGATCGGCGTGTAGCCGCGTGCGCGGATTTCCTCGGCGCCGACGGTTGCGTCGGTGGTTGTGAAGGCGATGCGCTCGATGCCGTCGCCGCGCTTGGCGAGAAATGCCCGCGTTGGCGCATTGTGCTCGGTCTCGTTGAGCACGCCGAGCAGCTCCACATAGTCCGGGCCGAGCATCATGGTGTAATTGCCGGAGCCCATCTTGGCGCTGTGGGTGCCGCGCGGCGAAACCGTAAAGCCGAGGCTCTTCCAGTTCGCAGCGGCCGCGTCGAGGTCTTTTACGACGACCACGGCGTGGTCGATTCCAACGATGTTTTTCAGCGTCACGTGCTCATTACCTTGCAATGGATCAGGTGCGTAAACTATGCAGAATGCAGGGGTGCCGCAAGAGAACGGTTATATTCGGTCGCGCGGCGCAATGCATGATTGATGCTGCAGAAAGGCGTGATGATGGATACCGCAAATGTGCCCTGGCCGAAGTCGCTCTGGGCCGGCGTCACGCCTCCGGGTCCGGACTTGCCCGAGCTGAAGGGCGCTGTTGACGCCGATGTGGTCGTCATCGGCGGCGGCTTCACGGGGCTCTCGACGGCGCTGCATCTGCGCGAAGCCGGTGTCGATGTCGCCGTGGTCGAGGCGATGGAGCCGGGCTGGGGTGCGTCGGGGCGCAATAACGGCCAGGTCATCCCGACGCTGTCGCGGCCCGATCCCGAGGACATCATCAAGCGCTATGGCACGGCCGGCGAGCGCCTCGTCGGGCTGATCCGCGACAGCGCCTCGATCCTGTTCGACCTCACGCGCCGTTATCAGATCCAGGCCGAGGCCGAACAAAATGGCTGGATCCAGCCGGTGCATTCGCCGGGCCGCATCAAGATTGCCGAGCGCCGCGTCCGGCAATGGGCCAAGCACGGCGCGCCGGTGGAGCTGCTGTCACGCGAGCAGATGCGCACGCTGCTCGGTTCCGATGCGTGGTTCGGCGGCTTCTGGAACAAGACCGGCGGCCATATCAATCCGCTGGCGCTGGCGCGCGGCCTTGCGCGCGTGGTGCTGGAGCAGGGTGGTCGCATCTATGCGCGCTCGCCGGTGGAGAGCTACGAGCGCAAGGGTGACCGCTGGATCGTGAAGACGAAAGCCGGCGAGATCAGCGCGCGCAGCCTGGTCGTCGCCACCAATGCCTATACCGGGGAATTCTCCAAGCAGCTCTCACCAGGCATCGCCAGTGAAGTCATGCCGGTGCTGTCCTGGCAGATGGCGACGCAGCCGTTGTCGGACGAGGCACGCAAGACCATCATCCCCCGCCGTCAGTCCATGTCGGATACGCATGGCGAGCTGTATTTCGCGCGTTACGATGCGCGCAACCGTCTGGTCACCGGCGGCAATGTCGTTGGGCTCGGCGACAAGACGGAGCGGCTGAAAGTTATGGTCGCGGAACGTCTGAAGCGGCTGTGGCCACAGATCGGCGATGTCCAGTTCGACTATGTCTGGAACGGCTATGTCGGCATGACCACCGACTTCCTGCCGCGCATGCACAAGCTCGGGCCGAATGCCTATGGCTGGACCGGCTGCAACGGCCGCGGCGTGGCGCTGTCGGTGGCGCTCGGCGATGAATTCTCGAAGGTGGTGCGCGGTGTGCCGGAGAGCGAACTGGCGCTGCCATTCTCCGA
The DNA here is from genome assembly GCF_900108575.1 of Tardiphaga sp. OK245. Lineage (NCBI taxonomy): Bacteria > Pseudomonadati > Pseudomonadota > Alphaproteobacteria > Hyphomicrobiales > Nitrobacteraceae > Tardiphaga > Tardiphaga sp. OK245. Next base: position 26,551 of record NZ_FNWZ01000004.1, on the reverse strand, counting down.
GCCAGTCCCGATTGCAGCCCACGGCCTGATGCGCCTGCTCGCGCCGTTCATGCTGCTGGTGTACCGGCGAAGGGACGCGAAGGAGATGGCTTAGCGTACGCCACACACTCAGCCCTCATTCTGAGGAGCCGCGCAGCGGCGTCTCGAAGGATGGGCGCGAGCTCGGAACCTAGCCACCTCATGGTTCGAGACGCGCGCAAGTGCGCGCTCCTCACCATGAGGGATGGAGCTACACCGTCACCGGCTTCCGGCTGCGCGCGAAATCGCCGCCGGGGATCGAGGCCAGCAGCGCCTGCGTATAGGCATGCTGCGGATTGCCGAACACCTCGCCGGCCAATCCATGTTCGACGACTTCGCCGTCCTTCATGACCGCGACGAGATCGCAGATCTGCGCGGCGACGCGCAGGTCGTGCGTGATGAAGACGATCGAGAGCCCAAGCCGCTCGCGCAGTTCGTGCAGCATCTTCAGCACCTGCGCCTGCACCGAGACGTCGAGCGCCGAGACTGCCTCGTCGGCCACCAGCACGTCGGGCTTCAGCGCGAGCGCACGTGCGAGGCCGATGCGCTGGCGTTGGCCGCCGGAGAATTCGTGCGGGAAGCGATCGATGGCCGAGGGATCGAGGCCGACCAGTCGGAACAGCTCCTTCGCCTGTGCCACTGCCTGCGCACGCGGCGTACCGTGTACGATCGGACCCTGCGCCACGAGATCGCCGGCCTTGCGGCGCGGGTTCAGCGAGGCGAACGGGTCCTGAAACACCATTTGGATGTGCTTGGTCTCGCGGCGCACCTCGTCGCGCGTGAGCTTCGCCCAGTCCTTGCCTTCCAGCACGATCGCGCCGCCATCGGGATCGATCAGCCTGATAATGCAGCGGGCCAGCGTCGATTTGCCCGAACCTGACTCGCCGACAATGCCGAGCGTCGCGCCGCGCGGCAGTTTCAGCGAGACCGATTTCACCGCATGGGTCACGCGCACGCCACGGCCGAGAAAGCCGCCATTGCGATAGGTCTTCGACACGTTGTCGAGCGTCAGGATGATGTCGTCGGACAGTGCGCGCGGCGGCGGCGCCGTCAGTGGCGGCACCGCGGCGATCAGTTGCTGCGTATAGGGATGCTGCGGATTCGTCAGCACGTCCTTGACGTCGCCTTGTTCGACCACATTGCCATGCTGCATCACCACGACACGGTCGGCGATCTCGGCGACCACGCCGAAATCGTGGGTGATGAACAGCACCGCGGTATTCCTGCGGCTCTGCAATTCCTTGATCAGTTTCAGGATTTGCGCCTGTGTGGTGACGTCAAGCGCGGTGGTCGGCTCGTCGGCGATCAGGAGGCGCGGATCGAGCGCCAGCGCCATGGCGATCATCGCGCGCTGGCGCTGGCCGCCGGAGAGTTCGTGCGGATAGGCGCGTGCGGCCTGGGCAGGATCGGGAATGTGCACGTCTTGCAGCAAAGCCAGCACGCGCGCCTTGATGTCGGCCTTCGAGAGATCGGTATGGATCTCGAACATCTCGCCGATCTGGTCGCCGATGGTGCGCAGCGGATTAAGCGCCGTCATCGGCTCCTGGAAGATCATCGCGATCCCGGCGCCGCGCACCTTGCGCATCTCGGCATTGCTGGCGCTGGCGAGGTCCTTGCCCTCGAACAGCACGCGGCCGCCATCGATCGCGACTTCGCCGGGCAGCAGCCGCATGATGGCGTTGGCCATGACAGACTTGCCGGAGCCGGACTCGCCGACCACGCAGACGATCTCATTGGCGGCAATCGCCATCGAGACGCCGCCCAGCGCGTGGGAGCGGTCGGCGCCTTTCGGCAGCTTCACGCTGAGGCCATCGACGGTGAGGATCGGATTGTCCACGGCGCTCATCGGCTTTTCAGTCTCGGATTAAGCGCATCATTGAGGCCCTGGCCGACCAGCGACACCGCGAGCACGGTGAGCAGGATCGCGATGCCGGGGATCGCGGAGACGTACCACTGCACGCGCAGCACGTCGCGGCCGAGACCGATGAGGTTGCCCCATGACGCCACATTGGGATCGGACAGCCGCAGGAACGCCAGCGCGCTTTCCAGCAGGATCGAAAGGGCCATCACCACGCTGGCATAGACGATGACCGGCGGTAGCGCATTGGGCAGGATCTCACCCAGAATGAGCTGAATGTCTTTCATGCCCAGCGTGCGCCCGGCCTGGACGAATTCGCGGCTGCGCAGCGACATGAACTCTGCGCGCGTCAGCCGCGCCGGTGCCGGCCATGACACGATGCCGACGGCGATGGTGACGGTGGTGATGGTCGAGCCGAACACGGCGACGAGCACCAGCAGCAGCACGAAATTCGGCAGGGTCTGGAACGCCTCCGTGATGCGCATCAAGACGGTATCGACCCAGCCGCCATAATAGCCGGCAAAGGCGCCGATCAGCACGCCGATGACCACGGCGATGACAGTCGCCACGCCTCCGATCAGCAGCGAGATGCGCGCGCCGTAGAAAATCTGCGCGGCGATATCGCGGCCGGAATTATCGGTGCCCAATAGGAAGCGCGGATTGGAGAACGGCCAGATCAGCGGCCGACCAGCCAGCGCCAGCGGATCGCGCGGATAGATCCAGCTCGCGGTGATCGCCATCACAATGACCACCAGCAGGAGCAGCAGGCCCACGACGGCGGCCGGGCTGCGGAAATAGCGTTTCACGGCATCCATCGCTTACGCCTCCGCCTGGATGCGCGGATCGAGCCGCGCATAGAGAAGGTCGACGAGGAAGTTAACGAGGATGACGAGAAGCGCCGAGACGAAGACGATGCCGAGCAGGGTGTTGAGATCGCGCTGCACGACAGACTCATAAGCCAGCCGTCCGAGGCCCGGCAGGGAGAACACGCTCTCCACCACGACCGAGCCGCCGAGCATGGTGCCGGCCTGCAGGCCGATCAGCGTTACCATCGGCAGCAGGGCGTTGCGTAGCACGTGTTTCACCACCACGCGGGTCTCGTCGAGACCCTTGGCGCGCGCGGTGCGGACGAAATCGAGATTGAGCACTTCCAGCATCGAGGCACGCATGATGCGCAGATAGATGGCGAGGAAGATCAGCCCCAGCGTCAAGGTCGGCAGGATCAGATGCAGCGCGATGTCGACAGTGCGGCCAAATCCGGTCTGTACGGCGCCGATATCCTCGAAGCCGCCGGCCGGCAGCCACTGCAGATAGATCGAGAACACCACGATGGCCATCAGGCCGAACCAGAATGACGGCGTCGCGTAGAAGACGAGGCCGAGGGTGGAGATCAGCGTGTCCGGCCACTTGTTGACGCCGCGTGCGGCGATGACGCCGAGCAGCAGGCCGAAGAAAAACGCAAAGGACAGCGACGCGGTCATCAGCAGGATCGTCGGCGGCAGCCGCTCGAGGATGACGGTGGCGACCGGCTTGCCGTAGATCGAGGAGAAACCGAGATCGAGCCGGATCAGCCGCCACAGATAGTTGCCGAGTTGCATCGGGATCGAAAGGTCGAGCCCATAGAACTTGCGCAGCTCGCGCGCGGTCGCGGCATCGCCGCCGCCCATCTGCGCCATCATGGCATCGACGGTGTCTCCCGGTGCGAATTGCAGCAGCAGGAACACGCCGATCAGGATCAGGAATAATGTGGGTATCGAGGCGGCGAGCCGCCGCCCCGCAAGGCTCAGGATGCGCATCTGGCTATTGTGGCGAAGTTTGGCTCAGGCGGAAAGCCAAAGATCGTGCCAGCTCGACGATCCCCAGCGCGGCGTGTTGGAATGGTTACGCGCCTTGGCCGTGATCACCGTGACGAAGATCTGTTCGATCGGCATCCACACCGGCAGTTCGGTGTTGGCTTCCTTGACGAAGGTCGCATAGAGCGCCTTGCGCTTGACCGGATCGATCTCGGTGGCCGCGTCGTCGATCACCTTGTCGATGGCGTCGTTCTTCCAGTCCCACTGGTTGGTCCAGGGCGCGCCCTTCGGCTGGCCGGAGCGGTACCAGACCGTGGTCGAGACGGCGGGATCGTTGCGATACTGGTGCCAACCGGTTGAGAGGTCGAAGGCGTGATCGTCATAGACCTGCTTCAGGAAGCCGCCGCCATCGTTGCGGACGATCTCGACGGGAATGCCGACTTCGCCGAGCGATTGCTGAATGAAGGTCGCCCATAGCGAGATGTCCTCGCCCCATGGCGCGGGCAGGAGACGCAGCGAGAAGCGGGTGCCGCCGGCGCCGGGCTTGAAGCCGGCCTCGTCGAGCAGCGCGATCGCCTTCTTCTTGTCATAGGCATATTGCGGCGTGTCCGGACCCGGATAGAAGTCGGTGGAGACCGAGGGGATCGGGCCGGTGCCGAGCTTGGCGAAGTCGCCGAGGAAATTCTCGATGAAGAACGGCACATTGATCGCATGCGCGATGGCGCGGCGAACGCGGATATCGGCCAGCTCCTTGCGGCGGAAATTGAACTCGATGGTGTTGGTGCGCGCGTTGCCTTCATTGCCTTTGGTGGAGACGATGAAGCGCTTGTCCTTGGAGAGCCTTGCCGTGTCGGAAATCGTGAGACCCGTGAACGGGCTGTACTGGATGTCGCCGGCTTCCATCTGGGCGGCGGCCGCGGCGCGGTCGGTGACGACCTTCCAGACGATGCGATCGAGATAGGGGGCGTTCGGGCGCCAGTAGTTCTCGTTGCGCTCGGCGATGATGTATTGGCCGCGCTCGTATTTGACGAATTTGAACGGGCCGGTGCCGACCGGGGCGAGGTTGGTCGGGTTCTGGCGGATGTCGCTGCTGCCCTCATAGAGGTGCTTGGCGGAGATGTAGCCGAGGTCCGGCAGCGCGCGCAGCAGCAGGCCGAGCGGCATCGGGCGCTCATATTTGAAGATCGCGGTCTGCGCGTCGGGCGTTTCGACGGCGGTGAGGAACAGCTGCAGGGTCGATCCGTAATTGAGGATCTTCTTCCACATGTTCATGGCGGTGAATGCGACGTCGGCCGAAGTGAACGGCTTGCCGTCGTGCCAGGTCACGCCCTTGCGCAACTTGAAGGTGATGGTCTTGCCGTCCGGTGTGGATTCCCAGCTCTCCGCGAGCACGCCGACCGGCTGGCCATTGGCGTCGAGATCGACCAGTGCTTCCTGGATCTTGCCGCCGATAATGTAGACGCCGGTGGAGGCCTGAATGCTGGGGTTGAGCTGACGCTGTTCTGCACCGTAATGGACATTGAACACGCCGCCCTTGCGGGGCGTTTCCTGCGCGAAGGCGCGCAGCGGGTTCGCGACATTGGCCGCAATGGCGGCGGAGGTCAGCAGCGCCGTGCGGCGGGTCATTTCCAGGCGGGTCATGGTGTCGAAGTCTCCTGCGTCGTGCCTGCGCAGATGGAACCAGCGCATAGCCCGCGCAACCTAGGGCATAACCGGCGGCCAAGTCATTCCCTAATGCTGCGGCGGCTCAGAGAATTCTTGCAAGACATGGCAATCGCGCAGCATAAAATGCCGCGCCATTGCTTCGATCTGAAAGCTTTGCTCAAAAGTTATGCCGGCCCGCACACAGGGCGGGCAACTGCACGTTTCAGCGCATCTTGACGCTCGGTTCGCGGCTCCAGAGCCGCAGCTTGGCCAGCTTGTCCATGAAGCCCGCCACGTCGTCGGCGCTGCCCAGCGCAACGACGCCTTCATCGAGGTCGTCCGCGATTCCCACCTTGGCGAACAACCGCTCGGCGGCCTCGGAATGTCCGATAAACTTGCAGTGGGCAAAGGCGTCGGTGACGAAGTCGCGGGCGGTTGATTCCTGCAAGAGGTCGTCGATTCCGGCTTCCGCCGGGAGCACGGCGACTGCGTCATAGAGAACGGACGGGCCACCATCGATCATCTGGTCGGCGGCGACCAGGCTGCCATCGCTGGCTTCAACCCCGTTCACCTTTGGCGCAATGATCTCGTATGTTGCGCCGGCCTCCGTCACCGCGCCTTGCAGGGCGGCAAGCAGCTTGGTATCGACCCCGTCGGTGACGAGGATGCCGAGCTTGCGGCCCTCGAAACGCTGCGGGCCATTTGCGACAATGCTGAGCGCTGGCGACTCCGCCAGATCCTGCCGCGTGGGCATCGCCGCGTCAGCAGGCTTCGGCATCGTCGGAAGACCCAGCATGGTGCCGACCCTGTTGGCCAGTCCTTCATCGATGTTCAAGAGATGCGCGACCATGCGCTCGCGGATCACCGGCGTCTTCACTTTGCTTAATTCGAAAGTCAGCGCTGCGGCAATATGGTGTTGCTCGCCCCTGGTCTGGCTGATGAAGAACTGCCGTGCCTGGCTGTAGTGATCCGCAAAGCTCTCCGCGCGCAGCCGACGCTTCGCGCCTTGCTCTATGTCAGCAAATGTCTTGAAGCCTTTGGCGGTTGACTCGCGCGGGCCTACACCGAACGAATTTGGCTGATAGTTGACGCGACCGACCGGGTTGCGCATGGCCATGTGTCCATCCTGCTGGAAATGTCCGAACGGACATTTCGGAGCATTGATCGGGATATGGGTGAAGTTCGGACTGCCGAGTCGCTTCAGCTGTGTATCCAGATAGGAGAAGTTGCGGCCTTGCAGCAGCGGGTCATTGGTGAAGTCGATGCCGGGCGGAACATTCTGCGTCATGAACGCGACCTGCTCAGTCTCAGCAAAGAAATTGTCCGGCATGCGGTCCAGCACCAGACGGCCGATAGCGATCGGGGGCACGAGTTCTTCGGGGATGATCTTGGTGGGGTCGAGCACGTCGAAATCGAATTTGTCAGCAAACTCGTTGTTGAACAGCTGCACCCGCAGCTCCCATTCGGGATAGTCGCCGGACTGGATAGCGCTCCACAAGTCGCGGCGATGAAAATCCGGATCGGCGCCGTTGATCTTGACGGCCTCGTTCCACAGCACCGATTGCAGACCGAGCTTCGGCTTCCAGTGGAATTTGACGAAGGTCGATTCGTCCTTGGCGTTTACGAAGCGGAACGTATGGACGCCGAACCCCTCCATGAAGCGGAAAGAGCGGGGAATCGTTCGGTCCGACATCTGCCACATGACCATGTGCATGCTTTCGGGCGTCAGCGAAATGAAATCCCAGAAGTTGTCATGCGCCGACTGCGCCTGAGGGAAGGCGCTGTCGGGCTCTTCCTTCACTGCATGAACCAGATCGGGAAACTTGATTGCATCCTGGATGAAGAACACCGGGATGTTGTTGCCGACCAGGTCCCAGTTGCCCTCTTGGGTATAGAGTTTGACGGCAAAGCCGCGCACGTCGCGTGCGAGGTCGAACGAGCCCTTGCTGCCCGCGACCGTCGAGAATCGAACGAAGGCGGGGGTTCGCTCGCCTGCGCGCTGAAACAGATCTGCGCGGGTATGCTTGGCCAGTGAACCGTAATTTTCGAAGAAGCCATGCGCGGCATAACCGCGTGCATGGACCACGCGTTCGGGAATCCGTTCGTGATCGAAATGGAAGATCTTTTCACGAAAGTGAAAATCCTCGAGCAATGTCGGTCCGCGCGATCCGGCCTTGAGCGAGTTTTGATCGTCGAAAACCGGGCCGCCCTGGGCCGTCGTCAGCAACGCGTCATCTGGTCCGGCGATCTGATGGAGTTCGCCGCCTTCACCGCGAATGAGCGTCTGATCGTGAATCGTTGCATTGGTGGTGCCGCTTTTGGGCATCGATGATTTGGCCATGGGATGTCTCGCAGAAGTTACCGGGAGAAGGGCCCGCGATTGCGTTCACGGGCCTCAGGGAGTTCGGCATTGGGCAGGCGCTACTTGCCGAGGTTCTGCGCCATTTCGAGGTGATGCTTCAGCGCCGGCAGCGTCTTTTCGGCCCAGTCCTTCAATTCGGCATTGTCGCCGCTTTTGGCGTAGCGCTCGAACAGATCAACCGCGTCCTTGTGGGCGTCGACCTGGACCGAATTGAAGTTCTTGCTGAAGTCAGCGCCGCTTTGTTCCTTCAACTTGTCGAGCTTACTCTGATGCGCGCTGTCGAGCGCTGCCGGAAGTTCGGCCTTAACCTTGCCGCTGCTGACCATCGCCTTCAGCTCGGTGCTGGTCTTGGTGTGATCTTTCACCATCATGGCTGCAAAGGATTTCTCGGCGGCATTTCCCTTGCTTTCCGCCAGCGTGTTGGACTGGATCTCGAACATGTCGCTGATCGCGACCTGCTTGACGAAATCAGGGGTGCTCGGGCTGACACCGAGAACGGAATTGACGCCCGTCTTTTCGCCGACGGACTGTGCGTAAACGGCTGGGGCGAGGGCGGAGGACACGAGCAACAGGCTCGCGGCAATGAGGGTGCGGCGTTTCATGATTTTTCCACTGTTTGGACGAGGGCATCAGGTGTCAGCACAACCGGATCAATCGTGTTGTGTTCCGGACCAAATGAGTCATGGGGGCGAAGGCCCGGATCAGGCCTGTCTGGGCCGCCCGGTCCCAACCGTGCCGGAAGGGCCTCGTGTTGGCTCGATCATTGCTTTCGGTTCTGGTACAAACCGCACGCAACTCGAACCCGGATAATTTTATGCGTAAGCTTACCGTCGCCGCTGCCCAACTGGGCCCAATTCAGAAAGCCGAAAGCCGCGAGGCCGTGGTCAAGCGCATGCTGGCGCTGCTGGACGAAGCCAAAGGGAAGGGCGCCGATCTGATCGTCTATCCGGAGTTGGCGCTGACCACCTTCTTCCCGCGCTGGTACATGACCGACCAGAAGGAGGTCGACACCTGGTTCGAGTCGGAAATGCCGAACGCTGCGACGCAGCCGCTGTTCGACGCCGCCGCCAAGGCCGGTATCGCGCTGTCAATCGGCTACGCCGAACTGACGCCCGACGGCCATCACTTCAACACCCAGATCCTCACCGACAAGACCGGCAAGATCGTCGGCAAATATCGCAAGGTGCATCTGCCCGGACATGTCGAATTCGACACCGAGCGTGCGTTCCAGCATCTGGAAAAGCGTTATTTCGAACCGGGCGACCTTGGCTTTCCCGTGTTCCGCGCGCTGGGCGGCATCTTCGGCATGATGGTGTGCAACGACCGCCGCTGGCCGGAATCCTATCGCGTGATGGGCCTGCAGGGAGTCGAGATGATCGTGCTCGGCTACAACACGCCGTCGGTGAATTCGCAGAAGTCGGTCGAGGGCCCGGAGCAGCGCCTGTTTCACAATCGCCTGTCGGTGCAGGCCGGCGCCTATCAGAACTCGACCTTCGTCGTCGCGGTCGCCAAGGCCGGCGATGAAGACGGTCATCCCCTGATCGGCGGCTCGCTGATCGTCGATCCCAATGGCGTCATTCTCGCCGAAGCCAAGACCGAAGGCGATGAGCTGCTGGTCTGCACCGTCGATCTCGACGACACGAAATTCGGCAAGGACACGATCTTCGACTTCAAGCGTCACCGCCGCATCGAGCACTATGGCCGGATCACCAGCCAGACCGGCGTGGTCCTGCCGCCGGAGTAAGTGACGCTCTTAAATCGACGAGAAGCGCTGACCTAACCTCTCCCCGCTCCCGGGCGAAGCGAAGCTTCGCTAGGCGGGGAGAGGTCGCCGCGTCTTCGCGGCGGGTGAGGGGCGGTTCACCGCAATCGCGTTAGTGTCGGATTCTCGTGTCGCTCACTGAGCAGTGCATTGCTGCCGAGTTTCGGCCGAGGTCGTGCCTCGCCCCTCACCCCACCCCTCTCCCCGCGCAAGAGCGGGGAGAGGGAGCTCACTGCCGGAGCTCAAACTTACTGAAACATCACCGTGCCGATGGCCATGCTCACCGCAGCCTGGGTCGGATCGATCACCGGAATGCCGAGCGCATCCTCGAGCGCGCTGCGATGACGCGACATGCCCGCGCAGCCCATCACCACGGCATTGGCGCCGTCCTCGTCCTTCAACTGGCGGCCGACCTTGATCATACGCGCCAGCGTGTCGTCGCCGGAAGCCGCTTCCGCCACACTCATGTTGAGCGGACGTTCGCCGGCGAAGCGATCCATCAGGCACATCTGGCGGAGATAACGCATGTGCCGGCCGATCGAGCCCTGCGCCACCGCGATGACGCCGAAGCGGTCGCCGCGTGACAGCGCGGTCAGCACGCCGGATTCGGCGATGCCGAACACCGGACGCTGCGTCGCCTCGCGGCACACATGCAGGCCGGGATCGGAATAGCAGGCGATGACGAAGGCATCGGCCGAATTGTCCGCGGCGACCAGCCGGCTCAGCGGTATCGTGACGCTTTCGAGATCGGCCTGCGTCTGCACGCCCAATGGTCCTTCCGCCAGCGTGACGCATTCGATCTCGGGCCCGGCCTCGAACATCACCGGTTGCAACGCCTCCGCGAGGTTGCGCGTCACCTGCGGATTGCTGTTCGGATTGACCACCAGAATCTTCTTGCGGGGCTGCATATTCGGCTCCTTGTCAGGACAGCAGTATTACCGGAAAGTGCCGACCGTCAAAGCCTGTAAAATGTTCGCATATCTGATCTCATCCCTGGAGTTCTGCCCTTGTCCGATCCCGTCTACGACCTCGTAATCCGCGGTGGCACCGTCGCCACATCGAGCGATGTATTTGCCGCCGATGTCGGTATTACCGGCGAGACCGTCGTGGCACTGGGCTGCGGGCTTGCAGCCGGCAAGACGGAGATCGATGCAACAGGCAAGCTGGTGCTGCCTGGCGGCGTTGATGCCCATGCCCATATCGAACAGCTCTCCGCCGCGGGCATCATGAATGCCGACACCTTCGAGAGCGCAACGCGCTCTGCAGCTTTTGGCGGCACCACCAGCGTGATCTCCTTTGCCGCCCAGCATGTCGGCATGGATGTCCGCGAGGTCGTGACCGACTACACGGCGCTGGCGAAGAAAGGCGCGATGATCGATTACGCCTTCCACATCATCGTGTCGGATGTGACCGACAAGGTGATTGCCGAGGACATCCCGTCGCTGGTCAAGGAAGGCCATTCCTCGATCAAGATCTTCATGACCTATGACCGGCTCAAGGTCGACGACGAGAAGCTGCTGGATATCCTCGCCGCAGCGCGGGAAGCGAAGGCGCTGGTCTGCGTTCACGCCGAAAATCATGGCGTCATCGCCTGGATGGTGAAGCGCCTGATCGACAAGGGCTATACCGCGCCGAAATATCACGCTGTCAGCCATGCGCGCGTGTCGGAATCCGAAGCCTTCACGCGGCTGATTGCGTTCAGCGAATTGCTCGATCAGCCGGTGATGATCTTCCACGTCTCGACGCGCGAAGGCGCCGCCGTGATCCGCGAGGCGCGCGGCCGCGGCGTCAAGATTTTCGCCGAGACCTGCCCGCAATATCTGTTCCTCACCGCCGAGGACATGGACAAGCCCGGCGCCGAAGGCGCGAAGTGGATGTGCAGCCCGCCGGCGCGCACGTCAGACGATCAGGAGGCGCTGTGGCACGCGCTGGCCCTCGGCGATCTGCAACTGATCTCGTCGGATCACGCGCCCTATCGCTATGACGAGACCGGCAAGCTCCGCGCCGGGCCGAATCCGACCTTCAAGCAGGTCGCCAACGGTCTGCCGGGCCTCGAAGTTCGCCTGCCGCTGTTGTTCGACGCCATGGTGTCGAAAGGTCGTCTCGGCCTGTCGAAATTCGTCGAGCTGACATCGACCGCGCCGGCGCAGATCTACAACCTGCCGAAGAAGGGCTCGATCGCCATCGGCAACGATGCCGACATCGCGATCTGGGATCCCGCCCGCAAGGTCACGCTCTCGGACGAGATGATGCACGATCTCACCGGCTTCTCGCCGTTCTCCGGCCGCACCGTCACCGGCTGGCCCGAAAAGGTTCTGCTACGCGGCCGCGTGCTGGTCGATGGCGATACGTTCACCAGCAAGCTGGGCGAGGGACGCCTGATGCTGCGCGAGGGCGGCAAGGCCGCGACGCCGTCAGGCAGACTCGCTGCGGAAATGGACCCGGCGAAGAACTTTGGCGCGAAGCTGCTGTGATGCCAAACATGCTCGATCCCAATCTGCCGGCCTTCGCGGATATCCAGACGCCTGCGCTGGTGCTGGATGCGTCTGCTCTTCAGCGCAACATCACGGCCATGGCCGACTTCGCCAAAGCGAACGGCGTTGCGCTTCGCCCACATGCCAAGACTCACAAATCGACGCGTATCGCGCAGATGCAGATCGAGGCTGGCGCTGTCGGCATTTCCTGCGCGACGGTCGCCGAGATCGAGGCCTTTGCGCAGGCCGGTATCACAGGGCTGTTGCTGACCACGCCGGTGGCCGACCGACCGAAGCTCGCGCGTCTCGCCGCTGTCGCCGACCAATCCGATATCAGCATCGTCGTCGATTACGCCGACCAGATTCACGTGCTGCATGAATTGCTCGATGCCGGCAGCCGTCCTCTGCAGGTGCTGATCGATATCGATGTCGGCCAGCGCCGCACCGGTGTGGTCGATACGGCATCGACGCTCGCGCTGGCGCGACTGATCGAAGCCACGCCGGGCATGACATTCGGCGGCATTCAGGGCTTTGCCGGTCATGTGCAGCACATGATCGACTCGCAGGAGCGCAGGGCAGGTGCTGCGCGCGTGCGGGCCATGCTCGACGAGCATCTGCATGTGCTGACGGAAGCTGGCATCAAGGCGGAGATCGTGACCGGCAGCGGCACGGGCGCCTGCGCCTATGATGCAACGGGCACTTTCACCGAGTTGCAGGTCGGTTCCTATGTCTTCATGGATTCCGACTACGGCAAGTTGGAGCACGAGGGTGGTGCGCTGCCTTACGATCCAAGTCTGTTCATTCTCGCGACGATCACGTCGGTCAATCGTGCCGGCGAATTCACCGTGGATGCCGGCGTCAAGGCGATGGCCTTCAATGGCCCGGTGCCGTCGCTGATGTTGGGTGTGCCGGAAGGTTCGACCTATCGCTTCGGCGGCGACGAACATGGCATGATCACGATGCCATCAGGCGCGGAAGCGCCGAAACTCGGCAGTCGCGTATTGCTGCTGACCACGCATTGCGATCCCACGGTGAATTTGCACGCGGCGTATCAGGTGGTTGGGCATAATAATGGCGTGGAGACCTGGCCGGTGATGGCGCGGTATGGGGCGTAGCCACGCGTGCTGCCCTACACTCGTCATTCCGGGGCGGCTCGGCGCCGCAGGCGACGTGCCGAACCCGGAAGCTCGGAGTGTTTGGCTCCCGGGCGTTTCAACTATCTCGGGATTCCGGGTTCGCGTCCGACAAGAGTCGGCCGCGCCCCGGAATGACAGAGTGTGGCTAAGACAAGTACTGCGTTAGTGCGCCCCACCCAGAAACGCTTCCGACAATGTCGGATCATTGATCAGCGCCTGCGCCGTGCCTGAGGTCACCACGCGGCCAGTTTCCAGCAGATAGGCTCTGTCCACGATCTTCAGCGTCTGCCGCGCCTTCTGCTCCACCAGCAGCACCGTGAGGCCTTCGTCACGAAACTGCGCAATCATCTTGAACAGCGTATCGGTCATCAGCGGCGCGAGGCCGAGCGAGGGCTCGTCGAGCAGCAGCAGCTTTGGCTTCGACAGCAGTGCACGCCCGATCGCCAGCATCTGCTGTTCGCCGCCCGACAAGAGACTAGCGAGACCGTCGCGGCGCTTGCCGAGAATCGGGAAGCGTTCCAGCATCCGGCCGACATCGGCCATCGCCTCGCTCTTGTCCGGACGGGTGTAGATGCCCATCAGCAGATTTTCATAGACCGTCATGCGCGCGAGAATGCCGCGGCCTTCCGGCACCAGCGCGATGCCGCGGCGCAGATTCTTCTCGGCGGCATTCGGCACGAGCTTCTCCCCCTGATAGGTGATGTCGCCCTGGAATGGGAGAAGCCCGGCGATGGAACGCGCAATCGTGCTCTTGCCGGCGCCATTGGCGCCGAGCAAAGCCACGATTTCGCCCTGCTTGATGTCGAGATCGACGCCGCGCACCGCGGTGATGGCGCCGTAGCGGACCTGCAAGCCCCGGATGGTGAGCATCAGTCGTCCTTTCCGAGATAGGCGTCGAGGACAACCGGGTTGGTGCGCACTTCCTCCGGCTTGCCTTCGGCGATCAGCACGCCGAAATCGAGCACATAGAGATAGTCGCAGAGCCGCATCACGAAATTCATGTCGTGTTCAATCAGCAGAATGGTGAGGCCGGTGTCGCGCAGACGGATCATCAGCGCGCGGATTTCCTCGGCCTCGTCGTGGTTCATGCCGGCGACGGGTTCATCCAACAGCAGCAGCTTCGGCCTGGCGGTGACGGCGCGCGCCATCTCCACCTTGCGCTGGATGCCGTAGGGCAGGGATTTCGCCGGGCGGTCGCGCAGTTCGGTGAGGCCGAAGAACGCCATCACTTCCTCGGCGCGTTCCTGCGCCGCCGGATTGGCCCAGGCGATCGGCAGCAGACGCCGCCACGCGCTTTCGCTATGCGGCTGCGCCACCAGCAGATGTTCCCAGACCGTCATGCTGCCGAACAGACGGATGTTCTGGAACGTGCGCGCGATGCCCTCGCGCACGATGCGATAGGACGGCCACTGCGTGACATCGACGCCCTTGAGTTTCACTTCGCCGGCATCGGCGCGATAGGCGCCGGTGATCGTGTTGAACAGCGTCGTCTTGCCGGCGCCGTTCGGGCCGATCACGCCGACGATCTTGCCTTCCGGCACTTCGCAGACCATGCCGGACAGCGCGTGGATGCCGCCGAACGTCTTGGTGACACCGGTGAGTTGAAGCAGGGGCGTGCTCATGCCGCGGCCCTCCGGAAGGTCAGTGTGCGGATCAGCGAACGATCGAGAATGCCTTGACGCCGTACCAGCAGCACGACGATCAGCAGCGTGCCGAAGGCGGCGAGGCGCCAGTCGGCGATCGGACGCAGGAATTCCGGCAGGAACACCAGCAGCAGCGAACCGACCAGCGAGCCCGGTCCGACGGTGGAGCCGCCGAGGATCACGGCCAGCACGAATTCGATCGAGCGATCGAAGCCGAAATTGGCCGGCTCGATATAGACATTGTGATGCGCGAACAATCCGCCGGAGATGGCGGCCACGGCGGCGCCGACACCGAAGGCGCCGATCTTGGTCACGGTGGTGTTGAGGCCGATCAGGCCCGCGGCGGTCTCGTCGTCATGCACCGCCTGCATTTCCAGCCAGACGCGCGAGCGCTCCAGCAGCATCACGGCGATCAGGATGCCGCCGGCCCACAGCCAGACATAGCCGACCGAGATGTGCTGCATGCCGCGATAGCCGCCGGAGCCGCCCATGGCGTCGAAATTGAGGAAGAAGCTGCGCACCATTTCGCCAAAGCCGACGGTGGCCATGGCGAGATAAATGCCTTTCAAGCGCAGCGCGGGGAAGGCGACGATGGCGCCGATGATGCCGGCGGCGATGGCCGAGATCAGCAGGGCCAGCGTCAGCGGTACGTTCAGCGCGACGGTGAGATACGACGACAGATACGCGCCGATTCCCATGAAGGCGCCATTGCCGAGCGAGAGCTGGCCGGTGGCGAGGATGATATAGACGCTGAGTGCGCCGAGCAGGAGAATGCCGGACTCGGCGAGCAGGCTTGCGTAATAGGTCGACATCAGACGCGCTGCCCCTGATCGGATCGCGCGCCGCCAAGCAGGCCCTGTGGACGCAGCAACAAAATCAAAATCATGAAGCCGTAGACGACGAAGTCGCGCACCTGCGAGCCGCCGTAGGCGACGGTCAGCACTTCGGCGATGCCGATCAAGGGACCCGCGACCAGCGCTCCCCAGATCTGGCGGGTGCCGCCGATCACCATCACGGCGATGGCCTTGAGGCCGATCTCGACGCCGAGATAGGGCGTGATGGTGCCGTAATGCAGCGCGATCAATACGCCGGCGACGCCGGCGAGCGAGCCCGACAGGATGAAGGCCAGCATGGTCAGGCGGTCAGCGGAGACGCCCAGGATTCGTGCGACCTCGCGGTTCTCGGCCACGGCGCGCAGCGCGCGGCCCATCGGGGTCTTCTGCACGATATAGGCAACCAGCGCGACCAGCACGACGGTGGCGACGAGAACGATCAGCTGCATCTCGCCGATATTGACCGGGCCGAGCGTATATTGCTTGCCGAAATACTCGTCGGGGAGCTGGGCAGGATCGGAGCCCCAGATGTTGGTGGCGACGTTCTGCAGGATGATCGAGAAACCCAGCGTCGACAGCATCGGCGTCACCAGCGGCGCGTCGCGCAGCGGCTGGTAGCCGATCTTCTCAATGGCGATGGCGATCACGGCTGCGCCGAGCATGCCGCCGAGCACGGCGACCGGAAGCGGGAAGCCTGCGGTAATCAGCGTGAAGCCGAGATAGCCGCCGATCATGAAGAGTTCGGCAATCGCGAGATTGAGAATGCCGAGAATGCCCATCACGAGCGAGAACGACAGCGCCAGCAGCGTATAGACCGCTCCGAGCGTCAGGCCGTTGACGAGTTGCTGTATCAGCATGGGGATTGCAATCGTTAAATCAGGTGGTCGTCATCATGACTGCGGCCGGGAGGACTTCCCGGCCGCAGCGGCGTGGATAATGTGAGAGATCAGCAGGCCGGGTGGCCGGGCGCCGAGCTGCAACCCTTGACCTTGGTGTCCCAGGCGCCGTTCTGGCCCTGCAGCACGTAGAAGGCCTTGATCGCGTCGCCGTCGTCGTTGAAGCCGATCGGGCCGCCGAGACCGGCGAAGCCTTCGAGCTTGGCAAGGTGATCGCGGATCTTGGTGCGGTCGGCTTCAAGATCGGCCGGCTTGCCGGTGACGCCAGTCTTCTTGATCGCGTCGATATACATCGAGACGATCTCGTAGATGTTGGCGTCATACATCGAGGGCTCGATGTCCTTTGGCAGGCCCGATTCCTTGCGGAGCAGCGGCGTCAGGGTGGCCGTGAATTTCTCGGGTGCCGGGCCTGTCATGGTGGCATAGAAGGTCGCGGGCGCGATCACCGGGATTTCCGGCGCAGCCTTGAGAATCGCCGACGAGATCAACTGGGTGGCGCCGACCACCGGCTTGATCAGACCCTGGCGCTTCATTTCGCGCAGCACGGTGATGGCCTGGCTGTAATCGGCGCTGACAACGACGCCGTCAGGGTTGAGGGCCTTCAGCTTGGTGACCTGTGCGGAGACGTCGAGGTCGCCGGTGTTGAACGACAGCAGATCGTTCTCGTTGGCGACGATGATGTCATTGGCCTTCAGCACGGCCGGCATGATCACCTTGCCGACGGTGGACGCCGTGGCGTCCTTGGCGTCGAAGATCACGGCGACGGTCTTGATGTTGAAGGCCTTCTTGTAGAACGGCACGGTGGTCTTGGCGAGAACGCCTTCGTCGATGGTGTTGCGGAAAGCCCACGGACGGTTGAGCTTCGCCACGCCCGGCTTCGAGGAGGCCTGCGAGGTGGAGACCACCTTCATTTCATTGGCGACCGGGAAGGTCACTTCGGCAGCGCTCGAGGTCAGCGGACCGGCCACGGCGAGAACCTTTTCGTCGCCCGCCAGCTTGCGCAGCGAGCTTGCGGCCTGCGCCGGCTTGGCGGCGTCGTCGAGAATGGTGATCTTCAGCTTCGCGCCATTGATGCCGCCGGCATCGTTGGTCTGCTGTTCCAGCATCTTCAGCGTCACGGTGTTGCTGCGGCCCCACTCGGCGAACGGACCGGAGCTCGGCACCACCGCGCCGATGGCGATTTCCTGCGCCCATGCCTGACCGCCAACCATGGCGGAGAGCGTGACGGCGGCAACTGTGCCTAATACGCGCGGCAAATTCGATTTGATCCGTGACATCGACGATCGTCCTCTTCTGCTGATGCTTTTGCTGCAGTGATCCGCAGCATAATCCAGATAAAGATTTCTATGCACGCCATGTGCCATCGCCAGCTGTGACAGCGGAATGACAGCGTTGGTCGGATCGTCCAATAAATTTCAGGCTTTGACAATCGTCATTCTGAGTATCTTTATAAAATAGTTCTCTTAAGAAGCTAATTTATGCGGCAGTGCGGCCCGGAAATGCAGCAATTCGAAGCTGGCGGGAATGCGCGCAATTGCCTGTTTCACGGGTGTTTGGTGTTGCGGGCGCGTCGCGGCTGATTCCCGCGTCGCCCTTGGGCGGGAAGGGGCTACGCTCCCCCGGTGCCGTTTTGTCGCAGCAATGGCGGCGCGGGCAGTGGCTATCCCCGGGGCCTTGGCCGGGTGCAACCGCCGGTCCTGACGCGGGTCAGATTGCAGACCGGATTCAGCCCTTGCGCGGCTTGCCGCGCTTGGCGACGGCGATCGATTGCGCCTCGGGCGAGAGCTGCTTCACATTGGTGTCGGCCAGATAACGCTGCAACGCAATGGCGCGGTCGCTGGAATCGACGAGCCGCTGCACCATGTCCAGCAACTGGTGGAATTCGCGGGTGCCGAGGCAGCCGAACTGCACGTCGTTGACCTGTGCCTGAGTCGGCGCGAGCCGCTCCAGCAGTTCGGCGCCATGCGGTGTCACCACGAGGCTGATGCGGCGGCGGTCGCCGGTGTGCGAGGTCTTGGTGATCAGCCCTTTGGTTTCGAGCTTGTTGGTCACGGTGGTGACGAAGGCGCCGCTCAGATGCAGGTGATCGGCGACGGCGCGCACATGGACGTCGCCTTGCGCCGACAGGTGCCGGATCGAAATCAAGGTCGTGTATTCGATGCCGGCGAGGCCGATGACGGCGGCATGGCCTTCGCGCAAGGTCTGGTGGCGGACAAGGAAGCCGAACAGGCTGTGGACCAGGCGGCGGAACTGGGCGTCCGAACCGTCCACCAGCAGCTCCGGACGGGAGACCGTCAATGCAGCGCGGGACGCCGGCCGGCCTGTGGCAGGCTTCTTGCTGATCTCCTTGCCAACTGATTTGCCGATCGAAGTGGAGCGCGCTGCGGATTTGGCCACGTGATGATCCCATGTATCAAAACTTGCCCGAGCTTGGCGGCTTCGCGCGGTAATTGCAATCGCGACGAATGATGCAAGTGTGCGAATGCCACAGGTCCGCTTGACAACGGATTTAAAATAGCTTCGGATGATAGCTATTAATAGTGATGACCGGCACGCGGCCGGCAGCAGGTGACGGAGAAGAGTGATGAACAAGGCATTTGGATCCGGGGCGGCAGTTGCCGGCGTCAAGACTGGCGCCCAGCATGTCGCCGCTGTGCGCGACGGCCGTGCGGTCTATCTCGACGGCAAGAAGGTCGACGACGTCTCGACCCATCCGGCCTATCGCCATGCGGTCGCCTCGGCCGGCGCGCTGTACGACTATCAGGCCGACCCCGCCAATATCGAACGCATGACCTTCGATGTCGGTGGTGGCCGCCGCGTCAATCGCGCCTGGCAACTGCCGACGAGCTACGCGGAACTGGTCGAGCGTCGCAAGGCGCTGGTGGAATGGGCCGAACTGTCCGGCGGCTTCCTCGGCCGCTCGCCCGATCACGTGGCCTCATCCATGTCCGGCATGATGATGGGCATCGAGGTGTTCGACAATTACGATCCGAAACGCGCGCAGGCGTTCCGCGACTGGTACGACTACGCCCGCAAGAGCGACCTGTTCCTGACCTATGTGATCAACAACGTGCAGGGCGATCGCTCCAAGGCGTTCGGCGATCAGGGTAAGAATGCGCAGGACATGGTCGCGCACATTGTCGACGAGGATGCGTCGGGCATCACCATCCGCGGCGCCAAACTGTTCGCCACGTCAGCCATCATGGCCAACGAGATCTTCGTCGGCTCCGGCCAGCCGCTGCGGCCGGGCGAGGAGCATCTGGCGTTTTCCTGCGCGCTGCCGATGGGCACCAAGGGCCTCAAGATGCTGTCGCGGAAATCGTTCGAGGCCCATGCGCCAAACGAATACGACAATCCGCTGGCCTATCGCTATGACGAGAACGACGCACTGGTGTTCTTCGACGACGTGAAAGTGCCGTGGGAGCGCGTGTTCCTGCTGCGCAACACCGATATGTGCCGCGCCCAGCTCCATGACACGCCGGCCCATGTCTATCAGAACTATCAGGCGCAGATCCGCCTGTCGGTGAAGCTGCGTTTCCTGGTCGGCCTCGCGCGCGGCATCGCCAAGACCATCGGCACCATCAATTTCCCGCCGGTGGTGGATGTGCTCGGCAAGCTGGCCTCGCAGGCAGCTTTGATCGAGGGCATGGTGCTCGGCATGGAAGCCGGCGGCGCGATGCGCGGCGACTATTTCCTCCCCAACAAGCATCTGCTCTATGCGGCGCAGGTGCAGTCGCAGGAGATGTATCCGCAGATCATCAGCGCCATCCGCGAACTTGCCGGTGGCGCGCTGTTGATGTTGCCGTCCTCGGTGGATGATTTCAGCAATCCGGAGATCGCTGATATTATCGGGCTGACGCAAATCTCGCCGGCGATGTCGGGCCAGGACCGCGTCAAGCTGCTGAAGCTGACCTGGGACGCCGTCGGCTCCGAATTCGCCTCGCGCCATCTGCAGTATGAGATGTTCTATGCCGGTGCCCAGTTCGTCACCCGCGGCCACAGCTACCGCACCTATGACTGGGAGCGCGCGGCGGGCATGGCGGAGAAGATGACGGCGAAATATGATCTGCCGGAATTCAAGGGCAGCAACTAAAGCGCAGCTGCTTGCCTAACCTCTCCCCGCTCTTTGCGGGGAGAGGTCGCCGCGTCTTCGCGGCGGGTGAGGGGCCATTCTCGGTGTTCAACGCAAGCGCAGTATGTGCAGTTCGGAGAACGTGCCGATCTGTGGGGGATTAAATGCGGCGGGTCTTGTGCCTCGCCCCTCACCCCACCCCTCTCCCCGCGCAAGATGCGGGGAGAGGGAGCCTACCGTGCGTGCCGCTGCTTCCCTGCAATCCCAATCAATGCGCCGCAGCGCCCGAGAAATCCCGCGGCAATCTCGTCTCCGCCACGCGCACATTACGCATCCCCGCCGGCGTGTTCCGGCTGCGACCGACGAAGCGCGGCACGCCGTCGGTGATCACGGCGCTCACCGCCGGCACGTCACCATTCACGAGCGCCGACAGCGCATCGTCCTGCGAGCCGCCGGCGCAGGCGTCGATCAGCACCACGTCGGCATCCTTGCCGGGTTTCAGGAACCCACTGTTGAGCCGGTAGACCGTCGCATTGTTCCCCGTCGCCGCGGCGATCGCCTGTTCGGGCGGCATGCCGCCCAGGCTGGCGAGATGGCTGATGGTGTAGAACATGCCGAGCGGCATGATCCCGCTGCCGGTCGGCGTATCCGTCGCGATCAGCAGGCGCTCCGGCTGTTTGGCCTCGTCGAGCAGCTTCGCCGTCAGAAGGGCGGTGCGCAGATTGCCGGCGGTGCAGAGCTGTAGCGCGATGTCGCTCTCATTGACGAGCCGCGCGAAGCCGGCTTCCGGCATCGCCACCGGTCCGCCATTGACGTGGAACGAGACGCTTGGATTGGACTTCAGTACATGTTCGGCCCAGATGCCCGATGAGCCGGGGATCGATGAGCCGCCGGTATGCATGGTGGTGACCATGCCGAGCTTGCGTGCGGCGAGCATCAAGGGCGCGTAGTCGAACGGTGTCTCGAATGCGCCGAAGCCGGCCTTGGCGAGCCACAGACCCGCTTTGACCAGTTCTTCCAGATCAGCCTCTGTGAGTCCCGGCTCAAGGATGATCGAGCCGGCATGGACGCGCATGCCGCCGGGGCGATAGTCGAGGAAACAGGCGCGGGCGGCCAGCGCCAGTGCCTTCACGCCGGCGGGATCCTTGGGACGTCCGGGCACGTGCACTTCCGACGCCGTGATGGACGTCGTCGTGCCGCCATGCACGTAGCTTTCGAGATAACCGACCACGCGCTGCCGCGGCGTGTAATCGCCGAAGGTGATATGCACATGGCTGTCGATCAGGCCGGGAATCGCCGTGGTGCCGGCGGCGTCGATCACCACATCGGCCGATGACACCTGGTCCGATGACAGCGTGCCGATCGCGCTGATGCGGCCGTCCTGCATCAGGATGCCGTCGCCGTCGGCGAACGGCGCCTTGAGATCACCGGTGACGATGGTGCCGATATTGACGATGGCCGTTTTCATATTCGTCTCCGCAATCTCAAGGCCGTCCAAGGCCGCACAAAGCCGCAGCCTAGCGCAAGCCGTCCTTGCCGCCGATATCCCTGGCATTCAACCCGCCGACCCGCGCATTGAGCCGCCCGCGATTGGCGAGGCAGACGATCAGCGCAACTTCGTCAACGGCCGGCGCGTCGGGCGGCAGCGTCACCGAGACGCCGTCGTAATGCGAGCGGACATAGAGCGCGTCCTTGTGCGCCAGGGGAACGTCGATCAGGCAGCCGGGAGCGGCGAGCTTGGTGAAAGAGGGGATCCACGCTTCGGCGCCGCCGACGGCCTCGCGCAGCGGCGTGGCGAAAGTCGTGGTCAGCATCGCATTGGCATGTTCGAGTTCGCCGCCGAGGCCAACGACGCCGCCCTTGCCGTAGCTCTCGACCTTGTACGATCCCATCGCCTCGACGGCGAGCTTGGCCAGCACGGCGCCGACCTCGACACTGGCGGCAATTGCCTCGGAGAGGTCTTCGACATAGCGTCCGGCATAGGGATTGGCGACGATGGCCACGGCGGCGACGCGGCGCAGCGGCTGGTCGTGCCGGTGGCCGGCCTCGACCTCCTTGTGGTCGGTGAAGCAGAGCAGGCGCCTGATATCGAGTTTCATGATGTTCTCCCGTCAGATTTGGCGCCGATCCTGACCCAGTAAATGCATTTGATCAATAGCTTCGTTAAGAAGGTATGCAGAATCGCTTGACGAAGCAGGGGGCGCCAGCCAATCCTGTAGCGGATCGTTCACTGGGAAGCGGTATGTCTCGTTCCAAGGTTGCGCCGCTCTCCAAGACGCCGGCGCTGCGTAAATCCGAAAAGGCCGCGGCCAAGCCCGCAGTGAAGACGGGAGCCAAAACCGCGCTCAAGGCAAAACTTCCGGCTCCGGCGCTGACCACGTCGCGCAAGGCGCTGCTGGTCGATGGCTCCGATCATGCATTCCGGCAACTCGTGCACACATTGCTGGCGTTCCTCGCGCGTCACGAGACCGTGCGTGAGGGGCATGCCGCCGCGATCGGCCTGGCCGGGATCGAATACACCGTGCTGATCTCGGTCAAATATCTGGCCGCTGAAGGCGATGTCAGCGTGCGCGAACTCGCAGCGCATCTGCATCTCAGCGGCGCTTTCGTCACCACGGTGTCCAACAAGCTGCAGCAGATGGGATTGCTCGACAAGCTCGTCGATCCCGCCGATCGCAGGCGCCTGCGTCTCATGGTGACGCAGGCCGGCGATGCGCTGCTCGTAAGCCTCAATCCCACGCAGCGTCAGGTCAATGACGTGCAGTTCGATTGTCTCAACGCGGACGAATTTCATCAATTGCTAGGGAGCGTCGAGCGACTCGTCGAATCCAGCGAGCGCGCCATTGCGCTGCAACGCTATCTGCAGCCGCGTGGTCCGGATACTCCGGCGCCATCTGATGGCGGCGACAAACCGGCACGCCGCAAAAAGATATAAATCTGCGGTCTTTGGTACGAATCGAACCCGAATGCTGCGGCACCGGTATGGATTGCCGATATCGGGCGATTGAATCGGGTGCGACGACATGAGACATAATGTCACTCAGGTCGCTGCGAGGAAGACATGTCCCAGCTTGATGCATCCCCAACGCCGCAACCGGCGCCGTCACAACCTCCTGCGCCGACACCGGCGCAACCGGCTGCGCAACCGCCCGCACAGCCTGCAGCGCTGACACCCGCGCAGCAGGCGTGGCGTCGTCTTGCGATTCCGCTGCTGGCCGTTGCTGCCGCGGTTGTCTTCATCATTCTGGCCACCACCCGCTGGGACATCTGGATGGGCAACCGCGCGGTGCAAACCACCAACGATGCCTATATCCGCGCGCAGACAACGCGGCTGTCGAGCCGCGTGGCCGGTGCGGTGAAAGCCGTTGCCGTCAGCGACTTCCAGCACGTCAAAGCCGGCGATCTCCTGATCCAGATCGATCCCGCGGATTACGAGGCGCAGGTGGCACAGGCCGAGGCCGGCGTCGCCGGTGCGCAGGCGGCGCTGGACAATCTCGCCAACCAGGTCGAGCTGCAATACGCCACCATCGCGCAGGCCGAGGCGCAGCGTGTGTCTGCGCAGGCGATGGAAGTGCAGGCGCAGCAGGAGCGGGAACGTCAGGCTTCGCTGACGCAGACCGAGGCCGGCACGCGGCAGCGCTTCGAACAGGCGACCGCCGCCTATGCCAAGGCGCAGGCCGACGTGAAGGCAAGCGGCGCGGTGATCGCCGCGCAGAAGCATCAGCTCGAAGTGCTTGCCGGCACGCGCAAGCAGCGCGCCGCCGATCTGCTCGGCGCCAAGGCGACGCTCGATGCCGCCAGACTACGCCTCGGTTATACGAAGATCGTGGCGCCCTTCGATGGCGTGGTCAGCGAGCGTCAGGTGCAGCCGGGCGATTATGTCAATATCGGTTCGAGCCTGATCAGCATCGTGCCGCTGCCGGACGTCTATGTGATCGCCAATTTCAAGGAAACGCAGCTCACGCGCGTGAAGCCCGGCCAACCCGTCGACATCGTGGTCGATACATTCTCCGCGGAGACGCTGCGCGGGCGTGTCGAGCGCGTCTCGCCGGCGTCGGGATCGCAATTCGCTTTGCTGCCGCCGGATAACGCCACCGGCAATTTCACCAAGGTCGTGCAGCGCGTGCCGGTCCGCATCACGCTCGACAAGGGACAGCCGCTGCTCGACCGGTTGCTGCCGGGCATGTCGGTAACCGCGAGCATCAACACCGACGCGCCGGCGGCCGGCAATGGCGGAAAGTAAGGTCATCGAAAGCGGCCCGGTCTCGACCGGGGGCGTTTCGCATCATCCGATCTTTGCGGTCGGCGCGGTGCTGCTCGGCGCATTCCTCGCCAATTTCGATACGCGTATCTTCTCCATCGGCCTCGCCGATCTGCGCGGGGCGTTGGGGCTGAGTTTCGATGAAGGCGCGTGGCTCTCCACCGCCGGAACAGCGTCGCAGATCTTCATCGCGCCTGCGGTGGCCTGGATGGCCACCGTGTTCGGGCTCCGCCGCGTGCTCGGCATTCCCGCTCTGGTCTATGCGGCGATCTCGCTGGTGATCCCGCTGGTGCGCGACTACAATCTGCTGCTGGTGCTGAACATCGTGCACGGCATGCTGCTTGGCACCTTCGTGCCGGCAACGCTGCTGATCATCTTCCGCAATCTGCCGATGAAGTGGTGGCTACCGGCCATTGCGATCTATTCCATTCGCGTCGGCTTCTCGCTCAATTCCGGCACCGCGCTGGTCGGCTTCTATGTCAGCCACATCGGCTGGCAATGGATGTTCTGGCAGGATGTCATCATCGCGCCGCTGCTGGCGCTGTTCGTCTGGCTCGGCACACCGCGCGAGCCGATCAACCGCTTCGTGTTGTGCGAGGCGGATTGGGGCGGCATGCTCTTGCTCGGCACCGGCATGGCGATGATCTATGCCGGGCTCGATCAGGGCAACCGGCTGGACTGGCTGGGTTCGGGTACCGTGGTGGCGCTGCTTGGCGGCGGCACGGTCCTGACCGTCGGCTTCTTCATCAATGAGTCGGTGGTCAAACGGCCATGGGCGCATGCCGAGGTGCTGCTGTCGCGCAATATCGGTCTCGCGCTGCTGACGATCATTCTCTACACCATGACCAGCCTGTCCAATTCATCGTTGGCGCCGAATTTTCTCACCAACATCGCGCTGTTGCGGCCGGAACAGTCCGGCATGTTGTTTCTGCTCTATGCCGTCGTGCCGATGATCGTACTCGTGCCGCTGTCGATCTGGCTCATTCGCTACTACGACGTGAAGCTGACGCTGATCATTGGCCTTGCGGCATTCGCCGCCGCCGCCCTCCTGGGCACGCAGCTCACCCATGAATGGGCGCTTGGCGATTTCATCCCGATGGTGATGTTGCAGTCGCTTGGGCAGAGCTTCACGCTGCTGCCCATCGTGATCATCGCACTGTCGAATTCCGATCCGTCGCGCGCCACCGCCTTTGCGGCCTATATCCAGGTCTTCCGACTCGGCGGCGCCGAGATCGGTATTGCGCTGATGGGCACCTGGCTGCGCGTGCGCGAGCAGATCCATTCGAATCTGCTCGGCCAGCATGTCGCCAGCGGCGATGCCGATGTCGTCGGCATTCTTGCCAAACTCACCGGCCGCTTCGCCAGCCATGGCGAGGGTCTCGCACAAGCGCGCGGCATCGGCACGCTCGCAAGCCTCGTGCAGCGCGAAGCCAATACGCTGGCCTATATCGACGGCTTCTGGCTCACCTTCTGGTTCGCGATGGCAGCGCTGATCGTCGTGTCGCTGATCGGCAATGCGCCGAAGGGCCCGTTCACGCCGAAGCCGCGGGGGTGAGGGGACGAGGCGACCTGACTCGTCATTCCGGGGCGTGCGTCGCCGGCGAAGCCGGCAGAGCGCGAACCCGGAATCTCGGACTGTTTTGCGCTGAACATGCTGGGATTCCGGGTTCGCGTGCGCGAAGGTGCGCCCGCGCCCTCAGGCAAACCAATTGGTTTGCCGGGGAATGACAGTGTGGGGCGGCAAGACAGCGCCTAAACATTTATTCCTATATCCCGTTGACAATATCTCCATCAGGTTT
>NZ_FNWZ01000011.1:0-2500 GCF_900108575.1 Tardiphaga sp. OK245 | reverse complement strand
GGTCAAGCCGTGCGCACTTCATGCAGCTGGATATGATTTAGAAAGACCAGTTTGCTTCGTAAGATCGAACCGACAACGAGGCGGTCAAGCTTCGTTGAAAAGGAATAAAGATGCGGAAGCTTTGCAAGCAAAGCGTTCGCATTCAATTCCTGGAGATTATGATTGCGGCATCCGCAATTGCTTGCAGATCCGAACCTCGGAACGATCTCCTCTTTACGATGTCATAAATCCCGCAGTCGATCTCGTAAGACCGACAAGCGAAGTTATACCGCGGACTAAATCAGGCGCTGCCCATGTGGCGCGCGCTGTCTGAACACACTGAATGTTTGTTACGATCTCAACGTCGCCATCCATCAGAAGTTTCTGGTGGAGGCAGACGGGATCGAACCGACGACCTCATGCTTGCAAAGCACGCGCTCTCCCAGCTGAGCTATGCCCCCGTTCCAGAAGACGAATGCTCAACGCTGTAGTTCGCGTTTTGCAGATGCGATGCTTGCGCATGTGATGTCGACGTCAGCAGCAGCCTTGAAAGCAAAGCGCGCAAATATGGTGGGCCTGGGAAGACTTGAACTTCCGACCTCACGCTTATCAAGCGCGCGCTCTAACCAACTGAGCTACAAGCCCTAACAACAAAGGACTGCGCTCGGCTCATCGACATGACCTTGCGATCAAACGCCAACAAGCAGCACGAGCACGCCCCAGCGTGTGTTCGTCCGCGAAGAAAGAGAAACGAAGACGGCGGTGTCCCGCCTATGCAGCTCAAACATTGATCCAATGTCTGGCCACTGATGTTTCAAAAGAGGTTCGATAGATGCAAGCATCTGAAGAACCATCCTTAGAAAGGAGGTGATCCAGCCGCAGGTTCCCCTACGGCTACCTTGTTACGACTTCACCCCAGTCGCTGACCCTACCGTGGTCAGCTGCCCCCTTGCGGTTAGCGCACTGCCTTCAGGTAGAACCAACTCCCATGGTGTGACGGGCGGTGTGTACAAGGCCCGGGAACGTATTCACCGTGGCATGCTGATCCACGATTACTAGCGATTCCAACTTCATGGGCTCGAGTTGCAGAGCCCAATCCGAACTGAGACGGCTTTTTGAGATTTGCGAGAGGTCGCCCTTTTGCATCCCATTGTCACCGCCATTGTAGCACGTGTGTAGCCCAGCCCGTAAGGGCCATGAGGACTTGACGTCATCCCCACCTTCCTCGCGGCTTATCACCGGCAGTCTCCTTAGAGTGCTCAACTAAATGGTAGCAACTAAGGACGGGGGTTGCGCTCGTTGCGGGACTTAACCCAACATCTCACGACACGAGCTGACGACAGCCATGCAGCACCTGTGCTCTATGCCCCGAAGGGAAGGTTCCATCTCTGGTACCGGTCATAGACATGTCAAGGGCTGGTAAGGTTCTGCGCGTTGCGTCGAATTAAACCACATGCTCCACCGCTTGTGCGGGCCCCCGTCAATTCCTTTGAGTTTTAATCTTGCGACCGTACTCCCCAGGCGGAATGCTTAAAGCGTTAGCTGCGCCACTAGTGAGTAAACCCACTAACGGCTGGCATTCATCGTTTACGGCGTGGACTACCAGGGTATCTAATCCTGTTTGCTCCCCACGCTTTCGTGCCTCAGCGTCAGTTATGGGCCAGTGAGCCGCCTTCGCCACTGGTGTTCTTGCGAATATCTACGAATTTCACCTCTACACTCGCAGTTCCACTCACCTCTCCCATACTCAAGACTTTCAGTATCAAAGGCAGTTCTGGAGTTGAGCTCCAGGATTTCACCTCTGACTTAAAAACCCGCCTACGCACCCTTTACGCCCAGTGATTCCGAGCAACGCTAGCCCCCTTCGTATTACCGCGGCTGCTGGCACGAAGTTAGCCGGGGCTTATTCTTACGGTACCGTCATTATCTTCCCGTACAAAAGAGCTTTACAACCCTAGGGCCTTCATCACTCACGCGGCATGGCTGGATCAGGCTTGCGCCCATTGTCCAATATTCCCCACTGCTGCCTCCCGTAGGAGTTTGGGCCGTGTCTCAGTCCCAATGTGGCTGATCATCCTCTCAGACCAGCTACTGATCGTCGCCTTGGTAGGCCTTTACCCCACCAACTAGCTAATCAGACGCGGGCCAATCTCTCGGCGATAAATCTTTCCCCGTAAGGGCTTATCCGGTATTAGCACAAGTTTCCCTGTGTTGTTCCGAACCAAGAGGTATGTTCCCACGCGTTACTCACCCGTCTGCCACTGACGTATTGCTACGCCCGTTCGACTTGCATGTGTTAAGCCTGCCGCCAGCGTTCGCTCTGAGCCAGGATCAAACTCTCAAGTTGGACTTGAAACTTTAAACCGGCTGATCACAACGTATTGACGAGGTCCCACCATACTAAATCGACCAAACCGAAGTTCAGCCAATCTGCTGTCCGCGCTTCACAGCGCTAACAACGATGGTGTTAACCTTTGTTCAAAACGTGTACCGCCGAAGTCTTTCGTCCGGCCCCGCCTCA
>NZ_FNWZ01000012.1:0-1237 GCF_900108575.1 Tardiphaga sp. OK245 | reverse complement strand
GAAGCCGAAGCTTCCATCGAACGAGACCCGCAAGGACTCCGCCGTCCACGTTTCTCTTTCTTCAATTTAACTTGTCAAACAGCCCAACGCCGAAGCGTCACTCTCCCCAGGAGGGAGAAATCTCTATCTTCAGATCTTCCAAAGTGAGATCCATCAGGCGGCATCCAGTGGATGCCAGCGCCCCGAAGGGAGCGAACCAGTAGACCCTCCAGAGGAAGGAAGCAACCTCTTTCTTCGCAGTGCGCCGATTATTTCGTTCGAAACAAACAGCAGACCATTGCACCGATAGAGATCCGCCAGGCTTCCTTGCAAAAACCTGACAGCTCAACCCGACGACAAAACACCCACCGAAACTGTCGGCTGGTGCTTCACACATCGCGTTGAGGTGCTTCTGAGCGTCGAACCGTCCCGGACCCGTGGGCCCCGGCGCCGCCGCGCTCAGTGGCCGGTTTATAGTCTCGCACTCTCGAAGCTGTCAACGCCCAATCGTCAGAAAATCGTCACGCGTTTTTCGTGTGCGTAAAGTCGACGCCGAATCATAGTGCGCTGCGATGATGACAGCAGGATTCCGCATTGAATTGCAGGGATATCCGGATCCTCCGATACGCTTTGGCTCGCACGATGATGATGCCACGAGCTGCTGCGCATCGCGGGCATCAATGCCCCATCTGCTGTTGAGAACTATCAGGCAGACGGCACAACGATGCTGCAGCGCCGTGGTGAGTACGCAGATGCAAAGGCGCTGGTAAAAGCGATCGGTGCGCAAGATGCCAGCCAGCGGACTGCGCAGCAGCGGCGATGCAGTTGCGCGAAGGAAACAATCCGTTCTTCCAATCGCAGCCTTTTCGGATCTCGGATCGCTTCACTTCCCCCGCCCGGGGCGAACGCGATCCTGAATGAGCTCAATCGGACCGCACTACGTGGGTTCGGATTTTGATGATGGATCGCGGCCGAATGATCTCGGCCGATGCGGGTCGTCACCGCGATCGACATTGCGAAAGCCCCGCAAGCGCCTGTTGGCGATCACGCCGGAAACAAAAAAGGCTGCGCTGAATCGTGACTGGATTTTTTTGCGATCGACCTCTGCCGCTCCTCAGGATGAGGGACGGCAACGGAAACGGCGTCTTGAGGAGCTGCGACCGCCGTGATGAGCGCGCATGCTGCTCTAATTCCCCGAGATCAGAGCAGAATCCAGACAACAAAAAACGCCGCCTCCCGAAGGAAGCGGCGTTTTTTG